>CAVOOI010000044.1:0-18948 GCA_963697455.1 uncultured Pseudomonadota bacterium | reverse complement strand
TCATAGCAACGTTCTTGGGTTTTTGTCGCTTTGGGTGTGGTCGAAAACCAATCAGTGTTTGCGAATATTGCAACCAGAGAAGCTGCTAATGCAGATGTAATGACTGCAGTATTTTGTATTTGACGTTTCTTCATAAACACAATTATTAGCAATCTATCATAAAATGCAGAGTGAATTCGCAAAAATCGGCGGACCTTTGGATTAAGGTAGAAATTATCACTTCACCGCAGAAATGGTAAAATCAATACGAACCTCATCTTTGATTGCTTTGGTGTTTGCCCATTCACCCTGGCCTATTCCAAATGCCGTGCGCTTGATGGTTGTGCTGCCTTTAAAACTGGCTTTGCTATCGGTATATGCTTCCTGCGTTAACGTCAATGTAACCGGCAATGTCTTATCTCGAATGGTTAATGTACCGTCAATTTGATAAGTTTGATCACCGGTCTTGGTAAACTTTGTGGACGTAAAAATGGCTTGTGGATATTGCTTTACATTAAACCAATCAGCCCCTTTAAGGGTATCTGCCAGCTGATTGTATGCATCTGAAATAGAACTCGTATCCACTACCACTTTAACATTACTATTATCTAATTGAGCGGGATCAAAATTAATAGTCGACGTGAACTTCTTGAATTCACCAGATACCGGCGCATCATTTTGAGTTGCTGTAAAGGTGAGTTTACTTTCAGCAGGTACGATTTGCCATGCAGGCGCTGCTCCTAGTGAAAGTATGGGTAAAAACAAAGAAAAAATAACAATGAATATGCTAATTTTTATCTTACGCATGATAACACTCCCTTATTGATTGCTTTTAAGTATAAGAGCCTTCCATTCGTCAGGATTCACGAACGCTGTTGTTCTTGGGCCTATGCCATCCAACTGAAAAATAGTTTCCCCTGTGCTCCAGACATAATGATGCTCCATAGCAGGAACAAGCTGATATCCCGCAGATAAAGGAGTTGACTTTAATTTATCCACTTGGTCACCACTACCTACATTTAATGTGCCTGACAAAACGGTAACTTGTTCATCGGTAGTATGCCAATGTGAAGGAATCACAAACCCATCGGGTAATTTAAATCTCAGAGTATAGGGTTCAGCTTTGGTTAAATCGCCACGTATGTTAACGATTTCAGCTCCTTTAGGAAATCCTGGAGCCGGATGAAACACGATCTCCGAAACCTTTAATAAAATAGGTTTAGAGTTAGTATCCGCCATTGATGCAACCGGCATAAGTACCAATCCTGCCGATAACAAAAATGCGGGGGCAATTGTTAGTATTTTTCGCATCGCAAATCCTCCTGATATTTGTTAAGATCCATTTGGCCATTTTATAACTAGATTAGCAAATTAGCAAATCAGAGTAACCAATACCTAGGAGGATCAGATGAAAAAAATTTTAATTTTTTTGGGTGGTTTGGGTTTATATGTGGTTCATATCCTAGCTTATGCCGGATTACCTCCTGGTTTTGTTTATTTAAGAGACATTGATCCGAGCATACAACAAGATATCCGTTACGCTACCGCACATAATTTTATAGGGCATCCTATTGCAGGTTATCACGCAAGCGAGTGTATATTAACGAAACCGGCAGCATTAGCGCTGGCTAAAGTCCAAAGCGAATTAAAAGCATCTGCGCTTTCTTTGAAAGTCTATGATTGTTATAGGCCTCAGCAAGCGGTAGATGAATTTATTGCTTGGAGTAAAAAACCTGAGTTGCAACAAATGAAAGCAGAATTTTATCCTCGCGTGAATAAAGCTGATTTTTTTAAATTGGGTTATGTAGCTGAGAAATCCGGACATACTCGTGGCAGTACCATGGATTTAACTATTGTTCCGATTTCAGTAACACATCAAGAAAAATATGATCCAAAAAAGAAATTGGTGGCTTGTCTCGCGCCTTATCTTACCCGCTTTCAAGATGGTAGTATTGATATGGGAACCGGCTTTGATTGTATGGATGAACTTTCGCATATCGATAATACGGAGGTAAATGATATTGCGCAACATAATCGTCAGTTATTGCAAATGTTAATGGTAAAATATGGTTTTGTGCCTCTTAAAGAAGAATGGTGGCATTTTACCCTTAAAAATGAGCCATATCCGGATACTTTTTTTAATTTTCCCATTAATGGGTGACTCCTGCTATTCTCTGATCCTGTTGAACCGGATCGTTTCCTAAGGTCCGTTTACGGTTCCTCAAATTCAAAAGACTTTCTGACAGCAAACTCGAAATTGGTGGCTGTTGTTGGGTGATTAGCGCGGATGCCTCGCTAAGGAGGCGAGGAACATGGCGGCAAGACAGCGTTATTAATATTTCCTGAGCATGCTCGGAAGGGAAGGGTGAATGTTTTAGAATGAGTATGCTCAAATCTTCATAATCACGCCGAACATTATCGAAGTTAGTTGCTGCAAAGTTATTTTTTGATGCAAAGTGATATGTTAACTCTAAGAATACTTTTCCAGAGGACTTCACTTCATTCCCTCCATCCTTTAATACTTTGTTTCGCCAGTTTGCTAAAAGCCATTTTACTGGGAACGGTCCTAATCTCCAGAGTAATTCAATCATTATTGCTTTTTGCTGCAATTGAATATCCTGTGCTAATTGTAGAAATTTTTCAGGGTTCAATCGGAGAAGATTGTAAAGGAAAACGGGATTTTTTCCTTTAAGAAAAAGTTCAAAAAATGAACTAATGGGTGAGGGATCAGTACTCTTTTTTTCGAAGTTTTCAATTATTAAATATATCGCTGAGGAAGCTGCGTATTGAACGCTGTCTGCAATTAAATTATTTGTGTGGCCCTTAGGTAGGGGGATTTTCTTAATAAAAAATTCAACCAATTCAATCTGATTGTATTTAATACAAAAAGGGATAATATAGTCACGTATAGTAGGAGATGAGCTATGAATGTGGGGATGAATTCTTTCAAAAAAGGATGAATTACAAGCATAACTGACAATATACAATTGAAAAATAGCGACTTGCTTGTGCTCACTACATAATCTAAAGTTTGCAGGTTGGAAAGTTATCTTTTCTAAAACGAGATCAGCTTGCTTTTGAGGGTCAAATTCAAATAAATTATTATCTGCAGAACAATAATTAGAATAAAAATTGTAGATGAAAGTGGTGAAAATTTGATCCAGGATAATATTATCGTAAGAATAAATTTTTAAACCCTCTAAAATTGAGATTGATTTTGGTTGTAAGGATTTTTTTAATTCTTCAACAACTGTCTTTCCTCCATGACTACGGACTGATAATAAATTTTCAGCGAAAGTTATTTGTAATAGATTGGAATGGTAGAACTTCTTTGGTTTGCTAATAGGATTGTTAATATCACCTAATATTCTCAAAGCGGCGGTAATACTGCCCGTTTCAAGAAGCGTAGTAAATTTTCTGGCATATATAGAACTATCAGAATCAGTCTTATCATATAATTCTAACGCATTTTTCAACTGGTACCCTAGCTCCATCAAGGGTTTTTTTGACTCAGTGGGTGGCTGCCTAAAGAACTCTTTCAAATAATAAAATGTAGTAGTGAATAGATTAAAGAACTTTTCGTTATTTTTATTATTGTTGATGAGAGCATAAAAGACATGAGAAACCTGCACCAAACTCAGCAGATCTTTGATACCGATAAGAGGAATTATTTTTTCTATCCAGAGTACGGAAGGTACATAACTAGCTTTATCTTTGGGGGCTTTGTAATTGAAGATGACATCATGTTCCCATACAGAATCCGGGATGTGAAATAATGTAATTTTCATAACTTCTCTTTTTTTATTTTATTCTTCATTTGTTTAGAATAGCATGAGATGCGTTCTATATTCAATCATTAGACGAATTAAACGGGGTAGAGCCCAAAACAGTTCAGGCTAGCTGCCTTATTAAAATGGTGTCTTTTGTGGCGCCATCCGGGCTGGCAATGTAAGGCTCACAAGATGATTTTTTTATTTTTTTGTGAGTATTAAATAATGATAGGTTTTTCAAAGTTTTTTCAGTAGGACGCGCTATGGGTTTTATTGCAATTTTTTCTTTCTCAATTTTAATAGCTTCATCAGCCAGAGCTAATAAATCCCGTAATGTTGGTTGAACACCGTCTGCCAAGGTGAATTGATAAGCTTCTACTAATTCTTGTGCTCTTTTTAAGGATACACCCTTATTTTCTAATATATCGATAAGCTCTTGTTGGGGGTACAGCGGAATTTGCAGCGTGAGAAAGCGCCGCGCTAATGCTAAAGTTTCTGCTATGCGGCCTGACATCGTAGCGCTTGGATTTCTGGTACCCAAAATTAAACAACCGGGTTTCTGCGTTTCAAGGCGTTGACCATCCGGTGTTTTGCCCATGGTGATGGCATTAACAGTCGCCTCTAATTGGGGGGAAGCATTGATTTCATCGATGAGAGTAATAGCGCCTTCAGGCAAAGATTTAGTTAATAAAAAACGTTCTTTTTCTTTGGGGCCCATGCTGGCAGGCAGATGGTAAAAGAACTTTTGGTTCTCTGGCGGCGGTGTAGTATCATGCAATGCTCTGGGTTGATATCCATCCGCTAATAAGCGTGCGATAATGATCGCGCTTTTGCCAGTAGCAGGAACCCCTTCTAATATCATGCCCCCCAGCCCTGCATACTGTTGTTCCTCTGTGAGACCTGGTGTAGTGATGCGCCAGTTTCTTAATTGCAGTACATTTCCTAATAAATCCCAGGCAGGCGCGCGAGAAGCGGTGATGAGAAAATCTTGTTTATCATGTTTTTCTTCTTCGATAATTAAATGATCAGATTTAAATTGTTTTTCAAATTCATCTTGATATTTTTCTGGAACCAGTGTTTTTCCCACGGTATAAGTGTAATGTCGGGCTGTTTGAATGATATCGGTTGTGGGATACTGCTTGAGATAAACGATGGTCAGTAAAGCAATCATTTCTATTTCGCGCGGAGAAATTAACACAGTATTATGGGAACGTTGCGTCAAGAAAAGGTATAACGATAAAATGATTTGACTGAGATTCTCTACATGCTCCTCGTCTAGCAGATTTTTAAATAATGGTTTTATTGACTCATGATAAATATATTCAGGAGGCAGTTCTTGAAATTCTATTTGTTGATCCGGATGATTCTGAAAAATGAGGCTTGTTCTCTATCTCCACCATAATTCAGCGGATTCCCTGCAAAAATAACATAATGGTCCTTTGTTAAAGTTTGGTATATGCCATCGATGAGCATGCCGGGTGGTGTATTGTATAAACCTTCAAAATCACTCCATTGACGTCCTTTCAGATTCTCTTCATCAATAAAAAGATATTTTTTCCCGGGTCCTTTATCTTGTGCCCATCCTGTTCGAGAGCCTTCACCTTGATATAGTCTGCCTTTGATTAGTTGTTTTTTTATCGTCGCTAGAAAATCTTTTTGTATGAGTTTCGATTTACCAGAACCAGTAGGTCCGGTTAAATAAACAAAAGGGGCTTTTTCCAAAGCTTCATCAATGGCTTTAATACGTTGTTGGGTTAAAATTTCAGAAATGCTTTGACTGTTTTTAAAATTAATTGATAAAGGTTCATTCTTATGTTTGGATTGAATAGCTTTAAATTCTATTTTGGCTTCTTTGGTTTCTTGGGTTCCTTTCGCTTCGATGGGTTTTGCTACAGTGTGGGGTAAATAATTAAAGACTTCCGGATTTTTAGGTATTAAGATTAATTGCCCGGCAGGGTTTTTTTCAGAGAATCTTTTAAGTAGTAGGGGAGCGAGCATATCCGCTAAAGTAGAAGAGAAGGCGCCTTTTAATACGATTTTTTTATTGTTTTCTAATCCAACTAATAAAGCTTGGTTAGAAGACATAAAATGATAACGCTTTTCTTGTTTACTCCAGGTAACGGTTAAACGCATCAATAAATCTGCATGACTGCATTCTGAGATATCTATGACTTGCCATTCTTCTGTTGTTGCCATGCTGGCAGCAGTTTGGTGGATGTGTTGACTATGGATGATTTGCGTATGTGTAGTTCGCTCGATGAGCGTAGAAGATTTTTCATTTTTTTCCCAGGAACAAGCAGGGGGTAGTTTAACTTCTGGGGCACAATGAGCAATGAGGTGAAGATGATTATCTTGGCAGCTAAACAATATCCTTGCCCATTGATCTTCAGGTAGACTGTGCGTCACATTGATTTCCAGGGTGGTTGCCGATGGATTTTTTTGGCGATAAGCAGCAATCAAACCTGGCAGGGTGTCTAGGGTTTTTTCTTGTTTACTATCTACCTCATATTGGATAATGAAATGGCTGAATAATCCTGGATTTAAGGTGGGAATATCTTTTAATAATAAACCTTCTTTAAAAGAAACTAGCTTGTTGAGTCCTTCCCAATCATAACCTTCTTTTCGTTGTAATACATCAATATAGCCCGCAGCCAATGCTTGCTGCCAGAAATATTGAAATTCAGGATCGTCCCATAAACCATTGCTAATAAGGAGTTTGCGAGCAGCTAATACTCCTTCTTCAAAAATAAATTTATTTTTTTTTATTTTCCAAGTGCCGAGTAATATTTGCTTCCAATTATCTGCATGAAAAAGTTCAATCGATAGCGGTTGAGATTTTTTTCTTCTATTTCAGCTGGAGAGGCAATGGGCAATGAGGGCAGGATTAACTGATCAGGAAAGACTGGGCATATTTCACGTTCTTTAAATCGGCCAATAAAATCTTGGCCTCGATAACGATCCGGATTATTTTTATTTTCGAAACCGATGACGGTACCTTTAAAGGGTGCCCCATCTACGCAGGGGTTAGGGTCATCTAATAATGTGTTAAAACGGATAATATCATTGGCAGTGAATTTAACATAATTCACCAACAAAACTGGATTTTGGTTCTTGTTTTTCTGTAAAAAATCATATAAAGGACCGCCGGGACCTTCTTTAAGAGTCCCTTGGTTGGTTTTGATATCACGTTCTATCCACGGTGCAGCGCAGATTAAGTCAGAGGGTGAGTTAATACAAAAAACTGGCCGATTATTTTGTTGGCATTGCTGAAGGCAGGCGATTTGCAAAACTTGTATGGCTTGTTGTGATTCAAGCGTTACGAGTATGCTGGGAATATTTTTTTAGTTAACTGTTTTGCATAGTCTTCTAGCCGCAGCGGATTGGTAACAGGTTTGTATTTTTCACGCAGGCGTTTGATGTAATAATTTTTTTGCGATTTTTCTTGGATAGCTTGTATAAGTGGTTGATAGGATTCAGACACGGCTGGTATTGTTTTGTAAAGAGGTATTTCTTCTTGTTTGGTTTTAGAATCCAGAGATATGGTTTCGGTCGAGGATTTTGATAATAAAGAAGGGACAATTTCATTTTGTTCTTCAGGAGAGAGATGTTGAAGGCTATCAATTAATTGTTGAATGACATCGCCTTCATTGAGCCGGATGAATTGCTGTAATAATGCTTCCACATATTTTTTACAATGAGGATTATGATTTCGTAAGCCCACTACCCATGCAGGATGACCTTTGGTGCTTCGTACGAAAATACCCCTTAATTCTTCTTTTGATAATGCGGTAGCAGAAGGTAATAGGTTTAATATGTCTGATTGGTTAACAGCCATACAGAGTGTTAATAATCCACCCCATTGAATAAATTGGCCTGGATTTTCTATGGTCGGTTGAATAGAGTTGGGTAATGGTTGTGTTGGTAACAAATATTCTGAGATGAGATTGCCATTATTATCTGAGAGATACTTTAGAAGTTCCTCATTTTTAATATGGCTGGGCCCAGCTGGAAAATTAGGGTCGTAGAGGATCCAGCTATTATTATCCTTTTCATCAGGGATGATAGTAATGGCATGCCGTGGATTAACTAAAATATGAGGTTTTCTATCTTTTATTAATTGTGAAACACTATCGCCTAGGTAATAACGTTGGCTGGATGCACCATAATATTGCTGTATAGCTTTTGTTAATGCACTAAATCGTACTTTAAGACCATTATCTAAAGTGGATCGCTTGCCATTCCAATCTGCAATGGGTTGAATAAACTCATTCCATGTTGACCATTTTTCTAAGAATACACAAGACATCACCCCACAAATGCCGCCTTTTATAAAAGGGATAAAGGCAGTTTCTTTGATTAATGTCCAATATTGAGAGAGTTTATCCATCACCATGCCTTGGTCAAGCGTTGTTTTTCCAATAAATGTAAATGCATTCGGTGTAGAGCTGTGATTTCTCAAATAATCAAGCTGAGGAAGTATAGCGGTATTTGTCTCTTTTTCTTCTAGTTCTGAATCAAGCGGATATTTAATAATGACTTCAACTCTTCGATGGATGAGAACTTGATATTCTTTTGAGTCTTGAAAATTTATTGCTTGATTTTTAGTCAAAAAAGTGGTTGTAAATTTTTTTAGATTGGGGACTGACTGGCGTAGGAAATTAGCATCAAAAATACAGGGAAAATCGCATTGATATTGATAATTATTTTTTAAATATATTTCTTCTAGATATTCGAGCTTGCTCGCTTCGGTTATTGGTATGTCTGAGTCGAAGGAACAAGATTCTATAGATAACTTTTTTAATGCAGAAGTATTTGAAAATAGTGGATCCATTGTGAATGTATCCATATTAAATTGAGCTAAGTTTAATTCGGTTAATTTTGGAGAATTTTTTATAATTTTTTCAATTTGCGCCAATAACAAGGGTGTTTTATCTAAAATAATTTCGGGGGTATTTATTTCTGGGCCTCTTATTTTTAATCTCGTAAGATATGGAAATGATAATGAAACTTCCTCTAGACCCGTAAAATAAATAAAGTCTAATTCTAAGTTTTTGAGATTAGGTGTTTTGTTGAATATTTCTAAAGAAAAAATGGGTATGTGTGCTAGTTTTAATTCTTCCAGAGAGTCTAAATTTTTCTTAAACGCAAATTTATTTAAATTGAAAAAATCTCTTATCAATAATCGTTTTGCTTTTGGTTCTATAAGAGAGGTTAAATTTTCTAGCTGGTGTTCATCAATTAGATTATTTTCATTATCTATAATGATATCCGTGATATTTTCAGAATTTTCTATTTTTTCATATTTTGATATTTTTAATGTGCATCTATCCTTGGAATCTTCTGTTTCTAATGCAGGGAATATTCTTTTTATAACTTCTATTGCTGCAGTTGCTTCTTCTGATTTTTCGTCCATAATAATAATGGAGAGAGGGGGCTGACTTTGATGCACGAATATTGGTAATAGTTTAGATTCTTCTGGTTCCTGACAGTAATCAGAAATGTTTAATTCTCTAGGACTGTCGGTTGCTAATATTGGATTTAATAAATGTGCTAGCCAATAATCATCTAAAATGTGAATTTGATCAAGTGAAAGGTGATGTTGTTCAGCAGTTGCTTTGAGTATATCCTCTGGAATAGCGAGCCTTATTTTTTGATAGATTTCGTCATTGCCAATTTCAAGAAGAGAGATCAAAAGTTGCACTTTTCCATCTTGCCAAAGATAGATAGTAAAACCGTCCTGCATGAGTTTCCCAATCGCTTCGCGAACTTGTTGTATTTTTGCATATGGCCAATGTCGAGCCGTCCAGTCTGCCAGGACTAAACTTTTGGGTTTGTAACCAGCGCTAAGTGGAGGACGCCAGCAACGCTCTTGCTGTACAAAAGCAATCACATCTTCTAGCGTACCTGGCGGTTGAAACTCAAGTTTTTTAGAGTTACCATGATGTAAATAGTAAAATATTTCTGGATAAGGCATTGTTTTTTTTGATTCTTATTGTAAAGCTGCATTTGATTGATGTTAATGCTCTCTGTTTCTATTTTCCAGCATTAATTTGGCAAGAATTGTGAAATCGGTACGTATTGCGTCTAGTGTAACTTTCGTCTTAAACTCAGCTTTGTAATTCTTTTATTTTTTATTGCTCATATAAACCTCCAAGAAGATATCTTAATAACCTTTTATGTCTCTCTCAGTAGTCTAAAAATTAGGATTATTGTAACATGGCTGTTGGGTGATAACAACCCAGGTGGGGGCCCGGTCATGGAGATACTCCTGATAAAGGCTTAAAAAATGGTAACTTGATATCATTGAGAATAAGCCTAATAATAGCAGGGAAAATTTATTGATAAAACCTTTTTCAGGTATTGAATATGCGAATTACCCATTTTTTAATCGCCATACTCCTATCTTGTTTACTGAGTGTGACATCTGCTTCAGCAATGAACCAAGATGTTTTATTAGATAATCAGATTCAAAGCACTATTAATACTGAACGGGTTAAATATCAACTACCCGCTTTATCAGTCAGTATAAAGCTACCTGAAGAAAAAGTGACTAGAGAATACGTCAGCGGTTACTATACTTTTGAGGAAAAGCAAAAAATTACGCCGAATACTTTATTGCAAATTGGCAGTATCACCAAAACATTTACGGCAACGATTATATTTAAATTAATTGAGAAACATAAGATCAAGCTCAGTGATCATTTAACTCGATGGCTTCCTCAATATTCTCGGTGGCAGGATATTACTATAGAGGATTTATTGAAACATACTAGTGGAGTTTACAATTATACGCAGGGTAAAAATTTTGATGATCTACTGAAACAAAATCCTAAAAAAATCTGGTCGCTCCATGAATTAGCCAATATCGCTTATCATCATACTGATATTGCCAAACCAGGACAGAAATATGAATACACGAATACAGATTACGTATTGTTAGGTATGATTATTGAGAAAATTACTCATCAAGCTTTGCAGCACATATTCGATGAATATTTAAATCAATACCATTTATACAACACTTATTATCTTCCGTCGGGATATCCCGATAATATCAAAAATAGAATTGCGCATGGCTATAATCAGGATGGCTTATTTCGATTCAACACAGATGTCACCGGGATAAATATGTCATTCAGCCCGTCCTCCGGCGCAATGATTTCCACGCCGAGCGATATCATCCATTGGTTAAATCTACTTTTTGAAGGAAAGATTATTACTCGTCAATCATTGGCGGAGATGATGACTGTAATAGCGGAGACCGATGCTAAACCTATAAATCTGCAAACTTTGGACTTTCAGAATCAATTATTGAAAAAAAATTCGTGGATTGAAGTGGGTGTGGGCGCAGGTATGGGGTTAGTTTATTTCAAAAATAATGGTTTTAATTGGGTACATGCGGGCGGTATGCCGGGTTATGAATCATTTTATGCCTTTAATCCTTGTGACGGCACGTATCTTGTACTTATGTATAGTGTCAAGCCAAAAAAACAACTTATTTTCATAGAAATAGCAGAAAACATTTTTAATGTGTTGCATAACTCAGAGTTAGTTAGCAGTCATGTTAAGCGATATCAGCAGAGAAATTCGCTGCCAAAATATTGCCGTTGAAATTTGCAGATATAAAATTTGTATGGTGGCGAATTCGATTTAGAGTGGTCCACATTCCTAGAACAAAAATTAAACTTTATTTAATTTCATGAGCCTGCTCAAGCCCCGTCAATAGTGTTTTCCCGCCCAAGAAGCCCGCAGTGAATCGCCGGGGTACAAAGCTGCGCGTTTCAGACGTGCTCATTACGCCGTGACGTCAAGCAGAGTACCACCGCTTTACGACGGCTCCACTGCGCGCGCCTGAAACGCTCCGCTTTATACCCCTTTCTAGTGCCTTGGGCGGGAAAACACTATTGACTCTGCAAATGGGTTTGAGTTCCGAAAGAGAATATTAAGTTCGTCAGAAAGCAGATATGCTATTTGTCTTTCAAGAGGAGAAAAGCGATGCTAGAGATGGATACGGATAAAATCCAAAGTGATGATACGTTAGGTCACGCCCTGGAGAAGAATGAAACCTTACCGAATCAATTGAATAAGCAGATAAAAAATCCGACGATGAGGTGGATTTTTCAATTGACGGAGAGAATTAGTGTGGTTAGATAAATGACGGCTAACATCAATGAGATTAGGAAAAAGATTATTCATTTATTTGGAGAAACAGCCTGCGAGATATACGGTCTTATTCAAAAAAAGTCGATAAAAGATTCTTGCCAAAATTCAAAAAGCTTTAATCAATATCAGGTTCATTTGCGGAGTCAATAGTGTTTTCCCGCCCAAGGCACTAGAAAGGGGTATAAAGCGGAGCGTTTCAGGCGCGCGCAGTGGAGCCGTCGTAAAGCGGTGGTACTCTGCTTGACGTCACGGCGTAATGAGCACGGCTGAAACGCGCAGCTTTGTACCCCGGCGACTCACTGCGGACTTCTTGGGCGGGAAAACACTATTGACGGGGTTTGGGTACATCCATAAGCACGAATTAACGACATTTTTTTACAAATTCATCATATGCGACCGTTAAATCAAAGAAAGTCTATTTTTTGTTCTAGGAATGTGGGATGTAAATATGGCCATGACTTGAGTGGGGTAGTAATTTCCATTATTATCCACGCGCATTACTTCAAGTGGGGGAAAGCGGATTTATCCCACAATGTGTTTTCCCACTTCTTTAAAGTGAGCATCAAATTGGACATAGCCTGTATTGGATTTCATTATTTAGATTGATCCTTCTATTGAATTATAAATAGCCTGCTGGACTGGTTGATGATAAGCCCAATATCGATCTCCATAAGAAAAATGCCACCACTCTGTGGGGTAATTAATAAATCCCTGAGCTTGCATAATTTCAAGCAGAAGCTTTCTATTTTTTTTGGCTTCGATACTGATAGAACGACAATCGGTTAAGCAGATTTCAGGATCAACACGAGTCCAATCCTGAAGAGCCATCCCCATATCCACTAATTGGCCTTCTGATGTTATGATTTCGATATCGACCGCTCCCCCGGTATTGTGAGGAGGGATATTTTTAGAACCATCGAAATTAATCACTGGTGAGACAAGGCGTGTGGTTTCATAAAAATGAAATTCATCGGTTTTATGGGGATAGCGTGTTACGACGCGTTGATATTCCTGTTCAAAAAGCGCCTGTTGAACTGCCAGACTACGAAATCCCTCATACACTCGAAAATACCAGCCGTTTGGTAAATTTTTTTCGGCCTGGCATAATTTTTCAAAGACTGTTTTTCTCATTTTCGTATAGTCTTGAGCAGTTAATTCACATTCGGGTGGAGTTCCATACTGTATGTTTTGGTGCTCTTTTAGGTTAATCAGCGGTTCGTGACATTCGGTGATGGGAATGGCCAGGATCTTGGAGTCCGTAATATATAATAATTTACTCATATCATTCTCCTGAAGTTAGGCCAGGAATCTGATGTTCATGGCAATGTTTGATATAATCGATCAGTAATAAGTTATAATAATCTGACTAAATTTTAAAGTAGGACTTTCTGTGGCTCATGCGCGCTCATCAATAAAGTAGAGGAATCACTGCCGTGGATGTGGTAATTTTAGGTATGACGTTTACAATCAGATGCCGGAGAAAAGTGAAATGGGTGTCAAGAAGCCAATTCTAACTAAACAAGTCCAAATCCCTAGCCCCGAATGGGATGCTACGGCCAATATCGTCAAACGAGCTATGAAGTTGACGGCAGAGCTGAACAAGCTTTCATTCGATGATGCCACCAAAGTGAGAGGAATATTCAGCGAGTTAATTGGTCAAAAGGTCGATGAAACTTTTAGTCTCATTCCGCCTTTCTATACAGCAGGTGGTCTTGAGATCAGGGTTGGGTACAAAGTATTTATCAATCAGTGTTGTACTATTTACGATATGGGCGGGGTCGATATTGCAGATCTAGTCATGATCGGACCAAACGTGAACATTATCACCGCAGGTCATCCACTGGACCCGGCCAAACGACGTGCTTACATTGAGGCAAAGCCAATCGTAATTGAAAGGAACGTTTGGATTGCAACAGCCGCCACCATACTAGGTGGAGTGACGGTGGGCGAAAATTCAGTAGTCGCAGCTGGAGCGGTTGTTACGAAGGATGTTCCTGCCAACAGTTTTGTTGCGGGTGTGCCAGCTAAGGTTATTCGTTCGCTATAATGAAGTTTGGTAAAGTCATTATTTTTTGAATATTAATATTATTAAGAAAAGTCATATCATGGGTGATAACTATCAATGCGCCTTGATATTTACGCAAGGCTGATTCGATGGTAGCGATGGTCATTAGATCTAAGTGATTGGTTGGCTCATCTAATATCAATAATTGCGGTGGGGTGGGTGACATCAATAAACAGGCCAATGCTGCACGTAATCGTTCGCCACTGCTCAGATGACTGCCTAATTTTAATGCGAAATCATTACGAAATAAAAAATTCGCTAAATGGTAACGAGCGTCCAATTCACGAATACTGGGATTCAACTGCAAAAAATTCTCCAGCACCGATAATCGAGGATCGATTATCTTGACTGTTTGATCTAAATAGCTGATGCGATCCGTGCCCAGCAGAATACTGCCAACAGATGGAGATAATTGATTCAAAATTAATTTAATTAATGTGGTTTTACCGCTGCCGTTATGACCGCAGAGTGCTATCCGTTCCGGTCCTTGAATAGTGAATGAAAAATTTTCGATTAATTTTTTTTCCTGCGAAGGATAATAAAAGCAGATATTTTTAATCTCTACCATCATTTTTCCCTTGGGTACTTGTGTATGAGGAAGATCAATCGTAATTTCCTGATTTTGTTCTATTCTAGCGCGAGCCGCCTCGACACGGTCGCTGATCTGCGAGAGCTTACGCTCAGTTTGCAGATTAATTTTTCGCTGGGTTTTCTCACTACGCCCTTTTGCCGAGCCAAATTCAATCCGGCTTTTTAGGCGTCCAGTTTTACTAATTTCAGTTTTGCGGGCTAATCGGCCTTTGGCTCGTGCCTGTTCATGGTGTTCACGACGCTTTTGCGTCAAATGTTTGCCTTGCCCCTGTATTTGTGCGACAGCTTGTAAAGTTTGTTCAGCGGCTTCCCGTTCCAGCTGTTTTTGCTCGATATAATCGGCATAATTTCCGCCATAACTATGAATACCTAATGATGACATTTCCACGATATGCTCCATCAGATTTAATAATTCACGATCATGAGACACAATGATGAGCCCTGATTTCCATTCCACGATCGCCTGGTATAATGCTTGCCGTGAGTGATTATCCAAATTGTTGGTCGGTTCATCTAAAATCAGCATATCGGCCTCAGCTAATAACGCTTTAATGAGCATTAAACGTGTGCGTTCTCCGCCGCTTAAGCTGCTGAGTACTCGATCAAGCGTAATCCCATTCAAGTTAAATGTCCGCAATTGATGTTGAACTTTTTCCGCTAATAACCACTCCTCTCCCACTAAAGCAAAGTCCTGCTCATCCAAACTGCCTTGGGTGATGCGATCCAGAGCCTGTAATTTTTGGGAAATACTTAAGATATCCGCCACGCTTGCCATAGGCGAATCCAGGGCTTCTTGAGAAAAATAAGCGATTTTTCCTGTTACTTGAATGGACCCGGAAGAGGGCAGTATTTCTCCGGCGATTAATTTGAGTAATGTTGACTTGCCGACGCCATTACGCCCAACGATCCCATATTTTCCAGCCGAAAAGCTGAAATCAAAGTCTGAAATAATCGATTGATTATTAATTAAATAGTTGGTTTGATGTAAAATAATACGTGGATTGGCTATCATATTAAAGTTCCTTAGGGTAAAAATAAGACTATTCAACTTTAAGTTGAATTCCCGAAAAAACTTTAATTGATCACTGGCAGGTTACCTCATGGCTATCACGAAAGGAATATTATACCCGATTTCGTCAAAAAAGTACAGGTTTTTTGTTATACCAGGGACTCTGCACACTTTCTCGATTTTACGAAACGATCTTCGGAGGTCGCATTCTGAGCAGAGTTGACAGTCGCGGCGCGCCGGGGTACATCCAGATCAGCCTGACCTCTAGCTAAATTTCAGTTGAGGGGGGAGTACAGCCAAGGGATTTTGCGTATTTGAGTCTCTGTGTTGCGATTTTCTAAAAAGATTTTGAGTGTAACGAGCAAACCCTATCGAAAGTGGTAAAATTTGATTTCTCGGCGTCTGGAATTTTTCAAGCATAAACATAAAAAACATCTGGCTGATAGCCAAATTCAGATGCGATGTTGGAGGATAACTTTTTAGAATAGAGTTCGTTAAACATGCAGAAATTATTAAAAACGCATTGTTCGGATTTTTCACTTTTATTGTGGAAACTAATTCTTCATATGTACTATTCAACCGTTGCTTCTCTAGCTGAGTTAATAATCGGCTGCTAAAAATTAAGAGGTTTCCAATGCGTGTTATTTTGGCTTCTACAAAATCCTTATCTATAACTAATTTTTTCATCGCATTTGAATTGAATCCTATGCTTCGATAGCGTTCATCATTTTCTGAATGTTGATCAAAGACTAAAGATGATAATTTTTGTTTTTCAAAAAAAATGTTAGTAAGGAATCCGTGGATTCTACTTAGGTTTGGTTCGGTTAGCATGAAGGTTGTGAATCCTGGAATCATAAAAAACAGCCCGAGGTACTCTAGGAGGACCCTCTGTTCAATTGCAGAATAACGAGATACACTTTCTCGTTTTGTTTCTTTTTGTTTTTGGTTTTTCATGGTCATTCCCATTTATTTAATTTTGTGAAATTAACTATAACATTGAGCTAAAAATCTTGTCAAGAGAGCTAATGTCCCTGCAAGCCACAGGCGTAAGCCTATGACCTTGCGCAATGGGAGGGCGAAAGTATGGTTTTCAAAAAGAATATCAGGCATAATCAGAAATATTATGGCCCACCGATAGGGATACCTAATTTAAATCTTCGGTTGAATCTTAAATAATTAAGGGGGATATCAACATGATTAAGCCTAAACGTATTTTCATCGTCGGACATATGGGCGCTGGTAAATCATTACGGGGCGAAGCGTTAGCTAAAAAATTGGGTTGGCAGTATATTGATGCCAACCCAGGTTTGGAGCGTTACATTGGGCGAAGTTTGCATGAAATTTTGGGAAAACAAGGTGAAGAAGCGTTTCATCAATGTGAAGCTGAAATAATATCTCATTATATTGGCAAAGAGCAGGTTGTGGTTATCCTGGAAGAAGCTGTTATCGCGACAGAAAAGAATAGAAAATTATTATCCTCAGAGTTTGTTGTTTATTTAAAAGTCGCAACATCGGTGCAAATTGAACGGTGGCCAGATGGCCGATCTCCACTGCTCCCAATCGTTGATCGCAAGGCATTTCTAGATAAACAGCACCTTGAACGTGATAGCTTATTTGAAGAAGTCGCGACGCTAACCATAGAGTCAATTTCTATTGAGGAAGATCTGAATAAAGTAATAAAAGCTCTTGAAGAATAGGTATGGAAAAGAGATATGCGCAGAACAAAAGGTAAAGGCTCAGAACTCGATTATACAAAGTTACTGAAATATATTGACAAAAACCAACCAGAGCAAGTCAGCAAGTGGCTTCACAAACACCACAAACTGCCAGGGTTTGACCTTTACAAAACCTGTAAGTATAAAAACGCTAAGTGGCGAATTTTCGATTTCTTGAAATACAAATTTCAAATGGGATCTGTTGGAGATGAGATGTTTGAAATCGTATGTAACTATATCCCCAAACACACCCCTGATGCAAAGCTTTTATCCCACGTCGCCATGACCGGGCAAATAGATATTTGTAATCTTCTGGAAATCAAACTGCCCCGGCAAGAAGTTCAATTATCTTATTTCAACACGCTATGTCAGGCAATTATAGGCAATAGCAACGAAACAGCTAAAAAGCTGATCACCAAAGTAGACAAAATTAATGCTTTTTACGTTATCTCTCAAAGGACTCCTTTGATGTTAGCTGCACAACAAGGCAGTATCGAAATAATGAAAGCACTCTTGGAATACAAAGCCGACCCTTTTATCAGGGATAATACCGACGATAACTATGACACACTAGAAATTGCCGTGGTTTTTAGGCAAGCAGAGGCTGTACAAGCACTGTTTGATTATCTTCGGGTACAAGCGATCAAGAGCGAAAGTTTTGAAAAAAAGTTTGCAAATATGCTAGCCCAATCTAAAGCGCCGCATTTGGCTGCGGTCGATCAAACTACAGACATGCTTAAGTTACTTATAAAAAACCAGATGGATATTAATCAACACGATGCCAATAAATTAACGCCACTCATGGTAGCCATAAGAAATATGAATTACCCTATGTTCTCTTTTATTTTTGATCATCCTCAATCGCAACGCATTCTCTCCTCAGAAGAGATAATTATGTGTGTTACATTAGCAAAGCAAAATCCGAATTCATTGATTTCAGCTAAGCTGACTTATTATGTTAAAATTCTCACCAATACCAAAATATATCTTGAGAATGATTTAATTATAAAATGTAAAGATGATCAAGTAATCCAATTATATTGCGCCAATGTGGAGCTTAATGTTGCCCGAGATGAAAAACGTCAGTCCCCTTTAGAATTATTTATCATCCACAGAAGATATGAATTGATTGCATGGTTTCTGAAAACTTATAAACACAAGCTTAAAACATTCACTATATTAAAATCTTTTCTAACCGCTCTTGAATATCTGGACCCAAAAATTATAATCTTTGTCAGATACGAGTCGCACTTTTTGGCGTTCTGAATGAAACTGAATAATAGCCGGCGCTGATCCTGAGCGAATCGTTTATGAAAATGACCCAACATTATCTTTGCCATAGTTCTTTGAACCTGTAGGTCACCACGGCGGTTTTTCAAAAAATCTTTTAATTCTGCATGATCCTCCTCAGAGAGATAGCCCTTAAGCAGAGCAAAGAAACTTTTATCAATCGGAAAGCCCAAAATACTCTTGGATGGCGATTCCTCCGATTCGCGAAACCTCTTAATTCTTCCGGGCTAAAAATTACCAATGGCTTGAAATCAGAAAAAACTTGCGCAACATTATCTAGCTTAAACTCACAAAATAACTTAGCCGCCAACACATGGGTTTCATCTTCGAAATAAGCGTGAGAAATTTTTAAATGAGCGATACGAC
>CAVOOI010000043.1:0-20562 GCA_963697455.1 uncultured Pseudomonadota bacterium | reverse complement strand
ACTGACCCCTGAGGCCTGAGCAGGTCACCCGCACCCGTTGACCGTCAACCAGCGGCTGAACGCAATTGATCCTTATGCTCACGCTCCGTGCCCGAAATTGAACGAGCCACGCACGCCGCAACAGGCCCGGACCTGCCCGCCCCGGCCGACGGATTCACTGTCGACGCATGGCGCCATCGGTGGCCGACCGGTGCCGAGCAGGTCGAACTCAGCCGAGGCATCCCGATCTTCACCGGCCAGTTCGATGAGCGTGACGTCGAAACCGCTCGTCGCTGCTACCCCGGTCGCCAAGTCGTACTGAACGAGGACGGCGGCATCGAGATCCATCCCGTACTTAACTCGCCGTTTAGTGGATGTGGCCCAGGATTTAATGATTACTGAAATTGATTGCGGTACGACTTCTGGCATTGAAATGCGTCCGCACATTGAAGGCGGTGACGTGGTAGAACCGCTCTCAGAGCGAGTTCTGGGACGGGTGTTATCAGACCCAGTCACTGATCCAAAAACCAAGAAAAATATATTGCCCGAAGGCACGTTATTAGACGAAAAAGATATCACTCTTTTAAAATCTCATGACATTGATTCCGTTAAATTGCGCTCTACGATCACTTGTGAAACGCGATACGGTGTTTGCTGCTTATGCTATGGCCGTGATTTAGCGCGTGGGCATTTGGTTAATGTGGGTGAAGCTGTCGGGGTAATTGCAGCGCAATCGATTGGTGAACCTGGAACCCAGCTTACCATGCGTACCTTCCATATTGGTGGTGCGGCGTCCAGGACTACCGCCATCAACAATATTCAAGTTAAAGTGGATGGTACTGTACGCCTCCAGAACTTAAAGACGGTAAAACAACCCGAAGGCAATATCGTAGCGGTTTCGCGTTCCGGCGTATTAATTGTTCATGACGTGCATGGTGCGGAGCGTGAACAATATTAAAGTACCTTATGGCGCGGCATTAAATGGAAGAGGTAGCCCGGTGAAAGGAGGGCAAGTGGTCGCACAATGGGATCCGCATACCCATCCTATCATCACTGAAGTGAGCGGACGTTTACAGTTGGTCGATTTAGTAGAAGGGGTGACTATGAGCCGTCAGACCGATGAGTTGACGGGTTTGAGCAGTATTGTCATCACCGCCAGCCGCCAGCGTGGCGTGAGTGGCAAAGAATTCGTCCGATGATTAGATTAGTCGATGATAAAGGCAAGGATGTTTGTCTGCCCAACACCAGTATTCCAGCGCATTACTTTTTATCGGAAGGTACGCTGATCAATGAAGTAGATGGTCAAAGGGTTGAGGTGGGTGACGTCTTAGCACGTATTCCCCAAGAAGCCTCCAAAACCCGCGATATTACCGGTGGTTTACCCCGAGTTGCGGATTTATTTGAGGCTCGCCGGCCTAAAGACGCGGCAATCTTGGCGGAAATTTCAGGCGTGATCAGCTTTGGTAAAGACACTAAAGAAAAAGGCCGCCTCATTATTACTGCCCCTGACGGCGCTAAATTTGAGCAATTGATTCCAAAATGGCGCCGGATCACGGTATTCGAGGGTGAATCGGTTACCAAGGGCGAAACGATTGCAGACGGCTCAACGGATCCACATGATGTGCTGCGTTTACTGGGTGTGAATGCATTGTCCAATTACATCGTCGACGAAGTTCAAGAAGTTTATCGTCTACAGGGCGTGAAGATTAACGACAAACATATTGAAGTGATTGTCCGTCAAATGTTACGCAGAGTAGAAATCAGAGAACCTGGTGATACTGGCTTTATGAAGGGAGAGCAAGTCGAACGCTACCGGGTGGATATTGAGAACGAAAAGATTTTTAAGAACAAAGGCGTATCAGCCACTTACGATCCTATGTTGTTAGGATTGATTAAAGCATCTCTGGCGACCGATTCGTTTTTATCAGCCGCATCGTTCCAAGAAACTACTCGTGTATTAACCGGCGCCTCGGTGGCTGGTAAGCGCGACGAACTCAGAGGACTAAAAGAAAATGTAATGGTTGGCCGTCTCATTCCAGCAGGAACGGGTTACGCTTACCACACTTCACGG
Source organism: uncultured Pseudomonadota bacterium (assembly GCA_963697455.1). GTDB lineage: Bacteria > Pseudomonadota > Gammaproteobacteria > Coxiellales > Coxiellaceae > JAFEDN01. Next base: position 18,512 of record CAVOOI010000043.1, on the reverse strand, counting down.
CGGAAGAAAGAACCCGCGAAAACTGAAACTATCGCCCCCGCGGCTTTAACCTCAGAAGAAGTGGCAGCCGAAGCCGAAAAAGCCTTAAGCGAAGCCCTCAAGAAAGATGTAGGCGAAAAGGAATAATACCAAGCAGTTTTCGCCGAAGCGAAAACTGCTTCCTGGTTTATATGCTGCGTCCCAGCTAAGCTGGGACGCAGCAATGAAGGGGAAGATCGCTCCGCTCTTCTCCCCCTTCGAACCCTCATCCGGAAAGGTATTTTCTACGAAAATGATTGATTTGGCCCATGCTTTCGGATTTTAGCGCATTTGCAAGTTAATATTTCCCGCCGCCGCCAAGCGCGCCAGCCGACAGGACCCGACATGCGGTCTATCCGCAACGGGCTTGGCGGCGGCGGGAAATATTAACGATGTTCGGGTAAAATTTTTGTCGCGTACCAAGGAAGTTTGTCAAAAACCGTTGACAAGTGTTCATAGCTTATTTAGAATGACCCACCCTGCTAATGAGCAGGGACGATATATTTTTGGAGACTGTAATTGAATGGCAAGAATTAACCAATTAGTGCGAAAACCTCGCAGAAGTCCGCCTAAAAAGACGAATGTTCCAGCGTTAGAGGGTTGTCCTCAGCGCCGGGGAGTATGTACCCGTGTGTACACCACAACTCCTAAAAAGCCAAACTCGGCTTTAAGAAAAGTAGCCCGTGTCCGTCTAACCAATGGCGCGGAAGTAACCTCTTATATCGGTGGTGAAGGCCACAACTTACAAGAGCACTCTGTGGTGTTAATTCGCGGGGGCCGTGTTAAAGATTTACCAGGTGTCCGTTATCACGTCGTGCGTGGTAGCTTAGATACTGCGGGCGTATCTGGACGTCGACGTGGACGTTCCAAATACGGTGAAAAGAAACCGAAGGAATAATTAGAGAAACGTTATGCCAAGAAGAAAAGCAGCTCCTAGACGTGAGATCCTTCCAGATCCATTGTTTCATAGTATTTTATTAGCAAAGTTTATTAACACCGTTATGAGAAATGGCAAGAAATCGATCGCCGAAAAAGTAGTTTACGGAGCCTTAGACCATGTCGTGAAAAGCGTTGGCAATATTGGCGCTGAAGGTGAAGGCGACGGTGGTGATCAGGGCGGCGGCCATGGTGGTCAAAGTGGCGGCGGGAAAAAATTTGCCAGCAGCGCAAACATCCGTAATAGCGATGAAGCGCGATCAGCTGCGCTGAAAGCATTTAGAAAAGCGCTTGAAAATGTGACCCCGGTGGTTGAAGTTAAATCACGCCGTGTGGGTGGTTCCACCTATCAAGTCCCAGTTGAGATTAGAGAAACTAGGCGCGTCGCTTTAGCGATGAGATGGTTAGTGGAGTTTGCCGGGCAGCGTAGCCAAAAAGGCATGATGCTGCGTTTGGCCCAAGAGATTTTAGACGCTATCGGTGGCCGCGGCGGAGCCGTGAAGAAGCGGGATGATGTGCATCGCATGGCGAAAGCCAACCAAGCATTTGCGCATTATCGTTGGTAAAATAATTTTTTTTAAATAGTAGCATTAACAAAATGGCAATAGATTTAACTAGATTACGTGACATCGGGATTATGGCGCATATTGACGCCGGTAAGACTACGACCACTGAACGTATTCTTTTTTATACCGGGGTCTCCATAAAATTGGTGAAGTTCATGAAGGCGCTGCCGTTATGGACTGGATGGAACAAGAACAAGAGCGGGGTATCACCATTACTTCCGCCGCAACCACTTGTTATTGGAGTGGATGCACAAACAGTTTCCACAACATCGTATTAATATTATTGATACACCAGGTCACGTTGATTTTACCATTGAAGTTGAACGTTCATTAAGAGTACTCGATGGCGCTTGCGCATTATTTGACGCGGTTAGCGGCGTTGAGCCACAGAGCGAAACTGTTTGGCGCCAAGCTAATAAATATGGCGTGCCGCGTTTAGCCTTTGTTAACAAAATGGATCGCGCCGGAGCTAACTTTTTATGTGCGTGGAACAAATTCGTAAACGTTTAGGCGCTCGTCCGGTTCCAATTCAATTGCCCATCGGAGCCGAAGAACATTTTGAGGTGTAGTCGATCTTAATCACCATGAAAGCCATCTACTGGAATGAAGCTGATCTAGGGTATGACATTTGAAGTGCGTGATGTCGCCGAAGACATGCTGGCAGATTGCAAGAATGGCGGGAAAAAATCATCGAAGCCGCAGCTGAATCTGAAGACGAATTCATGGAAAAGTATTTAGAAAGCGGCGAACTTTCAATTGAAGAAATTAAGCGCGGATTGCGCAAGCGTACTATTTCTAATCATATTGTGCCGGTTTTATGCGGTAGCGCTTTAAGAATAAAGGTGTGCAGGCACTATTAGACGCGGTTATTGAATATTTACCCTCTCCTTTAGATGTGCCGCCGGTAAAAGGCGAGGATGAACGAGGCGAGCCCATATTACGGCATCCTTCTGAAAAAGAGCCCTTTTCGGCGTTGGCTTTTAAAATTATGACAGATCCTTATGTCGGTACGTTAACCTTTTTCCGAGTTTATTCCGGCGTTTTGAATCAGGTGATACGATCTATAACACGGTTAAAAATCGTAAAGAACGGGTTGGCCGTCTATTGCAAATGCATGCGAATACTCGTGAAGAAATTAAAGAAGTGCGAGCCGGTGATATTGCCGCTTGCGTTGGATTAAAAGACGTGACCACAGGTGATACATTGTGCGATCCGATCAATCTTATTCGCTTAGAAAGAATGGATTTCCCAGAACCCGTGATTTCAGTGGCTGTCGAACCTAAAACTAAAGGCTGATCAAGAAAAGATGGGCGTTGCTTTAGGTAAGCTAGCCCATGAAGATCCTTCGTTTCGAGTGCACACTGATCAAGAATCCGGCCAAACCATTATTGCAGGGATGGGTGAATTACATCTTGAAATTATTGTGGACCGTATGCGGCGCGAATTTAAAGTGGAAGCCAATGTTGGTAAGCCTCAGGTTGCCTATCGTGAAACCATTCGAAAAAAATTGAGCATGAAGGCAAAATACATCCGTCAAACAGGTGGTCGTGGTCAATATGGCCATGTTTGGCTGAAGATTGAGCCACGTGAACGAGGAGCGGGTTTTGAATTTGTCAATGCTATTGTGGGTGGTGCGATTCCAAGAGAATATATTCCAGCCAGTGAAAAAGGTGTTCATGAGCAGATGGAAAATGGTATCCTTGCCGGCTATCCTGTGGTGGATGTGAAAGTCACCTTATTTGATGGTTCTTATCACGATGTCGACTCCAGTGAAATGGCGTTTAAAATTGCGGGTTCGCATTGGCTTTAAAGAGGGCGCGCTAAAAGCCATCCTGTTTTGTTTGAGCCGATTATGAAGGTTGAAGTCGTGACACCTGAAGATTATATGGGTGATGTGGTCGGTGATCTTAATCGGCGACGCGGCGTGATTCAGGGCATGGACGAGAGATCCATGCAGGTAAATTAGTCAATGCGGAAGTTCCTCTGCTGAAATGTTTGGCTATGCAACGGACTTGCGTTCATGTGAGTCAAGGTCGCGCAACCTATACAATGGAATTTGCTAAGTATTCAGAAGCGCCTAGCGAATATTGCGGAAGAGTATTATCTAAAGAAAGAATAATTAAACTGTTTATTAGAGGTGATTTATTATGGCAAAAGGAAAATTTGAAAGGACTAAACCGCATGTAACGTGGGAACGATTGGTCACGTTGACCATGGTAAAACCACCTTAACGGCAGCGATTACCAAAGTGTTGGCGAAAAGGTTGGTGGAGAATTTAGAGATTATGATCAGATTGATAAGGCGCCTGAAGAAAGAGCGCGCGGAATTACGATTCGACTGCACACGTGGAATATCGAATCCAAATCGCCACTATGCCCATGTGGATTGCCCAGGACACGCGGACTATGTAAAAAACATGATTACCGGTGCTGCTCAGATGGACGGCGCTATTTTGGTGGTGTCTGCTGCGGATGGCCCCATGCCTCAAACCCGCGAACATATTTTATTGGCCCGTCAAGTGGGTGTTCCTTATATTGTTGTGTTTTTGAACAAAGCCGATATGGTTGATGATAAAGAATTTTGGAATTGGTTGAAATGGAAGTTCGCGAATTATTAAGCAGCTTATAATTTCCCTGGCGATGATACCCCGATCATCGTGGGTTCAGCCTTAAAAGCGTTGGAAGGTGACAAGAGCGAGATTGGTGAAGCCGCGATTTTGAAATTAGTTGATAGCTTTGGATAATTATATTCCTGAACCCAAACGTGAAATTGATCAACCGTTCTTAATGCCGATCGAAGACGTATTTTCAATTTCTGGCCGTGGTACTGTAGTGACTGGCCGTATTGAACGCGGTATTGTTAAAGTAGGTGAAGAAGTAGAAATCGTTGGATTAAAGACACTCAAATTAGACGACTTGTACTGGCGTGGAAATGTTCCGTAAACTGTTAGATCAAGGTCAGGCTGGTGATAACGTGGGTGTCTTGTTGCGTGGTGTAAAAAGAGAAGACGTCGAACGTGGTCAAGTATTGGCTAAAAAAGGTTCGATCAAACCACACACCAAATTTGAAGCGGAAGTATATGTGTTGTCTAAAGAAGAAGGTGGCCGTCATACCCCATTCTTTAAAGGATATCGTCCGCAATTTTATTTCAGAACCACTGACGTAACTGGCGCAGTTGAGTTGCCTGAAGGCGTAGAAATGGTTATGCCTGGTGATAACATTAAGATGGTAGTTGAGTTAATTGCTCCCATCGCGATGGAAGAAGGTGTGCGCTTTGCGATTCGTGAAGGTGGGCGTACTGTGGGTGCTGGTGTTGTTGCTAAGATAATTGAGTAAAATACTAAAGGTATCCAATAAAAGAGAACTATAATGGCTGCTAATGAAAGAATAATAATTCGGCTAAAAGCGTTTGATCATCGGCTATTGGATCGTGCGACTGCGGAAATTGTAGATACTGCAAAGCGAACTGGTGCGCGTATCAACGGCCCAATTCCATTGCCGACAAAAATAGAGCGGTATACGGTTTTGATTTCGCCCCATGTTGATAAAGATGCACGGGATCAATATGAAATTCGCACTCATAAACGGTTGGTTGTCATTGTACAACCAACCGATAAAACAGTGGATGCATTGATGAAGTTAGATTTAGCCGCCGGGGTTGATGTACAAATCAGTGTTGAATAATAGTTAAATTTCCTTCGGAGAATAAATATGTTGGGGCTAGTGGGTACGAAATGCGGAATGACTCGAATCTATACGGATTCTGGTGGAATCAATTCCAGTAACAGTCATTGCTGTTACACCTAACCGCATCACTCAAATCAAAAATGTAACCAATGACGGCTATTGTGCTTTGCAAATTACTGCTGGGCAAAAAAAAGCGTCACGCTTAAATAAGCCGATGACTGGACATTTTAGAAAAGCAGGTGTTGAAGCCGGAAAAGTAATTTGTGAATTTAGAGTGTCAGAACAGGAATTAGAAGGCCGGTCGGTTGGTGACGAAATTACCGTCGAACTTTTTAAACTAGGCCAAGCGGTCGATGTGAGTGGTGTCTCCAAAGGTAAAGGCTTTGCCGGTGGTATCAAAAGACATCATTTCGCTAAACAAGATGCTACTCACGGTAATTCTTTATCAACACGCGCCATTGGTTCTACTGGTCAGCGCCAAACTCCGGGTAACGTATTTAAAGGTAAAAAAATGCCTGGACATTTAGGTAGCGTAAATCGAACCTTGGTTAATCAACCTATAGTTTTGGTTGATACCGAGCGTCATTTATTATTAGTTAGAGGTTCTATCCCTGGCGCCCCAGGTGGTGTAGTCACCATTTTACCTTCTATTAAAGAACGAGGAGATAAATAATGGAACTACCCATAATTACTCAAAGTGGTTCGCCATCAAAATCTGGCGTACAAGTATCTGATGAATTATTTGCTTGTCCTTTTAATGAAGGTTTAGTTCATCAAGTCGTAACCGCTTACATGGCGGCAGGCCGTGCTGGCACTAAAGCCCAAAAAACCCGCAGCGAAGTTCGTGGTGGTGGTATTAAGCCATGGAAGCAAAAAGGTACTGGGCGTGCAAGGGCGGGATCGATTCGTAGTCCTCTTTGGAGAGGCGGCGGTAAAGTGTTTGCGGCGACTCCGCGCTCTTATCAGCAAAAAATTAATCGTAAAATGTATCGCCTGGCGATGCGTGCTATTTTTTCCGAATTGGTTCGCCAAGATCGTTTGAAAGTGGTAGATGAGTTTACCCTTAAAACACATAAGACTAAAGATTTAGTGACTAAGTTACAAAACTTAAACGTCAAAAAAGTCTTTATCATTACCGATGGTGAAGATAAAAATTTATTAATGGCGTCAGGCAATATTCCTCACGTGCAAATCTGTGAATTAAATTACATGGATCCAGTGAGTTTGGTCGCTTGTGAACATGTGTTGATAACCATCGATACCCTAAAGAAAATTGAGGAGAAGCTGTTGTGAGCGCGACCAGATTATTAAATATTTTACAAAGTCCGCACGTCACTGAGAAAACATCTCAAATCTCCGGTGATTATCGAAATTATACATTTAAAGTTTTGATAGATGCTAATAAGTTTGAGGTACGTAAAGCGGTAGAACAATTGCTGGATGTTAAGGTGCACTCTGTGCGAATTTGCCGAGTAAAAGGTAAAGCCAAACGCGGAAAAACCCCTGGACGAACCCAAAATTGGAAAAAAGCATATGTGGCTTTAAAGAAAGGTCAGGAAATTGACCTATCTTCTGGGATCCACATTTAAGTTCTTGTATTTAAATCCTAAAAAGGTGTGATATGGCTTTAGTAAAAGCAAAACCAACTTCTCCGGGACGCCGCTTTGTAATCAAAGTAGTGAACCCTGAGCTTCATAAAGGTACTCCTTATGCGCCTTTGGTGAATAGTAAAAAGCGCATAAGCTGCCGGAACAATCAGGGACGTATTACCGTGCGCCGTCGGGGTGGTGGTCATAAACAGAATTACAGACAAGTAGATTTCGTTCGTAATAAAGACGGAATCCCAGGTCGTGTTGAACGGTTAGAATATGATCCTAACCGCAGCGCTCATCTTGCTTTAGTACTATACGCCGATGGTGAAAGACGGTATATTATTGCGCCGAAAGACCTTCATGCTGGTTCTGAAGTTCAGTCAGGCCCACAATCACCGATTAAACCCGGAAATTGTTTGCCGTTACAGAATATTCCTTTTGGTTCGCCTATTCATTGTGTAGAGATGAAACCTGGGAAAGGCGCTCAGTTAATGCGCAGCGCCGGTACTTCTGCCCAGTTAGCTGGTTTAGAAGGTTCTTATGCCCTGATCCGTATGCGTTCAGGTGAAATGCGTCGAATATTAGCTTCTTGCCGTGCTTGCATTGGTGAAGTGGCTAATTCGGAGCATAACTTACGTTCTTTAGGTAAAGCTGGAGCTAACCGCTGGCGGGGCGTGCGTCCCACTGTTCGTGGTACGGCAATGAACCCCGTTGACCACTGTCATGGTGGTGGTGAAGGGCGAACCAGAGGACGTCATCCGGTATCCCCGAATGGGCTACCCACGAAAGGTTATAAAACTCGACGTAATAAACGCACCAACAATATGCGGGTGCGTGATAGGCGTGTGAAGTAATTTAGAGACAAGAGAAGATTGAAATATGGCAAGATCGATTAAAAAAGGCCCCTATGTTGACCACCATCTTTTAAAGAAAGTGGAAGAATCCATAGCAACGAACAGTAAAGCGCCCAATCAAAACTTGGTCGCGGAGATCAATGGTTATACCCAATATGGTCACTTTAACCATAGCCGTACATAATGGCAAAGACCATGTACCCATTTATATTTCTGAAAACATGGTTGGTCATAAACTCGGTGAATTTGCCTTAACGAGAACTTTCCGTGGTCATACCGCGTCAGATAAGAAAGCTAAAAAAACTGGGGGATCTGAATAATGCAAGCGATGTCAATATTAAAATACGCCGGACTTTCCGTGCAAAAGACCCGTTTGGTAGCGGACTTAATTCGTGGAATGCCGGTTGGTCAAGCTGTGCAAGTATTAAAATTTAGCAATAAAAAAGCGGCTGACACGGTTATAAAAGCGTTGAGTTCTGCGATAGCTAATGCTGAGCATAATTTAGGCGCAGACATTGATGAATTGAAATGTCGAAATGATTTGTGTCGATCACGGACCGCGTTTGAAACGCATGCGTACCCGTGCTCGCGGTCGTGGTAACCGGATTATCAAGCCGACTTGCCATATTAAAGTAATTGTTGCTGATGCTGGCGGGGAGAAATAAGCGATGGGTCAAAAAGTAAATCCAAATGGTATCAGACTCGGCATAAACAAAGATTGGACTTCCAAGTGGTATGCTAACACCCGAGATTATGCTGATTATTTGAATAATGATCTCAAGGTCAGAAACTTTTTGGTGAAAAATTAAAAGGCGCCGCTATGAGTCATATCCTCATTGAACGGCCAGCGAAAAATGCCCGAGTGGCCATTTACTCTGCCCGGCCAGGTGTGATTATTGGTAAAAAAGGCAGTGATGTGGAGACTTTGCGTAAAGAGGTTGCCAATATCATGAAAGTGCCGGTCCATATCAGCATTGAGGAAATACGTAAACCGGATTTAGAAGCCAAGCTGGTCGCTGAAAATATTGCTGGACAATTAGAGCGTCGGGTTATGTTTAGAAGAGCGATGAAACGTTCAGTGCAAACCACTATGCGGCATGGTGCTCAAGGTATAAAAATTTGCTTGGCTGGCCGTTTAGCGGGTTCAGAAATAGCTCGTACTGAAAAGATTAGAGAAGGACGTGTGCCTTTACATACTTTCCGGGCGGATATCGATTATGGAACCGCTATTGCGCATACAACTTATGGTATTATAGGCGTTAAAGTTTGGATTTTTAAAGGTGAAACGCATCTTCAGCCAAAAGAACCGCAGAAAAAAGTGGCTGCGGAAGAAGACGCTGAGACGACTACCGAATGATTGGATTAACAAGAGGATAAAACATGCGTCAACCTGCTCGCACTAAATATCGAAAACAATTTAAAGGCCGTAACCGCGGGTTAGCCACCAGTGGCGCCACGGTTCATTTTGGTGAATATGGGTTAAAGGCCCTAGACCGTGGCCGGATAACTGCTCGTCAACTCGAAGCAGCGCGACGGGCTATTACCCGGCATGTTAAACGTGGCGGTAAACTCTATATTCAGATTTTTCCAGATAAGCCAATTACTAAAAAGCCGTTAGAAGTGCGGCAAGGTAAAGGTAAGGGCAATGTGGAATACTGGGTTGCTGAAATTAAACCTGGGCGTGTCATGTTCGAGATAGAAGGTATTTCCGAACAGTTGGCGCGTGAGGCTTTTAGTCTAGCAGCTGCGAAGCTGCCGTTAAAAGCAGTTTTTGTTAAGCGTGAACGGGGATAATATGAAGGCTACCGAGTTAAGAGAGAAAAATATTAATGAATTACGCAAGCTTTTGCTTGAACAGTCCAAAACGCAATTCAAAATGCGGATTGAAAAAGGGTTGGCTGAAGCGCCAAAGCTTGGATCAACTAAAATTGTGCGCCGTAATATTGCGCGTATTAATACCATTATTAGTGAAAAGGAGCGGCAAATATGAGTGAAAAAATAACCCTGCCGCGAACTTTGACTGGTGTCGTGGTTAGCGATAAAATGAGAACAGACGATTGCGGTATTGGTTGAAAGACGTGTGCGTCATCCTAAATATCATAAAATTATTCGCCGCTCTACAAAAGTGCATGCGCACAATCCAGATAATACTGCACGGCAAGGTGACGTTGTTGTCGTGAAAGAATGTAGACCTATTTCCAAGTCAAAAACTTGGATTTTAGAAAGCATTAAAGAAAAAGCAGAGACAACTGACGGGAGCGGGCAATGATACAGACGGAATCAGTTCTACAAGTTGCGGATAATAGCGGCGCTCGTAAAGTAATGTGCATTAAAGTATTGGGCGGTTCTAAACGCCGTTATGCCAGTATTGGGGATGTTATTAAAGTAAGCATTAAAGAAGCTATTCCTCGCGGTAAAGTTAAAAAAGGCGAAGTGATGAATGCGTTAGTAGTGCGTACTCGCAAAGCCGGTACGGCGTGCAGACGGTTCAGTCATTCGTTTTGATAGCAATGCAGTCGTGTTACTCAATGCTCAGTTGCAACCGATAGGCACTCGTATTTTCGGGCCGGTTACTCGTGAATTGCGCGCCAGTGCGCAGTTTATGAAAATTGTGTCGTTAGCACTCGAGGTATTGTAATTATGCAAAAAGTGAGATCAGAAGATACTGTAGTTGTGATAACCGGAAAAGACCGGGGTCGCGTCGGTAAAGTATTAAAAATTTTGGCGAACGGGCGGGTGATAGTAGAAGGTATTAATTTAGTTAAAAAACACACTAAGCCGAACCCTCAACGTAAAATTGAAGGTGGAATTATTCAAAAAGAAGCGAGCATTCATATTTCTAATGTTGCGCTTATTGAATTTGACAACTAATCAACCAGATCGGGTTGGTTTTAAATGGGTTGGCGAAGCTGGCAATAAACGCAAAGTGCGTTATTTCAAATCCAATGACGAAGTCATTGATGGGACTAACAAGTAGAGAAATTATTCAAGACTGACTTATGAGTACCTTACAAAAATTATATGCGAATAATTTCGCCGCAGTTAAAAACAAGAATTTAATTATCAAGAGTGCGATGCAAGTGCCTCGTATCACCAAAATTGTTTTAAACATGGGTGTGGGAGAAGCATTGGCCGATAAAAAAATCTTAACCCATGCCTTGGATGATATGACTCGTATTAGCGGGCAAAAGCCGGTTATCTACAATCGCCAGCAAATCCATCGCCGGTTTTAAAATTCGCGAAGGCATGCCGATTGGCTGCAAAGTAACTTTACGACGTGAACGCATGTATGATTTTTTACAACGGTTAATCATGGTAGCCATTCCCCGTATTCGTGATTTTCGTGGCTTTAGCCTGAAATCATTTGATGGACGTGGCAATTATAGCTTGGGCATTAAAGAACAAATCGTGTTTCCCGGAAATTGAATACGATAAAATCGACACCATTCGTGGTTTGGATATTATTATTGTCACTAACGCGAAGACTAATAAAGAAGGCTTAGCCTTGCTTAAAGCATTTGGATTTCCTTTTAAAGATTAATAGAGGTTCAGTTATTATGGCAAAAACCAGTGTTGTCATGCGTAATTTGAAGCGCATCATTCGCGTTCAAAACGCGTAAAAAATCGTGCGTAATGATTTGAAAGAACAAATTCGCTTGAACCCGGATGCGGTAGAAGAAGCAGTTGTTAAATTACAAAAGCGTGACCGCAATGAAAGTCCGATTCGGATTAGATTACGTTGCCGTTCCTGTGGACGTCCGCATGGCACGTTGCGAAAATTTGGTTTATGCCGCATTTGTCTGCGTCAAGCAGCCATGCGTGGTGATGTTCCTGGTTTAAGAAAAGCGAGCTGGTAGATCTTATGAATATCCAAGATCCTATAGCAGATATGTTTACACACATTCGCAATGCACAGATGGTTGGTAAAGTAATTATTAACATGCCATTGTCGAAGCTAAAAGTTGAAAGTAGCTGAACTATTAAAAAACGAAGGTTACATTATAGATTGTGGAGTGGATAATGAAGCCGAAAAGCCGACTTTATTCATTGAATTAAAATACTATAACGGGCGACCAGTCATTGAAGTGATCCAGCGAGTTAGCCGCCCTGGCTTGCGCGTTTATAAAAAGACCGATAAATTACCCCAGGTTAAAAATGGTTTAGGTGTAGCCATTGTTTCCACTCCCCAAGGTATTATGGCAGATCGTTATGCCCGCCATTTGAAATTGGGTGGTGAAGTTTTAGGTTACGTCAGTTGAGTATTGAGGTTGGATCATGGTTAGTCGAGTTGCAAAAGTTCCTGTCACAGTTCCCAAAGGCACTGAAGTCCGTGTATCAGGGCAAGATATTAACAGTTAAAGGTAAATTAGGCGAAATTAATCATGTCGTTCATCCTTTAGTTCAGGTACAGTTGATTGATAATGTTCTGCAAATTAGCGCCCGCTAATGATTCCACCGAAGCCAATGCGATTGCAGGAACCACGCGTGCCTTGGCTCAGAATATGGTCTTAGGCGTGAGTAATGGTTTTGAACGCAAATTAATATTAGTGGGGGTTGGTTATAGAGCAAAGTTCAAGGCAATGTGATCAATTTATCGTTGGGATTTTCTCATCCGGTTGATTTTCATTTGCCCAAAGGCGTCACCGCAGAAACACCTACGCAAACTGAAATTTTATTAAAAGGCGTTGATAAACAACTTGTTTGCCAAGCCGCAGCCAATATTCGTTCGATCCGGCCTCCTGAGCCTTATAAAGGTAAAGGAGTTCGTTATCATGATGAAGTAATTATTCTCAAAGAGGTTAAGAAAAAATAATGATTAACAAAAATATAAACGTGCTCGCCGCTATGCTAAAGCAAGAGGCACTATTCGCCGGACTAGGCGCCAACCATTTGTGTGTACATAGAACCTCGCAGCATATTTATGCGCAAGTGTTTTCACCATGCGGTTCAAAAGTGTTAGCGCAAGCATCCACTTTAGATAAAGATTTGCGCAGTGAATTAGCCATATGGCGGGAATGAATCAGCTGCCGCACGGGTAGGTAAACTGATTGCGGAACGTTGTATCGCTGCAGGCATTAAAAAAATAGCCTTTGATCGTTCTGGTTTTAAATATCATGGCCGGGTTAAGGCGTTGGCCGATGCCGCCCGTGAAGGCGGAATAGAATTCTAATAAGAGGTAATAATTATGCAGCATACGGAAAATCACAGTTAGCGATGGCTATATAGAAAAATTAATAGCAGTGAACCGAAATGCCACCACTGTAAAAGGTGGTCGCAGAATGAGCTTTTCTGCCTTGGTAGTAGCGGGCGATGGTGAAGGTACAATTGGTTTTGGCCGCGGTAAAGCACGAGAAGTGCCGGTTGCTATTCAAAAAGCCACTGAAGCCGCCCGCCGGAATATGTTACATATTCAGCTTAAAGGGTAAAACCTTACAACATGAAGTAATTGCCCGGCATGGCGCGAGTAAAGTACTTATGTTACCGGCTTCTGAAGGTACCGGCGTCATTGCGGGAAATGCAATGCGTGCAGTATTCGAAGTGATGGGTGTTCAAAACGTATTGGCCAAATGCTTGGGTCCTCTAACCCTATCAACGTTGTGCGTGCTACGATTAAAGGATTAAAACAAATGTCTACCCCTGAATCGGTTGCTGCCAAACGCGGTAAAACTATCAAAGAAATTACTGAAGCAGTATAGGTGACATGATATGGCAAATAAAGATTAAAGTCACGTTAATACGCAGCAAATTTGGCCGTAAACCGGGACATCGTGAATGTGTGGAAGGTTTGGGTTTGCGTCGGCCACATCATACTGTATTAGTGCTGGATACACCCGCGAATCGGGGTATGATTAATAAAGTTTCCTATTTGCTTAAAGTAGAGGAAGCATAAATATGAGCTTACAGTTAAATCACATTAAAACCGACTATAGGCGCCAAACAAAACAGAATGCGGGTTGGCCGCGGAATTGGTTGCGGCATGGGTAAAACTTGCGGACGTGGTCATAAAGGTCAACATGCGCGTAAAGGCGGTTATCATAAAGTGGGTTTTGAAGGCGGACAAATGCCCTTACAACGACGATTACCCAAATTTGGGTTTAAGTCACGTACCGCCCATTTATGTGCCGAAATTCGTTTGAATGAATTGGCACAATTAGAGGGCGAAATGGTTGATTTAAACGCCTTAAGAACAGCCGATTTGATCTCATCGGATTCATAAAAAAGTGAAAATTTTTGGCAATGGAGCCATTAAAGAAAAAAGATGAACGCAGAACTTCAATTCGCGATATTCAAGTGCGATGCACGCAAGCGGAGCACGCCTGTGGCATTGAGTCGTTGAATAGCAGGAAGCGGATGCAGTCTAAAGGTAAGTAACTAATGAAACAATCTAAAATTGGCGGAGGGCTTTCGAGCGGCGGTTTGATCGAATGAGAAATCGGCTGCTATTCGTTTTGGTCGGATTGATTGTCTTCCGCCTGGCGCTTATATTCCAGTGCCTGGATTAGATCCGCATAAGTTAGCTGATTTATTTCAGCAGCATGAAGGTGGGATATTAGGATTGTTTAATATGTTTTCCGGTGGTGCATTAAGCCGGTTGACTATTTTTGCGTTGGGAATAATGCCCTATATTTCAGCCTCAATTATCGTGCAACTGTATGCAACTGTTTCACCGAAAATGGTGCAACTAAAAAAAGAAGGCGAAGCGGGACGACGAAAAATTAATCAATATACCCGGTATGCCACTATTATATTGTCTTTAATGCAAGGTGTCGGTATTTGTAAATGGCTGGTCAGCAGTGGCGTAGCGATTAATCCTGGATTAAATTTTTATTTTGTAGCCACCATCACCTTAGTCACTGGAACCATGTTTTTAATGTGGCTAGGTGAGCAAATGACTGAGAGAGGCGTTGGTAATGGAATTTCCTTAATTATTTTTGCCGGTATTGCGGCGCGTTTTCCTGCAGCAATCGGAGAAATATTTACTCAAGTTAAGCAAGGGCAAATGCAAGGGATTACCTTATTATTGGTTTTAATCGCTGTTATTGCAGTTACGGTGGTAGTCGTGTATTTTGAACGCGCACAACGGCGGATTAAAATTAATTATGCCAAAACGTCAACAAGGTCGTACTGTTTATGCGGCACAAACGAGCCATTTGCCCTTAAAAATTAATATGGCTGGAGTTATTCCGCCAATTTTTGCCCAAAGTATTATTTTATTTCCCAGTACCATTGCACAATTTTTTGGAACGGCTAAAGGAATGGGTTGGTTCGATGATTTAGCATTGGCATTATCGCCGGGGCAGCCCGGCTTTTATGATTGCCTTTGCGGTATTGGTGATTTTTTTCGCGTTTTTTTATACCGCTTTGGTGTTTAATCCTAAAGAAACAGCGGATAATTTAAAACGCTCAGGCGCTTTTATTCCTGGTATTCGGCCAGGAGAGCAAACCGCGAATTATATTGATGGAGTAATGACTCGACTGACTTTGGTAGGATCATTTATTTGGCTTTAGTTGCGCTTGTTACCGCAATTTTTGATCTTGCCTGGAATGTACCATTTTATTTCGGTGGCACATCTTTATTAATTGTGGTGGTAGTGATCATGGATTTTATGGCGCAAGTCAAGCACATTTAATGACTCATCAATATGAGTCAGTGATGAAAAAAGCCAAGCAACGCGGCTCCAAAATGAGCTTGTTATAAAGTTAAGTTATAAGGGGAGACTTATGAAAGTAAGAGCATCAGTAAAAAAATTATGCCGGAACTGTAAAATTATTCGCCGGCATGGCGTCGTCCGAGTCATTTGTAAAGACGCACGCCATAAACAACGACAGGGCTAATGGCGGACTTGATTTTTCGAGTTTTAAAGGTTAAGCTACATAGCTTTTTGAATGATTAATTGATTAAATTTGGAGCAAAAAATGGCGCGTATTGCCGGAGTAAATATACCAGTTAATAAACATACTGTAATTGGCTTACAGGCTATTTACGGCATTGGGCCTACTCGTGCGGAGAGCATTTGTAAAGCAGCCGGGGTTGAGTCATCTACAAAGTAAGAGACTTAACTGAAGAACAACTGAAAAAAATTCGCGATGCAATGGCCAGTTTCACTGTAGAAGGTGATTTACGCCGTGAAGTTTCGATGAATATCAAGCGTAAAATTGATTTAGCGTGCTTTCAAGGTATCCGTCATCGTCACGGATTGCCTGTGCGGGGGCAACGTACCAAAACTAACGCACGTACGCGTAAAGGCAAACGTAAAGCAGTCCGGGCTTAAGAGGAAAAGATAAATGGCAGTCAAAAAACGTACTAAGCGCAAATTTTCTGAATGTGCTGTGCATATTCAAGCTACTTTTAACAATACCATTGTATCTGGAACGACAATGTCGGGTGATTTGTTAGCTCAAAGCTCGGCAGGTAAATGCGGATTTAAAGGCTCGCGCAGGGGAACACCTTACGCAGCCCAAATGGCAGCTGAAGCTGTTGCCAAAGGCTTATTGGATGAATTTGATGCTAAACGAGTTATCGTTTATGTCAGCGGACCAGGTGCTGGCCGAGATTCAGCTATCCGCAGTTTATATAATTCTGGATTAGAAATTATCAGTTTAACTGATCGAACTGGAATACCCCATAATGGTTGCCGCCCGCGCAAACGGCGTCGCGTCTAAATTTTAAGAGGTTAAAGCATGGCAAGATATTTAGGTCCAAAATGTCGTTTATCTCGGCGTGAGAAAACTGATTTACTATTAAAAAGCGGCATTCGCGGTATTGATACTAAGTGTAATTTAGAGCGTACGCCAGGTATGCATTGGCAAAGACGTGCCCGTACCACCGATTATGGAGTTCAATTGCGGATGAAACAATTGATTCGGCGTTATTATGACGTTTTGGAAAAACAATTTCGTAACTATTATAAAAAAGCAGATCGCACTAAGGGTTCTACTGGTGATAATTTGCTTTCTTTGCTCGAGTCCCGTTTAGATAACGCTGTTTACCGGATGGGATTTGCCGCAACTCGTGCTGAGGCCAGACAATTAGTTAGTCATAAAGCTATTTTAGTAAATGGTAAAGTAGTCAATATTCCTTCTTATCATGTGACTCCCGGCTCGGTGATTGCAGTGCGTGAAAAAGCTAAAAAGCAATTACGTATTGGTGCTGCGTTAGGTTTATCGGCTAGTCATACTCCAGTTTTCTTGGATTGAAGTAGATTCGAAAGAAATGAAAGCAACCTTTAAAGCAGTTCCTCAAGTGAGTGAGTTGCCGGCTGAATTTAAAGTCAGTCTGGTTGTGGAATTATATTCTAAATAGTTTGAGGCTCAATCTATGCAAGATGTTTTTAAAAATTTTTTAACACCGCAAAATATTCAAGTGCATGCAGTTTCGCCTAGTCACTTTCGTATTGTGCTTGAGCCTTTTGAACGCGGCTTTGGCTATACATTAGGTAATGCCTTACGCAGAGTATTATTTCTTCGATGCTAGGCGCCGCCATTACTGAAGTACAGATTGAAAATGTGGTCCATGAATACAGCTCTTTGGAAGGAGTTCACGAAGATGTGGTCAATATTTTACTGAACTTGAAAGGCGTTGCGTTAAGATTAGAAGGCCGCGAAAAAGTAGAGTTAAATCTTAATAAGAAAGGCCCAGGTATAGTGACTGCCGGAGATATCGAATTAGAAACTGGTGTTGAAGTCGTTAATCCTCAACATGTGATTGCCCATTTAACTAAAGAGGGCGCCTGAATGCTAAGCTGATCGTTGAAACCGGCCGTGGTTATCAACCGGCTCTGACTCGCATTTCTGAGAAAGGTGGCAAACGTTCGGTTGGTTCCTTATTGTTAGATGCTTCCTTTAGCCCAGTTAAACGCGTCAGCTATCAAGTTGAAAATACCCGCGTCGAAAAACGTACTGACCTGGATAAACTCATTATTGATTTAGAAACCAATGGTACTTTAGATCCAGAACAGGCGATTCGCCGCGCCGCGACTATTTTACATCAACAGTTATCCGTATTTGTAGATTTGCAACATGCTGCAAATTAGGCGCCAAAGAAGGCGTACAGGCGATCGATCCTATCTTGACTCGACCGGTTGACGATTTAGAATTAACGGTTCGCGCCGCTAACTGCTTAAAAGCTGAAGATATATATTACATTGGTGATTTAGTTCAACGCAGTCCGAAAGCGATTTATTGAAAACGCCTAATTTAGGCAAAAAATCTATGAATGAAATCAAATCTGTACTAGTACAACATGGTTTAAGTTTGGGGATGACTATTAAAAATTGGCCGCCGGCTGATTTACCGCCCCCGGAAAAGATTGTAAAGAGGAGTAATAACCATGAATCATCGTAAAACTGGCCGCCGTTTAAATAGAACTTCTTCACACATTAAGGCGTTTAAAAGATATGAGTTTGGCTTTATTAAAACATGGCCAAATTAAAACAACTTTGCCAAAAGCTAAAGAATTACGCCGTTTTGTGGAACCTTTAATCACCTTGGCTAAAGAAGACAGCGTGGCGCATCGCCGCCGCGCTTTCGCCCAGTTGCGTAATGATGAAGTGGTTGCCAAATTATTTAATGATATTGCTCCCCGTTTTAAAAACCGTCCAGGCGGATATTCCCGGGTGCTGAAATGTGGATTTCGCGCGGGCGATAACGCTCCTATGGCCATTATCGAATTGCTAGGCTGGAAAGAAGCTAAAGCCAGAGCCGCGAAAGGCTGGACTCCGCCACAAGAAATCAAACGTTAGGAATCTACTCTCACCCGGGCGTCAGCCCGGGGTTATCTTAGTCCGCTTTGTGGACGTTAATGAGTTTCAATTCAATTGTCATATTTTTGTCATTAAACTTAATTATAGCAATACATC
>CAVOOI010000042.1:0-26309 GCA_963697455.1 uncultured Pseudomonadota bacterium | reverse complement strand
CGCATCGGCACGAAAATATTCAGCTCTTCGGCGGTGATGACTATAGGCTCTGCAATAGAAACTGTCCAAGCCAGGTATGGTTGCGGCAAAGCCTTGCCGCAATTTTTTCAAAGCGGTTACAGAACGATCAATCGATGGTAATTCCTGATGACGCTGCAATAATTGGGTGACATTATCAATTTCTTGCTCCGGCGCTACTTCCGGCTTGAAAACAATGGTACCCTCGCCAACCAATTTATTAAAATGATCGAAACTCTTACGCAATTTTTTAACGTCATTATCATCCGGAGCACCCACTTTTAAGAAATGGGTTAAGCGCATTCTTTTCACTGGCGGTGGGGCTAGCATAAAAAAACCGGCCGCGAACGATCTTTGATTTAAATAAAAAATGAGCTTCACCGGGTTGTTGTTCTTTTAAATCTAATAAATCGACACGATTGCGCTTTTCTAACTTAGCGCCTTTACCATCGGTATAAGTACCCATCATATTTCCCGAATCGACTTGCAAACTATCCACATGCAGTCACATAAGATTCACCGGCTGATTTCATGAAGAAATCCCAAGTTTCAGTCGGATCCTCTAATTTCATACAAATTTTAATGTTGCAGTTTGCACCAATAGAGGCCGCTTCTTCTTTGGAAGCTTTCTGGAAGGCAGGTAAATCTTGTCCGGCAAATACTACGGAAAAACCTAGTGAACGCGCTTGCGCTGGCACCACCGCGAATCCTTTTACTGCATAATAACCATATTCGTCTAAGATACATAAAAAGGGTGTTTCCGAAGTGGTCGGCTTACTGGTAATCAAATCGGCATAAGTACCTTCGACCGCATCTCCTAAACCACTGGCCATCATCACTCGCAAAGTCGCAATAATCACTTTACCTAAGTTGGACAATTCTTCCGGCGATTTTTCTAATGCTGGTAATAATACGCATAAAATGCGGCGATTTAACACCACATCTTTTAAATCAACTTCCGCTAAATTGGTACGCAAAATATGGCCATAAGTATCCGCTAACGATGGAAAAATACGGGTTAATTGCATGGTAATAAACCCATGTTGTTCTAATACTTGAGAAACTTGTTGGCCTTTTTTATCTTTATTGTAACCTGGTAAGTTAAATACATAGTTATTAATCGGCTCTAAAATAGAGGGCGGTAAATTTGCTAAGCTAATGGCTTCCTGGCCGTCGCGGATAAATAATTTATCGATCACGATCGCTTCTAAGCGCGGCAATAAAAAATAATTACGGATAGTAGTTAGCGTCTAACAAAATATGTCCGGCATCGCGCATAACCACTAATACTTTCATAATGGCTTCGACGAAACCCATTGCCCGGCCTTTCCACATATCGCCGTCAGAACTCTTCGCACTGGATTCCATCATGCTGATAATCAACTGCGATAACATACTGGATGAACCGGTTGCAAATGGATTTAATGGTATTCGATAACCGCCGTTCTTGTGGACCAACCACGTCACGAGCGCCGGTCATGAAGTTAATCAGCAACAAATCGTCTTCTCGACCCATGGAGCGAACCATCGAAAATACTTTCGCATATAATGAGTTATCGCCTTTACCGTCGACATAAATAAAGCCGCTGGCTTGTAATAAGGCATTATAAGCAATGCCAATCAATGCTTCGGTTTTACCACTACCGGTTGATCCGAAAATCAAGGCGTGGGTACGCATATCTTCGTTGCTAAACCATAATTCTGATTGAGTCTGATTTCATTACCTAAAAAATAAATACCACGGGCAGGATTGGGAGTGCCATGTCTTGGATGCAGATCATTATAGTCTTTTGCTCCGGAAACTAAAGGCATCCGGAAAGGTAATGTATTTTTTTGGAGTAAGCAATATAAGAAAATACTCACGCCAGCAAAAATACCAGTTCACTTAAATAACCAGAAAATAAATGAAGGCAGCTATGAGCATTAAGCTCATGGCGGCGCCTTTTGGAGTCCGCCAAAAATCGGTAACGCGCTTATAATTGGCCGCGTATCGCGAATTATATTTTGATAATTCTGTTCTTGATGCGCGTCTAGACCGCGTTGATTACGTTTAGCTGCCATTTTCTTTTCTCTCGTTTAACGATAGTATTAATGCCACTTATCAGTCTCAGAAACATATAGAATTTTTTGCACTTCTTCTTCTAAAGCATTTACAGCTTCCTTTACCATGGGATTTTTTAAGGGCCTATTGAGTTTTTTTTCCGCATGCCAATGCGCAAATAACCCAGCTATTTCGACAACCGCGGTTTGCCGGCCCACGCTGTTGAGCATATACCACATTTTACGGTCAACTGGTTTTAGCCATAAAAATTCTGATGAAGCTAACACGCCATCGATACGCGCCATTTCCAACAAGGATGCCATTAAAGTCCCGGTATAAGCATGACGATTTTCCAGCCATTTTAAAGGCTTCACCTCTTTGTATTGTTCCAGTTGCTCTTCAATGCCGGTAAAATCCAATTTGCCATGCCCGGCTGAGGCGGCAATTTGTTTTAAAAACCGATTAGCGATATCGCGTTGCCGCAATGCGCGCGCTAAAAAGATCACCATTAACGCTTTAACGTGAATAGGTAGCGGTTGAGTACCGCGCCACGGTGAACCGATCTGTAACGCTAATATTCGATAAGCTGGTTCAGGCTTCAATTTCCATACTAATTTGTTGTCTTCGCCTTCACCGATAATCAGCATGTCATGTTCTTTACAGAAATCCAGTGGCACCTTAGCCATCGCCCACGGGCCAACGTCTATATCTTCCTTTAATAAATCTAAAGAAAGTATGGGAGAAATTTGCGGCCAGTTCTGACTTTCCTGTTTTTTTAACTGGTTCATAGTGTATTCTTTTTTAAAGCGATGGCCGGTATGACGAAAATAAACCAAGAAGGCCAATATTGCTAATACTATCGCCACTGGAAAACGAGTCCAACTACCGATTTCTCGGTTAATATAAGAAAATGCGGGAAATTTGAGAGATTCTACCGGCGTCTCTTGCATATACTCGCTCATATTTGCCATTTCATTGACGTTGAGGACCGGTAAATGTAACCATGGCGCCAAATGCGCGAACTTAGCCCACCATTAGCAATAAACTCTAATAAATAAGTTTCATAAATACGAAATTCAAATACCGGCATGACGATCCATTCGCGTTTTAACCACCAAATTAATATAATCACGCCAGCAAAAATACAAATCACCCAGAAAAAACTGGAAATTTGATCACCGGCTTGTTGTCCGCCGCCACCACCGCCTCTCATATTTATCACCTAGTTTGTATTTCAATTAATTTTCCTTCTATATAATAATAATGTTTATCCTGATACACGAACTCTAAAATATTTTCACTGCGCACTGCGCCTGGCATTAACTGCAACAAGGCATTGCCTTGCCGATCATTTTGCGATGGACTAAATCCATCTGTTTGAATCGCTGTTTTGGGTACGCCCACGCAGACATATGCGTCGGAAGTCTGCACTAATTTATTGCGTATCGCTTGCTGCACTGCCAGCTCTTCTCGATAAATAGGCCGGCCTAAAATATATTGGGCCAGCCCTCTTAGCTGTGACTCCCAATCCCTGTAGTTATGCGCTTTATTTTGAAAAATACCGATATATATTTTCATCATCTCCGGCGCCAACGTAGGCGCGGCTATGGTCTCAGCCTTCACGTTTCCGAGGATCTGGTCGCGTAAACGTTGAGCTTCTTCGCGCATATTCTTTAACGGTTTCACCGTATTACGCAAAAATAATGAACTTTCCCAATCACCGGCGTTGATCACTCGGTCAAAAGCCGTGATCATTTCTTCTAATGCTTGCAAAGCTCCCGCTTCATGATGAACCTGTTGCTGGGAGTAGAATTTTTCAATAGCGTTAGTAATGTGCGGTTTTTCGGTCTGTAAACACTCCAGCAAGCTTTTGCGAGTCTGATATTCTGTTAATTCAGTTTTTAGGTTATTCATTTAGTTACATGCTCGGTCTCACCTGTCCCTGGCTGATGAAAAGAGCCATTCTCTCATAAAAAGAATTGGCTAAACTCTGTATTTCTTGGTGAAGAGTAGCTGAAATTTGATGATGGTTCTTCATCTGAGCATTCGCCACACTAAAGGTGGATGAACTTGATAAGCTATTGTTATTTCTCGTGATAATTGCCATTTGTTGCTCCTTTGCTGAAATAGCTGCCTTAGGCAGTTGTGTACAAATCGTACTAATTAAGCACTATTGTAACGGAATCACCTTAAGAAATCATTAAATCAACTGTACAGGAATAATTTAGGGAATCGTGATCATCAGCGACACAGATAGAATGTGAGCGAGGTGGTTGACCGGTGTAATAAACCGGTATTGATTGATATAACCTATCTCTACGAAGCTGTTTTTCCAGGGTGGGGAATCCACGCCGACAAAAACCCGGTTCTGATCCAGGAAGCCTGGGTTAACCCAAGAGGGTTGGTTGAAGTTGAAGAAAACCTCATCATAAATCACGGGAGTGAATTTTCTGGGGAGCCTTTCTGGAAAGGCGACCCGCCACCTTTCTCTGCCACGCAATAACCATTGGGGCTGGCCTTGCTGCTTCAATTCTTCCAGCCGAGTGCGGGTTTGAAAAACCATGATTGGATTCTTGTCCAGTAGCTCCCAGACAACCTGCTGCCAAGGGCGGTATATTTGCGGACTGCCGTCATTAGGAGAAATCCAAGTATAACCGCTCCAAAAACTAACCAGGCGGGAGAATCGATAGCCGGTAGAAAAATCGAGGCGAGTTTCTTTATTGCGGCTCTCTACAAAAGCTTCGTACCTTAGATCAGGCGAATTTGGGTCAAACGCCCCCGTGACATCAATTTTTGACCATTCCCGAAAAAACACAGTAGGGTCTGACGCCCACGCCGCAGGCGAAACCAGCACCAGCCAAAACCAAAAAAACCAGCATTTCTTGTTATTAATGCGCATATCCATTACAATTTTGGGAATGAAAACTTCTTATATGTACCTGGCGGTAGGTAACAATCCAAATATCCATAATCAAGCCAAATTCGCCATCATTTCATTAATGGCCCATAATCCTGCTGCTAATGACATTTTTATCGTCACCGATTGCCCTCAACATTATAATTGGTTTGGCAACCGCCTTCATCACGTTATTATAACTCCAGAAGAATTACAAGCGTGGAAAGGCGAAGCTAATTTTTTTTTCCGAATTAAGATTAAAGCCATTCAGCATGTTTTTCCCAAAGTAAATGGCCCCTTAGTGTACTTAGATTCAGATACGGTTTGCTTAAAAAATTTGACAGACTTTGAGCAAGGATTAGCGGATGGCAAATGCTTTATGCATGCACGTGAGTTTGCGCTCTACACCGGCCCTACCAAAACCACCCGGCAAATGTGGAGAGTGGGTAAAAACCGAAACCTTCGGCTCCCTGCTGATTGATGAAAACTCTATTATGTGGAATGCAGGCGTTATCGCCCTCCCGGCTGGCTCCAGTCATTACTTGCAGACTGCTTTAGAAGCCTGTGATGCTATGTGCCGCTCGGAAATGCGCGTTCAATTTACTGAGCAGTTTGCCTTAAGTTTAGCGTTAGCCCAAACCAAAAAACTGTATGAAGCTAAAGAATGGTTTTTACATTACTGGAACAATAAACCTGAATGGGAGCAAAATATAATTGCACCTTTTCTTCAAAAAGCCCAACAACATTCCCTTCCTGAAGCCCTTCATTTAATTCAGCGAATCAACCCTGACTTAGTGCCCATTCAGCAAAAACGTAAATATTCAAAGATATTAACTCGCCTATGCAAAACGTTCAAAAGTGGACGTTCCTAATTAATACCGTGATTAGCCCCGGTGATTCTGCCACCACGCCCATCGTCAATATTCTTAAATCCGCCAGGGTTCGCGGAGATTCGCCTAAAGCACTTTGACGCTGCATTGTCTTTTTGACCGGTCTGACGCCCGGTCAAAAAGCCAATTCCGCTGTGACTGCCGTTGCTGGCGCCTGGCGGATTTAAGAATATTGACTTGCACACGTGTTCAACCTTGAAAGTACTGCAGAGCCAATGTTTTAAAAAACCGTCAAGGCGTGAATGAGCCGACGGGTGACAGACGGAACGTTTTATTTTTTGCTCGTTTTTTACGAGCAAAAAATAAAACGTGGAGTCTGGCAGGCCCCGGCGAGTGCTTAACCCGCTATGACTTGACGGTTTTTTAAAACATTGGCGGGGCCTGGGAATAAGATGCGCTTAGTCGTACATTAGCTCGTCGAGCGACACCAGATCCCGGTTCGGGCTGTTTTTTATCAGCTCATTCAACACGTCCGTGATACATAAAAGCCGCAGCACATCGGGGGTAAATTCATCAAATATCACCTTATTGCCCAGCAGGGAACCCTCCGTTTCCTCGAAAGTAGCCCCCAAGCCATATCCTAGACATAGGGAAGCCAGCTGATTGGCCCTTTTAGTGAGGCCAGGCAGTCATCCCGCCTCTGCAAACACGTCTTCTAAAGAGATTGGCCGCTCTTTAAACGCGAAATTCACGCGCAAGGATTTGGCTATGATCACAAGTTTTTTACTGATATCCATAAACCTCTATTCCAACCACCAGGGGATCGCTATTTTGCGGCGACCGGCTATCGTTGCCCGCAGCCAGCGTAAAAACACTATAGGGCTAAAACCATACCTATTTAATACACTAAAGAACACCATGGCTATAAACGCCACTACAAAGGTCCAAATTCGAATATGTAATAAAAAAACCACAAATGGAAAAGCTGCCTTTCCGTCCCAGATAAAAAACCGGATCGAACGGGAAATCGCGCCAATGAGCATCTACTGATGGTTTCATAGTTTAATATCCAAAACCGCACCCTGGTTATTTCATATTATTATGAGGTACACTGTTTTATTTAATGTTACCTTAAGGTTTTTCCTATACAATGTCTGTACATAACGTAAACAAAGCCAGAAGGATCCCTTAAACAATGATTAATAATAACACGGTAATCCTATGAAAATCCAGAATTTCTTCTTTATCGCGGCCTCAACTTTAGTGCTGACGGGTTGTGGAAGCACGGTTAAAAATGAAGTTAATTTACACTATGTGGCTGCTAATCATGCGCCTGCGGAAATGAATAATCAGGACGCGCAAGTACAATTAGCGGAAGCAGCGACCTCTGTGGGCAAATCGCTCCAGCAATTATCGGCTATGCAAATGGCGGTCACCCCGCAAACCAAGCTGCCCGAAATTGATGCTAAAAGCACAGGCATGACCCAAGTGACTTCATTAGACTGGTCTGGGCCAGTTCAGCCCTTATTAGAACAAATTGGTAAAGCCACTGGGTATAAAATCCAAGTATTAGGCGAGGCTCCCGCGATCCCGGTAATGGTCTCTATTTCCGCCAATAATCAGGTCATGGCCGATATACTGCGCAATGTCACTTATCAAGTCCATAACAAAGCAAACATCACGGTTTATTCCGCTAAAAGAATTATAGAATTAAGATATTTTCAAGCATAGAAAGAACAGAGCATAGAGGTATTCAGTAATGAGAAGAGTAAATCGTCCCAAAAGCGCTTTAGCTATCAGTGCAACAGCTCTGTTGATACTGACTGGTTGCGCTTATGGTAATGGAGCTCAGGCATCTACCCCGACTCAAGCTCAATCCTCAACTGTTGCGCTAAAATCCAATAACAGCGACGATGCCAAACCTTTATATGAAACCACCAAAATAGAAGTATCCGATGCCGATATAGGCTACGTGAAAGTAGATGCATTTCCCGGCGGTAACGGTCAAATCAATCCCATTCGCTGGCAGGCGCTGTATGAAACTGCTCTTTCCTTAGGGGCAACCGGAGCGCTGGCTTGGCGCAGCGAACAAATTAATATGTCGTTAGATCAAAACATGGGCCAATTGAATCAGATATTCGATTTTAATCAGTTACTATTAAATAGTAACGTCCTGCCGCCGGTTCTGGTGGAATCTGACAATAGCCTGAATTTAGCCAGTGACAACTCGATCCGTTTAGCCGCTAAAACTTACAAAATTATTAGTCCTGCCCGCTTTGTGACGGCGGCTCCCAATTGGCGCGGTTATTTATGGATGAATTACCCGAAACCCTCAGTGCCAGACCGCACATTATTACCGAAAAACCAAGTAGAGGCGCAAGTATGGAATCGCTTTATTCGCGAAGGCTGGCAAAACGGTGTTCAACAAGCTAATGCGATTTTTTCGGCTAATTTAAGCCGTTTGCGCCGCGATTATGGCGGTATGGTATTATACCGGAAAATGCTCGCGCAAAATATGGTCAGCGCCCCCTTCGTAGCGAAAGCCGACCTGGGTGTTACCGGCGACAGCAATGAAATAAGAATTGACGACCGGGTCTTAAGAATTACTGCGAATTCTGAGTTACAAACCGATAGCTCGAAATGGCAGCCGATCTTAACGAATCCGCAACAGGATCTGAAGCCATGAGTTATTTGTATCCGAATGAGCCGACTCGATTTGAGCCAAAACACATCGACGATTTACTGGTGTTTGGTCATCAAATCGGCGCGTCCGATATTACCATTCAAACGAATGAGTCCATTATTGCGGAAATTTATGGGCGAATATATAAAATAACTCATCGCAAATTATCCAATTCAGAAGTGGGTGATTTGTTAAACACGATTTACGGCCCTAACGGCACCACGCAAATTATGCGCGGCGAAGATTTAGATACCCATTATGAAGTACGCCCTAATCGTCAGCAAAGATTCCGGCACCGGGTTAATGCCACCGGCTGTCATGTGGATGGTCATGAAGGCATTCAAATTACGGTGCGAACTATTCCATCCGCGCCGCCTTCCTTAGCGGCGCTGCAATTACCACCAGCGATTCTCGATGCGATTGCACCGCAAGAAGGCGTAATCTATGTAACTGGCGAACTGGATCAGGTAAAAGTACCTTATTAGCGGCTATTATTAAGCAATTAGCGGAAGACCCTGATGGTCACCGCAAAATTCTAACTTATGAATCCCCGATTGAATTTGTGTACGACAGCGTGCATAAACCGAGTTCTGTGATCAGCCAAGCTGAAATTCCGCGGCATCTGCCTAATTTCGCTGCCGGAGTGCGCAACGCATTACGCCGCAAACCACGGCTTATTTTAGTAGGCGAAGCGCGCGATACTGAGACGATGAGCGCAGTGCTGGAAGCGGCGCTAACGGGTCATCCGGTTTACACGACTTTGCATAGTAATGGCGTCGCCGAAACTATTCGCCGCTTAGTCGGCAGCTTCCCTCACGAAGAACGCTTAGGCCGGACCATTGATATTATCGAAACCGCGCGCTTAATCGTGTGTCAACGCTTAGTACCTTCGGTGGACGGTAAGCGCGTAGCGATCCGCGAATACCTGGTATTTAATGAAAAAGTCCGCGATAAACTGCTGGATTGCGATCCGGAAAAAGTCACTGCC
Organism: uncultured Pseudomonadota bacterium; assembly: GCA_963697455.1. Taxonomy (GTDB): domain Bacteria; phylum Pseudomonadota; class Gammaproteobacteria; order Coxiellales; family Coxiellaceae; genus JAFEDN01. The sequence goes on along the minus strand of CAVOOI010000042.1, from coordinate 16,853 downwards.
GTCACTCGTCAATTAGTAGAAACTGAAGGCCAGCCGCTCCAAATAGATATTGAACAAAAATTCCGCGAGGGATTAATTACTGAACGCCTCTATAAAGTTCTTTCCACTCAAGCCAGAAACCACGAATAACAACTTTTCCCCCTTTAAAAAATATTTTTAATCGAACAGCCCAGATCTCAATGTCTCAATAATAATTGTCCCAAATTGCGCAAGGACACAGCCTTACACTCACAGGATTTTGACATCTTTATTGAAATATTCTACAATAATAATGAAATATTCAACAACCGGGAGATACCCATGGCAACTGTTAATTTTAGTGTCCCTGAGGATGTTAAAAATCGTTTTAACCAAGTTTTTCAACACGAAAATAAGAGCCACTTGATTACAGAATTGATGAAAAAAGCCATTGAAGATTATGAACGTAAACAAAGGCGGGCGCAAGCTGTTGATACATTATTAAAAATACGTTCTAAACAAAAGCCCGTGAGTAATCAATTAATCAATAAAGCTCGTCAAGAAGGACGCTCATGAAAACTTTGACGGTTGATGCGAGCGTAGTCATTAAATGGATATTTCCGGAAAAGATTCACGAAGCCCATACCCTACAAGCGTTAAATTTATTAGAAGCCATTAAGTATGGCGCCGTTAATATATTACAACCCCCTCATTGGTTAGCAGAAACAATAGCGGTAATTGTGCGATTGAATTCTAAGATCGTGGAAGAAACTATCACATTACTAAATGCGATGGAATTTCCTATTGTAGATACACCTGAAATTTACAATACCGCATGCAAATTATCGCATCGTTACCAACATCATTTATTTGATACTCTTTATCATGCAGTCGCCATCAATAATCCTCATACTCAATTAATTACCGCTGATGAGAAATATTACCGAAAATCATTTAAAGAGGGGGCAATAATTCGATTAGCAGATCTATCTACCTTTACTCGTTTTTAAATTATGAAAATAATGAAATCCTATCCATTATGGATTCCGATCGGGGCAATTCCCGTGGCGTTGATCAGTGGGGTGATTTTATATTTTCCTGCCGCAGTCCAACTTTATAAAATTCATTGGCTGGCGCTACTGGCTGTGCTCGTTATCGCTTGCGGGCCCTGGGGAAAACGCCAGGTGACAGATACCAATCCCGCAATACCCCGATACAGGTTTGGATATTGGCTGGCGCAAATTGTGATTTTGCAATTATGTTTGGGAGCAGTATTTTTAGGCATAAGCGCTGCCTGCGGCGAGGCAGCGCCGGTACTGACTATCCCGCAGCCCCAGCTGTTTCATCCAACCCTAAATCAGCTCTTGATATCAGAAGGCCTTTTTCCATGGGCTTTGATAGCTCTAATTGCCGTCGGCATGGATTATTACAGTTATCAGCGGGGTCAAGACGCCTATCTGGCGACTCTTTTCAACCCCATTATTCAACAAAATTTAGCTAAAATCATCATTAATTTCCTGGGCAGATTGGCTACTTTATGGGCCTACGCCAGCACATTCTGCTTGATCAGTTTATTGTGGGCCAGCTTGATTAGCATCTCACCCATCATCACCGGTTTTGAATTAACGCCTTTGCTGTTAAGTATTATCCTGATCATTGGCAGTAGAACTAAAATTTACCGGCGCAATCTACTCAAATCGCTAGGTAAAGACGTACCATTCATGCTTGGGGTATTTTTATGGGTGGTTTTTCTCGCAGTGGCTATTTGGCTTATTAACGGATTTTTAGCCTTAATCATTCATGCTACCTTGAAGCCACCGGGTTTATTAAATTACTGGTTAAGCCAACCTTGGCAGCGGCTTTGGCTGATCTTTGCTAATAGTTGGTGGCTGCTGTGGATGCCCATTGCCGGAATTACTCTGGCCAGAATTTCACGCGGCTATTCAGCGCGGGCGATGATCGCGGGAATCTTGGGGTTCCCATTAACAATAGCTTTAATTCTAGAGTTAACCCAGCATTTTAACTGGGAAATCCGTCCGCCGGCAGCGGCTATTGCCGCTGCTATCGGGTTGTTTGGATTATTATGGATGACCTTGCACAAAAAAGCGGCGCCTAGTTTTATTCTGACTTACTTGCCCAGGCGAGATCACTATAAATTCCGCTCATACCATTCGGCCTTTATTAAAGTAACCCAAATGTCGGTCGGATTCCTGTTTATTTATCTGCCCAGCGGCCTGGCGGTGATCCATTTTCTTATCTTCGCCGTCACCTGGCCGCTGCTCATGATCGGATTGGGCATTATGCTCTGCCATTTCTTTAGATTGGCCTACCGGCAGCGTCCGTAGCGCCGCCCGATTTGGCTTGGGTAGCGGTATCTGCAGCGGCATCCTTTTTCTCTTCAGCTTTTACACCAGCTTGCCCATTGCTATTTGAAATCTTACCGCGAGTTCCACTGTCGCCCAACTTACTAGCCGCACCCGAAGCACCCGATTTCATTGAATCAGCTAACTGACCTACCGGGATGCTATGCGACTGCGGCGCACCGATCCACTGATTAATGTAATCGCCCAATTCATAGATCAATGCAAAACAAGTGGTGGTCGCAGTATAAATCGTCATCGCAAATATCCCTAAAAATAAAGGGAAAATCAACAATGGCAAAATTATCTGCATCAGAATATTACCAGTCCCGCCAGCAAACACGTTGCCTATGGCCCTGCCTGCCCCATGGATCAAGATATCTCCGCCGGGTGCACCACTAATGGGCGCGCCCACATAGAAAATATCATTTATGAAACCTGAAAAAGTATATAGGATCATGCCCGATATCACTTGGCATAAAATCATCCCCGAGAACATACCAATCACCATCAGTGCCGGACGAACGAATAGGGAAACCAACAGCATCACAGCTTGTTGTGAACTACCCAGAAAGTCATGACCTTCAGGACGAGTAACCCCCATCGCCACCAGTGGCGCCGCCACCATCGCATAAATCACCTGAATTAGATAATTGATAATGCCGAAAGTAAATACCATATAAGGGTGCAGCGGATTAATAAAACCTAAAAGGATACCCACCGCAAAAAAGCCAGCGCCAGCCCCTAAAATAATCGGCTGCAACCAATCAAGAGCAGCCTTAATAGAATTGCCCATGGACTGGACGCCACTGCAAATTCCGCTAATCGTCATCAACATGAATACGCTCATGCCCATACCCAACCAAATATCCCCGCTGAGGCCTATGCAGTAAATGCCGATGTTATGTAACCACAATATCGGCTGTGGACCCAAACCCAGAGGGCCCATGTTAGTACTAAACGCCATCAATAACCCCACCAAATCCCCGATGACAGGCCCCAATAACACTAAGAGCCACTTCAAGGCGCCAAACGAAGAGGACATGGAGGATGCGCCGTTACCCGCGCTAGCCGCTCCAGAGAAGGCTACAATCTGAGTATCCACTCTATCAATAAAACCGCCCGTGCCACCCGTGGCTTTTACTAAAATATCCGGGGTTGGGACCGCCAAACCACTCACGTCAGGTGGACTGTTGCTACCTGGATTAGAGCCGTAACTAGTGGGAATATAATTCCGATATTGCGCACTATTCGTCATCGCATAATCATAAGTGCCTTCAACCTGCAATATATCCCAATAATAACGGCCAGCAGTCATCCATCCATCTTTTTTTGCCTGGGTAATGAAGTCCAAAGCGCTATTCTTACTGGGCGGCACCATATCCGCTCTCACCAGAGGATCAATTAAGTTTTTATAATTCAGTAACGCGCTCATCATCGCGTCAGGCATGTAAGAATCATCGCTGTTAGGATCGATACTGCCGCAAGCAGAGGCCGCCGTGTTTTTATCACCATTAGCTACGCAGACTAGCTTGGTTACCGCCGGTAACAATTCAAAAATAACTTCGCGTAACGCCAAATGGCTGTAACCGCATTGATTATTATCGTCGCCATTGGCTCCCGCCGTGCAGTTCAAGGGGGTGCTACTTTTGGCCAAGTAATTCCAATATACGGTTCCGCATTTATTACCGTCGCCGGTTTTACCGGGAAATGAGAAGCTGAATTTATCGAGATCTTCATTAACACTGTAAGAGGCAGAATTAGAGACGCTGTCACTCGAGGTATTGTCGTTGTCGATCGAGCTTTGCACCATACAAGCTTCCATGGCCATCACTTTCTGAATCATACTCAGATTATTCCAATCACTCACTGAATAAATACTGTTGCTGGTCCCCAGTAAACTGTTAATATCCGTAGCGCTCATAATAGATTTCGCAGAGCCTCCGCTCCCGCCCTGCTGCACTGGCCGACTCCATAAGGCGCCGCCACTATTCATATAATCTAATCCATATTCCCAAATCTGATCGGCTAATTTGACGCCTTGCACGGCAACCTGCATCACAATACCTTGTAATAGAGTGTAGCCGGTACTGGAGTTAGGGATTAAGCATGAAAACCCAAGCGCTATGCGTAACATAACCATATGCACGGCGCCGCCTTTACCGTCTTGTTGCATAAACGAGCCGCTAGTAACTGCTTTGAAAACGATGCTCACCATGGAAAAACCTAACCACACACCGGCTAGGACTAATATGCCTTGATTAAATTGATACATTAATTTACCGAACATTTGCCCGGAAGTGCCGGTCAGCACTCCGCTGACCGTGCCAAAAAATGACGATAAATAAGCAATCGATAAGTCGGTCTTATTGGTGACAGCGGTGCTGGTAATCGTCGGATTAGTCGCATCCGCTAGAGCAGCTCCGGAGAACAATAGCAATACCAATAAACTATAGAACCACTTTTTCATTATTTTTTCCCCGGTAAATTAATTTTAAAGGTATTGGTAAACCAATCCTGAAAAGTACACCCTAAACGCCGCTGCAGCATTTGAAAACGGTTAAAATGCTCGCGAAAGGCATACGACAGCAATAAAAAAGTCAGCATTAAGCACACAAATCCGGATAGATATAAATGAGACATGAATATGTAAAGGGTATAAGCGGCCATTGGAATACTGAGCAGACCGCAAAAAAAGATCAGTTGAGTGGCGGTCTTGATCCGTTTTTGCAAATCCGCTTCAGTCATATTTAAACGGCGCATTGCCTGATCAAAACTTTCTTTTTTAGGATGGGTGTCATTTGATTGCACCATCAACGCACTTTTAGCCAGGTCCTTAATTAATAAGGTATTATTTTTTATTTGTTTAGCACCCACCCAGCCGGTAACATTCCACCCTCTGGCGATACTTTTTTTAACGATTTTAATGGCGCCCATAATTTTGACTCCGAATTAATTTACTTCACTGACGACTCAGGCTTAAAATGCTGTTGATCGTTATCTTAACAGCTAAACCTTAAGACAGCATTAAAAGAAAGATGTCTTTGGTGACTTTTTCTTAATTATACCTTAAGGTTTATTCTGTAGAATAGTCACAAACCCAAGGAGAAGACCATGCCTGATTTAAGCCACGAGGCCGTGCATCAATTTTGGCGGAACTACCAAGATTCCACCATTTACCGGGTAATCAGTTTTATGGAAGGAGTTGAGGATTGGACTCACGACAATGATCCTGAGCTTGAGAAAGCACTGCAAAAACTCGGGAAAGCGCTGGATAATATTGAAAATGTCGAGCTGCAGCAAGAACAAAACATTGTTGAATTAGTCACTCATATTAAAACCGGGCGCGGGTTACGGCTATTGATGTGTTTAGACAACGCGTATCCAGGAGCAGCCGCTAAGGTGCTGATGTATGCGGAAGAAAACACCAAATCAGAGCAGGATAATCCAGGTATATTTTTACGCCGCAATATTGTATTCGAGCGGTTGAGATTATTAGGGCGGGTGTTCGCACCTGATCGTTTAAAATTAGTTTTAAAAGCGTTAGAGGATCGTGATTATGCATAAATGGCAGTTATTGAGTATTGTTGGTCTAAGCTGTATTAGCCTAGGGGGCCCGGCATTCGCCAGCGACACCAACGCGCTCTTACCCACCAACGACACTCAAGGCTGTTCGGCGCTGATTCAGCAGGGGGACGTCGATCCCCCAGTGCCAACCAATGATCTACATACTTTACAAACCTGCAGAGATAGTTGCGATTTGCTTTATAAATCGTTAGGCGATCAAGGCCGGGTGGAAGATATGCTGCGCGGCTCGAGTTACTGCCGAAAATCGCTGAATAATTTATATTTTTCCAGTGTAGCGCAAACCATTAATGATCAATTGAACCAGAAAACCCAACAGCAACAAGCAGAGCAACAACAAGCCTTTTTGGAAAAAGTTTCAGCCATGATCAAAGCGAAGCAAGATCAACCAGCCAATGGCGGCGATCCGAATGCAACATCACCACCGGCTAAAACTCCTGCTGCGGCGCAGCCGCCGCTGTCTGGGCCACCGGATAATGTTAATTGGTAAAATACTCCATTAAAAAGTAAGAGATTAAAAATTATGATGAAAAAAGTTAAATTATTAGGGGTTGCGGTTACGGCGTTCACGGTTGCGGGATTAGCGCAGGCCGCTGATCATAATCCACCGTCACCTGATAAAATCCAGGAATTAAGCAATCAAATTGAAGCATTGGCTAAAGCCAGCGTGAGATCCGTCAATGAGCTGGCATATAAAGTAGATCAAAGCTTTCCTTTGAGCATGCAGTTAAATATCAAACAAGCCGATATTCAAAACTCTACTCGTTTACAAACTGAGATCGAAACCGATCGCGCAATTAAACGCGATTTACAACCTTTTTCCTCGACTACTCTCACTTACACTAATAAAAGCCAGCCTGAAGTGCAAAAAGTAAATGCCGAAACCAATGATCGTCAAAATTTTATTAATCAACTACAAAATTTAGAGGCTAGCGACACCATTTATTCTTTAGTGCAGGGAATGGACGCCAGTGCCTACTGGACGAAAAAAAATATCGGCGCACCTGGCCGCAACGATGACGCCTTTAGTTTTGCCGCTTTGATTGAGCCGGAAATTTATTCAGCGGAACAAGTTAAAAATAGTCAAAATTTTATTGGCTACGCCACCAAACAATATCAATCCTACACAGACGGGCTGGATTTACCAACTCTGCGCAACGCCTTGTTGCAATACCAAAAACAAGGTGTGAAAGCCCTATCGCAGCAGATCGATCAATTTCGTAGTAATACTGCTTATAAAAACTATCAACTCACGATCCGTTCACTGACCGCGTCAACCTCCGTGGCTACCGATATTTTATCTGGAATGGCTGAAGAACGTAAGCCTATCATCAGAACTGAAGCCGATCCGCAATTAGACGCCATCAGCCGTTTTATTGGGGTAGAGCCGCAAGTAGTCTCGGTAAAAAACGCGGACGGCGACTCGGTAACCATGTACCGCTATGCTAGTCCAATGCAGATTTCTAAATTCCGTGCTAATTATCGTTTAAACAATTCCCAGTGGTATCAAGAAGTCGCCGGGGATTCAGCCGAAAACTTGCAAAGAAAATCCGTGCTGCTCCAAAGTGAAATGGTCAGCCAACTATATCAAAATCATTTGGATAACGAGAAAATTTTAGGCGCTTTAGCGATGTTAATTTTACAATCGAAAGAGTCGGGCGCGATGATGCTAAAAACCCAAGTCACTGATGTAAACTCCGCTATTGCCAGCTTTGCAGCAGCAGCTAGCGGATCAACCCAGCAGCAAGACACCACTTCGACAACTAATAGCACAAGTACTAGTACTGACCCTAACAGTTATAGTACTGATCCTAATAGTTACAACGCAAACACTCAGCCCCCTAGCCAATAACCAGTTTTAGGTGATGGAACACCTTTCTATGCCATGGAAACTATTATAATAACTTTCCAGGCCTTCTTCTAAACTGGTAAAAGGCTGGTCATAGCCGATACGGCGCAATGAGGTGAGGTCCGCCTGGGTGAAACTTTGATAAGCGCCTTTTAAATGTTCTGGAAAAGGAACATAACGGATTTTACCCTTGCCTTTTAATTGAATTAGTTTTTTAGCCAAATCATTAAAAGTGCGCGCTTTTCCAGTGCCCACATTAAAGATTCCGCGCGCTTGCGGCAAATGGCTATTCTGCAAAAACCACAAGTTCACTTTGACTATATCATCAATAAAAATAAAATCACGCAATTGCTCTCCATCCTTGTAATCCTCAGCGCCCGCAAATAATTTCACTTCATCTCCAGTCTTCAACTGATTCATAAAATGAAAAGCCACAGAGGCCATTGAACCTTTATGTTGTTCATGCGGTCCATAAACATTAAAATAACGTAACCCAACCACTTGCGACTGCATGGATTGGCGCAACATATAGCGGTCGAATTGCCACTTTGAATAGCCGTAGACATTGATCGGTAATTGCTGAGGAGCACGGTCATTGAAAACCGTGCTCGCGCCATAAACCGCGGCGCTGGAAGCATAAATAAAAGGAATTTTTTGCTCTAGACAATAATGCAATAGGTGTTTGGAATATTCATAGTTATTGTGCATCATATAACGACCGTTCCATTCCGTCGTTACTGAGCAGGCGCCTTGATGAAAGATGGCGTCAATTTTTTCAGGAAAAGCTGATTTATTTTGAATTTTGGTTAAAAAATCTTCGCAATCCTGATAATCCATGCAGTTCACCGCCGCAAGGTTTTGAAATTTATGCCCGTCGGTTAATTCATCCACCGCTAAAACATTGTCGTAACCCGCAGCATTTAATCCTTTGATGAGATTACTGCCGATAAAACCAGCCGCACCAGTGACTATAATCATATAATTTTCTCCTTTACTTTATTAATGATGTTAGAGGTTGAACATCCTGCACGAAAATCTAAAATTCGCACAACTCCACCGTGGGCGATGGTTTGATCAGCGCCGGCAATTTGATCGGGACGATAATCACCGCCTTTCACCAAAATATCCGGTAATACCTGACCAATTAACCGGGCCGGGGTATCTTCGGAAAATGGCACGACCCAATCCACCGCGCGCAATCCTGCTAATACGGTCATCCGCTCTAATAATGGATTGAGCGGACGCGAGGAACCTTTTAAGCGGCTTACCGAAGCATCATCATTTACAGCGACCACCAACCGTTTACCCAGGGCTTTGGCCTGCAATAAATATTGAATATGACCCGCGTGTAAAATATCAAAGCAGCCGTTAGTCATCACAATTTTTTCTTCATGCGCCCGTGCGTCAGCCACGGCAACTAACAACTCGTCTTCCGTCAAAATGCCCTCAAAAATACCGCCCTGGCGTAACACTGCACGGCGTAGCTCAGGTACACTGATCGTCGCCGCACCTAATTTCATCACCACTAAACCGGCGGCGATATTCGCCATTTGCACCGCTTCTTTTAATTCCCGGCCTGCGGCCAGCATTGCCGCGATCACTCCGATTACAGTATCGCCTGCGCCGGTGACATCATATACTTCTCGAGCTTTAGCACTAAAATGCTGCGCGTCACCCTGACTCTCAATTAAAATCATACCATCTTTGCCCAGAGTCACTAACAAAGCGCCTAGGTCATAGGCTTTAATCACTGCTTGGGCCTTGAGAATTAAATCAGCTTCATCTCGACAAACACCTACAATATTTTCAAACTCTAGTTTATTGGGGGTAATGAGAGACGCGCCCCGATAACGATTTAAATCACGGCTTTTGGGATCTACTAATACCGGAACTCCTTGTTGGCGAGCGATTTCAATTAACATCGGCGAATGATGTAAAGCCCCTTTCGCATAATCGGACAATACCACTACCTGAGAGCGCTGTAATTCGCGCTGAAAAGCTGAAATTAGAGAAGAATCATCCACATGATGAAAGGCCTCTTCGAAATCCATACGCAGTAATTGTTGTTGTTGGCCAATGACTCTCAGCTTAGTGACGGTGGGGCAGCCAGGAACCGCCAATAGCTCACAACCCACGCCTTGTTCACTCAAAGCGGTGCGTAATTGCTGCGCTTCGAGGTCTTCACCCACTAATCCAAGTACGGTGACCTGCCCTCCTAGACTCGCCACGTTTAAAGCAACGTTAGCCGCTCCTCCCGGACGTATTTCATGATTGCGCACATGTACAACCGGGACCGGCGCCTCGGGCGAAATTCGCAATGCTTCCCCGTACCAATACCGGTCTAGCATAATATCGCCATAAACTAATACCCGGGCAGATGCAAAATTAGGAATAAGATGATGTGACATAGTTCAGATATTTATCCTCTACGCAAAATAGCGTATAGTATAATCCTAATTGTGAATGATGAGAAGGTATAAATTGCTCAAAAATAACTCTAAACGAATTCTGGTAGTAGGCCCCGCATGGGTAGGCGATATGGTAATGGCCCAATCCCTATTTAAATTGCTTAAGCAGCAAGATCCTGCGGTCACTATTGATGTGCTGGCGCCGGCCTGGAGCCAAGGTTTATTGGAGCGAATGCCGGAGGTAGCGCAATCCCGCGTCTCTCCTTTTGGACATGGACAGTTCCATTTACGCCAACGGTTCCAGCTAGGCAAGCAATTACGGGCGCAAAATTACGATCAAGTTATTTTTATTCCCAATTCCCTGAAATCAGCGCTAGCCCCTTTTTGGGCGCATATTCCCCAACGTACCGGTTGGTACGGCGAATGGCCGCGGCGCCTCCTGCTCAATGATGGCAGACGGTTAGATAAAAAACGTTGGCCACTCATGTTTCAGCGTTTTGCCGCGCTAGGATTACCGGCGGACGCACCCCTGCCCGCCTCTTTACCTTGGCCGCGGCTGGAAATCGCCGCAGAGAAACTAGACCTCACTTTACAAAAATACGGATTACAGCGTCCCCACCAACCCCTGCTCATTATTGCGCCAGGAGCAGAATTTGGTCCAAGCAAACGCTGGCCGGCGAAATATTTCGCCGAAGTCGCTCAGAACAAAATCGAGCAAGGCTGGACAGTGTGGTTATTCGGCTCAGCTCACGATCAAGCCATTTCTACAGAAGTGAATGCTTTAACTGGACAAAATTGCCAGGACCTAACCGGCAAAACTACCCTAGCTGAAGCAATTGATTTGTTATCTTTAGCCACCATTGTAGTCAGTAATGATTCTGGGCTAATGCATATCGCCGCAGCTTTAGAAAGGCCCATCGTCGCGGTGTACGGGCCCACGCCGGCTGATATTACTCCCCCGCTGGCTGTAAATTATGAATCGCTATTTCTAGATTTACCTTGTAGACCATGCATGAAACGCGAATGTCCGCTGGGCCACTGGCGCTGCATGCAAGATTTGAAGCCGGCTACAGTGATTGCCAGTGTTGACAAGCAGATCAAATCTTTATATGAGTGAAAAATTATCTTTTTATATGCTGGTCAAAAATAGTGAACGGTATTTAGAGACTATTTTAAGTATTATCACTTCCATAGCGGATGAAATCATTTTACTCGATAGCGGCAGCCAAGATGGCACTCGCGCTATCGCTGAAAAATGGGGTGCTCAATGGCATTTTCGACCCTTTGACAACTTCAAAGATCAACGAAGTTATGCTTTATCGCTATGCCTATATCAATATGTTTTCTTTTTAGATGCTGACGAGATACCCGACCAGGAACTCATCCAACATATCCAAACTCTTAAACAAATAGGCTTCACTCTGGATGCATACAGGCTGCGTAGAGACTGGGTTGCGCTGGGTAGGCGGGTCCACGGCGTATTTCCTTGTGAATCTCCAGACTTTCCAGTCAGACTGGTCAATAAAAATCAAAATTCCTTTGCCAATACCAGCCTAGTACACGAAAGTTATTCCGGTTATAAAAACATAGGTGATTTAAAAGGCGCAGCCACTATTTTACGTTTCATACTCAAGCTGAAATTCAGCATAAATTAAATTTTTACACTTCCCTTGCAGCAAGAGACCTGCTAGTGGGCGGCAATAAATTCAATCTCTACCGAATAATTTTCAATCCACCCTGGGCATGGTGTAAATGGTATTTAATTAAAGGGGGGTGGCGACGGCTGGGCTGGAATTATCCTGAGCTAATTATGTTTACCGGTATACGTTTCTGAAGAACTGGGAAACAGCGTCCTTTAGGAAGGGACAGAAATAACTTTCCAGGCTGAGCGTAGCTGGGAAGTTACTTCGGTCCCTTTCCTGATTAAAACAGCAAAAAATACCGACGTAAATAAGACAAAAAAATGTCCGCTCACTAGAATATAAAAATGCGTTGTAAAATGAGCTCATCATAAATATCAACAAAAATCCCTGAGAAAATAGCCTCATTTCCCCTAAGCGAAAACTGAATCGCCACTGGAGGCCAAACAATAACAATAAGGATAGAAGGCCCACCGCTCCAAATTCTGTCATCATCATCAAATATTCATTGTGCGGAGTCGGGTAAACTCCCCCCATCCCTGTATACCACCCATCTGTTGCGAAGCCGTTCCAAAGCTACCCGCCCCATAGCCGATCACCGGCTTTTGTTTTAATAATTTCCAACTGAGCGAATCAAAGCTCAATCGATAGCCTAGTGAGGTTTGACTGTAACCCATTTGATATTGTTTAATATCGTGTGCTGATTCTTTAATCAGACCCTGAAAAGTGGGTGACAGGTAATACAACTTCCCTAAAAGCACCGCCATCCCCGCCCCCAGCAATAGTCCCTTCCAACCAGTCATTTGCATCGCAAATAATATTAATAACACCAAATAAGCAGCCCATCCAGTGCGCCCATCGTTAATAAAAAATTCTTGATAAGAAAATATCACAATCAAGATCAAACAAACTGTACGCCAACGCGGTTTGGTCCATGCATACCCCGCTAATAAATAACTGGCGAAAGCGACTAAAAAACTGGTTTCAATATGACTGTAAAAACCGCAGATTGGTCCGGATTACTGCCGAATCGCAAGCCTCCCCAGACTTTCAGATAAGAGAAGAGCACAGTAATGGATACCCCGACTAAGAAAGCTACCAGGATACGATCGCGCCATTTTTTATCGGCGCATAAGGGTATTAAGAAAGGGATATAGAGTAATTTAGAATATTTATGCAACGCAGATAAACGCTCTCCCAAGGGGCGATACTCCAAGTCATTGAAATTGCAACCATTAAAACGATCCATACCGAACACCAAACGATTGGATTGTGCTTTAAGTTATTGAAATGGCGCATAAAGCATCCTGAGAGTACGCAAAAAGTGGCGGCTAAAGCCATGGAAAAATCGGTGGCAGTAATGGATAGAGGTGAACAAAGCCCGGTCAATAGTAAGAAATAAAGTGCGGTTTTTTCAAATCTATAATTTAAAGTTTTAAAGCTTAATAATTGACTCTCAGTCCTCATGCCCTTTCTCAGTTATTTCTCATTCAAATGATATTCAGCATCACAATAGGGGCATGTGATAAAACCAGTGTTTTCGATAGGCAAATATACTCGGGGATGAGCATCCCACAAACGCTGATCGGGAAGAGGGCAACACAAGGGTAATTGATCATGACTAACTTCATAACGCCTGCGGGTGCACGCTTGCTTAGCTTCTGATACTTTTAGTTCTGACATAATGACTATACCGGTAAGAGATACTGAGCCAAATTGTACCCGTAATTACGCACGACAGCAAATATCAGCCATCGTGTTCATCGGTGTGGTCGGCTGCTTTGATCATCTCTTTTAATCTTTTTAAAGTATCGATTTGAAGTTGACGGACGCGCTCGCGAGTCAAGCCAACGGCTTTGCCAACGTCTTCTAAAGTGGCCGGCTCATGGCCAGCTAAACCAAAACGACGGATAATGATTTCACGTTCTGACGTTTACCTAAGCTATCTAGCCATTCTTCAACATGATGCTTTAAATCATCATCTTGGATTAAAAGCGCGGGATCTAAAATATGATCATCCGCCAAGGTTTCCGCCAGTGAAGGTTTGCGTTGATCCTGGCTGGATTCATCATCATCCAATGAAGTTGTTTCAGTTGCTAACGCCATTACCCGTTGAATTTCTTCAATCGGTTGATCGATGAGTTCAGCAATTTCTTCAGGAGTAGGATCATGGTCCAAGGTTTTAGTTAATTCTTTCGCAGCACGCAAATAAATATTCAATTCTTTTTGAACGTGAATAGGTAATCGCACGGTTCGGCCCTGATTCATGATGCCTCGCTCAATAGTTTGGCGAATCCACCATGTCGCATAAGTTGAAAAACGAAATCCACGCTCAGGATCAAATTTTTCAACCGCCGTCATCAAACCTAAATTGCCTTCTTCAATTAAATCCAATAAATCTAAACCGCGATAACAATAATGCCGAGCAATTTTAACTACTAAACGCAAATTAGATTCAATCATTTTTGTTCGGGCTAACAAGTCGCCTTTGCGAATACGGCGCGCAACCGTCAACTCTTCTTCAGCGGTCAATAAAGGTTTATAGCCTAATTCATGTAAATATAAACGGGTGGGGTCGTGTTCCAACCCTGAAGGAGCGCTGTCTTCTTGAGCGGCAACCTTCTTCTTGATTTTCGCCATGCTATCTTCAGTTGCTGGCGACGTATTGAAGAAGGCCGGCTGAATAATACTTGATTATCTTGGGCTGCAGATTTTCTTCTTTTTTGACTGATGTTCAACTTCCAGCAGCGCTTGGTCTCTTCGACATGATCATGTGCAGCCACCTTAGCGCTGGGTTTGATTTTTTTTGTTTTGGGTTTAGACTTCATCTGTCATTCTGATTCCTCCCGGTGTAAAGATTGAGCATTAACGTAAAAACCTCAATGGATCAACCGGCCTGCCATCGTAACGAATTTCAAAATGCAACATCACCTGACCTGCGGCATCACTTCCCATCGTGCCAATAGGCTGACCAGTATGGACCTTCTGACCTAAATTTACCAATAACCGCTGATTGTAAGCATACGCACTTAGATAATGGCGGCTATGTTTAATAATAATTAAATTTCCATAACCCCGCACGCCATCACCACTATATACCACCTCTCCAGATAAAGCAGCACGCACTGGGGAGCCTAACCGTCCCGCAATATTAATACCCGCATTTCCGCCTAATACTGAAGAATACTTTTGGATTACTTTGCCAACTGCTGGCCATTGCCAAGTTGCAATAGAAGTGGGTGCAGTTTTTACCGGGGCTGCAGCGCCACGCGCAATTGTCGTCATTTTTAAATGCTGGCCTGCATAGATCCGGTAAGGAACTTGCAAATGATTTTCCTGTGCCAATACTAAATAATTTAAACCGAATTGCCAAGCAATCGAATAAATTGTATCGCCTTTGCGGACTACTTAATCCGCGCTCTGTTCTTGAGGTTGGAGCCATGCATTGATGACGGGCGCCGGTGCGTGATACTCATTACATCCACAAACAAGCCCGCAGAATCCAATAATTATTAAGCCATCTCACAATTTTTGCACCCATGGGGTGAGTTGATCGAATACTTCATAATGGGTTAAATCAATGCGAATCGGCGTTATGGACACTCGTCCTTGCGCAACCGCGGCAAAATCTGTTCCAGGGCCGGCATCAGCGGCTGCGCCTGCGGGCCCTACCCAATAAACGGGATGACCGCGCGGATCTAATTGCCGAATGGTCGGCTCGGCGCTGTGGCGCGTGCCGAGGCGCGTCACCTCAAACCCTTGTAATTCCCCATAAGGCAAATCTGGCACATTAACATTTAAAATGGTAGCTCCCGGCAGGGGTTCGACTTGCAATCTTTCGATGATTTTGTAAACGACCATGGCGGCGGTGGTGTAATATTGCTGATGGTCTCCGACTAGGGAAACCGCAATGGCCGGCAAACCTAAAAAACGTCCTTCCATCGCCGCCGCTACAGTGCCCGAATACCATACATCGTCGCCTAGATTGGCTCCGGCGTTGATACCAGACACTACCATATCAGGTACACGGCGTAAGAGCCGGTAATCGCGACATGTACGCAATCTGTCGGAGTACCCTCGACGCTGATCATTTCGTTTTCTAAATATTTAACGCGCATGAGTGAGTGTTAACGAATTGCTGGCGCCGCTACGATTTCGATCTGGGGCCACCACATGGACATGAGCGATTTCTCGCAATGTATCCGCCAATACTGCCAAACCTTTGGCGTAAACACCGTCATCATTACATAATAAGATCCTTAACATAGTTCAAATTCCTTTGGAATCATAATTTTAGTACTCTTTAAAGTTTTTTCCCACACACTGTTAATATTTCGATTGGAAAATTTTACCCAAACATCGTTAAGTATTCCCGCCGCCGCCAAGCACGTTGCGGATAGACCGCATTTCGGGGCCTGTCGACTGCGTCCTTTTACATGCTCGCTGCGCTGCGCGTGCAAAAGGACTCCGCCGCCACCCGTTAGCTGGCGCGCTTGCGCGGCGGCGGAGATTGTTATGGGCGGCGCCTTCGCCGTGCCGGGCAACGTCAGCGCCCTCGGGGAGGCCAACATCGCCCACTACCTCGAAGCGGCGCAACTGGTGATGTCCGCCGGCTGCTGCTCGGCGTCGTCGGCCTCGACGTCACCCACCAGACCCTGCTGCGGGCGCCGGAGCTGGCCCGCATCCAGGCCGGCACCTCCGAAGTGGCCCGCTTCGTGTGGTCGGTGCTGCAGTTCTACCTCGACGCCTACGAGCGCCGGGTGGGGGAGCGCCTGTCGACGACGACGGCCTGGCCGCCGCCCTGCTCCTCGAGCCCGGGCTTGCCACCTGGGAACGGCGGGTGGTCGACGTGGAGCTGCGCGGTGGCGTCACCC
The DNA here is from genome assembly GCA_963697455.1 of uncultured Pseudomonadota bacterium. Lineage (GTDB taxonomy): Bacteria > Pseudomonadota > Gammaproteobacteria > Coxiellales > Coxiellaceae > JAFEDN01. The sequence goes on along the minus strand of CAVOOI010000042.1, from coordinate 179 downwards.
GGGGGGCCACCATCGCCGACCGCCGGTGGGGCGAGCCCTTCTGGAGGGTCGCCACCCGGTTGAACACCGCCGTCGGGGTCGACGTCGAGGCGGCGATCGCCGGCCTTCTGTCGGCCTGGGGGTCTGACACGCGGCGGGTGCGGGCGAACGCCTGTTCGCTGGTACCCGGGCCGTGTCAG
>CAVOOI010000041.1:0-24480 GCA_963697455.1 uncultured Pseudomonadota bacterium | reverse complement strand
CGGGAGGCTCGCGCAGGCGGCGCTGCGGTGCTATCCGCCGGCCACGCGCAGCGCGCGCGGAGCGGAGATGCTCGACACGCTGCTGGAAGCCTCCGACGATCGGCACGGCGTGTTCGTCTGGAACGTCGTCTCGCTGGTGGGCGCGGGTTTGGTCGAGCGCGCGCGGGCCAGCGCGAGGTTGAGCGCTGGCCGTACGATCGCGGAAGCGGCGAAGCTCGCCTCGATCCTGTATGCGTGCCTGTGGCTCACAGCGGGACTGACGGTGTTGATCGACCGACCCGACTGGGTTCACGCGGGCCGTATCTCGCTGTCCGTATTCGGGCTACTGATCGTCCTGCTGGCCTGGTCGCAAGGACGCCAGCGCGTCGCCGGCGTGATCGGCCTGGCGTGCACGGTGCTCGTCGCCGCGCGGCCGGATTTCCTGCTCCCCGTCTCGCTCGTCCAACCGATCCTGCCGGCGGTCGGTTTACTGCCTTCCTTTTTCAAAAAATAATCTTCCAGCCCTTAGAAAGGCCATAATTAGTAGGGATGAATTTGCCAGTTACGATTCGCTATGAGCCCTTACTCAAAAGCTTATATTCCATATGGATTATTATCCTTTATATGTTCATGTTGTTACTCAAATTCCCCAGATTATGAGGTGACCAAGCGAGTTGTAGAAAGTTTTAAAAAAATAATAATATTGGACTCTTATGAAGGAAATAATAAACCTCAATCTGCAATTAACACTTCCATCACAGAAGAAAACCTGCAACCTCTTCTAACAGAACCACAGACAATGAATTTCTCCTAATCTGCACCGAAGGATAGGTACACTGCTTCCCAGGATTCAGAATTTATTATCAGCTCAAGGAATTACTATTGCAGTAGAGTCAGAAGAAGAAAAAATTAACCTGTTACAGGCAAATAAAACCCTATAATTAATTTGTGGATAATGATATGGTTAATTCTTAGTTCCTTGCAGCAACGGTAATAACATCAGATTCAACAATATATCCTCGCAGAGATAATTTCTTATAAGTTTCTAGTGTCATGGTCAAAAATAACCCGCTGCCCTGACGTTGGATTGCCTTATCCGCATTGCATTCAAAACCCTTGTTATCTATTAAGGGATAGCCATTCTCGATCAATCGTTGAGCAATTGCTTTTATAATGACTTGGAACCCCAAGCCGTCTTCAAGTCGTTATGTACACCTTAGAATCTTTTACAATATTAACTAAACTATTAATGGTGCAAACTGAACTAAATATTTAAGTAAAATTTGCAACGCATTGATATAATTTTCAGACTCCTTTTGAAATATCTGAGAATTTAATTTCAAAACAACGAGATTGTCTTTTTTTTGTAAATACTTAATGGCATCTAATAATGCTGGAACGTTGTCACTATGGCGCTCAGCAATTTCTGCTATTTTGGCTATTAGCCCCTTATTGTAAAAGTCGCTTTTTTTATCTTTATTCTTAAGATGATAAGTTTCTAATGCGGTAATAATGGGATTTTCGGGAAGTCGAGTTTTAGCAAAGAAAAAACTGCCGTGATATTGAGATATCATTGAGTGAAGCACCGCAGGCATTTCCTCCAGCGCATCTGCAAGTTGCCTGCTTCCGATTGAATTAGTGCTTGGGATATATCGATTTCTTTGTAAAAGTTGTTGTAGTCTTGGGTTATCAGATCCACCATCATTTAGGAGTGTTTTATATTCAATAAAATTAAGAGAAATGTTATTTTCGATAACTTTAATTAATCGTTGGGTAAATTTTCTAAGAGGGAAAAACTCCTCTGTGCTGTTTAAAAGATACCCAAGAGAAATTGATTTCAAAGTCTTATTAGCTTCCAAAAATTTTAAAAAATCATTAACGAATTTTTCACCACAGTGCAACTCAGATGTTATCTCCCCGCTTTGGTCATTCTCAATATGTAACGTTTCCAAATAAGGATATTGGATGAGCAATTGCGGAATGTTATCACCATTAAGAGAATGATTGCGTATATCCAGTAATTTGAGTTTTGATTTTTTTTCTGTTGACTAGGAAAACACGCTAATATCATCTAGACCACAATCGGACAGTATTAGTGCCTGTATTGAGCAACTGTCCTGCTGCAATACATTCATGAAATTTTTCAAGCTAAGAAGAATGTCTGGAAATGCGCCCCTAAAGCAAAACTTGTTATTACTTAAATCTAGTATGATGACTGAATTATTTTTCTGAAATACATGGGATAACCTATCTATTTTCCTTTTCAAAAGCGGCGGGTTTCTAAACGATTCAATCAATTTCTCACGAAGGTTAAGATGTGTAACTCCCTCGAGAAGGCTCAATATTTCATTCGTAGTATCTGTTTCCGAACTCAATGCATCTATCAGCTTTTGGTAATCTGCATCCGATAATGATTTTTTTTGTTTTTCTTCTGCTAATGCCATCAAGCGGGTTAATGTTTCACTGCCCTTTAAATGTTTATCTTCTGTGGTATTATATTTCATATTCATTTCTTCTATATTTTGATTCTGAAAATTGCAAGACTTATTGTAACACAAGTCACTCGTCCCTGAATAGTATTTTTCACGGCGACTCCCGCTGAAGTGAAAATTGTTTCTTGGTTGGTATTCCTCACCAGGAAGAGGCGGGAATTCCTGTACTTTTTAGCCAGGATATTCATTTTTTTTTCAATATTTCAGTCTTTTCTTAATCAAAACTTAAGGTTTAGGAGTTAACAATTATTGGTGGTGTCAGGCATATTGGCGCTTTTTTCAAAAAATAGAACAAAAGTGTCAATATGCCAAGCCTGACCCTTCTTAAATTCAAATAGCCCATCCTCAATTTCAGGATAGTTTGTTGGAGTCGGCAAAAAAAATGGGATATCTCTAAAAAGAGGGGTATGATTGTGGATTATATGGAGGGCATTGCCTGCCTTTCATTAATTAAAGATGTTTTTTAAATTTTTTATCGACTCTGACACCAACATTTTCATGACGCTTGTGCCAATCGTCAATAGATTCGTCATTGTATTCATTATAATTTAATTGCCGCTTACCCTTGGGAATATCAACCCAATTGGAGGCAAATTTTAGCATTATATTAACGTGTTCGGGTGGTTTGGGCAACGGCGAATCGATAGCGGATGCAAAAGGATGAATCAATTCCGGCCAGCTTGGATCTGAAATCCAAAGACAACTAGCGCATTTTTTACAAAAATGCCGCTGACCCTGGCTGACAATCGCTTTGCCGTTTTTACGTTTACCTAAAATAGCCTGATAAATACTGATATAACGCCGACCTTTCACTTTTAAAGTGTTGGCGACACCCATGATGTTGATCGCAAACCCTCCCCCTCCAGCAGTTTTTCGACAGATAGAACAAAAACAGCGTAAAAAAGGGTAGGGTGTGTGAGATTCAATCTCAAATTTAACGGCCTGGCAATGGCAAGAAGCTTTCAATAACATGAGAATTCCTAACTCATACCTGAATTTATCGCGAAGCTAACCACTGCATTAACTCCCGATTAAAAAGCTCCGGTTCCTCGAGTTGCGGAGTATGTCCGCTTTTTTCGAAGACACGTATAGTTAAGTCTTTAAATTTTGAGCGCACAGTATCCCAGGCGCTAGGCGGGGCAACCAAAAAGTCATAGCGTCCAAGGCCAAGGAATACGGGTTTATCGAGTTGGTCCAGTCCCTGCGTGATATCAATATCTCGAAAAATAATTCCCCATACATAATCGAACATCTGCATATTAAGCTGTACACCATCCCACAATTTTTTGGCTTCAACAAAATCAAAGTCATACCAAATGCGAGGTGTGTCGCGTAAATATCGCTGCATAAAACGCTGGTCCGCTGGCAATTGAGCTAATTGCTCATCAGAACATTGCTGCATATTTCGTTCCATTGTGGCTTTGCGTTTTGGACTCACACTATCTTGCCAATATTGCTCTGCCGCTGCTTTGTTTGCAGGACTTAAATTGGGTGAAATACCTATCATAACCACATGAGATACATGCTGAGGATATTTTTTGGCATATTCTAATGCGATAAAAGAGTTGCCGGAATGGCCCAACACAATCATGCGTTTTAAATTAAGGGCCTGGCGTATACGTTCAACGTCATCAACTAACACATTCAATTCAAAAGCGGTATTGTCAACCTCGCTGGTGGGAAGGACAAATCCTTTATGGTCTACAAAAATGAATTGTAAATGTTTGCGAAGGTCTGGTGAGAATGTGGGGGGATAATAAATTGAGCTGCCAATAATCATGATAGGAACGCCTGTCCCTTCTTTACGGTAGCGAAGCTTAAATGGTCCAATGTCAATAGCTCCCGCATCAGCAATTGTAGATTGATCATTGTGTCTTAGCATGTTTTTTCTCCAAATCAATGCAATACTTAGGTTCACTCATTATATACCTTACTCTCGATTAAAGAAAGATATAATCTCTTATTTGCACGTGATGTCAACGTGTGATTTAATGTTATTCCATGACTAAAGAATTAAATAAAGCTTCTTTAACAAAGCGATTAGAATTATATAGCGGTTTTTTAAAATCAGAAATTCCTAAAATTGGTTTTTTTGATTTAACCGCTGGCTTTATTTTTAATCGTTTATTATTTGAAGTCCAACAATACCTTGATGAAACCGATTCCTTTACTAATTATTTTTTGTTATTCATTATAATTAATAATGTCATGCTATGGTTATATCATAATTTCTTGTCGCCTTTTGAGGCGATCGCAAGCAATTATCAGAAAGAATTTTTCATCGAATATCCTATTAACCCCCAGTTGACTCAAGAGGCTGCTATTGAAAAAATTACCAAATTACAAGCATCTGAAGAAAAAAACTGGTCACTTATGGCTATTCCAAGCAGTATTTTCTATGGGATTTTACTTCCATTTAATATAAATATTACTGGGGGATGCCAATATGTTTTTCAATCAATATTTCCTATGTTATGGTCTTTTTTCTATCATACCAATAAATCACTAGATACTTTTTCATATAGTAGCCAGAATGTCATAAATATTTCTCATGGCCTTAGCAAAGCCATTAAAGGTGGAATTATCAATTTTATTTGTGAAGATTTGTTGGTTATGCAGTTTTCATTGAAAATGAAACATAATTTATTGTTCTTGGTAAATGGGCCTAAATTGCAATTATGCAATGAACTCACTTTGCGGATTATCGCTAATGTGATTCGACGGTTTGATTCTACGGTATTGATCATGATGAATGCTTCCAAAAAAAACCTTTGCTTGGAAATAATATCAATGCCAAAATTTTCAGAAAAGCCTTCAAAAAATATCATAGACGATATGGCAGAGTCTCTAAAATTACATCTGCTAGCTGCGCATAACCATTTGGCTCCGGTAAACTTGCATTTGAATTTTTTAAATAAAGCCTTTATCCAGTCGGAAATTCCAGAACGATGGAAGCTCTATTATTCTGAAGAAGAACAGCAATTTATAAAAGAAAAGCCTGAGTTAATTCTGGATACTAAAGGAATTGACAAATCGATGTTTTCTTCATTAATAACCGTTTTAGAACGATATGGATATCAACCTATCCAAGAAGAAAATTACTTAATTAGAGTAGCTAACTGGGATCAAGTTATCGCATCAAAAAACGAAATAGCATTATTAATTAACGCTCTGAGGCCTAAAGTAGAAGTAAGTCTTCCCAAGCATATTTCGATTTATAAAGAAGAAGTGAAAAGTATTTTTCCTGGGAGAACATTCTTCCAGCCATCAGAAAATAAAATAAAAAAAATATTAACTTATATCAAATTAAAAAGTCAAACCAATTTATCAAAATCAATTGAAATTAAAGGTGAATCGAAATTTTCTGAAGAAAAGTTAATTTTTGATTTTGGCGTATTCGGTAATAGTGAATCCCCAAGTATCAAGCGGGTGAGAACAGAGAATTATAACAAATATATTTTTATATTCGTCACGGAATATATAAAGATGAAAATGGGGAATTTTCGTCCATTAATGCAAATATATGAAGATCCGAAATTAAATTGGGGGGAAGGTCCAGGATTTAAATATTCTCAAGAAAAAATCAGCAACCAGAATATTCTGGTTAAATTAAAAGGAAAAAATATCGATGAATGTCCAGCATCGACTCAAGGTTTTTATGTTCGGCAACCTAAAGGATTGTCTGCCCCGACTTTTTACATCTTTGACACTTGGTTTAGGCATAACCGTACCCGCCATTCAGCTCGTTTTAATGGTCCTGGAAAACTGCCTACTGTTGACGTCGATTTTCTAAATGAGCTATATAAAAATTTTTAGCGATGGGGTCAGGCTTGGCATATTGACACTTTTGTTCTATTTTTTGAAAAAAGCGGCAATATGCCAAGCCTGACCCCAATTGTACACAAGTGGATGTTTCGAATAGTGGTTGAAGTTACATCATTTTTTCTAGGCCGTAGACTAGGTGATGAGCGGGCAGGGTACAATAGGTCTATAAACTAGAGAGGTGCGAAACGAACTTCTCTTATCAGAATGTTGCCCCAATAATGAAGAGCTATTAGTCGACACTATTATTTTAGATTCAAGTGGTAAGACAGAGTTTTCTTTTTTTTCCATCCTCAAAAGGCTAGCATCTCGTTTAAGCGCAATTACAAATCGGGTTAAATATCCCCTGATCGACGAACGGCTTCTTCCGCCTGAATATAATTGATTCAAGGCAGGAATGTGCTGGACAACAGCTGCAATATCCTTCATCAGCACATCCACTTTCAGATTACCTTCTCCTAGAACTTTACCATTAATAGTTAATACTAATGCTAATACCCAAGGCATTAACCGGGTTGATAACTTTTGATTATCGACTGAAATATGCAGCTTAATTAAGTCTTTCAGCAGCAGAGCGTATACCGGTGTCTGAGAGGATTCTTCCGCAAACAATCTTTGACAGGCAATATCTATATTTTCGGGATATCTCGGCTTCGTTACCCTTATTTTTAAAGGCAGGGTGAATATATGGAGAAAACTGGGATCTTGAAAACACCACGGCATCATTCTGGAAGAAATCTTTAGTAATTTCTGGTAGTAAGATTTATTAGAGGTAGCGGCCGTCCTATCTAAGGATTGAGCGGCTTTTTTAATTACATACTTGAGATTTTTATCAAAAAGAAAAGAAAAATAAATTTTTTTTTCGCGGACATGATTTTTTATAATCTCCGGCAAGAAGGGATTTTGCTGAGGGTTGATAAAACACGCTTGTAAAGCAGGGTCGAAATGATTAAATTGGATTAGGCGTTTTCTTAGCATCATGGCCAGACGTAACGCTCTGATCGGATCAGCGGTTAGGTTTTTCAATGTATGCTCCAAAGCCAACAAATCAACCGTTTCTACTCCCTGGCGCAGTCGCTTCCATTGAGGAATAATCTCGCCAATGGGCACGTCTTTAAAATACCCTGGGCAGGCTTTAATGAACCCCGGCTGCTTCACCCCTAATAATTGGGCATCGATCAGTGAGAATACAAGGCTCTCATCGGCAATAAGATAAGGATACCCCTCCTTTTCATCCATATCCAGGTAGACGCTATTAATATTAACGTCTCGCGAATCACGATCTACCAATGGATCGAAGTTAGGCCAGCACACTATATCGATATTAATCCCTTCAAAATAAAATTTAAAAGTGGTGATTTCTAAAAATCTGTTAATTTCATGCGGCCAACCTTTTTCTTTCGCGATATTGATTAAGGTAACATCATTTATAGTTGCGATGAAATCCATATCAAAGGGATTAAACTCCTGTTCGGCAATGTCTGGGGGTTCAAATAAATTGACGATTAATCCACCTACCCCATAAATAGTGCAGCCACTGTGAATTTTAATGATCGACCTGAATTTAAGGGCCGACTTCAAAAATTCATAAGGGAAAAAATTATCCGGCTTTCGAGTAATGTGGTGCGCTTTCATACGCTGCCTAATTGCATTCTGAATAGCGCTTTGGAAGTGAGTAAGGCCCTTCTCTATTTTCGATTCCAGTTCCTGAATATTGATTTTTTGTTCTGTTGCATATTTATTCTCTTTGACTTCCGCAACCGGACGCCGTAAAAGGATTACTTGCTCTAATGTCCTTGATAGCAGCGGTTGATGATTGCCGCTAAGATCGTCACTGGATGTAGGAGCAGGAGATGCGGTTATTTCGTGGTTACTTAATTTAGTTTTGTGTTCCTGTATTTTTTCTTCTAACCAAGAGATTGGTCGAGGATGATGCTGAATTGTAGATATATTTAATAATACATTGAGACACAATAACGAATTAGTGTTAATGGCATAATCATAAAACTCTCCCATAAAAGAATCTAAACTTTTTAAAACAAGGCTATCTTGAAATAAACTTTTAAGTTGTTCTGCTTGATTATTTACGATAAGATATTTAACTGTTTGTGAAAAAGCATCTGCATTTTTAGTTAACTGCGTTCTTAGATCGAAGATATTATCTGGAACACTTTCAGAATCAATGCAAACATTTATTAAAAGTGGACAATTTTCTAATATTTTCCGCAAGGAAACTTGTAATTCTGAATTATTTATTAACCGATTGCCGCTGAGATCTAAATAAGTGATGCGATTAATATTGCAGCTGGATGTGAGGCTAGCTAACACCGCTATTTCATGGTTACTTAATCCGGTATTATTTAAATTCAGCTTATCTACTTCTATTCTTTGTTTATCTAAAAAATGGATGAGTTCACTAATAATAGTTGTTTCTAACTGAGTATTAAATGCCAATTCATTAATCTTTCGAACTTTAATCTGGGTTGGAAGGAGTAATAGAAATCGGGTAATTTCAGGATAAGTTAGGCAAATGTAATCCACATATTGAGAATCACGTAACAATTGGACTGGATTAACATATACAGGTATTAACGAAGATTGATTATCCAATTTGAATGAATGTAGGGATGAATCTACCGGTAACTGATCAACAAGAGAATATTTATTATATTCAATCGGTGGATTATATTCCATCGATGGGATAAATTCTGGAAATTCAGGAGCCGGTATAATATCGGCTGAGTTGACAGCCGGCATGAGCGATGGCATAGGGCTAGGGTATTCACCGGCATAAGCGAAGATCATGTTATCTATTGAAGTTGACTTTTTACAATAGACTACCAATGCCGGGTTTTCGCCAACAGGGGCATTAATTTCAATGCCTACTTGTTTTAACATTTGGTCATGTGCAATGGTAATATTATCAATTCGTTCCTGAATGGGGTCGTGCCGTGCAGGTATTGGTGCATTTATACTTTTATCTTCAATAGTTCTATCTATCTTCTTTCTATTTTTTTTATTTTTATTTTTTTTCTTTTTATTCGTTTTTGGAATAGAGCTGTGATCAGAGTCAACTATCGAAACCGTTTTTTCTTCCTGATTGGAATTAAAATCTTGTTTAAATTCTGCTGATATTTCGTTGGTTATTTTAACTAATTTTAAGGTAATGTCACGATTCACCATAGCTAATGCTTTGGCTTCTAAAAGTAAAATGTTACCTTGGAATGCGGTTAAGATACTCGGGTTTTCAATAAGCTCCAGAAATTTGTCATAATAAATTATACTTTGAGAAAAATTTTTATAGAATAAATGATGGCTTGCTGTCCATAGTAGCACGCAGACAGACATTTGGGGAATGAGGTGTCGATGCGATGGTATTGCATTACAATCATATTGGTTTTGCAGCAAGGTAATTTGTTCAATAATAGCTTCAGACTCTTTCTTTAAAGTCAGTGGAGCGTGTAAAAATAATTTCAAACAATAAATATATAAATCAAAAAGTACGATTTCCGGTTCAGAAGCGGAAGAATAATTGACTTTCAATTTGGAAAATTCATTAATGAGCGTAGTAACCTGTTTTTTCTCTTCTACCGTAAGCTTAACTACTTCAATCAAGGGGTGCAAAGAAAAACCCCACTGCGATACTGGTATGGAAGATGAATAGGAAAGTTTCAAAAATCTTTTAATTTCTGAAGTTTCCAAAAAATTTATTTCTAGGTAACTTGATGATAAATTTTCAAGAAAATTTAAATAATAATATTTTTGTAGGTTATTATAAAAATAATCTACTTTCTCTTTTATTTGTGGTTTTTTCAATTTTAAAGAAGCCAGTTTTATTTGATAAAAACAAATTTTAAACATATTGCTGGCTTGCTGATCAAAAGGAGATATATTCCAAAAAATTTTTTCAATATGCTCTATACATTCATCTATTTGATCCGATGTTGAAGTTGGAGAAGAATCAAAATGGCTTAATAAAATAAATTCAGCCATTAAAAGTTCCTTCAAAAAATCATTATCGATTCCAATATAAGAAGACTCTTTATGAAAATTAGTAAGTAACTTAGAAAGAAATGTAAAAGCAATATTTGTCCTAAGAACTTGTTTTATAAAATCTGAAGTGTTCTTACGTCCTTTTAGAGTTTTTTTGAATCGCTCTTGTTCATAAAACTTCTCCTCTTCAAATTGATGTTTCGCCGCTTCTTTTGCATCTTTTAAATCCTGTATGCCTTCGTTAAAAAACATAGATAAACAAAATTCAGACTTTGAAATAATATACTTTATTTCATGTATGCGTACTGGAAAACAAGTTGACAAAATAGTAAAACATCGAAAATACGGAAAGTAAGCCTGTATATAGTCTTCCAACTGAAAATAACAGTGACCTATATTAGCATTTAGAACTGCGGACATTATATTAAAAATTATTAAAGGCTCGGATTTTTGCGTGAATTTCCAGCTAAATTTGTCCATCAGGATAATTAGCCTGTAAAATACAATTAATGCCCATTCATATTTGCCGTGTGCTAGAAAATAATGAGCCAGATCGTATTCAGCAGAAAATATTTCAAGATCTTGGCTCTGGGAGGAGTAAAGAAGCTTAATTTTTTCTATTTTTATCTTCAGTGTTTGACTATCCAGCCTGGAACTGCTCGGATTGTAGAAATATATATCAATAAAATAGGGATTTAATTTTTCTTCGTTTCCGGATTTATTTAGATATGCTGGATTGGATGGTAACACATAAAAACCGCGCTGGTCTTCTTCCTGATTCACAACCGAGTGTTCTGGCGTACTCTTCGCATCTGAACTTGAAGAATTTAATTCTTTTTTCATATGGTTATATCTTGTCTTTGTTAATGAATGGTCGTTTCTCTATATATTCTGGCATTGTAAAATAAAAGCCCAAATTAATCAAGGCAGAGCCCCTTAGCGCCATTGGCAGCCATTGGTATCAGAGTCCATGTCAGACTAGATGGCGTTTGGTCCTCCTTGCAATTTAATGCTATCATCCAAATAATATAGGGTCCAAATATAGGGAGATAAATATGAATCAAGATCACAAAGTCCCCACCGATGAAACGTTAACACGCCTGATGCAATTAGCAAAGCAAAGCGAGAAAAGTTCCCTATCGGATACGGATTACAAACTGCTGACAAACGCATTGAGTTCAGACACAGATGATGCTACTAACGAAATTTTGAAGCTTCTCGAGGGGGTTAAACATCTCAATTTACGCAGGAAATTGAGTAGAGACCCAACTCTTTTGGAAAGACAAATCGATCGGTTGTCTCATGTGCTTCAAAAGAATAATTCAATCATCATCCTAGATTTAAGTGACAATGACTTTTCATTTAAATGGCATGACTCTGGTGACGTAGATCGGAGCTTGAAAAATCTCATGAACGTATTACATCAGGACAGTTGCTCAATCCAGGCGCTAATACTGTCCAATTGTGGTCTAGATGATATTAGCGTGTTTTTCCAATCAACTGAAAAAAAATCCAAACTAAAATTACTGGATATACGTAATCATTTTCTTGATTTTAATAAAATTCCAAAATTGCTCATTCAATATCCTTATTTGGAATCGTTACATATTGAGATAGATACGAGATCAGGTGGTGACACCGATAAATTTTTTTCTATGGAAGAAACAGTCCTTAAAAACTTTTTGGAATTATTGGAAAATAATAAGACTCTGAAATCAATTTTTCTTGGCGATGTTTTTGTTCTCCAGCTCCCTTCATCTCCAAGTTTTACTGAACAATTAATTAACGTTATGAGAAATAACTTTTCTCTTACTTCTATTGATTATACAGTGAACTCCTCCATTAAGGAAGATCCTCAAAAACCAAAACTACAAGCACTTTTCCAAAGAAATCACGTTAATCAGCTCGGAAAACGTGCGCTTATAGACGGATTACTTACGGAGATTCCAATGGTAATTTACCCAATAATACGTGAATATCACGGCAGCTTTTTCTCTGCTGAAACTTCACCTTCCATAAATCCCATTATTGAAGTGTTAGAAACTTACCATCTTAATAATAAAAATAAACAGATCCAAGATTATAATAGCGGCCTAAAAGTTGAAATTGAAAAAATTTCTAACCAATATAGCGACCATGTTCCAATATTATTACCAGCGGTCAACTATTTACGACAAAGCAATGATATTGTTAAACGATTAAATACTCGGGAAGGCTGGCTTGGGCTTTGGCTAGAGGAAAAGGATTCTTTAGATTATAACCTTGTGCTGAAAACTTTAGTTGATCATTTAGTTCGGTTTGCGCCTATTAATAGTTTGCTTAAGGTTCATCTAAGTGATTCTAAAGTGTATCTATCAGTTGAGCCTGGCATAGGATCGAGGATAATTATAAAAGCTGTCGCTAGACAATTGACAGATGGAGACTACCCTTTACTGAATAACACGGGGACAAAATGCAAAAACGTGGATGAGGCAATACTCAGTCATAAAAACGGCGAGTTATATTTGGCTATGACGCGACAAACTTATGACAAGTTATCTCTACGGGGTTATACAGAATCGCAGGTAAGCCAGCTCAGTGCACCCTTGCCGGCGCCTCTGCCGGTTGCAAAACAAGCTGTGAGCAGATAGCCACCGGTGGGCGCTTCCCAATCCAGCATTTCTCCTGCGCAAAAAACCCCGGGCATTTTACGAAGCATTAAATGGGCATCGAGTTCTGCAAAGTGGACGCCACCTGCGCTACTGATGGCTGTTGCTATTGGGTTTGGCGCAGCAAGTGGGACACGTAGCGCCTTGATGGCGTCTGTCAGCTTTTCGATATTTCCAAAATCTTCCTTGGAGATAAATTCATACAACAAACCTAATTTTACGCCTTGGATTCCCGTTGTTTTTTTAATATGACTAGTCATTGTGCGCGAGCCGTGCGGACGCGCCAGGGCTGTGATTAGCTTTTCTCTTGATGAATCAGGCGCGAGATCCAATGTAATTACAGCATTGCCGGTTGACTCTATCTCATCTCGCAGCTTTGCCGAAGCGGTATAGATGAGGCTGCCTTCTACGCCAGTCTTCGTCACGGTAAATTCGCCCTGTTGTTTAAAATCTTTAAAAGATAACACCACGGGCTTAATGGGTTGGCCATGAAATTTTTCACTAAAATGTCTTGACCAATTCACGGTGAAACCGCAGTTGGCAGGACGAAACGGTTTAACCTCCACGCCGAACTGTTCTAACCATGATACCCAGTCGCCACGCGAGCCGAGCTTTGGCCAACTGGCGCCGCCCAATGCAAGAATGGTTGCATCTGGCTTGATCTTTACCACGCCAGTGGGTGAATCGAATACGAGTAGATGGTGTTGCCAACCTGACCAACGGTGACGCGTATGAAAAGTGACGCCGCTGGTTTGCAACCGCTGTAACCACGCCCGTAACAACGGGCTGGCTTTCATCTCTTTGGGAAAGACCCGCCCAGACGTGCCGACGAAAGTTTCAATCTTAAGCTCTTTTACCCACGCCAATAGATCATCGGGCTTGAAATGCCTGAGATATGCTGCGATTTCTTGTTGTTTGTTGCCGTACCGGGTGATAAAGGTTTGATACGATTCTGAGTGCGTGAGGTTAAGCCCACTCTTGCCGGCCATTAAGAATTTTCGTCCAAGCGAAGGCATGGCGTCATAGAGGTCTACCTTTGCGCCGCTTTGACTCAACACTTCCGCAGCCATTAACCCAGCAGGCCCGCCACCGATAATTGCAATTGATTTTTTCATAAGGTTTCAGACCATAATGGCGCTCTTAAAAAAACTGAAGGGTAGGGACCGACACTGATTTTGTAAGAGCTGATTTAGTGTTGAGGGTAGAAGAATTAGGGTGAAGCTTGTAGAAGAAACTGCCAAAACCATCGGAAGTACTTCTAGAAGGGGTATTTCTGAGTGGAATAAACGGCACTCTGGATTTTTGCTGATCTTGCTGGCGGAGTGGTTTCTCCTCAACGCATACCTTTCTTAAGGTAAATGGTTTTTTATTAATTTGTGGGATTGTTTTTTTAAGTAGTTCGATAGTAACCGGCTTAACTAAAAACACATTCATTCCGGCAGCCTTTGCCTCCTGCTCTTCATGTTCTTCGCTGTTACCTGAGAGTGCAACGATATGAGCCGGTATTTTCTTTTGTTCTTGTTCTGTTTTACGGATTTTGCCAGTGGCTTCTATTCCGTCCATAGGTGACATTCGGACATCCATTAAAATCAGGTGAAACGGTGGGTTCTTGTCCTTAAACTCTGAGTATTTATTAAGCGCATCTTCACCGTTTTGGGCTTCTATAACATGTTCATACCTTAATTTCTGTAACAGTTTTTTGACTATGCTGCGATTGATTAATTGGTCATCCACCACGAGGGCGCGCGCTTCTTCAGCTTCCAGAGTAGGTAACGATGGAAGCTTGCTTTTCTCGGTTGCATGCTTAGGATTGCGTGGCTGACAAGGGATTGTAAAAGTGAAAATCAATTCTTGGTCTCTTGCAGAGGAAACGGAGATTTTGCCTTTCATTAAAGTAACGATTTCTTGACATATAGGCAAGTCTAAATTCGCATTGTTGCGTTTGCTTTCGAGATCGCCGCTGACAGGTGCACTTATTTTAAATTCTAATGTCAGAGGCGAATCAGTGTAAAGAAAGCTAATCGTGATTTTTGCTGTTTTTGAAGTATACTTCATTGCATAGTTAATTAAGTTCGTCAATATTTGTTTTAACTTCTCAGAATCGCCGGAGAGATCTTTATTTTCTTGAGGATATTGAGCCACTATTTTAATTTTTTTCTTATAGATTGCAACGATATTAGAGACTATCTTTTCCGGGTTAAAATTAACAACGTGTAATTCAGCTTTTCCCAGGCTCAGTTTCGAATAATCCAATGTTTGAGTGATAAGATGACGTTGGGATTTGGCGCAATCCTCAATTGTTTGCGCCCATTTTTCTATATCGCCGACTGACATTAATAATTTCTTCAAAGCCTTGATGGTGTCTCTGGTGAATTTGCTGTATGAAATAAGCCACCCGGTCGTATTCCGAACGTCGTGCATGGAAGCGAGTATCGACTGTTCAGAAACTGGAGGTGAAGCCAGGGGTGCAGTTTTTTCTTTTGTGGAAACCTCATGATTGCAGGCAATAGTGAACGTAAAATTCGATCCCTGGCCGACAATACTAGAAACGGAAATTTCGCCGCCCATCTGCTTGACCAAATCCTTACAGGTAGCCAAGCCCAAACCTGTGCCGCCGTATTGGCCGGAAATTTCGCTGCCGCCTTGAGCGTAAGGGGTAAAAATTCTTTGGATAACCACATCTGTCATACCAGGGCCTGTGTCTCTTACACTGAATGCTAAGGGAATATCTGTCTCAGGGGAGACGGATTTCGGATAAGTTAAAGCAAGTGTAATTTTTCCCCCGGGCGGGGTAAATTTTTCTGCGTTACTGATCAAGTTCGTCAAAATTCGTTTTAAGTTATGCAGATTGCCGAAAACTACTTTGCCTTCTTCAGTGGGACATTCAGCGATCATAGTAATCTGCTTATTGCTTCGGTATGTCGAAACCAAGCCCGTAACTATTTCTTTAGGATTAAAACTAACGATGCCCGGCGTTTGGTTGACTAGATTTTCTTGAAACGTAGCACTGTCATAGATTACGTTGAAGTAACTGTGTAAATCTTGCAGATGACCCGCTGCCAGCTTATGATCGTCCTCTGGAAGAGTTAGTGACGCAATCGCCAGTTTTAGGGATTGACTATAATCGCTAATGTCCTTCGTCAGCGTTTGGAGACAGCGATGCATCGAAAAAATCGCTTTGGAATGTTTTGGTGCAGATGAAGGAGATTCAGATAATATGTTTATGTCATGCATATATTATTCCTTTTGTTTTCTTATGAACTTTTAATTTTTATATTTCATTAAATTACCTAGGTAAAGCCTTTTAAATTGCAAGCATAATGTTACAGGCGGGGCACGAAAAAGGCAATATTGGGCGAGTAGTCATATCACATCCTGTGGTGGTTTGGTCAAGACTTGACCTTGGGTATCGATCCATATATCATTTTTTGAGCTTGGCCATCAGCATAAAGGATAATTATGAACATAGACATTGCAATAGATATTCCAGAAAAAAAAATTGAATTAAAAGAGTTATCGATGCCTCAAAGGCTTAACAAACGCACAGGTAAGCAGGGTAGCAAAAATCTTCATGAAGAAGTGAAGGAAATTAAAAAAAATACCAAAAATAATCCCCAAATGCTTTTAAACTCTCAAAATCGTCAGAGAAAATTTTTATTAAGAAATAAAGATAAAATACCCGAGTTTGTTTCTTTAATGAAAACCGCAGTTCTTGACATTGCTCTTGACTATAACCGGGGAAACTTTGGCGAAGCGGAAAAGCAATATGCGGAAAAGCAATATCTCGAAGCTCTAGAACTATGCAAGAGTCAGCCACCTACCAGGTTAACAATTAGCATCTTGACCTGGCTTGGAACAATGAACCTTAAATTAAGAATCTATAAAACCAGTGAACCTTTTTTTGAAGAAGCTTTGAGGCTTGCCAGTCAAGTAGAAAATTTTAAGCCGTCCAAGCTTATCATGTTGTATGCTTATTTAGCGGAAGTTTGTGAGCATTTAGGAGAAATCTCCAAGACTATTGCCTATCTTAAAACAGCTTTAGAAATTGCAAAAGCAAAGGGAATAAAAAAATTTAATATTGCATCATATTATTTTACGCTTGCCTATCATTGTAAAGCTTACGGATTCAAATCAGATGCTGTAGAATATTTTATTGAATCAAATCGTATTTTAATTGAAATTGGGAAAAAGGACCATCTTTTAGCGGCGGATTGTAGAATTCAGATAGCGGATTATTATTTAGCTACCGAAGCGCTGGAGCAATCTTTGTCCTACTATCAGCAAGCTTTGGAAATTTACTTGCAGCAACCAGAAACTCAATCAATAAAGGCAAGAATAGCTGATACATATAATGATATGGGCATTGTGTGTTTAGATTTGAACGATTTAAAACAAGCCGAAGAATTACAGGTTGAATCTCTTAAGATTCGAACAGCTCTGTTCAAAGAAGGTCATTTATCTATCGCTCATTCATATAATAATTTGGCCGCGGTATTGGTCAAAGCTGGAAGAAACGAAGAAGCCCTTATTAATCAGCAGGAGTCACTGGTAGTTATTAATAGACTGGGAATAAACAAGGCAAATGCTGAGGTTGCTGGCAAATATATGGTACATTTAGCTGAAATTCATGAATCATTGTTAGATAAAACCCAGGCGCTGGATTCATATCATAAAGCTATAGGAATTTTTAGACAATTTTCGAGGGGTGAAGAAGAAGAAGGGTATGTGCATCAGTGTAGAGAGAAAATTAAGCTTTTACAGCCTAAGCTTTCGCTAGTGGATTATCTTAATCCTTTTAGATTATGTAATAGAAATAAAAAAGAAACACCTGAAGAAAAAGGCTTATTACCCTTGACTGATCGTTCTAAGAGTATCTTTATCTGACAACGCTGCAGCGGGAGCCTAAGCAGTGGTTACAGGGGCGTTAGTCTGGGTATTTTAACAAGGAGGTTATTTCATCTGTGAAATTAAAAATTATTTTGGGCCTCAGCTTTTTCTGCTCTATTTTTATCACTTCTGTGGCAAGTGCCGATACTAATTCGTCTGAAACTACCAAAACTTCGCCAGAACCGCCTAAGATAGGTAATTTTATATTTCCTGAATCGCAACAGCCGGGCCCCTTATTGAGCTTCGGTCAAAATATTATTGATAAAAATGAAACGATAATATATTTATCTCCAGATGATTTTCAGGGCCACGATAAACATATGATTGATATCGTGCCCTCCATGGTGTATGGAATTACCGATAAATTCTCCGCTTTTTTAAATGTGCCAATAGCTGCTAGCTTCAAAGATCAACAAAACCATTCTTCGGGATTTGAAGATATCTTTTTACAATTTGAATATGCTTTCTACGCCAAAGCAACTTATGCTTATACTGACCAGGCTACCGTGGTTACCAATGTTACCTTCCCGACCGGTTCCAGTACTGTGCAACCACCTACAGGTTTTGGCTCGCCAAGCTTTTTTTATGGCGTTACATTTGAACGTACTTATGTTGATTGGTTTCTATTTACTTCACCTGGGGCAGTGCTTACCACGTCGGAAGATAATACAAAATTTGGAGACCAATTTCTTTATCAAGCAGGTATTGGCCGAAACATTTTTGATATAGATACAAGTTGGCTGTTTGCAAGTATGGTGGAAGTTAATGGGATATATTCGGAGAAAAATAAAATAAGCGGGGTAATTGATCCTAATTCAGGCGGAAATACGGTGTATGTCACTCCTTCGCTATGGATTTCCTCCAAAAATCTAATTTTTCAATTCGGAGTGGGGTTCCCCATCATCCAGGACTTATTTGGATCGCAAAGAACAAACAACTATTTGCTCGCCCTAAGTTTGGGTTGGGCCTTTTATGGAAAATAGAGTGATGCCAATTGCGGTCAGGGGCAATAAGGCCGCGATCCAAAATATGGAGTTTAAGCCTGGGCCGTGGTCGATAACTACGCCGCCTAGCCAGGCGCCGAGGGCATTACCTAAGTTAAAGGCGGCGATGTTAAGACTGGAGGCTAAGCCTTGTCCTGCGCCCACTGCTTTATTTAATACCCACATTTGCAAGGGCGCGACGGTGGCGAAGGCGGCAGCGCCTAGCAACCCGACCAACGCGATCGATAAAATTTTATTGTGCATGCCGATACTCATCAATCCCAGTGTCAGCGCTAAAGCTAACAATGTGCCGATAACCGTAGCCAATAATTTTTTATCTGCTAACTTGCCGCCTAATAAATTACCGCACACTAAACCTACACCAAATAACAGTAAAATAGGTGAAACAGCTTGTTCTTTGAAACCGCTGAGTTGCGTTAAAATGGGTGCGATATAAGTAAATACAGCAAACACTCCAGCGTATCCCAGCACCGTAGTCAATAAGCCGAGTAACACTGGTAGGCGCATCATGGCTTTGAGATCTGCTTTCCAGTCAGCAGTTTTGAAATCCGCTCCTTCGCGCGGCACGAAAAAGAATAAAACGATCATGGCGATAATGCCGATTAATGTGACCGCCCAGAAAGTTGTGCGCCAGCCATAAACTTGTCCCAGCCAAGTGCCGAATGGTACGCCAACGATGTTTGCCACAGTCAGCCCGGTAAACATAATGGCAATTGCCGAAGCTCGTTTGTTAGGGGCGACCAGATGAGTGGCGACAATAGAGCCAACGCCAAAAAATGTGCCATGAGCAAAAGCAGTTAAGATGCGCGCGGCCATTAATGATGCGTAATTGGGAGCAATGGCACAGAAAAAATTGCCCAGAGTGAAAATGGCCATGAGGCCGATGAGAACTTGTTTTCGTGGCCAACGGGTAGTGAGAGCGGTTAAAATGGGTGCGCCGATTACAACTCCCAATGCGTAACCTGAAATCAATAGCCCGGCCATAGAAATCGAAACGCTCATATCTTTGCTGATTTCGAGCAGTAAGCCCATAATCACAAATTCCGTCACGCCGATTCCAAATGCACCGGCTGTTAGCGCAAATAGAGCTATATTCATAGTGGTTACTTCTTTTTTTTAGTTGATCGGTTTATTTTTTTTTCTTTCAGATGATGTTGAAAAACAGCATGTAACAGGCCGGGAAAACGCTTTTCAATATCTTCTTTACGAACGCTATTAATCACGGAAACGCCACGTTTCTCGGAACGAATCAGTCCGGATTCCCGCAAAATACGGGTGTGAAATGAGATCGTTGAAGCAGATAATTGATCCTCGCAGGCTTCGGTACAATTCATCTCTGCGCATCCCATCAGCCGGAAAACCATGTTTCGCCGGTAGGGATCGGACAAAGCGTACAAAACACTGTCAATAGTCAGCTCGTTGGTAGATGGATGATAGAAATTTTTCTTCATAGTCAGTACTATATCATATTTATTTCAATATTTCAATATTGCAATATTATTGAAATATTGAATTATTAGTGACAATATGCAACAAGTCTATAATTTAGGGTTATGACTTAGTGCGTTTTTTCACGGTGTTAAAGCTGCTATCTAAAAGTGCTCGCATAAAATCATCTCTGCTTTTGGCGCTGATCCCGCCCATGACTACAGCCACTAGGTTTTCATTATTTTTGTTTGCATTTAACACTAAGTTAAAACCAGATTCGCTGATAAACCCGGTTTTTGCCGCTTTTGCCCATTTATAATTTTTCATTAAACTAGTGTGACTGTGGTATTTAATGCCTTTGTAGTCGAAATGATTCAATGACAGGATTCGGTAATATTGCGGAAAATCATGTTTAATCGCAACCATCAACTTTGCTATATCCATGGCCGTGGTTACTTGTTTTGCATTATATAAACCAGAGGCATTAGTAAAATGAGTTTTATTCATGCCCAGCTGGCGTGCCTTATTGGTCATCAAGTGCGCGAAGTTTGTTTCTGTGCCACCTAATTTTTCAGCCAGCACCACCGCTGAATCATTCGCTGAGACCACTACCAAACTATCCACTAAGGATTTTACAGAGACCTTGTCACCCGGGTTTAAATCTATTTTCGTACTTGGTTGAGCGGCTGCGTGAGACGAGGCGGTTAAGTAACTATTAAACCGAATTTTATGATCTCTGATAGCGCTAAATGTTAAATATAAGGTCATCAATTTGGTTAAAGACGCCGGATAGCGGAGCTGATCGGCATTTTCTTTATCCAATATGCTTACAGATCCTGGGCGGGTTTTCACTACTAAGCAAGCATATTGCTGTGAATTAACCGCTGCATTCACCGAGCAATTTTTTGCTGCTTGGGACTCCAGCGGAGCTAATAAAAGCGGAAATAAGATCAAAAATAAAAAATTCTTCAGTTTGGTCATTTTAACAAGCTTCCCGGGTGTGGTTTAACTCTTCCTTGACACTCTGCGGAATCATTGCGCATGAATATCTCCTTTCAGGTGAACTTAATCAAGGGAAAATTTTAACATTCAGGGAGCAAAAAAGCGAGGCGGGATAATCGGGCTTCCAAGGGTTGCGCTTAGCGCGTCCCTAGATGCGAAGCCCGATTCTAAAATATTATTTTTCTACAGTAGAACCACCTGCGGTTTTACAATCTTCGGCAGTTTTCTGCATTACGAATCCCTTAGTTTTGCAGCTATTTTTTCCTTTGCAGGAATTGGTAGCAGTCTTACAGGCGCTGGTTCCTTTGCAGCTATTAACGCCATAACATTTTACCTCAGTATTCTTTGCCATAGCTAAAGATAATGTTACAGGAAGAGTTGAAAAGGTTAAAGCAGCAGCGGTTACAAGCGAAGCTCCGAGTAGTTTTTTCTTGCTAATCATGATTAATTCTCCTATTGACTATAAATGATTTACACTTGACTGATTTTATTTTGGCAGTCTAACTCAGTATAGTACATTTCTGTTTATTTTTTGCCCAAAATGGGCTGGTCGTCAAGGTGAGGACTATTTTAAGTATGAATTATTCATTTCGCTATACTGTCTGCTGATTGAGGATTTTGGTCGAGGCCATATAGCTGGAAGAAGGGCCATACGCATAGAGGACGCTGCCGTCTTTAATATAGTTAATCAATTGCTTACTTTCCTTGGGATCGACTGCGAAACATCCCCAGCTATGGCCGGACCAGCCATGGGCTTTAATGAATGCAGGGGTCACATAATTTGCGGAATGGATCACCACATTACGCGCCAGCGCGTCTTTATTGCTGGATTCTAAACCGCGGATTCGCAGAGAAAATCCATGATGGCCATAATAAGTATTTTGGGTTAGGAATACGCCGATTCGGGATGACAGTGAATCATCTTTACCAGAGAATTGGGTTGCGAAGGGGCCCTTTCCGGAATTCTTGCCATGAGCTACTGGCATCGCCATTAGAATATCGCCAGTTTTAACGTTAATCACATACATGCGATCTTTGGCGGATGAAATGCTAAAGTCGACGATGGTTAAGATATCTTTATTATGTACCGGTGCGTGGATGAGTGCCCATTGATAGCCGGCAAAGGCCATTTTTACCGCTTCGGGGGTTAAATTAGTGTTATGAGTTAGGTTATATGAAAGCTGTAGATAATTAGTAGTAGATGGAGTAGCGGCTTGGGCTAATCCTAATGGCAAATACATAATCGTGGTGACGGCGATTACTTTGGTTAAATGTCGTTTCATTAATAGACCTCCAGTTGTGGATTGGTTATTTTCTCCACCCCCTGGAGTCACACCTATTCATTAAGCAGATGTCCATTTCGTATTGAAGTGCCATTATGTACTAAATAATAATAAAAGTCAAGTAGATATTACCTGAATTTGGTATTTTTTCCTACAGAAGACCCACGATAAATTAAAATTGCTATATAAAACAATAGCTTAAAATTTCGGATTTGGCCTCTTTGCACTATTTTTTAGTGGCTCCGCTTCATAATTCAAGGATTCTCTTAGTAATTTGGAGTGCCATTTACTACTTGCATTATTAATAAAAATGTCGTATTCTTGTATACAAGAGATGTCGTATTTTTGTATAAATTTAGAGAAAAATTATGTTAAAAAATAAGACCCTAGAAAAGAAAGTCTTAGAAAGAATTTCCCGAAAGAAAGGGGCTGTTTTCGTTCGTGCTGATTTTAAGGATTTTGGCGGTTATGATCAGGTGGGAAGGGTGCTAAAAAACTTAGTGCGTAAAGAGACAATCGCCAAAATTGGTTATGGCCTCTATGCCAAGACAAAAACATCTTCAATTTCCGGTAAACAAATCCTTGCCATGAGCTTACCTAACTTAGGTAGGGAAGCCGTGGAGCGCTTAGGTATAAAAGTTGTACCCTCTGAAATGGAAGAGGAATATAATAGTGGCCGATCAACGCAAGTTCCTACGGGTCGCGTTATTGGTGTAGAGGGGCGTATTAGCCGAAAAATTGGCTATCAAGGAGTGTATGTCAGTTTTGAACAACACGCCAAGTAAAGCCGTTTTTGAAGAAGTAGCACAGGTATTAGGCGTCAACGAATCTTTTATTGAAAAAAGACTGGTATGCCGTGCAAGTAATTGCAGCAATTTCAAAAATAAATTCTTCTGATTTTGAATTGATCTTTTCCGGTGGAACTGCGCTTTCTAAAGCACATGGTTTGATTCAGAGATTTTCAGAGGACATAGACTTTAGAGTTATGGCCGATCACGATGCCCTAACGAGAACAGCCCGTTCAAATCTAAAGAAGCTGATAATTAAGGCATTGAGATCAACAGGCTTTATCATTAAAGATGAAGATGTGATGGCTCGAGATGAGAATAGATTTTTTTCAATGAAAATTGAATACGAATCGCAATTTTCTCGTTCAGATGCATTGCGACCTCATATTTTAATTGAAATGGCGCTTCAAAATCCTCAATTGCCATCCCCAAAATTAAGCATACAATCATTTGTTGCAAAAAATTTACAGCAATTAGCCGAAGTTGAACAGATTTCATGTGTTTCTGCGATTGAAATTGCCGCCGATAAATTAAGCGCTATTGCTTGGCGTATTTCGACAGAGGCGTGATCCGGCGCGCCGACGCTCAACGTGCTCAGCAGACCGGCTTCGGTGCGCGATAGCTCGCCTCCGAGTTGGCGGACGAGTAGCCGCGTGAGAAGCGACGCGCCCGGCAGCAGCTGTTCCCGAGAGCACGCTCGATTTGCTGGGAGCGGTTCGGCGGGGGGCCGGTCTGCGGATTCATATTGACAAACTATATTTAGCTACGATATAATTTGTCAATCAAATCTCTTCCAGCGGGCCAACCTGCCAACCGTCCAGCACAGTCTCGTCTTACACGAATCGGAGGAAGGCGCCATGTTTCACAACATCCTCGTTGCGGTTGATGGATCCCTGGACGCCGATGAGGCGTTGGCGCAGGCAATCGACCTGGCCGAGAGCGAGCACACCCGGTTGACGTTGATGACGGGCGTGGCGGAGCTACCACCGACCGTGTACCTGACGGCCGGAGAGGAAGACCGGTCATCTGATCGAGAACGCTGATGTCCAGGCCGAAGCGACCCTCCGGCAGGCACGCGACCGGGTGCCCGGTGATCTTCCAGTCACGACGATCCCGTACCGACCAACCGATAAGAACCGCACTGATCTGCCGGA
>CAVOOI010000040.1:0-10485 GCA_963697455.1 uncultured Pseudomonadota bacterium | reverse complement strand
GTGTGTTGTGCTGTAAAAATGAATTATTCAACAACGCCCCTTCAAGGGGAGGGTTAGGGTGGGGATGGCGTAGACTCTACTTGGCTTGAGCGAAAAATCGTTTTACGGCATCGAACCAGGTTTGGGCTTTGGGGCTGTGGTTTTTACCGTCTTTAGTTAATTCGATTTCAAATTCGTGCAGGATTTCTTTTTGCCGGGGATTAAGGTGGACTGGGGTTTCAACCAGAATCCGGCAGAGTAAATCGCCTACTCCGCCGCCGCGTAAAACTTTGACGCCTTTGCCTCGTAAACGGAACAGTTTACCCGTTTGCGTTTCCGCCGGAATAGTCAAATTTACCTGGCCCTCTAAAGTAGGCACAATGATTTCACCGCCTAAAGTGGCGGTTATAAAACTAACCGGAACTTCAGTATAAAGATCATTTTCCTGGCGGGTAAAAATCGGATGCTCACGAACTCGAATCTGTACGTATAAATCTCCTGGAGACGCTCCGGGCCCGCCTGCTTCACCTTCGCCTGCCAATCGCACTCTGTCGCCATTGTCGACTCCGGCAGGAATTTTGACGGCCAAGGTTTTTTCCTGTTGCACCCGGCCTTGGCCATGACACTTCCGGCAAGGATCGCTGATGACTTGGCCTTGGCCATGACAGGTGGAACAAGTTTGCTGAATGGCGATAAAGCCATGCTGCATCCGTACCTGTCCGCTACCGTTACAGGTTTTACAGGTAATCGGTTTGCTGCCTTTTTTGGCGCCACTGCCGTGGCATTCGTCACAATTCGCAAGCGTGGGAATTTTGACGGTTTTGCTGACGCCACGCACGGCCTCTTCTAAATCTAATAAAACCTCATAAACTAAATCACTGCCGCGCTGTGATCTCTGCTGCCCACGGCCGCCGCCAAAAATATCCCCGAAAATATCGCCGAAGATATCTCCAACATCTTGAAAACCGAAGCCGCCCGCACCACCGCCGCCGCCACGAGCTTGTTCAAACCCAGCATGGCCAAGTCGGTCATAAGTGGCGCGTTTGTCTTCATCCGATAGGACATTATAAGCCTCGTTAAGTTTTTTAAACTGGGCTTCTGCCTCTTTATCCCAGGATTACGATCAGGATGGAGCTTCATCGCGTGACGCCGGTACGGCTTTTTTTATTTCATCTGGGCTGGCGGAACGGGAAACGCCTAATATTTCATAATAATCTTCAGTGGCCATAACTTGTATTCACTTCGACGCTAGAGTACGGTTGATTTTGGAAATACATTTGCTTCGTCATCCCGCGATCAAGTCGCGGGATGACGCGCGCAAATTGAGTTTACTTCTTTTTCTTTTCGTCGTCCTTAACTTCTTCGAATTCGGCATCCACCACGTCTTCTTTGCCGCCGGGATTCGGATTTTGGCCCTTGACCTTGCGCGCCGCTACCGCCCGCTCGCCGCCGCCGCTTTCGCCTCCGCTCTGGGATTGTGTTTAGCGTAGCCAGTTCAGCTAATTTACCAAATTGCTCGGCAAAGCGCCTTAGTTTTAGCTTCGATCGCGCTTTATCATCGCCTTTAATTAACTCTTTCAGTTCTTCGACGATTTTTTCAATCGCCTTGCGCTCATCGTCGCTGACTGCTGGTCGCCTAAATCCGTTAATGATTTAGTAGCGCGAATGAATTAAGTTATCGGCTTTATTGCGTGCATCCGCTAATTCATGGAATCGGCGATCCGCTTCTTTGTTAGCTTCGGCATCTTTCACCATTTTTTGAATTTCTTCCTCAGATAAACCGCTAGAAGCTTTAATCTGAATAGATTGCTGTTTGCCGGTGGCTTTATCTTTAGCCGAAACATGTAAAATACCATTGGCATCAATATCAAAAGTCACTTCAATTTGTGGCATGCCACGTGGCGCCGGCGGAATATCCGCTAAATCAAAGCGTCCGAGTGATTTATTGGCCGAGGCCATTTCGCGCTCACCTTGTAAAACGTGAATGGTCACCGCGGTTTGATTATCATCTGCGGTTGAAAATACTTGCGAGGTTTTAGTGGGAATGGTGGTATTTTTCTCAATCAGCTTAGTCATCACGCCACCCATGGTTTCAATTCCCAAAGACAACGGGGTCACATCCAGCAATAACACATCTTTCACTTCGCCCGATAATACCGCGCCTTGAATCGCGGCACCAATGGCTACGGCTTCATCAGGATTGACATCATGACGGGGTTCTTTGCCAAAGAAATTTTTCACCACTTCTTGAACTTTGGGCATACGGGTTTGACCACCGACCAAAATAACATCGTTGATCTCCGATACCTTAAGTCCGGCATCTTTGATCGCGATCTTGCAAGGTTCGATGGTGCGTTGAATTAAATCTTCAACCAATGCTTCCAATTTGGCGCGAGTAACGCGAATATTTAAGATGTTTTGGCCCGCGGCATCCGCAGTAATATAAGGCAGATTCACATCGGTTTGCTGCGCAGAAGATAATTCAATTTTGGCTTTTTCGGCAGCTTCTTTCAAACGTTGCAACGCGAATGGATCATTATGCAAATCGATACCGTTTTCTTTTTTAAATTCATCGGCCAGATAATTAATTAAGCGTAAATCAAAATCTTCACCGCCTAAAAAGGTATCGCCATTGGTAGCCAACACTTCAAATTGATGCTCGCCATCCACCTCAGCAATTTCAATGATAGAAATATCAAACGTACCGCCGCCTAAGTCATAGACTGCAATTTTGGTATCGCCTTTTTTCTTATCCATGCCATAAGCTAATGCCGCGGCGGTGGGTTCGTTAATGATGCGCTTTACTTCTAAGCCTGCAATTTTGCCGGCATCTTTCGTCGCTTGGCGTTGGGAATCATTAAAGTAAGCAGGAACGGTAATCACCGCTTCGGTCACCGGCTCGCCTAAATAATCTTCGGCGGTCTTTTTCATTTTCAGGAGGATTTGCGCAGAAATCTGCTGTGGCGCTAGTTTTTGGCCATTGACATCTACCCAAGCATCGCCATTGTCTGCTTCGACAATCTTGTAAGGGACCATATGGATGTCTTTATCCACTATCGGGTCTTTGCGCTTGCGGCCGATTAATCGCTTAATCGCATACAAAGTTTGTTTCGGACTGGTGACAGCCTGGCGCTTCGCAGATGCGCCGACTAAAATCTCGCCGTTGTCCTTGTAAGCGACTACTGAAGGTGTGGTGCGCGCACCCTCGGCGTTTTCTATGACTTGGGTTTGCCCCCTTCCATGATCGCCACGCAGGAGTTGGTGGTACCTAAGTCAATACCAATAATTCTTTTACTACTCATTTTATTGCCTCATCGGGTGAAATGGTTAATGATTATAATTCTGTAAATGGGGTCGCCGCTTATAATTTCAAGGGCTAGCCTGCAACCATAACCATAGCGGCGCGGAGCACCCGGTCATGCAATCGAAAGCCTTTTTGCAGAACCTGAGTGATGGTATTCGGTTTCGCTCCAGGTAGTTTCTGCACGCCCATCGCTTCATGAAATTTGGGGTCGAAATTATCGCCCGCGGCGGGTTCAATGGGTTCTACCCCAAATTTAGCCAGGGCTTTCTGCAATAAATCGAAAGTGAGTTGCATGCCTTCATGCAGAGTCTTCAACTTAGGATCGTTGCCGCCGGTATTTTCCATGCCGCGGACTAGACCATCCACCACCGGCAATAAGGCTTTGATTAACTGTTCTACTCCGTATTTATGGGCGTTGCCGATATCACGTTCCGCTCGCCACTGGATATTCTTTAATTCAGCCTGCGCCCGGGCGGCGATATCTTTATATTCGGTGACCTGACGCTCCAGTGCCGTTAGCTGAGTTTCTAATTGCTGACGAGTTGGAAATTCTAACTGCGCTTCAGGATTTTCCTGCGGTGAATCGGGTTGTTCTTGGTTTTGCGTCTCTTCAGCGATTTTTTGCCATTTATCGGCAGACTGTGATGATTGATCAGGTGAGTTTTTGTCTGATTTATGCGAATTACTCATGTGAGCCCCCAGGGTTATCAATTAAAAAATCAGTAAGCCAGTAATAATACGACATTACGCAAAATCTGTCATGTCGGGCAGCTTGCAAAGCGATGCCCAAGTTTGTCTTACTATACAGATTGTAAATAACGCACATTGTTTACTTTTAATTTCCGCACTGTTATATTAGCAGGCATACTACTGTGTTATCACAATAAATATGGAGATTAAATATGAAAATCACAAGATTTGAAGCACTCGACACAATTTCTAAAATTCTACAAGGCCAAA
The DNA here is from genome assembly GCA_963697455.1 of uncultured Pseudomonadota bacterium. Taxonomy (GTDB): domain Bacteria; phylum Pseudomonadota; class Gammaproteobacteria; order Coxiellales; family Coxiellaceae; genus JAFEDN01. The sequence continues at coordinate 6,242 of CAVOOI010000040.1, read as the reverse complement.
CCTCTCATTTACCGACTCTTCCATCTGCCGCCGAAAGCTCTGATGCAGATGCTATCATTGCCGGGTTAGTAGTTTATGGGATTTTTAGCGGACAACTCATGGCGTTGATAAACGATCCAAAGATTGTTGATGTCGTTAAGACATTAGGATTTAATGCGGAGGAAGAGGAAATTTACCAAGGCGTTATAATGCGTCACAAAAACAATAATATTCTAACAACTAATATTCTAACAACTCTGAAGGATCATCTTAAGCAAATAATTACCGATTATGAACAATCTCAGCATGTTCCAGAAGAATTCCCAGTGCGACAGAAATTAATCAAATTATGTGATGAGCTCCTGGACTCAAAATTCATAGTAACACCTGCACTTCCGGCTATAGTGAGTCAGTCTGAAATTTTATTAGATAATTTCCGCGTTTATTTTTCTCTGCCCTTGGCTAGAATTGAACTTCAAGCTCTTACTACGAAAATCTCTTCTGATGAAAAGGATATCAAAACCACCTCTACGGCTACGGTAAGCGATTTTATCGAAATAGTGAACTTTCTTCAGCATCCCCCGTTTTTCATTTATTCTGGTAGCAAGCGCTCCTTAAAACAGCTACTTGAGGGTGCACAATTAAACTTCAAATCTTCAGAAGCGCAATCTTTTATTCATCGGCATCAGCATATTGTATTTTCTCAAACTATCTGCAATTTTCTGGATGCGTCAACTGCAGATGATCGACTCACTGAATTTAAAGAATTATCAAAGCGCAATCTAAGTCTAGCGCTTGCGTTAGAAGGTTTCCAAAATTTCAGAAATGATCTGAGTGGTATTCTCAAACTTTATAATTTAACAGAAGATTATGTGAAAAACTTCAAGGAACACGAGCGGAGCGACACAACTTTAAATCCTACCGTTAAAACGCTTATTGCGATGAAAAAATTAAGTCCAATATTGGAAGATATCTCGAACAAAATCTCTCAACACACTCCCGCAATCGAACAATTAGTACCTGAGATTTTAAAAAATCAACCTAATTTACCAAAAAGTATTCTGCTACTTAACGCTCTGCAAGACGCTTTCCAAAATTTCCCAACTTTGGAATTACTATTTCATGAAAATACAAGACTGTCTACTGCAAAACCATTAACCTCACTACCGGTACTTTCATCGAGATCAACTTCTGCTTTATTTTCCAGTTCAGCCTCTGTTAGCAGTTCTAGTTCATTATCATCTACAACGTCGATACCTAAAGGTCCACCACAGACATCTAAACAAACTATTTTACCAGTGACAACCAGCAGCTCCAACGTTGAAAGCAATCCTTTTGAGGATATTGATAATCAAATACCTACTCAAAAAAACAGTGCGAGCAATCTCACCACTACATCTAGCCCAAGTCTAGAAAGTAGCAGTTCCGCAAGTACGACCATATCCACAGTAACTCCAAAATATACCAAGCCACCTCGACCAACAAAGTCTAATTCAGAGACAGCTACAGAATTGAAAGATGAAACTGTGACTAGTAGCTCTTCTTCTAGCTCTAATCTTAGCGGATCATCAACTACTACCTCAACTTCCACTCCTGATTTGCATAGTAGAAGACAGAGCTTCACAGTTAGACCCGTAGGCAACGTAGCTGCTAAATGGAAAAATAATTTATTTTCCAGTTCAAACTCTGCTAGCAGCTCATTTGGATCAAGTCTAAAAAGTAGTAGTTCCGAAAGTTCGACCACATCCCTAGTAACTTTACCAAAATATTCCAAACCATTTCTACCATCAGAGACTAGTTCAGAAACGGTTTCTACAACTGCAGAATTGAAAAATAAAACTGTGACTTCTAGCTCTGCTAACTCTTCTGCAAGCTTTAATAGTAATGTATCATCATCAACCACTACCTCAACTTCCACTCCCAAATCCTCTATTCAAACGGTGTGGGTCAGCAAAGCCCTTCCAGCCCCTCCTGTAACGGAAACCTCTAGCGCTACGCCCATACAAACTCAAACTCGTACACCCAGCCTTTCGAGAAGCAGATTTTCAATTTCATTTAATCCCGATGCATTTAATCCTCAGAAGATCCAGGAAAATGCGCTAAGGAGGATGACTGGTGCTTCGGAGTCTGCAAGTGGCAGCGCTAGCTCCTCTTCCTCAAGTAGTTCTAGCTCGTCCTCCAGTAATTCAACAACTCTGAAGAAGTAAGTAAAGCGTGGTGTATTTAACCTCGTCATCTCCCTCCCTCGAAAAAGGGAGGTTAGGAGGGATTTATTTAAAAAAATCCCCCTCAATCCCCCTTTTTCAAAGGGGGAGGTCGGAGAAGTCTCCTTAAGTTGACGCCTATGCGCCTGCGTGGGAATGACAAAACTTTGAGCAAAAATTCCAATCCCTAATTGCCGTCTAAAAAACCGCGTGCTATGCTCAACATATGAATAAAATTCATAAAATTATCTTAATCGGCCGCCCTAAAGTCGCCGGTGTGCCGGAAACGGTGAGTGCGCTTTATGAATTTCTACGGCAACGCCAAATCAAGATTGGGGTTGATCCTGAAACTGCGGAGATGTTGCCGCCGGAAGATCATCCAGTCATCACCACTCCCGAAACTATGAGCGATTATGAACTGGTTATCGTGGTCGGTGGCGACGGCAGTTTACTCAACGCCGCTCATATGGCTCTACCTTATAATCTGCCGGTGCTGGGCATCAATCGCGGCAAACTGGGGTTTTTGACTGATATCCACCCTCGGGATTTAGCCACCGTCGGCGAGGTGTTAGACGGCCGCTACCATATTGAACATCGCTTTCTGCTCGATGCCCAGTTCTACCAGCCCAATACTGTCACTGCTTATGCTCAAAATATAGCCTTGAACGATGTCGTGCTCTTGCCGGGAGACATTTCGCACATGATTGCATTTGAAATCTACATTGATCAGCAATTTGTGTGCCGGCAACGGGCGGATGGCTTAATTATCGCCACCCCCACGGGTTCTACCGCTTATGCGCTATCAGGCGGCGGGCCCATTCTGCATCCACAATTAGAAGCGGTAGTGCTAGTACCCATGTTTCCACATACTCTCAGCAGCCGGCCCATAGTTGTCTCCAGTGGCAGTGAAATTGAATTGCACATAGCCTCCACGAATGTGATGTCGCCGCACGTGAGCTGTGATGGTCAAATTCGCATTGCATTGCCGCCAGGCGGACGGGTGCGAGTCAATAAAAAACCGCAATTATTGCGCCTGGTGCATCCTGAGGACTATAATTACTTTAAGACTCTGCGCGAAAAACTGAAATGGGAAAACTCCCATCTATAAGACTTCAGGGGTATAAACCGGATGTTAACGCATATTGATGTTCAAAATTTTGTTCTAGTAGACAAACTCAGCATAGATTTTACTAAAGGTTTACAAGTCCTCACTGGTGAAACCGGCGCAGGAAAATCGATCTGGGTCGATGCTATCATTTTAGCGTTGGGTGGACGTGCTGACACTAGTGTAATCCGATCCGGCCAGTCGCGTTGCGACATCACCGTCTGTTTTGATTGCCGCCAGATTCCGCTGGCCCGCGCGTGGCTGAATGAACATCAACTCGATCATGACGGTCAAGACGATTGCATTATCCGCCGCACCATCCAGCAAGATTCTCCTTCCCGCAGCATGATCAACGGCACGCCCTGCCCGTTGCATTTAGTCCGTGAGTTCAGTGAATTAGTCTTAACGATTCATGGTCAACATCAACAGTTGGACTTACTGAAAAGTGACGGACAGCAACAGCAGTTAGACCGTTTTGGGAAACACGATGCCTTGTTGCAAAACACGCAACAGTTATTTAACCAATGGCATACTCAGGCTACGCAAATTCAAGCTCTGGAAAAAGCCATCGCTAATCGCCAGAGCGAGCTGGAGCTGTTGCACTATCAGGCCCATGAATTTGAACAGCTTAATTTAAAAGCCGGCGAATGGGAAACGCTTAATCAGACTCATAAACAATTGCATAACGCCGCGCAATGGCGGCAGCAATTAGAACACGCGCTTAATTGGGTGACGGAAGATGACTCGCACGCGGCGCTGAATCAAGCTTACCGCGCGTTGCATTTATTGCAATCGATTAAAACTGAAAATCCGCAATTGACGGTGATTCTACGTTTATTAAACGAGGCGACCATCAATCTGCAAGAAGCCGGCAATGAGCTGCGCGATTATTGCGATCAATTAACCGCCAGCCCAGAAAAATTAGCGGAAATAGAACACCGCTTGAATCTTCTGCATCAATTAGCGCGAAAACACCGCACTAATCCTGAGTTATTATTGAGTGTGCATGAAGAATTATTGGCAAAGATTACTACTTTAGAAAATGCTGAAAGTGAACTGAATAATTTGTTAGCTCAGCAAAATAAAATTCTCACTGAATACACCGCAGTCGCCGCAGAATTAACCTTGAGCCGGGAAAAATCTGCCTGTGCACTCAATAAACAGATGACTGAATGGATGCAACAACTGGGCATGAAAGGCGGGCGTTTTCAAATTGCACTGGAGGCGGCTGAAAGCGTGCATCCGCTAGGTGGTGAAAAAATCCGCTTTTTGGTCAGCACTAATCCTGGTCAAGATTTTCATCCGTTGCAGAAAATTGCTTCCGGTGGAGAATTATCGAGATTACACCTAGCCCTGCAAGTCATTACCGCGCAGCAAGAACAAGTGCCCACGCTGATTTTTGACGAAGTGGATGTGGGCATAGGCGGCTCAACCGCGGCGACAGTCGGGAAACTGTTGCGGAGTTTAGGTGAAAAAACCCAGGTGCTGTGTATCACGCATCTACCACAAGTAGCGGCTTACGGGCATCATCATTTTAAAGTCAGTAAGTTCATTCATAAAAAAACCACGCACAGTGAAATCAAGTTACTCGACACAGCAGAGCGCGCCCAAGAACTAGCGCGGATGATGGGCGGAGAAACCATAACTGAGCAAAGCCTGGCGCACGCCAAAACCATGATCGAAACAATAACCTAGGCGTAAATTATTAGCCAAAGGCATGGAAATAAATGTGAAATTCTCTGAAAACCACAGCGGAGCAATCTACCCCTTTATTGCAGTTAAGTATAATTTATACATAAAACTTGCATTTTTTTAAAAAAATGATATAATGAACCGTTCGTAAGCCTAAAATTAGATATAAAGAACATAACGTAGTGAAAAATAGCTTGTGAAAGATACAAAAGAAATAAAATATCCCATTACTGTTACCATGGCGCAAAATAATCCTGGATATTGGGCTATTTTCAAACACGCCTTCGAACAACAAGCCGCTCTTTGGATTTTAAATAAATGGCGAGCAAAAAAACATAAAGATTCAAAATCTGAGGTTAAATCTAAATCCTCTTCTGTGTTTAAGCATCAGTTTATCTATGAATATAGTGGGACAGAAAAAGTAAGAGAACATGCCCGTCAAATTAAAACTAAAAAATGGACAGATTTAGATTTTACAGACCCACATTTCGAAGCAAATCTTTATAAAGCGCTACGTTTTGAATTGATTAACACGACTGAGCTAGTGACTGCTTTAGATTTATATTGGATTCGCCAGGAATTTAGAGACACGGAAACTAATGTTCCGGCGAAAATAATTATGCATGATTTTTCTACGGCTGGGCCATGGCCATATAATAAGAAAGGAAGCTATACTTCGGATGAAAATATCACTGAATTTAAAAAAGCATTAACTTCATTGCCCAAAAATGAGTGTTGTTACTTTAGCGTTCCATTCTCTGAATATCGCCAATTGTACTTTATCTTTTTAAAATTAAAGTTCTTAACAATTTCAGAAGGCGAAGAAGATTATTTAGATCATGATCTTATTCTTCTTTTAAAGAAAACAATTGGAAAGTATATAACTGATGAAAGTCAAACTCACCCAAAAAAAGAATGGCTGACAGCCATAGAAGAAAAATTTTCTAAGCAGAAAAAAATTGAAATTTAATTAACTTTTATTTTATAATTTGTTATAATAGCTAATTATATATTTATATTTTTAATTTAATATTAAATTATTTGTTAAAAGTGTTTTAATTAACTTTTTTAATAAACTTATTAACTTTAAGTAAAGCTATATACTTATCGTTAATATATTTAGCTAATTAATTTAACTTAATGATATTTATGATCTTTTCCCTTTATTATTAATAATTTTCTTTACTTTTAAACTTTTATTTTATTTAAAAAATAAAAACTTATAACAATTAATATTTTAATGTTAATAAAATTAATTAATA
>CAVOOI010000039.1:0-3868 GCA_963697455.1 uncultured Pseudomonadota bacterium | reverse complement strand
AGTTGCGGGGTGGTCTATTTTATGTTAAAAATTGTAAATGATAATCATTATCAATCAGATTAAGATATCCGGATGACTACTTTACAAAAAGACATGCTCTACTATGCAGGGTTGTTGGTGGGCGCCTGGTTGCTTGGATTGGCGGGGGAGGCGATTTACGCTCCAGCCATGCCAGCGATTGCTGCAGATTTGAAAGTGTCTGAAACCCTAGTAAAGTTGACGATCACTTATTTTATCTTTGGCAAAACCCTAAGTATGTTTGCTTGTAGCCCAATCGCCGAGGCTTTCGGGCGGCGGCAATTCCTTCTATTTGGGCTAATGTTATTCGTTGTTGGCGGGGTTTTTTGCGCAACTAGTCATCATATTCATTTTTTATTAGCAGGCCGGCTAATCCAAGGAATAGGTTGTAGCATTACCATACTGATGGGGCGTGCTATTGTGAATGATTGTTTTGAGGGAGGTCGCGCCGCCAAAGTCTTCAGTTATATTTTTACCGGGAATGCAATCGGTATTTTTATCCTGCCGGTGTTGGGCGGATACATGGCGGCTTATTTAGGCTGGCGCTGGATATTTATATTTTTATCGGTATATGGCGCGGTTATTTTATTATTGATGTGGCGTTTTTTACCACAAACCAATCCGCAGATTAGTTTTATTTCGTTACAACCTAAAATTATTTTAAATAGCTATAAGACTATTTTAAATAGCAAGATATTATGGGGATTTTTGCTCTGCGTAGCGTTTATGATGGCGGGAGAAAAAGCTTACACCACCAGCGCCGCATTTTTATTTATTAAAGCGATTGGCTTGTCGAGCATTCAATATGGTTATCTAACCACATTAATTTGGGCGGCGCACCTTTCAGGGACAGCATTGGCGGGTTGGGTTGGGTTGAGATGGGGAATCGATCGGGTACTCTTTTTAGGTGTGGCATTGATTGCGATTCCGAGCATAATGATGTTGGCGCTGGGTTTAACCGGGTTTGAGAATATTTATATTTTTATTGCCGCAATGTTAATGTATATGTTTGGCACTGGATTTATAATCGTTTCCGCTGCAGTAGGTATTGTCAGGCCTTTCCCCAATTTAATTGGTTTCGCTACCGCTTTTGCGATGGCGTTTGAATTTGCTATCTCATCTGCCACTAGTTTCCTGATTAGTCATCATCCTTCCTCAATGATCGATATTGCCAGGATGGTTGGCAGTATGGGAGTCCTGACGTTTATAGCCTGGTTTTTACTACTTTATAAAAAAGTGCACTTGAATAGAGCTAGCTAATTATCATCTTTCCCGAGCTACTTTTTACCCCTAAAATATACTATAATAATACGAGGTAGTAGAGGATAAAAAAGTGATAAGAATAGTACTCATAGATGACCATTTTTTAGTGCGCAGTGGTTTTAAACAGATGATCCAGGCCGAGTCAACCGTTCAGGTGGTCGGTGAAGCAGGCACTGGTTCTGAAGGCATAGAATTAGTAAACACCGTAAATCCAGATGTCGTTGTATTAGATATTAAAGCTACCTGACATTTCCGGCTTAGAAGTCACCCATAAATTATTATCTCGCGAATCTCACCCGAAGATTTTAATTGTATCTGCTCTGACTAATGATTTATTCCCTTTTAAAGTCTTAGAAGCTGGTGCTCATGGGTATTTAACCAAGAATGCCACTCAGCAAGAATTAATTCAGGCCATTAAAAACGTCTACGATAATCAGCGTTTTATTAGTCCCGAAGTTGCGCACCAATTAGCGTTAGTACGTTTAGATCCTAATTCGGCAGGGGATTTTTCTACACTTTCTGATCGAGAAACTGAAGTGATGTTAATGGTAATTCACCGCATCCCAGTTAAAGAAATCGCTCAAAAGTTGCAATTAAGCACTAAAACCGTGCACAGTTACCGCAGTCGAATTTTTGAAAAATTACGAGTTAAAAATGACACGGCGTTGACTTTGTCTGCGATTAAACAGGGTATTGTAACTATCGAAGAATTATAAGTCTTCTAGGGCGACGATACCTTGCCGCAAGGCTAGAAGAGTTAAAGCGACTACATTTTTTACATTAAGTTTTTTAAAAATAATGCTGCGATAGCTATAAATTGTTTTGGCGTCTAAATATAAGCTTTGCGAAATTTTTTCCACGGAGTCGCCGCGGATCATCATGCGCATCACTTCAATTTCTTTAAACGAAAAATTGTTAAATAATTCATTTTTTTATATACGGTTGCATTTTTTGGAGTCTGCTAATGGAGGAGCTTTTCTAGAGCTTGTTTAAGTTCTTCTTTAGAAGCGGACTTTGCTAAGAAAGCTTGTGCGCCCGCAGCTAATAACCAAATAGGCGCTAAAGCATGCGTCTCAGAAGTTAAAATCAAAATTTTCAGTGTGGTGTCAATCTTCAAAAGCCGCTGCGTAACTTCTAATCCGGAAATATCCGGCAGTTTGAAGTCAAGGATAACTAATTCTGGTTTGAGTTCTCTGGCAAGCTGAACTCCTAGGCGGCCAGTTCCCGCTTCCCCGACTATTTGCACCTGCGGCATCATGCCCTTCAGCATAAGTCCCAGGCTGGACCGGACAATCGTATGATCGTCAATTAATAACACTCGTGGAGATGGTAGAGAACGCTGAGCCAACATCCAGCTATCATACGAATTCAACATTAAAGTAATCTTAAAGCAGAGCCGATGCTGGAATTATCCCCACAGTTGACATACTCGGTTATAACCCGCCAAAATATGTAATGAAAAATGAAAAAAATTTTTGGATGATGGCTGGTCCGGTACTGTTGGTGATATTTATTGACGGTATGGGCCTCGGCTTAGTTGTGCCAGTGTTAAACGCGATTCTTTTCGATTCTGGTAGTCATTTTTTTACCGGCACGCCCTTATCACCGCTCATGCATAATATGATCTATGGGCTCACAATTGCATTGTATATGTTTTGCTGGTTTTTTGGCGCCGCATTCTTGGGTGATTTATCAGATAAAATTGGCCGAAAAAAATCCTTGCTTATTTGTTTGCTGGGAGCTGCTTTTAGTTACTTGGTTTCTGCACTTGCAGTGGTTACGCATAGTTTGACCTTGCTTTTGCTCGGGAGAATTATCGGCGGTTTTACCTCGGGAAGTCAGCCCATTGCTCAAGCAGCAATCGTTGATCTGAGCAGCGAGGCAGATAAAGCGCGTAATATTGGTTATGTACTGATGTCGATGTCCTTGGGATTTATTTTAGGGCCGCTATTGGGGGGATTGTTAGCGGATAAACAGCTGATGCCGTGGTTTAATTATTCAACTCCATTTTATTTTACAGCGATCATCTCCCTGTTAAACGCAGTGCTGTTGTTAATTTGGTTCAAAGAAACTTCGGTCATTCAGTCTGGGGCCTTTTCTATTCGAATTAATCATGCGATTAATATTTTTATTTCTGCTTTCAAACACGAAAAAGTGGCTAAATTATCCGTAATTTTTGCTATTTTTATTTTTGGCTGGAGCGGTTTTTATACTTTTGCTCCATTATTTCTAATGAGAACTTTTTCAGTTGAATCCCACTTAGATCAGTATATTTCTAGCTTTAGAAAGCGTAGGTTTTGCAATTGGTAATGGAATTTTAGTGCATTTTTTTACCAAACGTTTTGCTCTAAAAAGCAATTTTTATACCTTCGCTCTGATTGGCGCTGTTTGTGTCATCCTCATGTTATTTTCCCGCAGCGCTTTAATGAGTTGGGTGTTAATCATTCCTTTAGCGATCTGTGTTGCATTAGCTTATTCAGTATTGTTAACCCTCTTTTCCGATCAAGTCGATGCCAGCAGTCAAGGCTGGGTAATGGGGATCACCGGTTCAATCATGGCTTTCGTTTGGGGAGTTAACGGCTTAGTG
>CAVOOI010000038.1:0-13053 GCA_963697455.1 uncultured Pseudomonadota bacterium | reverse complement strand
AACCGCCAAACATCAGCAAAATCCTAATTCCACCTTTAAAATGCGCTGAGTCAGATTTTTACCCAAACATCGTTAATATTTCCCGCCGCCGCCAAGCCCATTGCGGATAGACCGCAGGTCGGGTTCTGTCGGCTGCGTCCGTTTACATGCTCGCTGCGCTGCGCGTGCAAAAGGACTCCGCGTCCACCCGTTAGCTAGCGCGCTTGGCGGCGGCGGGAAATATTAACTAGCAAATGCATCGTTATTCGAAAGCATGGACTAATCTCTATAATTGATATTACTTTCGTCAATGAACGCATTTGCAGAGCCACTGTTTAGGAGTCGCCAAGCGCGCTAGCTAACCGGGTGGACGCGGAGTCTTTTGCGCGCGCAGCGAAGCGAGCACGTAAAAGACGCAGCGGACAGGACCCGACCTGCGATCTATCCGCAATGGGCTTGGCGACTCCTAAAAATATGGCGGTGTGAGGGTTAGCAATTTGTTCAGACAAAACTGAGCAACAATAAAACTACGATCATTCCCAGCACTGGATAATAATTCCAACGCATGAGTGGCGTTTTACCGGTCATGGGGGTAACTGTGTATGTTTAAAACTCCGCTTTGATGAGCGGGTAGGGCGGTAATCAGATGCCCTGCGGATTGATGACTCCGGTTATTCCGGTATTAGCGCCGAGCAAAATGAAACGCCCGGTTTCTAGTGCACGCAGGCGCGCAATTTCTGCTTGTTTCTACGAACCTACGGATTTACCAAACCAGCTATCATCGCTAATATTCACGATTAATTGGCTGCCGCGAGAATACTTAACACCTCCAAAGGATAAGCGATTTCATAACAAATAAAGGGCGCGATTTTAATGCCGTCAACGGTCAACGGATTTTGTTGAGTAGCTCCTGCGCTAAAGTCTGACATTGGGATGTGCCAATAATTAATTAAGAAAGAGAAAACTGATTTTAAAGGAGTATATTCTCCAAAGGGCACCAGGTGGCGTTTGTGGTATTCACCGTGATCCTTACCTAATAATAAAATACCGTTGTAATATTGGCGGTTATCGGGATTGCCTAAATAAGATTCCCAGCATCAACGTGCCGCCATGATCAGTCGCGGTCTGATTCAGCTGATCCAAAAGTTTGGGTATTTGCTGAGGAAAAGCCGGCAACGCGGCCTCCGGCCAAAGGATCAACCGGCTGTTGCTCCAATGCGATTCAGTGAGAGTTTGGTAGGTCTGGACGATATGCTCAAATTCACCAGCCTGCCACTTAATAGATTGGCCAATGTTCGCTTGCACAATGGTTACTGACAGGGGAGCAGTGGCGGGTTTTGTCCATTGTTTGCCGGTTAATAACCAGCCTCCCGCTAAAATGATGATTAAAATACCCAACGCCCAAAGTTTGATGCTCCTCAATTGCCGGCGGCAAATAATCACTAGGCAGCCGCAAATAATGGTGACCAATAAGGAGACCCCGTACACGCCAAACAGTGGCGCATAACCACGCAGCGGAGTGGTTAATTGAGTGTAACCTAAATATAACCACGGAAAACCGTTTAGCAATAAGCTGCGCAACCATTCCCAGATCACCCAGGTGGCGGGAAATGCGGCTAAATAAAGTAAAAGTGGATTTTTTTTGCCGAACAGTCGCATCAGCATATATCCCTGCGTTGCTGGGCCTAATGATAGAACCACTACCATCGCAAAAGTAATCAGAGTCGCTACAAATGCAGAGGCGTTTCCATAAGTGTGAATGCTGATATAAACCCATGATACGCCAATGCCGAAGAAACCCAATCCAAATAAACCGCCCTGCATAAAAGCTTGCGCTGGAGTGGATTTTTGCCATAGATATAATAAAATTGCCGGGGCGATAAATGCCAGGGTGTAGATATGAAAGGGAGCAAAAGCGAGAGGTAAGATCGCGCCCATGGTCAATGCGAGTAACATGGATAAAAGCATTCTGTTCTCCGGAGGGGTCAGGCCTGAAAATTTGACACTTTGAAAATTCAAAGTGTCAAATTTTCAGGTTAGTTAAGCGGGGGTCAGGCCTGAAAATTTGACACTTTGAATTTTCAAAGTGTCAAATTTTCAGGCCTGACCCCCGCTTAGACCCCCGCTTAATTCTTCACTAATAATGTTTGAATATCGCGTTTGCTGGCTTCAATTACAGTGATTTTCAGTGAGTCTAATAACACTGATTCACCGCGTTTGGGTAGCCGGCCTAATTTTTTAAGCACTAAACCGCCGATAGTGTCGATATCTTCCGTTGTTTGAAATGACGTGTGGAAGTAATCGTCGAAATCCGCTAACGGGGTTAACGCTTTAACAATAAATTCATTTTTTCTGGATGTGGTTTTTATGCAAGGTTCTTCTTCGATATCATATTCATCAGCGATTTCGCCGACAATTTCTTCCAATACATCTTCAATCGTGATCACACCACTAACACCGCCGTATTCGTCGACAACGATGGCCATGTGGTTGCGGTTGAAACGGAACTCTTTTAGAAGCACGTTCAAGCGCTTGCTCTCTGGAATAAAAGTGGCTGGGCGCACTAATTGCTGAATTTTCGTGTTGGAAGGAGAGTCCGGTAAATTAAATTTCAGCAGATCTTTGGCGAGCAACACGCCGACAATTTCATCACGATCTTCACCGGTGACTGGATAACGTGAGTGGCCGGCTTCGATGACTCGTGGCAGCGCTTCTTGCGCAGTCAAATGACCTTCGATGACCACCATTTGCGGGCGGGGGATCATCGCATCTCGAACTTGGGTTTGGGAAAATTGGATAACGCCTTTCAGCATATCGCAAGTTTCGCTGTCGATTAATTGATTTTCTTTGGCGTCTCGCAAAACCGCCAGAAGTTCTGCGGGTGTGTGCGGACTCAACCGCTTGCGCAACCAGTTGAGCCACCGGGTAAAAAATTCCATATTCAGTCTTTCTCCATATTTTGATAGGGATCTGCAAATCCTAGACTTTGCAAGATCTGAGTTTCTAATTGTTCCATTGCTTGCGCCGCCGGCTTTTCAATATGATCGTAACCTTGTAAATGGAGTAGCCCATGTACTGTGAGATGGGCCCAGCGTTCCAGCACAGTTTTATTCTCGGCTTCAGCTTCTTGTTTAACCAGTTCCGCACAAATCACCAAATCGCCTAGCGAGGTGGATGCTTCACCTGGGATAGCTGCGTAGGCAAAAGATAACACATTTGTAGCCCCAGTTTTATTGCGATATTTTTCATTGAGGATAGCGCTTTCTGCAATTCCTACAATCCGAATAGTCACTTCTGCCGACGGCAAGGGAGAGGCGATAGCCGCTTGCGCCCAGGTTTGAAATTGCTGTTTAGTTGGAGTTTGCAATTTGCGGACGCACTTTTGAATAAATATTCTAAGAGGTTTCATCTTACGGGTTTTCTTGTTCATAAGCTTCAATAATTTGCTGTACGAGTGGGTGCCTAACGACATCTACGGATTGGAAGAATGAAAACCGTATCGCTGAGATATTCCGCAGTAAAGTGATAGCATGGCGTAATCCGGATTCCATTTTTGCCGGTAAATCGATTTGGGTGATGTCGCCGGTAATCACTGCTTTAGAACCGAAACCTATCCGGGTAAGAAACATTTTCATCTGTTCTTTAGAAGTATTTTGTCCTTCATCGAGAATAATAAACGCATCATTTAAGGTTCGTCCGCGCATATACGCCAGCGGAGCGATTTCAATGGCGCCTTTTTCAATCAGTTTATAGACGGCGGTAGTGCCGGCCATTTCGTAAAGGGCGTCATACAGTGGACGCAGATAAGGATCAATTTTTTGGGCCAAATCTCCTGGTAAAAAACCTAGGCTTTCACCAGCCTCGACGGCAGGGCGGACTAAAATAATTCTTTTGACTAAATCATTTTGTAAGGCGTGCAGCGCGCAAGCCACTGCCAAGTAAGTTTTTCCAGTTCCAGAGGGCCCTACCCCGAAGTTAATATCAAATTTTTGAATCGAACGGATATAGTGAATTTGATTGGCAGTGCGTGGTTTAATGCTGCTAAATGCTAACCCCAGCGTCGCCTCGTCTAATTTTTTTTGAAATTCCGCGGTATTAAATTCAAATTTCATATCCATCGATTTCATCAGCAATTGAATCTGCTGGTCCGTGAGTTCTTTACCGCTCGCCGTTTCGGTATAAAGTTTCTGAATAATTTCACAGGCTTTATCAACGGACATCGGAATGCCGATAATTTGAAATTCATTGCCGCGATTATTGATTTCTATCCCTAAGTGGCGCTCGATAATTCGCAGATTTTCGCCAAGCTCGCCGCATACCATTGCCAAACGTTTATTATCGGCAGGAGTTAAGGTCAAGTGTCTGGTTGATTCTGAAGTGGTCAAGCTATTTCCCTATACTGATGGATATTTGCCACGCAAAGTACTGCGTCGCGAAGCGGTGATTTTGACAGAAACCATTTGTCCGATCAAGTTATGTGGGCCTGGAAAATTAACTACCCGGTTATTTTCGGTGCGTCCGCACAACTCTTGTTCATCTTTTCGAGAGACTCCGGTCACTAATATGCGCTGGCTGGTTCCCACCATGGCTTCACCGATGTTAATGCCCTGTTCGGCGAGCTGATTTTGCAGAAGGTCTAAGCGTTGTTTTTTTACTTCCTCAGGCAGATCATCCACCAGTTGAGCTGCAGGCGTGCCGGGTCGTTTGCTATAAACAAAACTAAATGAGTGATCGAAACCGATTTCGGTAATTAAATTCATGGTAGCTTGAAAATCCGCCTCAGTTTCACCGGGAAAACCGACAATAAAATCTGAGGAAATACTGATGTCGGGCCGCACTTTACGGAGTTGACGAATTTTAGATTTATATTGCAAGACCGTGTAATTACGTTTCATGGCCGCTAAAATCCGGTCGGAACCGCTTTGCACCGGCAGATGCAAATGATTTGCCAACTTAGGTTCTTCAGCATAAGCAACGATTAAGTTTTCAGAAAAAGCGGCGGGGTGAGAAGTGGTGAAACGAATCCGCTCAATGCCTTCGATGGCTGCGATGTAGTGAATCAGCAGAGCTAAATCGGCGATTTGACCGTTGTGCATTAATCCGCGGTAATCATTGACGTTTTGTCCGAGCAGGGTGACTTCACGCACACCCTGTTCAGCCAATTGGGCGGTTTCGGTGATGACGTCATCGAAAGGGCGGCTGATTTCTTCGCCGCGAGTATAGGGGACTACGCAAAAACTACAATATTTGCTGCAGCCTTCCATAATTGAGACGAATGCGGCTGGACCTTCCGCGCGCGGCTCCGGCAAATGATCGAATTTTTCAATTTCAGGGAAGCTGATATCCACGGCGGCTCTTTGAGTACGTAGCGCTTGTTCAACTAGCTCCGGCAGCCGGTGCAGCGTCTGCGGGCCAAACACTAAATCCACGTATGGGGCGCGTTTAACGATGGCTGCACCTTCTTGGCTAGCCACGCAGCCGCCAACGCCAATCATCACATGAGGCCGTTCGGTTTTATAGGGTTTCCACCGGCCCAATTCAGAAAACAACTTTTCTTGGGCTTTTTCGCGGATTGAGCAGGTGTTAATTAACAGAATATCCGCTTCGCCGGGTTGGTCGGTTAATTCCAGGGCGTGAGAGGCTTTCAGTACATCGGCCATTTTGCTAGAATCATACTCATTCATCTGGCAGCCATGGGTCTTAATGTATAATTTTTTCAGAAGTGGATTCATGAATGAAATTATAATCGTTTGCGCGTATTTTAGCTAGGTGGCAGCAATCTTAGTTTGAGAGGATTAATGAAATGAAATGTACAAGGATGGCATGGCTTATCACCGTATTAGTGGCAGTCATTGTTTTAGCTTTGGGTTGGTGGTGGAGAGCATCTCATCTCTTAACGCAGTCACCTTAAACAAAAAAATTAGCCAATACAGTCAGGATCCAGTGCATTACGCGGCGATTGCCCAACCCTTACTGAATATTTCACCAGCCGATCAGGCACAGTTAGCCGCAATGTTTTTGAATCTTTATTTTTCGCCATGGGCAGACATAAATATTGCCACGCCCATCATCAAACAAGTATTAGTCAAAGTCACTAAAGATATTGATTTTTATTCACAGCATTTGGGATGGCAGTTTAATTATCAACCTTTTACCGCTGATCAGTTTAAAGATATAGTGGACAATGCTGATCTAATGGATTTTCCGCAAATCAACCGGCCTGGAATTATTGTTCACGTAACGCAAGTGAGAATTTTTCCTACTTTGTTGCCCAATTATTTTGACCCCAAACTAGCTGGGGAGGGTTACCCATTCGATAATTGGATCGCTTCTTATATTTTTCCTGGCGAGCCGGTGCGTATATTACAACGTTCCAAAGATCAGTTGTGGTATTTAATTGCGACTGCCAGTTATTACGGTTGGGTTCCCACCCAAGATGTTGGCGTAGTATCTCCGGAGTTTATCAGTGAATGGAGAAAACATCCGTTTATAGTGTCTATTCGCAATGGGGCGCCCATCTATAATAGCAGCAATCAAGCCTTTGCCGCCCTGCGCAAAGCGGTTCTTTATCCTAAGGTAGGCGTAGCAGATCAGCAAGTGCAAATATTGATGCCGTTCTTAGATGGTAACGGTAATGCGCAAATTCAGACAGTGCGGGTCAATCAAGCGGATATTCAAGATTTTCCGATACCGGCTACGGCGGAGAATATCGCGGTAATGGCGCGAACTTTTATAGGTGAGCAATATGGTTGGGGGAATCTCTACGAATTGAGGGATTGTTCTTCGACTACTGCGGATATATTGGCGAGTTTTGGAATTTGGCTGCCGCGAAACTCCTCAGTGCAAGCGCGGATGGGTAGAGTAATCTCTTTAGCAGATATGGATCGAGAAACCAAACTAAAAACCATTACTCAACAGGGAATTCCATTTTTTACGATAGTTCATTTTCCCGGTCATATCGCTCTTTATGTGGGAACCCAGGATCATAAAGTCTATATTTTGCAGGAAGTTTGGGGGGCTCACACCGCTGATATTTGGGGTCATAACGGGCGGACGGTGATCAGCAAAACTATTATCGTGCCCATAGATTTCACCAAAGGCTTCAGTAACATTCCAAAAACGGAATTAGACATAGCTGACAGCATGTCCGTATTGACTCCGGATACCTATACGAATGAGTCTGCCATTAGAGAAAATGCTTGGAAATAATTAACTTAAAATTTATTCACCGCGGCTTGCCGCGGAACCTTACACTATGAACTATCGTCATAGCTATCACGCGGGTAATTTCACTGAAGTCGTTAAGCACGGCGTTTTGACTATTATTCTGGATTATTTACGGAAAAAACCCGCACCTTTTTGTTATATCGACACCCATGCCGGTGAAGGGCTCTACGACTTAACCTCTTTGGAGGCTGAAAAGACCGGAGAAGCCGCTGCGGGAATACAACGGCTAATCGGCGGCGAACATCCGGATTTTCTGCAGATTTATTTGCAAGCTTTAAAAGCATATCAAACAGGAGATAAGCTGACCAGTTATCCTGGTTCGCCGTTGCTGGCATATCATCTGCTTCGCCCCCAAGATTCCATGATCCTTAACGAATTCCACCCTGAAACCAACTCGCGTCTCAGACAGAATTTTGACAAAAAATCAGTGGCTATCCATCAACGGGATGCCTATGAATTGTTACCTGCCATTTTGCCACCGCCTGCAGGGCGAGGAGTGGTATTAATTGATCCGCCTTTTGAGCAAAAAGACGAGAATGAAAAAATCCAACTCATGCTTGCAAAGGCTTTAAAACGCTGGGCACACGGTATTTATGTGATTTGGTATCCAGTAACGGCATTGCGCCGCTGGGATTTAAAAGCAGTCATTCACCATAATCAAATAAAAAATTATTTAATTGCGGATTTAACGATCGCCGAAGTCAACCCCAGCAATCAAGGATTACTGGGATGCCAAT
Source organism: uncultured Pseudomonadota bacterium (assembly GCA_963697455.1). GTDB lineage: Bacteria > Pseudomonadota > Gammaproteobacteria > Coxiellales > Coxiellaceae > JAFEDN01. Next base: position 5,110 of record CAVOOI010000038.1, on the reverse strand, counting down.
TACTGATTGTGAACCCGCCTTGGCAATTAGCAGAAACTTTACGCCCCTTAATGAAATATTTATGGCAGTTTTTCGCTATCGACGGCCAAGGCAAATGGTCAGTCAACAGCAGTCCTCCCTATTTATGAAAGGCGAGTTAAAGACTCCTTCCATTCTCCTTCCCCAAAAAACTTTAATTCTGCTTAAGGGATGAGGTTGATTTTGAAGTAAATGATGTAATTGTTGGTGATGAGGATAATAAAGCATAGCCACTTTCTACCAATTCACTCAGGCGTGGCTCCGTTGGAGCGGGCGGCAAAAGCTGATCAAACCATTGTGCCAATACAGTTTCCGGTGATTGATCCGCTGTTTGGCAAGATAAGCATTCAAGATTGGCTATTTCTAATCTTCCCAAGCAATCAAATAAATTTTGCCAGTGCGTTTTTTCTGTTAGCGGTTGTTGAGCAGTGGCTTTCATTTCTTGCAGGTAAATTAGCCGCTTAGAACTATAATCGGAATATCTCTTTTGACCAGATGTCGATGATGTCTGGGATTGTGGTGATTTATTAATAATTTGAAAGTTAAATTTAAATTCCGGATCGCGCATTAAAATAGCTAGAAAAGCGCTGACGCAAGCAGTAGTTTCACGATATCGAGATGTCTTAGCCATACTAGGCATTTGGCTTAATAAATAATCCGCGTCCCACAGCGCACGTTTTTGCGCCGTGCTCAGCGATTGCCAATTGACCCATTGAACTTTTTGCTGATTAAAAAAAGTTTTCGCACGGTGATAATAGTTGGCGACGCCGTTTTTTACTAAGGCTTCATGGCGGGCCGGAGTAGGTTTATTTTCCAGCAATTCCGCACGAATCGACAAAGTCATTTGCACGACCAGTTGTCCTATTTTTTCTTCGACATCACGAGCACCGATAAATAATTGGTTAATGCAATGATCTATTCGCAGCATTCTAATTTGGTTAACTACGGCCAAGCCAGAAACAGGAGCTTGCAGCGTGTTGCCAACCATGGGTATTGCGCCTAAAACTGCTCCAGTACCAGTGATTAATGTATCCACAAAGCCAGTTGTTTTAAAATGTCCGGTGACTCCAAGCATTGCAGCTTTTATACCAAATTCCAAGGTTTGTAGTAATAAATCATGATATTGGGTTAAAGCCGGATGAGACTGAATGATTTCTTGTGCTAAAATATCTTCAGAAACAGGATTATTTAAACGCTGTTGATATTGCGAAATCAAACACCAATATCGCAAAAACTCATTTATTTCCCGCATTGCAGTTGAGTCTGAATGCATAAAACGGTCTCTGAGTTGGCAGAGATATTGCTTATAAGGTTGAACGGGGCTATCTATTGGAATATCTGACAAGCGAGTTACGGCATGGCAAAAGTTCTTGGCATCCAAAGTTTTCATTTCAGCCAAAGGATTAATGATTGAAAGTAACGAAAAAGGATATTTATCTGTAGAAGCTTTTAACTCGGTATCTGATTCTTCGAATACAGTCGATGATTTGCTTTCTTCTCCACATTCATCAGTTATCGGCGATAAATTTTCCTCGTAGTGCGGAGAAATATCAGATGATAAGGGAAAAATTTTTTGAATGGAACAAATAGGTAATTCTCCCATTTTTTCTTTTTTATAATCCTCGCTATGTTTAATATCTTTTGGATTTTTTTTATTTTTGGCTAATTCAACATTATTTTTTAATAATTTATAAATTGTTTCTTTGAAGAAAATGTCTATATCAAGCCCATCAAATTTTATTGAAATTAACGAATGATTGGTTTTTAAAACCTTTAAAAGTTCAGCTCTGATATCCTTTCCTATGCAGTTTTTTAAATTTAGTAATTGGATAGTATCATTGAACCTCAAGGCTTGTATAATTAATATAATTTTCGGAAATATTTGCTCCTTAATGTCTGATATTTTTTCCCTGCATATTTTTACTGGAGAATTCGATATTGGGTTTCCAAGGTTTTTTTTGATAAGCTCGCTGGTTGAATATAAAAATAATTCGTCAACTCCTTGATTTTTTTTAGCGGAACATTTAAAAAAAGGTATATTCATATTGTTTGCAAAAGTTAATCCAGAATTTTTATTGTCAACCGAACCGTAAAGGTCACATTCAGTTTGAACAATGATCATAGGGATATGCTCTAGATTAGATTTTTCAATTTCTTCAATCCCAAATAGAATATATTCTTCATTGCTGTAATAGCCGCTACCCACATCCCAACAGAAAATGAATAAGTCGTTATCTTTTAAATAGCGTGTAGATCTAAAAAAAATAGACCTCAAAAAAGCTAAAATGTTCATAACCGAAAGTCTTAATTCACATTTTTTTTGATCAATTTCGACTATTTTAGTTTCAAAATTAGAATTCATATACCTATCAATTTTATTAAAAGAATTGTAAAAAAAACGATTAAGTAAAGCAGATTGACCTGTTCCTGAATTTCCTAATAGTAAAATTTGAAAGGAGTAATCACATTTCCCGAGTAGTCCAGAAGAGTCGATCCAGCGGAATTGATTAATATCGGTCCCTAATTTTTCTTTTAACTGCTCTGTTTTCATTCGTTCTTGCATGATACTCGGCACTTTTAGTATTTCACGGCACGCATATTCGAACATTTCATCGAGACCAAAATTTTTTTTAGCAGAACATTTGAAATAAGCCAATCCTTTCTCTTGAGCATATTTTCTTACTTGTTCACAATAATCTTCTGTAGACTCTTCGCTATCACATTTTGTATGAGCCAATATTTTTACTAGGTACTCATGAGCATTATTTGCCATACCTTCGATATAGTGGAGATAGTCTTCCACCTCACTTTTACTGTTCTCATAATTATCATCCCAACAAAAAATAATCACATGAGCACCTCTAAAATAAGAGGTTGTAATCGATCGAAATCTATTTGGACCTGCGGTATCCCATATTTGCAATCTACAATTTTTTTCCTCTAATTGGATTTCTTTTATCTTAAAATCAATCCCAATGGTCATCATTCCACCGTAATCTGTATTATCTGCATATCGGTGAAGGATGGAGGATTTACCTACACCACAATAACCAACTAATACGAACTTAAAAAAATATTCAAAATCTTTATTTGAATTTTGGCTATTTAAAGATTTAACATCAAATGGTGGAAACCAAAACTTTGAATCGGCGGGGGAAGAACTATTAGGTGAAGATTTTTTTTCTAAATTAGAAATACTTTTATTTATGTTAGCATTTTTTGGACTTAATCTTTTGTCATCTTTATGTAATTTTTGATCATTTTTTGAAATTTCCCATACCATTCGAGAGTAATCTAATTCAGGTAAAACAAGCTCTCTAAATGATAGATTCATTCGTATCATACGGCATAGCCATTCAATATTATTGGTATCTAATTCGATACTCGCAAGATCTAATGATCTCGTCTCTTGCCTCAAAGCAGTCTTGGCCAGGCTAAGTAAAGGAGATGGTGAGTTATTTTGTTTTGCATCTATACATTGAAGCCAATCAACTATCCCTTGTGAATTACAGTTTTCGAAATAGGATTTACTTTCGTCTAATTGTTCAGCTACTAACTTAATTTCACTTAGGTTTATACAACCAGTTAAATTGATTTGTTTTAACTGAGATAATGATATCGGCGGTCGTTGAGTTAAACTGAAACGTTTATCTGCTAAAGCAGTCAGTTGTGGACAATCATTTAAAAACAATCGTTCTAATCGGGGAAGTGCAATCAGCGTGGCTGTTCGTAATTGCTGAGCTTGGCTTAAATCCAAACGTTTTAAGTGCGGTAAACCTTGTACGATCACGGTTTCCCAACGCATATTGCAAGCACGTAAGGTTCGCAACTGCGGACATTTCGTTTCTATCACAGGGATTATCCGCTCAGTCAATAATGTACAATTGCTAATATTCAGAAAATACAGTTGGTTGCCGGAACTATGTAATATTTTGATAAGCGTATCATCAGTCAACTCTTTATGAAAAACACTTAATGGTAGACAGTCCACTGGTGTTTGTGTCAGCACTTCTAAAATCGTTAAAGCGGCTATTTGCCGTGATTCGGGAGGATGAGTAGTCGCCAAGGTATGGACAAGCTCACGTAATAACTTAGTGCGATCACTGATGAGTAAGGTTTGAAACTGTAATTGGGCTTCCTGACGTCGTTGAACAGCTTCAGATTCTGTCAGAGCCGTTTTCTTCCCATCCAGCACCATACCCGCCGTGGCAAGTAACCCTTGTTGAATGCCAAGAATTTTTGCTTTATACCAAACTTCAGTGCCGCCCAAAGCTTGTGCAGCGCTATATTGCAGTTTCAGCCAGATTTGTTCGACCAATGCGGCAATCAAAGTCTTTTGCCGTCGTGGATCACTGTTCAGTTTCAAAATCACACTGAGATTCAACTGCTGCGATAATGAAAGTACACCCGATAAGGTTGTACGTAGATGACCTTTTTGATCACGTTGATAAAGCAGACCTGGCCCCGCTTCAAACCGTTTCAGCGGAGTCAGAGTGGGTTTAAACAGATGTTGATAATATTCAGCTAAACCAGGTTGGACATGTTCGAGTAAAGACTTTCCACTGACTTCTGGATTTCTCAAGGCTTGCTGAATCAAATATAATCGTTCCAACAACGCTTTTTCACAATCCGGCAATACCATCATCACCGGCAAAGAGAGGTCACCTTGTTTCAACCCTTTTTGCGCGGCATCGATAACTTCTTGCTTTGAAAACAACAGACACCATTGATCATGTAAATCAGACAATTCACGCAATATATCTTGAAAACATTTTCTCGGTACTAGACTTTGCAAATGTTGATAAAACTCCTTCAAGCGTGGATCCTTTTTTGCTAACTCCTGCCAAGATAAAGTCATTTGATTTAGACAAAAAATAATGGTTTTGACATTCAGTGTCCTTGCAGAGAACCAGCCATTACCAGCTTGATCCAGAGCGATAAAGGCGCGATCATTGTCTATACGTACTAAAATGTAAAAATCCGGATTTCCTGGATCAGTTATTAAAAAATAATCGTTGTATTTATCATCTTCTGGACTAATAACAAAAACCCGTATCAAAGTGCTGGCAAACGAAAGTGGAGATAGCTTTCA
>CAVOOI010000037.1:0-38981 GCA_963697455.1 uncultured Pseudomonadota bacterium | reverse complement strand
AATTGCTAATGTCTTTTTCAATCTTCTCTGGAAACTCATCAGCCACGATAAAAATACGCTTGTATTTTACTAGTGGCTCATTATACCCATCATCTTCACTTATTTTAGTTAACTTTCTTTCCCCTGGGATATTAAGTTCAGTAGCATAGAAAGGAGCAATTTCTTTTTCTTTTAATTTCAGCTTTAGATAATGAATCGATGCATTACTCCTTAGAAACAAACTTAATAATTCTAAATTTTTCTCATCCAATTCAACTTCAGACAAATCCAGAGTACCAGAATTAACTGCATTATTTATTTTTAAAAGCAATTTTGAACCACTAGGTAAACTCTGCATCTGTTTTTCCCATAATGAGTGTAACCAACTCGACCACAAACAGCCCTTATAGTGACATTGCAAGTGATTGAATTGTTGCGAAACCAACATAATTTCCCTTAATTTAACGCAATTTTCGATATCAATGCGTTGCAACTGCAGCGCTGATAATGGCCGATATTTGAAACCGCCTTTGTCTCCGATATAGCGTAGCTGTGTACAATTTTTTAGTTGCAGGACTTGTAACCGTGTCGACTCACCTATTAAAGTCTCTAAGCTGCTGTCGCTGAGATCCAGCTTGCGTAACTGCGGCATCTCATCTAACGAAAAATAAGTTAATTTAACATTGCGAACACATTGGAAACTTACTAATTCGTTAAAACCTGCTAAGCGAATTTGCGTCCATGCCAAGCCGTTAGCGCGCAAATGTTTTAAGTGTGGGCAATAGCGTTTAATGATGCTGAGTATATCAACCGTTAGAGTGGTGCAATGGCTAATATCTAAAGATAATAACGGCAGTTCTTTAGGTTCTTTTAAGATATTAGTGAGCATCGCATCGGTAATGATTTCCGGCGAAAATGCGCTTAAATCTAGCAGGGACCAAGAAACGCCTGCCAGCACACGTACCAAGAAACGCTGCTGTTCCAGTACTACAGTTTTAGCTTGAAGTTGTCGCTTAAAACCAAAATGTTTTTTTGACTCAGAATCTTGAAAACCTCGCCACAGCATTTGTTGCTGTCGCAAAGGCAACTGGTGGAATGCTATAATCAGAGTTTGTTGATAATGCTGCCAAAGCATTTCTTGCTGTGCCGGCCATAGAAGTTTTTTCTGTTGTGCCAGTAACTTAGGAAATGCAGTGCTTTTATCTGTCAGAATATTGCGGCTCAATTCGGCTAAATACGCTTTATTCCATCGATTGAACTCAGTTAATTCCTGATACGGACTACAATTTTCTCCACGCCAGATAGCTCGCAGCAAAACGCCATCGATCGCTATCTGCAGGCGCAAGCTACTTTGAATTGCCGCACACGAGGGTAATTGACTGGTAAAATTACCGTGAAGATCTGTTTTATATAATGAACTGACGACGCGCTTAAAACGCGGATCAACCTGGCGATGATCTAATTTCAATTCACGGTCTCGAGAAACTTTATTTTCTGAGGACTTATCGAGGAACTCACTGAGATAATATTGCGCCAATTTAGGCTGCGTAAATTGCAAAAAATCCAGCCCGGTCAGATGATCAAATTGATGCAAACGCAATACCGTTTGCAACGAGGTTAAACGAGTAATGATTTCGCGAGTCAGGCCTTTAGGAAAAAACATCAGCGGTAAGCTAGCGCCTTCCCAACCGCCGCCAAAATGTTCCCCTATTTCGCCAAGGGTAAACAGCTTTTGCCAAGCGGCGTGCTGTGATCTTGCATGCTCTAAAATATCTGCCATCAGTGCGATCGGTTTAATTTCCAACCATTGCGCTATGATTTGACGGATACCAGCATCTTCAGGCCATGGGAGCCGCATCTGCTCCAAACAATAAATTACACTCTTCACTTGCAATGTAGATGGCGCACTCAGAATTAAACCTTGCGCGCCTGATCTAGTGGGTTGATAAAATACCCGATCATTATCAATGAGCCTGAGGCGTAAGCTGCCATCCTTTTGTTCTTCCAAAAAACAATGGCCATCTTTGTTATCTTCAGGATTAATAAGCAGAGTAAGAAGTAAAATTTCCAGAAACGACCTAAAATCTAAGCGTGATAAATCCTCTGGACTGTGACGGAGTATATCTTTAAGTGTCTTACCTTGCACGGCGGCGCTGATAACCGCCGCGGACGTTTGATCACCATGATGGAATTTGGCTACCTCTATGATCGGCGTGCTAAATATTCTAAATCGGCGGTCTAACATCATGACCAGCCATTCCATCGCCGGTTGCTCGGGATATACTTTAACCCAAAATTGAATTTCTCCGGCTATTTTAATCGGAAAAACCCGATGATTTCCGGGAGTAGATTTATCTTTGTCTCGCCAGCGGCCATTTGGCAAAAATAATTGTTTGGCTATATCAGGATTGAGTTCGTGGGTTTGACGTTGCCATTGCCAAGTCCCCTCTTGCAATACCCAGCGCATCACGCTGATGGCAAAGGCCGGCGTTTTTCCAATCTTTTCTTCGGAATTTTTTTTAACTGGTGGGCTGACTTCGGACACCGTCCAAAATGCCGGAATTTGTGAATCCTGCCAATGCCTCTGTTCTAATTCGGCACGGACATTGCGGCCATCTGGAGTAGCAGCCAAACTTAAGCGTTCGATAAATTCAGTCAACATTAAATTAGGTTTTTTTCCTGAGCGATCAACCAACTGTTGCACATAATCGATTCGACGCTGCATGGGCCAGCTTAAAAATATGGGAATGTGCCAATCAACTTGAGTCAGCTCGGGTCGGTGTAGAATCATTCCTACCAGCGATTCTAGAGAATCGCGAATTCGTGCGGCAGAAAGCTCGGTGGTTTCTAATGTAATCAATAGATTTTTAAACCACGGCGCTAAAGGATCAAACGCAACAGTCTCCTCCCAATCTTGAAAACCTTTTGGCAAACACGGGGAAGTATCAAGCTGCCATTCGGAAACCGTCGCGACTAGTAAATCCAGAGTATAAGAAGAATGTTCTATTAACGCGGCTGGAGTGAAATCTACGGTTTTCTGCGCCCAACTTAAAGCCGCCTGCATATCGGCAATAAATCCAGAATGAAAATATCCTCTAATCTCCAAGATCTTGAGAATAGTTTCAGGCGCTCCCATAGGAATAGAATAATAACTAGCAATATCACGACACCATAACAATAGCAAAGGCAAAAAATAAATTCCTTTTTTTGCCGGAGCACATTTGTCCCACTCCCGCAAAGTGTGGTGTAAACCTTGATGGCCCAAATAACGCCCCATACTGACACCTGGCGAGGTCTGCTCCGCCAATGTATGCAGCGCTTTTTTCGTATAAATCTCCCATAACGCCACTGCGCTTTCATGCTGAGTTTGACTGATCGCTATACACAAGGCCCAATGACGATAAGGAGTTAATTCATTTGCCGCAATGATTTTTGCGCGCGACGAAATAGACTCGCCCTCATCAACCTCAGCGAACCAATCCATCCCTGCCGGGGCTAATGGGCGCAAACAAGCCAAACGTCCATCCAGCAAACGAGTAAACAGCCGCCAGTAATCAGCTTCTCGATCATCCGGATTTTCAAGCAATAGTCCCCATTGCCAGCGCCCGGGAATGGCCCCGGGATAATCAGCGTGCCAAGCATGGACACTAAAACCACAGGGAGCAATCCCTAATTGCCGTTCTATTTCCTGACAACTCAGTTTTGCTTGGATCTTAAAACTGCTGAAACCGGTGCTGAGATTTATATCCTGACAACCGCTGGATTCGTCTGTGCAAGTTTGTTTTCGCGGACCACAATCAGACAGAGAAAGTACTCCGGGCCTCAATCCAGGATATTTTATTTCTTCATTAGGAAATTGCTCATCTGTAGAAGACAATGAGCCATTTTTTTTGAATTCTATCTGCTCCACGCCGGTTGATAAGATCTTTTCCAACTCCTGATTAGATGTGGCTATTGCCTTAAGAGTAGTTGACAATTCCTGACTTCGAGATTCACATATTTGCTTTTCTTTAGCCAAAGCTTGCTGTTGCTCTGGTTTTAATTCAGCCAAAGCTGCTTGAGCAGCGTGCAGACTGATAACCAAATAATAATAATGCCGGGTTACAGATGGCCGTTGTTGCGCGCTTTTCCAAGCATTTATAAAACACTGACAATAATTTTCAAATATAACAAAATCATCAGCACGCGATGCTTCATAAATAATTTTGCGAAATTGACCTCGCTCAGCATAATTTTCAATATCATTGCTCACTGTTTCTGGCGTCGGCGGGAGTGTTCCGCTAAAACCTATCTCCGTTAATTTTCCTTCCAGCCGCATTTGCCAGTCGATTTGCCGCTTCGCCAATATTTCGGCTCGCCGTTCTAACTCAATGAATGATTGTTGTTGCACAGCCGATTCTTTTTCACCAGCAACTTGCCATAAATTTAAATCATGTTGATAGTGCAGATAAATAGTCTGCGCTAATTTCCCAAATTTTTGGGCAGTCAGCCAGGATAATTGCGCTTGCAAACTGTGATCGATACTTTGCCAAGAGCTTAAAGGTTGAGTACGGGCAGCAATCAGCGCACAGGATAAAGCATTTAAACCACTGTTTTTTTGCCATAACTTTTGTAACAAAATTTCGACTTCCTGAAGCTCAGCCTCAGTCCATAGTAAAGGCAGTTGCAAGATTTCCAAGATCGCTTTCTGAAAAAACAGGATGTCCGCTAAGCGCGTCTTATCTAAAACGCTGAGCATCTGTGACCATGATTTTCGGTAACACCTTTTTTCATCACGGCGCACATACTCATCACTCGCACTTTGACGTTGTAATAATGTCTGGACCGATAATTTATCATCCACGGCGGCTGATAAATAAAAAATGCTGGTCGGGAGATTTTTTAGCGGAGGCGGACATTGCTTGATATCTGTTTCCGGCAAAGCGGTAGGCATAAATTGACTCTGAAATGCTGATTTGAGTTTGCCGACATTCACTATCAGCCAATCTGGAGATTGAGAAAAGTGGGTTTTATCCGGGGATTCACAAGCTAATAGCGTTAAGGCATAACTGGTATCTATTACCGCCAATTTTTGTGGCCAGTTTAAAGCTTGGTCTTCCATCACCCAGCGATAAACTGATGCAGCCCAATCTTTTGCGGAGGTTAATAACGAAGTCTGTGCAATTTTCCCTGATAATAATAAAGGCTGCCGCAGTTGAGTCAGTTGCGCCGTTAGCGCTTTAATCAGGCGATCATTATGCCCGCCGAAAGCGGCCCATGTCGAAACACGCGCAGCGAAGCGGCGTTTCTGCATGGTCATAGCGGTTTCAAGCAGAGTTTCTCCAGTCTTGGCCAATGTTGTGATCAGCCCTCCTAGAATAGGTATCACCGTGCTTAATTCCGTTAATATACCGATCAACAATCCGCCGCTGATTTCTAATTTAGTTTTGCTGGGAGTGAGTGCGCCGGTACCGATCAAACGCTGGGCGTCGAACCCCGCCGATAATCCGCGCAATAATAATTCATAATAATCTCGCAGCGGCCCGGGAGGTTCTACTAACGATTGTAAAGTGGCCGGGAAGATCAGCGAAGAATCATCAACTTGGTGGATTTTTTCTTCAGGGGGCAATATAGGCTGCAACACCCATTTTTCCGGCTGGTAATAACCCTTGTCGATCAATATATGCCGCATGTGGTGGCAGAAACTCAACCAGACATCAGGCTCCAGTTGCTCCTGCACACATTTTCCTAATTGTTCACATTGATTTAATAAATTCGCTACCTGCTGCAAGGCTGGGTGTGAGGGTTCTTCATAATGCCAAGTATATAGTGTTTCTCGCCTAGGTAGTTTTTTAACCAGGTATTGATACACACATAGCAGAAAACGCTGCAAATATTCTGACGTTAATTGCGAATGGTGGGCAAAGATTTCAGCAAATTGAGCATCTACCGTAATCAGTGCAGTTTGGTCGGATAATACGTTCTCAAATCGCTCTAATAATTGCTTCATATTTTTAAAGCGAGCGGAATACCGGCGGTTTTAGGTTTTTGCCTTTAGAATGGTATTTTCTCATAGGCATAAATATGTCTTAATTCTTGCTCTACCCTCATAATATCTGCTGTAAACGGATTAGTTTGTCCATAACAAACTTCCAAAATCCAGAAGGTTAAGGAATTAAATTTTGATATTTCAAAATGATAAGAGTACATTCCTTTGCTCCCTTGTATAAGTCAATAAACTAATTGCTCGCACTGTGTTGGATACGTTACACTACCTTACAGTGTATTATCAATGGGTGAAATTCTACTATCTCAGAATAATTAATGCAGGGACAGCTTTTACCAAGCCATAAGGTCTGTTGACAATTTCTCTGTCGCTCATTCAAATAAAGTAATCAGTCTGGCTAACACTTCGTCCATTACTAATTTTGGCGCCCGCTCTATCTTCCTTCCTCGGCGCGCAGCTAAATCCATCGCGCGTGGTTGGTCACATCGCACAACGCCGGTCGTCTTGGTGTCAGTTAAGTGAACCGCAAAACCGGCCATTCTGGCAAAACTGCCACCGTTGGTAATAGGCAATATTATTGGTGTCTTGGTCAGCTTATTAAAAGCAAGTGGTGAGACTATTAAAACCGGTCTAGTTCCCCGCTGCTCATGCCCGGTAGTCGGATCTAGTGATACCAGGTAAATATCTCCCCTATCCATTAGATCAACTCTTTACCAACGGGCTTGTTGCGCAGCCATGCTTTATCTTCTTTGCTAATCTTGGCCAATTTATCACATTGAGCCAATAATTCATTCAAAGTGTACTTTGGTTTGGAGGTTGGTTCTATAACTAGTTTTCCATGGCTTACAGCCACCCCAACCTTGGATCCGGCATGCAGATGCAGGACCTCAAGGACGGCCGGCGGCACAGCCAGCATAATCGAGCCGCCTACTTTTCTAAGATTGGTTATATGCATGATATTTCACCTTTATAATTATTATATATAAATATAACATATTTTATGAGAAACCTCAACAGCTAAAGATCGTCAAAGAGATCGACACCGTCGCAATGACGAGTAATGCTAGTTTAAAACACTCTCAGCAGCTTCTACCGAAGTACTAACCTGACTTCGCCGAGAAACTTGCATCGTAATTAAGGCAACCATACCAATCACCCCACTAATAGCGACATAAAAGGCCGGTGCATATAAAGAATGAAACCTGGCAATTAAATAGGTGCAGACTAATGGAGTTGTTCCGCCAAAAAATGACATAGAAAAATTATACGATAAACCTAGTCCACTGAGTCTATGCCGGATGGGAAATAGGTTTGCGCTGATCGCTGCCGTCGTGCCCTCAATTAAGCTAAAAAATATTGCAAAAATAGCTAGTCCGAAGAAAATGATAGTCAGATTTCCTACGATTAACCAATGAAACAAAGAGTAAGCAAATAAAGTAATCAACAACGGGCTCAAAAAAGCCACCCAGATCCGGTTAGTGGCGTCCGCCAGCATGGCCATCAACGGGGTTAATACGACTAATAAAATCATAATAGCCGTGTTAATCATTAATGCAGCGCCTTCGGGTTGATGCAGAAAAACATGCAAATAAGTTGGCATCCATACAAAAAGACCATAAAAAGCGATCGCCATAAAGATATTTAAACTCACCATTTGCAACATCGCCCGCCAGGACAATTTGAAAGCACTCCATAGCGGCACGGCAACTAACCGTTGACTAGAAATTAAATTAGCAAACGGCTGGGGTTCAGCCAGAATTTTTCTGGCCCATATACCAAAACCGGCTAATATTATGCCTAACAGATACGGAATTCGCCAAATTCCATTCATGATTGCGGATGATGTAAAGAAATGATGGAGCAAGGCCGACACCAATGAACCCATCAAAACACCCACCGTGCAGCTAAACGTTACCCAGCTGCACCATAAACTTTTGCGCTTGGTTGCAGACACCTCAAACATATATACTGTGGAACCTACGAATTCGCCACCCGCCGAAATACCTTGGAAAATTCGCAGTAAAATTAATAATATGGTAGCCAATATGCCAACATCCTTAAACGTCGGCAATAGGCCCATGCCAAAAGTGGACAACGCCATCAGATACATTGAAATCCGCAGCGCTTTACTGCGGCCATATTTATCGCCTAAGTGTCCGAAAATAATGCCGCCAAACGGCCTAGCCAAATAGCCGACTGCAAAGACGGAAAACACTTTTAATAACATGACCGTCGAGTTTTGGGAATAAAAAAATAACGACCCGATGGTTGTTGCTAAAAAACTGTATACCGAAAAGTCATACCATTCGATAATATTGCCTAAAATACTCGCCAAAAGCCGGCGATTTTTTTCAAAAAATAATTTCATACTATCCCTTATTAATTCTGTTTGAAAAGTGATCCACTAGTTCGTCAATACTACAATATCCACCGGCCTTATCTTTTACATGCTGTAAATGATTATCCATTGTTTTTACTGAAATATTTAAATACTGACTAGCCGCTTTATTGGTCCGGCACTTTAATAATGCCAAAATACAATCCACTTCCCGAGGCGATAAACCGATCCTCAGTCCTTCCTTAAAATCAAAATGTTCCATGAATCTTTTATTAGCTTCCGCTACATCATAGAATTGTGAATAAATTTTTTTGATCTTTATAATTTCTTCGTTTCTAGTAGAGTCAAAACTTAAAGTTAATATCCCTGACACTTCTTTATCTTTATCAAAAACTGGCAATTTTACCATCGAGTGAATAACCACATATCCCGACTGATTTAAAAACACTTTATTATCAAGCTTGGTAGGCATTTTATTATTGACCACTAATAGATCAGAGCGATGAATTTCGTCCGCAAAATGCTCAGGCCACTTTCCTTGCATAATGGTATTATTTAAATCAAAGACCGTTTTGCCGATTAAATCATTTTCATTTTGCAGGTTGTAAACACTTAAATTAGCTTGATTTGAGGCCTGATAAGTAAAATTCCGGCTTTCTTTAAAATGGGCGTTCTCCGGAAATGAATAAATAAAATCCGTTAATAAATAACTCATTAAGTTTTTATTGGATGTGGAATACATTTCCATATATATTTCTAACACCTCAAAGAGAGATTTAAATTCTTAATCAATGCACTAATTATATTAACAATACATAAGTTAACATATTCGTTTGGGCGTTGCAAAATAATTTACATAGAATCGCGCGGCTTGCCGCGGGATGATCTTAACTAATGGCGTTGTTTCAGCGATGAGATGTCCAGGCTTCCTGTCAATGTTTGTAATTCAATCATCTTACTTTGGAGATTCTCCCTGTATTCAGTTATAAAACTTAATTTAGCAAGGTCTTGAGTTGGCTTCTGATAAGTAACCACTTGTTTAGGTTGATTTTTTTCATCATGAGTTGGACTTAATGTTACTACTGGCTTCGGTTTCAACGAGGCTCTGATGTGTTTGCTTATATTTATCATTAAATCGAATTTAACATTCTCTTTAAAAAGAGAAGAATGAGAGAAAGGAAGTGGTGGTAAGTAAGTCGCATCTTTTAATAAAAATTCAAGACAAAGCCTGGGTAAAGATTCGAAACCCCCTGATATCCACCGTTTATAAAAATATTTTTCATCCGCTAATATCTGCAATGGGTCCTTTTGTTTAACTTCATTATGAAATGTATCATTAAGTGCTCTTCCGTTGCCGGGAAAAGCGTCATGTGACCGACTAATAATTCTAGCTACTTTCTGTAAGCGTATCTGAATGTCCTCCCGACCTGCTGGTGTTGCACAGTAATCGATAATTTTTTTAGCTATAAACTCACAATATTGATTAAAACCGACTTTTTGATAAATATCAATAAACATTGATTCAGTCAGTCGATCCTGAGTCCTACTAATTTTTGGAAAAATACGTATAATATCTCGGCTAGAATAATCGTTAACGGTATAAAGTGTCTGATTCTCGTGAGCGATATCAAAAGCTGATTGCTTCCTTTCATTTAGTACCAATGGGTTGGCGCCCTTGCGAATTAATGCTGATATATAGCAGCTTCTAGATGACCAGGTGTAGTCATCAAAATTTTTAAGAGTAACTCTATCCGGGTATTGTAATCTGGCAGCGACTCGCAGAGCATAATCAAGTTGCTCTTGGGTGATCGATATTCGGGGATTATTCAGATAATGCTCAAGTAAAATTTGTTCGAATTGCCGCACATTTTCGGGTGACGCTTTTGTTTCAAAAGCACTTACTCCATTTAGTTTTTCAAACGGGTCGACGTCTTCCTTAATTAAATCGGCTATGTCTTTAAGCTCACTATTTTTAATAGCTCGATGTAATTCTACAATTTTACGATTTTTTTTCATAATGTTCCTCTGCTTTAGCTTAGATTGCATCCTATGGGAGTAAATTACCCTTATTGGATAATTATTGAGGATAAGCTTGACATCTCTAAGCCGTTTGAAAAATAAGTTTTTAGTTATAACTGTTATCACTAAAAGCGCTAAATAACCTATGAGTCTTTTTGATCAACTGGATAGAACTACCCAAGTTGTAGTTGCGACTTGACGTCACGGCGTAATGAGCACGGCTGAAACGCGCAGCTTTGTACCTAAGCGACCGTTAAATTAAAAAAAGTAAGCTTATAGTCTATCGTTAAAGATTGCCCATAAATAAAAATCAAAATTTTCTCTCGGTATTAAATCCACCATAAATTGCTCGACAATATGGAAAGAACCTAATTCACAAACGTAAAGCTTATCTTTATTGCGTATGGGATTTAATTGATTATTTTTTAAGGGAAGACCTTCGACCGTATTGCTAATGACTTCTTTTATTCGACAATATTTTTGATAAAAATCCTTCAATGACCCATATGGTTTTATCAGTATACATAGTTAAGTTAGTATATGGATTAATTATTGTTGTTCCAGCAAGCTACTTTGTTTTTTTCTAAAAAAATATGAAGATATTGATGTTTATGATTATTCAAAAAACTTTAATCCTTTCAGCTTAATTTATAAATCACGCCCCAATTAATTTGTCGAGATCTGGAGCAGAAAGTTTACAGTCTACATCTACAATTTGGTAATCAGCTACGTCAGCTCTGACATAAGAATCCTCTGCCAAAATTTTCATCAGTTGGCTTTTTTTAATGGAATTTACTAACACAAATCCACCTAATTTGCTTTTTTTAGGCCCAGAGGCTAAAAAAACACCTTCATTTCTATACTTATGAAGCCATGCACAATGCTCTTCAAAATATTCATGCACTGTTTCAGGGGGGTGTGTAAAAGAAGAAATTAAAATATACATTATCTATTAAACCTCATGTTGGTTTTATAAATACAAAAGAAGGTCCTTATTCTTGGATGATGCAGTAAAAGAAATAAAAAATCAAACTAAGATATTCTAGGTTTGCTTGACGATATAGTTACTCGGTGGGGCGACGGAGGTTTTGGGTTGTAGGCCGGTGGATTTCTTCACTTGGCTGGAACCCAGCGATTGGCTGGTATTGCTGTTGATGTCTTGTGTATACGTCGTGAAGGCTCGAGACACCCACCGTGTCTGCGTAAGTAATTTGGGGCAAGGCACTGAATTGCGCTTGACGATAATCCAGAAAATTATGGTTAGTTTGAGATAACAATTGCTTCGCATCCGTTACCGGATCCACCTTGTTTTTGCGGGTGGGCTGGGGGCAGTTGGCCGGCGATGGTTTGGCCGATGTCCGAGCCGATGGTATGGCCGAACGCACCCATCACATCGACAGCCGCTTGGCGCTATCTTCAAAACCTTCACGAGATTTTATCAACGCCACATCACCTCGATTCCAGAAAGTATAAAGATAGTTTCGTAGGTTTAACTGATAAACATTTGACGCCTGAAACGGATTTGACACCTCTATTTAATGATTATTTTTCACAGCATTGCAAAAACTCTAGCGGGCGCCTCCGGGCCTTGTTGAATTTTCAAAGGTAGAACAAAGATCATCGCTCCTTTGGCTGGCAGTAAATGGGTATTGGCGACATTTTCCAATTGAAATAAGCCGTGGCCAAGAAAAATGTGATGCGCTGGATAAGTTTTGCTGATGCCGGGATCCAAAGAAAGGGTATCAATGCCCACACCCAGGATATGGCGTTGCACGAGCAGTTCAGCGGCGGCCTCGGAAAAGCCAGGAAAATGTAAAATTCCTTTTTCATCAGCGTTACAATATTGACTGGGCTGTTGCCAAAATCGAGACCATCCGGTATGGGCGATCACGATAGCTCTTTCGGGTATTCGACCATGCCGGTTTTCCCAGTGTTGGATGTCATCACCAGTAATGGCGTAATCCTGATTTTGATTCACGGCGTTAGAAACATCCAGGATGCATCCTTCGCCAATCAGCTCATCCAAATTAAAATCAGCCACAGACTTCCCATTTTCCTCACAATGAGAAGGTGCGTCTATATGCGTGCCGGAGCCTGCTGCTAAATGATAATCATGCACCCTGAATTTTCCTGGCGCATAAGCTTGGCGAATTTCTGGCGAAAATCTGGTACTGCCTGGCCATAGGGGAATATCTTCATGAAGGGTATGTGTCAAATCGATAAAGCGATGGGAGAACTGAGTTGTAATCGTCTGAGTCATGGATTAATTTTATCAGGACCTGAGCTTAACTATCAAGTGTATTGGCCGCCCCATCATTAATCGAGAAAAAACACTTGTCTTTTATTACAGCAAAAATTAGACTCTTTCTATTTGGACAGATCAATGCATGATATGAATAATTGGCTGACTTTAAGCCGTGATCAGATAAGAGAATTAGATCGACGAGCTATAGAAGAGTTTGGAATTCCCGGCATTCTGCTGATGGAAAGTGCTGGGCGTGGCATCGCAGAATTTCTTTTGTCACTCCCAATCCAGGATGAAGTGATGATTTGTTGTGGGAAAGGTAATAATGCAGGCGATGGCTTTGTGGTCGCGCGATATTTGAATAATTGGAATATTCCCGCTCATATTCTGCTGTTTGCTCACCCGGAAGAACTGAAGGGTGATGCGAAAATAAACTACGAAATTGCAGTAAAAACCGCTTTGCCGATCACGCAAGTGAATGATAAAAATTTTGATGCTGTAGTCACTGACAAATTATCGCATGCGAACTGGATAGTGGACGCCATGGTTGGAACCGGGTTACGAGATCGCATCCACTCCTTTTACCTCCGGGTGATTCAGGTTATTAACGAAAGTTCTGCAAAAATTGTGGCTGTGGATATCCCATCCGGTTTAGATTGTGATACTGGGCAGCCTTTAGGAATTGCCATTGAAGCGGATTACACGCTCTCCATCGCCGGTTATAAAAAAGGTTTCGCTAACCCGGAGGCAAAAAAATTCCTGGGCGAAATCCAGGTGATTGATATTGGTCTACAAAAAATTCTGATTTTAAAATCTCTGGGGAATTAATTATGTCAGGGTACCTATTTTTAAAAGCCGATGCAGTAAATGATGCTGATAAACAGCGATTACTGGCAATATTAGAATCTTATTTTGATACTGAGCATGACCCTGAACAGATGCCCATTGGTAGCAGCGAGCATCAATGGATTAAAACTCGAATTCCCGAATGCGCCACATTAATTAAACAGGATAATGAAGTGGTAGGCTCCACATTAATACTGCCCTGTACTTTAGCGTTCATGGAATCTTTTATTCATGGTCGATTGAACGAGGCGCAATTAGTAGAAAAAATACGGCAGAGTGAGATCAGTTATGAAAACATGCAGAGCATTTATTGCTGTTCTATTTTTATTGCCCCAGAACATCGTGGCCATGGCCTGGCTTACCAAACGCTGTTGGCTGCTATCAAAACCATCACACCTAAAAACAAAAAATTGCCCTTATTCTATTGGGCTCATTCACTCGCCGGACAAAAAGTTATTGAAAAATTAGCGGATGCTCTGAAGGTAGATGTTTATGCCAGAGAAAATAATGCCAAGCTCAACGGTTAGCTTGCTTAGGCCAGCACGCTTCAGTGATGAAATCAATCCCGAAAACATTAGTCATGCAGTCAGGTTAATTGACCCCTCTATTCATTATCAATTTATGACTGGAGTGATTAGCGTTTTCTTCTAAAAAAGGTCTAAATTTTAGCGCTAATTTTTTCCAGTCCAGCGCATGTTGGCGCGAGATATTGTTACTGCTTTTTAGTGAGAGTAAATAATCCGCCATGTCGCTGCCGTGAATAATTAGGAAGCAAAAGTTGGTATAATCCTTGCCGGCCAGAACCAGGCTTTTAATACTCTCTAGCTCCATGGCTACGTGCCCTATCTGCTGAATATGGCTCATTAGGGCCTGACATTGGGTAGATGGCTTAGGGGTCCTTTTTTTAAAAGAATTGCAGATGGTTTCTAAGCCAATCTGGATATTGATCAGCCCTTGGGATAGTTTCTTTAATTGTTCAGGGTGTTTTCTTACAGTTTTTTTCATTTTTGCCTCTTTTATAAGAGTATACCATTTAATCAGACTTTTTTCATTTTTTATGCTTATATTCATCTTTTTATGTTTATTATTTAAACATTTTCAGATAAAAAAATATGCAGTCTAATACCAAAAATCTTGTAGGAAATTCTCTATTTATTAGTATTTTTTATTTAAAATCAGCATGATGATTGTCCACTTATTACACCACCTTTATTCTCAAGACCACTACTTCGATGGGACTCATTAATTCGCCTCATGGGGCGTAGATTTGCCCGCCAACTCAGTTATAGGTATAGTCTGACGACTTATAGGAAATTCAGGAGTTTTAAGATGAAACTAACACCAACCCCCAGCAATACCCCATTTTCTCAACAAGGTGTCAATGCGTTTATTTCCTTACTTGAATATATTCAGTCATTTTTATTAAGTCGAATAACCAAAGCTTGGCTAAACAAGTCAAAAAAAGAGGCCCAAATCGCAACCTTGACTGATCATATTGATAACGCTAAAAAATCATTAATTAATTTGTTAGACGTTTGTTATCAGGCCAAACTTCCAGAGCTTGACACCAGAGACAAAATAAAGGATTTCCAAAATGTTTTATGGTCTTTTTTAAATGCTAGAATTGGCGCCAAATTAGACGATATACCTGAAGTCCAAAATAAACGAAAACAAATTAATATGTTATTAAGCGTATTACGATGGCCTACTTTGACAAACCAAGGGGACTCAAAAAGAGGCGCAGCTTCAATCAAAGCTCCTGAATCTGTATCGACTTTCGTTCTAGATAAAAAGCCTTCTCAACCCTACCCTCAACCGGTTGATCACAACCCTCCGAGGGAAGAAATCCCAAAGCCCCCGGGACAAACGATAAGTATTCATGCGGCTAAGACTCCGGAACTACCGGATCCAGGCATCTCCATACCTGATGCTTACGCTGAGCTGATCGATCGAACCATCGACATGTGCCATACCGAAAATAGGAGTACGCAGCTATATACCCAACTACCCGCGAAAATTAAAAGATTAACCGATAGTTCCACATCAGCACACCACGAAAAACTAGCAGAATTTATTGTGGAACTCAATCAACAGGACCAGCTTGCCCTCCTCATTATCTTACTGGCGCAACCAGACGCCCAGGATTTACGGCGCATAGTAGAAACGCAAGTACCTGCCGGATTTTGGGAACAGGTCCTAGCTGGAGAACATAAAGGCATGGGGTATCCAACTGGAGAATATGAACTTAGCCCAACTAAAACACGGGGAAAACTAGGATATGGCCTACCGGGCTTTCTTGGCCCTAAAAAAAAACAAGGAATAAAATTGCACCCGCACAGGCTTAGCGATAGCAAAAATCATCTAAACAATTTACCTACACGTACGCCGATGGAAATCATCTTCGGCGCCTATTGCTCACTTCAAGCAAAAAACTACAACATGGTCATTCCGAAATTAGAAAAGCTATCAAAATTTCTCAACGAAGGACCATGGGGGATCAATGATTTTAATGTTTTATCAGAAATCTCTGCAGAACTTACCGGAATAGCCAGAATTGAATATGATGACAACTTACAATTAGAACATTACGCGCTAACTAAAGATTATGAATGTTATTTAAGGCAAGATGATCCACTCAAAATTATGTGTGCCCAAGAAACCATAATGCATTCTATTGAACACTTGCAAGAAACCCTTAAAAAAACTATTGAGATATTCAGTAAATTCTATTATAAATATTTATGTTTGGGTATTTACTGGGGAGATTATCAAAGCGCACAAAAGCTTTACCAATCATTCCAAAATCATCGAGAAAAACTACCTTACCATAAATTACTCAATCTACAAATAGCTCAACTTACTTTAGTGGGTGCGCCGGCTAGAGATAAGCATTGGCTTTCAGGCCATTTTCTTTACACTGAAATGATAAAAGATCTAGTTGATATTTTAGAAAAGCAAAATAACTCAACTCAACCGAACGTACAAAATAAATGTGTCATTTACAAATTAAGCTTAGAAGCACTCAAAAATATTTCTATTGCCGAGAAGCTTCGAAATCGCTGTGGAAATATCATTCATAACTCCTACTTAGGATCTTGTGAACTCATTTTGCAATTAGATAGCCAGAAAAGCTTGCCTCAATTTCTATAATTTTTTCCGGAGCAAAACTATAGAAACTGGTTTTGCCACGATATTAAACCGTTCATTTTCTCGTTAAAAGTTTTGTTTTTCTAGGACGAGCGAGTTAAGGCTTTCAGGAGTCACCTGATTGTTAGTAGCGGCTATTTTTTCATATTCAATTGTAGCATGCTGCACATAAGCTCGAATAGTTGTACTTGAAATCGTTGGATGAACAGAAGCCTCAAATTCCGGTTTAGACGACTCTGTGTTGTTTGGTTTAAATTCTATAACTTCGTTCTCAACAGTCTGCATTTTACTTGCCATATCCTGAACTTTAGAACTCTCCTCTGGGATAGACTTGCTAATAAAAATGAATTGTTGGGGACTAGCAATAGGCTGACTTTCCAATTTAAAATAAGAAATTAAATTATCAAGCTCTTTATCCAAACTTGAAAGATCAGATATGCTAAGGACCTTAACCTTAATTTTTTCGATAAAGTCAGGACTTGACCAATTACACGTTAACAAGATTGTAATCAAATCTTTAATGTCCTGGGACAAGTCTAACTTTGCATAAGAAGATAATGCTAATTTTAAGCGATCATTAGTGGTGTCACTAAAAGGTCGTTTTGCCTCCGTATTAAAATTATTAGGCAATCCCAAATACTTTAAAGTAGTTTTTAATAAATCTTCAAAATCGCCTGCCATAAGCTGTTCTTGATCCTTGATAAGAATACCAGCAGCTTGAGTCTTAATCGAAACCGCAAGATTCATACCGCTTTTATCCTCACAGACGGCTAAGGAGTGGATATGAGATTCTAATGCTTGGATCACACCCTGACGATCGTGATCATCAAATCGATAACAATTAGGAATGATAATTCTTTCGATTAAAACCTCTAAAACCTCGCTTAAATCTTGTACAGTATCTTTAGATTCCTGACTGGAAAATGGACGATAAGCACTAAAGGATTTAATGAACTCCATATTATTCTGCTGAGCTTTTTCAAATCGATTAAGAATTTCACTCATTTTATCAATACAATTAGTAAGAACATCTGGCTTTTTGGGATGTCTATTCAACGTAGAAATAATCAGACGAGCTATGAAAAAATTTCCTTTATCGATGTTACTAATAAAAAATTCAATCTTACGCAAAAGCCAATTATTAAAATTAAAAATTACTTTTTCCCTTTTTTGAACAAGTGGGAAACCATTAGTCAGAAAGAAAATTTTTGACCTTTCCTTTTGAGACTTCTGTTTAACATGAGATGGAGGTTTCACTAAATCTTGTAGAGCAGTTTTTTCTTTCTCGTCTAGCTTAAAACTAGTCTCATTTTTTCCATCAGGGATTTTAGGCTGACCAGTATGATTAGTTAACCAGTCAAGAATATTCTCTTCAGGTAATTCATGTTTCACTTGGTGTTTAGCCAAATTGAAAAAGAAATTATTTGAATTTTTCTGATTAGGAGAAATAGCACCGTTACTAATAGTCAAAGATCCCCTATCAATGCCAAAGAATAACCGATTAATTCCTCTACTCATAGACGCCAATATTGGAAATCGGCTCGGTTCTATTTTTGCTTTGGCTTGCAATAACCAGTTGTAATGATTCTCAATTTGTTCTCCATTATAAGGGGGATTAAGGAACTTATCGATATAGTTTCTTTGAACTTTTTCAGGCAACCCTGGCAAAACATTGAAAATGAATCCACGAATGTCAGTTATCTTATTTTCATTCTCAGAAATATTTAAAAATTTAAGTAAATCTGGCTGAATATTAATTATTCTCAAGCTTAACTGACGATCACTCAATGATAATTTAGGATAGATGCCCTGAAAAAATCCTTTAACAATTGCTTTGTCAAGGTGTTCTTTTTTCGTCAATATCCGCAACACGTCAATTATTTTCCTCGCATTCCAGAAATCCATTTCTGGTTGACTATCATTTATTTCCATAGCAGGAAAATTTTTAGTTAGTTTAATGTACTCGACCATCTGCTCAACGCTTAATTTCCATTTATTTTTAGAAAATTTACTAACTTCTTCATCAATGTCTTTTTTATTTTTAGGATCTAACATCTGGTAATGAGTAATAAATGCGCTTGAATTCTTATCCCTAAATTCTTCCACATAAAATTCTCGTATCAATTTGAACAAATTCGTTAAGTCTTTTGGATCTACTGGATTTTTCATTAGTGACATTAATATTTCATAAGCACTTTCAGAAGAAATATCTTGAGGCAAAAATTTTCCTGCTTGTAGGCTACCTTGCGACATAAATTTCAATAGATCAATAATATCCATATTATTTGGCTCAAGTACGCTTAAAAATAAACTTGAAACTTCCTGCGGTTCGCTTGATATACTTTCAATCTTATCCAAAGATTTACATTGATAATCTAATGTTTTCTGATAGAGCTCTGGGATAACAGGCAAATTATTAACAAAGTGTTGTTTTAGACTAGAAAATTTTCCTAAATGAATACCTCTAATCCTTAAATTCTTTAATAATGAAATAATCAACTGTTGTAAAATAATTTGATCGCGCTGACTTGAAAATGTATCTAAGTAATCAGGAATACGCACAGATTTATAATATAAATACTTATTTAAAAATTCATTCTCAACTTCAATTAATTTATTTAAAGTTTCTACATCATTATTTGCTTCAAAGCGAGCTTCTTTTAATAAAGAAAAAATCTCAATCAACTTAGAATTAATGTCTTGATGAGGATTTACTTGGCCAAGATCTTTACTTATAACTGATTCATCAATCTTAAACTCTAAAACTGATTCCAAAGATTGATTAGAATTCTGGTTTTTTAACAGTTGCAGATAGTCAATGCTTCGTTGTAATTGATGCTTAGGCAATAAATCCAGCATTTTCTCCAAGTCGGTATAAACTCTGGAAATTATCTCATTAAAAATCGATCTTTTAATCCTCTCTTGTTCTGATGGAAAAGACGCTGCAATAGATTCTGAAAAATCCGAAATTATCTCTCGAAATTTCTTGAAATATTCATAACAAGATTGTTGATCGTCAAAATCAAGAAATATAAATTTTGAAACCTGAGATAAAATTTTCTCCGGCATAGCATGGGTCTGATCTTTAAAAAATTTAGTTATTGCCGCAGTTATAGAGTCCGGTTTTTCCAAACAAAGTTTAATTTCCGCTTCTAGTTGTTCAGAACTATTCAATTTTGAATCAGTTAAAGAATATTTCTGATCTTTGCTAAGAATATACAATCCATTCCGGTAAACATCTTCAGATATGCTAGGATACTTTAATTCAAGCTGTACTTTTATTTTTTTTAATAGAATATAATCTTGAGTTTCAGATACTAATCTCGAGAAAAAGCCTTTTATTAATATACTATTCTTCTCACTAGAATAAAGTTCAACAATAGCGTCTATAGAGGATTCATCCAAATCTTGATGATTATTTCGGATAAAACGGTACAAAATCTCTTGCTTAAATTCTAATACCACTTTAGGATGGTCTTTATTGGTAATCTCTAAAATCTGTTGCTTCACTTGATCAAGAGTCACTTTCTCATCTAACTCTACGTTTATTAATGGTTCTTCAGATTTGCTTTTTATTCGAACGTACTCTTGGATATCGACAGCATTATATTTTTTTAAATTCGAATATTTCTGGTCAATATTTATCATATCTAATACGACCGTCGGCTTTTTCAGCGTAGAAATAAATTTTTTGAAATTTCCAACTAACTCTTGGTCTTCTATTAAGTCTAAAATATCTTTTATTTTAATAGTATCAGCATACACTCCATCATCATTAGATATTTCAAAATCAAAGCTTAGCATGGTCTTATCTAGACTTTCTCTATTAACAATTGCTCTAAGTATTACTGAAAACTGCGTGCCTTCCGAGTTTATAGCCTCAATAATTTTATTTAATTTTTTGATTACTTCTGGCTTAATTTTATTATTATCAATTAAAAAATTTTTAAATTTATTTAGATGATAACGAATATTTAATAACAAACTAGTTTGTTGTGCATATTGATCTATAAAAATTGGATTATTTGATGTAAATTCTGATTTAATTCCAATTTTTTTAGACGGTTTTTGATCAGGACCATTTTCTAATACCTTTTTCAGGTATCGATTGAAATTATAAAAATAAGATTTTTCTGGTATATTGTCAGAAAAATTCAACCCAATTAACTCTAAATCTGAAATTATTGAATCAATATTAAAACCTTGTTCAGACATACTCAAATTAGATAACCTTGGACTCTCGCCATCCTCAAAAAACAGTGAGAAATGAAGATCTGAGCTATATTCCAATCCTAACTTTGCCAAATTCTCACTAATTTTTTTTGAATATTCTTTTAATAATTCAAAAAGTAATGCCACATTATATAATGATTTATCATTATTAAATTTTGAAGAACAGGTTAAAACATCTAAATAAGCTTGCTCAATTTCCTCTATAGCAGATTGATCAAATTTATATGTAACAAATAAACAGTCATCATAAAGTTTCGAACATAAGACAGAATGATTTTTTTCAATAGTAATTTGTTTACTAGGCAATCCATTAAATAAAATAATTTGCTGCTCGCGTATGGCTCTTAATGTAGATTTTTGGAATGAATTTCGTATTAATTTAAGGTTCTCCTGATCTTCAAATAATCCAGATTCCTTAGAAATTTTCATTATATTTTCTAAAGTGTCCGTTAACCTTTTTTTATTTAAAGCAGTTCCTTCAAATTTTTCAATAGCCGAAATTAGTTTAGATAAAGAAAGCAAAATAATGTCTCTATCAATGGCTCTGTCACAAAATTGTTCAGATCCTTTAAAATATTTAGATACAGGTTTTGAAAAGTAAAATGATCTTAATTCGTTAACAAAACGGTTCAAATCTTCTAAAATAATTTTAGCCGAATCATCTTTGCATTCAAAAGCACCCTGAATAATTTGCTTTTGCACCGCCAAAAGAGGATCTCGCTGACATTTATTTTTAGAATGAGGTAATAATGTTCCGACTCTAGGCTGAGAATGGTCGAATAATTTTGCAGCTTGTTTGATGATTTCAGAACGGTCAGCCTCGATAGATAATTGCGTAGCATCTTTAGAAAAGATTCCTTGGTTACTAATCTGATCTCTGACGACGCCGTTTTCATTTAATCTATAAATATTCCATTTTTTTCTGGCATACACAAGAGCTAATGTCTCTTTACCATTTATGCTTTGCTTCACTAATTTCGCAGCCTCATCCTGGGTGGCAGCCACTATGAGCTCATAACTAGCATCTGGCAATAAACTCCAATTAGCATTTCGATAGCTTATTTTACTAATTTTTAATGATTCACCATTATCCATTGCGCATTTTGTAAATGCTTCAGCATACAATACTTTAAATTTTACTGTTTTTTCTCTGATCAATATTTCAGATAAACCTTCTTTGACCTTTTCTACTACTGATTTTCTCGCAATTTGTTCTGGATAGCTTCGATTTATTAATTGAGAAAGACCGATTAAAAATTGCTCAGTTTCTACAGTATCATCCAAATCGACAAAAGGAAATCTGGAAATATAGTTACCAACTATTGACTCAGCATTTTGATCTTTACTTTCCAGATCCGAATTAATCATTTTACTTAGCAAAATTTGGGTTTCAATATCATCAATAATGGTTTCTGTGGCTGGGCAAAAACAGGTTTCCTCTAATTGACTAAGAGCATTTAAAATAATTTTTTGTTTTTCAGGTAATGATTTCAATAATGCTATGAAAAATTGCTTAACACTGGTGTGGTCTGAGCAATACTGCTCCCAACGAAGTATAGGTCTATTATGCAGATTAAGAAGCATTCTAAATGCATAGATTAAATTTTCTGCCAATGAACTTATTCGTCTATCTGGTGATGAACTTATTGTCGTAGTTGGTGGGGAATCCTTTGAGTCTCGTAATAATTCCAAACAATATTGAAATAAATGTTTTATTTCATTTTCAGCAAAATCTTTTTCATTGGTCATGGATCCTGTAAAAGGATGAACCTCCATCCAATAAAGAAATTTTCTGGCTTCTGGTTGTTGCCGGTCAAAATTTGAAGTTTTTAACCTTGAGATCTCTGAATTACGCCTAAAATCGGCAGTTCTCTTTAGAGTATCCACCAATTGCTCTAGATTAGAATAATCTTGAGCAGGTAGGTTAGTTTTTATAATCTTTAAAGTTTGGCTTAATCCATTATGATCACCTTTCGATATCAAGTCGCTGATTTCAGAGATTTTTATATCCTCTGCTAAATCTTTATATTCTTCCTTTAAGAAAGTATCGCTAGATTTGGAATTTAACTCAGTTGTTAGCGACTGAAATGCAAGATTAATTATTGTAGTTTTTTCTGGGTAAAAACTGAATTTCTTCATTAATTCAATCCAAAATTTCTTAACCAGTCCTTTTTCGGATAAATTATTTTGCAAATCAATAAGAACTCCCAATGCAAAGGAAATCGCATCAGATATTTTTATGAGGTTTGGCTTTGGCCCTTCCTCTGTGACACTAATTATTTCGCAACAATATTGATATAAATTTTTAAAAATATCATTACTAAGTTCTGCTGGCGATAACATGGCAATATTAGCTGGACTAATTTGTTTTCCTCGTAACCATTTAGCGAAATCATTTTTTGAATCACTCGCTTGAGCTGGCAATGGGTACCGCAAAACAGCTTGGGCCATTTTGAGTTTCTCTTGGATAAGTCCGTTTTGGTCAAAAGGTTTCACTTCCGATCGCAATTGCTTAAATTCACTTGCCTCTTTTAAAGTAGATAGCGTGCTCAATTTACTGAAATTAGTATGAACACCATCAAAATTTTTATCCTTATAAATAGCCTGAATTTCTCTCAATAATTTTTTATAGATCGCATCTCCAGAATAAATGGTAGAGAAACGCGTAGATATCAAAATCTTCTCAAGAAAGTCTTTTAATAAACTTTGTTTTTCTTGCTTAGAAATGATTGTTTCTGGAACTCCAGTTAATATTTGTGAAACCAAACTAAAACTATCACTAACCATTAATATAGATTCTTCTTTATCATTTAATTGGTTTGGGATATTCGCTATAGTAAACTTTAGCAATTCGCTAACCACAGATTTTACAGATACTGCGAGATCGCCATTAGCAATTTTTTTCCAATTAAAATTGTTTTTAGAAAGCCAATTTTCTATTTTTCTATAATATTCATCTGTTATTCCTAAACCGCCTTTCTTTATTATGGATAATGCTTCAGCTGTAGCTATACTGTCGATGACCGGCTGATAGCATGAATAAGATTTCAATTCTGCAGCATCTTCTTTAAATTTATGAGGATATTTGGATAGAATTGCAGCATGGAAGAACAGGCGAGGCAAAATTGAGTGAGTTCTATCTAAATTGATTGGATCTTTTTTTAACGAATCAATCAGCTGCTTTGCTGATGTTAGTATTTCCTCAAAACTTTTACTACTCTCTTCAGAGAATTCAAAACTAAAAAATTCCGGCAGGATCATCTTCAGTTTTTCTAAATCTTTGGACTCAGACTGAGAAGAGAAACGGATTTCTAACAATGCCTTATTTGAAGGACTCATCCAAGCGGATGATCCTATCCATTTTTTTAAATTAGTATGGAATTCATCTGTTATAAGTGTGTCTGCTCTTGAAGCAAATTGATAAAATAAACCAGTCCAGAATTCTTTGATTAATAGCGTTAATTTATTTCCGGAACTTGCAAGATCTTTAAAAAAATCAAAATCAACCATTTTAATAAATTCATTTTGCCTTTCTTTCCCGGTTTTGGCTTCTTTATCTTCTGGAAAAAAATCGAATACGCTAAATTTAAGTAATTTTAAAAACATTCTTATCTTATCATGATAAGTATCATCATCTGTTTCTTGTTTTAATACTAATAGCATCTCAGAAATGAGATCACTATAAGTCTCAAGATCAATTATCATATTTTGCTTTACTTTTTTTGAAAGCTGATGAATATCACTGCCGTTTATTGGTTTATCGATAGGAAACAGTAATTGGAAATTCTTTATAATAATTTCTATGATTTCATTGACCATCATAAAGGTATCGCCGTGAAGTTTTCCAGGGATACCAAAAACTAAACCAATCACCAAAGAACTAAATAACCTATTGATGGTGCTTGAATTATTAAGGCGAGATTGCTGATAACCAGCATAGAACTCCGGGCACAATTGTTTAACCTTTTCTGAAAATCCATTAAATTTATCATTAAATTCCCGAGATAAAATGCCATTTGGAAAAATGACATTAAATAAAACTGCAATTAAATTGAAGGCTTTTGGGAAATATTGAATAAAGTCTTTTTGATTTGCGAGTTTTGGAATGTCAATATTGTGGACATTGGTAATATTTAAGGCTCTGCTATGTTCTTGATAAAAAATATTAAAATTTTCCGCTCCATCAGGATCATTGACAACATCATATAAATAATGAATTAAGGAATCGATAGTAATATCCTCATAAGAAAAGAAAGCCTTATCCTCAGAAAAGCTGAAATAGGACGGAATTGGATAAGTCGCTCTTACCTCTCTTTTTATTTCTAAATCAGGACTCTCTGGATGGATATCTTCTATATTTTCTTGCAACATTTTTCTTTAGCCTCTTTTATTCTTTTCCAATCTTATCTATTCTCTTCCGTGTCAATTAACTATCAATTATAAGTCTTTATAATTAAAGAAATATTAAAAAAAATCTTCTATTAATTTGCCTAGCGGTATCAGTAATCTACCGGCTGACGTTAAAAAATGCGCAAAAAATAACATTAATCCTTGATAAATAAAGTAGGAAATACTTGACTTAGGTGAATTGTTTATGTATAATTTCGAGTCAATTAGCGTGCATTTCGACGATATTGGTCGTCTGGTGCGTGATAATCCCGGATACTTCATACTCCCTACTACACAACGAAAGCTAAAAAGCGTGCATATTCAACTACTTAGTTGATAGATTGCTAGGTTTGCGGCCGATAGCGTGGACGTGGAGAGTGTGAGGTATCCGGGTAGGTTTTTGAAAAATTAATAGAGATAAGATGGGTTTAAACCTGGAGAAAGTAATGAAAACGATAACTACTGTGGCCGCACGAGAAAATTTTGCTGAGTTGATTAACCAAGCTTCTTACGGTGGCCGACGCGTCATCCTGACCCGACGCGGTAAACCGGTTGCAGCGTTGATTTCTTTGCGCGATTTACGCATTCTGGAAGAAGGCGCCGGCGTGGAAAAATTACAAACTGTTGAGGAATAATACCTCAGCAGCTCCCGCTGAAGCGGGAGCTGCTTCCTGATTCGAATCCGGTGTTCCGGCAAAGCCGGAACACCGGAATGAAGGGAAAGGTCGCTCCGCTCTCCTCTCCCTTGCGATCCCTCATCAGGATTTTTTTTAGCGTGGGGACTTCAATTGGACGTCATTTAGCAACAGCAAAGTCAGGTTGATTAATGGCGGCAATACCAGACTGAAAACGACTAAATCACCCAATTCCATCAAGTGATGACTTAACAGCCATTGCCCGTGGCGAGTATGCGCTAGCGAAAAGCCTAATATGATCACCATCTCTATATAGAGTAAAACCGAGCAGAACAGCCGTTGTCGAGTATACTGCGGACTATGATAAAATGCGGCTAAAAGCGGTTGTTTGTGCACCGCCAACAAAGGAATTGTGAAATAGAAAAATATCAGGATTAAAATCATGGGAATGCCGATTAATAGCAAAGCGGCGACACCGGCGAAAGCCTCTCTTAATCCAAATACTGAAAGTATCACCCAACGGCCTAGGAAAAAAATCACTAAACAGACAACCACGATCAACAAACAAGCTAGGAAGACTTTTCCGATACATTGCAAAGTTTGTACCAATGCTTGCTGTAGAGTCAGCGGCACGCCGCGAAGCATACCATCCACTCTTAAAAATGCAGCCGTCAATAAATAAATAGCGATCAAACCAATTAACAGAGAAATACCCCTCTCTAGCAGCTTAGGCAGCTGTGGGGCATGCGTATCCAGTGATTTAAGCACCACAAAAATTAAGATTAAGAAAAAAATTTGCCGCAATGCATACCATGCATAGCGGAAACTAAGGCTGAATAGTTTGTCGGATGAACTAATTGTATCGGGGTAAAGCATTTTCACTGAATTTCTTCCCATTGCGGATGAGGTATGAAGCGTTCGCCATATCGTTGACTAAGCACTAGCAACCGTTCTTGCAAGATTTTAACACCAGTCTTGCGGATATACTCCATCGGCCCGCCGCGAAATGGCGCGAAACCCACACCATAAATCATCCCAGCATCCAATAAATCGGCGTTAGCGACGATTTTTTCCGCCCAGCACGCCACCGCCTCATTGCATAACCGTAAAATTAACCGGTCGGTTAAATCGGGCGCTGGAAAAGAAACGGCTTTATGCACGATCGGTTGGCCTTGGCGGTCATAACGGTAAAATCCGCGGCCTGATTTTACGCCTAAATGCTTCTCTGCCACCATCACCTTTAATTTTTCGGGAATGGTGAAACTGTAGTAAGGCGCTAAGTGCTCGGCCACTGACAGACAAATATCTAAACCCACTTTATCCGCTAATTCAATCGGGCCGACCGGCATGCCAAAATCTTTCGCCGCTTGGTCAATCGCCTCGATCGGCACGCCTTCTTCATGGAGAATAAAGGCTTCTAACAGATAAGGCATCAAAATCCGGTTAACTAAAAATCCAGGCCGGCTCTTAACCAGCAACGGATAATGTCCCAGTAAGCTGGCAAAACTGGCGGCTTTCGCTAAAGCTTCCTCGTCGCCCTGCTCGGGGCGCACAATTTCAATCAGCAACATTTTGGCTACCGGGTTAAAAAAATGTAGCCCGAGCAAGCGTTGCGGCTCGGCTAATATGGTCGAGATTTCTTGCAATAAAATACTCGAGGTGTTGGTTGCCAGCAGCGCATGCGGTTTTAGCTGTGGCTCAATATTCTTAAATATCTGCTGTTTTACCGCTAAATCTTCAAATACGGCTTCGATGACAACGTCGGCGCTGCGCACGCCAAGCCCTTCGACATCAGGTTGCAACCGGTCAAATGCAGCTTGAATCAAACGTGGTTGCTCCAATTTCTTGGCAAACAATTTATGCGCCCGGCCCATTGCCGGGGCAATTTTTTCTGGGGTTTGATCCTGCAAGGTCACTGTCAAACCTTTATACGCACACCACGCGGCGATATCGCCCCCCATCGTTCCTGAGCCAATGACATGAACATGGGCTGGTTTGAATCGAGTATTTTTGGCGAACGCCTTAAGCTGATCCTGTAAGAGAAAAGCTCGCACTAATTCGCGGCTGGTGGGACCAACCATGAGCTGAGATATGGAACGGGCTTCGTTTACCATAGCATCGTCCCCACGAACTCCATAACGAATCCAGTTACGAATAATCGCAAACGGGGCGGGATAATGCTGTTCGTTGACTTTTTTCGCTAATTTTTTCTCAAATAACCGTCCTAACCATGGCCGTACCCATTGGGCGTTGCTTAAGTCAGCTAAAGCGGAGGGCTGATGCGGTTTTGGTTGCTGCAAAATATAATGACGCGCGGCGGTTTCAAGATGGCGTTCAGGGACCGTCGCATCCACAATTCCTAACCGGGCTGCGGCCCTAGCGGAAACGGTACGGCCAGCCAGCATGAAAGGAATCGCTTGCGTCGCACCGATCAACCGTGGCAAACGCACGGTTCCGCCCCATCCTGGGTGTAGTCCCAGTTTCACTTCTGGCAATCCCAGCTGAGTTCCAGCTCCCTCTTCGGCAATCCGGTAACGGCAAGCTAAAGCAAGCTCTAAACCGCCGCCTAAACAAAAACCGCGAATCAAGGCTAGTGTGGGAATGGGTAAGCGGTTGAGCCGCTCCAAAATAGTTTGGGCTTGGCGGATTAAATCAAATGCTTCGTCGGTGGTTTGAATGGTGGTGAACTGTTTAATATCCGCGCCGGCGATAAAACCCTTGGCTTTTCCGGATAAAATGACTAAACCTGCCGGCAAATCTTGCTCGACGCCGCTGATGATCGCTTCTAATTCGGTAAAGACCTCACGGCTTAATGAATTGACTGAAGCGCCTTGCCGGTCTATGGTCAACCACATAATCCGCTGCGGGTCGATGATGAACCGCCAGTGTTGATACGCTCGTTGTTGTTCCATTTCACTCAGCTCCTTTCTACTAACATCGCGCCACCTTGGCCGCCGCCGATGCAGATGGCGGCGACGCCACGATGAGCTTGATTTCGCTTTAATATCTGCAATAAATGCAACACGATTCGCGCACCGCTGGCGCCGACTGGATGACCTAATGCGACGGCTCCGCCGTCTATGTTCAAGCGCCCTTGATCTAAGGCGCCAAAGGCCTTGGTTAATCCTAGGTGTTCTCGACAATAGGTGTCACTTTCCCATGCGGCTATGCAACTCAATACCTGTGCGGCAAACGCTTCATTGATCTCCCAATAGTCGATATCGGCTAATCCTAAATTATGCCGCAACAACAATGGCGTGGCCGCTAATATGGGGCCTAGCCCCATGATTTCCGGGGGCAACGCCGCCCACTCTACGTCTACTATTCTTCCTAAAATAGGCAGTTGATGCTGCTTTACGGCTTTTTCACTGGCTAAAATCAACATCGCCGCGCCATCGGTCACTTGCGAACTGTTGCCCGCGGTGACTGAACCAAAAGATTTATCAAAAAAAGGCGGTAATTTCGCTAATTTTTCTAGGGTAGTGTCGCGCCTTAAGCCGGTGTCTTGATCGTAACAATGCCCTGCGCCATCATACAACGGAACTATCTCAGATAAATATTTTGCATCCTGAGCGGCAGCTAAACGCTGGTGGCTGCGCAATGCAAACTCATCCATCTCTTCGCGGGAAATATGAAACTGATGGGCCAGTATTTCCGCGGTTTGTCCCATACTCAAACCCACTAAAGGATCGGTCAAGCCACAAAGTAATGCGACGATGGGCCTTAAAAAACCGGGTCTAAATTGATTGATTGCGCTGATCTTTTGCTGCCAAGATTTGGCGGCACGGACTCTGCCCAGCCAGCCGGTCATTTGCGAATTCCATAAAATGGGCGCATGGCTCATTGCTTCCGTTCCGCCTGCAAGCACTAAATCATAGCGGCCTAAGCTGATATCTTTCATGGCTGAATCCAAGGCTTGCATCCCGGACGCGCAATTGCGTTGGACTGTATACGCCGGAGTTTTGGCTCCGCAACCCAATCTTAAACTCACGATGCGGGCGATGTTGGCTTCATTTTCGCGGGGCATAACACAGCCTAAAATAGTTTCACCAATCGCTTCGGGTGCAAACGGCTGGCGGAGCAATAAATCCCGTCCCGCAGCGACAGCTAAATCAGCGGCGCTGAAAGGGCCCGGCTGTTCACGCGCTTTTAAATATGGAGTTCGCAAACCATCCACTATATAAACTGCTTTGGTCATCATGACCTCCTTAAAATTCGTCTACTTGAATGGCTTCCCAGCATAATTTGGCTACATTTTGCAGCTCATCCCGCTCAGCGGCGCTGATCTTTTGCTGCTGATAAGCCTGGTCAATTTGCGCGGACAAATAACTGGTAGAGCAATCCGGTAAGGCGGCGCCAGCTTTGGCCGCCGTTCCCTTCAATTTTTCTAATAATGGCGCTGCGTTTAATAAAGCCCGTAACGCCTGTTCCATTTGCCAAGCCGAGCTACCGGGCGGCAAATAACAATGTTCACTTAAGCGTTCGCGTAAAGAAATATTTTCGCTGAACGCCGTGGCGATACACGCAGCAATCTCATCCGCAGGCCCCGGATAAGCATTTCCCCAAGGAAATATTAGCCGGCGCATAATAACGGCGATCCACCGCACCGGAAAATTCGCCAAGAACTCCATGATCGCTTCCTGCATTTTACCAAAACAGAAAGTCACGCCCCACTTTACAAAAATTTGCTCATCGGCATGTTGGCCATGATCATGATAGTATTTTAGTACGGAAACGGCCATACACATATAGCTGAGCAAATCTCCTAAACGGGCCGAGAGGGCTTCTTTTATTTTTAACCGCTTGCCTAACACTAGCAGAGTGATGTCGGTTAGCGCCACAAATGCATTGCTCATCCGGGTCAATTGTCTTAAATATGGCTGAAAATCTGGATTTAATCCACTGTTAACGCCAATCATGCGCCCACCGGTAATGCCGTAAATGATTAATCGCGAAATTTGACTAAACGCAAAACCGATATGGCGGCGAAATATTTTGTCGAAGCGGCGCACATTCTGATTCATCGCCGCTTGTAATTCACTCCGCAAATAAGGATGGCAGCGTAACACGCCTTGACCATAAATAATTAAACCCCGCGTCAGGATATTGGCCCCTTCCACAGTGATATTGATGGGCACTGCTGCATGTAAATACGCTAAATAATTGCGCGGCCCCATTTGAATGCCGTGCCCGGCATGGATGTCCATACTATCTGCGACAATTTGCCGGGTAAATTCAGTGAGATGATATTTGGTAATGGCAGAGGCGACCGCCGGACGTCCACCGGCTTGGATCGCTTCAATAGTCGACAGACGCAGGGCTTCACTGACATAACTTAATCCGCTGATTCTACCTAAAACTTGTTGAATGCCTTCAAATTTACCGATAGGCCGATGGAATTGCTGGCGCACCTGGGCATATGCGCTGGACATTCGCGTGCAAAATTGAGACATCGCTGAGGCTAAACTAGGTAAAGAAATGCCACGGCCAACGACTAAACACTCCATCATCATTTGCCATCCCTGCCCTCTGCGCTCTACGCCGCCGATCAATTGGTCAAGCGGAATAAAGACATTCTTACCACGCACCGGGCCATTCATAAATCCCATATTCAACGGTAAATGGCGCGCGCCTTTTTCTACTCCAGGTAAATCTGCGGGAATTAAGGCTAAAGTAATGCCAATATCTTCTACTTCACCGAGTAAATGTTCGGGATCGAACATGCGAAACGCTAAACCAATCAACGTGGCTACTGGCGCTAAAGTAATATAGCGCTTATCCCAGTTTAATTTTAAACCCAGCACTTTTTGTCCGGCATATTCTCCATGACCAACTACACCGGTATCGGCAATGCTCGCGGCGTCACTGCCGGCTTCAACACCAGTTAAAGCAAAACAAGCGATTTCTTCGCCGCGCGCTAAACGCGGCAAATAATAATCTTTCTGAGCGGGCGTACCATAATATTTTAAAAACTCGGCGGGGCCTAAGGAATTCGGCACCATCACGGTAATGGCGGCGCTGACACTGCGAGCGGCAATTTTGCTGATAATTGCCGCATGGGCAAAAGGTGAAAAACCATGGCCGCCATATTCGGGCGCCATTTCCAGCGCCCAAAATCCCTGGGTTTTGATCATTGCCCATGCGGATTGTGGTAAATCATGATCTTGGTGGGAAATCTGCCATTCATCTAACAAATCGCAAAATTCAGCGACTTCCTTATCTAAAAACGCTTGTTCGCTAGGAGTGAACACTGCTTTGCTACTTGCGCCAAACAAACTCTGCCAATCGGGGTCGCCACTGAATAATTCAGTGCCCCACCAAACACCACCTGCATCAATAACTTGTTGCTCTGCCGCAGAAAGTGGCGGATTTTCACGCTGAAACCAGCGCAAAAATGGGATAATCAAAATTTGTAAACGCAACGGAGTGATCAGGGCTAAAACCGCGAGCATCCACCATAATATCCATAAAATGCTCCAAACTAGGCTGGGAAAGCAGTGAAAATAAGTGATCAATGCCAGCATTATTGCGCTAACCGGCAGCCAAATTTTAGCGGAACAGCAATAAAATATCATCGCCCAAATGACAGCAATGAAAACAATCGCAGTTATAAAAAATATCACATCATATTCCTTACCTGGACAAATAACGCTCCTGCAAATAAGCATACGTTGCTCGCAACGCATTCGCTTCTGCGCCAACCGGCCGACCAGGTAATCTATCAAAATTCCAGGCGCTAACATCAAAATGCGCCCAAGGAATTTTCGCTGGAACAAAGTATTTCAAATACAAAGCAGCGGTGATCGCGCCTGCAAAAGGCCCGGTAGAAGCGTTGGTGATATCCGCTACTTCACTTTTTAAATAACGTTCATAAGGTTGATAAAGCGGTAATCGCCAGAATGGGTCGCCAGTTTTTTCCCCGGCTTTAAATAGACCTTGAGCAAGCTCTTCCTGATTAGCAAAAAATGCCGCCACATCGGGGCCAACCGCAACCCGGGCGGCGCCAGTGAGAGTGGAGAAATCCAAGAGCAGATCCGGGATTGTTCCACGGCGGCTGCTAAAGCATCCCCTAAAACCACCCGGCCTTCAGCGTCGGTATTATTAATTTCAACACTTAGGCCGCCGCGGGTGTTGATCACATCACCAGGACGATAGCTGTTGCCGGAAACCATATTTTCAGCAATCGGCAGCAATACTCTTAACCGCACCGGTAAGCGCTGGGCCATGATTAAGCGCGCCAAACCCAAGACATGCGCCGCTCCAGCCATATCTTTTTTCATATAACGCATGCCTTCGGAAGACTTTAAATTCAGACCGCCGCTATCGAAGCAAATGCCTTTTCCAACTAAAGTCAGCCGGGGATGGCTCTGCTCTCCCCATTGAAAATCCACTAAATAAGGTGGACGAGTACTCGCTCTTCCCACGGCATGAATGCCAGGGTAATTGGCGGTTAATAATTCATCACCAGCGATGACCTGAGCGTCACTGCCAAATTGTTTGGCCAATTGGACTGCCGCGTCAGCTAATACCTCGGGGCTCATATCTTCAGTCGGCGTATTCGTTAAATCTCTCACCCAATAAATGCTGGAGACTATTTCGTTACATAATTCAGGATTGGCGACTTCGGGAATTAAGAGCTGGACCGGTTGGGTCTGAGGGCGGCGTTTTTTCTTTTGGTAACGTGTAAAACTATAGCTGCCTAAGCCCCAGGCGATCACTGCGCGGTCATCGGTTAAATCAAAACTATATTGGCCGGGGGGGAGCCTGGTCGGCAGATCACCAAACACCCAAAAATCATCAGGCGATGCCTGCCCCACCAATACCTGGGCTAGCCGTCCTTGTGGGCTGGGGACCAGACAAATTTCCCCTGCTTCTGCTGAGAACCGGCTGGATTTTACCCATTGTTGTAGATAAGGATCTTGCGCCGCCAGCCATGAATCTAAGGTTGATTTAACCAGGGGTTTGATCGGAATCATCTCTTGAGTAGGACGAGTGATAAAACAATTTAGCATACAAGCATTCCTCTTTTTTGTTTCAGCTATTCTCTCACACAAGCCAACCAAGAATCTATCAACCGTGATACACGGCTATCAACCATCTCACCCCCACAGCTCTAAGCTTGATTAAATAACGAAGAGCTGCCATATTTTTGATATGGAAAAAATATTCCGCGATCGTATTGAAGCCGGACAGCTACTGGCACTGCAGCTAAAGACTTTTGCCGGCAATCAGGAGGCTATTGTTCTCGCTTTACCGCGAGGCGGCGTACCGGTTGGCTATGAAATTGCCCGGGCGCTTAAGATACCTCTCGATATTTTTCTAGTCCGTAAACTCGGCGTGCCTGGTCAAGAAGAACTGGCGTTTGGGGCCATCGCGCAAGGCGGCATATCCGTTTTCAATGATGAAGTGTTGCGGTTGATAAACTTAGATCAGCGCACCATTGATGAAATCATTGCTGAACAACAAACTGTATTACAAGAACGTAATCAAAAATACCGTGGGAAACGGCCATTTCCTGAACTAAAAAACCGGATGGTTATTTTAGTCGACGATGGGATTGCCACGGGAGCAACCATGCGCGTTGCGATTAAAGCCATTCGCAAGCTAGGATGCCGTCAATTGATTATCGCTGTACCCGTAGCGCCTCCCGACGTATTTGACCAATTCGGCCAGCTAGTCGATCAAATTGTTTGTTTAGAAACACCGACGCCTTTCTTTGCAATCGGTGGCTGGTATCAGGATTTTTCCCAAACCAGCGACGCAGAAGTGATCTCTTTATTGAATCAAAAAACGGGGGCTTCATAGATGAAGCATTCTCAGCAACCATTAGAGATTCGAGTAGCCGATGTGACTCTGGCAGGAGATTGGCAATCGCCACCCCATCCCACCGGTCTGGTCATGTTTGCGCATGGCAGCGGTAGTAGCCGCTTTAGTCCCCGGAATACTTATGTTGCCAAATCACTTAATCAAGCGGGCCTAGCAACCTTGCTGTTTGATCTGCTGACCGAAGCGGAAGATCAAATTGACGAACGGACAGGAGAATACCGGTTTAATATTCCCTTATTAGCTAAACGGCTTAGCCAGGCCACGGATTGGATGAGAGAACAACCTGGTTTCAATACCCTGCCAATCGGCTATTTTGGGGCCAGCACCGGGGCCGCAGCGGCTTTGATCGCCGCCTCCGAACAACCCACTATTAAAGCGGTGGTTTCACGCGGAGGCCGGCCTGATCTCGCAGCACAAGCGCTACCTAAAGTCAAAGCGGCAACTCTTTTGATTGTAGGAGAGTTAGACCCGGTGGTCATTGAATTAAATGAGCAAGCGCAGGCGCATTTGCAGTGTGAAAATCAATTAGTAATCGTTCCTGAGGCCACGCATTTATTTGAAGAGCCCGGAACTCTAGATCAAGTAAATGTGTTAGCAATGAATTGGTTTCAAAAATATCTTACTTAGTAAACCCGATGCAGCAATTCTCGGCGAATCATAACACATTGAATTATTGTAATAAATAAGCATATAATTCAAATCATCGACGAATTCACAAAGTTAACCCAAAAAGACCGATCCACCGTAATGCGTAACCTCAGAAAACTGAAGCATGCTGGTATTTTGAAACGGGTGGGCTCAAAGAAAACTGGCTATTGGGAGTTGTTGGGTTCCGTTTGACCCTGGCCCTAACTCTGGCGCATTCGCACTTTTTCAGCAATAATAATCTGTCCCAAGGCCAGTAAATGGAAAACTAATTAAACCATAGTGAAAGGATTTCAACTGTGACTCGCATTACTTTATTTGACTCTCCTGTCTCAGATTGGAAAAAAGTGCAGACGGAGTGCTTACAAGCCTGCCGCCAGGCACTGGACGCCGGTGATCAGGCCGTTTTCAAAACCATTTTTAACGATTTATTCCAAAAATACAGTAAAACTGTTCCATTGTCGGAATGGGTATCTTTCTTTAAAGAAATTCATGCTCTATGTGAGCCGTGTGTAGCGGTTCAACCAACCGATCCTACTGCTATGATTCATGTGGATAGTCAACCGAAACTGCCATCAGCCTGGCTCAGCGCCTTACCGCCGATAACCCCTTTTCAATGGCGCATGACCCGCTGTGAAAACGCGTCTGAATTTGAAAGCAAAATCTCTTCTCACACTACGTTGCTTAATCATCACTTATATTATTGGCGAGACAGTCAACAAATTCATTTATGCTATTTCAATGACAAAGGCCGCCGTCATGATTGGAATGAACAGACTTTGCTGACCGAGGCGGCAAAATTGGAGAATTATGATCCTCAGGTCGTCAATGCGCTCCGATTAGTGAGTTTACAAGATGATTTAAAAGAAAACCATTCGGCATTCAGTCCAGAATTAATGACCAGTTTGTTGACCGTGTTAAAACAAAAACGCTATCTATTTATTCCTGTCGATGAAAAATCGACTGCGATAACCGAGCGGCGCATTATTCGTCAAATCAATTCTCAGGAAACTATTTATTATGGAGAGTGGTTTAACGTTCCTTCTAGTGCGGAATCTGCTCTTTTGCCAGGTCTATGGACAACCGTTTATCCCTTATCCCCTGGAGAAATGAAACAGCCACAAAGCGAAGGATGGGTGCAACTGGACCGCTCACAGCATGCTGAGCTTTGGAGTCTGCTCGAGCAGCAGGATCGTGAACAACGGCAACAGCGCAGCTATCAAGCCGCTTGCACTTTGTATGCAACCATTGATGCACAGCTTTCTGCAGAAGAATTTTCCGCTCAATTGGCAAGTGCGTGGCATTTCACCACCGCAGAAAGCGCAGCCGACCAACAGCGCTGGTTTTATTCTGCTTCGGAATCGGCTTCGGCTTATCATCCTCCTGCTGCTATTCCTTCCGGTTGTCAAGCATTGGCGGTTTTAGAGCAGGAGATAAAACCAATGTATCCACTCAATTAGCCGCTTGCCGTCAATCATTGGATCAATGGGTGTTAAAAGCGCTGCGCCAAATATACCGGCTATTATTACCTGTTTGTCAATCTCGCTTTACCGACACGCTGTCACCCTGGCGGCTCAAAACCAAAAGCTTGAGCTTTGCTAATTTGGAAAAGACCGTCACGGCCTTAATCACTTTGGATCAACAATTATTGTGGGTTGATCCCATCGCAGTGCAGCAGGCTTATGAGGAATTTAATCAACTCTGCGCGCAAAAACAAAGTGATTTGCTTAGTCAATTACATCAACTAATTCGTGAATCCAAATCAACCTCTGCAGATCACAATCAGTTACATAATTGGCAGCGGATTTGGAAAAAATTACTCCAGCAATGGCGGCAATGTGGTTATCATGCACAAGTGGTTCTGTGGAAAGATTTGCTACAAAAAGAATTCAAGACTCAGGAATCTGTGTTGGAAATCATTGAACCAGAAAATGCTGCATTAACATTATTACAAAGCGGCTTAGAAAATCTAGCCTCCACTAAGTCTTCGACAAAAATCCCAGATACCTGGGAAAAGGCACATGCCGCATGGCAGCGAATGCTGATCAATTATGCCGCTCATGGTCAAAAAGCTGCTTTTTATCAAGCTAAAAATCAATATCAAGCCCGGTTGGAAAGTTATCGCTCATTTTTAACCATTTATACTGAGACTCATAGCGGTTATCAGAGTTGGACTCAATGGTGCGATCAGCAATTAGAAGCCATCAAAACGCTCACTCCCCATTTGGCGTCCCAATTAGTTTCACCGGCAACTTGGCTGTGGCAATCGGTTCGAGCGCAACTTCAGTCTGAGACTCCGACTGAAAAAACACAGATTTCGATCTTAAAAAATTGTCTGTCATTTCTGCAAACCTTTCTGGGTGAACCACCTTGTGATTATGAAATCATGGCCATGAAATCCATGACAGGGCCTGAGCAATGGCGTTTACATTTATTGGTAGGTCAGAGCGAGCATATTACCCACCCTTATTTTCTAGCTTTTACTCAAATATTTACTTTGTATCACGCTTTATTGCCGTCTGAAGCTCTACCGATCAAAAAGTCTCATATTCAAAAATGGGGAATACAATGCTACACACCCCAACAATTAGCTGTCGTTTATTGTCCTTCGCTTCCGGAAGATGAAAACTTGGAGAGCACAGATCATCACACTTTCTTGCCAGCTCTTTATTTTTTTGCAAGTTCCAAAAAAACTCAGCCTGGAAAATTATACGAAAGTTTTTCGATTTATTTATATCGGCGGTTACAAGAAGTTGTTCAACAAGCAGAAATTCAAGAGAATAGAATTCGAAAGCAGCATCACGCTTTGACAACTCAGCCGCTCATCAAAACTCAAGGGCCTTTCAGTGATGCTCAATATGCGCTGGAGCAACGTCAACAAGCACATCGTTCAATTCGTCATTTAAAACATTATGTTCAGGATCATTATGCACCGCTGATTGATTTGATGGTTTATTTTTTATTGGAGAAACCGGAGTTTATTACTGCCTGTTTGCAAAGTATTAGAGTGCAATTAACGCAGTCGGATGAAAAAAAAGAATCACCAGTTAAATCTTCGTTATATTTACTTTTCTATCGACATATCCCTCGAATTTGGAAACCGCGATTTATTCAACGATTTAGAAAAGCATTGGGAAAAACCTTCTCGAGAGCAACAACTCCATTTACAGCAATTACGTCACGATCCGGACGAGAGCGGCTGGCATTATCGGATATTGCAAGAAACTGAACGCTGGCAAACTGCGGCTTCATACTTTGTTTGCAGATGAAAAAAAATCGACTAGCAGTGATTTGCCACCGGTAGTGATTCAATTTATTGAAAACGATGAACTACGGCAAGCGCGCCTACGCCCAGAAGCTATAGAACAACTTTTAGAATGCAAATCATCATCTAAAGCTCAATGGCGACCCAAAGACTCAAAAATCAGCGGGCGGCATCAAGTATATAAAGTGACTGTCACTGGTCAAAATGGCCTAAAGAAAACTTTTTGGTTTAAACTAGATCCTGAACAACCCGGTACTGAATATTTGGTACAACAAATCGACAGGCGGCTTGGCGTTTTTGGCACAGCATCACAGCAGTTGGTGAAAATAATCGTCGGCAATCAACCGGGAATTCCAGTCTTGATTAGTGAAGATGTAAATGGAGTTAATCTATCCGAAATTCTACATCATCATCCGGATCGATTGGCA
>CAVOOI010000036.1:0-57711 GCA_963697455.1 uncultured Pseudomonadota bacterium | reverse complement strand
GACATATTGCTATTGCAAACAATAATTGCGGGGGATATGGTTTTGTTACCAGCCATTACGTCCGGATTGAAAAAAGCGGTGCTAGTACTGAAAAAAAAGCAGCAACCTTTATATAAGAATTATATCCCGCTTGTGAAGCAAGCATTCAAGTTTTCAATTCTCTATGGTCAGTTAGAGGCATTTAACTATTTATTAAGCCAACTGAAACCAACGGCTAGGGGAGAAATTTTAAAAGATTTATGGCGCTTAGTAGTGGATAATCGTATGTTTAGTTATTATTCATCTGGAGCAGAGATAGCACAGCAAATGATTTCAGTCTTGCTCGAGTCTCCCAATGATATTAATACGGGTTTTAACGC
This sequence comes from uncultured Pseudomonadota bacterium, assembly GCA_963697455.1. Lineage (GTDB taxonomy): Bacteria > Pseudomonadota > Gammaproteobacteria > Coxiellales > Coxiellaceae > JAFEDN01. Next base: position 57,352 of record CAVOOI010000036.1, on the reverse strand, counting down.
GCCGCATCCTTTATCAGGATTTGTGCCAGTGCAATTACCTTCTATTAACGGAAACGCGCTCTATGCTGCGGCTTGGAGTAGGCAGGCCCCCTTGGTTAAGTTTTTATTAGGCCGAGGTATCGAAACCACTAACGAGATTATGAGTTCAGCGCTCCTAAGAGCTATTTGTCTCCGTGATAATGATCTATTTACAGTATTACTGGATGCTCTCAAATCGCGTTTCGCTGATGATTTACAAGGCTTGTTAACGTTGTTAAATTCACCTGTAAATATCACTGATAACGCCAGAATAACCTATTTAGCCCTGGCGCTTCAATCAAACTATCAATTTGGATTAAAGAAATTGGTGGAAGCAGGCGTTCAAATTGATGCCCCAGATGAAAAGGGTGAAACGGAATTAACAAAAAGATTTAAACGTCTTACGATTCCACAAGCTGTTTTTGAAACGAAAGCTGAAATGGAAAAGGACTATCTGCGTCCTCAAGAGCCCGAGCAACAGATTCTGCTAAAAGAAATGTTTGCATTAATGATTTTTTGCATTGATTTAAAGCCTCTGATATCTACGGCTGGCGCTAAAGATGAAAAAATAAGCTATCTATTAGCGATGCTGATCCAGAAGTTTCAAGCAAACATCACCGTAGAGGAAATAGAAGAAGTATTGGAAAAACTTTTCTCTGCGGGATTACCCATAGAAACTCAGATTCTTGGACGAACTTTGCTCAATTATGCCTTGGATTGGAGCCTACATCCGGTAGCGTACTATTTACTTATGCGGGGCGCTGATTTAAACAAAGTTCCCAATGCGTGTATTTTTGAAATTACGGAAGTTGAGGATGATGCAAATTCCACATTTTTCATTTACTTATACCAGAGAAATAATGCGATAGAAGATTTTATAAAAGCCGGAGCAAAATTTAATTTGCTAACCCCTGACATAGAAAACTTGTATTTATGTTTTTTAGCAGGATGGATGCAAGATCAACTCAAAAACGGCAATAAGTTAGCGGTTGATAACATGCTCGAAAAATTGGAGCTGAATACTCCGCGCCGAAGCGGAGTCTACCTCCTCAATATAGTGTTGAAGGAATGGAATGATTACGGCGATGCACTACGTCCTCATGAACTCCATCTACAACTGATTTGTTATCTATTGCAAAAAGGCGCTAATATAAATCAAATTTTCAAAAATGATGTCGAAGAACGTAATAATCTTATTTTAAGGGCCGTTGAATATCAACCGGAGCTGTTGCAGTCTATATCCTCCAAATTGACTTCTTCTTTATTTGATTCATCCAACCCGGGGACGGATGCGCTTTCAACAGCAACGCTTCGTAAGGATGTAGCAACCCTCCGCTTGTTAATAAGTCATGGAGCACAACTTGATGGCCTATTGAATAAAATGGAAGTTGATAAATTTACTGTCAATTTATTACAGCAGATGGCAGGGAATGGCGACCAAGAAGCCATTGAATTATTGCTTAGGTTAGGGGCGACTCCGCGATTAAGCCTAGTTTTTAGCCAGGTCGATGAAGATACGCAAGCATTGCTGGCTGATGAAAAGACTTTTCAAGTGTGCAAATCTGACACTTCCTCACCTCTTATAATATCCCGTCAATATGGTTTCCCTCCTATTCAAGTCACCACATTAATAATTGATAGCTTTGCATATTTAGAGTGGGGCTCGGAGAAGATGTGGAAATACTTTAGTGATACGGTTGAAAGATTTCTCACCCAGAATCCATTAAAAGAAGGCGATAGGAAAGTACTGCAAATTGTAGTGAATAGAATCAATATTCTTCCTACGGATAAAATCATAATGCTAGGATCCGTATTGAAAAAGGCAAGTCATTTCAGTGCTGAAATCACTCCTCCGGAAAAGAAGTCTGAAACTTCCGCTTCCACTTCCAGCTCTACCATATTCTCTAAGCGTAATAAAAGGAAAGAACAGCATAGTCAAAGCGAGAGTTATAAAAAAATTAAAAGCAGCATTGGATAATATCTTCTGCGCAACTGCTTAATCATGCTTAGGGGGAAACGTCAGGGTTTGCCTGCTTTGTTCCTCGATCACTTGATTATTTTTGTTAATTTTATTTTTTTCTGCTAGAGCTTCTTTTTGTCGTTGAACGTATGGCCACAACAAAGGGTATTGATTTTTAAATTTAAAGTCCGGGTTTTTCAAACTTTTTTTTGTAGATTGTCCTTCAAAAAATCGGGTTACGGCTTGGTGTTCATACGTATAACCATCTTCGCAAATAACGGCCTTTTCAAATATGTTATAAGTGAAAGGATCAAACAATCGTTCACTTATACGAGCGAAGATGCCGCTTTCAACATCGGTAATGGTGTCGCTGTCTTTTGCCTCTGCAATCTTTTGGTTGAACCACTTATTTAGAACAGGATATTTATACAATCCAATACTTCCAGAAATAAGCGCAGTGAGATATAAAGCATTATTAATAATTCTGGATGGTTTGTTGAAAGAAAAAGGATCACCTTCGGGTGAAAATATTCGTGCTACTAAATAATTCAGTCCACATGAAGCAATAAATGTCATTCCGACCAAAAGGGCTGTATTCTTTAGCGTGGGTAAGATTTCCAGTAATAAATTCAAAGCTGAATTTAAACGCGATTTTGCAGGCTGGCGCGTAGTAAAAGCAGTCACTTGAGATGAAAATCTTTCGTCGTTTTCAACATAATTTAACAAATCAACGAGCAATAAACGATCCATAATTCCAAAAGGGGCTAATGGTTTGCCGTTAATACCAGGAAGCTTGCTTTCAATCATTGATTTAAATTGACGTAGACCGCGGGCATACCCGTCGGAACAAACAATAGGCGGCATACCTATTAATTCGAGTGAGTCAGGTTCGCACAGGTAAGCAGGATGAATTTTTTGCTTAGCTTGAACCTGACTATACTGAGTATGGTATTTTTGCGATAGTTTTTTTTCCTCTTGCTCAAGTTCATCCATATTCGAGGTCTCAGCAGTTTTCTGCTGTTCTTGAACAGCTTGCCGACGGTCATGATGCCGAGTGTTAACTCTAGAAATACCTACCAATAAACCTATGAAAGCAGCAATTAAGGCGAATTTAATATACCTTTCGCCTCGAGGAAAGGCATCTCGATCTGCCTCAGCCGCTTGTATCAATTGTGCTGTGGTAAGATCATCTGCGCAGATCGGCATTACTCTTCTATGTCTTCCTATTATTTCATAAGTACAGTTGAATTTTGCAGACTGCTTTGGAATAAAGCTGTCTGTATTCGGCAGCGAAAATGATGTATATATTACACCACTGAGCAATCCAAGAATAGTGGGTTTAAGTATGATCCAAAAGTCCTGCTCGTCGAATTCATTTAAATAACTATAAAAATTTTCCTGTATTTTTTTCATGTTCTTCCTTTAAATAATGACAATGACTCTAGCCAAAAGTTATTACTAAGCTTTTAGGAAAAGTCTTTTCCGTAGAAATGCTTCATATTCCTAATGATAATATAAATATTTATTTAAGTATTATCAATTATGGTAAATTCAACCTGTAAGAATTAGGATCTATCCCGGTTATTTTGGGTAGTAACTTCGCTTTTGCTTGTTGAGGATTGTTTTCGGTTAAAAGAAAAAATCTTTGCGGGCAGCCATTCAGTGAAGGGGAGCCAGTATGTATGGATAATTTCGGTCTCAATTTGAAGATGTTATTTAAAATAACATCTATATTTTCTGAAGAAGCAGAAGAAGCTATATTTGATGGGTAAACATATATTTCTTCAATCCCTAAATAAGTCAATACATTCTTTAATTTTTCAAAAGTTTTTTCATCTTCCCATCTTTGACAGATAAACGTCGCTGATGAAATCACCTTGAGTACAATCGAACCATAGGTCTTGAATAATTCTGCAAAGTAGGCTGGGATATTTTGCGTGTGGTATTCAGCTAAAGAACTAAAAGTATAACCATCACAATTTCGATACAATTTTGAATTTTTACTTAAAAAATCAGCAAGATTCTCTAAAAATTTTTTTGGATCTGGGTGTTCTGTAGCAAATTTCTGTAAATTACGCCATAACTGTTCTACTTTTCTACTATTATCAATAATAATCAATTTAGGTATATTTTGGTTTGCTTTTTTTTCATCGTTATAGGATTGATGAGCCAAAAGACTCAGGGCATTTCTGACAGAGCCCAGGACTGAAGTTCCTATCAATGCAAATCGAGAAGGTTCCTTTTGTTGGTAATGCTTTAAGTCATCAATAACGAGATCATTACCTACAAAAAATGCGTCATAATCTGTTTTCTTTTCATCAGATAAATTTTCAATTTTGTATTTTTTTCTGACTGAGGCTCCTCTGAAAATAGACTGAGTTTTTAATATTGCGGTTTCATTTGAAAAAGAAATTTTTTCAATCTTTTTATTTGGAGGTGTAGATTTTTGAGGTATTGCTTTTTTTTCTTCTTCAGATAAAGAATTAGTATAATTAACTATAGATTGGAATGCTTTAAATGCAGGCTCAGATCTTACCTTGATTGTGGGGCCAAAGTTCTCGAGCACGGATTTAATTTTTGAGATAGAAGTATTGCTTTCTAAGAAAGCACCACATTTATCTAGTATGTAGGGATTTTTTTTAAAATAGGGCACTTGATCAGACTTACAAAATCTTGATAGCTCTTGATAAGACTGTCTGATCCGCTTGATCGGAGTTAATGACTCATCATTTAAAATTTTTTTGATATTTTCATCTAATATATTGTTTTCGCGCATTTTTTTCCTTATATTTAAACAGCTAGGATAGCATAAGTCTAAAATTATTATAAAAGAAGCTAAAAGTCAATTCTTTTAAAGTTCGATGAATGCTTTTAACCTAAATAGAGCTTGATCCCATTGCTGTGAAACGAATTCCAAGTATTTTTGGATGTCATTGAATGGGCCGATGTCTAATTCAAAAAGATTTTCGCGACCAGCATGGGTACTTTGCACAATACCCACCTTTTTTAGAACCTTTAAATGCTTAGTTATCGCTTGGCGAGTCAGTTTTGAACCTTCGGTTAATTGTGAAATGGATTGTGCTTGTCCCTTAGAGAGTTGGATAACAAGCGACAATCTGGTTTCATCACTGAGCGCTGTAAATATAGAGGCATATTCTTGTAGTTTAACAGGATTAAGACTAGGGGTTAGTTGCAACATGCTTTTCAATATTCTCCATTTGGACAGCCCAACCGCGTTCATTCATGCGGAATGCTTCAACGCGACGATTAGCCGGGACTTTTTCGAATCCAGATTCAATGACCGTCAGTAGTGTACCTTTGAGGGTTTTTTCAAGTTTGAATTCAACTAACGTTGATTCTTCTTTGGAATAATCTATTTTAGAATCGACTGCGTAGGGATGCCAAGTAAATGAAAAAAGGTGTTCAGGCTCCATCTTTTTCACGACTACCTCCCATTTAAGGTGCTCATAACCGGGATGAGTAATTTGCCCCCGAGTTGTTTTTCCCAGCACGAATGGATCATTCAGTTTTACGCCAAACCATTCGCCAAATTCGCGATGATCGGTCAGTGCACGCCACACTTTAGAGAGAGGCGCGTTTAATTCGATATGCTTTTCTACATGATCACTCATAAAATCTCCTATTAGCGTTAATTAAAAAATAGGCAACCTAATGGTTGCACATTACTATAGTCGTCAATTAAATGCAATGGGTTTCTGTTGGCGGGATGTGGACAGTATATTTGGCTTTGGTACTGACCATTTTATAATGAGCGGTCATTATTTGGAGGGGGCAGGTCCTTAATTCTGCATTTTGAAACAGTCGGTGGTCATAAAAGTGTCAAAGTTACAGGCTGGGACCTTGGGATCTGCCTGTAACTTTGGAAACTGTCAAAGTCACAGGACTGACCTGGGTATCCTCCAAGAATTTTTTTACTTTGTTTGAGGCGGATAAACATCTATGAAATAGAAATATGCTACAGGATTGGAGAGTTTACTGTTAATGTTGCAAGTAACCCCGCCCCCAGATGTAACTATCGGAGTACCCCATCCGTACTGCTCACTTGATTGTTTTATATTGCAGAACACCGATGTGCTAGACGTATAATGGTACGTAAAGTCATAGTCAATTCTCCAATTATCCCCTTCGCCAGTACAATTGTTTCCATGATAGTATGGGAAGATAAGCTCATAAGCTGTAAGTCCTGAGATATTATTAGGAAGGTCAGAATTTGATAAACACCACCAGTACTCCATAGAGTGGTTAGAGAGAGATAGTACTTGATCAGAGGAGTTATTACGAATCATAATACCTAAAGTAGGATCAGCATATGCATTTATAATAAAAGTTAATAATAATATACCCACATAATTTGTTTTTTTCATATAATATACCCAAAATTTGTTATTTTTACCTTAATTCCACATCCGATAGTTAAATCTTCCTTTTTATAAAATGATGATCGCATCCTTTCCTTAAGGAAACATTAAAATTTGGAAAGAATATTGCGTAGAGGGGGTCTTGCGTGAATTCAATAAGGAAATGAACCCAATAATATAGTATTTATTTATTATTTATTTCAGGATTATGTAGGCTCTTTAGCATTAATTAAAGAATAGGCAACCTATTGATTGCGTATTATAGTCGTCAATTCAGTGCAATGGGTTTCCTGTTGACGGGATATGGGCAGTACATTGGGCTTTGGTACTGACGATTTTATTATGAGGGACTCAGGTCTTGAACCCGGGATCTGCCTGTAACTTTGTAGCTTACAACTGTCATGGACTTGGCTCATTAAGTATTATTTGCCATGCCGTGGCTTGACGCGGTAAGAACAAAATCTAGAGCAGGGGATTTTGTAATAATTTTGAATAATTCTTCAACCTGATCAGCCTTTAGGGCTTTCAAACCACCTATATCCTTGAAAAAATTTTCTAAATTATCTAGATAACGGCTTTTTGATTGAAGAAAGTATCCTTGACAGTTTATGCATAAACAGTCGTAATAAATTTTGATTTCCTCAAAAATTGCTTTAAAAAAGGGTAGTAATTCAGATTCTTGCATAGGTTGCTCAGAATTCGATTGGGTTAAATAATTTATTAATTTGAGTTTATCAGAATAACCTTCCGCTGGAATCGCAAAAAAATTAGCCATACTATTTTTTCTGTATGGATCTAATGCGCTTAAATTACTTATTAAGCTTCTTTTGAAATAGTCTAACTTCCTCTGGGCAACAGAATAGGGAATGGGTAAGGTCTCAGGATTGAGATCTTTTGGAGTTTCTTGAGATGTTGAACTTTTTTGATTGCCTAATGTTATTTCATTCTCAGGTTGTCTGGAAATAGCTTGAGATGTCACAATATCATGATCTGATGACTCTATTCCTGAAGAAATTTTTTTAGCTTCAGTTTGGGTTTGAGTTTGCAGTTTTCCCGAGGGAATAGGGATGAGTACTTTTAGGATTAGATTGGTTTTTTCCCCTATATCTTCATCAAAATCTTTTTCTAATTCCGGTAAACCCATAGCCTTAGATTCATGTGAAAATTTTAATTTATTAGCATGGCCTAGGATATCAAGATGCCCCATAATCGTTAGTGTTTTTATTAAATCTTCTCGAGGAGCTTTGCTATTTTTTTTATAATTCCTTTGATATATGTATATAAAACGTTCCAAACAGTAAGTTGAGTTTTGAGCGCTGGTTTTACTAATAACTTCGTCATAAAAAAAATTTTCTTTCAAGGAATCTAGAGCACTTAATTCACATGGGAAATTTGATAATGGCTGCAATTTCTTGAACGTTTCACTTAAAAATTTGCCAATTTCATCAGGCCTTATGCCTAGCTCTATTTTTTCCGCCAACTCATCCAACTGTGGTTTTAATTGATTATAAGTGTGGTTAAGTTCTGTTTTTGGAAATGAAGGCAATGGTATAGTAGATGAATAGATCACTTTAGGAAGTTCTTCATTATCTATACCTGTAATTTTTAAAGGAAAAGAAAGTTGGTGTTTATCGGGTAGTTTTTTTATAACTAGGGTGCTACTTATATCCATCTCATAGTTAATGCCCGGCTTACAAATGTAAGTAATACAGTAGCCTTCTTTTTTCATCCATTCCAAAATAAAAGCAAAATCAGTAGCCGAAATTCCTGGGATTACTAAATTATTTATTAACATGATTCCATTTGGTTTAAGCTTAAGATAGGCTTCTTGGAGTGCTTTAATGGGGTCAGCTAAATGGAAAAAAGTCATATTTGAAAAAATAAAATCAAATTTAACTGATTCAAAACAAGTTTCTTTGGAAAGATTATGAATATCTACTTCATAAATATAATCTTCTGATTTTGTATCGGATGGCCCCCTAATCCCAAACGCGTTAATTTGAAATTTTTTTCTTAAATTAGTAGGCACTCCTCCTTTCCCTGTCCCTATATCTAATATCACAGGATTTGAATTTAAAGATTTCTTTATTATTTCAGAAGTATTAATACCTCCCAAACTATAATCTGTCATTTCCCCATCAAACATGTTCCTTCGCATACCCAAAACTGATTTTTTTTCGATAGTAGGTAAATTTTGAAAATCTTTTTTTATTATTTCATCTATTTTTACTCGTTCTATTTCTTTTTTCATGCTGATTTTACCTCTAAAGGTAATTATAAAACAGTTGTATTAACAGAGTATTAATTATAGGACTGGAAATAAATTCTCCGACTTGCCTCGCAAATAACCTAACCGAAGGAAAAAAGAGGTGGATGTATTGAAGGGGCTTATGACTCTGAACACATTCAAATTAGAGCACAGTATTGGCAAATGACTTATCAGAAATTTATGGAGGATAAATTAAAATAAATGATAAAGAAAAATAATTTCTGTTTTTAGAAAAAGGTAAATTAATTATAAACGATAAGATTATTTTAAAATATCAGCCAATTTTAGCTCCGGAATTTCCTAACCCTGCTTCGAGAGCCAGAACTTTAATAGCTATTTTTCTCAACAATTTACAGACCTAAGCTTAAGGAATTGGCTAAGACATTAAATAAAGAGGCTAGTACATTAGCGCATGCTATTTATCGATGACAAATTCAAGGTAAAAATAGTTCTAAAAACCTAGAAATCTACGAAAAAGTTCGAGAAGAAATCATAGTGTCAAAGGCACAGGCCCAATCCTAACCATTTCTTAGTTCTTTATTAAGGTTAATGGCAGCGCTTACACTAGACAAAGCAAGTTTTGCAAGAGCGAGGGTCGGCCTGACCCTCGTTACGTGTACACGCAGTCATCGCTTCACTTATCCTTTATCTCTGCAGTCAACGTGCATGTACTTTGAGCATCGTGATCTGCACAGCCAGAACCACTAGGGTTTTCATTTGTTATGGTTGTGTAAGTATCTCCACCATAATTTTCCGTAGTTAATTTATCATAATCTGAAACGCTGCCGCCCGATTCTTCGAAGTAATAAGAAATAATCGAATCTTTATGATCTGCATCTGAAAAATGTCCCTCATATGTTGTTTTAGAGATCCAACAGTCACCACTAGAAGTATCAACAAAGATATTCCCATGCCATTTGCCGCCCTTGGCGGGAAGCACATCCCCTGTATGATATAGGGAAGACATACTATTCGCATTTTGAGCACAAGAACATTCCTGGCTTGTACTCGTTAATGTTAAATCATGACTTGAGTTGTTTACTAATGTTAAGTCAAGAGTTGTCTGACACTTAGCATAACCCCCTAAAGGCAACCCTAGTGTTGCGCACAGGGTAATTAGCGACATAGACTTTATTACATTATTCATAATTTTACCTCATTATTATTCTTGGATCATTTTTCTAAAATGTATTGATATCTTTATTAACAGTTTTAAATATCCTTACTTGTATAAGTATATCGCTTTTTCCTTAAGGAAATATTAAGAAAAATCAAGGCCCCCCCCCCCGAGTTGACTCATAAAAAACCTAACCGGAGAAGATCTCAAAGCGTAACGAGGGTCACGTACGTACGTACGTAACGAGGGTCAGGCCTGTGACTTTGACACTTTCAAATTAAACCACCGTATTGGCAAGATAAGTAAACTGGGTACATCCTATTCAGATGCCAAGAAAAAACAGAGATAGCCATTTTCCGGGGCGCTATATTTCATGCCATCATACGGGGAAATAATCGTCAAAATATCTTCTTTTCGACTGAAGATAGACATCATTTTTATCATCTTTTGGAGGAGGAGGTGGTGCATTTCCTTATTGAATTCACGCTGGGAGGATATCATTACTCAAAACTATGGTGCGGAGGCTTTTTGACTGTATTATAGGCAAAATTAGCCCCACGTTAGCGTATAATTGCTCAAGTTAAAGCCTTTTTTTAAGTCAATAAAGCCACAAAAGAGACTTGTGGGTAATGATATGTGGTCCTTATTTCTTACTTGACTTGGCCAGAATTAAGGCTCGACCCCAATTTCCCAATTTCTTTCATTATTGCGTATAGCCTTGATTATTGCGCGTAGAATGCCCATGAGCGTAACGAGCGTAACGAGGGTCAGGCCTGTGACTTTGACACTTTCCAATTAAACCACGGTATTGGCAAGATAAGTAAACTGGGTACATCCTATTCAGATGCCAAGAAAAAACAGAGATAGCCATTTTCCGGGCGCAATATTTCATGCCATCATACGGGGAAATAATCGTCAAAATATCTTCTTTTCGACTGAAGATAGACATCATTTTTATCGTCTATTGGAGGAGGGAAGTTCTCGATTTAAATATAAGATTCATGCCTTTTGTTTAATGACCAATCATGTGCATCTACTTTTAGAAGTGACCGAAGTTCCACTCGCAAAAGTGATGCAAAATTTAACTTTTCGTTATGCCCAGCACGTCAATAAAAAATTAAATCGAGTAGGTCATCTGTTTCAAGGCAGGTATAAAGCTATATTTGTCCAAAATCAAAATTATTTACTCGAATTATGTCGATATATTCATTTTAACCCCTTAAAAGCTAATATGGTAGAAAATTTAACTCAATACCCCTGGAGTAGTCATCGGGCCTATTTGGGGATAGAGTCAATCAGTTGGCTAACCATTGACTATATTTTATCTCTGATACCCCAGGTTCTGACTCAGCAAATGACTTATCAGAAATTTATGGAGAATGAATTAAACGAAAATGATAAAGAAAAATCATTTCTGTTTTCAGAAAAAGGTGAATTAATTATAAACGATAAGATTATTTTAAAATATCAGGCAATTTTAGCTCAGGAATTTCCTAAACTCGAATTAAGTACAATTATTAATATTGTGAGTGAGCATTTGCAGATTGGAAAAGATAAAATTTTAAGTAAATGTATGCAACATTCTGCCTCGAGGGCCAGAACGTTAATAGCTATTTTTTCTCAACAATTTACAGACCTCAGCTTAAAGGAATTGGCCCAGACATTAAATAAAGAGGCTAGTACATTATCGCATGCTATTTATCGATGGCAAATTCAAGGTAAAAATAGTTCTAAAAACCTAGAAATCTACGAAAAAATTCGAGAAGAAATCATTAAAGTGTCAAAGTTACAGGCCTGACCCTTTTTATACTCAGACATTTTAATCCCCTTTGGAGCGGATATCAGGGTCAGACCTGTGACTTTGACACTTTCAAATTAAACCACGGTATTGGCAAGATAAGTAAACTGGGTACATCCTATTCAGATGCCAAGAAAAAACAGAGATAGCTATTTTAGGGCCAGAACTTTAATCGCTATTTTTTCTCAACAATTTACAGAGCTCAGCTTAAAGGAATTGGCCCAGACATTAAATAAAGAGGCTAGTACATTATCGCATGCTATTTATCGATGGCAAATTCAAGGTAAAAATAGTTCTAAAAACCTAGAAATCTACGAAAAAATTCGAGAAGAAATCATTAAAGTGTCAAAGTTACAGGCCTGACCCTTTTTATACTTTTTAGCCCAGGCTAATCCTGGGCTAGCAGTTTACCAATTAATTATGGCGTATTGGTCATTAATTGCTTACTCACTAGATCGTAAGTAAAAGTAGTGCCACTTTGTAGGAAAGAACTTTGGGTACTTTTGTCAATAAATAGAGAAGCGTATGGGCACTGGGAGGTGAAGGAGTTTACAGTTATTGTACAAGATGTTGATGTACAAGTGCTCGGAGGATTAGTATTCGGATTAAAACTAACTGGTGCACCACCAATAATCGTTGAATGGTCACCTGGCTGCAATGCACAATATAGTTGATACAAATGTGCGCTGTTATCATAGTGAGTGATCGTCACTGTATAGCTATAAGTAGCAGCCTGAGCTGTCAAAGCAAAAGCTGAACTGCAAAATATCCCCAGTAAAATATACTTGAATTTATGGTTTAACATATTATGTACCTCTTTAAGTTAATTAACATTACCCTTTAAATAAATATAGACGTAAAATACACGCCTTACCTTAAGGAAATATTAAGAAATGGGGTTTTGGTAAATTTAACCGAGAGTAGGGGATTGGGATAAGTTCATATATTCGAAAGTCAGTTGTTTGATCTTTTCATTGTTAGTAATAGAAGTGTTAAATAAACCACAGAACCTTAAAGTATCGGTAATAGCTTCTTGACCACATTCAGTTTTTATCCTGTCCAGATCTTTTTTAAACTCATTGTTATGTAGATCCTTAGCAGTTTTGCATAACTGATTAATTTTTTCATTTTGAGCATTATTGAGATTTATCAGACTACCCTTACCATGTAAAAGTAAATTGCGTAATTCTCGACAGGCTATAATAAATTGAGTTAAAGCATCCGTTTTCTTCATGCAGATATCTCCACATGAGATCAATAACATAGTGAGTTGATGCCAATAAGGAACAAAATTTCCTAGCTTTTCCCAATGAATAATCTCGGTTGGCTTCTGACTCGTTATATATTGATATTCGGTTTCAAAACTAATCTGACTATATATTTGGCTAATGACAGGTAGCGCAAATTCGAGCACATAATTTCTATGATTTACCGGAATCATTGCCATGGCCATTTCGTTTTTATCATCATTTTCACCAAGTTTTAAAAAATTATGGTGAAAATCATAAATATTCTCATATAATGATGTTTCTAGAATAAGAAAAGTGGGTAAATTATCTATGTCGATATATGACTGCTGATTACCCAGCATCTTGCAAACTTCTTTTAATTCCAATTCATTAAACTGATAGTTTGTAGTTCCATCGTTGATAATTTTTTGGTAGAACAATTGTGGCATATCATTAATAATTTTCTTAACTATGTTTTCTATAGCCTGAGAAAAAGCGCCTTGCATTAAAAGTGGCAGTATCCCATGATCAATAGCATTAATAAAATCTCTCAAATCTTCATCGTTAATAAGTTGGCGACGAGTTTTATCCAAATACATATCTTTTAAGTAGCCTTGATAGTTATTGATTATTTTTAATAAATTAAGCAAATAAATCACCAGTTGACAACGACGAGAACATTTGCCAGCTTCATCCTCTGGATTAAGCACATAAGCGATGGCTAAGTATTTAAGAGTGTTAACACATAATTTAAGGAATTTCTTATTATAAACTTTAAGAGACAGGGGCAAGTACTTAAATTCAAATACTTGATTATTTTCTGCGGAAACTCGTCTCGGTTTGGGGTTCGTTGCTTTAACTTCCAAAGGTAAAGAGGTTCTTCTGGAATAGCGGACAGTTTTATTATCGCCGTCAGTATTAAATCTTTGTTCCCTAGTTTTAGCTTCAACTTCAGAAGGTAAAGAAGTTCTTCTAATTCGTCTAGGTTTCTTAGATGGAGAAGGATGTGGCGGGGGTGTTGGAAGTTCAGATTGTAGTTTAGATTCTTTCTGATCATCTGCCGCTGCTGATTCGAGAAGATCTCTCTGACCTGGCGTTAATTGTATAAATTCAAAAGAACTGCGTATTGCAGATTTTAACTCACCTCCTTGTTTAATAATATTGATAGCTAATTTGACTTGTTGATGTTTTATAGCCATGAAAACTGGCGTTTCTCCTTTGTAATTAGGTAAATTAGTTTTTAAATTGTTAGCTTCAGTCAATAAATTATTGGCGATATTTGTATAATTGAGTTCACAAGCTACTAATAATGCAGTGGCTTGATCTAAGTTTTGTTGATTAAATAAAGGATATCTGCTTGACTGCTTAATTTTCTGAATTATAAATTCAGCGCTGGCAGAAAATCCTTGACGAACCAAGTGGATTAGCAAAGGATCATTTTTGTTTCCCCAGACTAAGTCTAAGAGTAATTCTCCGCTGTCTACGTAAGCTTTCAAAAACGATTTAACTAATAAATCATTGTTGGAGGCGCGTACAAGCGCCTCCAACACAACCGTTGAATCTTCATTAAGTGCTAACCGCGGCAATGGCTTGAGGCTAATCAATAAATTAATAAAAAGTTCAAAACCTTTTTCACAAGATAACAATAAAGTATTTTTGTTTTGTTGGTTAACTGTATTAACGTCAATCGCCGTTATCCCAAGTAAATATTCCACAACCGGAGAACGACCTTTTTTCACCGCCAATAGTAAGCCCGTGTCGCCCTCGCTGTTAGTTGAATTCAGAAAACTTTGACGAAGGGTTATTTTACATTCTTGGAGATTTCCATGGTCACAAGCTTGTAGAAACTCTTGATGAAGCATTTCTTCGTCTTTGACTATCTCATTTTTATTTTCCAATAGTTCTGGCTTAGCAGGCTTTTCGGTCCGCTTTAACTCCTCATCTTCAATCAATTGCTTCTGGTTAGCTTGTGCTGGTTGTAATTGAAGCTGAGCTTGATTCTGATCATAGGGTGAAACAATTTCTTTGGTTTTTACGATAAAATAGATAGTTAAGCCAGCTAAAACAGCTAATACTTTGATATTTTCTTTAGACCATTCTGCTATTCTGTTTAAGAACGATATAAAATATTTAATAAAACCGGTTAACTTTACCAGGAAATTTAAGAAATTAGGCGTTATGGTATAATGAGATGAGTATCGCTCTGGATCATCACGATTTGATAAGTCTAAGAATAGCTCGTTTAAATCCGGTCTGCTGTTCCAAATTGCATTTACCCAAGGGGTATTATAATCATCCTTTTGGTAATCCCTTGCGCCATAGTTAATTAAAATTTTGGCTTTTCTCAGAGTTACTTCTTTAAATTCAGTTACGGGTTGATAAGGCTCAGATATACAAAGAGCAGTAAGCGCAGTTAATTTCTTTTCGGAATCTAATAATTTACAGGGGGCTATTTCAGTAAAATTAGCCGCAAAATCACTAAATATTCTAATTGCAGAATCTATGTCATAGTCAGCTTTATGTTGAGTTAACATCAATAGGGTTAGCGGGCTGCAAGAATATTGTGGATCATAATTCACTGGAAAGCGGGTTCCCCATAATATTGCTTCCAATATAGAAGGGGGGGCGCTTGCTAAAATACCTGATTCCAGTATCGTCAAAATGCGATTATCCTTTGTTTTTCGAAAAATTGTAGTATATTTTAATAGAAATTGAGTAAGTTGTAACAAAGATTTACTCGCTTGAGGAGGACCTTTATCAGTAGAAAAAACATATTCTAAGGCTAATTTTCCTGGAGGTAATGCATCCTCAATCTTGCTACCGTTTTGAATAATTAATTTTGCTAATCGCAAACCCAATCGATGATGCTGCGAATTGAACGCATGATGGAGAAGTGTTCTGGATTTTCGACCAATGGAATAACGCTGGTTAGCCAAATTAGAAAGAACTGATGGGTGCTTCATAATTTTATTTATATCTTTTTGGGACGTTTCCTTAGGCGCTGTTATAATTCTATACACCAAATGATCGAATGATTCTTCAGGTAATTTTATTTTGGGTAGCAAAGGTTCAACGGTATGACAGTGTTGCCAAAATAAAAAGTAATTAGGCATACAAATAGCGTTTGACGGTATGTTAGAATCAAATTCTGTATTTGAAAAATCTATACCAGTGGAATCAGAGATGATTAAATTAGCCTTTTCCATTAAAAGGATAGAGCTGAATATTATTTTAATAATTCGCATCTATTATCGTCCTAATCACTTAAATATTTTATGGCTAGTGTAATAAATGAAAGCTATTTTGTCAAATTTAAGAAATTGTCAGTAGGCTTGATCCTATGGGTCAAATAGCGGCTTCAACTCTCCTAACATGGTTGGAATTAATTCGGTCACCGTGGGATGAATGTGCACTGCATTTTGAATAACGGTATAAGGCGCCTTGGCATACATTACATCCAAGATAGATTGAACAACTTCATCTCCACCCACACCTAATACTGCTGCACCTAAAATTTGCTTGGTTTTCGCATCCACAATCACTTTCATAAATCCGCGAGATTCACCTTTGATGACCGCCCGTTTCACGTGCGTCATGGCCCTTTTCCCAATCAATGCAGGTTTACCTGATGCGCGCACCTCGGTTTCAGTTAAACCTGCCCGCCCTAGCGGCGGATCGATAAATAAACCATAGGTTAAAATGCGTTCGCTCACTCGGCGAGGGTGACCATCGATGAGATTGGCTGCAACAATTTCATAGTCATTGTAGGCAGTATGCGTAAAAGCGCCTTTGCCATTGCATTCACCTAATGCCCAAATATTGGATATATTTGTCTGCAGTTGATCGTTTACTTTTATAAAATGGCGCTCATCAGTTTCTACCCCGGCTTTTTCTAATCCCAAATCTTGCGTATTGGCAATCCGGCCAATGGCTAATAATAAGTGTGAACCTGAAATATGTTTTTCAGAATCAGTGCAATCCAATTCAACCATAATTTTCTCAGATTGTTTATCAAATTGGATACATTCGGTATTTAATCGGATATCAATTCCTTCAGCTTTTAAAATTTCTCTAACAGCTTCTGAGGTATCAGGATCTTCTTTTGGGATCAATCGCGGTGATTTTTCAATCACTGTCACTTGCGAGCCAAATCGACGGTACATTTGCGCAAATTCAAGGCCAACATAACTACCACCGACGATGATTAAATGCTCTGGAATAAAATCAATATCCATGATATTCGAATTGGTAAAATAAGATATTTTTTCAAGTCCTTTTATATTTGGAACCAAGGCGCGCGCGCCTACATTAATAAATATTTTTTCAGCTTCTAATATGTCGTCACCCACTCGAACGCTATGGGCATTTTCAAATTGTGCTTGACCTTTATATACAGTGCAATTGGGCGTGGCTCGTAGCGATTTTTCAATGCTATTTGACAGCGCATGAACGATACCATCTTTGCGGGCTTTAACCTTTTTCATATCAACCGTAATATTGCCGTCAATCCGTATCCCAAATTCATTTGCCTGTCTTGCAAGGTGTGCTACATGCGCACTGGCAATCATGGTTTTTGTGGGAATACATCCGGTATTTACACAGGTACCACCGAACAATTTTCGTTCGATAATAGCCACTTTATGGCCTAAACTCGCAAATTTGGATGCAAGGGGAGGGCCGGCTTGGCCTGCGCCGATAATGATTACGTCAAATTGATTGCTCATGTATCACTTCCTTATTGATAACGTTGAACTGGTGGTAATGGAGAGTGGTAAATCGGGCGTGGGTGCAGGTAATGGGTTAACCAACAAACCTTGCGTGTTGCTCGAAAGATTACTTCGCAAGAAGTTTTGAAGCTGCGGAGAAATTCTGTGGAAGGAAGGAGTATTCTTGGATTCTTTATCTCCAGGGTGGGCTATACGTAACTCCCGCTCAGTTACGGGATGTATTTGCATGGGCGCGGTATAATTAATTGAGGTGGGAGGAAGAACTAAATTTACGGGTGAATATTGGGGTTCAACTCTATAAAGAAGCGTTGGTGGCGGTGATTGCAGTATAATAATAGGTGATAAAAAGACTGGAGTGCCTAGAAATAACGGAGTTTGATTCAAGGGACTCATAGGGTATTGGTGTTGTATCTCTAAGTCAGGAAAAACCGTCTTCTCAAAATCCCTAATTTCAGAGTAAGAATATCCTCTTTTTTCCCAATACGCATAAAATTCTTCCCCAAAAATATCGTGGTTGCTAATGCAATCCCACAAATCGTTTCGCGCTGCTTCATTATTTTCATGTGAAAAATATATCATTAAGAAAAACAAGGGTAATCGATAATCGACTAATTTGCGAGAAACGGAAATCTCATAGTTTATTAGAATGAATAATCGTTGATATTGATTAAAAATGAGGGAAAAAAAATTTTCATGCTTCTGGCGTCTGGCGCCGTTTTCTAAAATACTTTTGAAAGTACGAATAGAACCGTCGACTAAGCGTGATGCCAACCAGAAGGCCCTTGATTTTTCATATCGTGTGATTAACGTTGTTAAAATTCCTGTCAAAATCTGGCCTACTATCCAGGGGGATAATATGTTGCCTGCGAGCAATTGATTTATTCGTGGGATTAATTCTTGAATGAATGAGTCAATGTTATACTGCATTTCTGTGGCCCACACGTCCTTAGGAGCTACATAATTACAGGAATTTTTTAAATCCATATGATCTATAGAAATAGTCATTTTTCTTTTACGGGCGGCCCGCAAATTTGGATATTTTTTGTGGATAAGCTCTAATTCTTTTTTGAAAAGAAGATTGAGCTGTTCAACAGGAATACCGCCTTGCAACAATATTTCCCATCGCACTCCTATCCTATGTAACGTGCACGGATCATGGCGGTTTTTGGGCAGAGATATAGAAAAAATAAAAGGTTGTTGGAGGCCAATTTTCCTCTCTCCAGACGCCCATTCCATTTCATCTTTAGCTCGATTCATTCATTGACGTTATCATATAGCGTCCGTGGAATCAATATGACCAAACCTAAACGCTAAATCATATTATTATTTTGACGAAAGGCTTGCAACAACGGTGTATTCCAAGCGCTTTTCAGGCTCCAACGGTAAAATAAAATAGCGGCAATAGCGACAGTGATTTGATCATAAGGCCCCTTTAAGAGATTAATTCCTCCAAACTGGGTACTGCCGAGCCAAGAAAGCAAGGCCATTACTAAAAGATAACCAATAAACCACACCCCATTTTTTAAATGAGTGATGAGATTTTGTTTATTTCTGAGTTGGTAATAAAAATAAATTAATAAGCCGCCAAATACTACTAACAAAACTTCACCGGTTAATGGCCATCTCGACCAGTAAACGATTAAGGAGATAATAATAAATGCTAAAGGGGCAATGAGTTTCATACCTGGGATTCGGCAAGGGCTTTTCCAGTCAGGAGAGATATAACGCAAGCCGGCGACGGCCAAAGGCCCTGCGGCATAGGAAAGAGTATTCATGATGGAGATCACGTTTGCTAAATTCCCCCAGCCACGAAAAATCCATAAAAATATAAACCCGCCGATTAAACTCACCCACATTGCATTACGAGGAATCGAATATTTAGGATGCAAATTTCCCATCTGTTTTGGCATATAACCACTGCGTTGCATGCCGAATAGCATCCGCGCTGTGGAACCCATGTAAGCGATTCCTGTTCCTGATGGTGAAATCACTGCATCAACATATAAAAGCATTGCAATCATACTTAAATTAAAGCTGAGGGCTAACTGAACGAACGGAGAGCTAAAGTTTAGACCATGCCAATTGTTTGCTAGATCATGTGGAGATAAAGCGCCGATAAATCCCGTTTGCAGAATCAAATAAATGACTAAGCAAATTAGAATTGACGAGATAAGCGCTATTGGAATGGTACGATGCGGATTCTTGGCTTCTCCTGCAAAATTAACGATAGATTGAAAGCCATTGAAAGCAAATATCACTCCTCCGGCTGCTACTGCGATGAAGACAGCATTAAAGCCATAGGGCGCAAAAGTATGGAGATCATGTCCAAAGTTATCGGGATGAAAACCTGCCCACATAATAGCAAATACTGAAAATAAGGGGACTATCAGCTTAAATATAGTAACGATAGTAGTGGAACGTAAAAATAATTTAAGCGTCCAGTAATTAAGAAAGAAATACCCGATCATTAAGATGCTTGACACAATCAGGCCTTGATAGCTCATAGTTCCTGCTGACTGATCGTACAGAATTTTAAAACCTGAGATTGAACTGAGATATTGGACCGAAGCGGCTGCCTCAGTGGGTAAACAGGCCACTATTCCCAACCAATTAATCCAACCGCTTAAAAAACCGGATAAAGAACCATGAGTATATTCCAAGTAACGAGCTATTCCTCCGGATTGAGGGAATAAGGAACCTACTTCGGCAATAGTGAGAGCAACTAATAATAGAGCTGCCGCCCCTATGAACCATGAAAGTAAAGCGGCTGGCCCGGCAATTTTGGCGCTATTAAAGGAGCCAAATAACCACCCGGAACCAATAATGGAGGTAATGCCTATTAAAGTTAATTGAAAGGCGCCAATACTACGTTTAATTTGAGTGGTAGTACTGGAAATGGGGATTTCACTTAGAATTTCACTGGTGGTAATAGAAGAGGATATATTATTTTTCATATGATTTAAGCCCCGCCAAAACACATTATGCTACATCTAAAAGATGATACGGTCAAGAATTAAACGCTGGGGATGGAGTTATCGGCTAGGGATGTTATAATCAGCTACTTTTGGCCAATTATGGAATGAATCAATGGCAAGTTTTCTCCGTTCACCTTGCGAAGGTGTGGCTATCTCACCTCACTCGTCTCTAGTTATAAAAAGGAGTTGTGAAAAATGGGTGCTGGTAGTGGCTATACTTGGCTCCAGTATGGCGTTTATCGATGGCACAATTGTAAATCTGGCATTACCGGCCCTTCAATCCGCTTTGCATGCTTCAATCAGCCAAATACAATGGGTAATTGAGGCGTATGCATTAACGCTAGGGGCATTGCTTTTGGTCGGTGGCGCATTGGGTGATTTGTTCGGTCGCCGGAAAATCTTTCTTATCGGTATCATTATTTTTGCTGCCGCTTCGGCTTGGTGCGGATTGGTTTCGACAATTTCTTATCTGGTAGTGGCGCGAACTATCCAAGGTATTGGGGCGGCCCTTCTCGTTCCTGGCAGTTTGGCGCTCATCAGCTCTTCATTCCCAGAAGAACGCAGAGGCCAAGCCATCGGGACCTGGGCTGGATTTACCGCTATCACTACTGCAGCGGGCCCAGTTGTGGGCGGTTGGCTGATACAGTACATATCTTGGCGGTGGATTTTCTTTTTAAATTTACCGCTCGCAATCATTGTTTTGGTACTCTCACTATTTTATGTATCAGAAAGCAAAAATGAACATCAGCCTCCTGGATTGGATTTGGCAGGTGCAATTCTTGCAGTTACCGGACTGGGAGCGATAGTATTTGGGCTGGTTGAATGGGAATATGGTGGGAAAACCGTCATAGTGGCTTTGATTGCCGGAATTGTTGCGCTGCTTGGATTCTTCTTGGTTGAGGCAAAAGTAACCTTTCCCATGGTCCCGCTTTCCATGTTCCGCTCGCGTAATTTTAGCGGTGCAAATCTGATTACTTTCTTTCTCTATTCTGCACTCTATGGTGTACTTTTCTTCTTTCCATTAGATTTAATTCAAATCCAAGGTTATACCCCGACGGAAGCAGGACTTGCTATGCTTCCCTTGATCTTACAGATTTTTTTATTGTCTCGTTGGGCTGGCGGGCTGGTTAAACGATTTGGCCCTAAACGGCCACTCATGGTTGGGCCAGCTATTGCTGCGCTTGGTTTTGCTTTATTTCTTCGAGGTGGGATCGGTGAATCTTACTGGAGCGCATTCTTTCCTGCCATTGCTATTCTTGGGTTGGGCATGGCGATAAGCGTTGCCCCGCTTACTACCGTAGTTATGAATTCCGCTTCGCTTGATCATGCTGGCGCCGCATCTGGCGTGAACAATGCTATATCTCGAATCGCAGGACTTTTAGCAATCGCAATCCTGGGTCTGATCATGACGCTGGTTTTCAATCAGCAATTAGTGAAGCATCTTAAAGAATCTAGGACGCCAGTCAATATTCAACAAGAAGTCTTAAAGCAGCGATCCCTACTGGCAGGAATTAAAACCAATGATGCAGGCGCTCAGAAAATAATTCAGAACTCATTTATGACTGGATATGAAGTCATTATCTTGATCGCCTCCCTATTAGCTCTTGCCAGTTCTATAAGTGCGGCAATAATTATTAATAATCCCAAGCCGTAATTGCTACGGCTTGATATTCGGATTAAGGGTGTAGGTTCCGATCCGGATTGCGGGCGGTTTTGTCAATTCAGTATGATTTGAGTATAATTAATATGGAGAAAATATGAGACAAAATCCTGGTCTTCCGGATAAAACAACCTGTTTATTTGTTGGATTTGCCCTCGGTATGCTTACTGAGAACGGCCAATTTAATTTACATTTTATTGCGGGTTTACTTACGTTTTATGGCTTACCTCGGCTTAGACAGAGAAGACGCTTCGTCAGCGATCAAATATTTGCTACTGGATTAGGATTCTGTGCTGGGCGGGTGGGAATGTTTTTTTTAAGATCCTTTGCGCAGCCGATGGTATCTTTTATTAGTGAGAATATTCCCAAGCTATAGCGAATAAAGCGCGGGCTGGCAAGTTTTGCATTTTCTTTTTGGATGATAGCTTGCAAGTGAAGTGGATTGTTGTTGACGAAGTTTCCAGTTATTAAAATAGGCTTTAGCTATTTCAGCGTTGTGGATAATCAATAAATTTTCAGCGTTTTTCTCTTGGGCGGCTTTGGTAAAGTTAAATGATCCAGTAATCAGAGTAGAACCATCGATAATCATAATTTTGTTATGAGCGATCGCAGGCTTGAAATCAATCCATACCGGCACTTCTTGATTGTTAAGAAATTTGGAAGCAGAATACTTCTCTGCTTTATATTGGCTTTTATCAAGAATCACGTTAACTTGCACGCCTCTTTTTTTTGCGGCCACTAAAGCGTTAGCTATCGGCTGACTGGTAAAGCTGTAGGCTTGAACATATATACTGTTATGAGCAGCGTTCAGCGCGTCCACAATTTCACTGGTGCAATTTTGTGCAGGAGTAAAGCATACGCTATAAGCAGTGTTGGCTGAAAAAACTTCAGCTAGACCCGGAGAAGGGATTAAAGTTATAAAATATATAAAGGTGTACAAAAATTGTTTGTTCATGGAAATAATAAAATTATAAGTCAATACCGTATTTTGCAACATTCGGATCAGACTTACAAGTTATAAAGACTTCAAGGCGCCACAACGCCAGCAGGAAGTAAACTGTCCTTCTAATTGCTCCCCGCAATTAGCACATTTCCAAGTGGTTGGCGAAGGAGAGGTAGGTAAATTTTCTTTAATTAAGGTCATTGCCTGCTCATACTGATCGTTATCCATCACCCATAATTCAGGCATAGCTAAAATAGGGGGCAGTTCTCCTGCTGCGGGGGATATTCATTTCTTATTAAACAGGCAATTCCTTCACTTTCTAATAGGGATTTAAGTAAATAAAGTTGGATTCTATCTGAGGCAGTAATCAATTTTTTCATATACACTCTATTCTGAGTATAGCTTATTTGAATACGGAGTAAAGAATGAAAAAAGTTTTAGGAAGAAAACCCCGGCGCAGGGAAGGAAGGTCAACTCCTGCAATTGCGTTGCTTATATGCGTTTTCTTAGCGGGAGGACCCATTCAAGCTGCCGAGGTGGTCTCTGCAGCTCATTTTCAGGTCATGCCTTTAGGAACTTCAGGAGGTGAGCTTGAGGATAATCTATCTGCTTATTTAGTCGCGCCGATAGATTCCAATAAATTTGTTGCTTTAGACGCGGGTACGTTGTGTAGCTCGATAAAGAAGATAACGGTTGCACAACTAAAAAAAATGCAAATTGCGGAACAACCTTCTCAATCTTTGCAAGAAGTATTTTTCAAGCAACATATCAAAGCTTACTTACTTTCTCATGCTCATCTTGATCATATTAGCGGTCTAATTATATGTTCTACAATTGATAGTAAAAAAGGAATTATGGGTACCGAATCAACCATTAATTATTTACGTGATAATATTTTTAATTGGAAAATTTGGCCTAATTTTGCCGACGAAGGCGCCAAGCCGTTACTGAAAAACTATCATTATCATCGCATAGATTTTAAGGGAAATAATACCATTCCTGGAACTACTATGACGGTTAAAGCTTTTCCGTTAAGTCATGGCAATGGCTATCCTTCCACGGCTTTTTTATTGGAATCGAAGGGATTTTATTTGCTATACGTAGGAGATACGGGCGCAGACCCTCTTGAAAAAAGTCAGGACTTAAATCAGCTATGGCGTGCTATTGCGCCTTTAATTAAAGCGCGAAAACTCACCGCCATTTTTATTGAATCTTCTTATCCTAATTCACAACCGCCCTTGAAATTATTTGGTCATTTAACGCCGCATTGGTTGTTAGTGGAGTTGCGTGAATTAGCGCTTGCGGTGGACCCGCAGCATCCACAGCAAGCGCTAAGCGGTTTAAAAATAATTGTTACCCATATTAAACAAGGTTTAGAATCTGAAAATAACGCCGAAGTGATCTTGCAAGAACTAAATACCGCAAATGATTTAAAAGTACACTTTATTATTCCGCAAACCGATTCACCATTATATATGTAGAAAAAATATTATCCCAACCCCGCCATATTTTTAGGAGTCGCCAAGACGTTGCGGATAGATCGCATTCCGGGTCCTCGTCCGCTGCGTCTTTTACGTGCTCGCTTCGCTGCGCGTGCAAAAGACTCCGCGGACGAGGACCCGACATGCGGTCTATCCGCAATGAGCTTGGCGGCGGCGGGAAATATTAACGATGTCTGGTTAAAAATTTTGAAGGGGGTTACTACATTTGACTTAATACTGTTTTAATAAATGCTCTATATAGTGCTGGGTGTAATTTTTAATACTCGAAATTATATAATGGGAAAATTTATTATGAAAACGGTGGAAACAGAACAAAGTAAAATGGAAACGGATAAGGTGGATTCCTTTTATGAAGCGGCTGGAAAAATGTCTGATATTCTGCAGGATATAGCTATAGAATTAAAAAGCCCAATTAATAATATTCAACGATCGTGGCGAAATCATATTAGTACCAAGCACTTGCGTAATATATTTAAATGGGTCAGTGAAAATAAAGTATTTATTCAGGGAAAGATCATTGATGGATGCGCGCGGCTTCCTTATATAGAAACTGGTTTGTATCTTACCTGTGAGATCATTTTTTCTGAAAAACCGACCATATTTTTTAGCACTAAAAGCAATATGGCTAATCCTGATAGTGATGAAAGATTAAAGGAACCTGAAATTAAATCAGGCCTCGAGAGTGATGAAAAATTAAAAAAGCCAGAAATTCAACCAGAACCAAAAAAAAATAAGGTCATTGCCTCCGGGTTATTTAAACAAATCCAATGGAGTTACTTTTGGCAAGAGGGCATGTCTGAACCATTACCTTGCACATTAGGAGTGATATCAGGCCCAAGAGCAATAGAGGATGCTCAAAGGGAAGAGCAATATAGTCAAATGCTCGGTGATTACTCTAATCCAGGAGTTGTTGGCAGCGTTCGCACGAAAAAAAGGAAAAGAGTGATGCAGAATGAAAGGGAAAACCAAAGTTCTCCACTAGAAGATGTTGAAGAAGTTTCGGTAGTTACTTACTATGCCCCAGTTGCAAAAGGTGATCATATCGATTGGTTAGAAGGTAAAAACATGATATCTGTTAGTAAAATACCTTTTCCAAACTTATTATTTATATTATATAAACAAGCTTGTATTTTAGCATGGATTCACAGCCTGGGGATTATTTGGCGAGATTTGAAAGGAGATAACTTTTTGTTTTTCGATGATGACGAAAATATATTAATTCCAAAAGCGATTGATTTTTCTTTTGCAAGAAGGGTTACTGATGATCCCAAGTTATTGAAAAGTAATTTAGGCTCGCCTGGTTATCTTGCTCCCGAACATAATGAGTTTACCGAATTACGCTATATCAAAATTAATGAACTAAAATTATTAAAGGAATTAGCTAATTTAGAAAAAACAATTAATGACTTAAAGCTTAAATTGCAGCCAGTTCCGGATGAATTGTTAGTTCAAATGAAAAAGGTCAATGACCGGATTGCTGAATGTCGTAACAAACTTTCAGAAAAAAAACTAGCAATACAGAAAATATATGGAGATGTTTGTAATGAAGCTATGCAGATGATTAGTGATATAAAACATATAAATGATTTGTTGCCTTCTGATTATCCAACCCGCAAATCTCTTCAATTTTTATCCTCTCCTAAAGATGATGCTTGGGGATTATCCAAGCTGTTGCGTCAAACTCTCGATGTGCAAATGTATCCGTTCAAACGGATGCTTTCTCAAAAACGTCCCTTTAGCGCAGGGCAGAAAAATCAATATTTGATCTTGGAAAAATTAATAAAGTTTTTTGAAGCCAATCTGAATCGAAGCCGGGAAACGCGGTTAGGCGCATCTGAAATTGTTGCTGAGTTGGATAAATTTTTTAAAAAATTGCCCAAGCTGAAAATTCATGACCAAATAAGGAAACTTAAGCAACAGGAAGAGATCAAACGATCCAGTAAAATATCTGGTTCTTCTAAATTATTTAATGTTCAACCTTCGCAACCACGGGTATTAGGCGACAAAAAACCAGAAGAAACAAAATCTCTGAGTCTTTCATCGTCGTAGCGAAGTTATGGAGTAGGTGGCCCGGAAATAATGATAGCGTGGACATCCCAGCCGCCGCCAAGCGCGGCGATTAAACTAGCAGCGGTAGTCATTTGTCTCCCAACCACATTGATCTCATTTTCTTCGACGGTGAAAGCGGTGGTTTGGGCGACCAACACTGAAGTGAAATCAGTGGTTCCCGCTTTATAATCGTTGACTTGCAATCGTAAAGATAATTTCGCGGTTGCTACCGCTTGCTTTTGCACTCGCTCTTCAGCTTTGAGAATACGCTCCGCTGCCAGGCCATCTTCCACATTTTGGAAAGCCACTAACACGGTTTGACGATAGTTTGCGACCGTCTGATCGTAAGTGGCGCGGGCGGCGGCAAGTTCAGCACTACGCAAACCGCCATCCAGAATAGTATCCATCAGTTGCGCACCCAACATCCAAAAAGAAGAGGGACTGGTTAACAGCCGTGAAAAAATATTGCTTTGAAATCCGCCTGAAGCAGTCAAAGGCAGAGTAGGGAAGAAATTAGCGATGGCGACGCCGATTTGGGCGTTAGCTGCGGCGGCTAGGCGCTCAGCCTGGGCAATGTCCGGCCTGCGTTCGAGAAGTTCTGAAGGTATCGTAACTGGAACGTGTGGCGGATGCAGATCCAACACTTTAGGATGAAGCGAGAACATCGCTGGTGGAACTCCGATTAGCACCGCAATAGCGTGTTCAAACTGGGCGCGGGCGATGTGGTTGTTAATGGCGGCAGCTTCGGCTGCTTGATAGTTGGTTTCTGCTTGCGCGATATCGGATAAAGAAACCGTGCCGGATTTATAGCGGTTTTGGGTTAAAGTTAATAAGTTTTTATCCGCAGTTACCGTGGCGTCTAATAATTTTTGCAGGCTGTCTAAAGTCCGGAGCTGGAAATAATCCTGGGCTAGTGACGATTGCGCGGAAAGCCGAGCCGCGGCGATCTGTGCTGCTGAGGATTGGGCGTTATCGGCGCTTGCTTCAATATTCCGGCGAATTCCTCCCCATAGATCGGGCTCCCAAGAAGCGTTGAAGCTGATTATATAAGTGCTGAATGGGGGCAAAGAGGTAGGCTTGCCTGGACTTGCAGCCTGACCGCCGGTTCCCGTGCCGGAGGTGGAATTAAAAGTAGAGGCTGGAGGTTTTTGCCGCATAGCGGACACAAATCCGCTCACTACTGGAAAAATGGCTGCCTGAGCTTCGCCCACTAAAGCCAAAGATTGCTGATATTGACCGACGAATGATTCAATAGTTTGATTGGTAATATTAAGTTGCGCTTCTAAAGCATTTAATTCCGGATTACCAAAGATTTCCCACCAACAGCCGCGATCAAGTTCATCCGCCGGCCTAGCTATTTTCCAGCCTTTGGGTGGATGCCCTCCCTCTTTATATATTTCTGGAATGGTGACGGGGATCGGTTTATAGTTGGGGCCAACTTTGCAGGCGCTTAGCAACAACGGGACCAGCGTAATGGTAATTAAAAAACGCGTGCGAGTGGCTATCTGCGAATTAGAACTCATTGTTAGCTAACTTCCTTGATGCTCTTGAGTGCCTATTTCTAAACCGTTCCAGAGTTAAATAGATCGCTGGAGTGGTAAATAAAGTTAACAATTGGCTGACAAGCAACCCGCCTACAATAGCAATACCTAAAGGCCGCCGCAATTCCGCGCCGACTCCAAAGCCAAATACCAGCGGAAAAACCCCAAACATGGCCGCTACCGTAGTCATCATAATCGGACGAAAGCGCAACAGCGCAGCTTGATAAATAGCTTCGCGTGGCGGGCTATTTTCTTGGCTCTGCTGGGTTAAAGCAAAATCAATCATCATAATCGCGTTTTTCTTGACGATGCCGATTAACAGGATAATGCCGATAAAAGCCACGATGGTGAGATCGGTATGGGTCACCAACAACGCTAACAAAGCCCCAATTCCGGCAGAGGGCAGAGTGGACAAAATAGTTAGTGGATGAATCAGATTTTCATACAAAATTCCCAATACGATATAAACTACTGCGAGCGCCAGCAAAATAAGATAAGGCATATTCGCCAGCGAGGTTTGAAAAGCTTGCGCCGTCCCTTGAAATATTCCTTGAATATTATTGGGTAAATTCGCTGCGTGCATTTTGTTGATAATCTGATTGACGACAGCGCCCAGCGAAACCAGCGGTTGTAAATTGAAGGAAAAAGTCACCGAAGGAAACTCATTTTGATGATTCACCGCTAACACCGTATTAGAGTTGGCAAAGCTAGCAATGGCTGATAGAGGCACTGGATTGCCAGTGGTGGAGGTGACATAAATATCATCGAGTGTTGCAGGCAGTTGCCAAAACGGTGGCGCTACTTCCATCACCACGTGGTATTGATTCAGTGGGGAATACATCACGGATACTTGCCGTTGTCCGAAAGCATCGTTTAACGTATCGTCGAGATGCTGGGCCGTGATACCAAATCGCGAAGCGGTATCACGATCATAAGTGACGAAAGCCTGCAGCCCATTATTCAGTTGATCGCTGTTGAGATCTGCGATCCCCGGAATAGTTTTGAGCAAGTTCAGCGCTTTTGGCGCCCACTGGTTAAGTACGGATAACGTGCTAGAAAATAAAGTATATTGGTATTGAGCATTACCCAAACGTCCGCCAATCACTAAATCCTGCGCTACTTGTAAATATAAACTTGCGCCGGGGACCTGCGCAAGTTTGTCGCGGAGGCGATTAATGATCTCATCGGCAGATTTTTTGCGTAACGCCAACGGTTTCAAGCTGATATAAATATTGCCGACGTTGATGGTATTGTTGCCGGTCACGCCCACCGCGTGAGCGACCCCTGGATCTTGTATGATAATTTTGCCGTATTCCGTCAGCTTTTGGCGCATGGCTTGAAAGGATATATCTTGTTCCGCAATAATCGCGCCCACAATCCGCCCGCTATCTTGTTGCGGAAAAAATCCTTTGGGAATAAAAATGAATAACAATACGGTGAGGGCTACCGCGGCGATAACCAGCGAGATCATCAATTTGGAATGAGCGATCGCAAAAGCTAAGCCGTCTGCATAGCGTTGATATCCCCGCAGGATTAATTGGCGCAATTGGCTGGGCGGGCGATTATCTATTACTCGGGGTTTTAGCAGCCGTGCGCACATCATTGGGGTAACGGTTAAAGATACCAGCAAAGAAATCAGCACTGCGGCTGACAGCGTCACTGCAAATTCGCGAAATAACCGCCCAACTAATCCGCCCATCAGTAGTATTGGAATAAAAACCGCAATCAATGACAGGCTCATCGAGAGCACCGTGAAGCCGACTTCTTGTGCGCCGATTAATGCTGCTTCGATTGGCGGCAGTCCTGCTTCAATATGTCGGGAAGTATTTTCTAAAACCACCACCGCATCATCGACTACAAAACCGGTGGCGATAGTTAACGCCATCAATGACAAATTATTCAGGCTGTAACCGCAGAGATACATCACCAAAAATGTCCCCAGCAGCGACAAGGGCACGGCGACGCTCGGAATTAAAGCGGCACGCACGTTACCTAGAAAAGCATACACCACCAAAATAACTAAAATTACCGCTACTAATAGGGTCAGCTCTACATCGTGCAGAGAAGCGCGAATGACCGGAGTACGGTCCATCGCAACCGTGAGCTGCATGCCCGCCGGAATTTCCGCTTGTAATTGCGGTAATGTTTTGTAAAGCATATCAACAGTAGTAATGACATTAGCGCCGGGCTGCTTAAACAGCACTAAAATAACCGCTGGTTTACTATCTAAAAATCCGGCGGCGCGAATATTTTCTACTGCGTCATTGACTTGGGCTACATCGGAGATTCTGACTGGAGCGCCGTTCTGATAGCGAATAATCAGCGGCTGGTATTGAGATGCATGAAATAGCTGATCGTTGGTGGCGATCTCCATGTTCTGCGAGTCATTGATCCATCTGCCTTTGGGCTGGTTTACATTTGCAGCTGCGATAGTTTGGCGCACATCTTCCAGCCCAATACCATATTGATTGAGCGCAGTGGGATTAAGTTCAACTCGCACCGCCGGCAGAGAACTGCCGCCGACTAATACTTGGCCGACGCCGCTGATCTGCGCTAATTTTTGCTGCAAAATAGTGGAAGCGGCATCATACATTTGCCCAGTTGTATATTGAGAAGAGGTGATGCCGAGAATCATAATCGGCGCTTCGGCTGGATTAATTTTACGGTAAGTGGGCGCGCTGGGTAACGTAATCGGCAATTGACTACTGGCAGCATTAATGGCTGATTGTACGTCGCGCGCTGCGCCATCAATATTGCGGGTTAAATCAAATTGCAGAGTGATTAGAGTTAAGCCTAAATTACTTGCGGAAGTCATTTGAGTGATGCCTGAAATCTTGCCTAGTTGTCTTTCTAATGGTGTGGTCACTGAGGTGGCCATAATTTCCGGACTTGCACCAGGCAGCCCGGCTTGAACACTGATGGTGGGAAAATCAATTTGCGGCAAAGAGGCGACCGGCAGTAAATTGAAAGCGGCTACTCCGGCAATAGCGATTCCAAACGCTAACAAAGTAGTGGCTATAGGTCTGTGAATAAATATTCTGGACAGATTCATATGGATGACCTGGGAGTGAGTAAGGTCATTTTCATTTTATGCGCCAACTGCGAGAATGCTAAGTAAATCACCGGAGTTGTAAATAACGTTAATAGTTGGCTGACGATTAAACCGGCGATGATCACGATTCCTAAAGGGCGGCGCAATTCAGCGCCCATTCCCCAACCGAAAGCCAAAGGCAGCGCTCCCAGCATCGCCACTAAAGTAGTCATTAAAATCGGCCGGAATCTCAATAAACACGCTTCATAAATGGCTTCTTGCGGCGATTTGCCTTGCAAGCGTTCCAAATCTAAAGCGAAATCGATCATTAAAATAGCGTTTTTCATCACAATGCCAATCAGCAGCACAATTCCAATGATCGCAATCACGGTTAATGCATTACCAGTCAACCACAATGCCAGCAAAGCGCCCATGCACGCGGAGGGTAGGGTGGATAATATGGTGATGGGATGAATATAGCTCTCATACAAAATTCCCAACAGAATATAGACGATAATAATGGCCGCCAGTATCAACCAGCCTTCGTTTGCCAGAGCGCTCTGGAAAGCTCGGGTAGCGCCTTCAAAATTGGCTTGCAGGCTGGGAGGAATGCCTAATTTTGCTTTGGTTTTTTCAATTGCGTGGACAGCTTGGCCTAAAGTGGCCCCTGGCGCCAAATTAAATGAAATGGTAGAAACGGGGAATTGACCTTGGCGCGTGATTAATAAAGGCGCCGTCTTGGTGAAGAGCGTGGTGAATGCGCTTAATGGCACTGCGCCCCCGTTGGAATTGCTCAACGGATTATTATTAATACTATTCTGCGTACTGTTGTTGCTAGCGTTATTGGTACTGGCAATATTGCTCATAAAAGTGCTTGCAAAATTATTTTGTGCGGCAAGATTATTGGTGGTGAGAGTATTTTGCAGAGTGGTATTGATGTAAATATTGCTGAGTGCATTGGGATTTAGCTGAAACGTAGGCAAAGCTTCCAGCACCACGTGATACTGATTCACTTGCGTGAACATAATCGAGACTTGGCGCTGGCCAAATGCGTCGTATAAAGTATCGTCGATCATTTGCGCAGTTAAGCCGAGCCGGGAGGCGGTGTCCCGGTCGATGTTGAGGTAAGTTTGCAAGCCTAAATTTTGTTGGTCGCTGGCGACATCCAGCAGCAAAGGATTTTTTTGCAAATTTTGCACCATGGCTGTCGACCATTTTTCCACGTCGTCGGAATTCGGTGAGCCCAGGCTATATTGAAATTGGGCGCGTGTCACTCGATCATCTAATGTCAAGTCTTGAGTAGGCTGCAAAAATAGGGTAATTCCCGACACTTCTCGCGTCAATTTAGTTTGCAGGCGTCGAATGATGGCAGCGGCCCTGACTCCACGATCGCCAAGAGGTTTTAAGGTAATTAGAATGCGGCCACTGTTAAGCGTGGTATTGATGCCGTCAATCCCGATAAACGAAGTGACATTCTCTACGGCTGGATCTTGCAGGATGACATTCGCAAGTGCTTGTTGGCGATCCGCCATCGCCGGAAATGAAATAGTTTGCGGCGCTTCAGAAATGCCTTGTATTACCCCGGTATCTTCAGCGGGGAAAAAACCTTTGGGAATAAAATACAGCAATATGCCGGTAATCATTAAGATGATCACTGCACAAATTAACGTGAAGGTGCGATGACCAATCACCCAGCGCAGCCCTTTGCTATATTGATCAATAACCCGGTTTTGAAAAGCGCCGCCTCGAAACGATTGTTGTGAACGGATAATGCGTGAGCAAAGCATAGGCGTGAGCGTCAGAGAAATAAAACCTGATAATAACACGGCGACTGCTAAAGTCACTGCAAATTCACGGAACAAACGGCCGATGACGTCTTGCATAAACAACAATGGAATTAACACCGCGATGATTGAAATAGTCAGGGAAAGAATAGTAAATCCAATTTGTCCGGAGCCTTTTAACGCGGCTTGTAGCGGAGATTCGCCTTGTTCCATAAATCGCGAAATATTTTCAACCATGACAATGGCATCGTCGACTACGAAACCAGTGGCGATAATCAACGCCATCAAGGTTAAATTATTCAGGCTAAATCCCAGCAAATACATCACCCCGAATGCGCCGATCAAAGACAACGGTACCGAGAAACTCGGAATAATCGTTGCGGAAAAATTGCGTAAAAATGCAAAAATGACTAACACCACTAACACAATCGATAGAATAAGTTCAAATTGGGCCTCATGCACGGAAGCGCGAATCGTGAGCGTACGATCTGTCATCAGCGAGATTTTGATAGCATTAGGCAGCGCCGCTTGAATTTTAGGGAGTAGTTGTTTAATGCGATCGACCACGGCGATCACGTTAGCGCCCGGCTGGCGTTGAATATTCAAAATGATCGCTGGGGTTTTATTCATCCACGCCGCTTCTTGGACATTTTCAGCCGCGTCAATTGCGATTGCGACATCGGCAACCCGAACTGGCGCGCCATGATTAAAAGCAATAATCAACGGCCGATAAGCAGCGCTGGAAAGTAATTGATCGTTAGCATTGATAGTGTAAGATTGGCGCGGCCCATCAAAACTACCTTTCGGGCCGTTCACATTGGCGTTACTCAAAGCGGCGCGCAGATCTTCAAGAGTCAATCCATAAGCGCTCAATGCAGTGGGATTGGCTTGGATGCGCACTGCTGGGCGCTGACCGCCGCTAATGGTCACTAATCCTACCCCTGGCAATTGCGAAATTTTTTGCGCAAGGCGGGTGTCGGCGATGTCTTCCACCTGGGTTAATGGTGTGGTGTCTGAGGTCAACGCTAGAGTGAGAATAGGCGCGTCGGCTGGGTTCACTTTGTTATAAATGGGTTGGTTCGGCAAATCCTTGGGTAAATAAGTGGTTGCCGCATTAATACTAGCCTGAACTTCCTGTTCCGCCACATCCAGGCCGGTCGCTAAACTAAATTGCATGGTTGCATTCATCGCTCCGGCAGAACTGGTGGACGTCATTTGGGTTAGTCCTGCCATTTGCCCAAGCTGTCGTTCAAGCGGAGCGGTCACGGAAGAAGCCATTACCTCTGGACTGGCGCCGGGGAAAGTCGTCACCACTTGGATAGTCGGGTAATCCACTTGTGGCAAGGCTGAAACCGGCAGCAGTTTGTAAGCGACGATACCGGCCAGCAGGAGCGCGATCATAATTAATGAAGTCGCAATGGGCCGGGCGATAAATGGGCTGGACAAACTCATTGAGATTGGCTGGCGGCATTGGCGATCTTAACTGCTGATCCATCATTGAGTTGATCAGCTCCTTCCACCACCACTTGTTGCCCGGGATTAATGCCTGCAGTGATGACGGTATCGTCCCCGGCAGTGATGCCGGTAGTGACTCGTTTAGCGCTCACACTTGGATTAGGGCTTGGGTTAAGTAAAAACACAAAAGCGCCCTGAGGGCCGTGTTGAATTGCGGCAGTTGGCGCCACGGTGGCTTGCTGGAGCGTGTTGACCAGTAAGTCAATATTGACGAATTGATTGGGAAATAATCGTAAATTTTTATTAGCGAAATCCGCTTTAAGATTAACAGTACCGGTAGTGGAATTAATTTGGTTATCAATGGTGAGCAATGTGCCCGTATCCAATAATGCATTCTGAGTTCGATCATAAGCTTTGACGATCAAGGGTTTTCCAGTCCTCATGGCCGCCAATATTGAAGAGATATCGTCTTCAGGCAGTGCGAACACCACCGCGATGGGTTGAACTTCATTGACCACGACCAGTCCGTTGGTATTGGTGGTTTGTACGTAATTGCCTGGGTCAACTAAACGCAAACCTACTCGGCCATTGATCGGTGAGATAATCCGCGTATAAATAAGATTGACCTGGACCTGTTGGATTTGCCCTTGGTCGAATTTAATCGTCCCTTCTAATTGTTTAACTAAAGCGCCCTGGGTTGCATAAACTTGTTGCGATACCGCGCCTTGAGGATAAAGCTGTTGGTAGCGTTGTAAATCAACGCGCGCATTAGCGAGCTGGGCGGCGTCACGTTCTAATTGCCCTTCAAACTGGAGTAATTGCGCTTCAAATGGGCGAGGATCGATTTCCGCGAGCAGATCATTGGCTTTGACCATTTGCCCTTCTCTGAATAATACGCGCAATAAGGCGCCGTTAACTTGAGTTCTGATGGTGACAGTATCCGTCGGGGTCACGGAACCGAGAGCAGATAGATAAACTGGGACATTGGCGCTCCGTGCTGTGGAAATGACTACAGGCACGGGAGAACTTTTGTTGCCGCCTTGTTTGGCGCGGATGCATGAGCGGATGAAAAACAGGCTGCCGATGATCAGAATGATGATCAACAGCAATAGCATAAAATGCCTCCATCGATGGGAAAGAGGAGGCGGTAGTCTTAGTGGTTCTGTAGGCCCAGGCATGAGCTGCATCCATGTAGTCACAAGTGGCCGATAATAGCACGTTTGCGTTTCAGCGGGAATGATTACTGAGTTTTTTTACTGCTTGCAAGGAGGCTTCTAAATCAACTGGGGATTTATCTAGTTCCGCCCATAGGTCACCTATTTTTTCTAATCTTGCCAGTATATTTTTAATTGTAAATTGAGTTGGACTTAGTCGTTTATTCACCTCTTGCCAGCGCAAAGGGGTTGATACGGTGGCCCCGGGAACCGGGCGGACTGAATAGGGGGATGCTAGGGTTTGATGCGGACGATTCTGTAAACAATCAATGTAAACTTTGCCCTGCCTTTGCGCCGGAGAACGAACCAGACTAGTGATATCTGGTAATTGCTGGTGAGCAAGGTCAGCAATAATTTCCGCAAATTGCCGGGATTGCTCGAAACTATAACCTGCGCTTAAAGGGATATAAATATGCAAACCTCTTTTACCTGAGGTTTTACAATAATTGGTCACGCCCGCCCGCTCCAAGATTTTGTGGATGGTGTTAGCGGTCAGGATTACCGCTTCAAACGCAATATTTTCAGGATCTAAATCCAAAACACAATAATCAGGATTTTCGGGGGATTGGATTCGGGCTAGCCAAGGATTAGTTTCGATACATCCTAAATTAATCATATAGATTAACGCCGCTTCATCCTGACAAATCATATAACGCACTGAACGCTGGGCATGTTCAGAATAAAATACTTTGGTTTTTATCCAGGATGGGGTTTTTTCAATATTTTTTTGAAAGAAGCTTTCGCCTGCTATGCCTTGAGGATGTCGATGCAATACTTCCGGGCGATCCTGCAAATGCGGAAGAATAAACTTGGCCACCGCTTGGTAATATGCAATCAGCTGACCTTTAGTATATTTTTCTGCGGGCCAATAAACTTTGTTTAAATTCGTTAACGTTAGGTGATGATGGTTAATCATCACCCTGTTCTTTTCATGTTTAGAATCGATGACGGTGGTGGTTGCCATGGGTTGTTCTCGATGGACTAGTTTAGCTGGTTTATCTTCTCGTAATCCTATAAAAACAGGGTGCCTTAAATGTCCGTCTTCGGTCCACTCAGTAAAGGTAACCTCACAGACTAACACTGGTTTCACCCATGTGACCGCTGAATTAGTTTTTGGTTTTTTGGAAAAGGGACAAACCGGTTGAGCTAAGGAATCTAACTTTTTTTTAAGAGCGCCTAACGCCTTTTCATTCAATTTTCCGCTGGTGTGACCAATATAGACCAATTGATCCTCTGCATAGACACCTAGAATAAGCGCGCCAATATAAGGACGGCTGCCGCGGGGTGCAGTATATCCGGCAATCACTGCTTCCTGGCCTTTGGTGGCCTTCATTTTAAGCCAACTTCTACTGCGTTTCCCTGAAAGATATGGGCTTTGGTAATCTTTTCCCATAATACCTTCCAAACCACGAGCAGACGCCACTTTAAAAAAATCTTTTCCTACAGTCTCGATGTGTTCGCTAATGCGAATATGTTCCATGGCGGGCAAATTTTCCAATAGTAATTTTTTACGTTCAGATAGCGGTAATTTGCGTAAATCTTCGCCGTTAAGCCAGAGTAAATCAAAAACCATATATACCAGTTGTCCTTGACCCGATTTTTGAAATTGTTGCAATAATTGAAAGTGAGAATAGCCGGATGAGTCTAGAACAACCATTTCGCCATCTAAAATGGCGGAAATATTGTGTTGAGACAATTCATGAGTGACCGGCGAGAAAATTTGTGAATAATCTTTCAGATTACGAGTAAACAGGGTCACTTGTTTATTATTGACATAAGCAATAATTCGATATCCATCCCATTTAATTTCAAAGATCCAGCCCTCACGATTAAAGGGTTTATCAATTAAATAAGCTAACATGGGTTTAATGCCGGAGGGCATTTTTACTGAAGTTTTTTTAGGTGGCTTTTTTTTTTCGCCAGCAACTTTCTTAGGTTGCAGAGCTTTGCCAGTGCGTACTGATTGGTCAGCTTTAAGAATATCGGCAGAAGTGGCATATTTATCGGCTCTTTTTATTAATAGCCAGGTATTTTTTTCAGTGCTGCGAAATTTAACCAGCGTAAATTCACCGCGTAACTTTTTTCCATCCAAATTAAAATTAAGATGGCCTTTAGCCAAGCTGGAGGAGTCTAATATCTCGTAAGTTCCTTCATCCCAAATGATCACTCCTCCAGCGCCATAGTTGCCGGCAGGGATTACGCCTTCAAAATCCTTATATTTAAAAGGATGGTCTTCAACCATGATCGCTAGGCGCTTGTCTTTAGGATTTAGGGAAGGGCCTTTAGGAATTGCCCAGCTTTTCAATACGCCTGCCATTTCCAAGCGAAAATCGTAATGTAAATGTGAGGCATGATGTTTTTGCACTACAAAACGTAAACGGGAGGATTTTTTTTTGACTATCCCTTTAGGCTCCGGCGTTTGGGTAAAATTTCGTTTCTTTTTATAATTATTGAGCAGCATTTTTGCCTCGTAACCGTTTGGTCCGAGATTTTTTTAAACTTGCGGTTAATGCCGCCATGAGATTTTTAGCTTTAACGCGTTTGGAAACTAATTTTTTAGACTTGATATGTTGGCCTTTAGCCTTAGCTTGGACAACTTTTTCCAATTCTTCGTCGTAAGTATCGTGCATCGATTTTGGAGTGAATTTCCGAGTAAGCTGCTTGACTAAGGTTGCCGCCATTTGAATCTCTCGAGGTTTGAGGGTTATTTTTTCGGGGATTTTTAAAAAATCGGTATCGCGTAATTCGCGTGCATAGCGGATTCTATTCAGAATTAATATATTGCCAACTGGTTTGATGATCCCTAAATGTTCCCGGTTGTGTAATACAAAGGTTGCTACGGCGATTTTTTTTGAACGGAATAATACTTCCCGCAGTAAAATATAAGCTTTATCCGCCCCTTTATTGGGTTCAAGATAATAGGGTTTGTCGTAGTAACGGATATCTATTTCTTTTTGGTCGACAAATTCGATGATGTCTATGGAATGCGTAGGGCTGACGCTGGCTTTTTCAAAATCTTTTTCATTTAGAATAACATATTCATTTTTATCGTATTCATAACCTTTGACTACTTCGGAATAAGGCACTTCCTTATCTTCAGCCCGGCAGATTTTAGCATACCGGATTGGGGATTTATCCGCCTTATGGAGCATGGTGAGGTTAAGGCCGGGGCTATGACAGGCATTGTAAAGTTTAATGGGAATATTAACTAATCCAAAATTAATCGAGCCATTCCATAAAACATGCATATTATATCTCCTATTTTGATCTTAGTAATTATAGGAGTAATAGGTTAGTTTTACTTCCGGCAAGCCGCAGGCGTCAGCCCCATGCCATTAAGTTAAGAAACTGAACCTATTATTCCTTCCCCCTTCAAGGGGCGTTGTTGAATAATTCATTTTTACAGCACAACACACCTCTGAAGGGTCTGACCTTTTTAATTAATCGCGACAGAGACAGGCATGCCTAGCTCTGTCATTTTATTAATAATTTGGCACCAAATAGCCACCTCGACTTTTTGATGTTCAAATGTCTTCGCCGTCAAACGATTGCCTAATAAGCGTTTAATACGGAACATCCCCGTTTCCGCTAAGCTACGACGATGGTAGCCTGTTTCTACTTTCCAAGCGGCTCGTCCTAATTCACGTGACCGTTGGATAACAGCATCTCGTTTCTCTACCGCTTCGGGGCTGGCTTTCTTTTTATTCACCCTTCGTTCCCTCGAAGTTCTTGAATTCTTTTGCGGCGGTGTGATCAGCCGAAAATGACGCCGTTCTCCCTCTTCATAGCAAGAAAATCGATCATAAGCTCCATCGCCAATGATCGATTCAATCGACGATTTTACCCCGTCCAAAAGCATCGGGACCCCTTCACAATCTTGAATCCCTAAATCAGTCAGCACTACATTCTCTATCTGCTGTGTTTTACCATTAAAGGCCACATGTAATTTCCTCCACAGCCGATGCTTACACCAACCATGTTGCCTGACCTTCCATTCTCCTTCTCCAAACACGGTTAGTCCCGTGCTATCTATCAGTAGATGAAGTTCTTCAGTCCCATTCGCTGTCTGTGGGGATACGTTTACCACTAACTGGCCTTGACGCTTACACAGCAGTGTATAGTCGGGAATCGGGACGTTTAAATGCAACATCTTCACCAGACTTTCTATCAAGCCTTGCGTCCCACGAAACGGCAAATGGAATAATGCCTTCAGCGTTAACCCACACTTTATGGCCATATCGCTATACAATCGGGGGCGTCCCCGCTGGCCTGTCTTTTCATCGGAGCACCAGGTCTTGATCGCTTCCTCGTCAAACCACAAAGTAATACTTCCCCTCTTTACTAAAGCTTGGTTATACTCTCTCCAGTTACGAACACGATACGCTTTTTTAAGCATGGCGAAAACTCCTTTTCTTTTGTCGGAAAATTAGAGTTTATCCCGTTTTGTGTTCGTAACACCACTTCACACCCCTTGGAGCGATTTATTCAACAACGCCCCTTCAAGGGGGAAGGTTAGGATGGGGGTGATTAACAACATGTTTTCTCCGGGATTTTTATTATTTTAACCATCCCCACCCTAACCCTCCCCTTGGAAAGGGGAGGGAATAGTACTACTGGAGTTCTTAATTTAATGGCATTGGGGCGTCAGCCCGGGGTATTTTACAGTCGTTTAGCCTTCCTCTTGTTTGATTGAGTTAAAAGCCCGTATTGTTGCATTTTTTTTCGTAGCGTTCCGCGGCTCATTTTCAATAACCGCGCGGTGCGGCTTTGATTATGATTAACATATTGCAACACTATTTCTAGCATAGGGGTTTCTACTTCGGCTAAAACTAATTCATAAAGATTAGTGAGAGGCGGCTGTTCAAACTGTATAAGATAGTGACGTACGGATTCGGTGACGGTGTCGCGCAAGCGCGTGGTCGCTATGCGGGAAGGGAGTACCTCAGGCTCATTTAATAGCTTATCGGTTGTCAGGATGGCTTGGCTCATGGTTATAAACTCCTTTTTAAACGGTTCAAGAACGCGATACCGTATTGTATACGGTAGTGAGCCAAGAATGCAATTATTTAAAATGACACCAGTGTTGGGGGATATAATTCAGTAAATTTCTTTCGCGCGCTAATTCCACCAATTCATTGAGAGTGTTCACGTTAAATTTTGCTTTAATTAAATTAATATAATGTTCTACCGTGCGCTTCGAGAGTCCTAATATTAGTCCAATTTCCTTAGCGGATTTTCTTTGTAATATCCAAAACAGACATTCGCCTTGGCGGATAGATAAATTCCATTCTTTGGCGGAGTCTAAATATTTATGAATGCCTTGGCGCAGTTTGATTTGACCTTTTGGCTTTACTTCAGTAAACAGATACGATAAATGCTGAGTCAAGGGAGTAGAGGTCACTGCTAGAGTATGAGTGGCTACTCCTATAATCGATCCGATGTGATTGCGCAAGGGTTGTTGCTGTCCAAGATACAATCCCCATTGATGGTTGGCGAGATAAACAGAAAATAAAGTGGTGACGGGACAACCCTGCTCGATGACGTATTGTATGCTAGCCATAACTTCATCATGTATTTGTGCGGCTGGGCATCGAATTTCGTAGGGATAAAGACCTGTCATTTGCTCCAGGTTATCAAAACCTAAGTCGGTTATTGCAAGATCATTGGCACACAAAAATTTTCCTGCAGAGTCTTGAAAAACAATATATCCGGGCACATGGGATAAAATTTGGCTGATGAGTTCGAAATCATCTGACAAGCTAATGAGGTTTTTCATAAGATCCTTACTAAAAAAATTTTTATGAGTGTATCTCTTTTGAGGTAGGGTATTCAATACGATTGCAATTGTTCAAAATTTTGTTATGATCGAGTAAGAAATGGGATAAGGGTATTCCATTAGATTCAAAATAATAAGAGGATCTTATGAAACGAGTGAACAAAATAACTGGCCAATTGAATCCCGTTGCGCAACCTGATAAAAATAATGCGATCAAAGAATCGTCTTCTACAAATTTCTTTGTAGAGGATGGACATGGTTACGTTCCTACCTCTTTCCCTATATCTACTTCTAAAGATAATCGACCAACTTATTTTCTCGCAAAGAATGTGAATCTTTCAATTTATGGTGGATCTAAACCAGCGTCTATAAAAGTGGATTCTGAGCAAGAAGAATCAGCTAAAGTGCGAACTTATTATGGGTCTGCTCATACAAATTAAACTGTGGGGGAATTTGTTTTCCTGGTAACTACTCGCTCCAGTCATTGCGAGCGCTAGCGAAGTAATCCAGTTCAGTGCCAACAAAAAACATCGAACTAGATTGCTTCGCTAGCGCTCGCAATGACTGGAGCGAGTAGTTACTTTTCCTGAATATTTATAATATACTTACTAGTATGAGACATCATAGTTTTGAATTTCTAAATTTAGTGGAATTGCCGCCTAAACCGCGGCAAGTAGGGTTGATTGAAATTAGAGGGCCTTATTATGAGGCCTTTACCTTGCAACAGCTCAAAGATTTATTAAGCACTTGGGGTTATTATATTGACGGTTTTAAATTTGCCGGCGGTACTCAAGCCTTGCTGGAACCTAAAACGGTTAAAGCCTTTACTGATTTAGCCCATCAATACCAAGTTTATGTTAATACGGGCGGGTTTATTGAAAGAATTATGATTCAAAATCCGCAGCACGTTGATCGCTATTTACATGAAACTAAAGCATTAGGCTTTGATATTGTGGAGGTTTCTAGCGGCATGTTTGAGCATCCCGATGATTTTCCCCTCGAAGCTCAAATCGAAATCGTGCGCCGGCTTGAAAAATTGGGTCTGAAAGCCAAGCCTGAAATTACGATTATGAGTGGCGTTGGCGGCGGCGTTCAAGAGTTAAATTATCAACAAAACGTGCAAGCGGTCAAATCCACCG
The DNA here is from genome assembly GCA_963697455.1 of uncultured Pseudomonadota bacterium. Lineage (GTDB taxonomy): Bacteria > Pseudomonadota > Gammaproteobacteria > Coxiellales > Coxiellaceae > JAFEDN01. The sequence goes on along the minus strand of CAVOOI010000036.1, from coordinate 14,786 downwards.
AGCGGCTTTTGGAAGAGGGCAGCCGTTTTTTTGATGCGGGCGCGACTATGTTAATGATCGAGTCAGAAGGGATTACTGAAGGAATTGCCGACCCAAATAATTGGCGGAAAGATGTTATTTTTGCTTTGATTGAAAAATTTGGCTGCGAAAAATTGATGTTTGAAATTTCGCCCGAAGACGCCGAGGCCCGTCAAACTTTTAAATGGTATTTAAAAGAAGTCAGCCCACAAGTTAATCTAATGATGAACGCTAAAAACATCGTCGAATTTAACGCCTGGCGTTTGCAACTTTGGGGCGACCGCACCCTTTGGAAAAAATAGCGAAACAATGGATAAGATTATTTGTGTAGGTAAAAACTACGTAGAACATGCTAAAGAACTTAACGAGCAACAGCCTGAGCTTCCGGTGTTATTCTTAAAACCGCCCAGTGTTTTACAACAAACATCTCGATGGGATTCGACACTGATTGCGCGCTTCCCTGAAGATTTGGAAGTGGTTCCTGAGTGTGAATTAGTAATCGAAATTGCCAAAGATGGAGAACATATTACTGAAGACATAGCGCCGAGCTTTGTGCGCAATGTTAGTGTTGGCTTAGATGTGACGCTAAGAGCAAGACAACGCGAACTGAAACGGCGAGGTCATCCTTGGACCACCGCTAAAGTTTTTGCCGATGCTGCTTTACTCGGGCCTTGGATAAATGTGGAAACTATTCCGTCCTGGCAATCAATTGCTTTTGGGATGCGCGCTGCAAATGTGGCTTTGCAACAAGCGACAGCGAATGACATGATCAGAAGTCCATTCTTTTTAATTCATTTTATCAGTCAGTTTTTTCCGTTACGCCAAGGCGATATTATTTTTACCGGCACTCCGGCTGGTTGCAAATCGATTAATCAAGGTGAAAAAGTAGAACTTTTTTTTGAGAAGAAAAGCTTTTTTGTAGAATGGTCGGCATAAGGTTTCTCAGCGACCAGGTATCGAGATTTCAGTTAAGTATTTGAAATAATATATTTTTTTCAATCTTAAGGGATTTGACATCCCGGTTTTTTTCAGTTAAGCTGCGGAAAATTGCACGGGATAACTAAATGGATGGGAAAACTCAGTTAGATATTTATGATCTTATGGTAAAAAGCCGGATGTTAGAAGAGCGGCTTATCACCATGTTCAAGCAAAATCATGGTTTTTTTTGGATTGGCGGCCCCGGTGAAGAAGCGTTTAATGTGGCGCTTGGCCTGCAAATCAAAAAAGGTTGTGGCTTGGATTATGATTATCTACATTTTCATTACCGCTCGAGCGCTACTTTGATAGCGATGGGTATGGATCCTATTGATGCCATTCGCCAAATGAAAAATACCGCCTCAGATCCCCATTCCGGCGGTAGAAACTTTTCCAGTCATTATTCAATCCGCAAATGGAATGTGACTCCGATCACTTCACCGATTGAAGTCCAGTACTTGATTGCCATCGGCACAGCGCTTGCCCAAAAAGATCATGGCGGTGACAGCATCACCATCGTTACCGGTGGCGATGCAGGTACGGCTGAGGGTGATTTTGCTTCCAGCTTAATTTGGTCTTCTCGCCCCGGTAATGAACTACCCATGCTGATGATTGTGGCTAATAATCAATGGGGAATCTCTACTCACGCTTCAACCCAGCATGGTGAAAAACACATTGCCGATCGCGGTAAAGCCTTTGGCATTAAAACCATGGTGATTGACGGCAATGATGTAGAAACCGCATATGCCGCTATTCAAGACGCAATCCAATATGTCCGTCAACAGCGTAAACCTTTATTATTAGAGGCTAGAGTGTCGCGGCTATATGGTCATAGTTCTGCGAGCGGGGCGATGCTGCAAGCTCACGAAGAAGATCCGCTCGCTATTTTCGAGAATAAATTAATCGCTAGCGGACAACTATCCAAAGAACAAGCTCAAGCGACTCGCTTGCGTTATGAAGATGAATTCCGGAAAGCAGCGGATAAAGTTAAAGAAGAACCCCAACCGGACCCGGCTTCAATTTACGATTTTACTTATTGGCAACAACGCGGAAAATATTGGTAGACAGATTATGGCGACATTGGCTCAAGCTATTCGCATGGCGTTACACTACGGTGAAGAAAATTTAAAATTGACTAATGTGTTTGGGCAAGATGTCGGCCCTCCCTTAGGCGGAGTATTTACGGCCACTCAAGGTTTGAAAACCGCTTGGAACACTCCTTTGGATGAACGCGGGATTATGGGCGCCGCGATAGGATTGGCCTTGGCCGGACAGCGCTGCGTTGCCGAAATTCAATTTTGCGATTACATTTTTAACGCTACCGATTTAGTGATGCTTGCGGGCAAAATGAGCTGGTTCAGCAATGGCGATTGGAATTTGCCGATGACAGTGATGACTCCCGTCGGCAGCGGAATTCGCGGCTCGATTTATCATTCTCATTCTTTTGAAACCATAATGACGCACATTCCAGGCTGGAAGATTGTAATCCCTTCCAACCCAAAAGACGGATATGGGTTAATGATTTCTTGTCTACAAGATCCCAATCCCACGATGTATTTAGCTCCAAAAGCTCTGATGTATCAGGGGGGCGAAGAACTCATTCCCGGTGAACCTTCCTCAGGACTAAAAGCCTTAATCGATAAGCCGGTCAATAAAGCCGAAGCTGAGAAATGGCAGGCACAATGGCCCGCCGAATTAACGGATTATGCCGTGCCGATTGGCAAAGGCAAAATAGTCAGACAGGGAAGCAGCATTACGGTGGTGAGTTACGGGCGTACTCTACCGCTCTGCGCAAAAGCTGCCGATCAATTATTAGAGGAAGGCATTGAGGCTGAAGTGATCGATATGCGTTCGCTATGGCCGTACGATTGGGAGCTGATTTCGCGGTCAATTTTAAAAACCCAGTGTGTGTTGTACGTCAATGAAGATACTGAAATAACTAATTTTGGGGAACACTTAATTCGCCGAACAGTTGAAGAACACTTCTACAATTTGGTTGCTCCACCGCGCTTACTTGCGGGAGCATTTATTCCCGGCATCGGTTTGGCGCACAGCTTAGAAATGGCCAGCGTCCCACAACTCAATTCCATTATAGAAGCAATCCACGAAGTAATCGCCGCTAAAGTCTAAACAGCTTTCATCGGTGGAGACAACCTGCTTTATGCATCACTTGACTCCTCCTTAAGCTTAGTGATAGCTTGGGCCTATCTAAAAATAGCTTCTGGGGAAGGTTGTGAAAAAGGTGTTAAATGATTTTAAAAGCTACTTTGATGAATACGATTTAGGAGATTTTTGGACTTTTGGTGAGAGCGTTACGTTCGGTGCAATGGGCAGTCTATGCCTAACTTTTTATTTCAACGTGGCCTCAATACTTAATAAATTCGTATCGAAAGATAAATTCAGTCCTCAATCTTCTAGTGAAGATGCAAAGGGATTATCTCTTTCTGGTTCATATACTCTAGAAAATTTAGTGTTAAGTATTCAATTGTTAGGAGTTTTAATAGGCTCTTTTACCGGCGCATACCGAGTAAGAAATAGGCATCAAGAGCGCCGGCGGATAGTCGAGTTACAGCGAAAAACTGCAATGACATCCAATTTAGATGAACTTGCAGAAGAAGCGGGAAAACTTAAAGATAAATATGGTGACAGCTTTACAAAAACTTTAAATTCGGGAAAGAAACATCCTCGCTTTTTATGCGAGCCCGAGTCTGATGAATTGATGACTATGCCACCCATTGTTGCTTCCGATGGTTATGCGCGAGGCTATTGGGAGTTTAAGCGGATTCAAGAAGATAAACTAAAAAGCCGTTTCAGCGGTGAGACCTTAGCACCTTTTGGGATAATTGATCGGGTTTTAATGGGTAATATGCTGGCTTACATTCAGGATCAACCGTTACCGACAAAGTTAATGTCAGTTTCTAGAAGTAAATATGATGTTCAGTCGATGCTGCAGTTTTTTAAGGGATTACTTAAAGAGCTATGTGTTGGAGCTAAATTTACCGCTAAAACTATTTATCGTGATGTAATATACATATTTACCTTGTTATCTGCGGTTTGCTTTTTGTTTTCCAAACCCAGATCTCCTCTCGAAAACCATGAGTTCATCGAAAAGTATGTGGAAAACGCACATTTATTGTTACTTGCGTCGGTTCTTTTATCAATGGCTGCAGATTCCAATGTACGTTCGGAACTGAAAAATTGGTACGAGAGCAAAATACTTTTGTCTAGAACTCACACCAATGATAATGATGAGGATATTGAGGCTGTAAGCGCTGAGTTAAAAACTGAGTCGGATCGTGTAATATGTCCAATCACCCAAGAAATGTTTAAACGTGCCACCATTGTAGAAGATGGCGTGACTTATGATAAAACTGCGATTGAAACCTTTCTGGAAGGAAAGCCCGTGAAAAAAAGTCCGATAACTCACAAAGAATTTAAAAATGGCTATCCTTTACTCTGGCATTATACCCAGCTGCAGGGGGAAGTTAATTATATAAGGAATCAGTTAAGTACATCTGATCACAAACTACAATTAGATAGATCTTCGGGATTATCTGTGCCAGCAAACTTGTCAGTTTGACAAGCCTGGCACGGTTAGAGAGGTTAGTCCATACTTTCGAATTTTGGCAAATTTGCAAGTTAATATTTCCCGCCGCCGCCAAGCGCGCCAGCTAACGGGTGGCGGCGGAGTCCTTTTGCACGCGCAGCGTAGCGAGCATGTAAAAGGACGCAGCCGACAGGACCCGACATGCGGTCTATCCGCAACGGGCTTGGCGGCGGCGGGAAATATTAACGATGTTTGGGTAAAGTTCTCATTAGTCTTCAGTTGATTTATTAATCGGGAAACTGCAAAATGTGGCCTATGAAAAACCCTTGGATTGTTATTAAGTTTGGTGGCACCAGCGTGTCTACCGTTGAAAATTGGCGTCATATTGCCACGATTATCCGGCGGCATTTGGCGGCTTCCCGGCGAATATTAGTAGTCTGTTCGGCAATCACCCAGGTATCGAATAAACTGGATGCGTTATTGTCGGCCGCTTTAGCGGGCAGGCAGGCAAAGTGTTTGTTGGAACTGGAAGAAATTCATCGCCATTTAAGCCAAGCCTTAAACGTCGATTTTGATACCCATCTTTCTGGATTTTTTAAGCGTTTATACCAACTCGCCGAAGGCGTTTCGTTGATAGGGGAAATCACCCCGCGAGTCCGCGCCCAAGTGATGGCGCATGGGGAATTAATGTCTACCATATTAGGGGTGGCTTTCTTACGTGACCAGCAATTGCAGATAGATTGGCAAGATGCGCGGGAATTATTGATAGCTGAAACTGATCCTTTAGCCCACCACAGCGCTGCCTATCTCATGGCGCACTGCAATGCTTTGCCGGATGCGAATTTACTAGAGAAATTAAACGCCTTATCTGCGGTGGTTTTAACTCAAGGTTTTATCGCCAAGAATCCCGCGGGAGAAACCGTGTTGTTAGGCCGTGGCGGTTCTGATACTTCCGCAGCTTATTTCGCCGCGAAAATGAACGCGATAGGTTGCGAGATTTGGACCGATGTGGAGGGAATTTTTACCGCCAATCCTAAACAAATCCCGCAAGCCCGTTTGCTTAAACAATTAGATTATGATGAAGCGCAAGAAATTGCCTCGATGGGTGGAAAAGTTCTCCATCCCAACTGTATCCCACCGGTGAAACAACAACAAATTCCGTTATATGTAAAGTGCACATTTTTACCTGATCATGAAGGCACGAAAATTTCTTTGACAGATCAAAAAACTTCAGTGCAAATTAAATCGGTGATTTGCAAACATGGCATTTCGCTGATTACGATTGAAACCGTCCGCATGCTGCATCAAGTGGGATTTTTGGCCAATATTTTTAATTGTTTTAAACAGCGCGGTTTATCTATTGATTTAATTTCCACTTCTGAATCTAACATAACCGTTTCGCTGGATAATCACAGCACTGCCGGTGATCTGTCATTAATCCATTTATTATTGCAAGATTTATCAGTCTTTGGTAAGGCCCAACTCATGGGCCCGTGCGCCACGGTGAGTTTAATTGGTCATTACATACGCGCCAGCTTGCCTAAACTGGGTGAGGTTTTTCAACTGTTTGAACAACAACAAATTTATATGTTATCGCAAGCCGCTAACGATTTAAATCTAACGTTTGTGGTGGACGAAGATCAAGCTGAGCGATTGGCGCAGAAAATCCACGCCTTACTAATTGAACCCGCACATCATGAAAATGAACAAATATCATCAATGGTTTCACCGGCATCTGCTCCTTGGTGGGAAAAACAGCGCGAACAATTATTGACTTTAATGCAGCAATATCAGCAGCCCTTATATGTCTATGATGCCGCATGTTTGCAAGAACGAGTGCAGCAGTTAATGGGGTGCAACGCCATTGACGCAATTTTCTATGCGCTGAAAGCTAATGGTAATGCCGATATTTTACGGCAATTCTATCATTTAGGGATTAATTTTGAGTGCGTGTCTATAAATGAAGTATTTTTTGTTTTAGAGTTATTTCCCGAGATCAACCGTTCACGTATTTTGTTTACTCCCAATTTCGCATTGCGTGAAGAATATGAGCAGGCGCTACAAGAAAAAATCTGGGTTACCGTAGACAGTTTATATCCTTTGCAACATTGGCCGGAAACTTTTACCGGCCAGAAAATTTTATTGCGCTTTGATCCGGGTGAAGGTTATGGCCATCATCATTATGTCTGTACTGGCGGCAGCGATTCCAAATTTGGCATTGCCCTCAGTGAGTTGGCACAATTATTAGAATTAATCCAGTGGCGCCAGATAACCGTCGTCGGATTGCACGCGCATGTCGGCAGCGGGATTTTGCGTGAAGAAACCTGGAAGGAAAACTATTCAACTCTCACCAAATTATTACCGCATTTCCCAGACGTGCAGATCATTAATATAGGCGGAGGCTTAGGCGTAGCTGAAAACCCCAGCCAACATTCTTTAGATATTGAGGCCGTAAATGCCTCTTTATTGCCAGCAAAATCCGCTTTCCCACACTTAAAAATATGGTTGGAGCCAGGAAGATTCTTAGTAGCCGAAGCGGGAATTTTACTAGCACGGGTAACGCAAGTAAAAAATAAAAATGGGGTTATTTTTATCGGCATTGAAACCGGCATGAATTCACTGATTCGTCCAGCGCTGTATGGCTCTTATCATCAAATTGTTAACCTGACGCGGCTGCATGAACATTCTGCAATCACCGCGCATGTCACCGGGCCTATTTGTGAATCCGGAGATATATTAGGGTACTCGCGCACTTTACCTGAAACCCGCGAAGGGGATGTGTTTTTAATTGCGAATACAGGAGCGTATGGCCGGGCCATGAGTTCTTATTATAATATGCGCGAACCTGCCCGCGAATATTTTAGGAGTTAACCATTATAAAAACTATTCAACAAATTTTAGCGGAGGAATTAAGTTTAAGAGAAACTCAAATTTCCGCAATCGTTGACCTGCTTGACGCAGGCGACACTGTTCCTTTTATCGCTCGTTACCGTAAAGAAGCGACGGGTGGAGTAGATGACACCCAATTGCGGCATTTAGTCGAGCGCTTACAATATTTACGTGAGCTTGAAGACCGCCGCGCGGTGATCATCAACAGTATTCAAGAACAGGGCAAACTAACTAAAGAGTTACAAAGTCAAATATTAGCGGCGCAAGATAAAACCACGTTAGAAGATTTATATTTACCCTATAAACCTAAACGTCGCACTAAAGCTCAAATCGCTCGTGAAGCTGGATTAGAGCCGTTAGCATTGGAACTCTTGCAGAATCCGCAACTTAATCCGGAACTAGCGGCTAAATCTTATATCAACCCGGAGCAAGAAATAACCGATGAAACTGCCGCATTAGCAGGCGCACGTGAAATCCTAATGGAGAAATTTTCTGAAAGTGCTGAATTACTCGGAGAATTGCGCCAATATTTTTGGCGGCATGGGGTTTTGAACAGTCATGTCATTAAAGATAAAGCAGAGGAAGGCGTTAAATTTTCCGATTACTTTGAATTTGCTCAACCTATTCAAAAAATTCCTTCGCATCGTGCTTTAGCTCTATTCCGGGGCAGCCATCAAAAAATATTGCGCTTAAAATTAGCCTTTCCCGAACCATTACATGACGAACATTGTCAGCAGTTAATTGCCGATAATTTTAATATTGCCCGCCAACGCCGTCCTGCAGACGAATGGCTTTGGCAGGTAGTGGAATGGTCGTGGAAAGTTAAAATTCAAACGAAATTAGAGCTGGAGTTGCTGACCCAGCTGCGATTACAAGCTGAAGAAGAAGCCATTCAGGTATTTAAAGATAATCTCAAACAAGTGTTAATGGCCGCTCCGGCTGGCCAGCGGGTGACTATGGGTTTAGATCCAGGCATTAGAACTGGGGTTAAAGCCGTGATCGTCAGCGATACCGGCAAGTTGTTAACCTATACCACGGTTTTTCCTCATCCGCCACGTAACCAATGGGATGAATCACTGCGAATTTTAGCCAAGCTATGTGAAACCTGCCGTGTAGAATTGATCAGTATTGGTAATGGCACGGCTTCGCGGGAAACTGAGCAGCTGGTGATGGAATTAATGAAGAGCCATCCAGAATTAAATTTACAAAAGATCGTCGTGTCTGAGGCGGGCGCCTCGGTTTATTCCGCGTCAGAGCTGGCGGCTTTAGAATTTCCAGATTTAGATGTCACTTATCGTGGGGCGGTCTCGATTGCCCGTCGTCTGCAAGATCCTTTGGCCGAGTTAGTGAAAATTGATCCCAAATCGATAGGGGTGGGGCAATATCAACATGATGTCAATCAAGTCAAACTCGGTAAAAGCTTATCGGCAGTCTTAGAAGATTGCGTGAACGCAGTGGGCGCTAATGTTAATACCGCTTCGGCGCCATTATTAACGAGTATTTCAGGGTTAAATGAAAATATCGCTAAACAGATAGTCGGTTACCGCGAGGCTCATGGCCCATTTAAGCAGCGCAGTGAAATTAAAAAAGTGCCTCGTCTGGGTGAGAAAACTTACCAACAGGCGATTGGTTTTTTACGAATTATCGGTGGCGACGATCCTTTGGACGCTTCTGCCGTACATCCTGAAAGTTATCCGGTTGTAGATCAAATTATAAAAATGGTTAAACAGCCGGTGCAATTTATTATGGGTAACCATGAATTGCTCGATTCGCTCACTCCGCAACAGTTTGTGACCGGTAATTTTGGATTGCCTACGGTTAAAGATATTTTACTGGAATTAAAAAAGCCTGGCCGTGATCCGCGCCCTGAATTCAAAACGGCGACTTTTAAGGAAGGAATTCACACTATCAATCAACTGACGCCGGGTATGATTTTGGAAGGTGTCATCACCAACGTAGCTAATTTTGGCGCTTTCGTCGATATCGGTGTGCATCAGGACGGCTTAGTGCATATTTCCCAGGTTGCGAATTATTATGTTACCGATATTCATAAGGTGGTGAAAGTAGGTGACATTGTGACGGTAAAAGTAGTCGAAGTGGATCTGCCTAGAAAACGCATTAATTTAACGATGAAGTTAGCCGGGGAAGCTGCTAAAGCTCTTGCAGCCAAACCCGCGTATTCACCACCGCCCAAAAAAATCGAAAAGATTACTTCAGGATTAGGTGAGAAGCTCAGTTCAGCATTAAAGAAAAAATAGCAGTTATGTTACTATATTGAACATAAACTAAGTCCCTCATTTTAAAGTAATAAATTTCTTATTTACAAATCCGAAGTCTGACTTCGGATTTACATGGATTTCAAAGCGATGTCAAATTATCCCCAATAAGGAATTTGCGGCAGATACTCCTAATGGCAGCGCTGTCCTATTTAGTGAATTTTAGATATAATAAAATCATGTTCGGATCATCTAACCTTCTGTTTGCTTTTCTAACCTTTGCCTTGGTCAGTAGTATTACTCCAGGGCCTAATAATACGATGCTGTTGATATCCGGGGTCAATTTCGGAGTGCGCCGCACTATCCCGCATTTATTGGGCGTGACTTTCGGTTTTTCCATTTTAGTGCTGGTTTCAGGGTTGGGTTTAGGCGAAATTTTTACCAAATGGCCGATTTTAGATACCGTGTTGCGTTATGGTTGCGCGGTATATTTACTTTATTTGGCCTGGCAAATTCTGCATTCTAGTCAGGTTCGCGTCGATGATCAAACCAAAAAACCGATTTCTTTCTTCCAGGCCTTGATGTTTCAATGGATCAATCCCAAAGCTTGGGTTATGGCGGTGGTGGGAGTCACTACTTACGTGCCTGCAGAACATTTCTATCTGAATGTGATGATCTTGATAGGATGGTTCATTATTTTTGTATTTTGTAGCGGCGGCGCTTGGGCTTTGTGCGGTAACTGGATTCAGAATTTTTTACACCGCCCTAATTATCTACGCACTTTCAATATCACTATGGCAATATTGCTAGTCGCTTCCCTTTACCCCTTGTTCAGCAATTCTCGCTGAAGCGAGAACTGCTTCCTGGTAAGTTAACCGTTCCCATCTAGCCTTGTGAACGGTAAAATACCTCCGGGTTACCTAAGATAGCTAACAACTATTTTATTTAAGTCGGGCACTAATAACTTTAATTTATCTAATTCCTTTGTAACTTCGGATTTATCTAGGACAACTGATGCTTCCTTAACATTGATATTGAGATCATTTTCTAAAATATCGTGGCTGCGCGATTTTGGATTACTTTTCGCATAGATAATTACCTCGTTCAGAGTAAATATTTTCCCGCTTTTAATCAATAGAATCATACCTTCCGAAGACGTGAAAATTCCCCATCCACGCTTTTGATCATAAAAATGTAGAAATTTTTGGAAACAAGGTATATCTTCTGCGCGAATTAGACCAGGGTAACCAGTTTGAGAATTAAAGTTCAATTTTGATTTAAATTCTGCCATTAATAATTCTTTATGCTCGCATATTGCATCAAAAGAACTTATAACTTCACTTAGATAAGGGGTAAATGTTGGTTTAAGGTTTGCTAATATTTTTATATATTCTATGTGCGTTTCTTTGGATTTGATAATATGCTCTATCATCTTAGCAACGGGCATAAGTCCGTCGTACCTAATGTTATTTCTTTCGTCTATAGGTTTAAACACAGGAAAACCCTTAGAAATAGATAGTAGTGACGCCAATAAATTTGGGATTAAAGGAAGAGTTTGATATTGTGAGGGCTTCCCATGGTATAATAGGCATAAATAATCATGAAAAATAACTAAGTAATCTTTATATTGATCATATATTTCTAAAGCGATGGTTTCTTGGGGACTTTTAGCTGTTCTCATCTAGTGACCTCTAACTATCTAATCTAAATTTACGATGGGTAATCATACCTTAAAATTTTTGAATTGTCCATATTTTGTTCATAAGTTGAACGCTTAGTAATTAGTTGCTAGTTGTCAAGAAAATCGTTATGAGGTAGACTCTTAAGCTGACTTAAAATTGTTCAGAGAGATCGTGGCGGTGACTGATTCTATTTTGAATAAAGTGCTTTTTTTCAGTATCGGCTGTTTGGCTTATACAGGCGCTGGTATTGCCGAAGAAGTCGATCCTAATTTTGCCCTGGTTTCTGCGCCAGTTAAGAAGATTTGCCAGCAAGTGGCCAATGCAGTTGTCCCTGCCGGTGATCAACCTAATCAAGATTTAGCTAAAACCCTTAAAAATTGTGATGCCGCTAGTTTTTACTATGGATTTAACCCGCCGGCTGATGCGGTTAAAGCGCGTCAATGTGCTTATGCCACCCAAAATTTCCCGGTCTTGACGATGATTTATGCCAATGGCAAAGGGGCGCAAAGAAACTGGGATTTAGCTATTCACTTTGCCTGTAAAGCCGGATTTGCTCCAGATGAAATAGAAGGTCGCGTGCTACATTTGGTACAGTTGCGCGATAAAAATTGGCAAGGTAATGATTTTGATATCTGTACTGACGTCACCAGCGGTTACATGATGGGAGTCTGTGCTTCTCAACAAGAAAAACTGGCAAACATTCACCGGCAACAGCAAATTGCCGAATTAACCGCCGGTTGGAATGAAGCGGATAAAAAAGCGCTAATGCAACTATTACAAACCGCGAATGATTTTTTCACAACCCACGGAGCTAATGAGGTGGATCTCAGCGGCTCCGACAGAGTCGCAGCAGAAATCGAAGAAGAAGGATCACTACAGGACGAATTCCTGTCCTCTTTAAAAGATTTGGTCAAAGGCAATATTCCAAACTATTCTCCTGATCAAGCAGTGAATTTTGATCAGGCTTTAAATAAAATGTACCAGCAAATTGAAGAAAATAAGGATTTTTCGGTAGGGACAGTCGATCGTCTCAGTGTTAAAAAAACTCAACTAGAATGGCTCAAATATAGAGACGCTTGGATTGAGTTTGGAAAAATGAAATTTCCACAGGTATCTGAGGATAGTTGGAAAGCTTGGTTGACTGAAAAGCGCATTAAAATGCTGCAAGACTTAGCTGACTCTACTTAAACCTAAATTCTATGGATAAGAAAAAAAATCTTACTGCTGAAGAGCGGGCTTTGTTCGCGGAAGCAGTAAAAAACGTTAAGCGCTTAGGGAAATCTCCAGCAGTTCCCGCTGATTCTTCAGCGGGAGCCGCTGAAAAACCTCCTTCCCAATCTATTAGAAAAACTAGTCCTACAAATAATCTTAAATCCAAAAAGAATATCATTTTAAAGCGAAGCTCTGCTTTACAAGGTGAGTTACCAATGAGTACTGCATATTCACCCATTAATCTTGATTTTTTAGATCCAGAAGATTGGGTGGGGGTAGAAGATCGGATTTTGTTTCACCGCTCCGGCTTGCAGGATCATTTATTAAAAAAGTTGGCGCAAGGCAAATTGCAGGTCGAATCGAGACTAGACTTGCATCAGTTGACTGCGGCTGCAGCATTAGCGGAAGCCGATTTATTTCTAAAACGTTGTCAACAGCAAGGCCGCCGCTTAGTGTTGATTATTCATGGCAAGGGCAGAAAATCAGCTCGCCCAATCCTAAAAAATGCCCTCAATCTTTGGCTACGGGCGCAACCAGCGGTGTTGGCGTTTCATTCAGCCCAGCCCAAAGACGGCGGCGCCGGAGCAGTTTATATTTTAATAAAGAAGCACTGAACGGCAAGCCATTCCTTGCCAGGAAAACGAATTCAGTTCTACTAAATTAATTAAAGTAGCCAAGCCGGTTACTTGATAACCCACTCGCTGAGCTAAATCTGCTGCGGCATGTAGAGAGCCACCGGTGGCTAACAGGTCATCCACAATTAACAAGCGCATGCCGTTACCTTGCTGCATTTCTAATGAACTTTCGCCATACTCTAGACCATAATTTATTTTTCCAGCCACCTGTGGTAGTTTTCCAGGTTTGCGAATTTTAACCACGCCTTTATTGTGGTTATAAGCTAAAGGCGCGGCCAGTAAAAAACCACGGGATTCAATCCCGGCCACTAAATCGATCTGGTCCCATTCAGAGCTGGAAAACAATGCGCTTATAGCGTCGATGGTTTCGCGAAATTTCAATTTGAACAGCGGCGAGATATCCCGAAATAAAATTCCGGGTTTAGGGAAATCGGGGATTTCACTAATCAGTCTGCGTAAATTTTCTAGATTGGTATCCATATAAAATTTTTTAAGTGTAAGCAAAATAAATGACAAAAATAACGGCCAAAATCCACAGCATAGGATTTAACTGTTTGATTTTGCCGGTGCAGGATTTAATTAACACATAACTGATCAGACCCATTCCTAAGCCATTCGCTATAGAAAAAGTAAACGGGATCATAATAACAATGATAATGGCTGGAATAAATTCAATAGGATCATTGACTGGACTGTGACTGATACTGCGTAACATCAACAGGCCTACATAGGCTAGAGCAGGGGCGACTGCAAAGCTGGGTACGGCTTGCGCCAATGGGGACACAAATATTAACACCAAAAATAGGCCACTAATTACTAACGCGGTTAATCCGTGCGGCCCCCGGCCTCAATTCCCGCGGCGCTTTCAATATAGGTGCTAGTGCTGGAAGTGCCTAGAGAAGGGAAGCGGCGGTCGTGCCCAAACTATCGGCTATCAGTGCGCGAGACAGTCTTTTTGAACGTTGGGGATCCTGTTTGAAAAGGGGCTGGCGCAACACACCGATCAAGGTTCCGGTGGCGTCAAAAAAACCGATCAATAAGAAAGTAAATAAAACGGGTAAATTCTTCAAGTTAAGCGCTTGATGGATTTGTAATGCTAAAAGCGTCGGTTTAATGCTAGGAGGTGCGGCAAAAATTCCGTGAAAGTGGCTTAATCCTAAGGTCAAACTAATGAGTGTGGTGACTAAAATAGAAATGATAATCGCGCCGCGGATTTTAAAATAATCCAGCACTGCGATAATAAAAACCTACAAAAAATAATAAACTAGGTAAAGAAGCAATATTTCCGGCTGCCAACAAAGATTTTCCGGGAGATTTAATAATGATCCCGCCGTTTTCTAAAGCGATTAAAGTGATGAACAGGCCAATCCCCGCCGCCGTTCCTACGCTAATATTTTCCGGCATGAACTCGATGATCCATTGCCGGATTCTAGTAGCGACCAGTAATAACAGAATGATACCGGAAATAAATACCAGGCCTAGCGCAACTTGCCAGGTATAACCCAAAGTTTGGACTACGGTATAAGTAAAGAAAACGTTAAGTCCCATGGCGGGGGCTACGGCGATAGGGTAGTTGGCCATCAACAATACGCGCCAACGAGTTAACATAAAG
>CAVOOI010000035.1:0-231138 GCA_963697455.1 uncultured Pseudomonadota bacterium | reverse complement strand
CGGTAATCGGCGTTTCAATAATGCTACCGTCAGGTTTTGCCATCAAACCACGCATCCCGGCAAGCTGACGAATTTGAGTAGCTGAACCGCGCGCGCCGGAATCGGCCATCATCCATACCGCGTTAAAAGAATCTTCCGAGGCGGAAATTTCCGTCATCATGGCTTTCGCCACTAATTCGGTAGTGTGCGCCCAGATATCAACCACTTTACTGTAACGCTCGCCTCTGGTCACTAAACCAGAAGAGTATTGCTGCTCGATATCACGCACTTCGTTTTCCGCGCGCTCAATAATTTGAACTTTTTCTTTAGGTACTACCAAGTCATTAATTCCAATCGACACTCCCGAATAAGTCGCTAACGAAAACCGGTATACATCAATTGGTCAGCAAAAATAACGGTTTCTTTTAAACCTAACCGGCGATAACATTCATTCAGCAATTGTGAAATCATTTTCTTGTTCATTGTCCGGTCAATTAAACTAAAGGGTAGACCTTTAGGTACAATTTCCCATAACAATACCCGGCCCACAGTGGTGTCGATTAACTGGGTGATATCATTAATCGTTAAACGGACTTTGACGCGGGCATGAATATTGGCCTGTTTGCTTTGATAGGCGCGGGCGACTTCATGTTCATCGGCAAAAATCATGCCTTCACCTTTTACGCCACCCTTTTCCCGAGTCATATAGTACAATCCCAATACCACGTCCTGGGTAGGTACAATGATCGGTTCTCCGTTAGCGGGATGCAACACGTTGTTGGTAGACATCATCAAGGAACGAGCTTCTAATTGCGCTTCCAGCGTCAACGGTACGTGAACTGCCATTTGGTCACCGTCAAAGTCGGCGTTGTATGCAGTACAAACTAATGGATGCAATTGAATTGCTTTACCCTCAACCAATATCGGTTCGAATGCTTGGATACCTAACCGGTGTAAGGTCGGCGCGCGGTTGAGTAATACGGGATGTTCGCGAATCACGTCGGCGAGAATATCCCAGACTTCCGGTACTTCCATTTCCACCATGCGTTTTGCGGCTTTAATGGTGGTGACTAAGCCACGGCGCTGTAATTTGCTGAATATGAATGGCTTGAATAATTCTAGCGCCATGCGTTTTGGCAGACCGCATTGATGTAATTTTAATTCCGGCCCGACCACAATAACTGAACGGCCAGAATAGTCGACGCGTTTACCCAGCAAGTTTTGGCGAAACCGTCCGCCTTTACCCTTGATCATATCGGCCAAGGATTTGAGTGGGCGGCGGTTAGAACCTAAAATAGCGCGGCCACGCCGGCCATTATCCAATAAAGCATCCACGGCTTCTTGCAACATGCGTTTTTCATTGCGGACGATAATGTCTGGAGCATTCAGATCTAATAAACGTTTCAAGCGGTTATTACGATTAATGACGCGGCGGTA
Organism: uncultured Pseudomonadota bacterium; assembly: GCA_963697455.1. Taxonomy (GTDB): domain Bacteria; phylum Pseudomonadota; class Gammaproteobacteria; order Coxiellales; family Coxiellaceae; genus JAFEDN01. The sequence continues at coordinate 229,722 of CAVOOI010000035.1, read as the reverse complement.
TAGATCGTTTAAATCGGAAGTAGCAAAACGGCCACCGTCTAACGGGACTAATGGGCGTAAATCCGGTGGTAATACGGGTAATACCGTCAATACCATCCACTGCGGCTTGTTCCCGGAAGTCATAAAATCATTCATGATTTTCAAACGTTTTCTGAGTTTGACGATTTTAGTTTCCGATGTAGTTGTGAATAATTCTTCTTGGAGTTTTTTAACTTCTTCTTCTAAATTGATTTCACGCAATAATCGTTCGATCGCTTCGGCGCCCATCAACGCTTCAAATTCATCACCGTATTCTTCTATTGCGTCTAAATAAGCTTCTTCAGACAGCAGTTGACCTTTATCTAAAGTGGTCATACCGGGGTCAACGACTACAAAAGCTTCGAAATATAAAATTCTTTCAATATCGCGCAAAGTCATATCTAACATTAAACCAATCCGCGAAGGCAGTGATTTCAAATACCAGATATGTGCTACTGGGCAAGCTAATTCAATATGGCCCATGCGATCGCGGCGAACTTTAGCTAGAGTGACTTCTACTCCGCATTTTTCGCAAACAACTCCACGATGCTTTAAGCGTTTGTATTTGCCACATAAACATTCATAATCTTTGATTGGGCCAAAAATTTTCGCACAAAATAATCCATCACGTTCAGGCTTGAATGTGCGATAATTAATGGTTTCTGGCTTTTTAACTTCGCCAAAAGACCATGAACGGATATCAGCCGGAGAAGCTAGGCGAATTCTTAAAGCATCAAATTCATCGACTGCGTGATCGACTTTTATTTGCCTTAATAAATCCTTCATGCCGCCAAGATTTGCTTGAGTTTCGGGTCTTTGAAAAGCGCTTGCCATAAAACACCTCGTTAAAAATATTCGTATAATTAAGTTAAACACGGCTTCGTCATCCGCGGCTTGACCGCGGTATGACGTGCACTCGTTCACTCATAAATTTTTGAATCACTCACTTTCTAAAGTAATATCGATACCTAACGACCGAATTTCTTTTACTAACACATTAAATGATTCGGGCATTCCGGCGTCCATTTTATGATTGCCATCGACAATATTTTTATACATGCGAGTACGCCCGTTAACGTCATCGGACTTAACCGTCAACATTTCTTGCAAAGTATAAGCGGCGCCGTATGCTTGCAGCGCCCATACTTCCATTTCTCCGAATCGCTGACCACCGAACTGAGCTTTACCGCCCAGTGGCTGTTGGGTGACCAAACTATAAGACCCGGTGGAACGCGCATGCATCTTATCGTCCACTAAGTGGTTGAGTTTGAGCATGTACATATACCCTACGGTAATGGGCCGCTCAAACGGTTCGCCAGTACGGCCATCGATCAGTGTGGTCTGTCCAGTCTCGGGTAATCCGGCCAGTTTTAATAACTGACGAATTTCCGCTTCACTGGCGCCGTCAAATACCGGGGTACTGATCGGTACACCATGCTGGAGATTTCCAGCCAATTCAAACACTTCACTATCGGTCAAAGAACTCATGTCTACCTTATGTTCTTTACTCACATCGTAAATAGGGGTCAGTTCTTGACGTAGTTGGTCTGCAGTGGGCTGTTGTTGCAGTAAATCGCCAATTTTCTGGCCTAAACCTTTTGCCGCCCATCCTAAATGAGTTTCGAGGATTTGGCCGATATTCATACGCGATGGTACGCCTAACGGATTTAACACGATGTCCACCGGGGTGCCGTCTTCCAAATAAGGCATATCTTCGATCGGCACGATGGTAGAAATAACCCCTTTATTTCCATGCCGTCCGGCCATCTTATCGCCTGGCTGAATCCGGCGTTTCACCGCTAAATATACTTTTACAATTTTAATAATGCCTGGGGCCAAATCATCGCCTTGTGCTAGTTTTTGCCGTGCATCTTTTAATTTAGCATCGCGTTCTTTACGTAAATTCTTGTAAGCATCTTGAGCAGCTTCTAAACGTTGATGAACCGCTTCGTCGCGAATCCGAATATCAAACCATTTTTCGTACGTCAAATCCTGCAAGTATGCTTTGGTGATTTTACTGCCGGCTTTCAATTTTGCCGGGCCGCCATCAGCAACGCTACCAATCAAACTTTCTTCTAAGCTGTAAACAATGCCTCTTCGCGGATTCGCAATTCGTCATTACAATCTTTTTGCAGTTTAGCGAATTTGGCTTCTTCAATTTCCATCGCGCGGGTATCTTTTTTCATCCCTTCGCGAGTGAAAATATGGACGTCAATGACCGTGCCGTTCATGCCGGAAGGCACGCGCAACGAGCTGTCCTTAACATCGGAAGCTTTTTCTCCAAAGATGGCGCGTAATAATTTTTCTTCGGGTGATAATTGAGTTTCACCTTTAGGAGTTACTTTACCCACTAAAATATCGCCCGCGTCCACTTCGGCGCCGACGAAAACGATACCGGATTTATCCAACTTAGCTAATGCGCTTTCGCCAACATTAGGAATATCTCCAGTCACTTCTTCAGCCCCCAACTTGGTATCGCGCGCAATACAAGTGAGTTCTTGAATATGGATGGTCGTAAACCGGTCTTCTTCCACCAATTTCTCAGAAATTAAAATTGAGTCTTCGTAGTTGTAGCCGTTCCAAGGCATAAACGCGACTAATAAATTTTGCCCTAACGCCAATTCACCTATATCCGTAGAAGGACCGTCAGCCAAAACATCGCCGACTTCAACCCGGTCACCGACATTCACTATCGGCTGTTGATTGATACAAGTATTGTAGTTGGAGCGATTAAATTTAATGAGATTATAAATGTCTACAGCGCCGTCTTTGTCGTTAATCGCTTTTGCATCCACTCGTACCACAATCCGAGAAGCATCTACCGAATCCACCACTCCTGGGCGAACCGCGCTGGCGGTAACACCAGAATCGACAGCAACAATGCGCTCAATTCCAGTACCTACTAATGGTTTTTCTGGAGAAATAGTCGGCACTGCTTGCCGTTGCATGTTTGATCCCATCAATGCACGACTGGTATCGTCATGCTCCAAAAATGGAATCAACGCTGCTGCAACCGATACCATCTGTTGTGGCGAAACGTCCATATAATTCACTTTTTCCGGCAGAGCCAAAGTCGATTCATTTTTATAGCGGCATAACACCAAACCACCGGTTAAATTCCCTGCATCATCCACTGGTGTATTCGCTTGGGCTATATAAAAATCGCCTTCTTCAATCGCTGATAAATAATTAACATCATCGGTGACTCGTGCGTCAATTACCTTGCGGTAGGGACTTTCTAAAAATCCATACTCATTGGTGCGCGCAAATACCGATAACGAATTAATTAAACCGATATTCGGGCCTTCAGGCGTTTCAATCGGACATAACCGGCCATAGTGCGTAGGATGAACGTCACGCACTTCGAAGCCTGCTCTTTCCCGAGTTAAACCGCCAGGCCCTAGAGCAGAAATCCGGCGTTTATGGGTGATCTCTGATAAAGGATTATTTTGATCCATAAATTGCGAAAGCTGACTTGAGCCAAAAAACTCTTTAATGGCGGCAGCGACAGGTTTAGCATTCACTAAATCCTGCGGCATCATATTTTCGATATCGGCTAAACTGAGGCGATCTTTCACCGCACGATCAACGCGAACTAGACCGATGCGGAATTGATTTTCAGTCATTTCACCGACGCTGCGGACACGACGATTGCCTAAGTGATCGATATCATCGACTTCACCCTGGCCATCGCGGATCGCAACCAAAACTTTTAATACGGCCACAATATCTTGTTTGGACAGTACACCTGAACCAGTCAACTCTTCCCGGCCAACTCGGCGGTTAAATTTCATCCGTCCAACCGGCGACAAATCGTAACGGTCCATCGAGAAAAACAAGTTGTTAAATAAGGTTTCAGCAGCATCTTTGGTAGGCGGTTCACCCGGGCGCATAATGCGATAAATTTCAATCAATGCTTCCAATTGATTACGGGTGGTATCTAATTTTAATGTATCCGAGATATAGGGGCCGCATTCAATTTCATTGATATATAGCGTTTTAATCGAATTAATACCCGCTTTTTTCAGTTGACCCAATAAATCGACGGTAACGTCTTGCCCAGCTTGCGCTAACACTTCACCAGTGCTTTTATCGATGATGACTTCCGCGATCACTTTATTGGTCAGGTAGTCCACCGGCACTTCTAATTTGTGTAACCCTGCTTTTTCCATTTGGCGAACATGACGGGCCGAAATTCGGCGGCCTACTTCAATAATCACTTCACCTTTAGAAGTGGTAATATCGGTCACGGCTAATTCGCCTCGTAACCGTTTGGGAATGAGGTCTAAAACAATCTTGTCGTTTTCCAAATGGAACACGTTCGCTTCATAAAAGATCCCCAAAATTTCTTCGGTATTGTAACCCAGCGCACGCAGGATGACGGTAGCCGGTAATTTACGGCGGCGATCGATACGCACAAAAATAGCGTCTTTTGGATCGAATTCGAAATCGAGCCAAGAACCACGGTAAGGAATCACTCTGGCAGAAAATAGCAATTTCCCGGAAGAATGGGTTTTACCTTTATCATGTTCAAAAAACACACCAGGAGAACGGTGTAACTGCGAAACAACTACACGCTCAGTGCCATTGATGATAAAACTACCCGTTTTAGTCATCAAAGGAATTTCACCCATGAACACTTCTTGTTCTTTAATATCTTTGATCACGGGGTGATCTAAGGATTTTTCCTTATCGAATACCACTAAACGCATTTTCACCCGCAATGGCGCAGCATAAGTGGCCCCGCGTAAACGGCATTCTTGCACATCAAATAGGGGATCGCCCAGAGTATAACCAACATATTCAATTTGAGCGTGACCGGAGTAACTGGTAATCGGAAATACGCTTTTAAAAGCAGCGTGTAAGCCTACTTCTTTGCGTTTATTATCGGCAATACCGACTTGCAAAAACTGCTCGTAAGAGTCTACCTGCATGGCCAGCAAATAAGGGATATCTAATACTTCCTCTTTCCCTTTGCCGAGTCTAAGCCTAATTCGCTTTTTTTCGGTGTTGGACTTTACAGTATAAACATTTTCAGTTTTATGCTTTTGGGCCATGAAATACCTCGTTTTTTTTAAAGGCAAATAGAAAAATCCCCTCGGAGTGAAGGGATTTTTCCGACATCAAAAAAATTACTTAACGTCAACTGTAGCGCCAGCTTCAACTAATTTCTTCTTGATGGTTTCAGCTTCGTCTTTAGAAACACCTTCCTTCACGGCAGCTGGAACAGCTTCCACTAAGTCTTTTGCTTCTTTTAAACCTAAGCCGGTGATTTCACGAATCACTTTAATGACGCCAATTTTGTTTGCGCCGAAATTAGTCATCACTACGTTAAATTCGGTTTGCTCTTCAGCGGCAGCAGCGGCTTCACCACCACCGGCTGGAGCTGCCATTACCGCAGCAGCAGCTGAAACACCAAATTTTTCTTCCATGGATTTGACTAAATCCACCACATCAATAACGCTCATTTGTGAAATTGCTTCTAAAATATCTTGTTTGGAAACGGCCATTTTATTCTCCTCAATACAAATAAATGATTACAAAAATTTTTCGCGTGCCCTGATATATTAATCAGTTAAGCAGCAGCGCGCTTTTTATCAGCGACCGCCGCCACCGCTCTAACGAGCTGGGCATAGGTTTCCGCCAAAGTTCGCGCCAATTTGACAACGGGCCCTTTCATGACTGTCATCAACTGCGCTAACGCCTCATCGCGTGAAGGCATACTAGCAACGGCCTTAAGCTGGTCCGCGGCAAGTAAGCGTCCTCCTAATACCAAAGCCTGCACTACAAAGTTACTGTGATCTTTAGCAAAATCACGCAACAACTTCGCGGTAGCTGCCGGTTCATCCTTAGCAAAAACTAAGATTACCGGGCCAACTAATGCACTTTGAATGCATTCAAAGTCTGTGCCTTGCACCGCTCTACGCGCTAACGTATTGCGGTATATTTTAACTGACGCACCTGTCTTGCGGGCATTAGTGCGAAGCTTGGTCATCTCCGCAACCGTTAAACCGCGATAGTGCGCAGCAAATACAGACCCCGAACGGGACGCGACTTCTGCTAGATCTGCGACAATCGCTTTTTTTCCGTCGATTTTCACATTTACCTCTCATAGTCCCATTTCGTATTTGAATCTCAAATACTCTTCAGAAAATCTTGCGATTTTCCACCTTTGAGGTGGCCGTCTCATGTTTCCTCAAGACCGGCATCACCGTCTGCGTAGGTTGATTAAGTTCAAAGCGCCAAAAACAAAGATTTTTGTCTCTAGCTCTTTGTTCCCCTACGGTCTTCGACAGCTCAGTTTGTCGCCAAACTTTTGCCGTGAAACTTACAATCTTACAATAGAATTCTATTCCCCTAAAAGGGTACCTACGTCAACCAATAGGCCGGGGCCCATGGTGGATGAGATCGTCACTTTCTTGAAATAAACGCCTTTAGCAGTAGTCGGTTTTGACTTTATTAAGCCGCCGATTAATGCCTTAATATTTTCGGCCAGCGCATTGCCTTCAAAACTCACATTGCCGACGCTGCAGTGCACTATACCATTTTTATCATTGCGATACTGCACTTGCCCACCCTTGGCATTTTTAACGGCGGTTGCGACGTCTGCAGTGACAGTGCCTACCTTAGGATTGGGCATTAAGCCTCGTGGCCCTAAAATTTGACCTAAACCGCCCACAATCCGCATACTGTCTGGGGTGGCGATCAATACGTCAAAGTTAAATTCACCGCCTTTAATGGTCTCCGCCAAGTCTTCAAAACCAACTTGATCAGCTCCGGCTGCCAAGGCGGCTTTGGCTTTATCACCTTGAGCGAACACGGCTACGCGAACTTGACGGCCCGTGCCATGCGGCAATACGATCGCGCCTCGGACCCCTTGGTCGGATTTGCGGGAATCAATGCCCAGATTGATTGCGACATCAACACTTTCCACAAACTTAGCCGTAGCAAATTCTTTTAATAAACTAACCGCTTCTTTAATAGGGTAAATTTTGCCAGCGACCACTTTGGCCATAATCGCCTGTCTTCTTTTAGAAATCGTCATGTTATACCCCCTCCACTTCAATACCCATACTGCGGGCCGTGCCAGCGATGGTACGCACCGCCGCATCTATGCCATTGGCAGTCAGATCGGGTTGTTTAATTCTGGCAATTTCTTCCAGCTGCGCGCGGGTGATTTTACCGACTTTATTCTTGTTGGGGACAGCGCTGCCTTTTTCGATCTTGAGCATTTTACGCATCAATATGGAAGCCGGTGGCGTTTTGGTCACAAAGGTAAAGCTACGATCAGAATAAACCGTGATCACCACTGGAATCTTCAAACCTTTTTCTACGCCTTGCGTTGCAGCATTGAAGCCTTTGCAAAATTCCATGATGTTAACACCATGTTGACCTAACGCAGGTCCGACAGGTGGGCTTGGGTTGGCTTCTTGCGCCTTAACCTGTAGTTTTATATAAGCAGTTATTTTCTTTGCCATTTCAATTTCCTCAATTGGGTTTTAACGCTACTAAATAAATAAGCTCCCCTGGGAATTCGCACCGGAGTCTCCGGCGGAATTCAATCTTTAAGCCTTTTCTACTTGACCGAACTCGAGCTCTACTCGCGTGGTACGGCCAAAAATAGAAACGGCTACGCCTAAGCGGCTCTTTTCGTAGTTGACGTCTTCGACAACACCGTTGAAATCAGCGAAAGGACCTTCCGTAACGCGGACCACTTCACCGGGTTCAAATAGAATCTTGGGTTTCGGCTTAGATTCGCCTTCTTCAACGCGACGTAAAATGGAAGCGGCCTCTTGGTCAGTAATCGACGCAGGCCGGTCCGCAGTGCCGCCTATAAAGCCTAAAACTCTAGGCACGCTTTTGACTAAGTGCCAAGTTTGCTCATCCATTTCCATTTGCACTAGTACGTAGCCCGGGAAGAATTTGCGCTCGCTTTTGCGTTTTTGGCCACCGCGCATTTCCACAACTTCCTCGGTAGGTACTATAATTTCACCGAAACGAGACTCTAGCTCATGCATTTTAATTCGTTGACGCAGCGCATTAACCACATAATTTTCAAAGCCTGAATATGCATGAACGACATACCATCGTTTACGCTGCTGCTCTATTGTCATATTTATCTAACCTCTTTGGCCAGTTACTAAGCTAACAGCCCAAAAAAATAAAGTATCCAAACCCCATAAAACCAGGGCGGTAACCAGAACCATCGCCATCACCACTAATGTAGTTTGAGTAGTCTCTTGCCGGGTAGGCCAGACTACTTTTCGTAACTCAACTCGGGCCGCTTTAATAAACGCCCAGGCTTTCTGACCTTGGGTAGTCCATAGGGAAATAGCGACTAAAATCACTAGCCACACAATACCGATTGCGGCACGGATGGGCCACGGCACTTGCGCAAAATAAGAATTTGCTACAAACCCCGCAATTAACAAAATTAAAATAAGCAGCCATTTCAAGCGGTCAATACCGCTGGACTGCTTCACCGGGCTTTGCGGATTGCTCATTTTTCCTTTCATGCCTTTTCACTCATCTCGTCGTTATTTGGCAGGTCAGGAGGGTCTCGAACCCCCAACCTGCGGTTTTGGAGACCGCCGCTCTGCCAATTGAGCTACTGACCTACTACTCCTGGAGCCCACAACCGGAATTGAACCGGTGACCTCTTCCTTACCAAGGAAGTGCTCTACCGACTGAGCTATGTGGGCGCAGCCATTCAGCGGGTGATGGGAATCGAACCCACGCTATCAGCTTGGAAGGCTGAAGTTCTACCATTGAACTACACCCGCACAGTAAACTCCTGGAGGGGGAAGGATTCGAACCTTCGAAGGCAGAGCCGTCAGATTTACAGTCTGATCCCTTTGACCGCTCGGGAACCCCTCCAAATCAAGCCGGACATTGTGATATATATACTAGCTGATGTCAACAGTCCCTGAAAATTGGGCCTCCTACGGATTAAACCTAAAACCTTGACCGCTGGTTGTGGTAGTTGAACTGGTGGTAGTAGTGGTGGTGGTGGTGGTTTGCGGACTTAAATCCACCGTAAAGATACCTGCCCCCATAGAACTACTGGAACTAGAACTAGAATTGCTTGTTGAACTGTTGAGGGGTTGTGAGTGTGGAGAACTTTCCGGACTTTCGTATAACACTAACTCACTCGCGAAATCTTCCATTGAGATAGATAACCGTGATATACCTTCTTTGACCGTCTCGTCATATTTGTAAGATACCTCCTTATAATTTAAGTTCGCTTGTGGATAAGAAGTACTTATTTCAGTATAAACCTGATTAACCTGTTCCATTAACGCAGGAATTTTGTCTCCGTTCTCCAAAGCAGAAATTTTCAGGGACAATTTATCCAAATTATCTATTAGATTCAAACAATTTTGTATTTGTAAAGCCCGGCTGTTTATATCGTCGCTCAATTCTTTAGAATCTAAAGCCTGCGTATTCTGAGCACGAAGCCAAGTAATAGCATTATTTCGTTCCTGACTATCTCCTTTAGAATCAAGTAAAGTAAGCTCATGAGTAGTTTTCTGTAAGAGTAAAATTGTCCTATGGCTATTCTCAAAATTAGTACATAAATCGCCTAAGAATGATGAGAGGGATAATGAGCCTTGTTCAATTTGAGTCCTCAACATTTTTAACAATGGCAATATTGCTGTTGTACCTTTATTTTCTTGAACTAATACTGATCTATGTAATAACTTAATCTTATTGAAGGCGTCAAACTCAGAATTAAGTTTTTTATAAACTTCTTCCATTTTTTTGGTTTGGGTAGCCTCATAAGCGTCATTAATTAAATTTTTCAATTTAGAAAAGTAATTTCCAAATTCACTCTCAGATGACCCCATAATTTTAAGCGCCAAGAAGTCTAATTGCAAAAAATATCGAAGGCTTGACTCAGATAAAGATTGTAATTCTCGTTTAACTGAATTTAGTGCGACTGAACGAGAGGAATGTTTATCCTCATTGTTACTACTATCCGAGCGCATATTGGCAACATAATCGCGGATGATCTCGCTGCTCAATGGTTTGCTTTTCTCAATGCGGTCTTTGACCAACCGCCTTAGAGCTTCGTTTTGGGAAATTTTTTCATCTTGGTCTGCAAGTAAAGCGCGCAAACCTATCACTCCTTTATTTTCAGATGCGACATGGAGAAAAAAATCTTTCGGAGCCATTAAATAAATATCATCGTCAACTAAATTTGTGGTAATACGATATGAATTTCTAACGCTAAAATTATAAATAAATTGGTTAATTTCGGTGATATCCCAATGCCAAAAAATTAATTTTAAATTCTGATGTTTCAATAAAAAATCAATCAATTTTGACGATAGCGAACAAAAAGAAAGGTCAAGGGTAATATCATCGGAAACTTTTAATTTGCTTAACAACGATTCCGGATCAGGGTGCATAGATAAATCCAAATATCCCTGATTAATCTCGCTTTGCTTTCGAACCTCCACTTCAGTACTTGGTATCCGCTCGTATGCAAAGGAATATCGGTAATAGTTATGCTTAATTGGGTGATACCCTAAACATTTGGCCATAAAGGAATTGATTAATGGTTTATCTAATCCATCGCCAATAAGCAAATCTATATTGAATAAGCTTAATAGCTGCCATACTGGCAATGCGGCAAATCCAGTTGATAATACTCCTCTGGTTAAAGAACCAGAAGATAAGCCGACTAATTTGCTAGTTTTTTCATCTTTTTTTTGCTCAATGCTATGCACTTTTAACATTTTTGGAAAATTTTGCGAAAGATTTTCATACTTACTATGATAAAACCCGCAACTGGCATATGAATCCTTATATTGAGGGAGTTTCTTAAGACACTCTGCAATATTACCATCATTGCCATCAAAACCTATAAAGCGAGGCTTTACATGACTACCCGGTAAGCTCCTTATATGTCTCGAAAGTCTTCTAGATAAGGAACCATTTCCACACCCTACATCAATAATCGCTACCGATTCAGAAAAAAGACCACTTAAGTTACTAATTAAACTTGCATGAATTTTTACATATTCCTTATGAACTTCTTTTAGATAAAGTTGCTCCACAGTTTTCTCGTCCCAGGGTCTAATGGGTATTTGTCTTTCATGAAAGAGCTCCCGCCTTTTAACTTGATCTCCAAGCGAGAGTTCTAATAATTCCATAAGTTTTAATATTAAATTAATTGTTTGAAAATTTTTTACTAGCTTGGAACCATCGACAAATATAAAATAGGCAAATGCATAATTTCCTCCGTCCGCATAACCAATTCGCAACTTTTTAACTTGTTTCGTCTCCACCAGCCAGTTGTCATCCGCGGTGAACTTGATATCATAACAGACCAAATCATTTGGAAATGTTTGCTTGAAAATATCATCTTGCTTTCTTTCAATTAACAGGCCGGGAGTTTTTAAAAAATCTTTAAGCCTGGTCGCGCTTGGTTTCTTTTCTTCGTCTGGCCTAGACATAAAATATTGTACTCTATATTAAAATATGTTATCTTAAATGTGAAAGATTGATTTTACAGATATTATTTGATCAATTCAAGCATTTTTATTGATCTGTGAGGTAAATATGAAAGCTTTATGTATTGAGTCCATACTACAACAAGATCTGGATGGATTTAAAATCAGAGCGGGCGTAGATCCGAAACAAATTATTAATGAGCAAGATGAAAAAGAAGATAGCTTGTTGCATGTACTTGCCAACAATGCAAGCCTGATGTCAGTTGAAGCACTCAATCATTTATTAAAATTATGTGAAAAAAATAATATTTCAAAATCAGCCTTTCTGAATCGCCAAAACTCTCAGGGGTTAACAGCTTTATCGGTTTGTGTGAAGTCCTCTGCAAGTCTTAACTGCCGAATGATGCTGATCGACGCATTGATTAGTCAAGGAGCGAATCCTCTGTTAGGGAACAGCCCAGCCTTGATGAAGCAATTCCCAGCATCAGAATTAAGACAGATTGGAGCAGACAGTACTTTAAAAGCAGCTTATATGGCAATTTGCCACAAAATTTTTACTTATGCTCAATCGAACTTACCTAAACCCACTCCCGCGGCCCCCCCCAGCACATATACAGCTTCTTTCAAGTACAGAGATCCCGCACAACCTACTAAAAGGCCAGAACCTAAACCTTCAGAAGCAAAAAAGCCACAAACTACCGTCCCGATACCTCAACCCTTTAGAATCTCAGTAACTTAATAAAGAAAACCGAGTGTCACCATCTTATAGCGCGGCACTCCAGTAATTTTCTGCTTCTTCTGGGTTTTTTAAAATTTCAATTGAATATTTTTAGAAACTGCCGATTTGGTAATATTTTTTTTGCATTGATGAGAGATTGCCATCGGGAGTAAAGGCCAGCGCGCCGACATATTCTGGAGCAGGCTCAAGACTGATAATTGCCCCCTTCTGATAATGAGATATTGAGCTGGATAACCCGCTTAAACCTAACCCCAAAGCTTTAAGATAGGCTTCTTTGCATGTCCAATGATCATAAAAAGCGTCTATTTGCTGATCTTCAGGCAAGGTTAAAATCGCCCGTTGTTCAGCGGATGAAAAAAAACGAGTTACCAGCGGTTCAACCGTTAAGTGCGGATCCATCCATTCAACATCAATCCCAATCTCCTGGCCCAATGTGAGCGCATATAAGGCCAGATCTTTGGAGTGCGATAGATTAAATTCTAATTGAATTGGGTTATCCACTAAATATAATTTGCCGTAAGCCCCTTCACGGAAACGGATTTGGGCCGGGTTGATCGGTAAATAAACGGCTAAAATAAGGCGTAAAAACGCTCGCGCTAAGGCAAATTGCCGCTGGTGTTCTTCGCGGAGGAAGCGCGCGCTCCGCCGCAATTCTTCTGGAGACAGCACATCCGCTGGAAGATCAGACCATTGGGTTAGAGCTGCTTTCCAGATATGGACTTCATTGAGGCCAAGATCTAGCTTCTTAGGGGCCTTTTGCCAGATAACACTACTCATTTAGGTTATTTTTAATTAAGATATACCTGTATGCCAAACACTATTTTACCTTGCCGGTTACAGACCGGCGATTCCGTCGCGCTGATTACTCCGGCTTTTATAGCCAGCGAGGACCAAATCCGCCAAGCAGTCACTCGCCTGGAAGCTCTGGGCCTGAAAGTCATTAATATGGCGGTAAATCAACAGAACGATGGCTATTTTGCCAGTTCAGCACCGGAAATGGTAGCTAAATTACATGCTGCCTTCAGCGACTCCACCATCAAAGCGATTATCAGCGCTCGTGGCGGGTATGGATGCGCTCGACTATTGCCATTCCTGGATTGGGATTTAATTGCGGCGAACCCAAAAATCGTATTGGGATTTAGTGACGTCACTGCTTTACTTATCGCTATTCAACAACAAACCGGCATAGTGACTTTTCATGGACCGAGCGCTTCCATGCCCTGGCCACAATCCACCTTAGATTCATTGCAAGAAATTTTATTTACCGGTGTAGCAGCACGTTATCCCCATTCTGCAGAAACCAAGATCTTACGCAAGGGTAGTGCTACCGGCGAACTTATCGGCGGAAACTTGAGCGTGTTAGCTTCTCTGATCGGTTCGCCTTATGTACCGATTGATTGGCGAAATAAAATTTTATTTTTAGAAGATGTGCATGAAGAAGTGTACCGGCTTGACCGGATGTTAATGCAATTAAAATTAGCCAACATTTTGCCGAACCTAAAAGGTCTGATTTTTGGCCGTTTTAATGAGTGCCCCACTCGCGTAACCAATTCTTTTACCATAATGCAATTGCAAGAACGCATTACTCAAGATTTAAATATTCCGGTATTAACCAATGTGATGTTTGGTCATCAACCAGAAATGTTCACTTTTCCTATTGGCATTACTGCCCTTCTCGATGCTAATGAGGGTTACATCAAATTATTAAATTCTGCAGTAAAATAAAATATCCCGTGCTAACGCGTCGGGTATTTTATTTTCTTTCTAATAATAGCTATTTCCTATCAATCCGATAAATTCATTTTATTTTACTAATTTAGTTCTTCAAGACAACATAACTTAGAAAGATATTTTAAATTTTGAAAAAGAGAGGTATACAATGAAGAATACATGGCAACGTAGCGTGGAATTTAACGAATACAGTTTGGCTTGCTTGGATGGCAAGGATGTTATCAAATCGAAAGTCTCAGATCATCATCCAGTGGTTCATGATAATGTTCTATTTTGGAATATTATGATGAAAGGCGATTTTCGCAGAGGCCGATACAATAATGGTTTTAATATTATTGAGAATGACGCAGAATATACTGCTCGTTTGCAGAAAGTTGCATATGTCATCGCTGAAATTGTTTTGAGTCAACCTAATATTTATGCGATTGGACTTTGCGAAGGGCCTATTCGCAAGATCGATCTGAAAAATTTTTTTGGTTGTTTAAAACAATTTCCGTGGATGACAAGATTAACTAGCAGCAATGGATTTTATCGACCAGAAATAGAATCAAAAGATCATTGGGGATTATTGTTACTGACAGACAATCATTACAAAGTTAATAAGATCTCTTCGAGCTTATTGGAAAATTTTGAATTATTCGACGTACTGGCTAATCGATTTCAAATTTGGGAATTGACCGCAGAAAAACAAGGTAAGAAATATCTTTCTTTGGCGCATTTCCCTTTTTCAAAAGACGAACAAAAAACAGTAAAATCTGAATTATCCACAACCGGAGACAAGTATTGTCAGTTGACCGCGTCTATTTTAAAAACGTACTCAGAAATGTTTATGGTTTTTTGCGCAGATTTTAATATTAATCCGTTTTTAATTACGGAATATCAACACCGTTATTTGGATAAAATCCCTGCAAATAATAGCATAATATCAGGAAGCGATCTTGATTTTGAAATTAGAAGCACCACGGTAGATGGCATACTGCTATCTAGGCAGGCGAAACAAAATAGTTATAGTTTTGCGCCTCATACCGGATTATTTTCTCAGTTAACCAGGGAACGTGGCCTGCTTCAAAAACCAAATCATGAAGAAGCGCCTAGGTTTCCTAGTTACCTAGGTAGCACCCATAGGCGTTAAGCTGCTTCTCATCGTCATTGCGAACGCAAGTGAAGCAATCTAGTACAGAGCGTTGTCCAAAGTACGAACTAGATTACTTCGCTCACGCTCGCAATGACGAGTCTTTTGAATGCTATTGATAAATATTAGTTATTAATGTTAACATTACGATAGTTAATTTTTATGATCAATTTATGAATATACAAAGCATCAAATATTTAGTCGCACTAGCAAAATATTCTCATTTCGGGAAGGCGGCAAAAATGTGTTTTGTCAGCCAGCCTACTCTCAGCATGCAAATCAAAAAATTAGAAGACCGTTTGGGAGTGCAATTACTTGAGCGCACTAATAAATCGGTCCGATTAACAGAAATTGGCGCGCAGATGGCTGAACGGGGTAAGAATATTTTACGGGAAATGGAGGCTATGCGTGAGGAAGCGCAGGCTGCAAAAGATCCGTATAGCGGGCAAATTAAACTGGGCATTATTCCCACTGTCGCACCTTACTTGCTGCCATTGGCCTTCCCGAAGTTAATGCACATTTTCCCTAAATTATCTTATTTCTTGGTAGAAGGGCAAACGCATTTTCTACTAGAAGAACTGAATCAAGGCAAAATAGATGCTGCTATATTGGCGTTACCGATCACGGATACGCATTTGAACACAGCTGCTTTTTTTACTGAGGAATTTTTATTAGCAGCTCCCCATGAACATGCTTGGTCTAGGCGCAAAACTCTAAAGCTCACTGAGCTGGGAGATCAAAATTTGCTGTTGTTGAATGAGGGCCACTGTTTGCGAGATCAAGCCTTGGCAGTATGCGAACAAATTAGCGCCAATGAGATGAAGGATTTTCGCGCTACTAGCTTGGAAACTTTGCGGCACATGGTAGCAGCCGGAATCGGCATTACCTTGATGCCAAAACTAGCTTGCCGCAAAGGCGATGGCCTAGTTTACATCCCATTCAACGGCGCTAAACCTTCGCGAAGCCTCGGACTAGTCTGGAGAAAATCTACCAGCCGGTCATTGCTATTCAACGAACTTGTCGGTCACTTAAAAAATATCTGTCTTAATTCTATAAGCTTATGAATCATTCGGTTTTGGGTTCGCGACTCAATAAACTGGCGACCACTTCGCCAGGCGGATAACCGTGATACAAAATATTATGAATTTGCTCGGTAATGGGCATGTCGATCAAAAAGCGGCGCGCCAAATCACGCACCCGTTCGGTGTTGCTTAATCCTTCAATGACTTTGCCGATTTCAAGCGCCGCTTGGGTAGGCGGCAAGCCTTGGCCAATTAACAATCCGAACCGACGATTGCGGGATTGATTGTCGGTGCAGGTGAGCACCAGATCTCCCACCCCGGCCAAACTCATCAAAGTACTGGCTTTGCCTCCTAAAGCTTCATTTAGGCGGGCTATTTCCGCCATCCCACGGGTGATGAGGGCGCAGCGGGCATTAGCGCCTAGCAACAAACCATCGGCAATGCCCACGGCAATTGCCAATACATTCTTGACCACTCCGCATAATTGTACCCCGGTGAAATCCGGATTTTCATAGACTCGTAAATTAGCGCCGTGAAAACGGCTCTTCAAGTCTTGCAAAAAATCAGGCTGATTACCGCTAAGACTGACGGCAGTTGGCAGCCCGGCAGCCAGTTCATGCGCAAAGCTCGGGCCGGATATGACCGCCGCAGGCGTAGTGTCACCTAACACTTCCGCAACCATTTCATGCAATAAACGACCGCTGGTCGCATCTAAACCTTTCGTGCCCCACACAATCCGCCAGCCATTTTGACGGCAAGATTTAATTTGATGAAGCACGTTGGTAAAAACCCGGCTGGGCACTGCCATTAAAATATCGCTCACATCCTGCAAAGCCAGCGTTAAATCAGTTTCAATTTGCAGAGTGTCCGGCAAGGAAAATCCCGGTAAGAATTCGGGATTTGCACGTTGAGCGCGCATCACCGCGGCTTGCTCAGGATCGTAACACCATAGCTTTACTTGGTTGCCATTACGGATCAACAATAAAGCCAAAGCGGTTCCCCAGGCGCCCGCGCCAAGCACGGCAATGGGTGAATCTTTCACGCTTACTGCTCGGTTGGTTTGCCCTCGGCTTTTTGCTGCCGCTCACGTTCATGCTGTTCGTAAAGCGCATCAAAACTCACCGGGGTTAAATATAATTGCGGAAATCCAGCACGGACCACTAGATCAGTCACCGTGGCTCGCGCATAAGGATAAAGCACGTTTGGACAAAAAGCTCCGAGCATGGGGCGCAATTGCTCTTCAGGAAAGCCTTGCAAGGTAAAAATACCAGCCTGCTTTACTTCAACTAAAAAAGCCACCGTCGTTTTAATTTTGACAGTCACAGTCAAAGTCAGCACTACCTCATAAGTGTTGCTGTCTACAGGATCAGCCTTGGTGCCTAAGTCCATATTCAATTCTGGTTCCCAGTTTTCTAAAAATATTTTTGGACTATTGGGTACTTCAACCGACATATCTTTTACGTAGATACGTTGAATCGCAAATTGACGCTGGCCTTGCTCGGTATTTGCAGCGCCATTTTGGGTTTTTTGTTCTTGAGCCATATTTACTCCTAAATTAAAAATGCAAAACAACTATGTATTAGCAATTCTCGCTGCCTCCAGCGTGATGCTGTCCGCTACTTGAATTTCTCATCTAATTTTCCGGACTGTTCATAAGCCCATAAATCATCATAGCCGCCAATTAATTCATTGCCGATAAAAATTTCCGGCACTGTACGGCGGCCGCCGGTACGCTCAAGCATCTCCGAACGCTTGCCGGGATCTAAATCTATACGAATTTCAGTATAGCTAATGCCTTTACGGGCCAATAATTGTTTAGCTTGGTCGCAATAAGGGCACGTTGCTATTGTATACATTTCCACTTTATGTTTTTGCATGGTCAGCATCCCTTACTTCTTAGTTATGGGCATTTGCGCGGTTTTCCAAGCATTCATGCCACCCGCTAAGACATGGATTTGCTCGAAATTTTGTTTTTTCAAGATTCCGGCTATAGCGCCCGCTTTTTGGCCGGTCGCACAAACTAAAACAATCGGCTTGTCTTTATATTTAATTAGCTTGCTCGAATCTTTTTCAAGCTCGGCCGCGGGCAGACTGACCGCGCCTACGATATGCCCTTCCCGAAAAATTTCCAGGTTGCGAATATCCACTACTACCGCCGATTCGCGATTCATCATCCTGACTAATTCTTGCGGGCTAATCTGATTTAATAGCCCTTTAGACCTCGCCTCTTCTACCAGCAATAAAATCAGCAATATGATAAATAAGCCACTGAGCAGCCAATGATGCAACGCAAATTGAATAAAATCCTGCACGTAATCCCCGCTTTCATCAATAATTGAAAACGGTAGACTATCACAAGCGAGGGGTAAAAAACATCCGTCGATCCAGCAATGGCATGTTCAGCCCTGGATTCCGCGATCAAGTCGCGGGATGACGATGCCTGAAGTTGCCGGAAGGTCAAAAAAATGTCATTATGCAGCGGCCAGAATTTGGTGAAAATCGCAGTCACTTTAAAATACGGAGCACTGATGTCAAATCCCACGAAACCGATTGCATTGGTTATTTTAGATGGCTGGGGCCATCGTGAAAATAGTCAACATAATCCCACGAAAAACGCGCATATACCCAATATAGATTATTTATTCAAAAACTATCCCTGCACTTTGCTGGAAGCTTCTGGGCGTGCGGTCGGATTGCCAGACGGACAAATCGGTAATTCAGAAGTAGGCCATTTACATATCGGCGCGGGTCGTCAAGTCCCGCAAGATTTAACCCGCATTAGCGACGCAGTCAAAGACGGTTCTTTTAAAAAAAATCCGGTGCTGTTGACTGCCATTGAACAAGCCAAACAAAATCACCGCTCTATCCATATTATGGGCCTGGTTTCACCGGGCGGCGTTCACAGCCATGAAGACCACATTATCGCTTTAATTGAGATGATCAACGAACATGGCGTTAATCAATATCTCCATGCTTTTTTAGATGGTCGGGATGTCCCTCCCCGCTCTGCACAAGCCTCGTTAGAAAAAATCGAAGCTCTTTACCAACGATTAGGCTACGGTCAAATTGCCAATATTATAGGGCGTTATTACGCTATGGACCGCGATAATCGTTGGGAACGAATTCAGACCGCCTACGACTTGTTAGTGAGCGGACAAGGAAAATATACCGCCTCTTCCGCCACTGCCGGTTTAGCTGCCGCTTACGCGCGCAATGAAAACGATGAATTTGTGCAAGCCACGACTATTCATCCAGCCAATGCGCAGCCCATCAGTATGCAAAATGGCGACATCGTGATCTTTATGAATTTTCGTGCAGATCGCGCCCGTCAACTATGCTTTGCTCTGACTGACCCGCATTTTAGCGGATTTAAACGCGCTACCACCTTAGAATTCAGTTCTTTTATAACCTTAACTGAATATGCATCTGAATTGAAAGCCACCATCGCTTATCCCCCGCTGTCGTTTAAAAACACGCTGGGTGAGTTTCTGGCCTCTCAAGGATTGC
The DNA here is from genome assembly GCA_963697455.1 of uncultured Pseudomonadota bacterium. GTDB lineage: Bacteria > Pseudomonadota > Gammaproteobacteria > Coxiellales > Coxiellaceae > JAFEDN01. Next base: position 210,114 of record CAVOOI010000035.1, on the reverse strand, counting down.
GGCAATTACGAATTGCAGAAACTGAAAAATATGCGCATGTCACCTATTTTTTAAACGGCGGCAATGAACTCCCGTTCACTGGAGAGGAACGCATGTTAATTCCCTCTCCCAAAGTACCCACTTATGATTTAAAACCAGAAATGAGCGCAGTCGAATTGACGGACCGGTTAGTTGAAGCTATAGAAGGCGGAAATTATGACGTGATCATCTGTAATTACGCTAATCCCGACATGCTAGGACATACTGGCGTTGAAACCGCAGCGAATCATGCTCTTGAAGTGATTGACCAATGCATTCAACGCATTGTCGAGAGCTTGAAAAAAGCCGGCGGAGAACTCTTAATCACTTCTGATCATGGTAATGTGGAAGTGATGTTTGATGAAAAAAATCAGCAACCGCATACCGCGCATACTACCAACCTGGTGCCTTTTCTGTATGTCGGACGGCAAGCAAAATGGCGGCCGATTGAGCACCCCAGTTTAATGGATGTAGCGCCGACTATGCTGTATCTACTCGGATTAACATCACCTGCAGAAATGACCGGGAAAAATTTACTGCAATTATCTTAAGATTGAGATCATTAATGCGACTACTAAGGATTGGAATCGCCGGCATAATTTTATTTTCTGCAAGCAGTTATGCCGGCAATCAGCAAAATCAACTGCATCATCTTGTAGAAGAAATTAAAAACGTTAAAAATGTTTTGCAACAAAAACACAGTAAACGTGATAATTTACAACAAGATTTAAATAAAATAGAAACTCAATACGGTGAAGTCTCGCAAACCCGCCGCCAAACTGAGCAACAAATTCAGCTACAAAAGCAAAAGATCACTGCTTTGGAAAACACATTTCGAGTAAACCAAAGCCAACTACGAACTCAACAACAAGCTTTAGCGCAACAGTTGCGTTTATCTTATCTACTGCAACGGCAAGGCGCCTTAACCCTGCTGCTAAACCAGCAAGATATCAGCCAGACCCAGCGTTTGCTTTATTATTATCAATGGCTCAATCAATACCGCATCCACGCCATCGAGCAATCACAAAAAAGTTTGGCGCAAATTAATCATCAGCAGCAAGAGTTATATGCGCAATATCAAGTATTACAAACCTTAAAACAGAAACAGCAAAACGATGAACTCAATTTGGCATTAATGAAAGTCAATCGCGCGCAACTCATCTCTACCATCAATCAAAATATCAGCGATCAAAAACAGCAATTAGATGATTTGTTCACCAATAAAACCCGCTTAGAACAAACCCTGGTGCATTTAACCGCGCCAACCCATGCTGAGCCGATCAATTTTAGTCACCTCAATTTTGCAGCCCAGCGCGGCCATTTGCCATGGCCCACCCCAGGTTCCATACTGCATTATTTCAACAAGCCTATCGCCAATAGCGAATTAAAATGGAATGGCGAAGTGATTGAAGCTCCAGACGATCAACCCGTACATGCGGTTGCCCCAGGTGAGGTGGTTTTCAGCAAATGGCTGGAAGGTTACGGGTTGCTGTTGATCATCAATCATGGGAATGGATATATGACGCTTTATGGCCGCAATCATAGTTTATACAAACATGAAGGCGATAAGGTTTCTGCGGGAGAAGTTATTTCTAGCGTCGGTCAAAGTGGCGGATATGACAAACCTGCGCTATATTTTGCTATTCGATACAATGCTAAACCATTGGATCCCAATCAGTGGTGTTCATAAAGTATTCCAGGGGAACAGCATGAAATTTAGACGATATTGTCTGCTAGGCTTAGTCACCGTAAGCAGTTGGGGATTGTGTGTTTCAGGCTGGGCACAGGATGAGGTAAAAATAGCGCAACCCTCCGCGGCTGACGTCAAAGAAACCCAATTGCCTCAAGAAGAAGTGCAGCGTTTTGTCAACGCAATCGCCATTATCAAGCGCTATTACATCACTGATCCCAATGATAAAACTCTCTTTGATAACGCCATAAAAGGCATGGTGGAAAATTTAGACCCGCATTCCTCTTATTTAAACGCAGATGATTTAAAGGATTTAGAAACTGCGGTTTCAGGCGAATTTGTGGGCATAGGCGTAGAATTAACGACTCAAGATGGAATTTTAAAAGTAGTCAGCCCATTAGAAGGCTCACCCGCTGATCGAGCCGGACTCAAGACCGGTGATATGATTATTAAAATTGATGATAAAATCGTCCAAAATATGAATTTACGGGATGCCGTTAATCGCATCAAAGGCAAAAAGAGGCACTAAAGTTCGCCTCACTATCTTGCGGAAAGGCAACGATAAAGCAATTAATTTAAATATAACCCGCGAAACCGTTAAAATCGAAACGATCAAAAAACGCATGCTGGACGATCATTATGGCTATATCCGTTTAGCTTTCTTCCAGGGACCAGTGGATACTGATCTCGTCAAAGCTATTAACGAATTACAGTCTAAAAATCAGTTACGCGGTTTAATCTTAGATTTACGCAATAATCCTGGCGGACTGCTTGAGGTTAGCGCGCGCGTAGCAGGTACTTTTTTAGATTTGGATAAGACTGGAATTTATCACAACTTAATTGTGTACACTAAAGGCCGCATTCCTGGCGCTGATATGGAAATTAAAGTGCCAGGGCATGATCTGACTAAAGGTCTGCCGCTGGTGGTTTTAATTAATAACGGTTCAGCTTCCGCCTCGGAAATTGTCGCAGGAGCGTTACAAGATTATCACCGGGCCATTATTATGGGTACGGTTAGCTTTGGGAAAGGATCCGTGCAAACCGTATTGCCGTTAGGAGATGGCGCAATTAAATTAACCACTGCGCTGTACCACACGCCTTCAGGCCGAGTCATCCAAGCTAAGGGAATTGAGCCTGATGTCGTTGTTCCAGCCCTGGCAGTAGATGAAAAAAATATTAACGGGATAATCGACATGGACGAAGGCAATTACCAAAATCATTTAGCCAATGGCGATGACACGGATGAAAATATGCAAAATACGGCTAAAAAATATCAAAAAGAACGCGATACAGATATAGCTTTGGCTAAAGAAGATTACCAACTCTATGCGGCTTATAATATGCTAAAGGGCATTGCTTCAGTTGACGGCAATTCCCACTAAAGCTTCTCTTCGTCATTGCGAACGCAAGTGAAGCAATCCACGCGCCAATAAGCCCGTGACATTAAAAATAAATTATGTTAAAATTCCTATAAATTTTTAAGTAAGTAAGAGGTAATTATGCGTTTTAAAGAACAGAAGAAAGAACTAAATAAACTTTTAAACTTTTATTGCAGAAAGCAAAGACTGAATCATTACAGAGTGGCGACTGGACCCGCATATGAGATGGGTACAAAAACAACCGAAATTATGGATGAGTACCCCCTCGCCGCCTTTATCCCTGGAATTGGTGCTCTACTTGTCTCTGGTGTTTGCGGAATAGCTTCACTAATTGTATCCCCGATATCAATGGCTGTTTATAACCATTGGGGTCGCACATCCGATAATAGAATAGAACCTATTAAAAAATTACTCGCGATTATTAAAGCGATTAATGATGATAAAAACGTAGAGGAAACGTTACCTAACTTATGCAAAAAACATTATGATAACTATATAAAAGCGAGGACCGCTATTTATGCCAAGAACAGCGATTCCAAAGAATATCAGCGGTTGCATGAGGTAATACGTTGCTTCGATGAGCATTTTGGCGTGTCTCCTGAATTTAGTACTGATGGAAAAAGTGCTATTCGCTTGACTCAGATTATAGGAAAAAATAGTATTTATGAACTTGCGTCGAGTAGCAGTTCATGCTCATCCTTTACATCGTCGTCCATGGTTAGTAGCCATCGTCAATAAGCAAGGCTATATCAAATCCAGGGCTTCGCGCATCGAAACCAGGAAGCAATTCTCGCATAGCGGGAATTGTTTCTCTTATCGGTTCGAAGTTTAATAAAGACAGTAAATGATATAGACTCTGCTTAGACAAGGAGGATCATGTCATGAAAAACATCACCAAAATCTCACCCATCAATTTAATCTTGATTTTATGGCTTCTTACGGGAATTATCTGCATTCTTTTTGTGCCTGTGGACTCTGATGACGAGTTACATTACCTTGGGGTAGCTTGGAATATGTATAAGACGCATAGTTGGCTGCTAACATATTCTATGGCTGACGTTCAACGAGTCGATTTGGAAAAAACTCCTTTATTATATTGGTTTATTTTAGGGGGCTGGCGCCTATTCGGTGTCAATGAGATTGTACCAAAAACCATCCTATTTCTTTTTGGTACTGCAAATTTATGGTTAACCTATATTTTAGCAAAACAAATTTTTCCAGAAAATTCTAGAATAGCCTGGGTATCACTGCTAGCCTTATTCTGTAATTTCCTTTGGCCGAGATACTTTGGCGCCAACATTCGATTTGAGGGGTTGATCACATTTTTTGGATTATTATTTTTAATTTTTTTAATAGAATATATTCGCAATCAAACTATGAGAACTTTTTTAGCCGCCAGCATCTCTTTAGGACTCTGTTTATTTTCAAAAGGCGGCGTGGGATTTATTTATTTTCTTCCTCTGGCTATTCTGATGCCTTGGTTATTGAATAAAGATTTAAATTTCCGTTGGATACTATCGTTAACCGCTATCATTGGGATAGCGCTCATTTTACCAGCTCTTTACTTGATTTATATCTATACTGCTTTGGGCTACCAGAAGTTACATTATTTGTTATTTACACAAATTTCTAAGCGGGTCGGATTACATTTTCGTTTCAATGAATTAATTGGCGTAATTGTGTGTTTTTCACCTTTGATTCTACTAGTACGCTTTAAAAAATTAAATTTAGACAAACGCCTTTTAATATTGCTAGTCCAGATTTTTTTCAGTATTTTGTTTTTTTCGATTATGGTTACTATCCAAGCCAAAAGATATCTCATTCCCACATACCCGCTGATAGCTTTAGTGCTCGCTTATCTCATCGATCAAGCCCAGAGTCATGACCGATCTTTGATGGTACTGGCTATTATATTTAGTGGTGTCCTGATAATTAATAACCTGATTGAGCCCTTCGGGAAAACGGCTAAATTCAAAGAAAATTTGGCCAATTTGGGTAAGGAAGTTCAATCCTTGCAGTTAAATGGATATCCGGTAGCGCAATTTACGCCGTATATCCGCAGTCAAAATTTGGAATTTTTAGGCCGGCTCTCCAAAAATTTACCTATTATTTCCGATCCAAAAGATCAAGAACAATGGTTACAACAGAATCCACATGGATTTATTATCGAAGACTGTGACAAAACAAGTCATCATTGTTTTCAGTTAAGAAAAGATTCCATTAAATTATCTACTTGGAATGATAAAAAAGCTATTTATTGTATTGGGATTATGGGAAATACATTTAAAACTTGCTGAACCATGCCAACCGTACTACGATCGCTATGCTTGCTGAGCTAGCAAGCGCATAAAAAACGCCACACTAGTTACATCCGGTGTGGCGTTGTTGTTCTTAAGTACTAAATTAGAACTTGCCAGATTGCTTTAAAGATTCTAAGTTTTTCATCAATGAAGTTGGAATTGGGGCGGTACCGCCGGCAATATTCTTCAATTGATAATCAGGGATGTGAGCATCCACAAATGCTTTTTCGACTAACTTCTCATTGCTAATATGAGTTTCTGCCATAATTCGATCAATTACCTGCTTACGTAAGTTGTTTGAGCTCGCTTCAGTCATCGTCTTCTCCTCCAATAAATTGCATTGCCTGCACTTCTTGTTCCAATTATAATATAGCACACCCAAAATTAAACACAAATCATATTTAAAATCAGTCTGTTACAAAAAATTCGACCGCTGAATTCTATCAGCGGATAGTATGCGCCTAATAGGCGCTTAGTAGATTGACAATAGGCATTAATTTGATATAATTATTCTATGGACGTTGAATATGCATATAATGCTGAAAAGAATATCAAACTTAAAGAAGAGCGAGGCATAAGCTTCGAAGAAATTATTTATTATATCGATAATGGTCATTTATTAGATACTATTCAACATCCCAATAAAAGCAAATATGCAAGTCAGCGCTTTTATGTAGTTGATGTGGGTGGCTATGTTTATTTAGTGCCTTTTGTTCGAGAAGGACGTACGGTCTTCCTGAAAACTATATTTCCGAGCAGGAAGCATACGAAAAAATATTTAGAGCAAATAGCAAACAGCGGAGATGAACAAGATGAATAAGAAACATTTTGATATAGAGAAGCATGAAGAAGAAATTCTGGAAGATTTTGAAAAAGGCAAATTTGTTTCGGTTGATAATTTACAGGAAGAAAAAAATATAGCAAAACAAGCAGCTCGAAACTATATGAAGAGAAGCAGTCGTATTAATATTCGGGTTTCTGATGCTGACTTAGATATGATTCGCAGAATTGCTGTGCAAGAAGGATTACCTTATCAAACGTTATTGGCCAGCATTATTCATAAATTCGCGTCGGGACGTTTGATTGTGGTGAAAGCAAGGGAATAATGCAATCGTTGGTCTCAAGCTCGAATCTTGTTCTGCTAATCAGTAAAGAACGTAGAACCAGAGAACCGATTCACAGTTGACGTTGGGCCATTTGCGCGAATAATCCTGGCTGGCGCATCAATTCGGCAAATGTTCCGGCCTGGATAATCTCGCCTTTATCGATTACAAGAATACGATCGGCATTCATCACCGTACTTAAGCGGTGGGCAGCGACAATTTGCGTGGCATGGAGTTGTTTTAAATAGCTGTGGACTACGGCCTGAGTGGTATTATCTAAAGCGCTGGTGGCTTCATCCAACACGATTATTTTAGGCTTTTGTGCTAAAGCCCGCGCCAATATCAAACGTTGCGCTTCGCCTCCAGATAAATGAGTGACCCCTTCGGTAATTAAAGTGTCCATTTGCATCGGCAGGAATTTAATAAACTCAGCCAAACCCACTTTTTTTGCAACCTCCCAAGCCTCCAGTCGCGTCATTTTCGTGCTATTGCCGGCAATATTTGCAAAAATAGTACCTGGGATTAAAGTGCTGCTCTGGATAACGACACCAATTTGTCTGCGCACGGCAGATAATTTTAGAGAACGCAAATTCAGTCCATTGAAATAAACATCACCTGCCTCCGGTTCTTCAAAGCCGAGAATCAGTCTAAATAAAGTGGATTTACCGGATCCGGAAGGGCCTACAATTGCAATAAATTCTCCAGGGTTAATCGCTAAAGACAGATTTTTAAATAAAGGTTGATCGTACGCATGATATCGAAAATCTATATTGTTCAGCCTAATATCTCCGCTTAACTCGCCCGGGTCGGAATGGCCCCGCTCACTTTCTATCTTTGAAGCAAATATCGCTTTAGACTGTTGCCATTGCGGCGCTATACGTAAAGCTGCTGACAAATCGCCGATCATGATCAATAATGTCATGAAAAATAATCCATATGCGGTGTTCAGAGCTACAAAATCACCAAAAGTTAACCTTAATCCCCAGCGCACAGTCAATGCGTACAATATCATGAGATTCACCACCAGCATCAAAGCGATAAATACTTCCATACCCAGTTGATAAAATTTCATTCTCAGCTCAGTTTGGCTTCGCTTTAACAACAATTTAAGCCATAGACTGAACACCCGCGACATGGCGTTATTCACCCGGATTTTAGATATTCCAATTATCAATTCAAAAACTAAATTGACCAGCCTGCCATAGTGATCATAAAGCCGCTGCGTAACCGTTAATTGCCGGTAATTGATTGTTAACACCACTATGCAGATCACTATGGCTTGCACTATCGCTGCGGTTGCTGCTGCGCGGCTATAATAAAACATCAGGATTAATAAGCTGATTAAAGTTAGGCCGCCAATAGTGAGTGATAATAAGGATTGGATAAAATTAATTTGCATATCCTTTACCAAGTTAGCACGAAACGCTATATCCCCCGCAGAAAAGCGTCTGAAAAACCGCAATGGAAACTTAAGAATTTTATCCCATATTGCTGGACTGATTATTGCGTCTAACTTAAACCGTAATCGAATCCTTACCACAGTTTGCGCAATATAAAACAATACCATTATTAATAAAATCGTAAATAATAATATACTCACTTGCCCTAGCAGTAGAAAATCGTAATTTGGAACGACCACATTAAAAAGATAACTCAAGGCCAGTGGAGCTGTTAAAATTAATAAACTAATTAATAGCTGAGCCCCTGTAAACATCCAAAAATCATTTTTTACCTGAGCTAAAGCTAAACCCAAAAATTCTTTAAGAGTATGAATTTCCGCCGGCAAAGGCCAATAAAAATAAAAGGCATCGACTGAAATTTGCTTAGCGATAGCCGTGGAAACTGTAATGCTTTGACCTCTTTGCGCATTAACTAACTTATAGCCCCCCCATTTTTTGGGTATTAGTGCGCAGGGCTGGTTTTGGTAAAACCCTAATAATGGCCCACAGTCTTTTTTCCACCATTGATTGGTTAAGGTTACCTTGCGTAAACGAATAGCGGAAGATTCGGCGATTTTTTGCATAAAATCAAATAAGTCTCCAGCTTCATCGCGGTGAGGCCTGATTAATTTAATTTTTTGAAATTTGGCCAATATTTTACAGGCTGAAAACAGTAAATCGTATTCGCTCATCCTGTAGTTACCATTCATTGAATTTCCAAACTGACTAACTCTTTATACAAGCCACCACCCTGAATTAATGATGCATGACGTCCTCTTTGAACTATCTTCCCCTCATTAATTACGATAATTTGATCGCAATCTCTGATAGCACTTAAGCGATGGGCGATAATCACCAATGTACAACCATGCTGGCGTAAATTAGCATAAATTTGTTGTTCGACTAAGGGGTCCAAGGCTGAAGTTGCTTCATCCAATACTAATAATCGTGGATTGCCAATTAATGCGCGCGCAATTTCTAAGCGCTGCACTTGTCCACCGCTAAAATTTTTCCCTCGCTCGGCAATATGATAATTTAGTCCACCCCGTTCGCGAATCACTTCATCTACGCTAGCAATTTTTAATGCTTGATAAATTTCAGCATCGGAAATTTCCGGATTCCATAAAGTCAAATTATCCCGCACGGTTGCAGCGAATAAGAAAATTTGTTGGTCAACTAACCCCATGAATTTCGCAAAATCGGATCGGGAAATTTCTGCCAACGGCAATCCTTGCACTAATATCTCTCCCGCCCAAGGAGCAAACAGGCCACAAATGAGCTTAGCAACGCTCGATTTCCCCCCACCAGTAGGGCCAATAATAGCAATCCGTTCACCTGGTTGAACTTGAAAAGAGACATTCATTAAAATCGGAGACTCTAATTTAGAGTATCCAAATTCAATATTACGAAATTCTAATATGGGATGATGTGGATTATTCAATACTAAATTTTTTGATACGGAATCATTTAAAATGTTGTCCGTAGCTTGATCCATAATATCACTTATTCTGGTGATGTGTCCCTTGAATTTATATGGATACTCTCCAGCCTCTAACACTGTCCCCGCCAACCAATTAAAACTAATTAACAATACCTCGATGGCCATTAATCCGCCTGGCGTTATTTGGTTGTGCATAATAAACCAGCATCCCAGCGCTAATAAGACCACAAGATTTAATCCTTGGGACAGAATAGATAAAATTTTTAATATCCTCGAGTTGCCCTTCATCTGTTGCTCGTTAGCAACCTTTTGGGCATGGGCCGCTGCCCATTGATTAAAAAATTGATCTTCAACTGCATTTGCTTTCAGCGTTTCAATAATTTGCATACCGTTGACTTCAATACTGGATAATTTACCTTCGGTTTGAGCAAAACGTCTACCTAATTCATCGTTACGCCGAGATACACGCCAATATAATAGACAATGAATGATGACGATAACCATACTGATCAGCGCCAATGGCCAGCTTAATAAAAACATCATGACCGCTATTAGCAGCATGGTTAATCCGCGGGCGATGCTATTAGTGGCTTTATTCGCCAGAACGTCTGCTAAATAACTATGGGCTTCTACACGTTCAACAATATCTCCCGCGGCACGCTGTTGAAAAAATTTCATAGGTAGATGCAACAATCTCCAAAACACTTGCGTAATATTAGTCAATTTTAATTTCATATAAAGACGGATCAGAGCGTAATTCTTGAACCAGGTTAATCCAGCCATCATCACCGCAGCCGCAGCCATACAAAATAATAATCCTGGAAACCAAGCGCGTTGCTGAGCTAATAAAATATTATCTAAAAATATTTTAGTAAAGAATGCTAACCCAATTACCGGAATTCCCAACCCTATTGTCATTAAAATAATATAAACAAAATTCATGCGCGAACCGCTTAAGCGTTGCCATAATAATTTTAAAATCGACAATTCCGGTTGTCCTTCGGGTCGAAAATCAGGCCCGGGACTCATAAATAAAACGATTCCAGTAAAACTTTGCGCAAATTCGTGCATGGTAACAATGCGCGGCCCGGTAGCAGGATCGTTGATGTAAACACTATTTTCTGCAAATCCTTCCACCACTAAAAAATGATTGAATTGCCAATACACGATAAATGGCGGGGGCAGTTGTTTCACTTTGTCCAAATTAAGTTGTAAACCATGGGCGTCTAATCCATATTGTCTTGCCACTTTAATGATATTAATGGCCTTACTGCCATCACGAGAAACATCACATGCTTCGCGGACTGCGGAGGCAGAAACGTAACGGCCAAAATAAGCCAAGATAATTGCCAACGCGACTGCACCGCATTCAGCATTGTCCATTTGCAAAATAGTCGGAGTTTTTTCGCGGGGCGTGAATTTCATAATTATTGTCTCGACAGCATCAAAGATAAGGGTGACTGCCGACGGATAATAATTCGAGCGTCTATTAAAGAACCTGGTATAAAAGAATCAGGTTTCCCAATGTATCCAGTAAATTGTGTGTGTAAAACAATGACTGGGCCAGCTTGCAGAAAGTAATTCACTAAACTAGGATTTTTTAATTCAGCCAACATATTTTCAGGCGTGGCGGGAGAAGATTCCACCGCCGTCACCTGACCTATTGCCCGGCCACTTTGTACTCTCATCCCAACTCGTAAAGGCTGCGGCGATAATGCAGAAATAGTCACTACCGCTTCGTGATCAGTTAGGGCCACACCTTTGCCGTCTACGTAGGTAGCCACGCTACCAAAACCTAGCCAGGCAATGATCATTCCTAAAATTAGTAACAAGCCCACTACTATTATCCAGGACCAAGGCGAAATAACCTGGATTAAATCATCCAATGCTTGAGGGGTGGATATATATTCTAAGGCTTGCTGCCGAAATAGCGATTGCCCACCTTTTCCTTCATCCGCCATTATCCACCTGTTTGCAGTTCAAGTAAGTCACGCAATCGTTTAGCCAAGATGGGCAATAATTGCAATGCGATTTCAGGATAGGCTTGCATTTGGGCTTTGAAATCCCAGCGCTCAATCATAATGCAATGGGTTTCCTCTACAGCACGCACCGAGGCTGAATGGGGTTGATCATCAATAATCGCCATTTCACCTACAATCTCACCGCTGCCCAGCTTCGCTAATAATCTTTGACCAGGAGTTTGAATGGATTTTATGACTTCAACCAGACCTTTAGTAATAATAAAGCAGCCAACCCCAACTTCTCCTTCTTGCAAAATAAACTCTCCAGGGAGAAAGGTTTGGATCTGTGCCAGCTCCACCAACCGATATATGGCCGCGGGACTTAAGTGAGAAAATAACGAATGCTTGGAAAATAATTCAGTCACGTCCATATATATTGAATCCTTAGATAGCAGTAACAGTAAGATCATAGCGTAAGCACTATATAGAGTCAAAATTCGTATAACACCGGTATGGGTAAACGTCAGCCCGGGGTATTTTACATTTCGGACGTGTCACCTGGTCTCCCTTAATGTTGGCTTAATAGTTGGATGGTATAATTTTTATACAGAAATAAGCATCCTCATTTTTAGGCCTGACTAGTTCAATACTATGAAATATAAACCTGAATATGCAATCATGGACAGGTTTAGCTCATGGAATGATGCATTGCCTTACGCAAGCGAAGGCAATGAAAAGCTATTTGCAGGATTAGGCCCCTCGGTAAAACCAAAATTTACTTACCGGTCACAAGGCCCGGGACAACTAGGCAAATGGGATAGGCGATTCATCAGCAAAACGGCTACTTCAGGAAACCCGCTGCGCAAACAGATTCTATTCTGCGACGCCACTCTCAAATTGAATACATTAAACCCCGGGTTATTTCCATTGCTCTCTCATCTGCTCAAAGACAACGAAGGTATACTATGGGAAGGACCGGAAACCGATTTATCCCGCGCCCGGCTGATCACCCGCACGCAAGAACTTTGGGCGCAGAAAGAAACAATTAAACCGGCTACTGAAGCCGAGATAAAAACCCACCTCGCCCGTCATCAAATCCCCGCCGATCAATTCCTGATTTTTGACTTTAGCACCCATCAGAGATTTTTTGGCATATCTCCGGAAAAGTTATCACTTAACCTATGCCCGTTAAATACCTTGGAAGAATGTGAGCTGGTTTTGGCATCCATTGACCCTCATGTGGTAATCCAGCTCGATTTACTTTCTCCCCGAATCCAAACAATCGATTTTTTCTTAACTAATCTGCCAAACTTAATCTACTTGAATGTTGAAAGCGTATCCAAGGATTGGTTGAAAAAAAATAATACTTACTTTGCAAACAAAGGCTATAAAATAATTTATAGAGGTAACTCAGCGTATTTGCACAAAGAGCATTCTATTACTGAAAAAAAACAACAAAATAAATCTCCCGCCGATGATAAAGTGCATAAAGTAAAACCATTGGAAATTAGGAGTCGTGCTGAATATAAAAATTTGATTGACTCCGGTTGTGCAGAAAAAATTGAAGCATTATCAGTAGAAAGTTCGGAATTTATAAAATTAGATCCCGCGGAGTTCCCTAAGCTTAAATGGTTAAAATATATTGATCAAGCGCATGAAGAGACCCTATTCACATTATCCGATTTTCCTGCCTTGGAATTTTGTGATCTCTCTATTCCATTGGGCGATATTTCAGTGGGGGAATGTCCGCGTTTGACAAATTTACAGATTCAGAGGAATGCAAGAAATATAGAATTTACCACATCATTACCCTCACTCAAGCAATTATCGGTAGACAGTCAGCTCAAAGCTAAGCAATTGCAATATCTTCCTGAACTAGAGTCTTTAGACTGCAAGCTGACTCATGATGGCTCAGAAATTGCTCTGAGCGGTAAAATAAAATTTTTAATGATTGACTGTGAGTATCTTCCTCCGTCCTGCGTGATTAAAACGGGAGAATCGCTCAGATTTTTACAGATTAGGACATGCGATGAGAGAAAGATGGTCTGTAATTTGGAAAACTCTAAGCAATTGCGATATCTGGATATGGGTGAAGGTTCCACCGATGGGATAGAAATACAAGGTTTGCAAGCTTGTGAAAATCTTTTGTCGGTAAGGGGTGCAGTAAAAGCTGAGTTGCCAGATGAATGTATTTTTATAGGCGATGATAAGACTCAGCCAAAGCAGATCTCTCGAAATCACCCAACTGGAGTATCCCATTATTCATATTACAAGAGATTGACGGTTAAGGTTCCAGACGGAAAAGAAACAATTTATGATGGAACAGGTCAATTGACCGCCGTACTCAGCAGATCAAGCCAGTCTCTGAAGGTTGCTGAGTTTCGTGCTATGATCTATGATCAGATTATATTCGAAGATGACAAGGTATTCTTTGAAAGTATTGCAAAAAATCCAGACCTACAATTTACTCCTATTCAATCCTGTTTGGAGCAGAAACAACCAGAGAAAGGCAATATAGAGGGTGTATTTGCCGGAACTCTGCAACCAGGAGAGGTTTACCCACTACCATTATCGACGCCTATTCAGGCTGACAGTTTGCATATTTATACTGAGTCCGGTTCTAAAGTTAAGGTGGGATATCATTATGACCCATATCAACAGCATATCTTCGTCTGCTTGCTAGATCCCGTATCTTCTCCAGTGAAACTGCATTATGATTTTTCGCCTAATACTAATTACTTCGATTCAAAATATATCCCTGCCCAAGGTCCAAAGCTGCCGCTTCTATTAGACGCACAATTAAGAACACACTTGATCGATAATCCAGAGTTTTTAGATCTGCAGTTTCTATTTCAGAATAATCTATCTTTAGCTGAAAAACTGGATCGATTAGCAGAATTTTGTCGAAATTTTCATGATGAAGAACTAAAAACTTCTACTCAACGTGGAACATTGGCGGCAATATTGGCTATTATTAAAGAGCAGCGAGGAATATGCTCTCAACGAGGCCAAGTTTTTATGCTCTTAGGGCGATTGATTGGAGCAAACGTCCAAGCGGTCGAGAATGAAGTCCATAGCTACTGCGAAATTCGCACAGAAGATGGGCGATGGGTGCGTATTGACTTTAGAGGCAGAAGTAATTACAAAGACGCACCCGGTTTGAATCGTGATCCTAAGGCGTTTTTAAGACCAATTCCGAAACCCGCTCAGCGCGAGCCTAATTCCTACGAAGTAAAAATACGCGCTGACCTTGAGCAGCGCCCAGTTTTTAATTGGTCACTGTTGAATGCTGATTCCCCATCTGCATTAAAATCAGTCTTGATTTACCTTCCACGTGACATGACAACGTATGAAGCCCGGCAGAGATTTTTTAATCGAGACCAAATTCCGCAACCCTACGTATATATTCACGATCCTGAAGATTTCGATCGTTATTTAACAACCTATAAATTACAACAAGGTCAGCTCAAAACGACTCCCGGGCCTTTGCAGGAAATCCTCGATGAAGGCGGCGTCATTTTTATTAATTGGTCTAACTTCAAACCGACGGAAATGCAGCAATACCAATCATTATGGGCCGGCATACCGCCGCGATTGTACGATCGCCCCGTAAAAAAACCGCTGCTGATTGTCGGTTTTATGTCTGAAAAGACCGCGTGCCCATCAGGATTCACCAGCGCCTTCCAGGAATGCACTCTGCCAGAATTACCGCTCGAATTAAAAACTCAGCACCACATTACTTCTCCTTCGCAACGGCCTCCCATTATTGCCGATTTATACGAAGCCGCCGACTGGTTCGAACAACTGGTTGCTAATCTTGAATGGACAAAAAACGGCTCTATACAAACAGATAATGCTTTGCTACAAGCCATTAACCAGAAAAGACCCTTAGAAATTTATCGTCCTCCAGCCGACCCAGGTTTTGATAAACTAATCAAACAGATTCAGACTGAAGGCCGATTCCTGTTTAATGGCCAGTGGCAGCAAGTGCCTGCTGAGGTTTCTATCAAAATCTCCAACCAGGCGCCCTCGAAACTATTTTCAAACACCGTTCCGGCATTTAAGTGCGTTAAACATGACGAGAAATGTGCAGGTACAAAAATCGATTTGCATCTTGACAATTGGTATACCTTATACGAAGAAACCCAATATGTAGAAAGCAAACAGAGTAACAGCCAACTATTGCCGATCTTTACGAAGGGAAAGTTAGAGAAAAACGCTAAAAACCCCGTATTTTTTTATGTCACTCAAGATATCCCTAAAAATGAATGGGATCGCCTAACCGATTTTATCCGTCAAAAAAAAATACCCCGTTCTTATACTTTCCAATTGGCGCGTGGGGTAGCTGGCCCAGGCATTATTCCTTCTGCCGCCGAGCTGGAAATTATTACTGATGATAAATCCAGCGCTTGTTATTTCAGTAATGATCCGGCTTATGCCGTCGAGAAATTGCAGAAAGAGGCAAAAACCAAAGAAGTTGTCATTATTGATGTCACGCCGGATATGGAAGTCGACGATTTACTCGTAAAAATAACTCCAGCCACCGGCAGTGTGATCGGTCAGCCGCCGGGATTTACCATTGAAGAATTGGTTCTACTCACAGATCTGCAAGCCGGAAAAATCGTTATTTTAAAAGGCCAGCTATCAGCATCATTACTCCAGGCGCTGCTGCCCTTACTGCAAGGTCACTCATACATAGAAATCAATGGGAAACAGATTGAAATTCCCGGGCGAGTCAAGTTAGTGCAGCCGTTGCAAGCCATGGCTGACATGCCGCCCATCCTATCCTATCAACAATTTAATTTTACTAGCCAAGATTACCGCCAAGCATTGTTGGAAGAAAAAATACCCGGAGTTCCTCTGCAACAACAAGAAGAGGTGGTTGATCAATTACTATTATTTTTCAAAGCCGCGGACTATCCTCATCGTGGGCGCGCCATGCCAGCGGATTTAGGACTGTGCTGGCAACGTCTGCGCGAAATGCAGGAAATTTTGTTGCAAAAACCTGGGCCTCACACCCACCAACACAATCCCATCAAAGGATTAATGTTATTTAATTATGAAAAAAACAGTGAGTATTACGCATTTCTCAATGTATTGAGTAAATTTTTATTTGATCAGAATCCATCGGCATCGCCGCGAATTGAAAAGTTCCAACGTTGGCAAAGAGAAATGCTTCGCACGCAAAGTCAGTCTAAAAGTTTCGCCTGGCGGTTATTAAATACTTGTGACGGCGCTACCCTCCGCAAGATTTTAGGTGAAACATGGCTAGATAATCTCAAAAACCGCGAGGAAAAGTCTCAGAAATTACCAGCAGAATTGACTGAAATTCAGTGGGCAGAGATTTATCGCAGCCTGCAGCAGAAAATTTTATCTGCTGAGCAAACTCCGCAAACAGACACCAAGTTGGATACCGGCCCTGAAGAATCGCTAAAATTAAAAGACCGGTTGCAATATTGGATTGATAACAAAACTACTAAGATCATTTTTCTGAAAGGTGAACCCGGCGTTGGTAAAACCCATTATCTGGATGAACTGAAAAAAAATCCCCAATATAGTTGTACGGATTGCTCCGATAAGCTGGATAACATTTTAGATTGGATTGAAAATAAATCTTCAGGAAAAAAAATATTGCTCATTGATGAGGCCAACACTTTTAAAAAAGGTCAGTTAGACTTTCTGGAAGGCTTAAATAGAAATCCGCCCTCAATAGTTTATCAAGGGCGTCGATATGACTTAACTGATCAGCATATCGTGGTAGCCACCGGCAATCCGGAAAGCTTCTCTGGGAGATGGCATCACAGACTGTTGACTCATGCCAAAACCGAATTAGTCAAAATGCCCTCGCCTGAATTTCTTACGAACTGGTTGCAAACAACCTACAACATCGATGCCAAGATTGCTGAACAAATCGTGGCGGCAGCCCAATTATTTAAATCCTATCAACCGCTGACGGGCTATTCCTACCGCAATTTACTGACGGTTATGCAACGCTATCAAGTTTTAGGCAAAGATCATCTCTATGATGCGCTGTATGGAGAGTTTGGAACTATCCTAGCTGATACCAGCAAGAAACCTCAATTTAAGCAGGATCTGGCCCGAATTTTGCAATTGCCCGCCACCAGTCCTGCTGTGGAAAACAAACCCGGGTATTTTATGGTAAGAAGACGCCTATTCCCCGTGGAAATGACCGATGCGCACACTGCTATTCACCAAGCCTTATTAATTCGCCAACAAGAGCAAAAATCCGGTAAAAAAATAGATTATAAACGCGGCGTATTATTGCAGGGTTCAGCAGGGATCGGTAAATGGACCCTATCAAAATCCTTGTTGCATGAACTGGGTTTCATGCCAGCACCAACCAGAGAGGATAACAAAAAAGATAACAATGGAAATTATTATTTCCCAGTGACTGCCGGAGAATCCAATTTTAGACAGATCGCAACAAAAGCATTTAGGCAAGGCGCTGTGTTATTAATCAAAAACCTAAATTTAATCTCACCAGAGGATGAACGTTTCCTAGGTGCATTATTAACCGGAAAAGACCAGAACAATGCACCCGCTCCTCGACCAGGATTTTTGGCCATCGGTTGGCAGAAACCCAGCAACGAAGCGGGAGTTAATGCGCTATCACCCGCATTATGCAATCGTATGCAGATTGTCCATATTCCACCTTATGCAGTTTCTTCCTGGCAGGCACTGGCAAGCCAGGATTTGGGTTTAAAAACCACCACTGAGGCATCACAGTTTGTCGAGGGATTTTGGCATCCTACCAAACCTTATTCTCGCCCGATGACCGGTCATGATTTTTTCAAATATTTTTTGAAGTATAGAGAAATAAATGTCGAAAAACTCAATGCCTGTGTAGTCGATATAACTGACGAAGCAGCAAGAATTAAAAAGATCAGAAAATTTCTGCACGGCTATGAGCTCATTGCACCAATACCCCTCGTAAAAACAAAAATCATACCAAATGTGCGCTCCGACCTGACTCAGCCGCAACACCTGAAGGTAAAACCAACCGAGATTATGGCGCTTTGTCTGCATAGGTTGCTCGCCAAAAAACAAAAACTTGAGAAACAATGTAGTAATTTAAGGACACTTTCCTGCATCAGTAATTTATTTTTACCTTCGGTTAGAGGCTGGGAACTAGGAATTAAAACTAAAAAAATTAAAGGGCTGAATGATTTAATTAACGCGCTGCTGGCAGACATGATAAACCCTCAAAAAACAGTGCAAGAGATTGTTCATCAAGTTGTGATGAATAACCCAGATCTCACCGCCGGTTTTTCTAGCCGGGAAACGAAAAGTGAGATTTTCGATATGTTAAAATTTTATGACAAGGATCATTACCAGTTAAGCCAATCACACCTCTTTGGTTATAGGTCAGAGATCCCTGGCCACACCTTAAGATGACAGACTGGGGCCGGATACAGTTAGCTGCAACTCCTTGAGTCGCTCTTGTTTCTCATGGATTCGCCTGGTGATATCTTCTTCTTGGTTGATGAAGCGTTCTAGATTTGTATCCCGTACCACGGAACCACTGGCTGCTTTTGCCACTCTTTCTTGATAAACAGAAGTTTCTTTTGGACTACCGGTCTGAACAGGTATGTGTGCTCTCTTATAAAGCATACTTTCAGAGCAAGCCTTCATTTTTACGCTGACAGATTTCAATTCATTCTTTAATCGATCAATGTCCTTTTGCAGGTTTTTTGCTTCTTCAGTCGGCGGCAGGCTGGAATTAACTGGCACAGTAGTTGATTTGGTTGACCCTAGCAGAGTAAGCGGCGACGTCAAAGTTACTATTGATGATTTACGTATTCCTGGTCTTATGCTTGCTGATTCTAAAAGCTTAATAGCTTCTGACATTTTTTGTTGTTCGCCAATATTTGTCATAGGTATTTCTGATTTTTTTTCGCTCAGCGTCCCTCGCCGTTCAGACAGAATTTCCTTAGCTTTATCAATATGAATTTTATAGGCCTTTGAGTCAGCAGCTTGAAAATTTAATTTATAATAGTCACTCATCCTTTTTCTCATAGCAATAGCTCGTGGAGCAATCTCAAGGCCTTCATCGAAAATATAAGACAGAATTAGAGGAAAAGATTTGCTTGTTCCCATGGACATGGTGAAATTCTCTTTTTCTAGCAAGGGAAGTTGGCATTCCTGTAAAATCATTAATACTTCTATGGCACTTGTCAACTCATCTTCTTTAATTCTACCATCAGATTTTAACTTGTCTATCTGCAGACTTAAATTGATTAGCATCAACTGCCATTCGGTTACTTGCTTTATGAGTTGTCGCCGTTCTGGTGAAGTTAGTTTTTCGAAGTCTTTATCAAAATCAGTGAAAAAGTTAAGCGTTCCTACTTCTAAGAATTTTATAAATTCGAAAATTAAATTCCTAGATATTTCTGAATTCTTATCTAGCTCAGCTATGGAATGGATATATTTTTTTAAAAATGCAAGCAAATAAGTAACTTCATTCTTGATGGCTTTTTCTATAGATAACTCTTGATCGTAGTCATATATATTAAAGTTCTGGCATGGATTATTGATTGCAGAAGATAATGGTGATAATGTCTTTTTAAATAATTGTTGGAGAGTAAAGTTTAATTCTAAAGTTTCAATAAAAAGACCAACAAACTCTTGCTTACTCTTGATCTCAATCTTAAACTCGGTTTGTTCGTGTTTGGAAAGGTATGATTGATAAGAAAGAATATAATCCGGTTGTTTCTGGATTATACGATCAAAAGAAATATCTTTAAATTTATTTTGAATAGCATCCACAGACCGAATTACCTTTACAATGTGTATAGGACCATCAATCATAGTTTTAAAATCGGGTTGAAAATCTTGGGTCATAAACAAATGCGCCTTCTCTAATTCTTCCGAGCATGTCGTCTGGCCTTTCAGTTCCTGCGCAATTTTGTATAGCTTATCTTGATAAAGCACTCTGCCTAATGAGGCTAGATAAAAATTACTATGAGTAGCTCGCTGGAATTTATCTTCGGATGTTTGATCTTCCTTTGCTTGATAGACCAAGCGCCTTCTGATGATATCGACTGCTTCTGGATACTTTGACTCAGCATCTAGAAGTGGTTTTAATATTCTCAAAGCGACAGTAATAAATTTGTGATTTTCATGCATAATTAATTCTTTAATAAGTTGTCATTTAGAAAATTCTTCTATCTACAATACCGAGTTTTTTTCGAAAATACAAATGTTTTGCTAGAAGCCACCTATGACGAGTAATGGACATATCGAATGTTGTCTTTTTATCATTATTTTGTTAGATTATCTGAAATTTATTGCCTTAGAGCTATGACAGGGAGAACAAAAATGTCGAAACCGGATGAAAAAGAAAAGCAATCTGATCTTCAATCAATTAATCCTGCAGCAGCAGTTCTGAAGAAAAACATAGTAAATATTCAAACAATAATCAACGAAGTAATTGCTATCGAATCCAAAGAAAAGAAAAATCAGGATGCGCCACCCCCTAGCTGGGCTGCTTTGCGAAAGCGAATAGCTGATCAATTGTTGGAGTTGTTTTCGAAAAAAGTAAAAAATGAACCCCTCATGATCCTTCATCATGCTGTAAATATTTTTTTTTATCAATTCGACCCCCAGAAATTCTTATTAGAAGTTAACAATTATCGAGATATAATACCCGACATAAAAGAAAAAATGATGGCTAAGCTGCAGACAACGATTGGAGAGTGTATTAATGAAGTCGAAAAACAATACAAAAAAAATTATACGTATAAAGATGCAGATATCAATTTAATTTTTTCAGTCGCCGAAATCATTTTCTATATGATCAGTAAATTTAATTTCTTATGCTATCAATCCACACTGACTCATGAATGGTGCAAAATACAACAACTGAAAATGGAATATCTAAACAACGCGTCAGAAAACCTAACTGAAACTAGCCAGCAAGTGGGACGTATTCTTAACCCTGAAAACAAAGAATCAGAAGTTAATTTTCTTAAAAAAATGGCTACGAATTTGGAGAATTATTGCAAGTTTCTTAATATTAAAAAAGTTGCGCTCATCCAGATGATGAGCACATCTGATGCAAAACCATTGACTGCAAAAGAGGCACTTAGCAGGTGGCAAAATTTTATTAAGGATGCGAAACCTAAAGATGAGTTGAGCCCTATCACCAAGCTTCAGAACAAGATAACTGAGGAACTAGCGGCGTCACTCAATTTAGGATCTAAATTAGCGAATGATTTTGATAGCATAAAAGAAACAATTATACGGTTTCAGTCGGCGCCTCCAAAGAACGATCTCAGTTTTGAGCGGGAGCCAAGTATTATTTCATCCGCTTCGTTTCAAGCAATGGGTAATAATAATTCAGACATACACCATTCTTTGACAGAGATTAAACGACAACTGCCGCAAACCGGATATATTAGCCGGCGTGTGGATAAGGGATGGCTGACACTTTACTCGGATTTGGAAATCGCCGCTCTATCATTGAATGAACAATATGATCACCTGGCAGGTTTGTATGAGCATACATGCCCCAACGACTTTAAATCCTCTACGAGTCGATCTGAGCGGCAGAAGGAATATGAAGTACAATATCACCAATTAAAGGATCGCCTTCAATACTATAGTGAAAATTTGCAGCCTCTTCTAAAAGAGCTAAAGGCCCCTAGTCAAAGTCAAGCTCAAGCCATCCAAGAAGAACAAAGAAAAATTGCTGAGATAGAAAAACATATTCGCGAATTGGAAGAAGGTTTTCCGAAAGAAATCAGTGAGCAAATCTCACAAGGAGGGAGTCCTATATCTGTTTCACCCCAGATTAATACTGTCAGCGAACTTCCGAGAATTCGAACTGTCGCCCCACCAGCAACCTCAGCAATCATCCCGAGCAGACCCACGATCTGGTGCTGTCTTTTCCCTTATTGTTGTGGAGATACAGGGGAATCAATCACTGCTCCGCTTTTGACTGTATCCGAGAGAGGTGCAAGTCTTAACTAACCTGGGTCTGTTCTTGAAAACGATATAAATTTTTACTGATATGATTATTCGCCGACATTTTAACTTCAAGCAGAATCCAAGGCTTTTGTTCTTTGGTGACTAAAAATCATTTTCTGATCTTGAGCAAAATGTTCGACTATTATGCCTACCATGGCAAATTAGTCAATTTAATTATTTGATTTATAAAGATAATATCAATATATTGGGATAAATACTCTTTTCAAAAAATGGAAAACTCTAGCGGGATAATAGACTTAAGTTGACCATGGATGATAACTACGTTATAAAAAGGCTTTTGGAATATGGTTATCAACATGACTATTCAAACTACCAACCCCGCCACTGGTCAACCCATTCAAACTTATCAACACATGGATGTAGCCACCGTAGACGCCATTATTGAATCTACGCATTCTGCTTACCTGCAGTGGTCCCGAACCAACTTTAGCGAGCGCGCCAAAATCCTGAAAAAAATAGCTGAACTGCTGGAAAAAAATAAACCAAGCTATGCTCAACTCATCACCCAAGAAATGGGTAAACCGATTCGTTTTAGTGTATCCGAGATTGAGAAGTGCCAGACAGTTTGCCATTATTATGCTGACCACGCAGAAAAATTCCTGGCTGCGCAACCGGTCAAAACCGAAAAAACCAAAAGCTATGTCGTCTACCGGCCCTTAGGCATTATTTTCGCGATTATGCCCTGGAATTTTCCTTTCTGGCAGGTATTTCGTTTTGCCGCACCTAATTTAATGGCTGGAAACGCAGTGTTATTAAAACATGCACCGATCTCCACGGGGGCGGGATTAGCCATTGAAAAACTATGCCGGGACGCGGGATTACCAGAAAATGTATTCCGCACGCTACTGATTGATAATGATACGGCTGCGCACGTTATTCATCATCGCCACGTTAAAGGTGTTACTTTGACGGGTAGTCCGCGTGCTGGTAGTAGCGTGGGTAGCGCCGCGGCGGCTTCATTAAAGAAAGTAGTCCTTGAACTAGGCGGTAATGATCCGTATTTGGTGCTCGCAGATGCAGACCTAGAGCAAGCCGCGCAATCTTGTCTCAGTTCACGACTGAATAATTCAGGCCAAGTCTGTATCGCAGCTAAACGTATCATAGTCGTTGACGCCGTCCGTGAAGCATTTGAAAAACAGATTTTAAACCAATTGCAAACCTATAAAATGGGCGACCCTACTCAGCCGGAAACTGACTTAGGGCCGTTGGCTAGGGCGGATTTGCGCAACACCGTCCATAGCCAAGTTGAAGCTTGTATTAAACAAGGAGCCACATTAGTAACCGGCGGGAAAATTCCCTCGCAACCCGGCTTTTATTATCCCCCGACAGTTTTAAAAAATATCACTGCGGATATGCCCGCGATGCAAGAAGAAATTTTTGGGCCGGTAGTTGCATTAATCAATGCTAAAGATGAAGAGGATGCGATTAACATTGCTAATAACAGTGAGTATGGGTTAGCGGCAGCAGTTTTCACCCAGGACCTCGCACGCGGCGAAGAAATTGCCGCCAATCGAATTCACGCCGGCAGTTGTTTTGTTAACGATCGGGTTTCTTCAGATCCGCGCCTACCTTTTGGCGGTATTAATCATTCCGGATTTGGGCGTGAACTGGGCGAATTGGGAATTCGTGAGTTTACCAATGCTAAAACTATTTGCATTAAATAGCATTACACGGCGATGGGCGCACGGATAAGCGGATGCGGATTATAATTAATGAATTCAAAATCATTAAATCGATAATCGAATAATGATTCGGCTTTGCGATGAATGCGCAATGTAGGCAATGGCAATAGCGTTCGTTGCAATTGCTGGTTAACGGCATCGATGTGATTTGAATAAATATGGCAATCGCCGCCCGACCAAATAAATTCGCCCGGTTGCAAATCGCACTGCTGCGCTATTAAATGCGTTAGTAAGGAATAAGAGGCTATATTGAAAGGTACACCTAGAAAAGCATCAGCAGAGCGTTGGGTCAACTTGCAGGACAATTTGTTATCCGCCACATAAAATTGAAACATTAAATGACATGGCGGCAAAGCCATTTGATTTAGATCGCCTACATTCCAGGCACTGAGAATCAAGCGGCGAGAATCGGGATTGCGTCGAATCTGCTCGACTAGTTCGCTCATTTGATCAATCACTCGGCCATCCGCACATTGCCAGCTCCGCCATTGCTTGCCGTAAACAGGGCCTAAATTCCCTTCCGCATCGGCCCACTCATCCCAGATAGTGACGCCATTTTCCTGTAAATATTTAATATTGGTTTCACCGCTTAAAAACCATAATAATTCGTGTATCCAACTTTTGTTATGAATTTTTTTGGTGGTCACCAGTGGAAACCCTAGATTTAAATCAAAACGCATCTCATAACCAAACACACTGAAGGTTCCGGTACCGGTACGATCGTTTTTACGAACACCGTTAGCTAGAATATATTTTAAAAACTGTAAATATTGTTGCATATAAATCCTGGAGCCATTACGCCGGATGCGGCGGAAATTTCTGGCGATAATAAATGACATACAGTGCAATTATTCCTGCCAAAACCATTGGCAAAGATAAAATCTGGCCCATCGTCAACCAACCAAAAGCGATAAAACCATACTGTGGATCCGGTTGGCGAAAACATTCTGCCACGATGCGTGCTACACCGTAACCCAATAAAAACAGCGCTGAAACCGCAAAGCGCGGCCTGGGTTTCGAGGAAAACCACCACAGAATCACGAACAGAATCACCCCTTCTAAAAAAAATTCATATAATTGCGAAGGATGCCGAGGCTCCGGCCCTGCTGCGGGGAACAGCATTCCCCAAGGTACTGTGGTGATACGGCCCCATAATTCTTGATTAAGAAAATTGCCGATCCGCCCTGCTGCTAATCCTATTGGTACTAACGGCGCAACAAAATCAGTCAGGTCCCACACTGAGCATTTAAACCGATGACTACACCATAATAACGCCAATATTACGCCGATAAATCCCCCGTGAAATGACATCCCTCCCTGCCAAATCGTAAAAATATTCGCGGGATGGGCTATAAAATAAGGCAAGCCATAAAAAAATACGTACCCTAAGCGCCCGCCAATCACTACACCAATCGCACAATAAAAAATTAAATCACTGACTTGCGTCATCGTCAGTAGCGCTCCTGGTTTATGTACCCTCCAGCTAGCCAAACCCCACGCTGCGATAAAACTCAATAGATACATAACGCCATACCAGTATATATTGACTGGCCCTAAACGAAGGGCTACCGGATCGATTGCAGGATAATGAATCATATTAAAACCTTGAGCATTTGTACGGCAACGACTAATAGGAAAATCGAAAAGATGCGTTTTAAAATCTTAGGGGACAAGATATGAGCCAGCTTAACCCCCCACGGCGCTACTAACATGCTGATAATAGCCACTGGCAGCCATGCCGGCCAATAAACATATCCGGTTGACCAATGCGGCATCCCCTTCACCATTAATCCGCTGACCATAAAGCTAATAGTTCCTATAATGGCCACGGTAAAACTCACCGCATTGGAGATTGCAATGGAATCACGGATGGGCACACTCCAGCGGGTAAGAAATGGAATAGTTAATACCCCGCCGCCTATTCCGAGTAAACCGGATTTAATTCCGACGATACTTCCAAAAATATTCATGCCTACCGGGCCAGGTAATTGCCCTTGCGCCTCAGTACGGCTATCAAACCATAATCGGAACGCCATATATAAAACAAAGAATCCAAAGAGAATTTGCAGGACTTGGGAATTCACGACATGGGCCAAAAACGCCCCCACAATCGCGCCAATAATCACGCTTGCAACCATGCGGGAATAAACCGGCCAAACGTTCGCTTTGTGCTGCAAATGCGCATATAAAGAGCGAATGGTAGTAGGTATCATGATCGCGAGGGATGTGCCTTCAGCCATTTGCATGAGATGAGTATGTGGCACAGGAGCAAATTGATAAAGATAAGCTAATCCAGGAACTACGACCAGTCCCCCGCCAATACCCAATAAACCGGACATGATGCCGGCAAACACCCCGAGAAATACAAAGCCCACAATAATAATAATTAAATGTTCCAAACCTGTGCCCCTCAATTATAATCTAATGTTGTAGCTGATTATATTATCATTTGGGGATTGAACATACCATTTTCAGCGGGGTCAGGGCGAAATAGATGCTAGCTTCAGCTTTGACTTTATCTTTTACTTTTTGACAAAAATACCAAAAAGTATTATTATTAAATATATGAAACTAATGGGGATTTGCCATGCACAAAAATACTAGCGTTACTTTAGGTAGTCATTTTGAGCATTTTATTTCCGATCAAGTCGGAAGTGGCCGCTACGGTTCAGCCAGCGATGTGATCCGCGCCGGCTTGCGCTTACTTGAGGAAAGAGAAAATAAACTGGCCGCATTGAAAGCCGCCTTGATTGCCGGCGAAAAAAGTGGCTTGATCCCATACTCTATGGATAGCATTATCTCCGAACTAGACGATGAGACCAAGGTGTGACTCAACTGACTATCCGCATCAGCACCCTGGCGCGAACTGATCTGAAAAATATTGGTCGTTATACTGCTCAGCAATGGAGCATCGAACAAAGAAACCATTATCTATTACGATTCGATGAAAGATTCAAAATATTATCCGTAAACCCAAAAATGGGTCACTGCTGTGACGAAATCCGCGAAGGCTATCGGCGTTTTAGGGAAGGAGAGCATGTTATCTTCTATCGCTTGACTGAAAAAACTTTTGATATCATCCGAATTCTTCATAAAAATATGGATATTGAAAAACATCTTTAATGTTCTGTATTATTACGATAAGGGCATCTTAATCGTTTTATTGATCGCCCTATATCGGAAATCAGATAAAGAAAATATTGATACTAACGAGAAATTACAATTGAAAAAACCACTTCCTGAATTATTACGGAGACATTGCCATAAGTAAAAATTAGCCAAACTCTGGATATTGTATAGGCGCTTTTCCTTCTTGTTCAATGAGCGTTGGTTTGCTCACTTTAACAGTAGAATCAATTTTTTCAAAATGCACAGCGAATTTCCATGAGTCGCCGAAATCAAATAAAAATTCCAATGTTTCGCCTGTCGGCAGATCCACATCACCCACGTATATTTCGTCGGCGAAGACATCATCATCCATCTCAGGATGGTTAATAATCCGAGCTATACCGTAGCGATCCGTGTAACTGAATTGATAGAGATGATCGCAATCAAAATCAAAAGCGTCCAAAATGCAATTGGCAAGACACTCCAGCGTTTCCGTACCGGCAATCGCTAAACGACGCCAAACCGTTTTTTCCCAGGATATTTTTAAAAAATGCATGGCGGGATCAGTGGACTTGACCGGTGGCTCCAATTTTTTTTGCCAAGCAGGAAAAAAAACCTGAAACATCGAATAAAATTTTTTACTGGCGGCAGGACGATCCATCACTGCCTCCATCAAAAAATTTTGATTTCGACTGACCTCCTTCACCCAGAATTCTCCAAAAGGCGTCGCCGTAATCTGAGCAATAAGCCAACTTTTCGAATCTGAAAAGTTCGCTTCTCCCACAGTCACCATCCCAAACAACTCCAGCAGAGCCAAATTATACAGTTTAAGGTCACTCAACATCCAATAATTTTTATGAGGATCGCTTATAACACACACTCGATTTTTTAATTGGTATTTAAAAAAATTGACTACACTGCCTAAAATACTTGAAAATCGAGAATGATGACGATCAATTAAAGCCGGATCACAGTAGAACAACCAGGTATGCATCAAATTAAAATATTTTTCTGTTTCATTGCATAACTGCCATGCTTGTCGCCTACCTTCATCCACCACCAAATAACGCTTGGACTTCTCCAGCTTAATCTGGATGAGCCCTAATGCGCGCGCTAACCAATACATTGCACTAATATGTGGATAACAAAATTGTTGGTGACGCTGTAAGGCCAGCTTGAGCGGACGGCTCATTTTTGCGTTCAATCCCAATAAACAATAATCCGGCAGTAATCCCTTTTTACCTGTCAGTAAAAAACCAAAATGAGGAATCGATTGTAAAAACACATCGAAGTCACGCAGAATAGCGCCTGGCATCGCTGCACCCTGAGCTATCGGCACAGATAGGCGTAAATTTTTAATCATGATCATTCTCCATAATTAGAAACTCTGGAAATGATACATCAATTGGCACTAAAACAGCTAGAATATTGTCACAAGGCAAGTTGGGGGTAAAATACCCCGGGCTTGCCGGGTTACTTTATCAAAACCCAGCTCAATTTTGGATATTCGTGATTACAAATTGCGCCACTTGCTCGCCAATTTGGAACGCGGCTTGGTTGGCGGCGGCTACTCCGCTTCAGGGCTATCGGATTAAAAAATAATCTAAATTAGGTTAAAGTAGCTAAAGTCATCAATTAGAAGGACTTAAGCTATGGAAAGACCGATTATTAGCCTGATAGATTACTTTGTAGACTTGCCTGATCCTCGGCTGGATCGAGGGAAATTGCACTGTTTAACGGATATTTTATGTATCACGATCTGCGCAGTCATTTGTGGAGCGCAATATTGGACTCAAGTAGAAGAATTTGGCCTATCAAAAGAAAGTTGGTTCAGGACTTTTTTGAAGCTCGAGAATGGGATTCCCTCTCATGATACTTTTGGAAATTTTTTTGCGGCTTTAAATCCAGAAGCATTTGAAAGATGTTTTATTAGCTGGGTAGAAGCCTTATGCAACCACACGGCAGGCGATATTATTTCAGTCGATGGAAAAGTATTAAAAAAGTCTTTCGATAAAGCCTCATCCAAAGCAGCTATTCACATGGTCAGTGCATTCTCGTCAGCCAATCAATTAGTTCTGGGTCAGCTCAAGGTGGATGATAAATCGAATGAAATTACTGCCGTACCGGAATTATTGAAATTACTCGTACTGGAAGGAACGATTGTCACGACAGATGTTTTGAATTGTCAAAAAGGAATTGCGGATGTCATCATTGGACAAGGTGCAGATTATGTGCTGGCTTTAAAAGAAAATCATCCTAATTTATATGCGGATGTTAAATTATATTTTGAAAAGCCTTCAGATACTTGTCAATCGAGTGACCCCGAAGTTGAAAAAGGTCATGGACGCATAGAAACTCGTCAGTATTGGCTCACTACACGGATTAAGTGGCTGAACCAAAAATCGGAATGGACTGATCTTAGAGGGATTGGGATGGTAGAATCTACTCGAGAAATCGCTGGCGAAGAAAGGACAAAAGAACGACGCTACTACTTGACATCCCTGTTGGATTTAAAAGATTTTTCACAAGCGGTCCGACGACATTGGTCTGTTGAGAATCAGTTACATTGGGTATTAGATGTCGCTTTTAAAGAAGATCTTTCGAGAGTGAGGATTCAGAATGCGGCTGAAAATTTCTCAATTATCCGCCGGATAGCGTTAAATTTGCTGAAACAGGAAAAAACTTCCAAGGTGGGGATTGAAAGTAAGCGCCTCAAAGCCGGCTGGGATCAGCGATATTTACTTAAAGTGCTTAAAGTTTAATCCGATAGCCCTGTACTCCGCTTTGTGGATTGTTGCACTAATCTCGTTTTGACTGTATTATTTTCTTTCCTATCATACTTAGATACTTTATACTAATTCTGCCAAATTTAGTTTGCTTATATAGGAACTCTCTCCAGATGGACATTAAAAAACTAATCCAATTACCAGAAAGTCAAACACTTGAATTTAAGCGTGATACCTCATCTCTAGATTCTATTTTAAAATCGGTCATAGCTTTTGCTAATTCCGCTGGTGGGATTACTTTAATTGGAATAGAGGATGATGGCTCAATCACTGGACTGCCAGATCCCGCCAAAACCCAAGAACAAATCGCTAATTCGATTGCACATAGAATTAAACCACAACTGCTGCCTAACTTCAGCATAGGAATTATCAAAAATAAATCAATTTTAGCTATTCAAGTAGATCACTCACCTGCTCCTTATTATCTTGCTGATAAAGGAGAAGAAAAAAGCGTCTACATTCGACTCGGCAATTCAAATCGATTAGCTAGCCGGGAAATGATCGCGGAAATGAAACGCGCCAATCATCATCCTTTTTTCGATAAAACACCTTGTGATCACGTAACAGAAGCTGACTTAGATTCAATATTGATTCAAACCACTTTTGCTAAACAACCTTTCACTGTTGATATGGTTAAATTGATTAGTCTTGGCATTTTAACTCGTAAAGGTAAACGCATAGTCGCCACCAATGGCGGCGTCATATTGTTCGGCAAACCAATAATACGCCTACAGTATTTTCCCTTCGCTGAAGTACGCTGTGCACGATTTAGTGGTATAACCAAGGTGGAATTTATAGACCAACTCAATATTCAAGGCGGCATTTTACAGGCTATCGAAGAAGTGCCTAAATTTATCCGGCGTAATACTAAAATGAGTAGTGAATTCAGCGGAGCGATGACCAGGAAGGATATTCCCGAATATCCTACTGCCGGAATCCGTGAGGCTTTAATAAACGCGCTAGTACATGCTAATTATGAAATATTAGGAACTCGTATTCTCATAGCAATTTATGATGACCGCTTAGAGATTCAAAATCCCGGTATCATGCCACCAGGAATGAGTATCGAGCAATTTAAAGCAGGTGTCAGTCGTATTCGTAATCCTGTCATTGCTCGCGTATTTTCAGAACTAGGTCTAATCGAAGAATGGGGAAGCGGCTATAAACGAATCCAAGCTGCATGTCAAAAAGACCATTATTCTGAGCCCAAATGGGAGGAAATGGGAACTGTACTGCGAGTTACCTTTTTCCCCTATGGGACTAAGTCGGGACCAAGTCGGGACCAAGTCGGGACTAAGTCGGGACTAAGTCCCGAAATTGATCTCGCCTATCCTGGTTTAACTCTTGATGAGAAGACTTTATTAAGTTTATGCCAAACACCTCAAACAGCTGCGGCGTTAATGGAGGCAATAGGCTGGAAGCATCGCACAAAGTTCAGGAATAAATTCTTAATTCCTCTCATTGAAAAAGGGCTATTAAAGATGACCATTCCCGAGAAGCCTCAAAGCAGAAAACAAAAATATCAAACCATTGAAGCTGTAAAGCTACCCCAGATAGGGAAATAGAATCGCACATAAAAAGGTTAAGAATGCCAGAATATTTATATCGATTTCGTCCTACAATCAGCAGCACATTGAGCGCTTCTATAGCCTCTTGACCAGAAAATGTATAACGACCATTACCTAACAAGCTGTTAATATAGGCTGTGATTCTAATAAACGAAGATCAACTGTAATAAACTGCTAATATAACCTATGAAGTTTCTGAAAATCGATAACTTCAAGGTTTATATTAGCGTAAATTCACAAAAAACTATTAAGAAATCGCGATTAAACTTGCCCAGCAAAAGTCTCCATGGTAAATTCTTGGGCAGCTCGGGAGGGGGAACCGAGAAATTACAATTGAAAAAATTACTTCCTGAATTATTACGGAAACATCGCCATGAGTAAAGTAGGTAAAACACTTATCGGAGCCATCGAAGAGGCCAATGAAAAAGGATTGGTTACCTTGCGGGTTTCTCCTGATGTCGCTCATTTACGCAAAAGCTCAAAACTTTCTCAAAAGCAATTTTCGCAGGCATACCATATCAATCCCGAAACTCTTAAAAAATGGGAACAGCACAAACGAGAACCCAATTCTATTAGCAGAGCTTATTTAAAGTGTATTGAAAAAAATCCTAAAATAATTAAAAAATTAGTTAATTCCTAAAATTTATGGTTGGTTTCCATAGCTGCTGATTGATGAGATCATCTAAAAAAACATCTGAACTATGAATCAAGATAATCGTATTTGCTCCTGGTGGGCTTTAGAAAGAACAGCTTGAATTTCAGAATCGTAATCATTATTAAAGAAATAATTTACTAACGCATCTATATTCAATTCTGCTACTCCAAGTTTTTTCAATAAAGATAAACAATTTTCGGGACGCAATAATTTTACTAAAACTTGTTGTGCGTTTAATTTGAATACTAATTTTTCATTATTATAAAGGTGATAAAATTTAGTCTCGGCTGCATTAAGTTTGTTACGGAGCTGGTCAAGTTTACTTAATGTATTGGGCTCTTTCATTTCATTTTTTTTGCAAAATTCTGGGATCTGTTTTCTTTAGGTCAACTCCATTTAATTTAAGGATTGTCAAAAAATTACTGCAGTATTTATGATTTTTTTGGAGCATCGCTTTTAGCTCTAACGGAGATGGCGGCCATTTTTTATATTTATTTTGGTTGCAATTTAGATACTCTTCTAACCAAACAAGCTGATTATGAGTTATATTTAAGGGAATATTATCCTGGAATATAACAAATTCAGGCTAAGAACCCTACATTGTCGCCTTCCAAGGCGGAAATTGCTGGCGAATGACTGTACGATCATTTTTGGATATTGGCGATTACGAATTGCGCTACTTGCTCGCTAATTTGGGAAGCGGCTTGGTTGGCGGCGGCTACACCGCTTTGGGGATTGTTGCCGGGCGCGGGCACAACGGCCTGGAATCGGCGCGCAGCGATAACTTTTCCGGTTTTGTTATTCGTTAACAATACTTGCACAATGCAACGGACCTGGCTAACCGGCTGCATAAATTCTTGTTGTAGAACTACTAACCGTGTATCTAAACGATAGTCACTGCTGCCTGCAAACGGCGGCATGGCGACTGCACGAAAATACTGTTTCGATTCAATACTGGCAACTAGCAGCGGCGTTAACATTTGCGCGGGAGGCGCTACCCAAACATTACGCGAAAATTCACGCAAGTGCGCTGGCGCTGTTACATAAATGATGCGCTTGGTATTGTAACCAGGATCAGCAGTAGTTGCGCTTACCAGCAAAACGTAACGGGTTTGTGGAGATTGTAAAACGGCGGTAGTGGGAACAGTCAACACGTAGGTTGACTCTGGCGGCATTTTCACGGCACACCCCGCCAATGAAAGGGATAGCATTATTGCGACGGCCATAAATTTATAGCAATTTTTCATCATTTTTCTCCAGGGCCAAGTGGGGGCGGCTGCTTGCCACGAATCAGAATAGCAGGATTAGTTTCTAAATCTTGGCTAATTTGCTGTAAATTAGCGCTAGTGTCATTTAGTCTGGCCACCAACTCTTCGACGCTAGGCATCATTTGCTGATTCAGATTATTAACGCTCAGGCTGATTTGGATAGTGGATTTCTTCAATTGATTAGCTGCCTGCTGAATGGCATTGAACGTCCCCTCCGCCTGAATTAAAGTTTTATCAAAACGTTGGCTTGATGTTGCGCCATTTTTTAATAAAGTATTTAAAGAATTCATACTGCTGCTAATATTGTTCGACTGTTTATCCAAATTCTCGGTAATATTATTCAAATGATTTAATGTTTCAGAGATATTCATTAAATTTTTATCGCTAAAAGTTTTTTTAAATTTTCCAGCGATTTCTCCCATATTTTGGGTCAGCTCTGGAAGAGCTTCCGAGAGTTGAGTGAGCAAAGGCTTTTTATAAGGAATAATCGCATACGGCTGACCTTTTTCAGGTTGCAGACGCGCCGCGGAAGCGCTTTGCGCTTCTAATCCAACATACACTAAGCCAGTAATACCTTGAGGGATTAAGGTAGCGACAGTACTTTGACCGATAGGAGTTGACGATTCCACTTTCAAATACAATTTAACAAATTGCGGGTTACTGGCGTCTAACTCGATTTTATCTACCGAGCCGACCCGAACACCGTTGAACAGCACGGGACTATTCATAGTCAAACCCGTTACTCCACCTCGAGCATAGACCAAATAAGTTTGATAAGCTTTATGATTAGAAAATCCGGACAACCAGACAAACCCAACGATCATGATCGCAGTTAAAAGCAGAACAAATATTCCTACTACCACATAGTTGGCTTTCGTATCCATTATTGTTGCCTTTTCTTAAAAAATTCACGAATTGAAGGGTGCGGTTGCTGAATCACTTGTTGCATGGGCCCACAAGCTAGCACTTTGCCCTCCCCCAAAAATATTACTCTATCTGTTGCCGTCCACAACGTATCCAAATCATGGGTAATAATGACAATGGTAAGCCCTAGACTCTTCCGCAATTGCAAAATTAATTGATCTAAATCCGCCGCGCTACTCGGGTCCAAGCCTGAGCTTGGTTCATCTAAAAATAATAACTCAGGATCTAAGGCAATAGCCCGGGCTAATGCGGCGCGCTTTTGCATACCACCACTGAGTTCAGCCGGATATTTTGCCGCAGCTTCCATTTCCAAACCAGTCAGCACAATTTTTAATAAGGCAATGTCTTTTTGCATAGCAGCCGGCAGCCGCGAATGTTCTTTAAGCGGGAACAAAACATTTTCTAATAGAGTCAACGAACTAAATAGCGCATTACTTTGAAATAACACCCCCAAGCGTTTTTGTACTTGCAAAAACTGCGATTCAGTACAGCGAAAAATGTCTGTGCCAAACATTTTAATAGATCCCTCAGTAGGCCGCATCAGTTTCAACAATGTGCGTAATAATGTAGTTTTCCCACAACCACTGCCGCCAATGATACCAACAATTTCCCCTTTGTTAATGGTTAAATTAATATCCTTATGCACCCATCGATCGCCTAAAAAATTTTTTAAGCCATTAACCTCAATAATAGTTTCCGTTGCCGAATCGCTCATAGACCTCGCCAGCTAAATAAAACTGAGAAAAAGGCATCGGCGACAATAATTAAAAAAATCGCTTGCACCGCTGCTGCAGTAGTTTTTACACCGACACTGTCGGCAGTAATACCTGCTTGAAATCCTTGGAAGCAGCCCACAGTAGCAATAATAAAGGCAAATACGGGGGTTTTTACTAAACCCAGGACATAGTGCCGAAGATAAACTTCCTCACCAAAACGCTCCAAAAAGGCCCGATAACCGATGGCCGACTGGCTTTTCGCCATAATCATACTACCCAGTACACTAAAAATATCAGACCAGATTACCAACAGAGGCAAAACGATCATTAATCCCACTATTCTAGGCAGTACAATACGTTCAACGGTAGAGACGCCCATAGTCGTTAAAGCATCTAGTTCATTGTTGACTTTCATGGCGCCAATTAATGCAGCAAACGCGGTACTGGTGCGTCCGGCGATAAGCACTGATGTCATTAAAGGCGCGAATTCGCGCAAAATCGCTATACCTGAGGCTTCCACCACATAGATATCCGCGCCGTAGATTTTTAATTGCATACCTAACTGATAAGCCAAAACAATACCGATTAAAAAACTCATTGTAGCCACAATCGGCAACGCTTGGCAGCCGGCAGTTTGGATAATTTTCAAACCTGAGAGCCAAAGGTTTTGTGCGCCATGGGCGCGCATCTTACAAAATTGCAGCACAATTTCGCCTAAAAAGGCCAGGAAAAAAAGCGTATTATTATATTTACTAACCCCCCAGCGCCCTAAAACTTCTAGTAAGGAATGAGTCTTAGGAGAGACCACCGCATCAAACTTAAACATTTTAAGCTTAGACTCAACGAGGGCAAAAATAACTTGATGTTTCGCGTTTAGCCCGGAAAGGATAACTTTTTTACCGGCGGCTTTAAAGTCATTAATGAATTGATGCAACCGAAAAGCGCCCACAGTATCCAGATTCGAAATCTTTGCCGCATCAAGATACAGATCGCGATCAGAAGGCAGAATGGCAACGCGTGAAGGCAACACTTTTATACCAGACAACGTCCACTCCCCAGCGCAACTCAGCGTCTGACCATCCTGGCTTAACTCAATAATTGCAAACGACGTCATCTAGCGATATTATCATAATATGAGTTCACAACCAACGCACAAAGCTACTTTCGCCGCCGGATGTTTCTGGGGAGTAGAGAGCGTATTTCGTAAAATTGACGGGGTGACCGGCGCCCGGGTCGGTTATATTGGCGGGCATACTGATGCGCCTACTTATGCTCAAGTTTGCACTGATAAAACCGGGCATGCTGAGGCAATAGAAATCACGTTTGACCCAGATCAAGTTTCTTACCGCCAATTATTAGAGATTTTTTGGGAAAATCATGACCCAACTACTCTGAACCGCCAAGGTCCAGATACGGGCACTCAATATCGTTCAGCTATTTTTTACCACGATAAAGATCAGCAAAAAATCGCTCAAGAGAGCAAATTAGCTTTAGCAGAATCCAGACGTTACCCAGATCCAATCGTCACTGAAATTATCGCAGCATCTACATTTTATCCCGCAGAAGAATATCATCAAAATTATTGCGAAAAACACCATATCGCCCACTGCGCTATTATACCAAAACGCAAATGCTAGATATTCTATTCAGCCTGCTCACCCTGATTTTGCTCGAATCAATTTTAGGAATCGACAATCTGGTTTTCATTTCCATTCTCAGTGGCCGTTTACCCGAACACCAGCAAAAAAGCGCTCGACGGGTAGGCCTAATGTTAGCTTGGGTAACCCGTTTGATCTTACTGGCAGGCGTGGTTTGGATTATTGGATTAACTAAACCCATTATTCGGCTCTTTAGTCTCGATCTCTCCTGGCATGATTTTTTTTTAATCGGCGGCGGGCTATTTTTATTAGTTAAGGGCACTCACGAAATTCATACCGAGGTGGAATTAGCCGGCCGTCAACAATACCGTCCCTCTAAATACGCTAATTATTTTGCGGTCATCACCCAAATCGCGATTTTTGATATCATTTTTTCTCTGGATAGCATTTTAACCGCAATCGGACTGACTAAACGTTATTGGATAATGGCGCTCTCAATTACAGTGGCTATTTTAATCATGTTATTAGCAACCGAACCACTCACTCGTTTTATCAATCGTCACCCCACGATTAAAATGCTTGCTCTAAGTTTTTTACTGCTTATTGGCATGATACTAATAGCAGATGGTTTTCATTTCAGCGTCCCGCGTGGATATCTATACTTTGCAGTTTGTTTTTCACTATTTGTGGAAGCCTTAAATAATTTTATCGCCAAAAAAAAGAAGTCGGACAAGTAGGATAGTCAGCAAAGAAATTGAACAATTTCTATGCTATATTTCTTATAAAGGTGGAAAAATTATGAATAAAGGTATATTAAATGCTTTAATTTTAGTGGGCGCTGTGTCTACCGCCAATATTAGCTCAGCGGAGACTTTTACCTGCCCAACCCTGAATCCTAATGAAATATATTATTATTTCGGATGGATTAACTCGGCAGGAGATAAATTTGCCCAGGGTGAGTGGAACAAACATCTGTGGCGGCTATGGATAAACGGTGATTCTTACTTCACGCCCAAGAACTTACCGGTAACCACCACACCTTTAGCCGCGCATTATTTCGCAAGCACCAATACCTGGTACTTAAAATGCACCTCGGGTGATTTAAGTGTAGGCCCGCGCAATAATGTCTGGCCTTATGATACTTGCAATATTACCGCTAGCGGATTTGAATGTACCAAAA
Source organism: uncultured Pseudomonadota bacterium (assembly GCA_963697455.1). Classification (GTDB taxonomy): domain Bacteria; phylum Pseudomonadota; class Gammaproteobacteria; order Coxiellales; family Coxiellaceae; genus JAFEDN01. The sequence goes on along the minus strand of CAVOOI010000035.1, from coordinate 172,288 downwards.
CCAGGACTCAAATCAGCCCTAGCCCGAGCCCTAATCTTAATTCAGCCATACCCTAAAGATTGCTAAATATTGCAGGAAGTGCCCAGACTGATAGTTCGAGTATGCGGTAACCGGAAAAATTTAAAATCCACTGCGGAACTTCGCATCAACGCTTTAAAAATCTTTTTTTGCCACATTCGCATACCATGCCGTTTTTTATGGGTAATATTAATTTCAATGGTTTCGACCAAATAAAGAATATGGTCCACATCTAAACGAAAAGGTAAATAATCCATTTTGCAAGCGTGTTTTAAAGCTTTGGGCACATCAATTGTTTGCATAAATCCAAAGTATAATCTTAACCGGTAAATATGTTCGGAGATTTTTTCTATCTCGAAACGATCGCGGCTGGCAACATGCGGGTATTCAGTCATGATCACACTGACTATTAAAATATTTTCCGGTAAAATTTGAATCTGCTTTAAGTAGTGCAGAAAACTACCTCCGCTGTGATCACAAGGGTCGGTTATAAAAATAGCTGCTGCTTTAGGCAGATAATGCAGGTCTGCCTGATTAAATTCGTCGATCACTTCTTTTAAGTTTATTTTATTCATATAATATGAAGAGCGTAATACTCGCCTGCCCCTGTACCAAGTCATCATAACTACCGCGCAAACACCGGCGAATACCAATGGAATCCACCCACCCTCTAATACTTTATGTGAATTAGCGCCTAAAAATAAAATATCCACTAATAAGAAAATGGAAAAAATTCGCACTATTTTCCCCGCTGACCAATTCCAAAATTGATGCGCAATCATGATGACGAATATCGCGACAATCACCATGACTAAGTTAACCGCAAGACCATAAGCTCCCGCCAAGGCTCCCGAACTTTGAAAAAATAACACCAGCAAACAAGTTCCCAGCGCTAAAATAAAATTAATTTTTGGCACATAAACCTGTCCATACTCAACTGTAGAAGTCTGAACCACTAAAAAACGCGGACATAAATTTAATAACATCGCTTGTTTAGCCAGTGAAAAACTAGCAGTAATCACTGATTGCGATGCAATCACTGTGGCCACTGTAGCGATAATTAATAATGGATAGGAAAACCAAGCTGGCGCCATTAAGTAAAACGGATTGTTGATCGCTTGCGGAAAATGAATTAAATAAGCCCCTTGGCCAAAATAATTGAGTAGCAGCGCGGGCAAAGCTACTGCAAACCACCCTATACGAATAGGCGTTTTACCAAAATGGCCCAGATCGGCGTAAAGCGCTTCCGCGCCTGTCACCACCAAGAAAACACCCCCTAATAGTTTATATGCAGTCCAGCCGTTTAAATAAAAAAACTTAAACGCATAATAGGGGTTAACGGCATAGATCACTATCGGATTTTGCACAATTCGGAAAGCGCCTAACACCCCGATCACCAGAAACCAGATTAATATCATTGGGCCAAATAGATGACCAATTTTTCCAGTGCCAAAGCGCTGGCCGAAGAATAGAGCCAGCAATATTCCCAAAGTGATTGGCACTATATAATGAGAAATATGGGGTGAAATTACTTTTAAACCTTCTACCGCACTCAACACTGAAATCGCTGGAGTTAACATACCGTCGCCTAGCAATAAACCCGTACCTAAAACTCCCAACCAAAATAATTTACGGTAAAACTTACTTTTTTGTCTCTTTAACAAGGCTAGCAGCGCCAAAACTCCGCCCTCGCCTCGATTATCTGCTTGTAAGAAAACGCTGAGGTAACGAGTGGAGATGATTAGAATGAGTACCCAAAAAATTAAAGACAAGACTCCTAATACATTATCCTGCCCAATGAATAAGCCATGCAAAGAGGCCGACATAGTATATAAAGGGCTGGTGCCAATATCCCCAAATACTACCCCTAACGCCACTAATGCCAATGGCGAGTATTGCTTAAATTTTATGATTTCAGGAAAATGCATTGAGTAAGTATAGCAATTAATTTAGAATTTAGTTTCCAAGCCATAAATTATAGGAGTATTGTGATGTTTGATTTGACCGGGAAAAAAATAGTCGTTATCGGCGGAACCTCAGGAATTGGCTATGGGATCGCAAAAGCTTGCATAAGCCAAGGGGCCCAGCTTATTATCGCCAGCCGCAGCGCCGATAAATTAACTCGCACGCAGCAAGCATTAGGAAAAGCCGTAGAAACACAGCCGCTGGATATTTCAGAACCGGCGCAAATCAAATCTTTTTTCCAAAAAATCGGCAAGTTTGATCATATCGTAACCCCTGGCGCAACGGTTTCCTGGGGTACTTTTGGCTCAATGTCAGAAAAAGATGAGCAAGCTTCCTTCCACAGCAAATTTTGGGGACAATACTACTCGGTTAAATACGGCTTCCATAACCTAAATCCAGGCGGTTCGATCATTTTATTCGCTGGCTGCTGGAGCCAAAGACCGATAGTGGGGGCGACCATCCCCAGCTCCATCAATGGCGCAATCGAATCTTTAGGCCGTGCTTTGGCCGTAGAGTTGGCCCCTATTAGAGTTAATGTGATTTCACCCGGCATTATTGATACTCCGGTATTTTCTGGTATATCGGAACAAGAGCGCAAAGCTTTTTTTGAAAAAACCGCCAAAGGGCTGCCTGTCAAAAAAATTGGCGTTCCGGAAGAAGTAGCGATGAGCGCGATTTATTTAATGACCAATACTTACACCACCGGCAGTACTTTATACGTCGACGGCGGTGAAACTCTGAGATAGTGCATTGGAGATATTATGTTAAGTATCGGTTTGATGAGTGGAACGTCGATGGACGGCATTGATGCCGCGCTATTATCAACTGACGGTTCACCTCGGGAGATTTTAGATTTAGGCGACACTTTTCTTGCGTATACTCCAGAGTTTAAAATTCTGTTAAAAGCTGCGGAATATTCTGTCCGCAGCTGTCAGGGAAATTTTTCTGAAGCCGAATCTTATTATTGGCAAGGAACTCACGACTATTTAACAGCCGAATTAAAAATCGCCGATGCCGATATTCCTAAAAAAATAAACGAGCTTTGCACCTATTTCCACGGTAAAAATAGTTTTCTCCCAATTACCTTAACTGAGGTAATCCAACATTCTACTCATCTACACGGACTGGCAGTAAAAAATTTGTTGGCAAAGACTCATTATTCTGCAAGTCAAATTGATGTAGTCGGTTATCATGGCCAAACATTATTTCATCAGCCCGCAAAAAAAATCTCGATCATCGTCGGCAATGGACAATGGCTCGCTGATTTTTTAAATATTACTGTGGTCAATGATTTTCGTAGCCGCGATGTCGCCGCAGGAGGACAGGGAGCGCCTTTTGCCCCCTTATATCATCATGCATTAGCGGTACGCGATCAAAAAATTCCAGTCGCAATCGTCAATTGCGGCGGCATTGCGAATATAACGCTAGTGAATAGTTCTAATGAATCAGACCTCATCGCTTTTGATACTGGCCCGGGTAATGGCCTGATTGATCGGCTAATAAGACAGCGCACCCAGGGTAGAGAGCACATGGACCTGGATGGAAAATATGGTAAACAAGGACGAATTCACGCCTCGGTATTGGCAGCATTATACGAGTCCAGCATCATCCAAAATGCGGAAAATTATTTTTTTAAAGCTCCGCCGAAATCATTGGATATCAATGATATGATATTAATTCCAGAACTGGAGGAATTATCGATCGAAGATGCTTGCGCCACTTTAGAAGCTTTTACTGCTGATTCGATAGTCAACAGCTTGCAATTATTAGATGTTAATCTACCCCAGTACTGGATACTAGCCGGCGGCGGCTGGCATAACCCAGTAATAAGACGCGAATTAAATCAGCGTTTGCAACAGCGGCTTAATTCTTCGCCATTAATTCAAACCGCCGATGCAGCAGGCTGGAACAGTCAAGCTATGGAAGCACAAATCTTTGCCTATTTAGCAGTGCGCAGTTTGCAAAATCAACCTTTAAGTATGCCGGGCACCACTCGTGTGCCCTTGCCACTTTCGGGTGGAAAAACTTATTTCCCTACTCAATTGAAGTAATTCGATGCAAAACCCACTCCGCCGAATTCGGCGACATTCGCCTGCTCGCGGGTTTTGAAAAAACGGGTCCTGGCGTGGGCGGTTTTCCGTACTCATTCCGCTTCACTCGCTGACGCTCCTGAAGCTCCATTCCGTGCGAAAAACCGCTCACGCCACCCGTTGTCAAGTTCGCTGGCGAATGCGGCGAATTCGGCTATGCGCTACAGAGTGAGCGAATCGCTGGAAACCCTTTAATGTAGCGAGAATTGCTGATAAGTTTGCCTGATAAAAGCAATGTGCTACAATTTAACAATTAAACTTACATACTCATTTTCTGCGTCATGATCACTACACAAATTGAAGAAACTGTTCTCGATACGGCGGCATCCAAAAAATCTGGTTGGATATTGTTTGCTGTTTGTATTTTGGGAGTTATGATTCAAATCGACTTCACGGCGGTTAACGTTGCATTAATCGCTATCGGTCATGCCGTCAATGCTGACTTAAGCACAGTGCAATGGGCGCTTAGCGCTTATGTATTGGCTTGGGGCGCATTCGTGCTGACCGCTGGGCGTTGCGCTGATTTATTTGGTAAACGCCGCACTTTTTTAATGGGTACGCTGTTATTCATGTTGGGATCGGCTCTCACCGGCCTGGCTGTACACGCTTGGTTCCTTATTTTAGGGCGAGTGATTCAAGGCATCGGCGGGGCATTGTTTTTACCAGGATTATATACCCTCGTGTTTACGGCTTTCCCCGAAAATAAACGCGGATTTGCTTTAGGCATACTCACTTCTGCAATTGCTATCGGCCTGGCCATTGGCCCTACTTTTGGTGGCGTGGTGCTCCAACTGCTCAATTGGCGGTGGATTTTCTTTTTAAACTTACCACTCGGGATTCCGGTGATCGCAATCATTTTATGGTCGGTCAAACGCGAACCGTTACGATTGAGCCATGAGCCTATGGATTATATCGGCGCCTGTTTAATAGCCATAGCATTAGTGATATTGATGGTCGCATTGAATCAAATTAATGCTTGGGGAATCGTTTCTTTAAAATTCTGGGCCGCCATCGGCGTATCATTAATTTTCTTAGGGATTTTTATCGGATTTGAACACAGGCAACAGTATCCGCTGATCCAATTTGAAATGTTCCGCAATCGGATTTTTTTGGGTTGCATGCTGAACCAGGCGATTATGGGTTTTAATTTTGCAACCATTCTAATTATTGGTGGACTTTATTTAGAGAACGCTTTAAATTATTCAGCCTTTAATGCGGGCTTTATCTTTTTAATTATGACAGCTATGTTTGCATGGTTATCCGTATATAGTGGGAAATTAGTGGACCGAATGGACGCACGCGTACCAATCTTATCCGGCGGCATTGCAACCATGATCGCATTGCTTATTTTTGCTGCTTGCACCCAACATAGCCCACTCTGGATGCCGATGTTGGCCTTAGCACTATTTGGCGTAGGCGGAGGCTTAAGTTTTCCAGCTTTAAACGTGACGATGATGCGCAGTATTTCTCCTGATTTACTCAGCACTGCATCGAGTGCATTCGCGATGTTTGGTTGTATAGGCAATACCCTTGGACTTATTTTTAGCTCGGCAATCATCATTGCGTTTGGTCAACGTCAACTGACCACTTTATTAACCACTCAAGCTTGGCGTATCAATGCTTCACAGACCGCGGTATTACATGCGGTCATGAATACTCCACATTATAACGCCGCCCAACTGCATGCGTTTCCTACCGAAAATATTCCTCACCTACTCGATACTTTGCGCTCAGCTTTCGTGCATGGAATATCTGTTAACATGTTACTCACTACCGGGCTCACCATCGCCGGGTTAATTATCAGCGCAATGATGATTCGCCCCTCTTCAACCCAACCAAAATAAATATGAAAATAATCACTTCTCTGAATTCACCAGGTGAACGTTTAAAAAGAGCCCGAATGTTGGCAGGCATTCATACCCGGCGTGAATTTGAGCAAAGACATAATATCAGCGCCAACACTCTGCAAAGTTGGGAACAAGGCAAAAGTATTCTCACTGCTAAAGGTGCACTGCGATTAATTGCCGCGCTTAAACAAGAAAGCTGGCTTTGTTCGGTGGAATGGTTATTACATGGTTTAGGTTTACCTCCACGGTCCTTTGAAAAAAATCACGAATTACTCAATTTCTTCCAAATGGAAGAACGGATTCATCAGGAGATTCAGTTCTTTAAACACAATAACCCGCATTCAATCGTACTCACTATAGCCGACGATGCCATGGAACCTTTTTTCTCGATTGGAGATACGGTTGGGGGTGTTCAATGCTCTGAGAAAACCATAGAACAATACTTAGGCGTCATTTGCATTTTGGAATTAGAGCAAAATCAAATTATTACCCGCTTACTCCAACCTGGATCAAAACCCGCAACTTTCACCGCATCTTGCACCAATTACAAAACCACAGCTACACTGCTTAATATTTACGATACGAAAATTCTCAGCGCTGCGCCGGTTATTTGGCATCGAAAAAAAATTTAATCATGAAGCAGTCGCCCGAAACTGAATCATTACATTCTATTCAAGTTCCACTAATAGAACCCCAATTATACCAGAGCACTCCCAAAAAAATACTTGCCGCTTATCATGCTTTTGCTCCAAAAGCCGGAGATTTTTCCAACAATTATTTTAATTATCTTACCATCTTTGAAATAACGAAGCTTTTAATTGCACCCCTTCAAGATTCAGAATCTTATCCTGAAATTTTAACCGCTTGCTATGTGATGGCTATATATTTCGCATTCAATAGTTTAACCAACGATTTTTTCCTCTACAATCTAGCGGAAGAATCGCAAAATTTCTATGAGTCCTTAATGGAGAATTCAACTACCTCTTTAAAATTAGACCGCATGCTAGGCTATATCAGTTATATTCCTCCTTACCTTGCGTTTGGCATTACCTCAGCCAATGGCACAGTAGGCGTCCTGAATGCTTTTGGCCGATCGATCCCTGGAAGAATAATAGGGTCTATTGCTGCGATACTCACCACAGAATTGGGAATTGTTTATTCGCACATAATTTTTACTCCGCTGATTAAAAAATTTATGAATTTCTTAAAAAAATGGCTTGGAAACTGCGGAGCAACTTTACAGGATATATTCAACAATCCGATCATCAGTTTGCAGATAATTAAGTTATTTGCAATCCTTTCTGCATATTACACTTCAATGGGTATTTTTTATTTATATTCTTTAGCCGAAGAACTCAGTGCCAACTTTGCTTTTTCCATTGATGATTTTCCACTAAATACTGCAATGATAATTGCCGGCATCTTAGTTTTCTTAACTAATACAGCCTCTCGATTTCTATCCGTATTCGAAAAATATTCTGCGCCACTCACTTCTTCCAGTGAAATCAAAATAGAAATTCTTCAAGAGATTTTGATCAGCGGCGCGGGCCTTACGCTTTCAAGCCGCCGTTTGCCGTCAACTTCGGGAATTTTGGGGATTATATCCAGTATAATTTCATTGGGAATTGGCCTACGGTCAATCCAAATACGATCTGGATTACTTGCTGAGTCAAGCCCAGCAAGTTCTTATAGTTTTTTAACCCATTGGCTTAATGGTCACTCTAGATTTATTAAATCTACCTTTCTACCCTTTGCGGCTATTAGTAAAATCCTGCAAATGCTTAAAACGCATAGCCAGATTGATTATGGTTTCGGTTCACTAGATATCTTCTGTATGATGATGATTATAGGAATACCTATCGGCGTAAACAATTCGAAGATATATAAAAGATCAATTGACAGCCACATCCGCTATCTTCAAGAAAAGTGGCGGATTGAAAAAGAGCATTCCGGTTTATTTGGTCTTTGTTGCTTGTTTACTCCGAGGGCGGCTTATCCTCCAGAATATAAAGAACGACTCACTCACCACAGCAATTCCCGCTGAAGCGAGAACTGTTTCCTGATTTATATTCACCGAGAATTGCTGCTCGGCAGTATACTCTCAATACCAATGGCACTAAGTTAAGCGTATTGTTCCTTCCCCCTTTCAGGGGGAAGGTTAGGATGGGGGTAATCAATGAAATGTTTTTTATTGGTTTTTTTTATTTTTAACCACCCCCACCCTAACCCTCCCCCTTGGAGAGGGAGGGAATAATATGTGTTTTTCCTTAACTTAGTGCCATTGCTCTCAATACTTGCAACTCCTTAGCAAATAAGGAAATCGTCATCGGGATTGGCGCCCATGGCGACGGCTTTGACTAAATTGACGATGCGCTCATCTTTAAGGCTAAATAACTGATTTAAATTTTTTAAAACAAAATATTGAGTTTGAATTTGGTCGTATCGATAGGAAGAATCTAGGATTTTTAATATATTAAATTCCAAGCGTTGCACTTCCGGATTTTCTAGGGCGTAAACCGTTTCTGTGAAAGAAGAAAGAATACCTCCACCATATACTCTTAATCCCTGGGTAGTTTCCACAAGGCCAAATTCAATGGTGAACCAAAACAGTCTGCCCAATAATGATTGCAAGCGGCTGGGCATGCTTAAGACTGTCTCACCGTACCATTGCACAAAATCAGCATAAGCAGGGTGCGTTAACAACGGACAATGTCCAAAATATTCGTGAAATATATCCGGTTCTTGCAAATAATCCAAATCTTCCGGACGGCGAATAAAACTCGCGGCAGGAAATTGCCGATTAGCCAATAACCGGAAAAATTCGGCAAGCGGAATGATCGCCGCAACCGGTACGACCGACCAACCGGTAGCCGCTTGTAACACTTCGCTGACCTCGTTACATTGCGGGATTCGGTTTTGCGGAAAATTCAGTTTTTTTAAGCCGAGAATAAACTCATCGCAGGCACGGTTTTGGACTACCTGCATTTGCCTCTCGAGCAGTCGCCCCCAAGTCTGGTTTTCTTCAGCGGTAAAATGAATATGCCCGTTTTTATCGGGCTTTTTTGCTACGTATTTAGACATTATTGTGTTCCACCCGGACTTTGGCAGCTAGTGCATCTAAAATTGCATTAACATATTTATAACTTTGGTCGGCGCCATAATCTTTGGCAATCTCTAAAGCCTCATTAATCACTACTTTGAAGGGGACTTCCGGACAATGCACTAATTCAAATGCAGCTAGACGCAAAATGGCCAATTCAACCGGGGTCAATGCGGACATTTCTCTATCTAAAAAGGGTTTTAATAATTCGTCTAAAGCCTCTTGTTGCCCGACAATGCCGGAGACTAATTTTTTAAAATATTTACGATCGGTTTGCTTTAGATATTCTGCCTCGGTAAATTGTTCGATTATTTCCGGCGCGCTATGTTGGGTATGGTGCCATTGATATAAAGCTTGCACGGCGCAACAACGCGAATAATGTTTACTGTGGTGAATTTTTTTAGTCATCGCTACTCTTCATTAATCGCTGAATTTCTTTATGAAATGCATCTACGTCTTGGAAACTACGGTATACCGATGCAAAGCGCACATAAGCTACTTTATCTAATTGCCGCAGTTCATTCATGACCAGTTCGCCTAATTTTTCTGAAGTGATTTCCCGCTCGCCCACGTTGCGCAGTTGATGGATAATCCGCCGAATCACTGCTTCAATCTGTTCCGAAGTCACGGGGCGTTTCTCTACCGCACGCACGATCCCCATCCGCAATTTTTCGGTTTCAAACGCACAACGCCTGCCGTCGCGTTTAATCAGTAATGGTAAAACTAAGGTAGCCGTTTCTAAGGTAGTGAATCTTTCCGCGCAACTGATACATTCGCGACGGCGGCGCACCTGAGTTCCCTCATCCACCAAACGAGAGTCGATTACTTTAGTCTCTTGAGTCGAACAATATGGACAAAACATGAGTTAATCTACCTTATACACCGGAAAACTGCCGCACAATTCCAACACTTTTAAACGTACATCTGCGATGACCGTTTCATTGTTGATGTCGTCTAATATATCACAAATCCAGCCCGCTAATTGCTCTGCCTCTAATTTTCCTAAGCCGCGGGTAGTCATTGCCGGGGTCCCGATGCGCAAACCGCTGGTGACGAACGGCGAGCGATTTTCGCCTGGGACGGTATTTTTATTCACGGTGATATTGGCCCGGCCCAACGCCGCCTCGGCATCCTTTCCGGTAAGGTCTTTATTTAAAAAGCTGACTAAAAACATGTGATTGTCGGTGCCGCCCGAAACTACTTGAAACCCACGCCGCACCACGACTGCCGCCATGGTCCGCGCGTTGTTAATCACCTGCTCTTGATAGATTTTGAAACCAGGCTCCATGGCTTCTTTAAGGGCGACTGCCTTAGCCGCAATAATGTGCATGAGCGGGCCCCCTTGAGTAGCAGGAAAAATAGCCATATTCAGCCGTTTTTCCAGCTCGGGATTGGCTTTAGCCAAAATCATGCCAGCACGTGGACCACGCAAGGTTTTGTGGGTAGTGGTGGTGGTCACATCTGCAATTTGTACCGGAGAAGGATAAACGCCAGCCGCTACCAAGCCTGCTACATGGGCCATATCCACCAATAAATAAGCACCGATGCTATCGGCAATTTCACGAAAGCGTTGCCAATCCACTCGGCGTGAATAAGCGGAAAATCCGGCGACAATCACTTTGGGATTATGCGTCTTAGCTAAATCAGCCACTTGGGCGTAATCGATTTCTCCATCGCCATTTAAGCCATATTGGACAGCATGATATAATTGTCCGGAGAAACTCACCTTAGCGCCATGAGTTAAATGTCCGCCTTCGGTAAGGGCCATCCCCAGTATAGTTTCCCCCGGTTTCAATAAAGCCATATAGGCAGCGGCGTTAGCTTGGGAACCGGAATGCGGCTGGACATTCGCGTAATCCGCCCCAAACAATTGCTTGGCACGGTCGATAGCGAGTTGTTCAACGCGGTCTACGCACTGGCAACCTCCATAATAACGTTTACCAGGATAACCTTCCGCGTATTTATTGGTTAATATGGAGCCTTGCATCGCCAAAACATGCGGGCTGACATAATTTTCAGAAGCGATCAGTTCCATGACATCTTCTTCACGTTGCGCTTCAGCCTGTACCGCTGACCATAATTCCGGATCAAAGCCGGCAACCGTTAAATCGTATTGATACATATCAGTCTCCTGTTAAGGTGCGCAAAAGTATAGGTTATGTTAAACCCGATTTGCAAATGCCTGCACTTTTTAGTACATTATACCTGGCTAAAGATAAATTTTTAACTCAATAAAGGTAAAATACTGTGAAAGATATGAAAGATATGCATGAAGAAAAGAAGGAAGATAAAATAACTAAGCTATTAGATGCATACCTCGAAAAAAGAGGGAAAGTTATAAACTATGTCCCCTCCCAGCTTGAAACTTATACCATCGAAGATGGCATGAACATCTATTATATAAACGATGAAAAAACCGGCCGCCGTACAAATATGTTGTTTATGGAGGCAACAGATCGTAGCGGTAAGACTGTTGGTATGACGATAGAAAATTCCTTTTTCAGAAAGCCTATACTTACATTCCAGCGGATGAGAGTTATCCATAATCTTAAACATGAAATAAAGGAAATTCGTGAGGCAAAAGTTAAAGTTCCTTTAGATAATAAAGAACGGGCTCGAAAAAATCTGAGCGTAATCATTAGGCAAACCAGCCAAAGCATCGGAAAGTTCATAGGGAAAAAAGTTACCAGCGTGCTTGGCGCTTTTGTAGGGAGCTGGTTTGGCGGTCCTATTGGAGCCGCAGTTGGTGGCGCAGCCGGTAGCTTTGCTAGCACCGCAGTTGTAACGGCAACAACTAAAGTTTCTAAACACTTTGAGCCTAAAGTTCAATGGACTGCGCCTCCTGTTGAGACTGTCAGAGATCAGATTAACGCAGCGATATGCTCGAGTTTAGACACTACTAACCAACACTCAAGAGCATCAGGGAAAGAGCATCAAACTATTCTTTCCTCCAATTCTTGGTTTAGCATTTTTAGAACAAAATCGCACGGCGCCCAAACAATGTTCAAATGCTTGCAACTAGTTGAAGCAGAATCTAGAGAAATACCAACTATATAGTCATTCCACCTGATTATTCCTCCCTTTGAAAAAGGGAGGTTAGGAGGGATTTATATATAAAAATCCCCCTCTATCCCCCTTTTCAAAGGGGGAAGGAAGGCGCGCCATAAAGCGTTAAATATTACCAAAAATTTCGCTTAAGCGCTCAATTGCTATTACCGTCATTCCTCCTGGATCTGTCTTAGGTGCATTAGCTTTAGGAATGATAGCGCGTTTGAAACCATGTTTTGCAGCTTCTTTTAAACGTTCCTGGCCGCTGGGCACCGGACGGATTTCTCCCGCCAAGCCAATTTCGCCGAATACAATTAAATCCACCGGCAAGGGTTTGTTGCGTAAACTCGAAAGGACCGCCAAAATTAACGCTAAGTCCGCGCCGGTTTCCATCACTCGCAGCCCGCCGACTACATTGACGAAGACATCTTGGTCGTAGGTAGCAACTCCACCATGACGGTGCAATACCGCCAATAACATGGAGAGCCGATTTTGCTCTAATCCTAAAGTTAAGCGCCGCGGGTTTGCTAAGTGGCTGGTGTCTACCAGGGCTTGGACTTCGACTAATAATGGCCGGCTGCCTTCCCATGTCACCATCACTACGCTACCCGCAACCGGAGTTTGATAGCGGGATAGAAATATTGCTGAGGGATTGCTGACTTGTTTAAGACCTTGGTCAGTCATCGCGAACACCCCGATTTCATTGACTGCCCCAAAACGATTTTTAATGGCGCGGATAATTCGAAAACGATTATCACTTTGATTCTCAAAATATAGTACCGTATCCACCATGTGTTCGAGTACGCGCGGCCCGGCAATTGCACCTTCCTTAGTCACGTGACCAATCAAAAACAGGGCTATGCCCTTCTGTTTAGCAAAGCGCACCAGTTGCGCAGTGCTTTCACGAACCTGGCTAACGCCCCCTGGTGCAGAAGGAACGGTATCGGTATACACGGTTTGCACGGAGTCAATCACCATCACCCGCGGTCGATGCGGCTCGGCCAGCGCTAAAATTTTTTCAACGTTAGTTTCCGTTAGCAAAGTTAAATGATCAGCATTCACTCCTAAACGCCTGGCGCGTAGGGCTACTTGCTGGAGCGATTCTTCGCCAGTCACGTATAATGGCCGGTACTCAGGCGCCATTTGGGCTAAAATCTGCAGCAATAAGGTCGATTTACCTACTCCGGGATCGCCGCCGATCAAAACCACTGAATCGGACACTAGGCCGCCGCCTAAGACATGATCGAATTCAGCCAGACTGGTCGCCAGACGTGGCTGATCTTGGGAAGAAACTTCGCCCAGAGGGGTGATTTTAGCCGCTTCCCCGGCATATCCACCCGGATTACGAGTGGCAGAACTTTTTTTGGTGACCGGCGCTTCAGTCAGCGTATTCCACTGGCCACAGTCAGTGCATTGGCCCTGCCATTTAGGAAACTCATTACCGCACTCCCGGCAAAAGAAAGCGGTTTTAGTTTTTGCTTTAGTCATCCCTCATTATGGTAATACTCCAGATCATTGTCCAGACTAGGGAGAATTCGCCAGCAATTCCCGCTATGCGAGAATTGCTGAGAATTCGCTACCAGATCGCCTTTACTTTAGAATCTTAACGCTGAATAATGCTACCATGAATACAACTGATCTTTATCTAAATAAATGGTGGGCGCTGTTGGGTTTTGGTTTGTCTGTCACCGTTCTGAATCTGGACTTCACCATTGTTAATTTAGCTTTGCCGGTCATTGGCAACATTTTCCGAATCAATCTAACTAATTTACAATGGATTAATAATAGCTTTTTCCTCGCATCCACTTGTATCACCCTGCTCGCAGGACATTTTGCTGATCAGCATGGGCGGCGGAGAATTTATTTAATGGGGATGGCGATTTTTTTTATCGGCTCATTACTGGCTAGTATTGCTCTGAATCCATGGATGATCGTAGCCGGACGGACACTACAGGGCTTAGGAATCGGAGCGGCTTTCCCCATGACGCTGATCTTAGTAGGAGAATCTTTTCCCGAATACCAACGCGGTATGGCGATGGGTTTGCTCTCTACTTTCACCGGCCTCAGTCAGGCCGCAGGGCCCACAGTAGGTGGATTTATCGTGCAATTATTAGGTTGGCGGTGGGCTTTTATCATTAATTTACCAATTTGCCCATTAGTCATGTTCATTATCTGGAAAAAATGCCAGGCTGGTTTGCAGACTTCATCGCATCCGCGGCCTTTGCATCTGCCTAGCGTGATTTTGCTGATGGTGAGTTTGATCGCCATCTTAACGGCGTTGAATCAAATGCATCAATGGGGCCTAGGTTCTCCAGTATTTTTATTGACTTTAGGCGGTGGAATTTTAGTGTTGGCTGGCGTGTTATTGCAGCAATCCCGCTTAAGACATCCTTGGATTGATTTATCTCTATTTCACAATGCTACATTCGCAGCTATCAATATTATTCGTCCCATTTTCCAATTCATTTTTTTTGGTTTTTATTTTATTTTGCCGCTTTACCTGCAAAATTTCCTGGGTTATTCCCCGGCGCAAACTGGTTTGATTATTTTATTGATGAGCGCAGTGATGGGAATTTTATCGCCTCTGGTAGGCCGGATTATTGATCGGGTCGGCGTGCGTCAGCCGATGATAGCAGCACATTGCTGTATGATTTTAGGTTTCTGCATATTAACTTTTACTTCTGCACATTTAAATATTTTGATATTAGGGCTGGGATTAATCGGCATGGGAATCTGTACCGGAATTATGTTTCCAGCCAGTAATTTTACGGCCATTAGTTGTTTACCGCCGGAAAAGAAAGGCTTAGGCATGGGCATTTTTACTACCACGGCTGGTTTAACCACTAGTATGGGGATAGCTATTTCCGGAGCGATACTCAGTATCGTTAGCACTAGCCATTTTAACCAGGCACTGGGACGGATTGGTCTGAATTCGCTAACCCATCAGGCCAGTTTAGAAAATATTGTTACCGGCGCGCATCCGTTTTCATTGTTACAATCTCTTTATCCGCAGCAAGCCGCGGTGTTGACGCCGCTGGCGCAACATAGTTTTTTGCAGGCTTTTCATTGGGTGATGATCTTGTACGCTGGATTAGGTTTGATTGGCTTACTCTTATGCCGCCGGTTAACGCCGTTATCCCGGGATAACGGCCTTCCTCCAGGGAACCATACCTGAGTTTTGCGCTAATTTTAAGTCCGGTACGGTTGTCATGGTTTCAGTAGGCAATGGCAATTTCCAAGTTTCGCGAAAAATATTTAACAATTTTTGGATTGTATGGGTCATGGCTAAACGATGGCTTGAGTCAGAGATATTAGTAAATTCCTTAGAAACAGAAACGTTACCTATTGCTAGAATTAATTCATACAATGCTGTTGTTTGATCTGATCTCAACCTGGGTTGGTTTAATCTGCGACGTAATTCATCACATATTGCAGAAAATTGAACACCATTATTCTGATTAATAAAATCTATCCCGGTTGGTATATGGCGTTTAAAAAAACCGATGCCTTTATTCGTCCAATTTTGTTCTTGAGTTAATGGCTTTAAAAGATCAAGCAAAATCTGATCTATTGACTGAGGTTCTGCTTTTTTCTCTTCTTCATATAGATATTTCATCGATTGCTGGCGGTAAATTAAGTTAATATAATCGCTTAATAATAAAATACGAGCTGGGGAAGATTCAACTTTCAATATCTTGGCATAAGATTCTTTAATGTCAACGCCAGATTTTTCATCAGTTTCTATCCGGACGAGATCGCCATCAATTCTTTTTTTCCACCAAAGGTAAACGTCTTTTGATACTTTTTTATTATCAAATATAAAACAAGAAATTAACTTGGTAGTAAGCACTCCCGTAAGTTTATCCAGGCGTTGTTTTTGCAGACGTTGATCTTCTTTGACTTGATATAATTTTGGATAAATTTTAAAAATATTTCCAAGCATTGGGTTATTTATTTGATTTTGAATTTCGCAGAATTTTCTATAAATAATTGGATAAAATTTACATAAAATTTCATCATTTGAGCTATCGTTTTCTTTATCAGCGTTCTTATAAATTTCTAAAAATAACCTAATTAGATCAACATTATATACAATTTTTCCTGGTATCCTTGAGAGTAAATCTCTGGGATTTTCAACTACAATTTTCTTGGCATTAATCAGCTCCATCATTTGAGCATAATTTTTCCTTTGAAGCGCTTGCTCAAAGGCAATTTTATGGAGACGTTTTATTTGATCAGTGACTGGAGTATAATTTATCAATGCATCAATATCTGCCAAAACATCACATTCCAATTTCAGTAAATTATCAACCAGTTTCTCATCATTGTTAATTGCAGCTACGAATATGGAAGAGCGGTTAGGATATTGATACCCGACAGAAGGGAAAATAATTTTACTAAAATCAGGACATAATTCTAGAATTTTAACGGTATAAATTTTGCCTTTTTCAACTCCATGCATAAAAATAGCTCTTAATAATCTCTCTAACCAATAAGGAACTCCTGGAAGACCAAGACCTTTAATACGAGGGATGAGATCTAGAATTTTATCTTCATAGAATTTAACTAAATTGTCTAATTCCATTAAATGGTCTCTTTTGTTTAAAACCGAGTTTATTACACTAGCTGTGTTTTGGTTTGGCTTGCCTTCTAAAATTAAATCAAGTGGTGTTTTTCCATTTTCAAATATCTCGCAGGTAAATCCAGGATTATGTTTTAAAATTATTTCCACCTTAGCCTGGTCTTGATTGATCAGTGCAGTTGAGAATTCATCTTTACATTTATCTTTAAGAAGCATAATTATTTGTTTATGATCGCCTTGATGATTATCTGATCTAGAAAATGGCGGCATTTCTTGTGCAATTTTATTTTGATCATTAGTTATCCACAAATCAATATCTTTTTCTTTTAACATTTGTTCAACTAATTTCAATCGACAGTTGTAAACTGCGAACATTAACGGACTACTTTTAACATGACCTACTACAAAATTGTTCAAAAAATCAGGGTAATATTGCAAAATTAATTTATACTTTTCTACTTCACCATCAATACATACTTTTATAAATACATCAAAAATTCGTGATTTAAACTTATTCAAAACGTTAATTGCTTTGGCATTTTTTAGTATGGCAGCCATTGATTGTTCAGATAACTCGAAATAAATAGTTGCTCCATTTGACAATAATTGTTGAATAATAAAATTACCATCTTCATTAATTTTTGGTAATTTCGCTATTATCTCTAATGCTGATCTACCATCAGAAAACTTCTTATTCGCGAAAGAATTATCAACTTCTAATATTGGATTTATCTGTTTGCAATCTTGGGCTTGGAGCAAGGTACAAAAAACTTCATCTTTTTTAAATAGTAGTAATGAACTAATTTTTTTATTTTTTGTAGCGTTCTCGCTAAAGAGTAATTTGACTATTAAGCTAATCTTACTTTTAAAGATATCTTTATCTACTAATCTGCATAATTTTTTTAGAATACCCTGCCCACCATAAGCCAGCGCCTCTGAGAATGAGTTTAATACATCGTCAGGTTGTATACGGTTTTCATTAAAAATTTCTAAATAAAAATCAAAAAGATAGTCAAATTTATCTTGATTATCCTCTTTGATAGCAATCAAAAGTTTCTCCTGAATGGCATCCTTAAATAGATTTAAATAGCCATTCCCTTGAGCAATCTTTAAAAGAGATTGACCATCAAACTGGGCAAATATATCCGCATTTTTTTCTTTTACCAAAAGGATAACCATTCGACCGAGTTCCAACTTCTCATCTTTGACTTCTAAGATCATTTTTAACAAAGCGGTATCGTCTTTTGATTGTATCCCTGGATTTACATCACGAATCTGGCATAAAAAATCATAATGATTAGAATGGATCGCTAATAAGATGGCTTTATTTCGTAATTGAGCAATGAATTCTTGATCTTGGGATGATTTTAAGGCATTCAAATATTCTGGATAAAGAATATCCCAATATTCCTGCCCTAGATTAATAATAAATACTTTAATAGCATTAAGAGATTTATGTTTAACAGCCCATTCGAAGGGAGTGTAGTATACTGATTCAGTCTCGGTATCTTCAATCCTTGTATAAAGAAACTGAGGCGTTTGTTCGATGATACCTTGGAGTAGTTTTTCATCATTTTCTTTTATTGATTTATAGAATTCTTCTTTTGCTTCTTTAACTCTTTTCAAAAGATCAAGATTAGAGTTATTTTTTTCTAGTAAAATCTGATAATTATCAGGAATAAATCTTTCAAGATCAGGAATTTTTATCAACCACAAATTATCATTTATTAATTTTTTTAATTCTTCAAATATCTTATATTTTGCTGTTAGCTGCAAGTAGTTGGCGATAAAGCCTAATATTAAAATTAGGCATTCAGGATTTATACTTTTATTAATTTTTTCAATTAGTTCTTTAAAAAGATCAATCGGTTTATTATATCTTATGCCTGTTAATATTTCAAATAAAAAAAGAAATTCTGGATTAATATATTTTCGGCTATCTTCACTGACAGTCAATTCTATTTCTGGAAATTTTGAAAACAAGCTATTTAATTTTTCAAATTCACCTGATTTTAAAACTTCGCATAAAACATTATTATTTAATCGATCTTGATAATTAATAATAGAATAGCCGGTTTCATCAGGTTTTAAATCATCCAGTAAACTTTTAAATTCCTTTTCACTACTATATTTAGCTGAAAGCATTAAAGCATTAGGCTCACCTTCAGCAACTGATTTCAAATCGGCGCCACTATCCAGTAACTTTTTTACCAAATGAAATCTGTTAGTGCGAATGGCTGTGCATAATGGAGTTTCTTTAATAATTCGGCTAGTTTTTTCCTCGATTATTAATTGCGGTCGAGTTTCATAGAAATTGATATGAATGCCTATTTTCTTAGAAACCCAGAGTAACACCTCCGGATCGGTTAAGATTCCTTTATCATCCGTTATGGATTCGAATAAATTTTTAGATTTATTTGTTGGACATTGTTTAACGATAATTTCTAAAATTTTTATCGTTTCCTTGGGTTGCAAATCTGGTCTCTTTATACTTTTTTTCACAGAAGATATATAATTTAAAAGATAAATATCTGGATTATTATTTAAAACCGAATCCAAAAACCTTACTAGTAAGTAAGAATCTTTTACTGGTGTTGGGAAAACTCCCTCTATATAAAAGCCATGAATACTGAAATCTGAAAATACAAATCGAGACAATAAAATAATTAATTTCTCATACTGTCCATCTAATAAAAGATTAGTAAAAACATTTTCTTTATTTGGACCAATAAAATGGAGCAAGTGGTAAAGGCTAGAAAATTTTTCTAATTTATCTAATAAAAAAGAAAATTCATCATTTGTTACATGACTTCGACACATCAACATTAAAGCACTAGGTTGTCCATGTACAGTTATGGTTGGATCAACACCTAGCTCTAAAAATATTTGAACGTATTCATACTGTTGAGTTCGAATCGCATAGCACAGAGGAGTTTCATATCTTGAGTCATACATTCTAAGCATATCTAAATCATAGGCCTTATCATTTTCAACAAATTTTTTATGTAGCCATAATAATATTTCCGGCTCTAAATAAGAGCCGAGATACCCAGAAAAAAATAGTAAAGCTTCCTGTCGGCTGCATTGATGGTATACGATTTCTAGTATTTCTTTAAGAGATCTTAATTGTATTTGAGGGTCACAAGCTGGAATGAAAGATGAAATTTGTATGTAAATTGAATGCTTCTTTAAGGCATCAACATGAATAATCGTACTAGCTCCCGTTAAAGTAAGCTGGGAAGAAATAGCTTTATATTCTTTGCTATCCAGGCCCATTAAAGCATATTTATTCTGAGTTTTAGAATAATAATACAACTTGATATCATCTGGCATTAAAATTAATACTGGCAGAGCAGGCCCATACATATTAGAATAAGTCTTAGCGAAAGGAATAGTTTCTTCATCACTCAATTTTTTCTCTAAACTGAACAGAACTAAATTATATCCCAGCATCAGTTCCTGGAAAATATTTTGATTCGGCTTGCCACTTTCTATTGAACTGCATATTTCTAAGATAGATTCTAGTTTTACTCCCATTATCGTGGTTTCATTAAGTTTTCCTGTATGATTTTTAATGCTAACCTTGCCTGACTGAAGTAAATAAATTGCTTTTTCAAAATATTTTCCCTTGATCGCTTCTGCAAAGGCAGCTTCTAAAGCGGCAGTTAATTCGGTTGAGTTTTTAAATTTAATAAATAGCGTGTCAACTAATAATTTAAAACAAGTCACGCTGCAATTTTTACCCAAGGCTAGGGTCAACAACGAAGGTTCTAATTTAATTCCAGGAGCTTCAAGTAGGGTTCTCACTACAGCATATTGATGGGCAGGCTCTAAACAAACTTCAGCAGACGAAGGATAGCCTGTTTTTAAAAAAATAATTTCTTGATAAATCGTTTCCGGTATTGCATCAGATTTTACAAGTTTGGTAGTAATAAAATAATCAGAAATATTCTGAGCCTCTTTGCTATCCAGTTCTAATAATCCCTGCACTTGATGTTTAGGCCCTCTGTACATATAAATCTTGTTATTATGTTTTATTAAAACAGCGGGCGGATTCGATTTGTCTTCATTGGAGGAAGCGGCTTTAGCTTGTGCAAGCAGGTTTGGTAAAATTTCAGGTTGCTGTTTTCCAGATAACTCTTTATCATCTGCTATGACTAAGAGTAGATCGAATTTATGATATCCATAGAAAGGGTCCGTTCTGACATTCACAATGGCAGCCATTAGAGGTGTTCTACCTGCTGATTCTCTATTAAGCCATTCCGAAGTTATGCCATTCTGGATTGCTTTACGGATAGAGAAAATTGAACTTGTTTCAATCAATGAATGCAAGTCAACGGCGCTTTTATCCTCCTCAAGATAATTGCCTGAAACCTTCTCAACATATTGGCTGGTTTTATCCATTAGATAAAAAAATTGTTCTGCCAAAGAAGACTCAGACCATTCTTTCTTAATAAACGATCTGGAATAATCATCGGTCGAAGTTATAAATTCAGTCAATTCTATGTCTAATTTCTTAGTCAAAGTTTCTAAATTCACCTGGAGTTGACTATACAATTTAACCGGTTTCCCTTCAATTTCTGTAGAATCATTCAAATTTCTATAGCGACTATATTCTTTAATAATCTTGAAGAATTCAACAACGTATATCGAATTCAAAAATTTAAGTATGGCGTCTCTGGATAAATATCTTTTTTCTTCATTTTCAAAAACCCTTTCAATCACTGTAAAAATTGGTTTACGAGCTTCTTTCCAATAATCCTCGTTATCGGGAGCAGCTTTAGTCGATACCATTTTCATTTTAGCCAAATGGCGAAGGACTTGATTGCCGATATGTGTTTCAAAATCATCATCAGGGATATTGGCAATAGTATCTATTTTGCGTACCAAAGAAATAATAGTTAATTTCAGCTCTTCGATAAACCTGGGATGAAGGCTAGAATTTGGCCGCCATTTTTCCAATTCATCATAGCCGACGCTGATGGGGCCTTCCATACAAACACCCATTGAATCTTTCAGTGCAATAAGTGTCTTCTTAATATTTGCAGATTTAGAAGGGTCTTGTACCTGACTTTCTAATATTTGGCATAATGGCGACCAGCTTTTTAGTATGTCAGAAATATATGTTTGCTTTTTCTTAACCTCCTGGTCATTATTGTTGAATACTTCCTGTTGTTTCTTTATTTTGTTTAGAAAATAATTACTATCGCCTTCTGAGGGGTTGAAATCATTATAACCCACCTTGATGGCTAACTTAGCGAGTGAATCTATTAACCTCTTTAATTCGGCTTCTCTTGAGGAGGGGTCTTGAGTCGAAAGATTGTTTTTGACTTCTTTCTTATCTTCTATTTCATCAAAAATTCCTACTGGGAAAATTGAACTGAGATCTTTACTCATTGGTTATATCTATATTTTTAATGGTTATTTTCTTAATCATAATAGCTAAAGATTAAAATACTCTTAAAAATAAGGATCTCGTGCAAATTCTCTTTATTAAGGTACGAAATGTCAATTTACCAGGCAAGCCACGGGCGTCAGCCCAATGCCATTAAGTTAAGAAATTGAACCTATTATTCCTTCCTCCTCAAGGGGGAAGGTTAGGATGGGGGTGGTTAACAATAAACCATCCCCACCCTAACCCTCCCCTTGAAAAGGGGAGGGAATAGTACTCTGGAGTCCTTAACTTAATGGCATTGGGGCGTCAGCCCGGGGCATTTTACAAGAATGGCCATACCTGAGTAAGGGGTATGGCCTAGCATCCTATTATTAACGTGAGGGGGAGGTCGAACCCGGAGGTATTGGCTGATTTGGGCTATAGGTAAGTGGGTCTTGATTTGCCCGAGCCTTATCTGCATCAAAAGTCATTACTTCTATAGCATTTGCTTTTCCTGGTACCACATAAGAGGAAGAAGTCGGATATATTATCTTATTGTTGTAGATAATAGTTAAGGATATCTGTGGACATGGGACAGGCTGAGTAGGCGGTGTATACGAGATAGTCTGATCTCCCTTTACATCTGTAGCATCTTTTGAATTGGGGGGGGTACAGAGTAAGTGATAATCAATTGAATCATTTTTCATATTTTGTAGGACCAAATTATAAGTATATTGATCATCAGCTAAAGCCAAGGTGGAGCTTAATAAAGCAGCACCTATAATTAATAATTTGAATTTGTTTTTTAACATAATATTACCTTCTATAAATTAATGGTTATTAAAAGCACTCAAGATAATTTTATACTAAAAATATGGCCGAAACCTTAAGGAAAGATTAAATAATGAAAAAATAAGTTCTATATTTGGACAGATGCCTACCGAGGGGGGGCCATCTAAGAAAATTTCGAGAAATTTGGAGTATAAGTATACCCCTTGGTGTCGGTAAGCAATGGCAATTTCCAAGTTTCGCGAAGAATATTTAACAATTTTTGGATTGTATGGGTCATGGCTAAATGATGGTTAGAATTGGGGATATTCGTGAGTTTCTTAGAAAAATCAT
Organism: uncultured Pseudomonadota bacterium; assembly: GCA_963697455.1. Lineage (GTDB taxonomy): Bacteria > Pseudomonadota > Gammaproteobacteria > Coxiellales > Coxiellaceae > JAFEDN01. The sequence goes on along the minus strand of CAVOOI010000035.1, from coordinate 149,142 downwards.
CTATTGCTATAATTAATTCATACAATGCTTGCGTTTGATCTGATCTCAATCTTGATTGGTTTAACCTGCGACGTAATTCATCACATACTGCAGAAAATTGATCACCATTATTCTGATTAATAAAGTTTATCCCGGTTGGTATATGGCGTTTAAAAAAACCGATGCCTTCATTCGTCCAATTATATTCTTGAGTTAATGGCTTTAAAAGGTCAAGCAAAGTTTTATCTATTGACTGAGCTTCTGCTTTTTTTTCTTCATCTTTATATAAATATTCCATCGATTGCTGGCGGTAAATTAACTTAATGTAATCACTTAATAATAAAACACGGGCTGGGGAAGACTCCACTTTCAATATCTTGGCATAAGATTCTTTAATGTCAACGCTAGAATTTTTATCAGTTTCTATCAGACTGGGATTTTTATAAATACTTTTTTTCCACTTACGATAAGCGTCTGTTGATACTTCTTCATCATACTTAAATATAAAACAAGAAGTTAACGTGGTAGTAAGCACTTCCGTAAGCTTATCCAGGCGTTGTTTTTTCAGATATTGATTTTCTTTGGCTTTATGTAATTTTGGATAAATTTTAAAAATCTTTGCAAGCGTTGGGTTACCTATTTGATCTTGAAGTTCGCAGAATTTTCTATAAATAGTTGGGTAAAATTTATATGCAATTTTATCGGATTGATCGCTTTTATCAGGAATAAAAATTTCTAAAAATAAATTAATAAAATCATCTTCATATACAATATTGTCTGCCATCCTTGAAAGTAAGTCCATAGGATTTTTAACTAAAATTTTCCTGGCGCTAATCAATTTTATCATTTGAGAATAATTTTTCCTTTGAAGTGCTTGTTCAAAGGCAATTTTATAGAGACGCTCTAGCTGGTCATTGACAGGAGTATAATTTAACAATACATCAATCTCTGCCAAAACATCATATTCTGATTCCAGTAAGTGATCAACCAATTTTGCATCGTTGTTAATTGCAGCCTGGAATAAGCAAGGGATGTCAAAATGATCTAGATTCCTGTCGAAAGGAAACATTATTTTACTAAAATCAGGACATAATTCTAGAATTAGAACGGCATTTTTGCCATTTTTCATGAAAAATATAAAAATATTTTTCAATAATTTCTTTAAGAAATCAGGCATTTCTGGGAGATCTTTAATACGGGGAATTAGATCTAGAATTCTATCTTTATATAATTTAACTAAATCTTCCCCTCCATTTAAAACCAAATTTATTAAACTAGCTGTGTTTTGGTTTGGCTTTCCTTCTAAAATTAAACCAAGTGGTGTTTTTTCATTTTCAAATATATTGTAGATAAATGAAGGGATATGTCTTAAAATTATTGTCACCTTAGTATGTTCTTGATTTCTCAATGAAGTTGAAAATTCTTCTTTAGCTTTATCTTGAAGAAGCTCAAATATTTTTCGGCCATCTTCAAGAGTCGTAACTGTTTCTTTAGAGTCTCCTTGATAGCCTGGCCCAGAAAATGACGGTATTTCTTGGGCAATTTTATTTTTTTCATTAGTTATCCACAAATCAATATTTTTTTCTTCTAACACTTGTTTAACTAATTCAAATCGGCAGTTGCGAACTGCGATCATCAACGGACTATTTTTAGAATTATTTTCTACAAAAACTTTGTTCAAAAAATCAGGATAATACTGCAAAATTAATTTATACTTTTCTATTTCACCATATACACATGTATCTATAAATTCTCTAAAAATTTGGGAGCTAATATTATCTAATAAATTAATTTCTTTAGCATTTTTTAGTATGGCGGTCATCAACATTTCAGATGTCCTGAAAGGAATATTTGTTGCTCCATTTAACAATAATTGTTTAATGATAGAATCGCCGCCTTCATTAATTTCTGATAACCCCTCCATTATATCTAATGCAGATTCCTTATCCTTGCCAATTTTTTTATATGCGAAAGAATTATCAGCTTTTAATATCATATTGACCTGTTTGCAATCTTGGGATTGGAGTAAGGCCTCAAAAATTTCATCTTTTTTAGTGGATAGTAGTGAGCTAATTTCTGTATTTTTGGTAGAATTCTCTTTAAAGAGTAATTCGATTATTCGGCCAATACTACTTTTAAAGATCTCTTTATCTATATTTATTAATTTGCATAATTTTGTTAGAATCCCCAGCCTACCATAAGCCAGCGCCTCCGAGAATACGTTCAATACATCTTCAGGTTTTATACAGTTTTCATTAAAAAGCTCTAAGTAAAAATCAAAAAAACGGCCAAATTTATATGCCTTATTTTTGATAAGAATCAAAACCTCTTTCTGAATGGCGTTCTTAAATAGATTTAAATAGCCATTTTCTTGAGCAATTCTTAAAAGAGGTTTATCATCAAACCGAGCAGATATATCTGCATTTTTTTCTTGTATCAAAAAGTTAACCATCCGACCGAGTTCCAACTTCTCATCTTTGACTTCTAAGATCATTTTTAACAAAGCGGCATTGTCTTTGGGCTCTATTTTTTGATTTAGGTCACGAATACAGCATAAAAATTCATAATTATTAGAATGGATCGCTAATAAGATGGCTTTATTTCGTAACTGAGAAATAAATTCTGGGTCTTTGGAATTTTGGGCTAAATCTTGGACTGATTGTAAGGCCCTAAAATATTCCGGATAAATAATATCCCAATATTTCCGCCCTAAATCAATAATAAATACTTTAATAACCCCAAAAGATCGGTGTTTAACAGCCCATTCAAAAGGACTATAGTATTCTGCTGATCCAGTATCAGTAGTTTCTTCAATCCTTGTATAAAAAAACTCTGGGGTTAGTTTGATAATAACTCTGAGTGATGTTTCATTATTTTCTTTTATTGATTTATAAAACTCTTTTTTTGATTTTTTAACTTGTTCCAAAAAATCGGGATCAAAGTAACACTCTTCTAGTAAAATCTGATAATTATCAGGAATAAATCTTTCTAGATCAGGTATTTTTATTAAGAATAAATTATCATTTATTACTGTTTTTAATCCTTCAAGTATTTTAGATTTCTTTGTTGATTTTAAGTAGGTGATGATAAAGCTTAATATTAAAATTAGGCTTTCAGGATCTCTACTCTTATTGATTTTTTCAATTAATTCTTTAAAAAAATTAGTCGATTTATCATCCTTTATGGCAGTTAATATTTTTAATAAAAAAATAAATTCTGGATTAATATGTTTTCGGCTATCTTCACTAATAATTAAATTTATATCTGTAAATTTTGACAATAAGATATCTAATTTTTCAAATTCACCTAATTTTAAAACTTCGGATAAAGCATTATTATTTAATCCATCTCGATAATTAATAATAGAATAGCCGGCTTCATCAGGTTCTAAATCATCCAGTAAACTTTTAAATTCTTTTCCATTACTATATTTGGCTGCAAGCATTAAAGCATTTGGCTCACATTTAGCCACTGATTTCAAATCGGCGCCACTTTTTTTTAATTTTCCTACTAAACCAAATCTGTTAGTGCGAATGGCTGTGCATAATGAGGTTTCTTTAATAGTTGGTCTGGTTTTCTCTTCGAATATTACTTGCGATCTGGCTTCATTAAAATTGATAGCCGGGTCAATTTTTATTTCCTCGGAAATCCAGAGTAACACCTCAGGATCGGTTAAGATTCCTTTATCATCTCTTAATGAAGATTTTTCGGTTAAGGATTTAAACAAATTTTTCGATTGCTTTGGACATTGTTTAAAAATAATTTCTAAAATTCTTATCTTTTCCTTGCACTGCGTATTCTGTTTCCACACAATTTCTTCCACAGGAAACATCTCAGCTAAAATAGAGAGATCGAGATACTCTTTATTTAAAACAGAATCCAACAATCTTAATAGTAAGATAGCATTTTTTTCCGGCGTGGATAAAACTCCCGATATAGAAAAATCAGGTACACTAAAATCTGAAAATACAAGCTTAGACAATAAAATATTTAATTTTTCATACTGCTTACCTAATAAAAGGTTGGCAAAAACACTTTCTTGATTTGGACCAATAAAATGAAGAAAGTGGTAAAGGTTACCATATTTTTCTAATTTACCTAATAAAAAAGAAAATTCATCGTTCGTTACATGATTCTGACACATCAACATTAAAGCGCTAGGTTGTCCATATAAAGTTATGGTTGGATCAACCTTTAGCTCTAAAAATTCTTGAACGTATTCATACTGTTGAGTTCGAATCGCATAGCACAGGGGCGTTTCATATTTTGATCCTGATGGCTTAGGTAGATTCAAATCAAATGGCAGAGAATTTTCTGAAAATCTCTTTTTTAGCCACAATAATATTTCTGGTTCTAAATAAGATTGGAAATACCTGGAAAAAAATAGTAACGCTTTCTCTCGGCTGCATTGATGGTATATGATTTCTAATATTTCTTTAAGAGACCTTAATTGTATTTTAGGGTCATAAGCTGGAATGAAAGGTGCAATTTTTGAGTAAAGAGAATACTCCTTTAAGGCATCAACATGAATAATCGTACTAGCTCCCGTTAAAGTAAGACGGGAAGAAATATCCTTATATTCTTTGCTCTCCAGGCCCATTAAAGTATATTTCTTCTGAATTCTAGAATAATAATAAAACTTGAAATTATCTGGCGTTAAAATTAATACTGGCAGAGCGGGTCCATACATATTAGAATAAGTCTTAGCATAAGGAATAATTTCTTCATCACTCAATTTCTCCTGTAAACTGACCAGAACTAAATTATATCCCAGCATCAATTCCTGGAAAACTTTTTGATTCGGCTTGCCCTTTTCTATTGAATTGCATATTTCCAAGATAGATTCTAGTTTTACTCCCATTATCGTGGTTTCATTCAGTTTTTCCGTATAGCCTTTAACGCCAACCTTGCCTGATTGGAGTAAATAAATCGCTTTTTCAAAATGTTTTCCCTTAATCGCCTCTGCAAATATAACTGCAAATACAATTTCTAAAGTGGAGGTTAGTTCGGCTGTGTTTTTAAATTTATTAACTAATAGTTCAAAACAAGCCAAGCTGCAATTTTTACTCAAGGCCAGGGGCAACAACGAAGGTTCTAATTTAATTTCAGCAGCTTCAAGTAAGGTTCTAACTACAGCATATTGATGGACAGGCTCTAAACAAACTTCAGCAGACGAAGGATAACCTTTTTTTAAAAGAATATCTTGATAAACCGTTTCCGGTATTGCATCAGATTTTAAAAATTTGGTAGCAATAAAATAATCAGAAATATTCTGAGCCTCTTTGCTATCCAGTTCTAATAATCCCTGCACTTGATGGTTAGGCCCTCTATACATATAAATCTTGTGATTATGTTTTATTAAAACAGCGGGCGTATTCGATTTGTCTTCTTTGGAGGAAGCTGCTTTAGCTTGTGCAAGCAGGTTTGGCAAAATTTCATGCTGTGCTTTTCCAGATAACTCTTTATCATCTGCTATGACTAAGAGTAGATCGAATTTATGGTAACCATAGAAAGGATCAGTTCTGATATTCACAATGGCGGCCATTATGGGTGTTTTATCTGCTAATTTTCTATTAAGTGATCCCGAGTCCATGCCATTCTGTATTGCTTTACGGATAGAAAAAATTGAACTTGTTTCAATCAATGAATGCAAGTCAACGGTACTTTTATCCTCCTCCAGATATTTTCCCGAAACACTCTCAACATATTGGCTGGTTTTATCCATTAGATAAAAAAATTGTTCTGCCAAAGAAGACTCAGACCATTCTTTTTTAATAAAAGATCTGGAATAATCATCGGTCGAAGTTATAAATTCAGCAAGTTCTATGCCTAATTTCTCAGTCAAACTTTCTAACTTCAACTTGAGTTGACTATAAAATGTAACCGGTTTCCCTTCAATTTCTGTAGAATCAATTAAATTTCTATGGTGACTATATTCTTTAATAGTCTTAAAGAATTCAGTAACGTATATCAAATTCAAAAATTTAAGTATGGCGTCTCTGGACAAGTACCTTTCTTCTTCATTTTCAAAAATCCTTTCAATAACCGTATACATTGGTTTACAAAGTTTTTCCCATGAATCTTTGTTATCGGGGGCGGCTTTAGTCGATACCATTTTCATTTTAACCAAATGCCGAAGGACTTGATTGCCGATATGTGATTCAAATAGATGATCAGGGATATTGGCAATGTTATCTATTTTAAGCGTCAAAGGAATAATAGTTGATTTCAGATCTTCGATAAATCTTTGATGAAGACTAGGATTTGCCTGCCATTTATCCAATTCCTCATAGGCGACACTGATGGGGCCTTCCATACAAACACCCATTGAACTTTTCAGTGCAAGAAGTGTTGCCTTAATCCTTGCAGATTGAGAAGGATAACTTTTTTTTAATATTTGGCATAATGGCGCCCAGATTTTTAGTAAATCAAAAATATATGTTTGTTTTTTCTTAATAATCTCTGGGTCTTGATTGCCTAATCCTTCCTGTTGACTCTTTATTCTGCTTAGAAAATGATTACTATCTCCTACTGAAGGATTGAAATCAGTATAATCTACCTTGATGGCTAACTTAGTGAATGACTCTATTACGCCCTTGAGTTCGGTTTCGCCTGAGGAGCTGGTTCGACTCGAGTGATTATTTTTGACTTCTTTTTTATCTTCTATTTCACCAAAAATTCCTACTGGGAAAATTGAACTGAGATCTTTACTCATTGGTTATATCTATATTTTTAATGGTTATTTTCTTAATCATAATAGCTAGAGATTAAAATACTCTTAAAAATCAGGATCTCGTGCAAATCTTCTTTATTAAGGTACGAAATGTCATTAAGGGTGGCTGGCGCTAAGCCTTCTGGGGGCGATTTTACCGTCTATCTGCACTTCACCTATACCTAAGAATTGATTGCGCTGGTCGAGTAAACACACCCATCCTGATAATGGAGCGTGCGGCACAACTACTGGATGGCCTTGGCGTAAGTAAAACGCCGTGCTTTCTCCTACTGTTAACTGTGGCCAATGCGCTAGTGCGGATTGCACTGGTAACAAATAGCGATCCAAACTCTCCGCTGCAGTACTTTCATGCTCAGCTTGTAAATGATCTAAACTGATCATTTGCCCGGCGGAAAAATCGCCCACACCAAGCCGGCGTAATTCCGTGACATGGGCTCCGCAGCCCAGTGCTTCGCCAAAATCATCGACTAAAGTGCGCACGTAAGTGCCTTTGCTGCAGTGTACCTCAAATTGAATCCACTCTTCTGCAAACTTTAAAACTGTCAGCCGGTATATCGTTAACCGCCGGCTTTCCCGCTCAATCGTTACGCCCTGGCGAGCCAGCTTATATAAAGGTTGACCGTGATGCTTCAAAGCAGAATACATAGAAGGAACTTGCTGAATCTCGCCACGAAATTGATCGAAGATTTTTTCTAATTGATGGAGGGTGACCGCAGGAACGTCACGAGTGGCAATGATCTCGCCTTCAGTATCACCCGTCGCCGTCCGGATACCTAAACGCATAGTGACTAAATAGGTTTTATCCGCGCTTAATAAATATTGGGAAAATTTCGTCGCCTCTCCAAAACAAATTGGCAACATGCCACTGGCTAAAGGATCTAAACTGCCGGTATGCCCAGCTTTGCGCGCTGCGAATAACCGCTTGGCAATTTGTAATGCTTTATTCGAAGAGAAATGCAGCGGTTTATCTAAGAGTAAAATACCATTGACAGGCCGCTTAATCCGAGCTGGAGGATTCATGGGTTTTCTTTTCTGCTTGCTTGATTAACTGATCTAACTGCTCTGCCTTCGCTGCAGTTTCATCGTAGTAAAAATTCAGCGTGGGGGCGTAACGCAAATCGATATGGGTAGCAATAATATGGCGAAAATGGCCAGCGGCATTGCGTAACGCGAGCTGGGCTGGCGCTAATTCATCGGCGTTAATTAAAGTAAAATAAACTTTAGCGACTCGCAAATCAGGAGATACCGCCACATCGGTAATGACTAAATTGGCTAGACGTGGATCTTTAATATCTTGACGTAAAGCAGTAGATAATTCACGCTGAATCATATCCGCCACCTGGCGAGTTCGTTTAGAAGATTTAGGCATACACTACTTTAGGCTAAGGTACGTTTCACGGTAACAATTTCATAAGTTTCGACTTGATCGCCAACTCGGATGTCATTATATCCTTTGATCCCAATTCCGCATTCATTACCTTGACGCACTTCGCTGACATCATCTTTGAACCGGCGCAAAGATTCGAGATGGCCGTCAAAAACTACGACATTATTACGCAAAACCCGTACTGGTAAATTTCGTCGCAAATAACCTTCGGAAATCATACAACCAGCAATGGTGCCATGTTTAGTGGCTCTGAATACTTCACGCACTTCCGCTAAGCCAACAATTTTTTCTTGCCGGGTCGGAGACAGTAGACCGCTCAAGGCCGACTTCACTTCATCTAACAAAGTGTAAATAATACTGTAGTAACGCAGGTCGACGTTTTCATTCGCGGCTACTTGCCGGGCGGTAGCATCAGCACGGACGTTAAAACCAATCACAATGGCTTGTGAAGCAATCGCTAAATTAATATCCGACGCAGTAATTGCGCCGATGCCGCTGGAAATAATATTTATTTTCGCAATATCCGTGGTGATCTTGTTGAGAGAATCGGTAATTGCTTCCACAGACCCTTGCACATCCGCTTTTAAAACGACATTAAGAATGGCGCGCTTGCCTTCTTGCAATTGTTCAAACACTCCCTCTAAATGAGCAGTCCGGCGTTTGGCCAAACGCACTTCCCGGTATTTACCTTGACGGAACTGGGCAATTTCCCGCGCTTTGCGTTCATCCGCCACGACCATCATTTCATCACCGGCGGAAGGCGTGCCGGATAAGCCCAATAGCTCCACTGGCGTGGAAGGCCCCGCCACCGAGCAATCTTGACCTTGATCACTGATCATGGCGCGGACCCGGCCATATTCACGGCCTACTAAAACGATATCCCCTTTCCGTAATTCCCCGCGGGTAATTAATACGGAGGCGACTGGCCCCAAACCTTTGTCTAAGCGCGACTCGATAACGATTCCTTTAGCCGGGCCGGTGGGCACTGCTTTGAGTTCGAGTACCTCAGCCTGCAATAAAATACGATCCAGTAACTCAGCTACGCCTTGGCCGGTTTTGGCTGAGATGGGCTGGAACATGGTATCGCCACCCCAATCTTCGGACATCACGCCATGTTGAGATAATTCGGTGCGGATCCGGTCCGGGTCAGCCCCATGTTTATCCATTTTATTAATCGCAACAATAATCGGGACTTTAGCTGCTCTGGCATGCTGGATGGCTTCAATGGTTTGTGGCATCACGCCATCATCGGCGGCTACCACTAAAATAACGATATCGGTGCATTGCGCGCCGCGTGCACGCATTGCGGTAAATGCTTCATGGCCCGGTGTATCTAAAAAACAAATCGTGCCCTTTTCCACTTGCACCCGGTAAGCGCCAATATGTTGGGTGATGCCGCCGGCTTCGGTGGTAGTGACTTTGGTACGGCGAATATAATCGAGTAATGAAGTTTTACCATGATCGACATGGCCCATAATAGTGACCACTGGCGCGCGGGTTACCGGCTCAACCTGGCTCACTTCTTCACTCAAGACTAAATCTTCTTCCAGAGTAGCTTGCATTGGCGCGGGATTATGACCCATTTCGGAAACCACTAGGGTGGCCGTATCTTTATCCAGCATTTGATTGATAGTGGCCATTGCTCCCATCTTCATCATGACTTTGATGACTTCGGCAGCTTTAACTGACATTTTACGCGCCAAATCAGCGACTGTAATCGATTCTGGAATGGGTACATCCCGCACTACCGGCGCAGTCGGTTTAGCAAAGCTTTGCTCGAGAGCGGCAGTACTTTTTTGAATACCCGACTCTTTTGCCATTTTTCGCTTGCGTCTGGGAAACTTAGATTTATTAAAAGGTTCGTCTTGTTCGACTTCTTCTTCCAACACTAACTCTGGACGGAAAGGCTTGCGAACTTCTCGCGCATCACGCCGGCTTTTTTCTTTTTTCTTAGCCTTGGTTAAAGAATCTTCTTCGGAGGCTTCAGGTTTTAGATTAGCTTCAACCGGTTCAGATCCAGGAGTTTCTGGTATGGGTTGGGTGATCTTTTCAGTCTGAGAAGGTTCAGGCTGAGTTTTTTCGGCTACAGTTTCAATAGCGGGAGGCGGTGTTTGCGGTGGGGCGGGAGGCTCCACAGGAGTGGCCACAACCGGTTTGGTATAAGTACGTTTAGCGCGAAATTCTACGTTAACGCTTTTCTTACCTTGTTTGACGATTCCCACACTTTTGCGCTGCAGAGTCAGTTTGCCACGTTTTTTTGCTGCAGTAGTCGTCTCGGCCGCGGTGTCTACTGCCGCGGCGGCAGACCGCGCTTTTTGCAGATGCAACAATAGTTGCCGCTTTTGGTCAGGCGAGATGCTTTGTTTAATATTATTGACTGCAACACCGGCTTCTTGTAATTGTTCCAATAAGCGCTCGGGAGTTGAATGAATTAACTTAGCGAGTTCTATAATACTGATATCCGCCATTTTCTCCCCTTTATTTTTCTTCAAACCAATGTGCGCGGGCATGCATAATTAACTCTGCGGCGGATTTTGCTTTAAGGTCAGGCAGTAGCTCGGTCAACTCATCCACGGCATGTTCAGCCAGTTCTTCGCGAGTAGTCACGCCTTTTTCAGCTAAACGCAGTGCTAATTGCTCAGTCATCCCTTCGACCGCCAATAAATCCGCAGCAGGTTGCGGCCCAGTACGGGCAGTTTCAGTGGCGATCTCTTGAGTGAGCAGCACATCGCTAGCACGCTGTTGTAATTCAGTGACGGTTTCTTCGTCTAACCCTTCTAACTTCAATAATTCTGCAGCAGGCACGTAAGCGATTTCTTCTAAATTAGTGAAACCTTCGCTCACTAAAAATTCGGCGACATCTTCCTCGATATCTAATTTTTCCATAAACAGTTTCTTAGAGCGTTCAGTTTCACTTTCATGCTTGGAAGCCGCTTCTTTTTCAGTCATGACATTCAGCTTCCAGCCAGTCAAGTCCGTTGCTAAACGGATATTTTGGCCGCCGCGGCCAATCGCTTGCGCTAATTGATCTTCCATCACCACAATATCCATACTGTGAGAATCTTCATCGACGACAATGGAAGACACTTCCGCCGGAGCCATGGCATTAATCACAAATTGTGCAGGGTTATCATCCCATAGTACGATATCGATGCGTTCTCCGCCCAATTCGTTAGAAACAGCTTGGACACGCGAGCCGCGCATACCGACGCAGGCGCCTACTGGATCAATGCGTCCGTCGTTAGTCTTAACCGCAATTTTGGCGCGAGACCCTGGATCGCGAGCAGCGCCCTTGATCTCAATGACTTCCTCGCTGATTTCCGGGACTTCAATTTTAAATAATTCCACTAACAGTTCAGGACGAGTGCGGCTCAGGGCCAATTGAGGCCCACGCTTGCCATCACGCACGGCGTACAGTAATCCACGCGCACGGTCATTCACCCGGAAAACATCTCTCGGTAGCATTTCTTCACGCGACAACAATGCTTCAGCATTCTCACCCATATCCAAAATAATATGTTCACGGGTGACTTTCTTCACTACCCCAATCACTAAGTCACCGACTCGGGCACGATATTGATCGATAATTTTACCGCGTTCGGCTTCTCTTACTTTTTGGACAATGACTTGTTTGGCTTGTTGCGCAGCGATCCGGCCAAATTCAGGACGTTCAATTTTTTCTTCGATCACATCGCCAACACTCAGCTCCGAATCGACATTCTTCGCCTCGGCTAGTACAATTTCTCTTGCCGGATCTTCCAGCGATTCTTCGTCTTGTACTACCGTCCAGCAGCGATACGCCTCATAGTCTCCGGTTCTCCGGTCGATAGCGACACGGATATGCACGTCTTCGCCGTCATAACGTCTGGCTGCAACTGTAGCAAGCGCCGCCTCGATCGATTGAAAAATCGCTTCAGCGCTGACGCCTTTCTCATTAGAAAGAGACTGTACCATCAATAAAATATCTTTACTGTTCATAGTATCCTCTCAAAGCTTAGTCCGGCCACCAGTGCGATTCGCGGGCTTAGCCACTAAATGGGCTTTATCAACATCGCGCCACGCTATCTCCAGCGTAGTTTCGTCATCTAACTCTAGGATGATGCGTTCATCCGCCGCAGATTTTAATATACCGCTAAAATTACGGCGACCCTCTTTTGGGGCCCGTAAACGGAGGCTAACCGGATGGCCAATGTAGCGCTGACAATGCGCCATCGTAAATAATGACCGCTCAATACCTGGGGAAGAAACCTCCAGGACATAATGACCTTGAATGGGATCTTCCACCTCAAAAATAGCGCTAATTTGACGGCTTATTTTGGCGCAATCATCGATATTAACACCCTGTTCGCGATCGATGTATACCCGTAACTGCTGGCGATTCTTCCCCATACTGACCCATTCGCAACCCCATAGCTCGTATCCGAGGGCCGCAACTGCGGGTTCAATCATCTTTTGAAGCTCGCCAATCATCATTTACGCAATAAAAAAGGGCCTATGGCCCTTTCCCCTTATAATTTGTTCGTAGCGGGGGTAGGATTTGAACCTACGACCTTCGGGTTATGAGCCCGACGAGCTGCCAGACTGCTCCACCCCGCAATAGAAAAGCAATACTACATGAATTGGTTTATAAAATCAAGGTAATCATTTGACAGAAGAGAGGAAAAAAAAACCGGGGCAGAACGCCCCGGAGTTAACTAAACAGATTATTTACGACGATAAGGAATTGGCTCGGGAGTAGGAGTACTGCCAAATTTAGATTTTAATTTATCAGCTTTGTCAGCAGCAAGCCTTTCCGCAGTGAATGTATGAATATTCTCTGCAAAACTCACAATATTAGTGGTAACAATTGCCTTTCTATTTAGATCATAAGTTGAAGAAAGTATTATAGTGAATTGAGGTCCACTGTCAGTCATGAATGTTTCAAAATCACCTCGATCAAAACCCTTCTTCCGGCACTCATTCTTCAAACATCCCAAAAGGTTGAGCGCGGGGTCTTGTAACATATAAAACATTGCTGATTGCGGTTGCACTTCCAGTATTGAGATAAGCTTTAAGAATTCGTCTTCTATTCCTTCTTTCGGTTGCTCTTGCGTAGATTTTTTTTGCTTAGAAGGCGTCAATGTATTCTGACTCTTTTGCGTAGTTGATTGGGTAGGAACAGACCGCATATTAGCTTGTGCATTGACATCGTTCTCTCTGCCAGCGGGAGCTGATGGAGCAGGTCGGAAATCCGGGTTTTGAGCTGGTGGTTTAGAATTTACATCGCTTTGTTGTTGAGCTTTAGCAGACGCCCTAACAGCAGCTTGAGCAAATGCTTGAGGACCTATTTGCTGCACAGTTGCAGTCAATATCTGGCGATGAACCGGATTCTTGATTTTATTAATTGCGTCCAATAAAGCTTGAAATGGTTTATCGTCCAAATGGTCATTAAAATGGGTAACGACTGGGGTTACACTAGGTATGATCGCCGGAGCTAATTGATATTGCGGCTCAGTAGAAGAAGCTAATTTGGAGTTAGCTAATATCACGCGTTGTTTGCGAGCCTCTTCCTTATCAGATTCCTCTAAAAAATCATTAAAAGAAGCTTCAATTTTCAAAGCTTCCAAACTAACCAAAAACTGTTTATTGGTGTTAGTATTTTTCTTTTGACTTTCATCTAAGCGGTTAGCCGCTTCAGTATTAGCTTGTTGAACTCTAGTCATATTGTAAACTCTCTGTTGGATTAATAGTTAAAAAATCTCTTATTGGCGAAATTCTATCAGAAGCGCGAGGGCATGTCAATAGGCGCCGAGTTAAAAAAGACCCTGACATAGGCCATACAACGCTCCCGGAAAAATCCCCAATAATAGTATCCCTAAGCCATTAATAGTAATGGCTATTTTTGTGTCCCGAGGACAGGCAATCACTTCCGCTGCTAAAGGTTGATCAAAATACATAACCTTTACTACGCGAATATAGTAATAAGCGCCGACGATGGCAAAAATAATCGCCACTACGGCAACCCAGGTTAAATGGACTTCGACCAGGGCATTTAAAATCCCTAATTTGGCGATAAAACCGACTAGCGGCGGAACACCTGCCAGCGAAAACATCAAAATCAACATCATAAAAGCTAACCAAGGACTGCGATGATTCAGCCCGGCATAATCTTCGATATTATTGGCTTCGAACCCTGCCCGGCTCATTAAAGCAATCATACCAAAAGCCCCTAGACTCATCAGACTATAAGTAATCACATAAAAAATAGCCGCGGAATTACCTGCCGGAGTCCCACATGCCAAACCTAACAACATATATCCCATGTGCGCGATTGAAGAGTATGCCAAGAGCCGTTTGATATTGACCTGCACAATGGCGACGATATTGCCTAAGGCGATAGACAAAATGGCGATAACCAAGATAATTTGCTGCCATTGCGCGAATAGCCCAGGTAGTCCTACTACCAATATGCGTATGAACAGAGCCAGCCCCGCTATTTTCGGCGCTGCGCTGATTAATAATGTCACCGAGGTGGGCGAACCATCGTACACATCTGGAACCCACATGTGAAACGGCACCGCTCCGACTTTAAATGCCATGCCTGCGATAATAAATACCAAAGCAAAAATCAGCATTAAGTTCCCGCTGCCCTGTAGCTGCGCAACTGCATGCGCAATTTGTCCCAGATCTAAACTGTGGGCAACGCCAAATAATATCGAGATCCCATATAGCAACATTCCGGAAGCCAAGCTGCCGACGACAAAATATTTCATAGCGGCTTCAACGCAACGCATCTTGGCCCGTTGTAAAGCGACCAGCCCATACAAGGGTAAGGACAATAATTCCAATGCTAAATATAAAGTTAATAAATTATATCCCGAAATAAGCGCGACCATGCCGATAACGCTTAATAGAGCCAGGACGTGAAACTCATTGTTAAGGATAAAACGTTCGTGATTGTAATTACGGGCATATAAAAACGCCACAAAAGAGATTAAGTAGACGAATAATTTCAATACCACCGCAAAGTGGTCCACTACATAACTATGATTAAAGGAGAATGTGGTCACATTGCCTAAAGCATGAAAACTATACACCGTTAGCATTGCGGCAATAATTAAACTTATCTGCACCAGGTAATAAGCACATTGCGGCTTTTTAGGCGCAAAAACGCCTACTAACAGGACAACCGCAGTCATCACCGCTAAAAAGAATTCAGGTAAAATCGATAATAAATCAGCAAACGTCATATCCTCTCCAACGAGGTCATAAACGCGACTGCGTAGTCAATTCCACTAAATGACTCGCAGAAGCATGAACCACATTTAACAATGCATTAGGGTATATTCCCAGCAGCAAAATAGATACTGCCAATAATGCGAATACTACAATATTGATACTGCCGATATCATGTAATTGGCGCACATCCTCATGGACCACTTCTCCATAAAATACCCGCCGGTACATCCACAGACTGTAAGCCGCGCCGGTAATTAAAGTGGAGGCCGCAAAGAAAGTCACCCAAAATCCTGATTGAAATGAACTGGTAATCACTAAAAATTCACCCACAAATCCCGACGTTCCCGGCAAACCGACGTTAGCCATGACAAACAACAAGAAAAACGCTGCAAAAATCGGCATGACATTCGCTACGCCGCCAAAATCTTTCAGTAACCGGGTGTGCATTTGGTTGTATAAAGCGCCAAACGCCAAGAACAGCGCGCCCGAGCCAAAGGCGTGAGCAATCATTTGCACTACGGCGCCTTCAACACCTAATACCGCGCTATCATGATTCAAAGTTTTTTGCATGATAACGAACGGCAAAAAACAGCCGAGGGTGACAAAACCCATGTGCGCAACGGAAGAGTATGCAATTAAGCGCTTCATGTCGACCTGGGCTATGGCTACCAAACCGATATACAACACCGCTATGAGTGACAGCACTATCATCACCCATTCCAGGGTCCGGCAAGCATCCGGCACAATCGGCATGGTGAAACGCAGAAAGCCGTACCCGCCCAATTTTAACATTAGAGCAGCTAAAATAACTGAACCGCCGGCTGGGGCTTCGGTATGCGCATGCGGCAACCAAGTATGAAAAGGAAACATCGGCACTTTAATGGCGAAAGCGAGGAAAAATCCAATAAAAATTAGGATCTGCGCGCTTAATGCGATTTTCAGGAGATAAAAATCCGTAATTAAAAAGCTACCCGCCTGCAATCGTAAATAAAGTAAGGCAACCAGTAATAACGCTGAACCAAAAAAAGTATACAAGAAAAATTTGATCGCCGCGTAAGAACGGTTTTGAGAACCCCAAATGCCGATGCTTAAATACATGGGGATTAAAGTGCCTTCCCAAAAAAAATAAAACAGCATGGAATCAGCGGCAGCAAATACACCCACCATCATTCCTTGCATCACTAAAAAAGTAGCGACATATTGCACTACTTTTTCATGCACCATCGTCCAGGACGCTAGGATAATCAATAATGTAGTGAAGCAGGTCAATATGACTAATGGCATGGAAATGCCGTCAACTCCTAAATCATAGTTAATTTTTAAGGCGGGAATCCAGTTAAGATGTTCAGTAAATTGTAAGGCGGCGCTAGTCGAATCAAAGTGCGCATACAGAGGGACGCACAACGCGATACTAATGATCATCACCCCTAATCCAATGCTCCGCGCTAAATTGGCGCGCTTTTCTTTGCAGAATAACGCTGCCACAGCGCCGAGCACCGGCAGCCAAATCAAGATACTTAAGATGGGAAAAACGTTATTTAACATAATCGTCCAGTTAAAACAAAAACCAGCATAAAAGCACTAGTAAACCGATCATCATCACAAATGCGTAATGGTATAAATAACCTGTTTGCAAACGCCGTAATCGTTGCGATAACCAGGAGACATTGTGGCCTGAACCGTCCACTAGCCATGCATCAATTAATTTACGGTCGGTCCAACGGTAAAAGAATTCACTCACCCAACGCACGCTGACAACAATTACATTTTTATAGAAAGCATCAAAACCATACTTGGCGAGCAGAACCCAACGAACCGCCGCTAATCTCTTCGCCAACACAGCTCTAATCACTGGCATTTGAATACAAGTGAACCAAGCCATAAAAACGCCCAATATCGCAAACCAAAACGGCAAATGTTTGAATGATTCTGAAATCGCGCGCCAAATCCCCGGAAATTCAAGCCCTAAACGGCTCAGCACATCATACTGCGCATTGACATAAATACTATTGCCCAGCAAGTTAGGCTGGCTGTACAACATTTTCTGCGCCAGGGCCCCGCCCAACAATACCGAGGGAATAGCCAGCAAAATTAAGGGTAAAGTCATCACCCAACTGGTTTCATGCAGATGGTCCCGAGTATGTTTATCCATGCGCTCGCTGGTGTGGAAAGCTAAGAAAAAAACTCGAAAAATATAATATGCGGTGGCAAAGCTGCCCAGTAACAAACAGATATAAGCATAATGGGCGCCAGGAATAGTGGTTAGATGTACCGCTTCAATAATCGCGTCTTTGGAATAAAATCCTGAGAAAGGCGGGATTGCAGCCAGCGCCAGTGCGCCAATCAAAAAGGTAGTATAAGTGATCGGCATATATTTGCGTAAGTTGCCCATTTTACGGATATCTTGTTCATGGTGCATAGCGATAATGACTGAACCGGCTGCCAAGAACAACAAGGCTTTGAAACAAGCATGGGTAGCTAAATGAAAAATACCGGCTGAAAATGCCGAAGCGCCGTTCGCCGCCATCATGTATCCCAATTGGGACATGGTTGAGTAGGCGATCACGCGTTTAATATCGTTCTCAACAAAAGCCAGTAATCCCAGAAATAACGCTCCTGTGGCGCCAATCACTAAGATAAAACTGAGCGCGACGGGTGAAAGCTCAAATAAAGGCGACATGCGAGCCACCATAAATATCCCCGCCGTTACCATGGTCGCGGCATGGATTAATGCGGAAATAGGCGTGGGGCCAGCCATAGATTCCGGTAACCAAACGTGTAACGGCACTTGCGCGGATTTTCCCATCGCGCCAACGAACAATGCAATACAAATCAGTGACATTACCGACCAAGGTACATGACCGAATACATTGATTTTAAGCAAAGCAACGGTGCTAGCTTGAACAAACACAGCGTTGTAATCCAGCGTGCCGAAATAAGTGAGGATGGCGGCGATCCCGATAATAAAACCCATATCCCCTACCCGGTTCACTAAAAAAGCTTTAAAACTGCCATTGGCGGCAGCTTCAGTTTTAAACCAGAAGCCGATGAGCAGATAGGAAACCAAACCGACGCCTTCCCATCCAAAAAACAATTGCAGAAAATTGTTGGCGGTAACCAACATTAACATGGCGAATGTGAATAAAGAAACGTAACTGAAAAACCGTTGATAGCCAGGATCGTCATGCATGTACCCAATCGTGTAAATATGCACAACCAATGACACGAAGGTAACAACTAGCATCATTACCGCGGATAATTGATCGACTAAAAAACCGACATTAAACCCGTAATGCGGGTTTATTACCCAATTATATAAGATACCATTGTATGTCTGTCCGTCGACGAGGACATGTTTAGCCAGTACCAAAGCCGCGGCAAAAGAACAAATCATTAGGCCAATGGTGGTTCGATGGGTAGCGGTGCGTCCAATCACTTTGCCGAAAAAACCAGCGATAATGGAGCCCAGCAATGGGGCAAAAACGACAATCAGTAATAATGGATAGATCACATTTTAACCCTTCAGTAAATCCATAGTTTGCACATCAATCGTGCCACGTTGTCTGTACAATAAGACTAAAATCGCTAATCCGATCGCCGCTTCGGCGGCAGCTACGGTTAAGATAAAAAACACAAACACTTCCCCGGCCTCTAAGCCCAAGTAGTGCGCGAACGCGACAAAATTGGTGTTAACCGCCAATAATATTAATTCTAAACACATTAATAGAATCAGAATATTTTTGCGGTTAAGGATGATCCCAGCAAACCCCAATGCAAATAAGATAGCGCCAATAATCAAACAGAAATTTAATGGAATCATCGTGGCTCCGGTTTCATTTTAATGATGCGTAAACCGGTGGCTTTGGATGCTTCTAGCTGTTTAGCAATTTTCTGGGCTTTGGTTCCCGGTTTCCGCCCATAAAAAGCCAAACTGATGGCTGCCACCATCGCTCCGAGCAAAATTAAACCGGCGATTTCAAACTCATAGATGTAATGGGTAAATAATTCCGTGCCGAGCGCAACTACATTGTTATAATTTGGACCATGGGTAACCAGCATAGTATTTGCGCTGAATTGTTTACTCGTCAATACGTAACACATTACCCCGATCATGACCACCAGAACTAATAAACCTAACGGCAAATAACGGACAAACCCTTCTTTGAGCGGAATTAAATCAATATTGAGCATCATAACCACAAATAAAAACAGGGTCATTACCGCGCCAACGTAGACAAAGATTAACACGAGGGATAAAAATTCAGCTTGCAGCAGCATCCACAGTACGGCGCTGCAAAAAAAAGCCAACACTAGAAATAATATGCAGCGGACGGGATTCCGCAAAAATATAACCATCGCCGCGGAACCAATTAACCCGATGGTAAATAAATAAAAAACTATTTGATATACGGCCTCTGCCATCTATGCTCCGCCAACCTAAACATTAAGGCGCATTATAGCGAATCATTCTAAATAATTCTACTGGAGATGACCAATCAAACTTCACACCCACCCCACCATATTTTTCGGAGTCGCCAAGCCATTGCGGATAGATCGCATTTCGGGTCCTGTCCGCTACGTCTTTTCCGTACTCGCTTCGCTGCGTGCGCAAAAGACTCCGCGTCCACCCGGTTAGCTGGCGCGTTGGCGACTCCGAAAAATATGGCTCTACAAATGCGTTCATTGACGAAAGTGGCATCCGTCATCCCGCGACTTGATCGCGGGATGACGAAGTGCTTTCGAATATCAACGCATTTGCTAGTTAATATTTCCCGCCGCCGCCAAGTGCGCCAGCTAACGGGTGGCGGCGGAGTCCTTTTGCACGCGCAGCGCAGCGAGCATGTAAAAGGACGCAGCCGACAGGACCCGAAATGCGGTCTATCCGCAACGGGCTTGGCGGCGGCGGGAAATATTAACGATGTTTGGGATAAGATGACATCCTAGAAAGATCTCAGCGTAATTTATTTAAAATTGGCGGGAACGCGTTGATGCCAGTCAGTTTCTTGCTGGTAACGATGGGCAATATTCAATAGCTTTGCCTCGGAAAAATAGTTGCCGATTAATTGGCCGCCCAAAGGTAAGCCATTGCGGCTAAAACCAACCGGCATGGATAACCCAGGAATACCCGCCAAATTAACCGCAATGGTATAAACGTCAGAAAGATACATCGCCACCGGATCCGTCATTTTTTCGCCAATGTTGAACGCCGGAGTAGGTGTGGCGGGAGTTAAAATCACGTCGACAGTTTTAAAGGCCTCAACAAAATCATCGCGGATAAGCTGACGGACTTTTTGCGCACGGCGATAGTATGCTTCGTAATAGCCGGATGAGAGCACATAAGTGCCGATTAAAATCCGCCGCTGCACTTCTTTACCAAACCCTTCACTGCGAGAACGCTTATATAAGTCTTCTAAATTAACCGGAGCCTCACAGCGATAACCATAACGCACCCCATCATAACGAGCCAGATTGGATGAACACTCAGCAGGAGCCAGCACATAATAAACCGAAGCGCACAAATCAGTGTGCGGCAAACTGATTTTATGAGTTTTAGCGCCGAGACGCTCCAGAGTTTTAATCATTTCCTCAATCGATTGAGCAATGACCGGGTCTAATCCGTCACCGAAATATTCTGTCGGCAACCCGATTTTCAGACCCCGTAAATCATCGTTCAAAGACTGCGTATAATCAGGAACAGGTTGGTTAATACTAGTTGAATCCCGGCTGTCATAACCCGCCATAGCGCCTAGTAGTATGGCGACATCTTCAGCGGTCTGCGCTAGCGGCCCACCTTGGTCCAAGCTTGAAGCGAACGCAATCATTCCATAACGGGATACCCGGCCATAAGTCGGTTTTAAGCCGGTAATTCCACATAATGCCGCAGGCTGGCGAATTGAACCGCCTGTGTCCGTGCCGGTAGCGCCAGGCGTAAGCCGGGCAGCAACCGCGGCAGCCGAACCACCTGAAGAACCACCAGGAATTTTGCTAAGATCCCAGGGATTTTTTACGGGACCATAGTAACTATTTTCGTTGGACGAACCCATGGCAAATTCATCCATATTGGTTTTCCCCAGCAACACAGTTCCAGCCGCATTAAATTGTTCAACGCTGGTTGCATTGTACGGAGCAATAAAATTATCCAACATTTTCGAACCGCAGGTGGTTTTGATGCCCTGAGTGCAAAAAATATCTTTTTGCGCTATCGGAATGCCCGTCAATGCTCCAGCCTTACCCGCCGCAATTTGACTATCCGCCGCTTTGGCCTGGGCCAATGCATATTCTTCTGCAACCGTAATAAAAGAATTAAGTTGTGGATCGTATTGTTTAATCCGTTGCAAATAATGGCGAGTCAGCTCCTCACTGGAAATTTTTTTGTTCTTTAATGCAGTACTGAGCGCAGCTAATGTTTGATTATGCATAAACTTCTTTACTCTTCAGTTTCTATGACTTGCGGCACAATGTATAAACCCATCAAACTTTGAGGAGCATTTTTTAGAAATTGATCTCGTAGATTGACCTCAGTTACCTGATCGGTGCGTAACGGTTGCGCCGTCTCTAAAGGATGCGCCATTTGTTTGACGTGGGTTACGTCCGCTCGATCCATTTTGCCGACTAAATTGAGAATATTATCTAAACTTTTAGTCAGTGGTTCTATTTCAGTGTCGTTGATCGATAAGCGTGCCAAATGCGCAATTTTCCGCACCTCAGCAGGTGTTAAAGTCATACCGGTCTCCTAATCTTAAGCCTTAAAAGTTTAACATCTTAATAGTAATCTGCGAGTTAGCTTGATTAACATTAAATTTAGTCTCATCAAAAGTTGGTGAATGCGTCAGCTTGGGAGGGTTATTAGAGAAACCCACACCTTCAGTAGGGCGGCCAACAAAATTCTTCTTCAATATTCCGTTGTTATCTTCATCGTGGAACAGCTTAATAGCATAAGTCCCATAAGGAAGACCACTGACTCGCCAAACCGCCGTACCATTATTAATGGATAAACGTGCGCGCTTATAAGCCAGTTGACCCTTAGGATCTTTGGTCTGAAAAGCCTGCTGACTATTATATAATGCTATTCGGATAGCCCCTTTTTCATTTTTAATTCCGGTGATATTCACTGTCAAAGTACTTTGACGCGCATTACTAACAGCCGTCACCGCCTTTGCGGAAGCCGGCCCAGCCGCTTGGCTACTGATTGGTAACGCAAACAATAATGCTAACAATGCAAATACTATTCCTTTCAATTTCATCATAATCTCCTTGTAAATCAAAATACCCTGTGTTCATTCTAACTTAAATTCATGGCATTGGTCTACGACCTCAATGTCGGGTTGTGCCAACTGCAAACTCCATGCTAGAGTATAAAGATGGAATGGGAACCTGTCATTGGCTTAGAAGTTCATACACAACTGGCCACTAAATCAAAGATATTTTCAGGAGCGGCGTGCGCATTTGGCGCAGAGCCGAACACGCAAGCCTGCGCAGTAGATTTAGGCTTACCGGGTGTTTTGCCGGTCCTAAATGCTCAAGTCGTGGTGTTGGCCATTCGTTTCGGACTGAGTGTAGACGCGGTCATTGAACCGCGATCTGTTTTTGCCAGGAAAAATTATTTTTATCCAGACTTACCCAAAGGCTATCAAATTAGCCAATATGATCTACCCATCGTCGGGCCGGGTTCATTGAACATTATCCTAGAAGACGGTACGGAAAAACGCATCGGCATTACTCGAGCCCACTTGGAAGAAGATGCCGGGAAATCATTGCATGAAGGCATGGCGGGAGTATCCGGCATTGATCTTAATCGCGCGGGAATACCCTTATTAGAAATTGTTTCCGAACCTGATATTCGCTCTGCCAAGGAAGCGGTCGCCTACTTAAAAACTCTCCATAATTTAATCCGTTACATAGGCGTCAGCGAAGCGAATATGCAGGAAGGCATGTTCCGCTGCGATGTAAACGTTTCCGTCCGCCCCAAAGGCACACTAAAATTAGGCACGCGCACCGAACTGAAAAATCTAAACTCGTTTCGATTTGTTGAACAAGCCATCATTTACGAAATCCAACGCCAAATTGACGTTTTGGAAGGTGGCGGGCAAATCAAACAAGAAACTCGGCAATTTGATGCGCAACGGGGCGTCACCCGTTCGATGCGCAGCAAAGAAGAAGCCCATGACTATCGTTATTTCCCAGACCCGGATTTATTGCCCGTAGCAGTCACGGCTGATTTCATTGAGACCATCCGCAATTCCTTACCGGAACTGCCTTGGGAAAAGCGCGCCAGATTTTCAAAAAGAATATCAATTGAATACTTACGATGCTAACTTAATCGCCATGTCGCGCGAAACCGCCGATTATTTCGAATCGGCTATCCAACATGCACCCGGCGCCTCACCCAAAATTATCGCCAATTGGATTAACGGCGAGCTGGCCGCTGCTTTAAACAAAGAAAATTTGAGCATCAATGCAAGCCCCGTCCGCGCCCCTCAATTGGGCGCGCTGGTAAAACGCATTGCTGACGGCACCGTTTCCAATAATGTGGCGAAACAAGTATTCGCTGCACTCTGGGAAGGCGAAAGCGACCCGGATGCCGTGATCGAAAAACAAGGCTTAAAGCAAATCACCGATAGCAGCTCTATCGAAGCGACAATTGACGAAATTATTCTAGCCAATCCCGAACAGGTTGCTCAATACCGTTCCGGCAAAGATAAACTGTTTGCCTTCTTCGTCGGCAAAGTCATGCAAGCCACTCGTGGCAAAGCCAATCCGCAACAAGTGAACGAACTCCTTAAAAAGAAATTGGCATAGCCCTCACCCCCTTGGAATTGGACAGTCAATTCCCAATCTATATTGCAAAAAAAAACATAATGTGTTAAAGTTTTGAACAAATTGAAAACGGTAAAAAAGTAAGAGTGCTTAAGGTGATAAAGGGATTAATAATGATTACGGACTCCTCACGCCCACCTCTCTTTTGAACCCAATACGAAACAAAAGAGAGAAAAAGATGCGGAACCTAAATACCACCCTGCTCACCAATTTTTATCATTATGGCTACTCTCTTTTAACTAATGGATTATCTAATTTATATGGGCGGCTTACATTTCAAGGACCTGTCAATGAAACGGTCCCCACAGACTCCTCCTGCTTCGACGTCTACACACGCGAAGAAATCCGAATACGAATCCTCCTACAACAATCAAACAGCCAGAACTAAACAAGCTCCCTAAAACATCAAAAACTGTTACCAAAGCCCCTTCCATACCAACACTCCCTCCGACTAAAACCGCTGAACATAAAACTTGGAATTGGAGTTCCGATGAAGATGATGATGATGATGATGATCAAATAAATTCCTCCAGCCCGCAGCAATTACAAAGTAAAAACAATAATAATCAAAGATCTGCGGCGACTAAACCGACCTCACCTCCTTCATCATCAAAATCTCGACGTAAAAAAAGAAAAGATAATCTAGGCTTAAATGACAATAAATCTTCTAGCGATTTATCGATATCGAATCCATCGGTTATCACTCGTAAACCTATGTCCGAGGCTGGCTCCTCCCCTACTTCCTCTCCATCTATCCATAATTTAAGTGAAAGCGAATCAAAAGAATCCGCCTCTGAAGAAAAAATTACTCGGAATGAATGGGCGCCTATGGACGAAATTCCCCCAGTCGAATTTCTAGAACTGATCAATGATATATTTTTAGAACTTAAAGATTGCGATCAATCCATATTTTATATTCAAGGCGGCGCACCCAGAGATACTTATTTAGGAATAGATCCTAATGATCTAGATATTCGCGTGATTTTAAAAAACCAAGAACCTGATACTGAAATGAGAGCGGTTAATATAGTGACAAAAGTTCTGCATGCCAGAAAAGATTCATATATAAAAAATCGTTATACAATACCTGACACTAACGTTGATATCACCATCACCAGCGTTGATTCTAGCCAAACTGATTTTTTAATCAATTCATTTGCGATCTTCCCGTTATATGAAGATACCCAATCAAAATTCAAAGGCATATTTCATTTCAATAAGCGATATTTCAAAAATAGCAAGGAGGCTTTTCAGCATCTACAAAAAAAGGAACTAAGATCTCCCAAAGATCCGCATAAAAATTACTCTGAGGATCCTCTCAGAATTCTGCGCGGCTGCCGTTTAAATACGACTCGCTTCTTAAGGCTACCTCCAAAGGAAAAAGACGCCATTAGCGGATCTAGCCAGCGAGCTTAACATTCAAAAAATAGTTGCAAATAAAAACTTAGCTGGGCGCATCTTAGCCGAACTAAATAAATTAAATCCCTCTCAAGAGCGTGAATATCTGCGTTTACTTAAAGCGCTTAATCTCCTTTCGCAATTGTTCAACTCAGAATTAAAAAGTAAGGATCCGGAGGCGCTCATATTTAATTTTGAAAACTTAAGCAAACTCATAGATCATTTTTCTTTAAGAGATTTATTTCAATTGAACACTATTGGTTGCACCTTCAAAGAAGGTAGCGATTCATATTTACTTTGGATGAGCAATAAAAAACTATTTGTCAATCAACCACAGAATTCTCTAATTTTGCTCAATTTTAGTATTTATTATAATTTACTCTTTCCAATTCCTTTAGTTAAAAGCTTAATACAAAGCAACCATACCATTAAAAAAAATGCCATTAAAGAAAACTGGGGAGACTTAACCAGGGAATTAAGTAAATTGTTATTAAACGAAAATTCTTTAGAAAATTTTTATTTATTATTAAAAAGCGGTATTTTTCAGCTTTTATTTCCAAAAGCTGCTCATTTAGTTAAAAACAGCTCAATTCACAAAAATTATATTCTGGGTATTTTAACAGCCACTCAACAAAACTCACGGCCCAGCATTAGCTTTATTTATAGCCATTTTTTAGCCTTAGAGATCGCCCAAACCGCAGAAAACTCTTCTCAGAAAGTTATTCATCAACTTAGTCACCTGTATGACGACCGTTACTACCCAATCATCGAGAAAATGAGCGCCATAAAGCAAGCCACGCTGTATGGCATGGTTATTTCCTTAAAAGCTTTTTCTAATCCCATTCCCAAAAATAAAACCAGCGTCTCTTATGATGCCAAAACAATTCGTACTATTTCTGTTTTTAAAGCCATACCAGCTCCATCCATTCCGCAACTTAACCGCGGAGTCCAGGAATCTCACCAGCCAAAAGTTATAGGATCATCAACTCTTAAATAGCAAGCTTGCCTAAAATTTACTGTATTGTTATAACCGCCCATTATTACGATAATTCTTGATCGTTGAGAAGTTATTTTTTAACGAGATAAATTGCAAACCCATTGAATCAAACTTGATTTCGCCAACATGGAAAGGACCCATGTCCGTTATTCATCAACCTCATGATAAATTTATAAGGCTGTCATTAGGCCAGCTTCGCGTCGCCCAGGAATTTTTTACTGAGCATTTACCCGCGACAGTCTTAGAAAATATAAATTTGGCAACTCTCAAGCTCGAAAACCGCTCTTTTATAGATGAAAATTATAAAGGTACCGAAGCCGACATCGTCTATAGCGTTAGCATAGCTGGCACAGCGGCTTATCTCTACTTACTTTGCGAACATCAAAGCACCGTGGATGATTGGATTGCTTTTCGGCTATGGGTCTACATGGTCCGCTTAATGGAAATGCACAGAAAACAAAATCCTGAGCAGCCTTTACCATTAATATATCCCATGGTTATTTATACTGGTCAGGAAATTTGGAACGCTCCTTTAGATATTTTTCCCCTATTTGGAGATCAAAATACTTTAGCTAGAGAATGGTTATTTAAGCCCTTTCAATTGCTCGATATCCATCAAATTCCCGATGATGAGATGCGTCAAAGACAATGGTGCGGCTTGGTTGAGTTTGCATTAAAGCATAAAAAAGCTATCGATTTTAAACAATTTTTAAAAACCCTTCTTCCCTGGATAAATCAAGTAGAACAAACCAGCTCCGCCGGCTTTTCTTTCAGCAATATTGTGCTAAAATACGTGCTGGATGGGACGGAATCCAAGGATTTTGATCTATTTATTCAAGAAGTCCAGGAATATTTGTCTAAAGAACTACGAGGTGAAATTATGACATTAGCTCAAGAACTTGAACGGCGCGGAGAGCAGAGAGGTATAAGCCAAGGTCTCAACCAAGGCATAGATCAAGGTATGCGTCAGGGACTAAACTTAGGTATACAACAAGGTGAGGTTGCGTTAATAACTCGGCAATTGCAACGTCGCTTTAACAAAATCCCTGAATCTTATTTAGCACGTATTCAACAAGCCGATGCCGAAACGCTGTTACTCTGGGGTGAAAAAATTTTAGATGCCAACACCCTGGAAGAAGTGTTTGAAGAAATCTGATTTACTTACAAGACCACCTCGCCAATGAGCACAAACCTGGGGATCCTGGTTGCATGCCGCACTGGCGCATGTACTAAGGATCGCCCATGTTGGTTCGCCACACTTTCTTTACCGCCAATGAATGGCAGCAATCGAACTCGCCTATTGAGCCTGACTTGGGGAAACGCATACAGGCAGCCTCTAACCGCATAAAAAATATGCAGCAAAGCGCTTTTTTCAAAAGGAAGTTCAATCCGCCAGAACCAGCGGTTTAAAAAAGGCGACAAATCGTATAAGCTATCATTAGCCATTGTTAACATCCTGATGTTTACGGTGGTTAGTCCAGGGCTGGTGTTGATTTCACCTGTCCTGGACGCTTATTTTGAACTCCACTTTAAAATGGAAAGCAAGTGCTATCGGTATAAATTATCCCGATAGCCAATCATATCAATTGTACTAGCCGCGAGTTGCTCAAGATCTCCAGATCTACAAAAGAGCCGTCTCTTTTATCATAAATACATATAAAAGAACCGTCTCTTTTATTGTAATGACATCAACGTTCACAATGGATATCATTTGAATCCACACATATTAGGCATATTAGTGAAATTGTGTTCACAATTCAGGATTTGACCCTCTTCCCGACCCTCTTCCCATAAAAATTTACTGTATTGCTATACCCACTTATTATTACGATAATTCTTGATCGTTGATAAATTATTATTTAACGACATAAATTTCAAATTCATTTAATCGAGCTTGATTTCGCCAACATGGAAAGGACCAATGTCCGTTATTCATCAACCTCATGATAAATTTATAAGGCTGTCATTAGGCCAGCTTCGCGTCGCTCAGGAATTTTTTACTGAGCATTTACCCGCGACAGTCTTAGAAAATATAAATTTAGCAACTCTCAAGCTCGAAAACCGTTCTTTTATAGATGAAAATTATAAAGGTACCGAAGCCGACATCGTCTATAGCGTTAGCATAGCGGGCACAGCAGCTTATCTCTACTTACTTTGCGAACATCAAAGCACCGTTGATGATTGGATTGCTTTTCGGCTATGGGTTTACATGGTTCGCTTAATGGAAATGCACAGAAAACAAAATCCTGAGCAGCCTTTACCGTTAATATATCCTATGGTTATTTATACTGGTCAGGAAACTTGGAACGCTCCTTTAGATATTTTTTCCCTATTCGGAGATCAGAATATTTTAGCCAGAGAATGGTTAATGAAGCCCTTTCAATTGCTCGATATCCATCAAATTCCCGATGATGAGATGCGCCGAAGACAATGGTGCGGCTTAGTTGAGTTTGCATTAAAGCATAAAAAATCTATCGATTTTAAACAATTTTTAAAAACTCTTCTTCCCTGGATAAATCAAGTGGAACAAATCAGCTCCGCCGGCTTTTCTTTCAGCAATATTGTGCTAAAATACGTGCTGGATAGGACGGAAGCCAAGGATATTGACCTATTTACTCAAGAAGTCCAGGAATATTTGTCTAAAGAACTACGAGGTGAAATTATGACATTAGCTCAAGAATTTGAACGGCGCGGAGAGCAGAGAGGGATAAGCCAAGGTATAAGCCAAGGCCTCAACCAAGGCATAGATCAAGGTATGCGTCAGGGACTAAACTTAGGTATACAGCAAGGTGAGGTTGCGTTAATAACTCGGCAATTGCAACGTCGCTTTAACAAAATCCCTGAATCTTATTTAGCACGCATTCAACAAGCCGATGCCGAAACGCTGTTACTCTGGGGTGAAAAAATTTTAGATGCAAACACCCTGGAAGAAGTGTTTGAATAAATCTGATTTATTTACAAGACCCCCTCGCCAATGAGCACGAACTGGGATCCTGGTTGCATGCCGCACTGGTGCATGTACTAAGCCAGGCTGCCAGTTGCTAAATCGCGGATCGATAAAAGAGCCGTCTCTTTTATTGCATTCTACTCATAACTGACTTTCTTAATGCTCCCTTAAGGTTTAAATGGTATACTATTCAGTTAGGTAAAGAGGGGGATCATAAAGTGCATAAAATAAAAAGAATATGTGTATTTTTAGGCTCTAATCTGGGTGCGAAAAACGAATATTTAATTGCGACCCGGAAATTAGGCGCTCTCTTAGCCGAAAGAGATATCACCCTCGTATATGGCGGCTCTAATCAGGGTTTAATGGGAGAGCTCGCTGGTTCAGTGTTAAAACATGGCGGTAAAGTAATTGGGGTTATTCCTGAATGCTTGATCAAGAAAAATCATGCCCATACTGCCCTTTCAGAAATCATTGCTACTCAATCTATGACTGAGCGTAAGACTTTGCTAAAAAGTTTAGCCGATGGCTTTATTATTTTACCAGGTGGAGTAGGAACACTGGATGAACTATTCGAAGTATTAACCGAGAACAAAGTAGGCCTGCATAATAAACCGATTGGCGTGTTAAATGTCAGTCATTTTTATAATCCTATGCTGCAACTTCTGGAAAATATGGTGACTGCAAATTTTTTCAGTCAAACACTTATTAATAATTTAATAGTGGATTCGGAACCAGAACAATTGTTAAATAAATTAGTAGGGGTGAAACACGAGCCTATTTTATTAAAGAATTCGGATCTGTTCCAGTTCTCACCGAAGCAGGCGAGCCCCCTTCACATCCCACAAAATTTTAACTGGAAGGACGCATTAACCCTTGGGCTAAGCTCCTACTACTTATTAGGAATGGATTCTCTGCAAACATCCCTTAGTTCTCTTGTGTCTTAAAACACGATTCGAGACTTGATCTCTCTCAATAATTCTTCTGGTAATTCTGTGCGCACGGCTAAACACCAATAGCGTTCATCCGCGAAAGTCTGGCATTTTACCGCGTCTTTTTCGGTCATAATGATCAGAGCATCCTGACCAAAATTAAAATCCGATTTTTGAAAAAAATAATGATCAGGAAAGGCGTGTTCAGTAAACTTAAAACCTAGTATCTTTAACGTATCAAAAAATCGCTGCGGATTACCAATAGCGGCGACCGCGTGTATCGCTCTCCCCTGGATACTATCATTGATGAGTCGATGGGATGGATTATTTAATTGATAGATTTCCTCAGCAATTAAGGACATCTTCCATTCGCCGGGATGCTCGCAACCGTTATTGACAATAAAATCCACAGACTGCAAGCGTTTTGCGGGCTCACGCAATGGACCTGCGGGCAAACAAAAACCATTGCCTAACCGGCGTTCGCCATCAATCACTGCAATTTCAATATCACGTCCTAGACTCAAATGTTGCAATCCATCATCACTGATCACAATATCGCAAGTAAAATTCTTCAGCAAAGTGGCGACCGCCGCCGGACGGTCTTTGCCAACTACCATGGGGCAGCCGGTTTTTTTCACCAATAACACCGCCTCATCCCCAACTAATTTTGGATTACTGGTGGGTCGCACTATCTGCGGCAATTGGATGGCGCTACCACCATAGCCACGACTGACTATACCTGGCTGCCAGCCTTGGCGGTGTAACCACTTCGCTAAACCGATTACTAAAGGCGTTTTACCTGCTCCCCCTACAGTGATATTTCCCACTATAATCACCGGTACTGGAAAACGAACCGTAGTTTTTAAACCCCAGCGATAAAGTTGACGGCGCAATGCCATAACAGCTCGATATGCCAGAGACAAAGGTGATAATAAATAATTAAGAAACTGTTTTTGGCGCCAAAGAGTTTGAATGTTCATGCTGATTTTTTTAAAAATCCCCCTCAATCCCCCTTTTGCAAAGGGGGAGTTTTTTATCGGCTATACAGGCATTTCTACTGCTACGGATAGGTCTTTAAACTGCATGCGATGTAACACAGCATACGCACTTTTTTGTGATAGCAATTCAACATGCGTGCCCTGCTCGATAATCTTGCCTCTTTCCATCACCATAATCCAATCCGCATTTTCGATCGTCGATAACCGATGCGCAATGACAAAGGTAGTGCAACGCTGCATTAAGTTTTCTAAAGCCGCTTGGATTTGCCGTTCTGAATGAGTATCCAAGGATGAGGTCGCTTCATCCAAAATGAGAATGGGGGCGTTTTTTAATAATGCGCGCGCGATTGCCAAGCGCTGACGTTGGCCGCCGGATAATAATACGCCGTTTTCACCAATCATGGTGTCTAAGCCTTGCGGAAATTCCTCGATAAATTCCCACGCATACGCCGCTCGCGCTGCCGCTTCGATTTGCGCGCGCGATGCCATGCCATCTTCTTGGCCATATGCGATATTATGCGCCACCGTGTCATTAAACAAAACCGAGTGCTGGGAAACCAAGGCAAATTGCCGGCGTAAACTTTCCAATTTGTAATCACGAACATCGACGCCGTCGATGGTGATCGATCCCTGGTGAATATCATAAAACCGCGGTAGTAAATTAATTAACGTCGATTTCCCTGCGCCGGAGCGGCCTACGATTGCAACCACTTTGCCAGGCTGTACTGCAAAATTAATATCTTCCAGCACGATTTCCTTGCCGGTTTGATAGCCAAAATTAACTTGCGAAAACCGAACCTCGCCGCGCGTGCGCGCAACGGTAAACGTGCCCTGGTCTTGCTCCGTTTCTTCATCCAATACCGCAAAAATACTTTCGGCGCCGGCGACGCCTTTTTGAATCAGACTATGCACCGTTGTTAACCGGCGCATCGGCCTTAACAACATAATCACCGAGGAAATCACTGTGCCAAACGCTCCGGCAGTCACATGCAACGAAGGCATGGTCGCGAAAATCAGCACCACTGCAATCAATAGGGATAATAGTAACTGAACCATTGAAGTGCCGGAGCTATTCACCACCGCAATTTTTAGTTCGCGTTCTTGATTAGCTTGAGTCGCTTTAAAAAATTTCGCGCGTTCGTAAGCTTGCCCACCATATAAACGCACCACTTGCTGAGCGGTAATACTTTCCGCGGCAACTCGCGTCACCTCACCCACGGATTTTTGCACCGAGGTACTGATTCGTTTTAATCGCGAGCCGTTGCGTTTCATTATCCACATAATTATCGGCAAAATTATTAAAAATAAAATAAATAATTCCCAACTCACACTGATGATCACCGCGACTAAACCAATTACCAATGTCGCTTCTTGTAATATCGTTAATAAAGCGGTGGAGCTTGCCTGCGCTACCTGCTCGACGTTATAGATCATAGTGGAAATCAGTTGACCGGAATTGCTTTTATCATAAAATTGAGTCGGCAATTTTAGTAAATGGTCGAACAACTGGCGGCGAAAATCTCTCACTACGCTTCGAGATACCCGGCTAACACAATAAGTGGATAAAAATACAAATATGCCGCGAAAGAGAAAAATCACAATCACCATAAAAGGCAGCCAATGAATGAAACTTATATCGCGGTTAATAAATCCTTTATCGATAATGGGCTTAATCATCCAGGCAAACCCGGCGTCAACCAAAGACATGGCGGCGGTCGCTACGACCCCCAATAAGAAACACAGCCAATATTGCTTAGTCACCTGCAACAAACGACGGTAAGTATCCCAATTTTTAGATTTTTCTATACTCATAGGCCCGCATTATACACCACTTTTATCATTACTGCTGCCAAAAGTAATGGCGGGGGTTAGCGGTTTCCACTAACACCGGCTGATTGGGTGAAACTCGCAATTTTATTGCACCGTTGGCGGCGGTGAGCCACTGGCTTGCGCCTATAGCCTGATAACGCGCAACCACCCGGGGCGTAGGAAAATGAAAGCGATTGAAATAACCTAATGAAAATAAAGCATATTTAGGTTGCACCAGTTTTAGCAGCTGTTGGGTCGATGAGGTCGAACTACCGTGGTGCGGCACTTGGATAATTTGGGATTTTAAATCATCGCCGT
The DNA here is from genome assembly GCA_963697455.1 of uncultured Pseudomonadota bacterium. Classification (GTDB taxonomy): domain Bacteria; phylum Pseudomonadota; class Gammaproteobacteria; order Coxiellales; family Coxiellaceae; genus JAFEDN01. The sequence goes on along the minus strand of CAVOOI010000035.1, from coordinate 115,612 downwards.
ATTGAATTGCTAAAGCTATCTCAGTTGACGCTTCGATATCGCCGGTTAATAGCGTCCGGTTGCCGGGAGCTCCAATCTGGAGGACACAGGAACTATTATTATCCTGATAAGCACTGGCTAAAGGAGGGCTTAGCACTCTAAATGGCACACCATCCCATTGCCATTGCTGGCCTGCCCCGCAATATTCAGGATGACCATCAGCAAACATAGATGGAATACTCGTTAGGAAGCGCTGAACCGGCCAAGCCTCGAGCAAGGCTTTCGCTCCCCCGCTGTGATCGTTATCACCATGGCTAATCATCAATAGATCGATCTGGTTGACCCCCAAGGTTTGTAAGTAAGGTGAAACGATATCGCGTCCGGCGTCGAAACCGTCAGGAATGTGTGCGCCAGCATCATAAACCAGGAAGTGATGCGCGGTTTGGACGGTAATGGCTAAACCCTGACCGACATCCAGCATAGTTAACCAATAAGTTCCGATAACCGGCTGCGGCGGCCTCACTAACCAAATCGGTAAAAATCCAAATAAACCCAACCAGCAGATGGCCCGGTGAGGAAGATGTAACACCTTGGCTAACCAACCGCTAAGCCGGTTTTGCGGCGCTAAACACCAAGCTGCACCCAATAATGCAGCAGCCAGGATCCATTGATTAGAAAAAGCTCGATGTCCGCTCGCGAAAGACCAAGCCGCCAGCCATTGTAAAAAATGCCAAAGCGGGATCAATAAATAAGCCGCTGCTGCAAACAACCATTGACTGACAGCCAAATTAATCCCACTGGTCACTGCCGCTAAGATACATAAAGGTACGATCACCCAGCCAATCCAAATAATGGCAGGTAAATTGGCTAACATACTCACTAGAGAAAATTGGTGGAAAAAATAAATAGTCAGCGGCATCAACCCTAAAAACAGCGACCACTGCATCCTTAACCATTGCCGCCAGTGGGCCACTTTCCTCCACTCTCCGCTAACGCTGTAGCTGATCCAGGCTACCGCTCCAAAACTTAGCCAAAATCCAGCGGAAAATAACGCTCCGGGCTGAAAAGCTAGCACTAATACCAGTGCTAAACTGATTCTGTGCCACACGCTGATGGTCCGGTAACTTAATTGGGCAATAGCTAAGACGATGATCATGATCACCGCTCGCTGAGTGGGGATACCAAACCCCGCCAGAGCGCCGTAACTTAAAGCAAATATCAGCGCGGTAATCGTTCCCGCATGTTGAGCAGGTAACCGCAATAATAACTTGGGTGAGCAGCGCCATAATCGGTTACCTAAAAAATACGCCACCATCACCATCAAACCGATATGCAAGCCGGCGATTACGACTAAATGCACAGTTCCCGTACGTTGCAGAATTTGCCAGTCGGCATCAGTTAATCCATGTTCTACGCCGATAGTCAGCGCGCTGATGATTGCGGCCATTGCTGAATCAGGTACGCTATGTTGAATTTCATGCTGCAATTGTTCGCGAAGATGCATTAACCAAAAACCCGGTAAAGCAGTTGATAACCGGCGAAATGCTTGTTTAGAGACCACATAACCTACTGCATGAATATGCTGTGGTGACCACAGAAACCTTAAGCGGTTAAAGGCATTGAAGTTAACCAGAGCGTGCGGCGGTTTTAAACGCACCGTTAATGCCCACCGCTCTCCCGCATGGATAGCTGGATGTGGATTTTGCCAGCTTAACTGCAAGCGCTTATGCAGCGCCTGACCGGCAAACTGTTCGGTATTCACTAAAAATCGCGTGTAGTTTTTTTCTTCGATCGGTAATTCAGCGATAACGCCAAGCACTGGAATATTTTTCCCAACTAAATTGGTTGGCAACCGGTTGATCAACCATTGATTGGCCTGATAATCAGTCCAGCTAAAACCTAAACTGAAACCACAAATGCTCAAGCATAAAATTTTTAACCATAGATATTTGCGAAGGGTTGACCAGCTCAGTCCGGTCAATAGTATTAACAACAGGGTAATGCCAGCGCACACCCAGGCCGGCGGGACATGGTAAAAATAAGCGATTATCCATAGTCCGAGAGCGAAACTGATTACAAAATTGCTTTTAGCATATGACATGCAGCCATTTAAGCAAAGTTAAACAGTTTTGCATCCCCGGGATTTGGTATTTGAATGCTCGAAGCGGCCATGGCTTATAAAATTGGCGCTTTGCTGGATGACTATGGGGTAATTGGGCATAAACGGATGATTCACGGGTAAAATAATATGATCGCGACAACCCTCTATACGAGTACTAGCAATTTCTACTTTGCCATCATTGGGTTGCTGTAACCAAAACTTGCCAAAAAACCAATCGAATATAAAGCAGCGGTCACCGGCAATCACGCCTAATTCATAATCGACAGAACCTAAATGGCGAAAAATTCCCTGCGGCGCTTGGGTACTTAACTCCAAGGCAGCAGGGCCATGCAATTTTCGATACCATGCATATCGCCCTAAATGATCGATGATGGCGCTACCATGGTAGGGAGGTCCCAGCGCCACTACCCGGCCTAAATTCTCGGGCCGGTATTTTTTAATGTAAAAATGCGTGATGATAGAACCGAGAGAGTGCCCCACAAAGTAGAGAGATCGACTGAGGTCAATTCGAAAAGTCTGGATTTGTGCAGCTATCTGATCTACTAGATCGGCAATTGAATAACGGGTAGAAGGATAATCCAAATTAAGGACTCGCCAATTTTGCGACTTCCAATATTCAGCCATTTTGGCCATGGCTGAGCTGTCACGCGCTAATCCATGTATTAAAACGATATCCGCAGGGACATCCTGTGAATCCATAATTCTTACGCCCTAGCTTTACCCGGGAGACTATGACTCAGCTGTCACGTCTGCGGATATATCTTTCATGCTCAACCGCACGCGGCCTTGGCGGTCAATTTCAACCACTTTGACTCGAACAGATTGACCTTCGCTCAGATAATCGCGCACATCATTGACGCGCTCGTTGCTGATTTGGGAAATATGCAGTAATCCCTGACGGCCTGGCAACACTTCCACAAAAGCGCCAAAGTCAGCAATTTTAACCACTGAACCTTCATAAATTTTATCCAATTCAAGTTCAGCCGTAATCTCATTAATCCGGCGTTTTGCTTCCTCACCATCCGCTGCATTCACGGCGGCAATTTTAATAACGCCGTCGTCACTAATATCTATGGTCGTATTAGTTTCTTCAGTCAAAGAACGGATAGTTGCTCCGCCCTTGCCAATAATTTCGCGAACTTTGTCAGGATTAATTTTCATAGTCGTAATGCGTGGCGCAAATGCCGACAATTCCGTCCGAGGCTGGGTGAGAGCTTGATTCATAATTTGCAATATATGAACTCGGCCTTGGCGGGCTTGCTCTAACGCCCGCTCCATAATTTCGCGATTAATCCCTAAGATTTTAATATCCATCTGCAGAGCAGTCACGCCCAATAAAGTACCGGCAACTTTGAAATCCATATCACCCAGATGATCTTCATCGCCCAGGATGTCGGTCAAAATGGCATATTTATTTTCTTCTTTGATTAACCCCATGGCGATACCCGCAACCGGAGCTTTAATCGGCACACCAGCGTCCATTAAGGCTAAGCTTGCACCGCAAACACTCGCCATTGAGCTGGAACCGTTCGATTCCGTAATTTCTGAAACTATGCGCAGTACGTATGGAAATTCATTCATGCTCGGCAGCACCGCGACTAATGCGCGGCGCGCTAAACGGCCATGGCCAATTTCCCGGCGTTTCGGCCCACTCATCATCCCAATTTCGCCAACGCTGAACGGAGGGAAATTATAATGGAAAATAAAGGTTTCTTTACGATCGCCTTCCAAATCATCCAGCATTTGCGCATCACGCTCTGTGCCCAAAGTACTGATAACTAACGCTTGGGTTTCCCCGCGGGTAAACAGCGCAGAACCATGGGTGCGCGGTAAAATACTGGTTTCAACGGTAATCGGGCGAACCGTAATGGTGTCGCGGCCATCGATCCGGCGTTCGCCGTTGAGAATGCGTTGGCGGACAATGGTAGATTCTAAATCACCGACGATTTTAGTTACTCGGCTAGAAGCAGGGCTATTAGGGTTTGCCGCATCACAAAGTTTAGCGATTGCTTCTTTACGAATTTCCGACAATCGGTTCTGTCTAGCACCTTTTTCTTGGATTCGGTAAGCCGCTTCTAAAGAAGATAAGCAAGATTTCGCGACTTCCTGTTCCAAAAGTTCATTTGCTTGAGCAGGCTGCCAATCCCAGCGGGTTGCACCTGCTTCGGCTACCAACTCTTCAATGGCGCGAATTGCAACTTGCATTTGCTCGTGGCCATACATTACCGCGCCTAGCATCACTGCCTCAGAAAGCTGGTCAGCTTCAGATTCCACCATGATCACAGCTTCTTTGGTGCCTGCGACCACTAAATTTAACTGGGAAGTCTCTAGCTCTTTGAAGGTAGGATTTAATAAATATTGTCCGTCTTTGTAACCCACTCTAGCGGCGGCTACTGGACCTTTAAAAGGTATGCCAGATAAACCCAGCGCGGCGGCTGCGCCAATAATGGCAGGGATATCGGTCTGTTCGTGCGGATCAACGGAAAGCACGGTCGCGATGACTTGCACTTCTTGATTAAATCCTTCTGGGAACAAGGGCCGTAGCGGTCTATCAATTAGCCGTGACACTAAGGTTTCTTTTTCAGTAGGCCGGCCCTCGCGCTTAAAGTATCCGCCAGGAACTTTGCCAACTGCATAGCTTTTTTCTTGATAATTGACGGTTAACGGGAAAAAGTCACGTTCGGCATTTACCGTTTTCTGTCCTACCGCGGTAACCAGTAAAACTGTGTCATCCATGCTGATCAGTACTGCACCGTCAGCTTGTCGGGCGATTCGGCCCGTTTCCAGTTTGACTTTATGGTTACCAAATTGAAATGTCTTTGTTACTACTTTCACTTATTAATTTTCCTCATTAGGAGTGAATGATTATCCGCGTAAACCTAAGCGCTGTACTAGCTGGCGGTAGCGTGCGATATCTTTGCGTCTGACATAATCAAGCAAAGTACGGCGCAGGCTAACCATGCGCAACAAGCCACGGCGCGAATGATGGTCGTGTTTATGGGAATTAAAATGCTCGGTTAACCCCTTAATGCGGGCAGTTAACAAAGCGACTTGCACTTCTGGTGAACCGGTGTCGCCAGGCGCAGCTTGATATTCTTTAACGATTTTTTCTTTATCGACAGCAGTCAATGACATAGTTTTTTTCCTCTGTTTGCGAAAGTTGATAATCAGCCCTTAAACACCCATCCGCTGTCATTGACAGACAGAATGCTATATGGCCAAACCCGGGATTCACTGTTAAGGCGGCAGATTGTATCTCATCTAAAATGGAATGTATACAGTTAGACGTTTTCTTTCAAACCTTCTTCGCGTAACGATTGTTGTACCGAGGGATGGGTTATTAGTTGCTTAAAGTAATGGCTTAAATTGACATGGCTGGAAAAATCCAGGGCGAGGTTTTTTGCCCAATACAGCATCACAAATAAATAAGCGTCGGGCAAGGTGAAATGATCGCCCATTAAAAATTTCTTATCTTTAAGCTGTTGGTTAAGGTAGGAAAATTTTTTCTGTAACTGAGTAATAAAGATGTCGTTTTTAACTTTAGCATCGATGCTGGGATTAAATAATGGGCTGAAGCCTTTATGCAACTCGGTAGCCACATAGGCGAGCTGTTCTAATACCCGGTAGCGGGTAAAGTCGCCGGGCGGCGGCAATAGGTTTGACTGAGGATTGGTATCCGCTAAAAATTGTTGGATCACCATATTTTCAGTCAGCAATTGTTGATCCTGGGTGAGCAAAGCCGGTACGTAGCCTTTAGGATTGATTTTAAAAAAATCCTCCCCGGTCTGGGTTTTTTTAGTGGCCAGATCCACTGATTCGTATTGGCATTTTAAACCGATCTGGTTGATGACAATCCGTACTGCCAAAGAACAAGCGCCTTTAGAATAATATAGTTTCATTGAAATTCTCCCTATTCAATTAAGCCGGCACATCTTCCAGGATTTGATACAAGCGAGTACGCAACTCCGGGCCTAGATCAGGACGTTGTAAAGCATAGCTGATAGTAGCCTCTAAAAAACCCAATTTACTGCCACAATCATAACGTTTACCGCTGAAAGTACAAGCAGTTATAACTTCTTCTTTTAGTAATTCAGCAATCGCATCGGTCAATTGAATTTCGCCGCCGATCCCTGCGGGAATCTGTTCAAGCAGCGTAAAAATCCGCGGAGTCAATATATACCTGCCAACCACTCCGAGATGCGATGGGGCCACGGCAGGTTTAGGTTTTTCAACTATACCCAAAATTTGATTTTTTTCGTTGACAGAGACTATGCCGTACTGATCAGTATTCGCTGGCGGCACTTGCTCTACTGCCACCACACTGGATTGAGTCCGTGCAAACACTTCAGTCATTTTTTGCAGGCAGCCCTGTGGAGGAGAGTCGATGATATCGTCGGCCAGCAAAACAGCAAAGGGTTCCTGGCCGACTACCTGTTTGGCCCGCAATACCGCATCGCCTAGTCCAGCGGGGACCGATTGCCGAATATAAACCACACTGGCATAAGATGGTACTATGCTGCGCACCATTTCTAATTCAACCAACTTACCTTGCTGCTCCAAACGGCGCTCATACTCATGCTGCCGGTCAAAATAATCCTCAATGGCGTACTTACTGTTATTGGTGACAAAGATCAATTGCTCAATCCCGGCGGCCAAGGCTTCTTCCACAACATATTGCACTAAGGGCTTGTCGACGATGGGTAACATCTCTTTGGGCCCGGTTTTAGTGATGGGCAGAAAACGGGTTCCTAGCCCAGCAACGGGGAAAACCGCAGTTTTAATCGATTTCATACTCATAAACGAAGACCCTCACCCAAAATTACGGTATTGTAACCAGTTGGTGAGTATTTTGGAATAGGGCGTCTTGACAACTGTGCTACGCTAAGGTTTTTCCTCAAGGGAGGGCAATGTGTTAAAAAAACTATTGGGAATATTGATTTTACTCCTCTGTATGGATGTTTACGCAGCACCGATTCGTATCGTTGCCGCGGAAAATTTTTATGGGCAACTGGCCGAACAGCTAGGAGGCCCTTATGTTCAAGTCACTAGCATTCTCAACAATCCGCAACAAGATCCGCACTTATTTACTACCAATCCGGAAACGGCCAAAGCAATTGCTAACGCTAATATAATCGTCTATAACGGTTTGGGTTATGACCCATGGATAAAAAATTTAATCCCTAAGTCCAAAGAGCAACGCGTTATGGTGATTAGCGATTTGGCGGGCAAAGTTCTAGGCAGTAATCCGCATATCTGGTATGACCCGCGAACCATGCTGGTTTATGCTAATTATTTGAGTGCACAGTTGAGCCAACTGGATACCGGGCATCAAGAATATTATCATCAGCAATTAGTCCTGTTTAACAAAAATTATCAAGCACTGATGGAGAAAATCCAACACTTACAAAAGCAATATCAGGGTGTGCCTATCATCGCCACTGAACCGGTCTTTAATTATATGGCTGAGGCTTTAGGTTTGGTAATGAACGCGCAGAGTTTTCAAATTAGCGTTATGAATGATAGTGAGCCCAGTGTCAGTGATACTAAAGATTTTGAAGATAAATTGAGGAATCACCAAATAAAAGCATTAGTCTATAATAATCAAGTTGCGGCTCCGATTACGGATCGAATGCGGCAAATCGCCCAGCAAGCTAAAATCCCTGTGGTTGGGGTCAGCGAAACCGAGCCCCAAGGTCAAAACTATTTTACCTGGATGACAAATCAATTGAATTCATTAGATAATGCCTTGCGTGATGAGGGATCGTAATCGGAGAATATTTTTGGACATTATCAAGATTGAAAATCTCACTCTGGGATTTAAAGAGAAACTGATCATTCAGGATTTCTCCGCAACCATCCGCGCCGGAGAATTTGTCGGTATTTTCGGCCCAAATGGCGCCGGGAAAAGCACGCTGCTGCGCGCCATTCTAGGATTAACCAAACTTCGCGGCGGCCACATCCTTATTTTGGAACAGCCCTGTCAGCGCGGCAATCCGCACATAGGTTATCTCAGTCAATTTCGTCAATATGCGATCAGCAACACACTCAGCGCTAGAACTTATTTAGCCTCGGTTTGCCAAGGGTTCCGTTGGGGATTGCCACTGTACCGGCAACCGGAAAAAGCTCAAATAGACCGGGTTATTCAGCTGACGGACCTGCACAGCTTTATAGACCGCCCCTATTTACAATTATCCGGCGGCGAAAGACAGCGAATTGCTTTGGCGCAAGCGTTAATCGGCGAACCGCAAATTTTATTATTAGACGAACCACTGAGTGGCCTCGATCCGGCCCAACAAGAAAAAATGGTGCAAGTTATCAAATCCATTCAGCAGCAACTGAATATTGCAGTTTTATTTACCGCGCATGATATGAACCCTTTACTGCAGGTGATGGATAAGGTGGTTTATTTAGCGCAAGGAAAAGCGGCCATCGGCACGGTAGCCGAAGTCGTTAACAGTGAAAAACTCAGTTGGCTTTATAACGCGCCTATTCAAATTATTCATCATAATGAACACATATTTGTCATTCACCAACCATCGGGAAGCAACATTCATGCTCACGACCATCCACTTTGTTAGCGAGCTGTTTGCTTACAGTTTTATGCGTTATGCGTTTGCCGCCGGAACCATGGCGGCGATTGTGTCTGCGATTATCGGCTATTTTGTGGTGTTGCGCAGACAAAATTTTGCAGCCCATGCTTTAAGCCACATTGGCTTTGCCGGGGCCGCCGGAGCTGGGTTGTTAGGTCTAACCACTACCACCGGACAATTAGGTTTAACCCTCCTCGCCGCTATAGGTATGGGTAGTCTCGGCGAGAAAACCAGCAAAAGCGATGTCGCCGTCGGCATCACCTTAACATTTTCACTAGGCCTAGGAATTTTATTTTTATATTTCTATAACAACTATGCTGCTCGCGCCATGACCATTTTATTCGGTGATTTACTCAGCGTTTCCGAGGGGCTGTTAAAGACTATGCTGGTATATTCAGTCATTAGCCTAGCAGGTTTAGCGGTTATCGCCAGGCCGCTGTTATTTTCGACTTTAGAACCGGAATTGGCGGAAGCGAAGGGAGTGTCGTTATCGTTGATTTCGATTTTATTTTTAATTTTAGTGGCGATCGCTATCACCGAAGCCAGCCAGGTGGTCGGCATTTTATTGGTTTTTACTTTATTGATCGGGCCGGCTGCCAGCGCCGCTTGTTGTACTCGCACCGTGTGGAGCGGCCTGATTTTATCCGTGATCCTAGGTTTGGTAATCGTTTGGCTGGGCATTATTCTCACCTATGTAACCGACTGGCCAGCCTCTTTTTGGATCAGCACCTTAAGCTTTTTAAGTTATTTAATTTTTAAGAGCGCCAGCAATTCACTTTCCTAAACTTGACCCATACTTTATTTAACCTATAATCTCTTTATCACTCCATGACTTAAAATAAGGAAGTTTATGCGCAACTTTAACTCTACTCACAAAGTTTTGACCTTTGCCATTATCTTAATTCTACTCTGCGTAATCGGTTATTACGCCTTTCTACCGTTTTTAGGCATCACGATTCTCATGACGGGAATGGCTTGGGCCATAATAGTCGCTACCATATCGCTATTCGTCATCGCCTCGCTGTTGTTTTTTGTTATCCCGGGACTGATTATCATTGTACTCAGTTTGTTTGCTGTGGGATGGGTCATTTTGGCGATCGTCCTGTTCCCCTTCTTATTTCCGTTGATTATGCCGGTATTTATTATCTTGCTGTTTATCGCCTTCTATTCCGGACGCAATCGCAATAAACCCAATTAGAGATTGAATTGCTGTCTGGGCTTGACGAAACCGCGGAAGCCGTCGGCTTGGACGTTTGGCAGTTCAGAACCGTCGTAATGATAAAGCCACATTTTGGCTTTAATTGCCGGATCTAAAGTTTTGAGTTGCTGATAATTGGCATGAACTCCCGAGGGTTTAGGGTAAAGTTCACAGTCTTGAAAGATAAGGGTAGCCTGTTGATAGTATGGCAGCAAAAATTCCGGCTGAAATTGCGAATCTGTGGTTAAAAAAATCCAATGATCATCCACTTGGAAAAATAGACCATAACTGGGCATGTCCGCATACGGAGACAAGATATGTTTATTTTTTATTAATTGGAAATGGATCCCTTCCCATTCAAAACTTTGGCCATCTGCAACCGAATGCACTTGAAAATAAGCGGCTAAAGAAGCCGGCTCATTCGATAGTGAAGTCAGCCCACCCGACAGAGTGTGCTCCCATAATGGAGAAACTAAATGCTGGCTGAGATAAAGATTCGGTTTGGAACAATGCTGTTCATCAAATTTCCTCGTAAACGCCAGCCATTCCAAACCACCCGCATGATCGGCATGTAGATGGCTTAAATACACATCGGCAATATCCCGGTGGTCCAATCCCAATGCGTGTAACGAACGCCTCGCATCGGTTCCGCAATCAATCAGTAAAAATTTACCCGCTGGAGATTGCACCAGCATATTAGATTGATAATTATCAGGATCACTTATAAAAGCTGAACCGGACCCTAAGAAAATGAAGCGCATCCTTGTCTTCCTTCACTCCAGAATAAATCTGCTAGGTTTTGTTAATGTCCATCACCATTTTGGCCAGGGATTGGGCGGTCTGCTGCACTTTGCTAGCATCATTGCCTTCAACCATCACTCTAATCACAGGCTCGGTTCCCGAAGCCCGTAATAATACCCGCCCGGCGCCAGCAAACTCTTTTTCGATCTGTGCCGCTGCTTGACCAATTTTGGAAGCAGGACTTAAATCAAAACCATCTATTTTTTCTAACGGCACATTAATGAGGACTTGCGGGCGTTTGATCACTACTTTCTTTAGCTCGCCCAGAGGTGTCGCCATGCGTTGCATGATCGCTAAAATTTGGAGTGCACTGATAATACCATCCCCCGTAGTGGCATACTGTAAATTAACAATATGGCCGGAAGATTCTCCGCCCAATAACCATTTTTTAGTTTGTAATTCTTCTAAAACATAGCGGTCGCCTACCGCGGTGCGAATAAATTGCATGCCATGTTGAGTCACTGCTTGCTCCAGGCCCAGGTTACTCATCACCGTGCCAGCAATGCCTTCATATTTGCTGCCACCGTAACAAGCGAGAATGCCAAGCAACTCATCTCCATCAACCCGCTCGCCCTCTTCGTCAACCATAATTAACCGGTCGCCGTCTCCGTCTAAAGCAATTCCCACTACTGCGCGATGCTGCAGGACAGCTTGTTGTAATGCGCGTACATCCGTGGCCCCGCAACCTCGATTGATGTTAACACCATTCGGTTTATCACCTACCGTAATCACTTCCGCGCCTAATTCGCTAAATACTAACGGGCCGATGTGATAAGCAGCACCGTGGGCGCAATCGACCACGATCCGCAAACCATTCAGGGTCAGGGCCGAAGGAAAAATGCTTTTGCAAAAAGTAATATAACGGCCAGCAGCATCATGGATTCTAGTAAGCTTGCCCAGTTGATGCGTTGCAATCATGGTCATGGGCTTTGCCATTTGCTCTTCGATTTCGCACTCGTATTCGTCAGATAACTTCATGCCATGACGGTCGAAAAATTTAACGCCGTTATCTTGATAACTATTATGCGAGGCGCTAATCACAATTCCCGCCGTCGCGCGTAATGAATGGGTCAGATAAGCCACCGCCGGAGTGGGTATTGGCCCTAATAACTGCACGTGCGCGCCGGCGGCGGATAAACCTGCTTGCAATGCCGATTCCAACACGTATCCGGAAATTCTGGTATCTTTACCAATCAAAACCTTGGAAACTTGATTATGACGACTGAAAACCTGTCCCGCCGCCCAACCTAACTTCAACATAAATTCGGGGTGAATCAGGGTATTGCCTACTTGACCACGAATACCATCCGTGCCGAAATATTTTTTTATAGCCATTGTCGCAGCCCCCCACCTTCCGCCGACTGATCTCTGAACGCACGGAATACTTTAATCGCGTCTATTGTTTCAGGAACGTCGTGAACTCGAATAACCGCTGCGCCCTGTATTGCCGCTAATGCAGCGGCGGCGATACTGCCGTACAGCCGTTCTTGCGGCGACACTTTCCCGAGTGTTTCACCAATCATTGACTTGCGTGACCATCCCACCAGTACCGGAAAACCTAATGCTGAAAACTCGCCTAAATGCGCCAACAGGTAATAATTTTCCTGTGCATTTTTGCAATAATGGCCTTGGCCAAAACCGGGATCCACCATAATCCGGTCCGGACTAATCCCTGCAGTTCGGCAACGCGCGGTGGTCGTCCACAAATCAGCCTTGACTAGGGCGAGTAATTCTGCCAACGAACAACTGCCAGGCTGGCGCGGCGCGGCAAAAAAATGCATCAAACAAACCGGGACATTCAATTCTACAACGGCGGCTAAGGCGCCTGGTACTTGCAAACCCCGTTGGTCGTTAATAATGTGCGCACCCAAAGCCACTGCTTCGCGCATGACCGCAGGCTCACTGGTATCCACGGAAATGAGGGTTGGGAAACGTTGGGCAATCATTTCCACCAGCGGGGCAATGCGGTCGATCTGCTGTTGGGCGTTTGGGGAATTTTCTAAATCAGTCGTTAAATTAGTGGCTTCGCCGCCGACGTCAATGATATCCACACCATTGTTTACCATTTGTTCGACTATTCGTAAAGTTTCATCCGCCGATGAATAGGGCCGGTAAAAAGAATCGGGCGACATATTAATGACGCCCATCACGCTGGGTTTTAACAGGGACACCGTGCGCCCATCCGCTAAACGCAATGCAAATTCTGGCGCGGGCTTATTCTTCATTGGACTGAAAATCTAACGGTAGTTTTTTGCCGGCTTCTTTTTGCGCCGCGGTTTTCTTATTAGCCGCTGCAATATCCTCGCTGCTCCAATCCGCAGGTGGCGAAGGCGCTTTACCAGACATAATTTCCTGGATTTGCTTATCGTCAATGGTTTCGTATTTCATTAACGCATCCGCCATCAAATGTAAGGTCTCTACTTTTTTCTCTAATATAGTTCTAGCTTCCGCGTAAGTTTCATCCACAATTCTGCGTATTTCCGCATCGATTTGGCTACTGATGTTTTCCGAAATTTCTTTGCGCTGGGTCATCGTTCTACCCAAGAACACCTCACCCTGCTCCTCGCCATAAGTTAGCGGGCCTAATTTTTCTGATAATCCCCACTTAGTGACCATATTACGGGCAATTTCTGTCGCGCGTTCGATGTCATTCGAAGCGCCCGTAGTCACTGCATCATCCCCAAAAATAAGGATTTCAGCGATTCGGCCTCCAAATAATCCCGTCATTTGGCTCTTAAGCCGGCGCAAGCTATAGCTGTAACGGTCTTCCTCAGGTAAAAACATAGTGACACCCAAAGCACGGCCTCTAGGAATAATACTGACTTTATAGACTGGATCATGATCGGAAACACATAGACCCACAATGGCATGACCAGCTTCATGAAATGCGGTTAAGCGTTTTTCCTGATCATTCATGACCATTGAACGCCGTTCTGCGCCCATCATAATTTTATCTTTCGCTTTTTCGAAATCAGCCACGGTCACCATACGGCGATTAGCCCGCGCCGCAAATAACGCCGCTTCATTGACTAAATTCGCTAAGTCCGCTCCGGAAAAGCCAGGCGTGCCACGAGCGAAAATAGCGGGTCGCACCTCTTTATCCAAAGGCAGTTTTTTCATGTGGACTTTCAAGATGGCCTCGCGCCCTTTGATATCAGGTAACGGCACCACTACTTGCCGGTCAAAACGGCCTGGACGCAATAAAGCAGGATCGAGCACGTCAGGCCGGTTGGTGGCAGCCATTACGATAATCCCTTCTTTGCCTTCAAAGCCATCCATTTCAACCAGCAATTGATTCAAGGTTTGTTCGCGCTCATCATGTCCGCCACCAAGGCCTGCGCCCCGGTGTCTACCCACGGCGTCAATTTCATCGATAAAGATAATGCAAGGCGCACGCTTTTTGGCTTGATCAAACATGTCTCTCACTCGAGACGCGCCCACACCCACAAACATTTCCACGAAATCAGAACCGGAAATTGTGAAAAAAGGTACTTTTGCTTCACCGGCAACCGCTTTGGCCAATAAAGTTTTACCAGTTCCCGGCGCGCCCACTAATAACACGCCGCAAGGCATCTTGCCGCCTAATTTTTGAAATTTAGCGGGATCGCGGAGAAACTCTACTAATTCCGAAACTTCATCTTTCGCTTCTTCTACCCCGGCCACGTCATCAAAGGTAATTTTAACTTGGTCTTCACCTAATAACCGCGCCTTGCTGCGCCCAAACGACAATGGCCCGCCTTTGCTGCCACCACCTTGCATTTGGCGCATGAAAAAGATCCATACCGCAATGAGTAATAAGAATGGGCCCCAACTCAATAGGAAATGCATCAATAAACTTTGTTGTTTAGGAGGAACTCCGCGTACGGTTACGCCTTGTTTCATCAACGTACCGAGCAAATACGGATCTTGGATGGGTAAATAAGTGGTAAAGCGCTGATTATTTTTGGTGACGCCCTCAATGGTCTGATCTTGGATGTCGACCCGATCGATTTCACCTTTATCCACCGCACTGATGAATTGAGAATAGGTATATTGCTGAACGTCGCCGCGCTGCGGACTGAAGTTACTGAACACTGTGATCAACACAATGGCAATGACCAGCCATAAAAGCAAATTTTTAAGCATGTTATTCAAAGTAACAACCTCCAATAAACCATAATTATATTAATGCTATTGCCATGTGGATTATCCGCGAAAACCCTGAGCTAGTACATATATTTCCGGTGAACGGGAACGCGAAGCTTTTGGCTTTCGCACCTTCACCAAGCTAAATTGCTGGCGTAACCCAGCTATAAACGCATCCACACCTTCACCCTGGAACAATTTGGTGAGGAATTTACCACCTGGGCGTAAAACTTGTTGCGCAAGGTCAATGGCTAATTCGGCTAAGTACATGCTTTTTGGCTGATCAACACTTTTTTGGCCACTGATATTGGGGGCCATATCCGAAAGCACCAGGTCAACAGTCTGATTATTTAAATAAGTCAGAAGCTCAGCCAAAACTGACGCTTCTGTAAAATCACCTTGAATAAAATGAACGCCCGTTGGAGGGGTCATGGGCAGGCAATCCAAAGCGATGACTTGGCCTTTACCCGCCAGCGATTCCATCGCAACTACTGTCCACCCACCAGGGGCTGCGCCTAAATCCAAGATCCGCATACCCGGCGTAATTAATTTATCCCTCTCTTGTAACTCTAGCAGTTTAAAAGCTGCTCTGGAAGGATAGCCTTGACGTTTTGCTTCTTTAACGTAATAGTCGGCTAAATGTTCTTGCATCCACGGGTTTGACATAATGAAAACATTATAGCATAAATTCATGCCCAGATAAGGAACCAGTGGCCCGTTGTTTCCGGCGCAAAGCAAATAATAGTAATAAACCCGGAATAGCCAGCAAGGCGCAAAATACAAAGAAGAATTCCCAGCCCAGATGCTTTGCAAGATAACCACTGCCGCCACCAAATACCACCCGGGTAATGCCGATCAGGCTGGAGAACAAAGCATATTGCGTGGCCGTATAGCGTTTATCGCAAAGACTCGCCATGTACGCGGCGTAGGAAGCCCCCGCCATGCCGCTGGCTAAATTTTCCAAGGTGACAGCACCCGCCAGTAAAATAATGCTAAAACCCATATAAGCCAAAAAGGCGAAAGCCAGGGTTGAGACTGCCTGAAAAATTCCGAATATCCATAAGGACCGAAAAGTTCCTAATCTGAACAGCAATAAACCGCCTAACAAACCCCCGCCAACCAGAGCGCTGAAACCAAAAATCTTCGCTACTAGGCCAATTTGAGTTTTGGTAAATCCTAACTCTAAATAAAATGGGTTGACCATTTCAGAGGCCATCTGATCGCCCACTTTATAAAATAACAGGAATAATAGGATTAACCAGGCCCCATTACGGCTAAAAAACTGCAAAAAAGGCTCAATTACTGCAGCGCGCAAGTTCTGAGGATGGGCAATGTTTTTAACCTTGGGCGCCCACAACGATGCAGAAATGCCAATCAGCATGCCCCCGGACATCAATAAATACATCAGGCGCCAGCCCATTTCATCCGCCAGCGGCAGCGCCAGTGCGCTAGCGGCCAGCATACCTACCCGGTATCCGGCAATTCCTAAGGAGAAGCCAAAACCCAATTCTTCATCACTTAACACATCCCGGGTGTAAGCATTGAAAACGATATCCTGGCTGGCGCTAAAGAAAGCAATCAGCACACATAATCCTGCCAATGACCAGGTATTCACTGCAGGATGCATTCCAGCCATTACGACAAACCCGCCCAACAGACAAATTTGCCAAATGAGTATCCAGCCGCGGCGGCGATCTAGGAACGGCGGCACATACCGGTCCATAAGCGGGGCCCACAGGAATTTGAGAGTATAAGGCAACCCTACAAAAGCAAATAAACCAATCGTGGTTAAGTTAATGCCTTCATCATGCAACCAAGCTTTCAGCGTGCTGCCAATCAACAGTAGCGGCAGTCCCGAAGAAAAGCCCAACACCAAAATGGCCAACATTCGCCGGCTAAAAATTGAATTAATCATTGATCCCATGGCAATATCTTATATGATCACAAACGGAAACTCGAGCCTGCGGTCGTTAATGGTTTGTGTCCGTCGGCCAACTCGGTTAACCATGAGTTTTTCTTTAATACTTCACCAGCCCTTTTGTCGCTGCCGTCAGTTCCTATGGTGGATAACTTAAGTAAATATGCGCCCAGAGCTTCGCAACCGCTGGGCGTTAATCTATAGCCGTTCGCTGTTTGCTCCCAGCCAAATTGCGCTGCCGTCACCAATGCGTCTAATTTTGCGCCATTAACCCCTTGGCGCGTACCGAAGATTCGACTGACCTCTACCGGGGTAGGTTTAATGTTCTTGCGCCAGAACTCAGTAAACACCGAAGTTTGGCCGGATTTATTAATATCCCAAAAGTTATGAAGAAATTCTAATAAATCTAATACATTCCGTGGGGAACACTCTTGCTGGATCTCAGGAACCGGGAAAAATCCAGTTTTAATCAGCTCTTTTTTAAAATTTTTAGTCGCTTTTAAATATTCTTCACCCAATTTATTTAACCCGGTTACCGCAGAATGCGAAGGAGCGACATTCAACCAGCGGGAGATCAGTTCAGGTAAAGTATGGGAGGATGAATACAACCAAAATTTTATGGTGTTGCAATCAATTTCTGGTTTTTCATATTCTGCAAATACCGAATTTATTTTCTTAAGCAGGGTCGCTATGCAGGGAGGCCGGACCGGAAAGTTTTCAGGAAAATTGGTCGCATTATCGAAAAAAGCGCGATGCAAACCATGCACTTGCTTAAGGTCAACAGCAGCAAGGTCAGCGCCTTGCAAAAACGTTCCCGAGAGGTTGGCGCCGTGCATCTTCTTGGGTAATTTTGTCATTTGCAAATCAGAGTTTTCAAGATTAGCGCGGGTAAGATCGGTCTCCCCCAAATTTAATCCGCAAAACATGATGCCCTGAGCAACCACTCTTCGCATACTAGCCCGCGAAAGC
Source organism: uncultured Pseudomonadota bacterium (assembly GCA_963697455.1). GTDB lineage: Bacteria > Pseudomonadota > Gammaproteobacteria > Coxiellales > Coxiellaceae > JAFEDN01. The sequence goes on along the minus strand of CAVOOI010000035.1, from coordinate 97,910 downwards.
ATAAAGTCCTTAGGGGCCGATTGCGGGGACGCCAACAATCTCGGCAAAGCATTAAAGAACTTTACACTGTCGTCAAAATGCATATTATCTAGATTCAAGGGCGGGTAATCTTGTCCTGAGTCTTCTAAGACTTTAACTTTGCTGGTAATGACCGCCAGCGAATCCCCTAATTCCACTTCTTGCCTCATTTCTCTTCTCATAATTCGATAGGTTTTTTCATAATAAGCCAGCAACCTTAAGGAATCATTAAATTAGAATCTCAGCGTTGCAAACGCCACGCTAAATGCCTAAAATACGATTATATGTCTCAGCCACCATTACTCGAACTCCCGATCAAAAATGCACGCTTATTGCTGCATTCCTGTTGTGCGCCTTGTTCCGGCGAGGTGATGGAGCGGTTATTAGCGGCAAAAATCGATTACACCATTTTTTTCTATAACCCTAATATTCATCCGCTCGAAGAATACCTGCTGCGTAAAGATGAAAATATTCGCTTTGCGCAAACACATAATGTCCCGTTTATTGATGCGGATTATGATCGAGACGAATGGTTTAAACGCGCGCGCGGCATGGAAAATGAACCAGAACGCGGCAGCCGTTGCACTATGTGTTTTGACATGCGCTTTCAACGCACTGCGCTGTACGCCCACGAAAACGGCTTTAAAATTATCAGCAGTTCGTTAGGCATATCGCGCTGGAAAAACATGGAACAAATTAATGATTGCGGCGTCCGCGCTGCAACCCCCTATCCGGACATGATCTACTGGACGTTTAACTGGCGCAAAGACGGCGGCTCGCAACGCATGATTGAAATTTCCAAACGCGAACAATTTTATCAGCAAGAATACTGCGGCTGCGTTTATTCACTACGCGACACCAATCGCTGGCGGCTTAAAAATGGCCGGGAAAGTATTAAAATCGGCACTCAGTATTATCACGAAACCGAATAACGGGACTAATGGATTCAAAGCAAAATTTCAGCCAGATTCTGCCAAGGCAAAGCAATAATATTATTCGAAACTTTGTAAGGCTTTGGACAACGACAGACGATATAGCCGGTTTTAGAATCATATTCTTGCATAAATTTTTTCAGATGCGCAGCATCAGTAGGAGTAGGATGATCTGACCATTTTACTTCTACCGGTACATAATGATGGGCAAAATCGACTACAAAATCGATTTCAGGGCCAGCAGAATCGCGCCAATATTTTATTTTTATCTGAGGTGAAATCAATCTGCCCAACCGCAGCAACTCCAGACCAACATACTGTTCGAATAAATGGCCCATAGATTTAATGGACAATCGTGTACCTTCATTGGCACAGGCTCGGCGCACTCCCAAATCAAAGAACAAATATTTAGGAGACTTAATTAAATGTCGATGAGTGATACTGTCTATGATAGGATTGATACGTTGCACTATCATACAATCCTCTAAGACCTGATAATAATCAATGATAGTTGAAGCTGCGACTCCAATCTCCTGAGATAATTTACTAAAATTACTGATAAATCCGGATTCGCTAGCTGCCAACTCTAAAAAGCGCGCAAAATTTCCAATATTTCTCACCACGGCCTCAGCGCGCACTTCTTCTTCTAGATAAGTGGACACATAAGAATGTAAATCGGTTTCCTTATTTTTTTCATCAATCTCAGTAAAAATATTCGGGAGGGAGCCATACAATAAAATTTCTTTTAACTCAGGATAAGGTTGTGGCATTTCTGTTAGTATGAGCGGATCCATAGTTAAGGAAATCACTCTTCCCGGTAATAAATTTATGTGCGCGCCATGCTTTAACTTGCGCGCCGATGAGCCAGTTAAAATGAATTGCGCTTTTTTTCTATCAATAAAATCTTGAACGATATCCATGATCAATGGAATCTTCTGTACTTCGTCGATTAAAATTATCGGCATGGGTGGGCTTTTTTCTATCTGCAACTCTAATTGTTGCGCAAAAGCAATCAAATGCTTTTCGTAGTACAGTCTTGTTTCAATTTGCGCTAATGAATATTGAATATCGGATTTAATCTGATGATTTAATAACGTAGTTTTTCCGGTTTGCCGAGGCCCCAATAACAATACACTTTTCCCGCGCTGCAGGGCCTGATTAACTGAATCACCGATTTTTCTGGTAAGATAGTCCATAAGCTATATTATCATTGAATTTTTAGCTTATGTCAAACTTTCCCGCTGGGGTGTTCAATTAATAGTCTATAATTAAGGATTGATAGCTATTAAATTATTAACCCATGGGAGGTTTTATGTGGAAAACAAAATGTGGCGTCTTGGGATGGATCTGCCTGATTTTAGTCATTATAGGGGGTATTAACTGGGGTTTGGTCGGCATCTTCGGCTTTAACCTAGTAGCCTTTCTATTCGGGGCATGGCCGGTTGTGGAACGGATTATTTATATCCTGGTCGGAATTGCCGCCATCGTTCTCATCTTTGTAGCGAGTAAGTGTTGCGGGGGAAGAGGAAGCTGTGAAGTAAAACACACTCATGTTCCGCCCTCCAATCCTCCAACCAATCCACCGACTCATACTTTATAAGTCGATCGAACAGGAAGCCTCTTTCAGTGAGGCTTCTTTTTTAGACCAACAACTCAGCATATAAATCATATTCAGCCGCTTCAACAATTTTCACGGTTGCAAAATCACCGGCTTTAAGCTGTTGACCGTCTTCGATATAAACTAAACCGTCAATTTCAGGGGCATCTGCCATACTGCGGGCTATAGCGCCTTCGTCGTCTACTTGATCTATCAAAACCGTCATGGTCCGGCCAACTTTTTGTTGCAATTTGCGTTGACTGATTTCAGCCTGACAACTCATAAACCGTTCATAACGTTCTTGTTGAACTGACTCAGGCACAGGATCTGGCAACTCATTGGCCTGGGCTCCTGGGACTGGCGAATATTTAAAGCAGCCCACTCGATCTAGCTGGGCGGCAGTTAGAAAATCTAATAATTCTTGAAATTCGGCTTCAGTTTCACCCGGGAAGCCAACGATAAAAGTACTGCGCACGGTGATTTCTGGACAGATTTCCCGCCAAGTTTGTAACCGCTGCAAAATATTTTCGGCGCTGGCGGGACGTTTCATTAGCCGCAGAATTCGAGCGCTGGCGTGTTGAAAAGGAATATCCAAATACGGCAAGATTTTCCCAGCCGCCATCAATGGAATGATTTCATCCACATGCGGATACGGGTACACATAATGCAGACGCACCCAGATTCCCAACTCACCTAACGCAGCACATAATTTAACAAAGCGAGTGTCTTCCGCATATTTAACATCCACGCCGTAAGCGCTGGTATCTTGAGAAATAACCAATAATTCTTTGACGCCGGCAGCGGCGAGTTTTTTAGCCTCGACCATCACTTCCGCTAATGGCCGGCTGACTAATTTTCCGCGCATGGAAGGGATAATGCAGAAGGTGCAGCGGTGATTACAACCTTCAGAAATTTTCAGATATGCATAATGGCGCGGCGTCAATTTAATACCTTGCGGTGGGACCAAGCTGGTAAATGCATCTACTGGGGGCGGAGGCAATTCTTGGTTAACCGCTTTCACTACCGATGCATAAGATTGCGGGCCGCTGATATGCAGCACGCCTGGACAACGTTCGCGAATCATATCCGCTTTAGCGCCCAAACAACCGGTAACAATCACTTTACCGTTTTCGACTAATGCCTCTTGGATGCTGGACAATGATTCTTCCACCGCGGATTCAATAAAACCGCAGGTATTCACAATCACTAAATCCGCTTTCGAATAGGTAGGAACTAATTCATAACCCTGAGCGCGTAATTGGGTGATAATCCGCTCGGAATCTACCAACGCTTTAGGACAACCCAAACTTACAAAACCAATACGAGGAATATTCATGCTTGCTGTTCCAATTTATTAATGATCTAAAAAACGCCCAATTCTAGCTTTGCCGCATCTGACATTTTATCCCGGCTCCAGGGCGGGTCAAAGACAATATTCACTGTGGCGGCTTGAACTTCCGGAATGCGTTCTATTTTTTGTTTGGCGTCATCGGCAATCACCGGGCCCATGCCGCAACCTGGAGCAGTCAGCGTCATGGTGATAATAACCTGATGCTTGTCGGCAGATTCGTTGATCACACAATCATAAACCAAACCTAAATCAACAATATTGACTGGGATTTCCGGGTCATAAACAGTTCTTAACATCGCCCATACTTGATCACTCAACGTTGCGCCTTCCGGCAATTCCGCTAACGGATCTGCAGCCGGTTTACCTAAAGCATCGGCATCTTTTCCTTCCAGGCGCGCCAAATTACCGAAAATTTCCAGGGTAAAACTATTACCCAGTTGTTGGGTAATTTTCACTTCCGTGCCCATCCGCAATTTCATCTTAGCGCCGGAAGGCACCATTGCTACCGTGCAATCGCGGAGTAAATAAATAATTTCGGCGTTAGCCATGATGCTCCCCGGGCAAGTTGAAGCTTTCTCCGCAGCCGCATTCGCCGCTCACATTCGGATTATTAAAAACCAACTGTTTTTGACCCAAGCTTTTAGTCACCAAATCCACGACAGTGCCTTGAATCACTTTCACGCATATAGGATCGATAAAAACCCGTAATCCACCTTCTGCAATAACTTCAACGTCATTCGCTTTAGGTTCGGCAACTACTTCGGGAACATATTTATACCCAGAACAACCGGTTTTTTTAATCGATATTCGAAACCCGCCGTTTGGAAAACGGATTAATGATTTGTTGATATGCTCAACAGCTTTATCAGTAAAACGTACCATAACTTCGCTCATATTTTTTTCTCCAGTGTTTTAACATTCAGCGCGGCTAAAGCAGTGTGCCACGCCAGGGTCGCGCATTTTACTCGCATAGGGAATTCAGAAACCCCCGCCAACGCGCTTAATTTTTCTAATTGACCATCCGGATCCAGCACAGTTCCCGTAGTTACTAAAGTGTGGAAATTCGCAAATAAACTCTCAATTTCAGCCTTATTTTTCCCTGTTAAAGCCTCAGTCATCATCGAAGCCGAGGCCAATGAAATGGCACATCCGCAACCCTCAAATTGCACTTGCTGCACTCTACCTTCCGCTTGACGCAAATAAATCGTAATCTTATCGCCACACAACGGATTGAATCCTTCATGACTAAAATCCGCCGCCTCCAACTTACCAAAATTTCTGGGCGACCGACTATGGTCAATAATTAAATCTTGATACAATTCCCGCAAATCAGACATTCTAATCACCTAATACTGTTACATTTACCCAATATATTTACCCAACCTCCGCCATATTTTTAGGAGTCGCCAAGACGTTGCGGAAAGATCGCATGCCGGGTCCTGTCCGCAACGGGCTTGGCGGCGGCGGGAAATATTAACGATGTTCGTCATAGCTACAAACATTAAAGCAAATTCATTTCGAAAAAAGTTTAATTACTTTTTTCAATGATTCCGCTAAGCAGTCAATGTCTTCCAAATTATTATATATGCCTACTGAAACTCTAATGGTTGCTGGCACTTGTAAATGCTCCATCAGCGGCATTGCGCAATGATGCCCCGCACGCACTGCAATACCGTCGCTATTTAAAATCGTCGCAATATCATGCGGATGAGCTTGCGCCATAACGAAAGAGATCACTCCCGTTTGCGGCGCCGGCGCGGGCATTAAGCGCACACCTGGAATTTGGCGCAGCATTTGTAACGCATACTGAGTGATATTTGTTTCATGGCGGGTAATTTCAGCAAAACCTATTTGCTCGACAAAATCAGCCGCCGCGCTTAAACCGACTGCCCCTGCAATATGCGGCGTACCCGCTTCAAATTTCCCCGGCAAATCCGCATACTCGGTTTTTTGAAAGCTGACGCGCTTGATCATGCCGCCACCGGTTTGGTATGGGGGCATTTTATTTAGCCATACCGATTTAGCATACAAAACCCCAATCCCGGTAGGGCCATACATTTTGTGGCCGGAAAAAGTATAAAAATCACAGTCTAAATCCTGCATGTCAATCATAAAATGCGCAGCCGCTTGCGCGCCATCGATCAGTACTGGAATTTGGTGCTGATGAGCGATTGCAATCATTTCTTTGATAGGATTGAGCGTACCCAGAACGTGGGAAACGTGAGCAACGGCTACTAATCTGGTTTTTTCATTCAATAATTGCCGGTACGTCTGCAAATCTAAACTGCCGTCATCTTGTAAAGGTATGACCCGAAGTTGGGCGCCGGTTTGTTCGCATACCACCTGCCATGGAATAATGTTAGCGTGATGCTCCAGAGCTGAAATTATAATTTCATCACCCGCACCAATCATCAACCGGCTAAAACTGCTGGCTACCAAGTTAATTGACTCTGTCGCGCCGCGGGTAAAAATAATTTCATAATCGTATGCAGCATTAATAAACTTTTGTAATCTTTGGCGTGCGCGCTCATAAGCGGCGGTAGCGCGTTCGCTGAGCGTGTGGACGCCACGATGCACATTGGCATGATCATGTTGATAATAATGCTTAATAGCGTCCAACACCTGTTTAGGTTTTTGCGCACTGGCCGCGGTATCTAAATAAATTAATGGTTTCCCAGCAATTTTTTGCTGTAAAATTGGAAAATTTTCAGTATACATATATCAACTTTCCCCCGAGATAACCTGATTCTTTACATAATTAACAATCAATGGGTCAGGCAAGCGGTCTAATATTTCGTTGACAAAACCATGCATTAATAAACGGCGGGCCAATTTTTCTGGAATCCCACGGCTACGCAGATAAAATAGTGCGTTTGGATCCAAATTTCCTACCGTGGCCCCGTGTGAGCAACGAACATTATCAGCGAATACCGCTAATTCCGGTTTGGTATTGACTTCGGCTGATTCATCTAATAGTAAATTGTGATTGGTTTGCTCGGCGGTAATCCGCTGAGCTTGCGGATGAACATTCACCTTACCATTGAATACCGCGTAACCTTGTGCAGCAATCATGCCCTTGTAATATTGCTTACTGTGAGTCTGCGCAGATTGATGGTCGATACGAGTATGGAAATCAATATGCTGCTGGGCCTGCGGATAATAAAAACCGGACAATTCACAAGCTGCGCCAGTTTGCTGCAAAGAGAAATTCACATCCTCGCGATTAAGCCGTCCGCCCAATGCAATATGAAAAGCGCGGACTTGGCTATCTTGTGCTTGCTCGATCTGAGTATTGGCAATATGAAAGGCCGCCGTGCTTTCACGTTGTAATTTGTAGTAATTTAACTGCGCATTCCGGCCAGCCGACACTTTCGTCATCACATTATTGAAATAATTCGTGGCGCCCAAACCAACATATTCCTCTAACAATGAGACTCGGCTATTGACTCCCAACTGGATATGATGCCGAGGATGGCGCATAACCGCCGCCGAAGTATTTTCGTTTAGCGTCAAATATAATAGATGAATCGGCTTGGTTAGTTCCACGTTGTCCGGGATAAATAGAAATAAACCGTCACCGCTTAAAGCGCCATTCAACCAATGGAATTGTGATAACCCAGGTAACTGCGCCGAAAGATTGACTTGCTGAAACAAGTCGTTACAGTCGATCATTGCTTTACTAGAATGAGTCAGGATTATTTTTTCCGGCAGATTGTCTAACAATGAATGCTGTGGACTAAATTCGCCATTAATAAAAACTATGCGGTAACAATCGCCGATATGATAAGCAGTTATATTTTCTACGTTCATTGCAGAGACGGAGGGTGCGGATAATGAAAAGGTTTGTTCAAGTAGAGGCGCTATCGAGGTATACTTCCAGTTCTCATCACTGCGCTGCGGAAAATCGCGTTGCAAAAATTCTTGCAATTGTTTAATCCGCCATGCTTGCAGTCACCTGGGTTGCAGAAATTCCAGCCTGAGCTAAACGTAATGCGGAATCAGACCAAGTCATCGACTGCTGCCTTCGGCTAATAATTCTTGGTATCCCTGCTCTTCTAAAGCTAATGCCAAATGTTTATCACCGGATTTTATAATCTGACCCTTTGCTAACACGTGAACGTAATCAGGTTCAATATAGCGCAATAAGCGTTGATAATGAGTGACGACAATAATCGCTCGTTCTGAATCGCGCAAACTGTTTACTCCTTTTGCCACAACTTGTAAGGCGTCAATATCCAAGACCGGAATCTGTTTCATCTAAAATGGCTAATTTAGGTTCAAGCATCAGCATTTGGAGTATTTCGTTACGTTTTTTTTCGCCGCCGGAAAAGCCTTCATTGACTGAACGATGTAAAAATTTTTCGTCCATATTCAATAACGCCATTTTTTCTTTGACTAGTTTATAAAATCAAACGCATCTAACAGCAGATTGGCCACGTTGTTTGCGTAAACTGTTGAATGCGGTTTTTAAAAAATATAAGATTGTTGACACCCGGAATTTCTACGGGATATTGAAACGCCAGAAATAAGCCCGCAGCGGCGCGCTGCTTCAGGAGTTAAGCGGCAACAAAGATTCGACCTAAAAATTGGACGTCACCTTGAGTGACGGTATACTCTTCGCGACCCGCTAACACATTCGCCAGTGTGCTTTTTCCCGACCATTTGGGCCCATGATGGCATGTACTTCACCAGGATTAACTTGGAAATTAATCCCTTTTAATATTTGTACACCATTCATAGCAGCATGTAAATTTTGAATCGATAGCATGTATAAATCCTCTATACTATAATTTTTTATATGACTAACCCCATACTTCCTTCTCAAGACTCACCGCCATTAATTTTTGCGCTTCAACCGCAAATTCCATCGGCAATTCTTTAAATACTTCTTTACAAAAACCATTGACGATCATTGACACCGCATCTTCGGCAGCTAATTCCGCGTTGACGGCAATAAAATAATTGATCTTCACCAATTTGCGAAGTCGAAGCTTCATGCGCCACCTGCGCGGTTGAATTTTTTACTTCAATATAGGGAAAAGTGTGCGCACCGCATAAATCGCCGATCAATAACGAATCACATTGAGTATAATTGCGCGCGATCTGCCGTGGGCGCCACGCGCACCAAACCACGATAAGTATTTTGACCATGGCCGGCGGAAATGCCTTTGGCAATAATCGTGCTGGGGGTATTTTTACCGATATGAATCATTTTGGTGCCGGTATCGGCTTGTTGACGATGATTGGTCAATGCCACCGAATAAAATTCGCCGACGGAATTATCACCTTGCAATATCACGCTGGGATATTTCCAAGTAATCGCCGATCCGGTTTCAATTTGTGTCCAAGAAATTTTGGAATTGTGCCGCGACAAGCACCGCGTTTAGTCACAAAATTATAAATACCACCGCGGCCTTGTTTGTCGCCAGGATACCAGTTTTGCACGGTAGAATATTTAATTTGCGCATGATCCAAGGCCACTAATTCAACCACCGCGGCATGCAATTGATTTTCATCGCGCATCGGCGCTGTGCAACCTTCCAAATAACTCACATAACTATCCTCATCTGCAATAATTAAAGTCGTTCAAATTGTCCGGTATTGGCGGCATTAATTCGAAAATAAGTGGATAATTCCATGGGGCAACGCACGCCTTTGGGAATATAAACAAAAGAGCCATCGCTAAATACGGCGGCATTTAACGCCGCAAAAAAATTATCGCGATAAGGAGACCACCGTGCCTAAATATTTTTGTACTAAGTTCAGGATGATTTTTGACCGCTTCAGAAAAAGAACAAAATATAACGCCAGCTTCAGCTAATTTTTCTTTGAAAGTGGTGGCGACCGATACGCTATCAAACACCGCATCCACTGCAACACCGGCTAAACGGCACGCTCGTGTAAAGGAATGCCTAATTTTTTATAGGTTTCCAATAATTTCGGATCGACTTCTTCTAAACTTTTCGGTGCATTTTTCTTGATTTTTGGCGCAGAATAATAACTAATACTTTGGAAATCAATAGGCGCAATCGTCAAATGTTGCCACTGCGGGGGGGACAGGGTAAGCCAATGTCGGTACGCGCGCAAGCGCCATTGGAGCAAAAAATCCGGCTCATTTTTTTTCTGAGAAATAAGGCGGATCGACCGCCTCATTTAACCCAGGTGGAATTTCGTCAACTTCAATATCAGTAACGAAGCCGTACTCATATTTTTTTTTCACCGTTTCTGCTAAATATGCTTGGTCATCATCAGCCATGTCTTTTATCTCAGCTTTTTAATTTGATCGCCAAAGGGCGCTTTAAATCAGCTAGGGTAAATTGATTTAAGACATCCATCATCAAACGATTGATATATTGCCAATTGCTGCGCAAAGTACAGCGAGCATCATAAACACAACCATTATCAGCCTGACAACATTCCGTGATCGCAGGCACACCATCTACTGCAGCAATGACTTCGCTTAAACTAAGCTGTTGCGGGTCTTTAACCAGACGGTATCCCCCACTGGCGCCGCGGCTAGATATTATTAATCCAGCCTCATTGAGTAATTTCAGCAGCTTGCTGACGGTAGGCAAGGCAATCCCCGTTCTGCCAGCCAGTACCGCAGCGCTATAACAACGCTCCGGTTCAGCAGCCAAATCGTTTAAAATAATAAAGCTATAATCAGCTAATTTACTGATTTTTAACATAAAGTCCAAAATGGTTAAACAGGACTGATATTGTACTATATATTTCAAACCTTAGCAATTTCAAATAGATTCATTTATGCTATCTATGAATTAATAACTTATGGCGCGATTGCTCCTCCGAGAATGCTATGGCTGGCCAAGAACAACAACGGTATGAAACTGCAAAACGGGTGACGATAGTCAACACCGCAATGGATGTGACTTTAGGGTTTTTAAAAATCATCGTTGGATATTTAGCCCACTCCCACGCCCTGCTAGCAGACGGAATTCATTCATTCTCTGATTTGATCGGTGACTCGTTGATACTGATTGCCGCTAAAATGGGCGGCAAAATGCCGGATAAAGATCATCCTTATGGGCACAAACGGATTGAAACCTTAGCCGCCATGGTTATCGCCATCATATTATTAATGGTGGGCGGATCCATCATCTATAATACTTACCAGCACATTCAACAAGAAACATTAGCCACAATTTATAGCGCTCCGGTTATTATAGCCGCCCTGATTTCAATAGCTGTAAAAGAGTGGTTATACCGTTACACTTTGACCAAAGGGAAAATCATCCATTCTAATTTGCTGATTACTAACGCGTATCATAATCGCAGCGATGTTTGGGTATCAGCATTAGTGCTGATCAGCGCCACGGCCAATATTTTTGGAATACCCTATGCGGACAATATCAGTGCCGGCATTATCGGGGTAGTGATTATTTACTCGGGAATAAGGCTATTTTTCCGCGGGATGTTGGAATTAATTGACACCGGCGTGGATGAAACAATGCTCGAAGAGATCAAAAAATGCATCCAAACTGTTCCCGGAGTGGTTTCAATTCATCAATTACGCACTCGTTCACATGGCGGGAAGGTATTTATTGACGCCCACATCTTGGTAAACCCATTGATCAGCGTCTCGGAAGGCCATCATATCGGCGAAAAAGTTCATGAGCAATTATTAAAAATTTTTCCTGAAGTCGCAGATGTGATTGTGCATATTGATCCTGAAAATGATGAAACCAGCCAACCCAACTTAAGTTTACCTACCCGTCCAGAAATAACCGCGCAATTACAGCAATACTGGCAAGACCTGCCTGGATATCAACAAATTGAAAAGATTGATATTCATTATTGCAACGGTCAAATTTATTTGGAGATCTGTTGGCCATATAATGCAGTGCCAGCAACGCAGTGGCCCGAAATGCACAATATTTACGGTAAAACTTTACCATTTTTGCCGCATGTTGCTTCCTTAAAATTGCTAGCAAGGGTTTAAATGAAAAAAACTTATCTGTTCTATGATATCGAAACCACCGGCTTAAATCCCTGCTTTGATCAAGTATTGCAATTCGCGGCAATCCGTACTGATTTAGAACTTAACGAAATAGAACGTTATGAAATGAATGTTAAACTGAATTGCGATGTTATTCCCGCGCCAGCCGCCATTATCACGCATCGGATTGGGATAGAGCAAAGTCAAAATGGTATAGATGAATATTCAGCTATTATTCAGATCCATAAACTACTTAATTCGCCTGGAACTATCAGCTTAGGTTATAACACTTTAGGATTTGACGATGAATTTCTACGTTTTTCATTTTATCGAAACTTACTGCCACCCTACTCTCATCAATTTGCTCAATCCTGTTCACGAATGGATTTATATCCACTCACGGTAATGTACTATTTATTTAATCCTGATGCTTTGGCCCATTGGCCACAGCATAATCAACAAATCAGTTTAAAATTAGAAAAGTTAAGCGAAGCAAATCAGTTAGCGCAAGGGCAAGCGCACACAGCCATGGTGGATGTGACCGCTACATTGGCTCTAGCAAAGAAGTTTATTCAAAAACGGGAGATGTGGGACTATCTCATTGGTTATTTCAATAAAGAAACTGACTTAAGCCGTAGCGCACAGTTGAATACTGCTTTCACAATTAACCAGCAACCCTACAGAGAAGCCTTATTAGTGGATGGTAAATTTGGCGCAAAATGTAATTATTTAGCGCCGGTATTGCACTTGGGCCAACATGATCACTATAAAAATCAAAATCTCTGGTTACGTTTAGACTGTGAAGATATCACTGCGCAGAATTATGTGATTCGTAAAAAACCTGCGGAAAGTGAATTATTATTGCCGATGAAACCGCGCTATCTCACCAAATTATCTCCAGACCGGCAACATTTAAGTGAAAAAAACAAAATTTGGCTTCGCGAAAATCCTGAAAAACTAATGACTATCGGTGCTTATCATCGTCAATACACTTATCCAAAAGTTTTGAACATTGACGCAGACGCCGCCCTGTATGAGATTGGCTTTTCCAATGATGCGGAGAAAATATTGCTGCAAAAATTCCATCAAGCACCGGCTGCTAAAAAAATGCAGGTTGCCGCACAATTCCCCAACCCAATTCATCGAGAGCAAGCCCTGCGGATTATGGGAAGACATTTTTTAAATCATTTAACCGTTGCAGAACAAGATCTATTCAAGGACTATACTTTGAAAGCTACCCATAGCTCGGAAGGCCCCCCCATTGACTATCGGGGACAATATAAACTTACTATTCCAAAAGCTCTGGCAGAATTAGTGACCTTAAAAAATTCCAGCTTATCTCCAGATCAACACGCCTTATTGACCGAATTCTCTAACTATTATTCGTGAATGTTCACGCAATGGCATCTGTTTAAAAAAACCGTCAAGTAATAGCGGGTCTATCACTCACCGGGGCCTAATACGAGAAGTTGTCATATATGTCAACTTCTCGTATTATCTAACCGACAATTCTTTGTGAACTCCTATCGCGCGCAAAGGAGCAGCTATTCGTGAGCTCAGAAAATACGCAGGGACCCTGGCACGGTTATCTTAGCAGCAATGTCTACGAATAAAGCGCGAGCCTAACTAATTTTATGTAAATCCAGAAACATCAAAGGATTTTGATTTTCTTGATTTTCTTGAGCATCCAAAAGTGTAAATCCCACTCTTTCATAAAAGTTAATTGCATCACGTTTTGAATCCACCATAAAAAACCTGCATCCCACATTGGGCATAATGTAATCCTTAGCAATCGCTATTGCGGCATTAACTAGCAATGCTCCATATCCTTGACCTTGTAATGATTTATCAACCGCTAGCCTCGCCAATTTTATTGCTGGAAAAGTATCATAATGTTTATAATTTCTACTTTCGCCTAGACGCTTTAAGCCATTAAGGGTAATTTCGCTACACATCAACGTTGCATAGCCCCAAATTCGAGGCGGCGCTCCCTTATCTACAAGTACATAAGTTTTAGCGACGTTATCGAGATGAAACTCTAAAGCAGCTTTCTTTAAAAATGTTTTAAGGGGTGTATATTCTTGCTTGCCTAATGATAGGCTGTTTGATTTATCCGCCTGCTGCAATTCTCTGATATAAAGGTTTGTTAAAGACATTCCAAAGCTCTTAATCCATTTTTTTCTTGGGATTAGCTATTATATAACCATTTTCGCGAAGTTCTCGCAGCATCAATCTTCCCTTTTCCAAGGAAGATTGCGCCAAAGGGTTTGGTTTTGCCTTCGGAGTAAGAAATTGCTTTTTAAACGCTTTCGCGGCATCGCCAGTTAAACTGACCCCACCAAAGGTAGATGTTTTAATAGCCATAAGATAAGTATACTACATTCAAAAGATCAATTAAATAGCAAAAAAGGTAAATTTCGATACATTTTAACTGCCGAAATAAAACTTATTTTATCAAATGGTTACAATTAATATAAAATATAATTTTTATTGTTTTAACTTTGAGGTTAATATTCCTAGTAAATCAATCGGCAACGGGAAAACGATGGTTGAACTTTTTTCTCCGGCAATATCAACTAAAGTTTGCAAATAGCGTAACTGAATCGCTTGTGGCTGCTGAGACAATACCATCGCGGCTTCTAGTAACTTCGTAGATGCCTGTAATTCGCCTTCCGCATGGATTACCTTGGCGCGCCGTTCGCGTTCAGCCTCGGCTTGCCGGCCGATGGCGCGGATCATGCTTTCATCCAAGTCTACACGCTTGATTTCAACGGCGGTTACTTTGATTCCCCAAGCGTCGGTAGACTTGTCTAAAATAGATTGAATGCTGTTGTTCAACATTTCACGTTCTGCCAACATTTGGTCTAATTCATGTTGACCCAACACTGATCGCAAAGTAGTTTGCGCCAGTTGGCTGGTGGCTTCATAAAAATCTTCTACCTGAATAATGCATTTTTCTGGATCGACGACGCGAAAATAAATGACGGCGTTAACCCGCACTGAAACATTATCGCGAGAAATAACATCTTGGGTGGCAACGTCCATGACCACCGTGCGTAATTGTACGCGCACCATTTGCTGAACGATCGGGATAACTATAATTAATCCCGGCCCTTTTACTTTCCAAAACCGGCCTAGCATAAAAATTACGCCGCGCTCATATTCTCTCAGTACATTGATCGCCATAAATAAAATAATCACTACTAGCGCAATAACCACATATAAAAAAACATGCGTCATATTCATATTTCAACTCTCCTTAGATGATGATACGGGTTTAACCAATAGTTTAAGTCCTCGAACACCGATGACTTTAACTCGCTGCCCATGCTGTAAATGTTGATCGCCCTCCATCCGCCAGCGTTCTCCAGCAACGTGAATCCAAACGTCACCTTGATCGATGGCCACTTCGCCAATTTGACCAATCATGCCTTCACGACCAGTCACGATAGGGCGGCGGCGAGAGCGAATAGCCACTCCCATAATACCTAAAAAAAATAACACCGATACCGATGTTACCGTAACGATTAACGAAATAGGTAGCTTAAAACCTGCCGCGGCGGGTTTCATCAGCATGATAGAACCCGCTGCGAACGCAATCGCGCCACCAATTCCTAAAGCGCCAAAAGTAGGGAAAAAAATCTCTGCGATTATAAATCCTAAACCGGCAATCATTAACGCTAAACCGGCATAATCAATTGGCAGTAACTGAAAAGCATATAATGCCATCAATAATGCAATGACACCAACGACGCCGGGCATGATGAAGCCTGGGCTCATGAATTCAAAGAATAAGCCATAGACGCCAATGATTAATAATATGTATGCCACACTGGGATTAGTAATCGTCGCTAAAAATCGAGTCCGCCAATCGGAGGGCAGCGTGTGTATTTCCAGTCCTTGGCTGTGGATGGGTTGCATTTGGCCCCCTAACAGAACCATTTTGCCATCGGCTCGGGATAACAAATCGGTAGGACTGACCGCTATTATGTCGATCACCTTTTGCTGTAATGCTTGTTCCGCGCTCAAGCTGGCGGCTTTACTGACCGCCAACTCTGCCCAAGCAGCGTTCCGATGACGCAATTCGGCTAAGCTGCGAATATAAGCCTGCGCATCATGCATGGTTTTTAATTCTTCCGTGGACTGGCTTTTACTTTCACTACTCGGCATGCCCATACTGACCGGGCTGGCCGCTCCTAAATTAGTGCCGGGAGCCATGGCGGCAATATGACTAGCATATAAAATGTAAGTTCCCGCACTGGCGGCACGCGCTCCACTGGGCGCAACATATCCCAACACCGGAATTGGCGATGCCAGAATATCTTGGATAATTCTGCGCATAGAATCACTTAAACCACCGGGAGTATCTATTTGCAGAATAATGACGGGAGCCTTTTCTGTTACTGCCTGGGTCAAACCGCGATGAATAAAATCTTGCGTGGCAGGGCCAATAGCGCCGTTTATTTTTAACATGACCGCAGCCGGAGGTGCTGACAATGCCACTGGTGCAATCAACCAGATCGCTAAAATCCAAAAGATAGACCGTAATTTCATTTCACATTCCTTGTTTATGAAGGCAATTCTACCAATATGCCAGAGAAGAGCCTAGATTCCTGCCTTTGTGCAAAGGCGTTAACTTTAGGATTGTCGTCCTATTCCTCCCTTTGAAAAAGGGAGGAATAGGAGGGATTTATTTAAAAAAATCCCCCTTAATCCCCCTTTTTCAAAGGGGGAAATCAGGGAAAAATCCTTAAGTTAACGCCGATGCACCTTTGCGATAATGACATAGCGGCATCCTAGAGTAACCTTATATTGGTATTTTATCCTTCTAATTTCTGCCAACGAATATAGAGCTGCTCTACTTTAACTTTGGCGGTTTCTATTTGTTTGCTTAATTGCGTTAAGCGCTGCCGGTCATTCATCACGGCAGGGTCCGCTAATTGAGCTTGCAAAAATTCTAGTTCAGTTTCAGCTTTTTGAATTTTACTCGGCAAACGGCTCAGTTCTTTCTGCTCTTCATAAGTGATTTTTTTCTTTTGATCCTGGGTTGGTTTATCAATAGACTTCGCCGCAAGTGTTGGCGCTTGTAGCGCTTGACGCCACTGCGCATAATCAGCGAAAAATTCAACTTTACCTTGACCGTCCAAATATAATAATTGGTCACTGAGACGATCTAATAAATACCGGTCATGAGTGATTAACACAATTGCCCCAGAAAATTCACTTAAAGCTTCTTCCAGCACTTCTAAAGTTGGAATATCTAAATCATTGGTGGGTTCGTCTAATAGCAAAATATCCGCGGGTTTTAGCATTAGATTAGCAATCAACACTCGCGCCTGTTCTCCGCCGGAAAGACGAGAAACGGCTTGATGTAATTGATCTTGCGGAAACAGAAAACGTTTTGCCCATGCGGCGACATGAATGATTTCACCTTTATATACGACACTATCGCTGTCAGGAGCCAACGCTCGCCATAACGTTTGATTTTGATTGAGTTGTTCGCGCTTTTGACCAAAAGTAACGATGCGCAGATTACTCGCACGTTCCATCGAACCTGAGTCCGGCGTTAAATCACCTTTTAAAAGATTTAATAGGGTGCTTTTCCCGCTGCCATTTCTCCCCATTAATCCCAGACAAAAACCAGGTGAAAGTTTTAAATCCAAATTAGCGAACAGCAACTTATTACCTCGGGACATTTTGACATGGTGTGCTTCTAACAGGATTTTAGTTTTGCGTCCAGTGGCATCAAAATCGATACCGGCGGTTCGTTGCTGCGCATTACTGACCGTCACTTTCCGCAAATCTTCGCGTAATTTTTCGGCGTTATCAATCCGATACTGAGCTTTGGTAGTCCGCGCTTTCGGTCCTCTTTGCAACCACTCTTGTTCACGGCGCATCTTATTTGCTAGGGTTTGCTCGCGTTGCATTTGCCCAGCAATCACTTCATCGCGTTGCTGGATAAAATCGCTATAATTACCTTCACATTTTAAATAACCTTGTAGATAGGCGCGATTTAATTCCATGATTGCATTGACGGTGTTTTCTAAAAAATAACGGTCATGGCTCACTAGCACAAACGCAAAAGTGGCTCTTTTCAATACCTCTTCCAACCATAAAATGCCCTCTAAATCCAAGTGATTGGTAGGTTCATCCATGAGCAATAAATCAGGTTTTTGCAATAAAGTCTGGACAACTGCCAGCCGCTTTCGCCAGCCGCCAGAAAGCGTCCCGGCGGTTAGCTGAAGATCACTAAAAATGGGTTCGCCGCTCACCTCCCAAATTAGGCGATGACATTCCGCTTCGCTGAGGTGATGAGCTGAGTCGCCAAACAGTATGGTTTGAATAGTATCATGCGCTTTGAAAGAATCCGCCTGCGGCAAATAAACCAGATGTTCGCGGCGATTTTTCACTATTTTACCGCTATCCGGGGCTTCCACATCCATCAGAATTTTTAATAGCGTGGATTTACCACTGCCATTCGGGCCGATTAACCCCAATCGATCACCTTCATAAACACCAAAAGAAATATCCGTAAATAACGGTTCTACACCGTAGGATTTACTAACAGACTGAGCGCTAATTAACAAGGTCATACTCTCTTTCCTGAATTTTAATGCATATTTTAACAAAAATCCCAATCATTCTCAAACCGCTCAAATGATATTTTCGGTAGCATACTCCGAAAAATACTGACATTTTCGGAGTATGGTATAGAAAAGTACGTCGCCATAGTGGAAATCTGGCAATTTTCGGAGTATACTCCGAGAAATACTGACATTTTCGGAGTATCCACATGGCTTTGACGAAACGTCTCCTGGAATTGCCTAAAAAACATCATTTTTTCCTTTTTTGGCCCCCGCAATACCGGTAAGAGTACATTACTTGAACAAACCTACCCAGCAGAGTCTAGCATCACCTTTGATTTGCTGGATAGCGCCGAAGAAGATCGTTTTGCCCGCAATCCCAATGAGTTATTCCAGATCACAACCGCATTGCCTTCGACAATAACTCACGTCATCATTGATGAGATTCAAAAAGTGCCACGTCTGCTGGACATTGTCCAACAGCTCATGAGAAAAACCCATCTATATTTTATCATGACCGGATCAAGCGCTCGTAAACTCAAACATGGGGGGGCTAATTTATTAGCTGGCAGAGCCTTTGTTTATCACTTGTTCCCATTTACTTCTATTGAACTGGGCTCGGCATTCAATTTAGACGCCGCACTGCGATGGGGAACTTTACCAGAGATATTTACCTTTCAAAATGATGAGGAAAAACAAGAGTTCCTGCATGCTTACGCTCATACTTATTTGAAAGAAGAAATTTGGGGCGAACACTTAATCCGCGGGTTAGACCCATTTCGACGCTTTCTGGAGGTCGCCGCGCAAGGCAATGGTAAAATAATCAATTTTAGTAATATTGCGCGTGATGTCGGCGTCACTGATAAAACAATTAGTTCATATTTTTCCATTTTAGAAGATACTTTAATTGGATTTTTCCTGGAGCCATTTCACCATTCTTTTCGCAAAAGACTGAGTAATAAACCCAAATTTTATTTCTTTGATCCTGGTGTGGTGAGAGCATTATCGCGTTTGACGAGCGTGCCCCTAGTGGCGCAAACCAATGGCTACGGAAATGCGTTTGAGCATTTCATTATTCTGGAATGCATGCGCTTAAACGAATATTCTCGTCGTGAATACCGTTTTTCTTATTTACGCACAATTAACGATGCGGAAATTGATTTAGTTGTTGAGCGTCCGGGACAGCCGTTATTATGTATTGAAATCAAAAGCGCCACCAACGTCGGCCCAGAAGATATCCGCACGTTTACTACGCTACGTCAGGATCTGCCAGATGCAGAAGCTATCGTTCTTTGCAACGAAAAATACTCTAAAAAAATCGACAATGTAACCGTATTACCCTGGCAGCAAGGCCTCCGCGAATATTTTGGCTGAGTCAGTATCCGGCATCGATAAAGTGGTCCCATCAGGCATTTTTACTGCTCTTCGACGCCATTTCCATTCCGGCTGTGCCAATTGATCTAATTTCCTTCCTTTGGCCTTCGCGTTAGGTTTTTTATGAGTCAACTCAGATTTTCCGTCTAATATCTGTTTTCAGATTTCCTTAATAATTTACATGTAATCTCTATATATAATTAATATTTTAACCGTTTTTAAAGAAGTAGGTAAAAAAATGAAAGCAATAAAAGAACCAAAAACTCTCAAAAAATCAGAAACTAGCATAAAACAGGAAATAGTGGAGAACTTAAAACAATCAAATGAAAAAATCGATACGTATATTAAAGGAATAGGAAAATTAAAAATCAGAGTTCTCGGGTATGGTCCTCATCCAGAGGATATTAGCAACGCCCAAAATTTGGAGAAAGCATTTAAAAAGTTAATTGAAACAGCTCTGGAACACAAAATTAATTCCAAAGATTTAATTGAAAACGTTAAAGATAAATTGCTAACATATGGTCCGGTTACAAAAGGTAGGTATCGGGATCAATTTAATTTAATTGTGGGTATTTTTTCCAATAACACCGATTTATTTGACTCTTCATTCCAAAATGCAATTCAAGGAAAAATAAATGAGCGTCTAGAACATAAAAATCCTGTTAAATCCACAATCTTTGATACCAGAAAAGAAAATGGACTCGAATTACATTAACTTATCTAAGGCTTGAATTAAACCTAAATACTCACCAGTCGGCCGGTTTCGGACGGCTTTTCTGAATGAATAATACATAGCCCGTGCCAGGCTTGCCAATTTAACATTCTAGAATTGTTAAATTGGCAAGACCGTCACCAATCACCTATTAATAGTCTAAAATTAGTACAATCCAGGATAATATAGCCGCATCAGTCAAGAAAGCATTTAAAATACAAATAAAAGGACTATTCAGATGGTAAAATTTTTGATTGTAGGTGCTTTGCTTTTGGGGCCTTTCTCTGTTCAGGCAGCGGAAGTTGTTTTTTTGGCTACGGGGGACATTATGTTGTCGCGTCTTGTAGCAGCAAAAATCAAAGAAATGAATAATCCACTGCTTCCCTTTCCAACGATGGATCAGTTATTAAAATCTAGTGATTTCAATTTCGGCAATTTAGAATGTACATTTCCCCCACCGAAAAACTATAAAAGAGAGGGGGGATTCTCTAATGTCATCGCCAATGATTCAGGTGGAGGCATAACGGAAGATCATACATTGATTCTTTCCGCTCCTCGTGAAAATATCCAAGGTTTAATAAAATATAATTTTAAAATTCTGAATCTAGCTAACAACCATACATTTGACCAAGGTCTGAATGGGCTTTTGTACACATTCAGTTATCTTGATAGCAATAATATCAAACATATGGGAACTGGCCCCACTCTTCAGGATGCTTGGCAACCTGCCATCATTGCAACTCAAGGAATAAAAATTTGTTTTGTGGGCGCTTCATATTCTAGCATTAACGACGGTGGCAAAGTAAAAAATAATTATGTAGCCCGAATTGAAGATATTGATAATTTGAAATCATCTCTGGTAAAGGCTAAATCTGAATGTAATTTTACAGTTGTTTCAATGCATGCTGGCAACCAATATACGCGCAGCCCCAACTCCAGCCAAATTGCTTTTGCGCATAGTGCAATAGAAAACGGTGCGGACATAGTGATTGGCGCACACCCTCATTGGGTTCAGACTATTGAAAAGTATCAGGGAAAATATATTTTCTATTCCTTAGGCAACTATATTTTCGACCAGGGATTCAGCCAGGAAACTACAGAAGGCTTGGTGTTGAAAATTAAGTTAGCGACAGGAGTCTCCAATGAATCTGCAAAACTCCAAAGCATTGAACTTGTTCCTATTATAATTGAAAATAACTCCACACCTCGAGTAGCTAACGAAGTAGAAGCAAAAAGCATATTAGCAAAAATTGACCAAACTGAAAAAATAATTTATCCATAAAACTGTGTCAAGGCGCGGCCCCCTTGGCTGCGGGGGATGCGCGATGCCGCTGTCTTTAACAAGATAATACTAGCTACTGAAGCTAGAGCTAGCTGTCTTTTGCCTACTCATTATCGCATCAATCTGACTGGAGTAATCCTCTTTAGCAGTTGATCGAGTTGAGGGAAAGAGACTTGGTTCAGATTGGCGACGGTTCCCTTGCATGGTTACTGACAATGCTGATAAGGATTCAGCCATATCTGTCTCTATATCAAATCTTCTGCAATATTTAACAAGTGTAGTAATGGCCTCTGGTACTCCCTGTTTAGCTAGATTGATAAATTCAACTTTATAAAATTCTAGGCCTGTATACTTTTCTTGCGTTCTTTCTGCTTCGGGTAATACCTCTAAACGAGGGGGGAAAGTAAGGATTAATTCCTTAAAAAAATTTTGCAGCGCGCGCAATTTTTTATATGGATCACTATCCTGTTCGGACTTACTCTCGAAAGCAGGTAGGCTTATTTTACTATCAGCTGATATTGTGGGCTTCCTATTTTTTTGAGCTAAATCCGGGAATATGGCGTCTAATTCCGCTGCATAGGGATGCGGTTCGGGTTGTGCTTCAAGATATAGTTCTGCAAGTTTAGGGGCATTACTCCAAGGTAAGATAGGTTTGGATTCTAACGCTATTAAACCTGCTAACTGAGCTTCTGAGGTGAGTTTTAAGTCTTTTCGGGACTTCGATAGAGAAATTAGGGTTTGAATGGCCACTATTGAGCCCTTCTTTGCAAATTCCAACAGTTTCGAACGTATGTCTGCTGCTTTTAGCTCAGTTTGATTATTTATTACTCTCTGGCTAAATACATAAGCTTGAGCCTCTAGATTCTTTAGCCTAGCTGCTGTCTCTAGCATACTAGCCTTAGTGTAGTACATAACGTTTCTGCTTTTAGGATGGGAAAGTTCTTTTATTTTTTGCTCTGGGAGCAAGCTCATTTGAAAGAGTCCACAGGGATTATCATCCTCAGCTGCTTTATAAAACAATCTAATTGCTTTTTGCCGATCTTTTTCAACTCCAATCCCGTAAAGGTAGTATTGGCCGAGCAATCCTGAGGCGCCGAAACTATAGTCACTTTCTGAAGCTGTTTCAAGCCATTCTATAGCTTTAGCTTGATCGCGTTCCACGAAAAAACCTTGATCAAGACAAAGGGCATAAAAATATGTGGCTCGTCTATGTCTTTGTTGGGCAGCAGCAAATAAATATGCAACTGCTTCTCGTTTTTGAGCTTCATCCCCCAAAATAAGTGTTTCCCATAGTTCGAAATTTTCAGTTAGCTTTTTTTTACTCGAGGGTTGAAAAGGTTTCTCATCTCTGAATGATCGTGAATTTATTTGAGCATCACATGTTGATAAGATCAAGCGATGGACCAATGCGGTCTCTGCTGATCGTTTGGAGAAGATACCATCATCCACTGCTGTTTTACCAGTTAAATCTTGAATGCTGCTTTGTAGAAACTCAAAAAAAGACTGCAACAGCTCGTCCTCCTTGGTGATAGAAGAAAAGTCGGCCTCTAAAAACCCGGTTGCCGCCTGATAAATCTTAGCGATCTCTGGCGTAACGGTTTTCATCGCGCCTTGTTGGGTTTTGATAGCTTTTCCTGCCCGAGCCAACTTGAAATCTTGTTGCTCTATGATATCAATCAGTTGCTGGGAGAAGGCTTTTGCCATTTGAACTCGTTCTAATGTCTCTTGGGAGGAGGTAGAAGAATAAGTAGGAGTAGAATAAGCACTTAAAAGTAAAGGTTCTTTGAGTCGATTGCCGTCTTTGTTCATCTAGATTAGTCTTTCTATAATTATCGAATTTGTTCGTAATCATAGAATATGATTATTAACAAAATCTTAAATGGGGAGATTCTTCAAAAAAGATCCATAATAAGTTAGACTGATGATAGCCATGCTAACACTCCATGTTAAATTTGGTGTTGCGCTTAGGATTATATATGAAAAACATGACTGAAAAACACATTTTTAGTGTCACCGAACTCAATGGATTGGCCAGGCAATTGCTGGAGGGCTCGCTGGGACAATTATGGATAAGTGGGGAAATTTCTAATTTAACTCAGGCCAGTTCGGGACATAGTTACTTTTCGTTAAAAGATAGCCAGGCGCAGGTGCGCTGCGCGTTATTCCGCATGAATGGCAGACGCTTAAACTTCAACTTAAAAAATGGTTTACAAATAATCGCTCTGGCACAGATTAGCTTATATGAAGCGCGTGGTGATTTTCAATTGATTATTCAGCAAATTGAAATGAGCGGTGATGGATTACTGCAAAAAAAATTCGAAGCTTTAAAATTACGTTTGCAAACCGAGGGACTGTTCGCCGCCGCTAATAAAAAATCGTTACCCTCTTTACCTCATTGCATCGGAGTCATTACTTCTGCTCAAGGCGCGGCTGTCCATGATATTTTAAACGTTTTAAAAAGACGCTTTCCGGCTATTCCGGTGATCATTTATCCTACTCTCGTGCAGGGAGAACAAGCGGCGCGAAAAATCGTCAATGCTTTACAGATTGCTAACCAACGCCGCGAATGTGATGTGATTATTTTAGCCCGCGGTGGTGGTTCGCTTGAAGATTTATGGCCATTTAATGAGGAAATTGTGGCGCGAGCAATCTATGCCAGCGAAATTCCAATTATTACCGGCATTGGCCATGAGGTTGATTTTACCATCGCGGATTTTGTAGCAGACGTGCGCGCGCCTACGCCATCCGCCGCAGCGGAATGCGTCAGTCCAGATTGCCAAGAATGGCTACAAAAACTCGGGCATTTACAAAAGCGCATTCAACATTTACTGACTTCGCGGTTACAACAATATCAAGCGAATTTGCTCCATATCAGCAAACGGTTACGTCATCCTGGTCAGCGTTTGCAAGATCAAACTCAACATCTTGATTTAATCGAACATCGCTTACTCTTAGCTTTGCGCAATTCGCTGCAACGCCGTGAGGCAGCGCTTAATCAAGCCGCGCAGGCATTAAATACCCTGAGTCCATTAAAAACTTTAGATCGCGGTTACGCCATCGTACGCGATAAACAATCGCAGGATATTATTTCCAGCGCTGCACAACTTAATCCTGGAGACACTATTGCTATTCAACTTGCGCATGGCGGCTGTGAATGTACTGTTGACACTATTATACCTCCGCTATGACAGTACCCATCAAAGAAATACAACGATTTATTAAACTCTGCCTACCTTTAGCTGCGGCCTTTTTAGCTCAGAAAGGAATGCAATTTATCGATACGCTGATGATGGGTTGGATCGGGCCCACCGGACTGGCGGCAGGTGCGCTGGCAACTAATATTTTTATTACCATTTTAGTTTTTTGCCGGGGAGTGTTAAGCACTGTAGGTGTTTCTATCGTTCATGCACGCGGCGCAGGCCAAGAGCATGAGATTCAATCTTTTTTGTATCAAGCTATCTATTTGGCTTTGGCAATGTCAGTCCCTGCCATGTTACTCGCTTGGCAGGCGCCTTATTATTTGGTGGCCTTGGGCCAAAATCCGGTGGTAGTCGCTAGCGCAGAGCGTTTATTACAAGGGCTCACCTGGGGTATCCCAGGGTTTATGCTGTTTTATGTGTTACGCGAATTTATCGCTGCTTTCGCGCTAGCCCGCGCGGTAATGGTGGTGTGTTTTATGTCTATCCCGCTCACTTTTGCAGGAAATTATGTACTGATTTATGGTAAATATGGTTTCCCGGCTTTAGGCATCGCCGGCATTGGTTATGCCTCCGCCGGCGTCTGCTGGTTTATGTTCGTTGCTTTGTTATTGTATTGTCATCATCAAGCTATTTTAAAAAAATATATTGCGTGGCATTGGTGCAAACCGGATTGGCAAAAACTCAAGTCTCTGTGGATAACCGGTGCGCCCGCCGGAATTATTATGGTATTAGATATGATTACATTTTTAGCCGCGGCGCTGATGGCGGGTTATTTTGGGATAATTCCATTGGCGGCTTTTCAAATTGCTTTACAATGCGCGTCCACTGCCTTCAATTTACCGCTGGCCATTTCAATCGTCACTGCTCTGGAAGTCGGGCATGCTTATAGCGCGAAAAATTTGCCGCGAGCTATACGTTTCATTTATATAGGGATTACGACTGGATTGATCATCTCAGCTCTGATAGCCTGCGTGTTAATTTGGGCGCCGCACGCCGTTATGCATTTATTCTTGCCCCATAATACTGATGCGAAATTTTTCTCAGTCGTCCGTTTATTTTTAATAGCCGCTGGTTTAATTCTTTGTTTTGACGGCGCGCAAGCAATTATTATCGGCGCGCTGCGCGGGCTCAAAGATACCTTTATTCCCATGCTCATCAGTATTATCTGTTATTTAATGATCGGCTTAACCAGCGCCTATCTTTTCGCTTTTCACACTTCGTTAGGTGCAACCGGGGTTTGGTACGGACTATTTTTAGCTATTTTTAGTTTATGCATTGTTACCGGATTGCGCCTACATATGAAATTAGACATGGCGTGCAAAACTATCAACACCCCGAGCCGAACGAGTTTTTATTAGAAAACGAGGAACCCGATGCACTTGAGCTGATGTTGGTTTCTAATCTCATCGACGGGGATTGAGGGCTTGGACTTCTTCTAAATACCGAGGCAGATGAAGAGGACAGCTGTGTGCTCACATCTGTACTTGTTGATGAGCTAGAAGAAGCTAGGCCAGGTGCTGTGGGCACTAATTTGCGCTCTAATTCATCATCGGCGTCATCAATTTTCTTTATTAGTAATTCACAGAAAAGCGGCCATACTTTTAATAAAATCGCTGGATCCAATCCTGATTCTTGTTGTTTTTCTAGCAACACAGTTTGTATATGATGGACATCTGAGAACTTTAGCAATAATTTGGCCGTTTCTTTATCTTCTCTCATCAAAGCGGACTGAATTGCTTCGCTAATATCATCCTCCAAATCAACATTTATAGCGTCTGCATAATCGGATTCATAGTTCTCATCAACTTGACTAAGAAGCAAGCGAAGAATCTCAGTATTTCCACTATTAGCCGCTTCGATTATTGGAATGTTTCCAGCAGAATCTTTCTCAGCTAAATTAATCACCGCAGGATCAATCAAATATTTCACGATATCCAGTCTATTACCTTGCACCGCCTTACATAAAAATCCACGGGATTCCACATCGTTTATTATAGGAATAGGAACAGCAGTCTTGAAGTCTTCAAGAGGAATAGAGGGTATAGCTAAAAGTATCTCTTCAAGCTCCATTGATTGATAATCAGGCTGTTTTTCTTCCGGAGGTATTATTACTGGTATGATAAGTACAATCGTGGAGCTAGTTTCTGTACTTGGCTGTTGTTGCGCATTTCTTCTTTGTTCAGCAACAGCGGGAATAGAATGTTTATCTTCTTCACTTCTACGCTGTTGAACATTTCTTTTCGCTTCTGGAACGAAAGACCCCACCTGCTTTCTTTTCATAACAGTTACTCCTTGTATTAAGAGATTATGAATAATAGCAAAATCCGATATCAAGGTCTAGAAGGGTAGATGCTAAGGTTTCGCATTAGAACCAGTTAACGTCCACTCGCCTAGAGCCAGAGCAGTCATTATCCTGCGACTTTTTTGTCGGCCCTTTTTTTAGAAAACTTTTCCATGATTAGATAAAATACTGGGGTTACGAATAAGGTTAGTAATTGAGAAAATAATAGGCCGCCGACCACGGCTACTCCCATCGAGCGCCTGGATTCACTGCCAGCGCCCAAGCCGATGGCTAATGGTAGCGAAGACAGAATCGCAGTCATCGTCGTCATCATGATCGGGCGGTAACGGATCAGACAAGCGCGAATGATGGCTTCCTTCGCTTCTAAATTTTGTTTGCGGCGCGCTTCAACGGCAAAATCCACCATCATGATCCCATTTTTCTTCACTAACCCAACCAGTAAGATAATACCGATAAAGCTAAATAAATCTAGCTGCAAATGGAATATGATTAACATCAATAACGCGCCGAACGCAGCAAAAGGTAGCGCGGTTAAGATGGTAATGGGGTGGAGAAAGTGTTCATAAAGAATTGCCAAAACTACATAAATCACAAAAATAGTGGCTAACAACAAGAGTGGCAACGTATGAGATGAGGACTGAAACACTTGCGCTGCCCCACCAAAAGTGCCGGTTATCCCAGCCGGCAAGGCTGAGTTAGCCAGCGCAACGATTTTTTGATTGATCTCACCCAGCGAAGAGCCCAAAGCTAAATTATAAGAAACAGCTACTGCGGGTAATTGGCCATAATGATTTATAGATAACGGCCCCACACCTTCTTCAATTGCGGCAACTGAACTTAACGGTACTAATGTGCCGTCAGCCGTAGGGACCTCAATGGCTTGTAAAGCATTGGCGCTTTTTTGAAAAGAGGTCGCTACATCTATCATCACCGGGTATTCATTGGTCGCAGTGTAAATCGTGCTGACCTGCCGTTCGCCATAGGCATTATAAAGCGCTGTCTCTATCGCAGCGGTAGTAATGCCTAAAGCGGCTGCTTGATTGGTTAAAATCTTCACCCGCAATTCTGGATTAGTTAAATCTAAATCATTATCCACATCTTTAATCCCAGGAATTTTGGCTATTTTTGCTTGGAAATCGAGGGCGGCAGCTTGCAATTGTTTCAGATCGCTGCCTTGCAAAATATATTGATAACTGCCGCTGGAAGATTTACTACCCATCGACATCGGCGGAGGATTAATAAAGTTAATTTGAATGCCGGAAATTTTGCGTATTTGTTGCCGTAATTGCGCAATGGTCTCATCAGCAGTCAACGGACGTTGATTCGAAGGTTTTAACCGAATAAACATCATGCCGCCGTTACTCGCACCACTACCGCTTTTTTGACCCACACTGGAAATGACACTTTGCACGTTAGGATTGGTTTTTATGACTTGCGCCGCAGCCTGTTGACGCTGTACAAATTCCGCAAACGGCAAACCTACTGGAACTTTAGTGAAGCCATATAAAATCCCCGCATCTTCAGAAGCAATAAAACCTTTGGGGACGATCGCAAATAACACGATAGTCAGAATCAATACTAGCCCGGTTAATATCAAAACAGTACGGATATGATTTACCGACCACCGTAAACCGCGCTCATAAAGATCTTTACTGCGATTAAACAAGCGCTCAAACCAGGGAAAAAATGAATGGTCTGCGGCTTTAGGTTTGAGCAACTGCGTACACAACATGGGCGTTAAAGTCAGCGCCACTATACCGGAGACTAAAATCGAAACCTGCCACCACAATTGAAAATTCTCTAAATAACCGGCCAATGATTCCACCCATAAAAATTAACGGAATAAACACCGCTACCAAAGACAGCGTCATGGAAATGACCGTAAAGACAATTTCACTGCTGCCTTTCAATCCTGCTTCTAAACGGCTATAGCCTTGCTCTAAATAACGAACGATATTTTCTAAAACCACGATGGCGTCATCGACGATAAAACCCACCGCCAAAACTAAGCCAATCAGCGATAATGTATCGAGACTGTAACCTAATAAATACATGACTATAAAAGTGGCCAGTAAAGCGACCGGCAAAGAAATGATAGCGATAAAAGTAGAAGAAACACTCCCCAAAAATAACAAAATAACCCCAGCTACCAACACGATGGCTATGACTAAAGTTAATTTCATTTCGTTTAAGGTTTGACGGATAAAGGTTGAACGATCATAGGCAATATTTAATTTAGCGCCACCCGGCAAATTCTGAGTTAAGCTGGGTAATATTTTTTTGATTGCATCGGTCACCGCCACTGTATTCGATCCTGGCTGACGCTGGATAGCTAACACTATGGTACGATCATTGTTATACCATGTCGCTGCTTTATCGTTCACTACGCTATCCTCGGCGAGGCCAACATCTTGTAACCGCACCGGTGCGCCTTGTGAAAAACCAATGATTGTCTTATTAAAATCAGTCGCTTTAAAAAATTGATTAACCGCCTTAACATTGTAGGTACGCTCGGGAGTCTGCAAAGTTCCCGCAGGCTGAGTGGCGCTCGCATCTTGAATAGAGCTGATGACTTGGGCATTACTCAGTCCGCGCGCAGAAATAGCGCGCGGATTTAAATGAATACGCACCGCGTATTGCTGACTACCGTATACCTGGACTTGAGCAACGCCTGAAATCATCGATAATCGCTGCGCGATATTAATTTCAGCGTAATCGTCCAAAGTCGTTAATGGAATATTTTTACCCGTCAACGCTAAAAACAAAATCGGCGCGGCGGAAGGATTGAGTTTGTGAATGGCTGGTGGTGTAGTCATTTCCGTCGGCAACGAACGAACCGCTTGAGAAACTGCGGTTTGCACATCTTGAGCGGCGGCATCAATATCGCGATCCAATGAAAATTGTAAAATAACGGTGGTTTGGCCTGAATTACTGGTCGAACTCATCTCATCCAATCCAGAAATAGCGCTAAATTGTTTTTCTAAGGGCGTGGCTACGGTGTTAGCCATAGTCTCAGCATCCGCGCCGGTTAAACTGGCCGTCACCATAATGACCGGAAAATCAATTTCTGGTAACTCGCTAATCGGTAAAGCTTTGTAAGCCACCCAGCCAAATACCACCAGCGCTACCGTCAAGACAATAGTGGCTACCGGACGATCAATAAATAATTTAGAAATACTCATAGCAATACCTTCCTGATCAGGGATTCTCTATTTTTACTGGGCTTCCTTCTGCTAGCCCAGGAGGAATCTCCGCAATAATATCGTCACTTAATTGTAAGCCTTTGGAGACTACCGTTTGCCCATTCATCACTCGTGAAACGGTGATGAGCTGGATAGCAGCCTTCTTGTTTTTAACCACATATACATAATTCCCAAGTTGACCAATCTGGACGCTGGCGCTAGGAATAACCATAACTTGAGGTTCAATTTTAAGGATTAGCCGGACTGTTACCAATTGTCCTGGCCACAGCGTTAAATTCGCGTTGGCTATTTTACCCTTAACTTGCACCGTACCCGTTTGTCCGCTGACCATGTTGCCAACAAAAGCAAGCTCTCCCTCAGCTAACAAATTAACGCCGCTTTCATCCAACACCTGGATTTTTAATGTACCTGCCTGTTGGTAAGTTAATAAATCGTGCAGACGATTCTGCGGAATATTGAAACTGACTAAGACATTTTCTAAGCGATTAATTACTAATAATGGTGTTGCGCTGTTAGCGGTCACGAGATCGCCCATATGCACATTGATCACTCCCGCCTTACCGCTAATCGGCGCATGAATTTCGGTATAGCTCAATTGAATTTTCTTTTGCTGCAAAATGGCCTCATCACCCGCGACTACAGCCTCTTGTTCTTTCACTGAGGCCAGAGATTCCTCATATTGTTGGCGAGTGACATATTCTAACTTCGCCAATGCGGCATAACGGTCGGCAGTCGCTTTCGAGAAAGCCAACTGTGCCTGATCGCGCCTCAGGTTAGCTTCAGCGCTACTGACATCAGCGGCATATACTGCGGGGTCAATTTCAAATAATAATTGACCTGCTTTAACCATTTGTCCCTGGGTGATATTGATTTTTTTTAAAGTACCGGCCACCTGCGAAATAACATTTACAGATTCCTCGGGTTCAACACTGCCTATTTCTTGGATGGTGACTGGCATATCTTTAAGTTGAGCATGAATGATTTTTACGCTCACAGCCGTGCTCCCTGGATGCGCTCCCTTGGTCTTGGCGCCAATGTCAGCCGGTTTAGTAAACCACCAAATACACATGCAGACCGCTACGATAATTAAAATAGCTATAATCAAGCGAATGAGGGTTGGTTTTCTCATAATGATGTATCCTGTACTGACGAATTCAACGTGCCCACCGCCGCGGCCAACTGTGCTAAGGCGACAAACCAATTTAATTTAGCTTGAATGTTTTGGACCCGAGCCTTAGCTAAGGTAGCTTGGGTAGTTAACACCGACAATATATCACCCACCCCGTTTTTATATTGCCCAAACGCCTGATTATAGGCTTGTAAACTGCTTTTTAATAAAATTTCAGTAGTACCGACATTTTGTTCTGCAGTTTTCAAAGCAAAATAAGCTTGCCAAACTTGTAATTGCACTTGTTGGTTGAGCTGATCACGCGTGGCTTGCGCGGCCAGCGTTTGCGCTTGTGCTTGTTTTACGCTGTAAGTATAAGAATACCCAGTAAACAAGGGCATTGATAACGTCAACGCCGCCGTAGTATTGGTGCCAGTGGTATTACTGAACACACCTCCGGGTTGCGCGGTGGCAGTAACGGTTAAAGTGGGTAAGCCGGAAGCTTTTGTCGCCGCCAGTTGCGCCTGACTCTGGCGAACTTGGGCTTCTGCAGCAATTAGATCTGGCCGATCGCGCTTAGCCAGTGCTAACAATTGCGGTACAGCCTGTTCAATCTGCTGAATTTTTGGCGGGTTATGTAGTGGCGCCAATGGAATAGAGGTATCCGCTGGCAAGCCCATCGCTGTCGCTAATTGGCCTTGCGCAGTTTGATAAGTCCCTTGAGCGGTTTGTAAATCCAGGTTAGCTTGCGCATAAGATCCCTGGGACTGATAGACATCACCGATCGTGGCCATCCCATTGGCGCGCAAAGCTTCGGCGGCATCCAAACTGGTTTTAGCTTGCTTAACGCTTTGTTCATCGGCAGAAACCACTGCTTGTTGACCTAAAACTTGGTAATAAGCTTGCTGCACCTGCAGGATCACTTGCTGAATCGCATTGTTTTGATTTAAATTTGCGGCAATTTGCGCATACTCATCCGCTAAGACGGTATTGCTGCGATTGCCAAAATCTAACAACAAATAACTCAAGCTAAAGTTAGGCCCGTAAGTAGTTTGCGAACTATTGGGCGAAGAAAAAACGTTCGCAGTATATTGCACTCCGCCCCCACCGGTTATTTGAGGTAAATAAGCGCTCATAGCTATGCCAACCTGAGCCGCCGCAGCTTTAGCTTGATACCAAGCTAAACTAGTACTGGGATTATGGCATAGGGCAAAATCAGTCACTTCAGTTAAAGTCAGTGGTTTTTTAGGTAATTCCGTCGCGGAAAGAGGGGCGGCGGTATCGGTAACGGTCAAATTATCCGGTTTTTCCCAATAAGTTTGGGGAGTAGGCGTGGTCCGTTGGCCGAGATGAAATGGGTCCGGCGTTACCCCCCAAGCATTTGTGGAGAATAGCCCACCGCTGACCAACCAGGCCAGACACGTTAAAATTAATTTAGTCGGTTGACATAATGCCGAACTTTTCATTATTCACTTATCGCTATAATTTATATAGAAGCCATTATACAAAGCATTGCATTGTAATGCAATGCTTTGTATAATGCCTCCATGAACCGAGATCTTATAAAAAAGTTACATGACGAGTGGCGAGCTGTTGTGCATACGCTCAGCGCGAAAATGAAACCTATTTTGCAAGCGCAGGACCTGACCAAGGTTGATGGCATAGTCATGATGACCGTCAAAAAAAATAAAGCCCGCACCAAAGCAGAGCTGGCTGAGCGCCTGCATTTCGAGCCCGCTTCTTTAACCCGCTCTTTAAACCGTCTAGTCCAGCGCGGCTTAGTCCAGCGCTACTC
Organism: uncultured Pseudomonadota bacterium; assembly: GCA_963697455.1. GTDB lineage: Bacteria > Pseudomonadota > Gammaproteobacteria > Coxiellales > Coxiellaceae > JAFEDN01. The sequence continues at coordinate 64,495 of CAVOOI010000035.1, read as the reverse complement.
TGATCCAGCCGATAAACGCTGCGTTCATATAGAACTCACCCAGGACGGCAAAAATCTAACCCAAACCTTAGAAAAAGCGATGCTGACAATCTGGAAAACCGCTTTCAAAGGAGCCGCCCAGCCAGACATCACCACCTTCATAAAATTACTCCAAAATGCCAGACATAACTTGCTCACACAGAGCTGACGCCTGGGGTATTTTATTTTATGCCGCATCTAATTTCCTAAGTACTTTAAATCTACCAATTAGCATCGCAATCGTTATCACAAAAAGACCAGATATAATAAAGATCAATCCAATTCCTCTCGCATCTCCTATCCCAATGAAAACCCCTATAGACGATGCTAACGTCCCGGCAGGTTTTAATAACGGATTAAAAATATCATCGGCCAGGTAACCGGCAATTCCGAATGCGATTGCCATGCCTAATTGCGAAATTAAAGAGACAATCGACCAAATGCGTCCTTGCATATAATTCTCAACGTTACTTCTCACCAACACATCTAAACTGGCATTGACCAATGGGAGAGCAAGAAAGAATAAGAAGCCAAATAAAGTAATGATAATAATATTTTCTGATATACCAAGCAATGAGAAGAATAAGCCGCTGCAAATTAAACTAAATGATAATAGCTGAACTTTTTTGTTCGACTTTCCAAAAACACCAATAAAAAAACTGCCTATTAACATACCAGTGGTGGCGACTGTTTGAGAAATACCAAAAGTTTGCGGGCTTGCAAATGATAAAATCATCGGACCAAGAAGGGCTTGCAGCAACCCAATAAAAAATGCAACAAAAGAAATTATAGATATTAATAACAGAATTTCTTTCTTGGTTAAAAGATAGCGAAAACCGTCCATGAAATCATCAACGAAATGCTGAGCAGTTACCGTCTGCTTTCTTTCAGTATAATTTTTCTTTATCAAACAGACGGGAAAAATTGCTATCAAAAAACTAACCGCATCCACAATAAGTATTTCCTTAACATCCATTATTCTTAATAAAAAACCGGAAATAATAGGAGAAATAAGATACTTCGATGATTCAGCTAATTGTAATAAACCACTTGCTTTAGAATAGAAGTCTTTGTTAATTAAATCTGTTACCGAAGCTTTATAGGCCGGATTTTGCAACGCCACAAAAATAGAACTGATTATCGTGCCCAAATAAATTACCCATAAATTTTTTATTCCTATAAACATCATAGCGATAATAAAAATTAAACCCATAGCTGAACCAAAATCTCCAATGATCATTAATTTTTTTCGGTTAATTCTATCTGCGAGGGTTCCACCTATTGGCTTTAACAGCAGCGCTGGTAGGAATGCTGAAAGTAAGATTAATGAATAAGTTGTTGCTGAACCTGTTAGTTGAAACACATAAGTTCCTAGAGCAAAAGCTGTCAGACCACTTCCAATGCTAGATATGAGTTGTCCAGCCCAGATAATTAGAAAACGTAAAGATGAATTATCTACATCGGATTTATATGCAACGACTGCTTGGTTCATAAATTTTATACCTCTTCAGAAGCAATAAAACTGAGCACGCCTGATTCAACATCAACAAGCTGCTCAAGAATAGCCTGTATTGATTTTAAAAATGCAACCCGTTTTTGCGGAGACCAATCAAAAAGGCCTGAATTAAGCACAAATTGAGACCCTGCGATAAAAACTTGAATGCTCTCGACGGTCAAAATATTTTTAAAAACACCTTCTTTATATCCTTGCTCAAATACCTTGGCAATGAGCGGTGCAATAATAGCAACCGCTTGAATATTGAGTTGCTCCTGCAGCTCTCGGTTCTCGGGTTTATGAATGACCTCCATAACCGAATATTGCGTAATAGCTTTCTTCTCCGGGCCTTGAAAGATCAGTTTTAATTTCTCGAGCGCTGTTAGATGGCCGGACTCGATTATTGAATTAAAGAGCCGCTCCATTTCCCCGCCAATATTTTCGACCAAGGCTGACAAAATTTCTTTTTTTGATTTGAAGTAATAATAAAAAGTCCCTTTTGCAATACCTGCTTTTCGAATAATATCTTCAATTGTGGTGCTCGTGTAGCCCTCTTTCTCAAACAGTTCTTTCGCTGCGAGAACAATTTCTGCGCGCCTAATGTCCGGTTCTTTTACTATTCTTTTTCTATTTTTTTTCATATTGAAGCTCCTCTTTTTATAACTGACTGACCGTCAGTCTATCACCAAAATCAATTTCAGTCAACCCCATTTACAGCTAAATAGGGCCGACGTTAAAACTTGGCTTGAAGATATGCTGAATCAGCAAGAACAGTTAAAATTTCACGTTGACAGGAGGGCTCTGCATTGATCTTCCAAGAGAGTGTGTATAAAACCCCGTTTATTTGCCATTCTAGGGTGGGATTCACGCCGCTGGCTTGAATATGGAAAGGTGTAAAATATCCGGTAATATTATTTTTTAATTTGATTTGCTCTTTTTGATGAAATTTATTGTCAGGTAATGTTTGATAAGTAGAATCAAGCTTGCCGTTCCTTTCTGCAGAAATAAATCCAATATTGCAAGTTTTGATTCCTCGACAGGTTGGCGTAGCATCTATATTGATCTGCCAAAATTTTTCAAAATTGGGGCTGACCCCATAACTTGAATAAGAGGCGTACTCTAACTGACCTTTGGTTACTGACGGAATCTTCGTGGGAAAAATGACCGGTAAAGAAGTTTGGCTTTTTAATTGATTTAATACCCGCCGCTGATTAATGATTTGACTGCTTGGAACAAAGCTTGGTTTAGCATTAGCGAAAACTACTAACGAATTATTTAGAAGGTAAAAACTCGTGAACAAAACTAAGCAATTTTTAAAATGTTTCATGCTTAAATAGTAATACCATTTACATACATCCGGCAAGCGATGGCGTAAATTAATAAAATCCCAGTATTTGCTTTAATTAGAAAGTTTTGTATGGTTGTTCTTTACTATTCTGGAGAGTAGAATATGCAACAATCAATATTTTTATTACAAACAGAATTGGTGGATGCCAAAGTGGAGGTTGCCGTGAGTCGTGCTATAGCGCCTGTTATTGAACAAATTGTAAATTTGAGGCAAGAGATGAATCAAAGAATGGATTCATTACGCGTAGAAATGTATGAAATGCGTCATGAGTTTGGACCACGTTTGGCGGCAGTAGAAACTGCTCTAATTTTGCGCAAAGAAAGGCAAAATCAAATACGTGACCGCTTCTTAGATTACTGCTTTAAAGCGGGATGGTTGGCCATCGTTTGCTTGTTGTCCGGGTTGTTTTCCTTGTTAGCGTTACATTTGCATTCAGTCATATAACGAAAATTATTTTAAAGAAAACGGTTTTCTGCGAAATCGACAGAAAACCGTTGATGTTGCTTAACTTAGCTAGGAGTAGCAGAGCTTGCAGCATTGGAAACAGTGTGGCCGACGTCTGATACATCTTGCCCTGCTCCTTTGACCGTATGGCAACCACTTAATAAACCCATTACTAATATCAAAGGACAAATAGCCAATATTAATTTTTTCATAATTCCTCCAGTTTAGCAGCCCTCACTATATGAAGAAACCGCTGTATTGTTTCAATTTCCGTTATACTGTGCGGGAGTCCTTTCCAAGCTCCTATTAAGTATAATCAAGTAATTCAAAGAATACGAAAAAGTCATTATTTCAACCACTTATAAGAATAAAATATGCATTTTAAGAGTGTTGGCGGATATAAGGATTTTTATCGTTGACCAATTGCACCCGCACCGGTACACCCATTAAATTAAAAGATTTCCGAAAATAATTGGCTAAATAGCGGCGGTAAGAATCAGGCAATGATTCAATCTGCTTGCCATGCACCACAATGACTAAGGGATGATGACCTCCCAAATGCGCATACCGCAAGCGAATCCGGCGCCCGCTCACCAACGGTGGCTGGTGATCGAAAATCGCTTGCTCCAATACTTGAGTTAACAGCGGAGTGGGCAGATCTTGAGTGGATGAAGCATAAGCTTCATCAATGGCACGGTATAGGTCACCGACGCCAGTTCCATGCAACGCAGAGATTAAATACCGGCGGGCGAAATTGACAAAATCTAAACGGCGGTCGATGGCTTGTTTTACCCGTTCGCGTTCATACTCGCTCATACCATCCCATTTATTAAATGCCAGCACCAGGCCGCGGCCTGATTCTATAATTAGACCCAGCAAACGCATATCTTGATCAGTCAGCCCATCGTGCGCATCGAATACCATCACTACCACATGAGCGGTTTCTAAAGCCTGTAGAGATTTGACTACGGAGAATTTTTCAATGAAATCTTCAATTTTTGCACGCCGACGCATGCCGGCAGTATCTATTAGGGTATAACGTTGACCGCGGTGTTCAAAAGGAATAAAAATACTATCGCGAGTTGTTCCAGGTTCGTCACATACGATAACGCGTTCTTCGCCTAAGATCCGATTAATTAAGGTCGATTTTCCTACGTTTGGCCGCCCCATAATCGCAATGCAAATCCCGGCCTCTTCAGCAGGCACGGTTTCAGGTATCGGAAAAGGTTGGAGCAAAGTTTGAATAAAGGATTCGACGCCACGGCCATTTCTAGCGGCTATCGCATGAGGGACACCGAATCCTAACCGGTAAAACTCACCGGTTACGACATCGGCATCTAAACGGTCAATTTTATTGACAACTAATACGACTTTTTCTTGATAACGCCGCAATTGTTCTGCAATCATCATATCGGCGGCAGTAACACTAGTCTGGGCGTCGACTAAAAATAAAATACGATCCGCTTCATCTATGGCCTGTTGCACTTGTTTTTCAACTTGCGGCGCGATGTCCTCGTTGGTGGCTGCCACGATTCCGCCGGTATCAACCACCAAATAAGGCCGTCCTCCCAGAACCCCGCGGCCATATTGCCGGTCACGAGTGACTCCGGGAAAATCTGCGACCAATGCATTGCGGGTTTGCGTTAAGCAATTAAATAAGGTGGATTTGCCGACATTAGGCCGGCCAATTATCGTAACGACTGGGAGCATGTTTTTCTTCTATTTTCTTAAGTTTAGGGTTGGGCTAGATCCATGGATAATAAACGATCTTCACCCACCACTGCCGATAATGCAACTTGTGCGGCTTGATAAGATTGCCGTGCCTTAACCGGGTCGCCCAATGCGGTATAAATATCACCTTGGATTTGATCAATCACGGGTTGAAACGTTTTATCATCCACCGTCGCTAACAGTTTCTGCGCCGGTTCGGCTTTATTTTGTGCCAACAATACCCGGGCTTCACGCAACCGTGCAATTTGCTTAATGCCAGGATTCTGAGCATGAGCAACCACCCATTTTAAATTTTCGAGTGCGGTTTCATTATCATTGCGGGCGACGGCAGTTTTAGCCGCCATTAAATTCGCCAAGGCAGCGTATCCAGATTGCGGGTGACGCTTGGTCATTTCCGCAGCCATTTGCATTACCGCGTCCGGTTTATTTTGTGAGTCAGACACAATTAATTGCTGATATAACAACGAGGCTTGCTGGCGGTTTTCAAATTGCTGCTTTTGCCAGTAACGCCAACCAAAGCCGATAAGTAAAGCAATGACGATCACGACGATAGTCCACTTGCCGTATTCACCCCACCATTTTTTTAAGGTTTCGATTTGTTCGTTATCAGTTTCATATGCTGGCATTAGTAAATCCTTGCTGTCTAAAAAAATCAATAATTGAAGATAAAGCCACGCTTTCCTGAGTTCTGGCCGCTAAATTTTTCATGGACACTTGTTGCACGGCTAATTCTTCTTCACCAATAATCATCGCCCAACGAGCTCTGGCTTCAGCCGCTTTTAACTGATTTTTCAAACTACCGCCTGCTAAATGCGTTATCACTTGAGCCTTTGGAAAAGCCGTCCGCAGTTCCTCAGCCACCAAAATCCCGCGTTCAACTGCTGCTGGTCCTATCAATACTGAATAGATATCTGCAAGCTGGAGGCTTTTTGCGTCTGCTGCCATGTATAATAACATTAAACGCTCTAAGCCGCTGGCAAAACCCACTGCCGGGGTTGGACGTCCGCCTAATTCTTCTACGAGATGATTATAGCGTCCGCCCGCGCAGACAGTACCTTGTGCGCCTAATTCGTCAGTAATCCACTCAAACACCGTCAATTCATAATAGTCTAAACCCCGCACTAAACGAGGATTGACTGTGTAAGGGACGCTGGCCGCATCCAATAGCCTGCGCAAACCATCGAAATGCTGTTGGGAAGCAGAATCCAGATGCTCTAAAAGGCTAGGAGCGGCGCGGTTTAATTCAATTATCCCTGGATTTTTACTGTCTAATATTCGCAATGGATTGGTGGTTAAACGCCGTTGGCTATCTTCATCCAGCAGATCGTAATGTTGCTGATAAAACCCTACCAGGCTTTCACGATATAAAGCCCGGGTCGCCGCAGTACCCAAACAATTTAATTGCAGCTGAATTTGTTTGCCTATGCCTATTTCATTCAGCAACCGGTAACCTAGTAGAATCACTTCGGCGTCAATCTCGGGCCCCGGCATACCGTAGGCTTCCACCCCAAAATGATGAAATTGACGGTAGCGGCCTTTTTGCGGGCGTTCATGGCGGAACATTGGCCCCAGGTACCATAACCGTTGAATTTGATTATAGAATAATCCGTTTTGGACTCCGGCGCGTACACAACTCGCCGTACCCTCGGGACGTAAGCTTAAACTGTCGCCATTGCGATCAGTAAAGGTATACATCTCTTTTTCAACTATATCGGTTGCGTCGCCGATGCCCCTCGCAAACAATGCGGTTTGTTCTATAATTGGAAACCGGATTTCTCGGTAGCCGTAGCGATTGGCTAAAGTCCGGCAAATAGATTCAATCGCTTGCCAATAAAAGGTTTGTTCGGGAAGGATATCATTCATGCCCCTCACGGCTTGCAGAACTTGCGTCAACGGCTAACCCTCTTTAGATGCTGCTTCAATCATCTGCACTCGCGCGTGGTGGCGGCAAGGTTACCGGGGCAGCTTGATTTGAGTTGGTATTAGAATCACGAAGCTCTGAAGGTTGCACCGGATTTGGATCTTGAGATGGTTGGGCCGTGGTGTTAACCATATTATTCGGAGCAGCAGAGCTAGGAGGACTTGCTGGCGGCGTGACGGGATTAGCCGGCGCTGATGGAGCAACCGGGGCAACGACCGGGGCCGGGGCCGCTGGCGCTTGTGGGGGCGGAATGGATACCGTTGCCGGTGGATTACTCGGGGTTTCAGTCGAATTGGTAGCCGGGGCCGGAGTAACGCCTTTAGTGTCCGGCGTAGATGCGGAACCTTTCCACCATAACATCACTAATCCCACCACTATGACCAAAACTATGATGCTACCCCACATTAATAAACCTGAATGTTGCTGAGAAGTCTCGTCGGACTGATAAACACGCTGATGATCTTGCGGTAACGGATTTTTGGCTGGAGCGTACTCCATGGTCACGTTAGCCAATGCGGTAACTACTTCCTGCTCGGGAATTCCCAGCAAGTGCGCGTATGACATAACATGACCGCGCGCGTACACTCGGGCGGCCATATGGCTATAATCATCGCGTTCAATGTCTTCAATCAACTGCGCACTTAAACATAAACGCGCAGCGACATCGACTATAGATAATCCTTGTTCCTCACGCGCCGCCTTCAACATGACGCCAGGGGTCAGGCCTGAAGCTTTAGAATTCAAATTGGGTTCTTTCATGAAAATATCTCTTTAAGACTAAGACTAAGCATCAACGCAATCTCACGAGCTTATGCCCGTGGCTTGCGTGGTATATTCTAGTACATACGGTTTTTTGCGTCTAGTGCGATCGTGAAATTTTCCAGCTAGTTGGCCGCAGGCGCCGTCAATATCGTCCCCTCGAGTGCGACGCACCCAGGTGGGCAGCCCTGAATCGATTAGAAATGTTTGGAATGCAGCGATATCCTGCGGTTCTGAACAGCGGTAAGCCGTACCCACAAACGAGTTGAATGGAATTAAGTTAAGCTTGCAACGCATCCCTTTCAGCAAATTCACTAATTCTTGGGCATGGGTTAGCTGGTCATTGATCCCTGCCAGCATGACATATTCAAATAACACCGTTTGTTTAGAATTTTGCGGAAAATATTCGCGGCAAACCGGTATCAGACTTTCTAGAGGATATTTTTTATTAAGCGGCACCAGCTGGGAACGCAACTCGTTATTCGGCGCATGTAATGACACGGCTAGAGATACTGGGCTATCCTGACGCAACCGCTCTATCGCCGGCACTAAACCAGCAGTGCTCACCGTGACCCGGTATTTAGACAATCCGTAAGCACAATCATCTAACATTAAATCTAAAGCGGCTACTACCGCCGCATAATTGAGCAAAGGCTCACCCATGCCCATCATCACTACATTAGTTATTTTAGGAACTCTGGATAATGCCAACCAGAGTTGACCGATAATTTCGGCCGTAGTCAGGTTTCGATTAAAGCCAGCTTGAGCGGTCGCACAAAAGCGGCAATTTAAACCACAACCTACTTGGGAGGAAATGCATAATGTACCACGGCCTTCCTCTGCTTCGCGTTCATTCTCTATCGAATCATCGGCAATACTCGGGATATAAACAGTTTCAATCGCGTTGCCATCTTCTAATCTCAGCAACCATTTATAAGTGCCGTCTTCTGAACATTGTTCTTGAATCATCTCGGGGACCGCAATCGTAGCGCTCTCACCTAACTTGTTGCGTAGGCGCTGATTTAAATCCGCCATCTGCGCAAAATCGAGGATGCGGCGCTGGTGGATAGATTTGATTAGTGAACGGGCCCGCGCCGGCGGCTCATCCAGTTCTGTTAAGAAGCTAGCCATAGCTGGCCGGCTTAGATTCATTAGGTTCATTATAACTATTCACTATGTAGAGGGGAATGCCCACTTTTGCCCCAGGTTTGACGAAAAATCGTCCTCAAAATGCTCACATACTGATGTATGCTCCGCTTTTTCGGTCAATTTTTCGTCAAACCTGGGGCAAAATTGGACATTCTGCGTATGTAAATTCATGTGATGAATGGATATAGATCCATTTTATTCTGTGAGGGCGCAAATATCTTCGGTTTTAAAGAAGAAATTGATTTCTTGTTCGGCGTTAGCGGTGCTATCAGAACCGTGTACGGCATTGGCATCGATAGAATCAGCAAAATCAGCGCGGATTGTACCAGGCGCTGCTTTTTTGGGATCGGTGTCGCCCATTAATTGACGATTTTTGGAGATCGCATTTTCGCCACGCAGAACCTGGATCATCACTGGCCCTTGAATCATGAATTTTACTAAATCTTTAAAAAATGGCCGCTGACGATGTACACTATAGAAATCTTCGGCTTCTTGCTTGGTTAAATGTAACATTTTAGCCGCTACAATTTTTAACCCTGCATTCTCAAACCGGGTGTAAATTTGCCCAATAACATTTTTCGCTACTGCGTCAGGTTTAATAATCGATAAGGTTTGCTCAACGAGCATATTAAATCTCCTCTGTCGTGTTTTTTATCAGCAAATATGGTAATATACTTTACAATGCACAGCAAGCGTTGCTGCAGGGCCGCCTCCATTAAAACCCATTAACGTCCACTTTTGCCTCAGGTTGAACGAAAAAATGCCTTCGCAATGCTCACATACCTGAGTATGCTCCGCTTGCTCAGTCATTTTTTCGTTCAACCTGAGGCAAAATTGAACGTTTTGCGTAATTTCAGTTTTAGTGAGGAAACCCTGAGCATTGCTTATACTACGCTGAGGACAATGTAGCTTTTAAGGATAAAACTATGACAACTCTAGCCAGCCTGCCGTTTATTTTATTTTTAGTAGTGGTGGTTACGGCTGTCGCCGAAAATATTAACGTTCCCTATCCGTTACTCTTGGTAATCACTGGCTTAATCGTCGGGTTTATTCCCAACATCCCAAGCTGGCATCCTCCCAGCGATATCGTCCTGGCTTTATTTTTACCGCCCATTTTATTCTCAGCCGCCCGCTTAATTTCCTGGCAAGACGTAAAACAACACATTACCATTATTACTTCACTCTCTATCTTTCTAGTGCTATTTTCAGCACTCGCGATTGCCTGGATGTTGTGCTGGCTGATTCCAGGCATTCATTTCGCCACCGGCTTAATTTTAGGAGCGATTATCGCACCCACCGACGTCATTGCAGCTAATAGCATTCTGACCAAAATGAATGTACCCAGACATATTATCCGCACTATCAAAGTTGAAAGCCTCTTCAACGATGCTTGCGGAATTGTGCTCTATAAAACCGCATTATTAATCGCGGTCGGTCATACTCTGAGCCTGCCGGAAATCAGCCACCAAGTTTTATTTATCGGCGTCGGCGGCATTGCGATTGGACTATTATTTGCCTATATTTCAGGAATCATTATTAAACAGTTCCTGAGCCACTCTGAAAATCACTTACCGATTATTATGAGTTTAATTCTTGCCTATGTTTCATACTGGTTTGCAGAGAAGTTAGGCGCTTCTGGTGTGTTAGCGGTAGTGGCTGCCGGGCTTTATCATAAACAAACTGAACGCTCTGTCAGCGCCAGCATTCGTTTAGCCGAAAAAACCGTGTGGGATACGCTGATATTTTTTTTAAACGGTTTGATTTTTATAAGCATCGGCACAGAATTTCCCAGCTATTTACAAAGCGTCCATTACCTGCCGATGAGTAAGTTGCTATTATTTTCCGCGGCCACTATTTTCAGCTTGTTTTTACTGCGCTTAGCCTGGGTGGGCGTGACCATTGCCATTGATCAGTATCATTGGCGGGTAAAAAGCGGAAGGTTTGGGCAACCGCTTATTTCTTGGAAAAAAAGCTTAATCGTTTCTTGGGCGGGTATGCGAGGCTTGGTTTCCTTAGCATTGGCAGTCGCTTTACCGTCCTTAGCCGCTACCAACCAGCAGGTACCCATGCGGGACCTGATCGTATTCCTGACCATCATTACCATTTTATTTACTTTATTGGTGCAAGGGTTAACTTTAAAACCTCTGATTAAATGGTTAGGAGTCAGTAAAAATCATGAGGAAGACGTGAAGAAAATGCGGGATATTTATCAACATCTCACTGAAAAAGCTTTGCATCATATTGAAACTCCTGATACTCACACCCTCCAATCTGAAGCCAGTATAGACGCTAAAGAAATTGTCGCCACTCACTATCAAAACCGGCTGCGGCACGCGCTTTCTCCTTCCAAGCATCCTCATCATCATAAACATGCCGAATCTCTCCTGGCGCGCATGTTACAATTTGAACGTGATCACCTGTTAAAAATGCGCGAGCAAGGTGAGATCAGCGAAGAAATCTATTTAAAAATTTTGCTGAAGCTAGACCGCGACGAAGTAAGCTTCTCCCCTTATAAATAATGGGGATACACTGGACATTATCCGAATTGTAATTTAATATATATCTTATTCATATCACTTTTGAGGGAAAATATGCGCTATTTAACACCCAAAATCTTTTGCGGCGCTCTGTTAACGATATGGACATTTTGCAGCATGGCGGCGCCTGCCTCCACTGCAAATACCCCAACTCCTAACGCTGCCCCTGCTGCTCAACCCACCACCATTAGTCCGCAAGCACCCGATATTGATGCAAAAGCTTATGTTTTAATGGATGCCAACAGCGGTGTGGTATTAGCCCAAAAAAATATGAATGACCATCTACAGCCCGCCAGCTTGACTAAATTGATGACTGCTTATGTGGCTTCCGGCGCTCTGAAACAAGGCCAGATCAAGCTGACCGATATGGTGACTATCAGCGAGAAAGCTTGGCGAATGGAAGGTTCGCGGATGTTCGTTAAAGTCGGCAGTCAAGTCAGTGTCAAAGATTTGCTTGACGGAATTATCGTCGCTTCCGGTAACGACGCCTGCGTTGCAATTGCTGAGCATATTGCAGGTACAGAAGACGTTTTTGCGCAACTTATGAATCAGAACGCCGCGCGCTTGGGTATGCAAAATACTCATTTTGTCGACTCAACCGGCATGCCTAACCCTGACCATTATTCAAGCGCTTTTGATCTTGCCACGCTGACTAGAGCGATTATTAAAGATTTTCCTGAAGATTATACTTGGTACAAGCACCAATGGATTGTTTTCAACAATATTCGCCAGCCTAACCGCAACCGTCTGTTATGGAGAGACCCTACTGTTGATGGCTTAAAAACCGGGCATACCGATTCTGCAGGCTACTGTTTGGTAGCATCCGCATTACGCAATAATATGCGTTTAATTTCAGTGGTATTAGGCACTCCTAGCGATAGTTCACGCACCGCCGACTCTCAGGCGTTGCTGAATTGGGGTTACCGCTTTTTTGAAACCCATCAATTATATAGTGCACAACAAGCGCTGGACGCCAAAAGTCAGCCGCGAGTTTGGTACGGTAAAAATAAGTATGCCAAACTGGGATTTGATCAAAACGCTTACGTTACCATTCCAGTTAATCAGTTTAAACAATTGAAAGTCAGCATGACGTTGCAACCGAAACTGATAGCCCCGCTGGTGAAGGGACAAACTTATGGTACTGTGAATGTCACCTTAAACGGTCAACCCTTCACGACTATCCCGGTGGTGGCGTTAGAAGATGATCCTAAAGGCGGAATTCTTACCCGTGCCTGGGACCATATCGCCATGATGGTTGCCAAATGGTTTCATCAAAGCAATGCCTAAAAAAATAGGTGACGGTGATGAATTTCCGTCCTTAATCCAATTTCCCTGTCACTTTAGCATTAAAGTGATGGGGAAAAATTCAGCGGATTTTACTGATTTAGTCGTCGGCATTGTCCGTGAGCATTTTCCCAATTTCAATGAAGAGCAACTGAAAAAACGTTTCAGTCAGTTTACCAATTATATGTCGCTCACCGTTACTGTCTACGCTGAGAGCCAAGCCCAGTTAGACAATCTGTATCGCCACTTATCAGGCAACCCACAGATCTTGATCGTAATTTGAAGCGGCTTTTCCTTAGGAAGACCGGTACTGATGCCGCAGCAGTAGATAACCAAATATTCCAGATAGCAAAGATCCAGCAATGACGCCTGTACGCACCATAGCAGCATGCAGCGATACATCTTTTCCAAATTCAAATGCCAGAGTGCCGATAAACAAACTCATTGTAAAACCAACTCCTCCCAGCAATGCGACCCCATAAATTCCGAGCGACGAAACACCGGTAGGCATTTTAGCTAGCTTGGATTTAATCGCTAACAGTGAAAATCCCCAAATACCTATCTGCTTGCCAATTAACAATCCCAACCCAATCCCCAGTGAAATCGGCCCTACAAAATGCTGCCAAGACAAACCCTCAAACGAGACCCCTGCGTTAGCAAATGCAAACAGCGGCAGAATAAGGAATGCCACCCAGGGATGCAGAGACTGAATTAACTCTGCCGCAGGTAAATAATTCGGCTTAACGCGGTCTCGCAAAGGAATCGCAAAAGCCAGGACAATTCCCGATAAGGTGGCATGGACCCCGGATTTCAATACGCATACCCACAAAATTATTCCCACAAAAAAATAAGGTAAATAACTAGTGACTCGCATACGATTCAACAATAATAATAAACCCATTAAGACTATGGCCAAATATAAAGACAGCACAGAAATGTCATGACTATAAAACACTGCAATGATAATGATTGCTCCGATGTCGTCGAAAATAGCCAAAGCCATTAAAAAAATTTTCAGCGATGACGGAATGCGTTTTCCTAACAAGGACAAAATGCCCAGTGAGAAAGCAATGTCCGTGGCGGTAGGGATCGCCCAACCGCGTAACGCTTCAACGTTCCCCCAGTTAAATCCGACATAGATTAGTGCTGGCAGCACCATCCCGCCGATAGCCGCCATCGCAGGCAACATCGCTTTGGAAAAACTATTGAGTTCGCCTTCGAACAACTCGCGTTTGATTTCTAAACCGACCAGAAGGAAAAAGATCGTCATAAACCCATCGTTTATCCATAATAAAACCGGCTTAGATAAAGCATACGCGCCGAATTGCACAGTCATGATCGTGCTGAAAAACTGATGGTAATAAATACTGAGAGGCGAATTGTCAATGACGAGCGCTAACATTGCCGTAAGAAACAATGCAATCCCAGCGCTGGCTTCAAGGTGAATAAAGCGATAAATAATTCTTCCGAGCCGCAACAGTGCCTCCATTGATTTTCTCAAATATGATGTGAGATCAGACCAAACCTAATTCCTGATAACGCTCCCAACGGTAACTTTTCGCAGTGTAATTGGCTGACAAGCGAACATCATCGCGCGGATGCAAAAATAACGGCATAGACAAACGCGGTTTTAAAGCATCCTCTCCTGCCGGGTTGATCACGCGATGTGAGGTAGATGGGTAATAACGTTGCGTGCATTCCTGCAACATATCCCCGGAGTTAACAATAATCCAACCAGAATCACAGGGCACTTCCAGCCATCGCCCCTGAGTGTCTTTTACTTGCAGCCCCTTAGCGGTAGCCGCCGGTAACAAAGTGATTAAATTAATATCCTCATGCGCTGCGGCGCGTAAGGCGCCGGGCTCTTCATTGCCGGTCAATGGCGGATAATGAATCAAGCGAAACAAAGTCTGCTTGCTCTCTTTAATCATGTCACATAGTGGCATACTGAGTTGGGCGCTGAGATTTGAGGGCAGATAATTTTCTATCCACGATAATAAAGTACCGGCCATCCCATTCAACTCGTTGTATAAAGCTAAGGTCACTTCGTGAGTGACTTCAGGGCAACGGCCCCAAGGATAAAAATGATAAAATTCTTTTAAATCTTTTTTGTTATAGCCTTTAGCGGTTTCGGATAAACTGGGAGGGATATAACCTTCATGGGTGGTTTTATCGAAAGCAAAATTCATGCGGTCAGGCGCATGGAAAAACTCATACCATTTTGCATAACCTTCATCTATCAGCGAACGAGTGACCGGATGGTGCGTGATCACTGCGAAGCCTATTTCTTTAAGACCTAAAGCAAACTCTTGCGGTGCATTTTTAGCTCTGTAATCAATGACTTTAATGGCCATGTTCACCTCTTTAGAATCCGAACCTTCATTCTAACCCTTTAAAATCCTACGGACAAGATCTAGCTCCCCCTAAGTTTTCCTACAGACAAAAATGCGCCAAAAAGGCTAAATGTTCAGCAAAGGACGAATCATCCGGATTGGGAAATCAAAGCTTACTCTATTTACTTGAGGCTATCATGAAATTACCACTGGTCCAGGTTTTACCTTCTCTTATCCAACAGTTACAAAATCATCTATCCGCTTTTCAGACTATCCAAGACCGGCCCCCAGACCCGAATCATTTAGAGCAGGCTACCGCTATATTGGAGCAAATGCTGCAGACTGTCACTGCGTTTCAACAAGAGTTTGGACTGCTTTGCGATTTAATTATCTGCGGCAATATAATGTCCGATTACCTTAGTTCCACCCAAAAAGTAAATAAAATTATGCGCGATCATGCCTCCCATTGGCAGAAGCTCGTCAGTTGCATCTTAGGCAAAAAACTATTATGATTGCCAATTTCTTCGAAAGAGAATAAACGAGGTGTCTATTTTATGCCCACTATTGAGATTAATGAGAGAAGTTCCTTTGATTTAGCCATGCGCCGCTTTAAACGGGCTTGCGAGAAAGCCGGGATAATGAGCAAGCTGCGGCAAATTGAGAACTATGAGAAACCCACTGCAAAACGTAAACGCAAGAAAGCGGCGGCAGTGAAACGCTATCAGAAAAAACTTCAAAAAGAACAAGAAATTTTAGACCGGGAACGGACCCGCTATTAATCTCTATGAACAATAGCCCTTTAAAAAATCGCATTCAGGAAGATATGAAAACCGCGATGCGCGCTAAAGACAGCGAGCGGTTGGGAGTCATCCGTTTATTGCTTGCCGCCATGAAACAGCGTGAAGTAGATGAACGGATCGACTTAACCGATATGGATATTATCAATATTATCAATAAGATGAATAAGCAACGGCTTGATTCCAGCTCCCAATTTTTAGTAGCTAACCGCCAAGATTTGGTCATCAAAGAGCAAAAGGAAATCGAGATTTTAAATGAATATCTCCCCCAACAATTGAGTGAGCCTGAGATAGATATCGCTATCCAAGCCGCCATTGCCAGCACCAAAGCCAGCTCCATGCAAGAAATGGGCAAAGTAATGGGCGTGTTAAAAGAACAACTGGCTGGCCGGGCGGATATTGCTAAGGTCAGCGCCAAGGTAAAAAGCATCTTACAATAAGCAGGTAACTATACAGCACGTAGATGGGAACGCCCACTTTTCATGAGCCAACGCATCCCAAATTCGTTTATTCAGGAAGTACTGACTCGGAATGATATCGTCGAGATTATCCGCAGCCGGGTAACTCTCAATCAACGCGGCGACAACCATACTGGCCGCTGCCCCTTCCATGAAGAAAAAACCCCTTCTTTTACGGTCAGTCACAGTAAACAGTTTTATTATTGCTTTGGCTGTAGCGCTACTGGCAACGCTATCGGGTTTTTGACTGCTTTTGACCACATGGAATTTAGAGAAGCGGTGACCCACCTCGCAGCTCGCGTGGGTTTAGAAATCCCCTCCTCTGCCGAAGAGGATCACCACCAAAGTTATCAACCTTTATATCAAGTGCTAGAAAAAGCCGCCCAATACTATCAAGCCGCTTTACGCACCCACCCGCCTGCGATTGAGTATTTAAAATCTCGCGGCGTTACCGGAAAAACCGCGAAAAACTTTGGCATCGGCTACGCACCGGGAGGCTGGCAGGGGCTACAGCGATATACGGCAGATCAACCCGACCAACAAACCACCTTAACTAACGCAGGTTTAATTATCGTTAAAGACCAACAACATATTTATGACCGCTTTCGCGACCGGGTTATATTTCCGATCCGTAATATTCAGGGTCAAATTATTGGCTTTGGCGGCCGCTCGATGGGCGATGCGCAACCTAAATATTTGAATTCCCGGAGACCCCCTTATTTCACAAAGGCGCCGAACTTTATGGTCTATACGAAGCGCGCCAGCATTCTTCTAAACTGACTAAGCTGGTGGTAGTTGAAGGCTACATGGATGTTATTGCACTGCACCAGCATGGAATCACCAATGCCGTAGCCACTTTAGGCACCGCCGTGACTGCTAAACAAGTGCAAAAATGTTTACGGTATATTAGTCATCTCACCTTTTGCTTCGATGGCGACCGCGCCGGCCGCCAAGCCGCTTGGAAAGCACTCAGCATCACTCTACCTCTATTGCGCGAAGGCATTCATATCCATTTTTTGTTTTTACCTGAAACCGAAGACCCTGATAGCTTAGTCCGTAAAATTGGCGGCGAAGCGTTTGCTCAGCAGCTTGCTCAAGCCTTGCCGCTACCGGAAGTATTTTTTAAGGAACTTAAAAGTCAAACCCCGCTGGATTCACCTGCCAATAAAGCTCATTTCGGTCAACAAGCCGCGCAATATCTCAACACCATGCCCCACGGCTTATTCCGTCAACTCATGTACGAACAATTAGCCAAAGAGCTAGCCATGGACGCTGAAGCGCTTAATTCGCTGTTGCAACCTCCGCAGCCCCAGCCTCCCGCTGTTCTACCAGGATCAAACAAACCATCTTTATCCACGGAAAGACGGTCAACCTCGCCTATGCCGCGAATGTTGGCAGAGCAAGTAATTTCATTGTTACTGCAGTACCCGGTTCTAGCCAAGGAAGGCAATCCTCGCGAATATGAAGCCTTTGAAAATTCTCAACCTATAAAACTGCTTATCCGCATTTGGGACACGTTCCTGGAACATCCCACGATCACTATTGGCGAATTACTTGCGCAAATTGATGACGAGCCTGAGCGCCAACTCATTGCTAAATTAGCCGCTAAGCCTAAGCTACTGCCATTAGAAAATGTGAAAAATGAATTCTCCGGGGGGCTGTTTAGCCTCAAACAACAAAGCGCGGAGCTTGAAATGCAATTTTTAGTGGAAAAAACCAAAAAATCGCAATTAAATTTAGAAGAAAAGCGGCAATTACAGACTTTATTAGCTACACTTAAAAAAGATGCTAGTGAACGTTAAGTGAATTGATAGTGAGACTAACATCGGCAGGAATGGCATGTTTCACTGAACAGGCGCGAGGAGTTCACTTGATTTTTTTACTTCTCGCCCCAACTCCATCGCTATGGACAGCATGGCAACCGCACTAGACTAAAACTCACGCAATGGGTTTCAATGCGATTGCCACGCTATGGACAGCGGCAATAGTGAACCATGCTAAATAGACATACCACGTCTAGATTATCGGGCAGGCTCGTGCTAGAATGTCCGCCCCCTTTAGGGTAGAGAGAACAGCGATGGCAGATGAACAAAAAGTTATTTTTAGCGCTCTTTTAGAGGAAGCACATCACAAAGGATATTTGCTTCACGAAGACTTGCTTAATTTATTACCCAGCGATTACGTTGATCCTGAGCAAATGGAAGGCATTATTGGCCGTTTAAACGAATTAGGCATCAAGGTTTTTGAATTTCCGCCTGATGCTGACCAACTCTTGTTAAGCGAAGAGGGCCATGCCGAAGAGATGAGTGAAGCAATCGACGTCCTGGTCACCGAGACGCGCACCACTGATCCCGTGCGTCTGTACATGCGTGAAATGGGCAAGGTAGAATTGCTCACCCGTGAAGGCGAAATCAGTATCGCCAAACGGATCGAAGAAGGCACCCGGCAAGTACTCAGCGCGATTGCTGTCTATCCAAAGATCATTGCCTCTGTGTTAGAAGAATATCAACGAATTACTTCCGAACATGGCCGTCTCAGTGATTTAATCAATGGCTTTTATCATCCCGAAGGCGAAGCACTCCCCGCTGAAGAAGGTGAGCTTCCACAAGAACTGCAAAAATTAGAAACCAGCAGCGAAGAAGCCGGGGATGAGTTTGGCGAAGGCGGCCCCGATCCCGCAGAAGCAGCCAAATATATGGCTGGCCTAGAAGAACTGTACCAGGCTTATATCGGCGCGATCAAAAAGCATGGCGTTAAACATGCCCAGACCTTAAAGCATCAGAAAGCGCTGGTTGATTATTTTTCGCATTGCAAACTTTCGGTAAAACAGTTTAACCGCCAAACTAACCGGTTGCGAAAATTATTAGAGAAAGTCCGCGCCCAAGAGCGCACGATTATGAAATATTGCGTAGACAAGGCTGGCACTCCGCGCAAAAACTTCATTCGCTCCTTCCCTGGCAATGAAACCAATATGGACTGGCTCAAAAATTATAAGAAAGATAATCCAGCTCAGGCGGAAGCGCTCCAAGAACTCTCCAAGGAAGTTAAGCGCTTACAAGGTACTTTAGTTGAATTGGAAGAGAGCAGTCATTTGAGCGTGGTCGAAATTAAAGATATCAATCGGCGCTTGGCGATTGGTGAAGCCAAATCTCGCCGGGCCAAAAAAGAAATGATTGAAGCCAATTTGCGTTTAGTGATCTCCATTGCCAAAAAATACACTAATCGCGGTCTACAATTTTTGGATCTCATTCAAGAAGGCAATGTAGGCTTAATGAAAGCAGTCGATAAATTTGAATACCGTCGCGGTTATAAATTTTCAACCTATGCGACCTGGTGGATCCGGCAAGCCATTACGCGTTCGATTGCGGACCAAGCACGGACTATTCGTATTCCAGTCCACATGATTGAAACCATTAACAAATTGAACCGGATTAGCCGCCAATTACTTCAAGAAACCGGCTTCGAGCCGACGCCGGAAGAATTAGCGAAAAAGATGGACATGTCGGAAGACAAGATTCGCAAAGTATTGAAAATCGCCAAAGAACCGATTTCGATGGAAACTCCGATTGGTGAAGATGAAGATTCCAGCCTAGGTGATTTTATTGAAGACACCATGATGGTTTCGCCGGTGGATTTTGCGACTTCATCCGGCCTCAGCGAGGCTGTGCAAGAGATTTTAGCTTCATTAACCCCACGCGAAGCGAAAGTTTTGCGGATGCGGTTTGGTATTGAGATGAACACCGATCATACTTTAGAAGAAGTCGGCAAGCAGTTTGACGTGACCCGCGAACGCATTCGCCAAATTGAAGCCAAAGCTTTACGCAAACTACGCCACCCGAACCGGGCCGAGAAGTTGCATAGCTTTTTAGAGAGTGAAGAAGAAAGCGCTTAAACAGTTTTCCAAATTAGCGAGCCTTAGTCGGCAAAGGGCCGTAGCTGGCGCTTATATTGGCTATGGGCGACCACGAATCGCCATTGATAACAGACCACCTCTCATGCGATAATCCTTTCTCCAAAAATCAGTCCATTTTTGGGCCCATAGCTCAGTTGGTTAGAGCAGAAGACTCATAATCTTTTGGTCCTAGGTTCGAGTCCTAGTGGGCCCAATAAAATCAAAGACTTAGAGATGAAAACTTTAGCTCGACTTAGTTACGTGTAATTCTAGTGTAATCGCGTCAGCAAGTATTCAGATCAACGCAGATATGTTTTGCCTTCTTCCTAAGGAAGAGGAGTATCAGGCAGATAATAAATACTTACTTACAAAAGTTCATTATTACTTGAAACAAAAGCCACCAAAGATAAATTGAAGCTGGGGAATAGAATTTAGATTCCGACATAAGTCCATGAGCAAATTCATTTCGAAAATTTTCACCTGCTCGATCAACTAAAAGATCTTGTAATTCAAATTGTATATCTTCTCCCAAAATATCACGTGCAGTACTCGATTCCAGTATCTCGCCAAGGGTTATTTCTGAATACTGTCCAATTGAATCTATTCTCCATATCTGCTCACCTTTGCTCTCAAGATATTTTCTTAAAGCATGTTCAAATTGCGGAATTAGTAAGCTAAGTGAAATGGTAAAATCTTCTTGAAATCCATAAAAAAATCCTTTTATCCAAAGCCTTTCCCTACCTGGAGGAAAAAATGGGCAATTGCCTATACTTTCAAAGAGCATTTTTTCATCGACTGTGTGTGTTTTTAATAATTCTTGGAGAGCAGGCAGTATTATTCCATTTACAGTAATATTACGGAAAAACTTAGCCTGATCAAAACAAGCAGATTTTAAAGCAAGTTCGTAATCTCCTCCTCTACTGCTAAGTAATGGAG
The DNA here is from genome assembly GCA_963697455.1 of uncultured Pseudomonadota bacterium. Classification (GTDB taxonomy): domain Bacteria; phylum Pseudomonadota; class Gammaproteobacteria; order Coxiellales; family Coxiellaceae; genus JAFEDN01. Next base: position 43,393 of record CAVOOI010000035.1, on the reverse strand, counting down.
GAATCATAATCACAGGTTTCATCTCTTCATTATATTTAAATTGTGGAATTGTGTTAGCTATTGGATCTTTTTGTGCGTTCTCTAAAGCTTTCTCTTCAAATTTTTTCCTTTTTAAAGGCGATATTATAAAAGCAAAGGTTTGAATCGATTTCTTCAAGTTCTGACCCGTCATAATTAATTTTGTTTGTTGTGAAAATTCTTCTAAATTTAGAGGAATAGATATCTGTGACATTTCTGGCAAAGACTCCAAAAGAAGATTTTTAAGTTTTTGTTGAAGTTCTGTAATTTTTTCTTTTTGTCCAGTACACATTTTGAATTCATAGATGGCTTCTTGCAAGCAACCGGCAGCCAATGCTTTTGAATCTTTTTCTGCCAGTTTAGATTTTTTTAATAGAACATTTGCAGCTTTTAATTTTATAATTTCAACATTTTCATAATCTTGAGCTTTTTGAAATCCTTTTTGAGAAATTTTTAGAATATTATATCGATAATCACATCCAGTAAAATTTTCGGGCATCAAATCAGATAATGCCTCTGCTAAATTTCCTATTTCAATGTAAGGGACAAGTTTTTGCTCCATTAATAGTTTAGGAACTCTATACGCCGCTCTCAGATCGAAAAATTCGCTTTTAGAATCTATTATTGCAATTAAAATTAATTTTATGGATTCAATTTTTTCAGAATCTTTTATATTCTTAGCAATCATTAAGGCTCTTTCAATTAGGTCAAGACTTTCAAACCAGTTGTCTCTGCGTAGGTCATGAAATGCTTTCATATATCTTTCAACGGCCTTTTTTGCCGCTGAATAATTATGTGAAATTACCCAGGCTAAATCATATACCCTGGCTGCTAACATAGGGTGATGAATGAGATCAGCAAAAGTTGCCAACAGTTCCCCATTCTCGTTATTAAAATCATCAGGAAAAGAAAGATCTTTTACCCTCATTGGTCGGAATGGCTTTTTGACATTATTTAAATCTAAAGTAAGTGAACAAATTAACGTCAATAATATTAGAGCACGATATTTCCCTTTTTCATCATTTTCCTTTATCATTTCACTAGCTTTATAAAATGTCTCTGCTAATTCATATAAGCTTAAATCATTACTTTCAATTAGCTGGTCATAACCACATTGAGACAATTCTTCAAGATTAATTTTGATTAAATCGGTTTGTATTTTCATGGTTGTGTTCCACACTCTATTTTTGAAATATTCATTATTGTTAAAAGAGAAGTATCTTATTACCCTTAGTCTTCTCGTGCAATTTCACAATGCGTCAAAATATACGCACTTGAGAGCCTCTTGTGATCGTTGATTCATTCCGACACTTCCCAATGGCCAGTTTTCTTTGAACCTACCCGTTTCAAAATACTGGCACGCTTCAGCTTTCTGAGATTGCGCATAACAGTAGATCGGTCTTTTTGAGTCAACTTTGCGAGTTCGTCATAGGAAATAGCGGGATTTGAGCGGATAGAATCCAATAATTGTTCCTGAAAATCAGTTAAAGGCGCAATTATAGGTGCATTATTGACATTCTTTTGCACCTTTAACGCACCTTTATTAGTCTGAGCTAAGTGTTCCATTGATTTTCGATGGATCGTGGCGATAAATAAGCAACCGTCCCTATCATCTGTAAAATCGATCTCTGGCCATTCCGTCAAAGCTCTTTTGATCCCAGAACCTAATCCGTGGTACGGAAGCAATCCTTTAGCTATGAAGGAGACTATGATAGGATTGCGGATATTAGAATTTCCAGTCCGAATCTTCTCCACGGTTAGGTTATTGGGTAGATGACCAGGGCTGATAATCTCGATACGGTTATTAAAGATGAATAATCGAATCGGTGCACTCACCAAGTAATCTCGATGCACTAGCGCGTTGACTAGCAATTCCTCAAACACGTTTTCCGAAATTTCAGGTTGCCCAGGTGCATTGATACCTCTTCCTGCTTGGACTTTGTGCAAATTACGCATTACAAAAGCAATGGCCTCTTTGAAGATTTTTGACAGTGATCCAGCAAAATCCTCTGTATCCAAATAATCGGTCACATGGATCTGATTGCCTGGATAACGGATAGCTTTGATCTGAAACTGTGGCTTAATGAGTTCCGGCCGTTCGGCGAACATGAGGAGACCAGCTAAGTTTAGCTTCCCGTCATCAGTGGCTAAGTTCATGTTTTGCAATAAGTGTGTCAATTCGTTGGGGTCGTCTGGGTAATCTTCTTTGTAGGAATCCCGCAGAAAGTCTCTAAAACGCAGCTTATCCAACTTATCGATTCCCGCTTTAGTCGGTAACTCATCAGCATGAAACTGGTCAGTAATTTGAAATAGACGTCGTAATTCTTCCTTGGAGTTTATCCGCCGTTTGTCCGAACCGGTTTTAAGCCAGATAACACCATTCTTATCAAAATAAGGTTTGTCGAGCCCTTTTGGCACGGTCAATACAATTACAATGCGACCGTTCTGAAGAGCGATGTTTTCTGTTCGAACAGTGAGTGGACTTTTCACAAGCTGGCTGGCAGCATTGCTAATCATTTGATTAAGCCGAGCAATGTCTACCTTATCAAATCCTACTGGATTTCCATTGTCGGCTACCCCCAAGTAAATCGTTCCGCCTTCGGAGTTTGCGAATGCCGCCATTTCAGAAGCGAGGGATTCAACATTACGCACATCGATTTTAAATTGACGTGTGCTATCTTCGGCGAGAGAGACTTGATCCAAAAGAATCTGGTCCTTCATTTTGAAGAGACTCCATAATTGATGACGGGGCTTAATTACATGTTGCCTATAAAAGTAGCTCGCCGGCTTGAGGATGCTTAGCATAGCCTTGGCAAGCTTTAATAGCATCAATAATACTTCTTTCCAAGATAGCTTACAATAAATTTTTAACTTTTAAAGACATGGAAACATTTCTGTAGAAATTGTTTGAGGGTTTTTGGCAAGTGCACTGTGTTCTTAACATTACGTTTTTTGTAATCCAGGACATCATGAACCTTAAATGCGATTAAAAAAATATACGGCAGCAAGGGAAATTCTTTCGTGTAATTCTAGTGTAAATGTGCCAAGAAAAATATAGATATTCATGGTATTTTATAGAAAAATATGCGAAACTTAAATAGGAAAAAATAGCTTTAAATAGAAAGAGATAGATAAATATAGAAGTTAATGATAAAGTTAATATGGGTTCTCATAATCTTTTGGTCCTAGGTTCGAGTCCTAGTGGGCCCAAAATTAAATCAGATTTGTGTAATCATACAGAGGTAAAGTAGCATTAATTGAGCAACACCCAGGATTTTATATGGTCAAAATAAATATAGTAAACAATATCCTAAAAATTAATATATTAGGAGTACATAAACTTTTGTCATTGAAATCGTCTATTATTATACCTCTTAGCAATATAATTTCAGTGAAGCATAATACAGGTTCAGATTTAATAACACACCCTAAGGGCATTCGTATGCTAGGCGTCAATCTTTTTCCTTTCTTAGTATCAGGTGCTTATAGGGGTTTTGGCAATGAATTTTGGGATGTTAGAAACTGGGAAAAGTCAATTGTGATTGAAACAAAGGATAAATATAAAAGAATCATTGTTGAGGTTGAAAATCCATTGAAAACTATTGGCCTTATTGATAAAGCTATTCAGGAGAGAAGTAAGTCTTTGACGAACGGCACTCCTTGACGCGTTTACAAGTGTCAGACTTGCAATTTTGTCAAATTTAGAGATTTCTTCGAGTATTTGATGGAAGAGTGAGGAGAGGTTCTTTAAAAACACATTACCATACTTTTGGGAAAATAAAGCTATAAACGCTCTAGCTTTTGAAGATTTGTGTTGTAGTAAAAAAATAGATTATAATTGTAAAAATTAGAATAAAAAATTTTTTAGTTAACATTTAATTTTTCCTTCTAATATTTTTCTTGCCTTGGCAAGTTCTTCTGCAATTTTCTCCGGATCAGGTAAAACAGTTTTATATTCTGAGGCAAGTACTTTATTGGGCAGCCCATCAAGTGCATATCGTGCTACAGCACTATCTTTTTGCGTACATAGTATGAGGCCAACAGGAGGATTTTCACCCTCTCGCACCCAATGTTCTTTGGCATAATTCAAATAGAGGTGGTTAATCAAAGCTTCTTCCAGGTCATTTTCTGAATATTCATCCTTCAAATTCAGAAATTCCAGCACAAAAGGGTCTTTAATTGCTCTTCCGAGGTTTCCACATCGTAAGACAAAGCGCCGCCTTTTTTCAGCATAGCCACCTTATTATTCGATAGGGCAGTACGCTCATAAAAAAGAGAGTTAATTTGTCTATCAAGCTGACGCACAGACCAACCACCGCGCATCGCCTCTTTTCCATAAAAAGTTCTAGCAGCGGCATCTTTGATTGATAGCAGTCTTACATAAGCTGACCACGGCAAAGCAAAATGACTGGCTGGTACTGCTGCCTTTAAGCGGCCACCTGATTTTTCAGCCACTTGTAGCCGCAGACTTTGTTTATCCAATTCTCCAGACACTGTCTGGAGAATCTTTTCATCCGGCCAGGCTAAGAAAAAAGCTCGCATATTCCAGAGGTTAGCTTTAGCAAAACCACGCTTATATTGCTTAGTAAGATCAACTGACAATTTTTTAATCAGCATCTTTCCATATTCCGCACGTTCAGAGCCGCCTTGCTCAAAACTAACAATACGCCTCCCTATTTCCCAATAAGTTACAGTCATGATGGCGTTAACAGAAGTCGCCACCGTTTTACGGGCAGCTTCAAGCATCTCCACAATCCCCGAATGTATAGAGGTATAACTCGAAATCAAAGCAGATCGCTTTTTCGCTGGGTGATTATGAGGCTTTTTTCCTTTTTTAATCATTTGTATATTTAAAAGTAATATTGCCAGTAAGCAATATTTATAGCGGTAAAAATAATGTACTGGTGATGCAATTACTCTCGCTATTTAACGAAAATCCACAGCCCAACGAAATAACCGGTTGCTGCTTGTTGAGAGTTGCAGTAGGAAGAACAATGAATTACAGTAGGGGCCAATTGATTTTCAAACACTAATTTTTTTGGGGTACATTTCGGGGTATATGGCAAATGATATTAAAATAACTGCTTTATAAATCAATTAACTAGATCGTCAATTAGCGTCCTAATGGGCCCACTATAAAATCGCAACTTCCCGCCGACGCAAATTTTAGGAGTCTTGGCAAAGATTTCAGGAGTCATCCCATGAGTAAACGCGACAATAAAAACCTCACAGACCTCTTTGAAAGAATCGATTTCGGCATCAAGCGTGGCGTTGCCCAGGCGCTTGCCGAACATAAGAAATCCGGTCAAAGTATTTCCGTTTGGAAAGACGGGCGCGTAGTTAAAATTCCGCCAGAAGAAATTCAAATTCCAGAAAAATATATATCAGAAGATATTGAAGCAGAAAGTCTTTCAGTTCAATTTCTCTATTCCGATGAAGCCAAAAAATCATGTAAAAAAGAGTCTGAAACACTTGAAGCAGAAATACTTTCATTTTTCGATAGATCATATTCGGGTCAATCAAAGCAGAATAGTTGGAAAAAAGAAAAAATACAAAATAAGATCATCCGGCTTCAAAATTTAAATGACTTCACCACCCACTGCGATGATAATGAATTTAAATCTCAAATCGGTGAGATTTTGCAATATGTACAATATTTAGATTTACCTAAAGATGAGTTTGTTAAAAATTTTAGAGATGGATATAGGGATAAAATTTTTGAATTAATAATAGCGCAATTTATCTCCACAATCCCAGGCTTTTCATTAATAACCAGAACTGAAAAAAAAGAAGGGATAGCAGACCTCGAATTCACCTATCAGTCACAATCTTATTTTTTGGATTGCAGTATAAGAGATAGTAACTTATTAGATCAATACCACAAATCTCTTGCTCATTTTCCCGAATACTTAAGAGTAGCAAAGTTTCTTCACGATAGACATGAAGATGAGCAAAAAAAACCATATCGACTACCATCATCAATATGGTATACGCCAAAAATAATGGAAAAAATCTGGCAAAGCCTAACCAAAAACGAAAAATTAAACTTAGAATTGGTTCATTTAAATTATAATAATGTTATTCGTGAATTAAAAAAATGGATTTATATTAATCAATATGCCCTTTCCCAATTCCCAAAATTAATCCCCCCTCAGCTGGCAGGGTACCTGGAAATTTTAAAACTACCTAAGCACTTATGTAATTATACAGAGTATCTGGAAATTCATCGAAAACATTTTACAAGATGTATAGCAGTAAAAATTCTCGATAAATTACAAAAGAAATACTGCTCTGGAGATGTCCCAGTAATCCTAGCAATTAGCCTATCCACACTACCATTGATAGAAACTATGCTTATCCCCAATATAACAGATTTTCTCAACTATCTCCGAAATCATCTGCGTGAAACACTCATTGATCTAACAGAGCAGAAACCTTCAGATTTACAATCAAAATTAAAGAAAAATATGAAAAATCTCTATGCTATTTTAATTGATTCAAACTGGTATGACTGGTTTCCAGAAATAGCAATTCAGAGACATCAAGCAAGTATTCCAAATTCCGAAAGAAATCAGTGTCGACGTGGCATGATATACAATACCGACCACACACACTACAAAAATCAAATATTCCCTCCATTTATTAAGAATTATATCGAGCTATCTTTAAATTTATAACAATTATCGGTGTCAGAATCGACCAAACATCTTTAAAAATCTTTTTCATTCAAAGTCTTGTCTTTAAAAAACTTGTCATACTTGACACTAAAATTAAATTGGCGTCAGGCATGACAAGTTTTTAATAGACCACCCAAAAGAGGTGGGTAAATCTCCTATTAGTTGTAATGGAAGACTTTCACTAGTCAATAAATACGATCTTATTTGTAATTGGCGCAACTTGAAATTTTTGCTGTATTTCCCTTAAGTCCCGAAGGCAATCCTCCTGCTCCAACGTTAATAACAAATGAAGGGTCGTCGGTTGCTGATGGATCTGAGATGCTAACCTCATCATATGTCATCTTCGTTAGTTGAATGCCGCTGTCGCAGGTATCTGAACTTTCGATATAGGTAAATATAGCCGTAAAAGTTCCCCAAGTAATACTTGAATCCTTGCTTGAAATATTATAAGAAGCGGTACCACTGGGAGGTATTGAAGTGCAATCACCACTGTAGCATTCAATTTTGGTCGCATTACTCGGGATTATAATTGGAGTCATTGGACCCTCCCCGTTTCCAGGATTATGAAAACTAACAGTATAAGTGCTGGCCTGACTAGTAACTGCAACAACCGTGAAAGATATGCCTAAAAAAGCTAACGCTAATCTTTTCATTTCTATTCTCCGTATAAATTTTTATCCTAGAAGCCACCTAAGCTCTCAGACAAAATATGATCACTATTATCAAATTATTTCAGACAAATTTTTGCGTGAGATCGTTTTTATAATGATGCCATCTTTAATATAATTTGTAAAGTTTAACGAACAGGAAGGGTCATGATCTTTATGGAATTACTGGCGATGAAATCTAAACCGCAAACTGAAGGCATGTTACATTTGTTTGATTGTTTCGCAAAGATGATGGAGAACTGGTATTCAAAAAAGTCATGCAATTATCACTAAATTTTATTGGCTTTAAAAGGCGGGGGGCATAATCTTTATCCCCGATAAGATATTCGATTACTACGGAGTGAACTAAGACTTTTGGTAAAAGCTCCATCAAGGTATGATAAGCGGCGATGGTCACTGCACAGGAATTGTTATAAGCAAAATGATCTTCAATATTTGTTAACATGGTTTTCTCTTCTTCTGAAAACGCGTTAACATTCCATTGCAGTTCTTTTAGAGTCGTGTTTTTCATTAATTTGCTAATAAAAATTTCACCTTTCGAATTACTTACAAACTTAATTGGTTGTTTTTGAGAAAAATTAATTGATTCGAGTACATTGTTCTGACTCAAATTTAACTGTGATAAAAATATAAATATATTAGTAATCGTGAGGTTGTTAGCTGTCAATGAAATTTGTTTGAAAGCTTGTTCACAATAATTGACAATTTCACCCAGTTTTTCAAACACAATAGTCGTAGATAGATTATGCGAAAAGAATTTATCTAAATTCAATGAACCGGTTTTGATACTGTGACGAAAAATATCGCGAATTCCTTCTGCATCTGTAGAGGGGGCTGGAATGTCATCATTTAATTGGCCAGAATGAAGTAATCCAATAACCCAGTCAAAAATTTGCACTAAATTTTCATCCTCAGAACCCTCGTCATCGAAATCCGAATAGTCTTTCTCATCCATTGCGATTGTATCGCGCATACGGTTTAGTGCTATCACCAAAGAATCCCATACAGAAGGCTGTTTCTTGTGCTCTAAAGACTCACTCTTTAAATGAGCCTTGGCATCTTGAAGCATCTTAGGAGTAATCATGCTGAGAGGAGAAGTCGGAATTGGCTCTCGTTTTTTCGTTTCGAGTTCTTGATCTTCTTGAACTTTAGATTTCATCATCATGTTCCTTATTAATTTTAATAGTTCAGACAGTATATCATGACAAAGCCATAAGTGCCTGCTACTGTCCAAATTATAGTCATGGGATTGCAGCCAAGAAGTTACGTAGGGATATAACTGAATACTATCCCCGTGGTGTCATTGCATAAGCCTTTACCACCACGTTTGTCAACTTCGAAAAATGCTGCTCTAATTGGTTCCCGAACAACATTTAACAATCTTTCATGTTCTTTTAAATATGCTGACTTAAACTCATCATTGGGTGAGCTCTTAATAAACTCATCAAAATTTTCAATAGCTTTATTTAACGATTCGTTACTTAACCGGGAAAGTATCTCTCTTGAGTTATGATATACTTGAATGGGAATAATAGTTTGGAACTGAGTTGAGCTTTCAATAAAATTTTTGAAATTTTTCTCCTGTGATTCTTTAGTAGTTCGTAAATATTGAACTATTTTGCAAAAATCAGTTAATTGTCTTTGACAAGTATCGTCAAACTTCTGGTCTGGGTCTACAAATTTAAATTTTAGATGTTCGTAGAGGGCAAATAAACCAGAGGCACGTACTAGGTCCCTTGTCAAACTCTCGTATTTACTGTAAAATTCCATTATCCCAAATTTCTCTGTTGCACCAAAATATGAATTAATAGTTGCTGTTTGGTGAAGCATCACGGCTAAATCATGAGATTTAATAAGACCAATAAGGTTGGAAAGCCTCCCACCGCAGTATCGCCTCGCTATTAAATGTAATATATTAGCATTACAAATCTCTATTTTTCTGAATTGGTCAAGAAGGCATTTTCCAGTATATAAAGATTGACTAAACGATTGAGAACCAGGTTGGCATTTTTTCATTTCATCCATGACTTCTTTGGGAAGATCATAGTGCAATGTGAACATGAAATTTGGGGCGTACTGATGCGTCACTTTAGGCTCAAGTGTATAACTTTCTTCTTTCTTTTCTATCTCTTTAAGCAAAGCGTACCAAATGAGGGAATGACTCTGTTGCATGGATTTTTTCTACCTTTTAGTGTATTTCAAATTTAATTTAAGGGAATGATTATAGCTGTGAAATTATGTCATATTTTATTATTCTTGTCAAGAATTGCCGGGAACAATCGGTGTCAGATTCGACTAAACACGAATTGGCAGAATTAACTGAGGGTCACGCCTGTAACTTGCCAATTTAAAAGTGACCAGCTCATTCTCATTCAGCGGCAAAATGAAAGCCAGCGAAATTATAAAGCTAAATCCAGCCAGTCGTTTACCGCTTTTATGCTGGCAGCAATGATATTAGCGTCAGTAGGACGCATGTCCTTTTTATGTTGCCGTTGCAAAGCATGATATAACTCATAAGACTGTGAAGCTGAAATATTACTGTCATTCCCCCCATGGAGTAAGAGTAATCGTATTCCATTTATAAACCTTCCTTTTCAATGCCACGATTCATAATTTCTAGATAAGCCGTATAAACAAAAACCCGACCTCGCTTTCGCTCAGTAAGCTCACGCACGATACCCAAATTAAGCAAATGCACTAAACATTTATTAATGGTGGCTATTGATAAACCCGTTTGTTCAGTTAACGCATTAACAGTAGTCAGTGGACGCTCACTGAGAGCACGATGCACCCTTAAAATAGAACCCGCTATTCGGCCACTTTGACTAATCTTGCCTCTGTCGTCAACTTCTAATTTCATAAGCCACTGCACTGTTTCCACGGCTTGATTAGCAGTTTCAGTGACGGCCTCAGCAAAGAATTCTAGCCAAGCTTCCCAATCACCTTTAAAGCGAACAATATTTAATAATTCATAATACCTTTCACGATGACTCTTGAAGTAAAGACTGAGATAAAGCATAGGCTCTCAGAACTTTTTGCTCACACAGCAACAGTGTAATCAATAGACGGCCAACCCGCCCATTACCATCTAAAAAGGGATGAATTGTTTCAAATTGCACATGCGCTAAAGCCGCTTTAAGTAACACCGGCATAGGCTCTGGTTGGTTATGTAAAAATAACTCCAGCTGGCCCATGCAATTCATAACTTGGTCCGGAGAGGGTGGAACAAACATAGCATTACCAGGCCGGCTGCTGCTCTAACTCATATAATAATAAATCTGACAAAGAAGATTGCGTACCCTCAATTTGAGAAGAAAGCACAGCCTCTTTGCGCACATAAGTGTAAAGAAACAATGAAGTATCCGGCAACAACATGGATATACTGTCCAATCTACCCAATGCCATCAATGCCCGATCAAATTTCTCATGTAAATTAAACGACCATTCAATTGAGGGCTTAGGCGGTAGCGGATCAAGGATAAAAGCTTTAACCCACAGAAATAGAGTAACGCCCTTGAAGTGCTCTTTCCATATTGGTTTTCCCTTGCTAATTTAAATCTTAAAATAAGAACCCTCGTTATTTTACGATATAGCATAATCGTAAAATTAGCAAGTAGTCCGAGTAAATGAGAGGGTCAAATCCTGAATTGTGAGCGCAATTTCCAGTCCCTCACAATTCAGGATTTGACCCTCTATGATCACTTTTCGTAGAAAATACCCATCCTGATGAGGGTTCGAAAGGGGAAAAGAGCGGAGCGATCTCCCCTTTCATTGCTGCAGCATCACTTGATCACCGTTACTGAACTTAGCGCAAATAGATCAAATTTGGCCGCGGTCAATCCGCGGCTATAGACCTAAAAATCTCTGCGTAAATCGTTCTAACCGGTTTAAGGTTTCAGGAAAATAACGTCTGCCATAACCTATTCTAAATCGATTATCTGAATAATCGAATAAAGTATCAGGTAAAATCAGCACGTTTTCTTCTTCAACGAATCTTCTAGCAAAAGTCTCTATGTTTACTTTCAATTTTAATTTGGGAAAACCAATAAAACCTGCCCGCGGTCGCTCCCATTGGTAAATATCGGAATTGCGCTGAAAATAATTATCCAGTAAATCCAAATTGGTTTTGGCAATAGTTCTATTTCTTTCTAAAATCTGTTGTTTATTGCGCATGGCAATCAGCGCCAGAATTTCACTGGGAGCGCTATTGCACATAGAAGTGTAATTTTTATAGGACATAAAATCTTTAAGTAGATTTTGCATCTGCGAAGCAACCCAGCCAATCCTTAATCCAGCTAATCCAAATGATTTAGACATCACCCCCAAACTCAGCGCTTTTTCATAGCAGTCCACTGCATTGGGTAGTTGATCCCGAGGATCTTGCTCAGATAATCGAAAAACTTCATCACTCAGTAAATAGGTATTATGTTGTTTTGCTATATCGACAATGGATTGAAAAGTCTCGAGACTGGGTTGAAAACCGGTTGGATTGTGGGGAAAATTGATAATAATTAGTTTAGTCTGATCAGTGACTAAAGATGACAACTTTTCCAAATCCAGAGACCAGTGACCGTTTCGACAACTTAAGGACAACTCGGTGACTCGGGCGCCAATGGCTTTAGGAATTTCTTTATGGGAATTATAACAAGGAGTCACTACCACAACATGATCATCCGATTTTAGCAAAACTCGCATGATAATATAAATGGCTTCTTCTGCACCGGAATATACCAGAACATGATTTTGATCCAAGCCGGAATATAATTTGCTGATTTCGGCTCTCAACAACGGGAGGCCCTGGTATTCAGTATATCCTAAAGCAAGATGATTCCATAAAGATAAACTCTCTGAATCTGCCATGGCAATCAATTCTGATAAAGTATAAGTTTCCGGATCAGAAGATCCCATCATATAACGTACGGAAAATTCATATTGGGTAAAATATTCTTCAATTTTAAAGGGGGCTATGTTCATAATCACCTCAAATAATTATAAACCGATGCTCTGGATATCCCGATAATCTGAGCAACATGTGACAATATATCGGGCAAGGTGAGCCACTTTACGCAAATTTGTACAATCATGCCGTATAATGATAAATCGCTCATGAAAAATACTTAATTAACTTCATTAAAGCCTCACCTTTTACTCTATTTCCAGTTTGTTTCAGCTGCCAAAGCGCAACTTCCGGAAACTCAAAATAGATTTGTAGCAGTTTTAGCACATTAGTGTCATGACTTTTTTGTGATTCCACTTTTTGTAGGGTTGTTTCGCTAAACCCTAAAGCCATCGAAAAATCGTGGCGGCTTATGTGTAGTTGTTCACGAAATTTTAAAATATTCGTCACGGAAAATTCTTTCTTATAAACTGGCGCAAAAATAAAACTCGATGGTCCTCGTTTACCAATGGATCCTAACAAAATAATAGAGTTCGTTTCATCAACAGATATTCCTTGCGATTTACAATAATCCGCGTAAGCAGGATTAGATTTTAATGGAATTCTATCCGCTAAAGATGGAAATAAAACGCCATTGGCAGACACATGCCGTGGTTTAAAAAGGTCTAACCCCTGTCCAATAGGAATCGCTTTTTTAGAGCGCGCATAATTCTCATCGTAAATTAGCTCGTATTGATTTTCTTTTTCATTGTAAATGAGTTCACCAACAAATACCCTTCTTTTCCTACCTTCATGAAAAATTAAGAGTCGGTTTCGGTCCAATTCAAGCTTTGATTTCATTTTCTAACTCTCTATAACGCTTCAAAATTAATCGGATGATTGCTTCCTTCATCAAGAAACTACAAAAACTTTCTTCAATCAATTTGTTTAGCCGAGTCAGTTTAATCGCATCATAAAAATTTCTGCAATGGTCTTGATAACCCAATCGCTTTAACTCCCTAACATAATGAAACATACTAGGCTCTAATGTCTCTTTTGTACTAATTTTCCCTGTTGGATTAAAATCACACTTCAGCATCTCACCTGTCTCCAGCCCTAAATAAGAAACATTGTCATAAACTGGAGAGAGAGATAAACCGCCGGAATTAATGATGAATGCAATATTTCTGCCATGACGATCATGATTACCAATGAGAGCGTCAAACAATAATGCCTTTATAAATACACCTACATCATACGGCCGCCGGGTCTTTTCAATTATTATTCGAATAAGATCTTCACAGGTATGCTCCATATCAGATCTAAAATGATGGACATGCTGCAAATCGGCAGGTAGGCCAGGCTTTACAAAATTTTTTGTGACAAAAGCCCTATCCCCTTCAAAACTTACTATGAAAAACTCAGCAACAGGAACTCCCAAAAATTTGCCAATTTGATTACAGAGATATTCCACTTCGGGCAGCTCTGGAGCCTCTGCCTCTCTCATTTTTAATATATAGGAAACTCCAGCTAATTCTGCTGAGTATTTTTTAAATCTCCCATGAAAAAAACTTGTATTTTGAGGCTCAGAGATCCCGCTAGAATGCCGCCGAGTTAAGCTTAAAAATTCTGAGCTACCTGAAACGTCGAACCATGTTGTAAAACAGGTCAAATGCAAGCCATAATGTGAATCCCCAGAATTCATTGGCAATAAACATTTCAAACAATTCACAAGCCCTCCAAGAATATGACTAATATCTGATTGAATTATAGCTTAATGTCTATAAACATCAAGTCAGACATGCTATCTATAGACATTAAGTTAGATTTGACGCCTATAGACATTATAATTATCGGTAAAATAGCAACCGTCAAAAATTTTAAACATAATAAAATCAATCATTTATAAACAAATAATGCATTGAACTCTACAATCCAATGCGACAAGAACTGACTTATATGCTATTGAAGAAAACGACAAAGATCATGAGGCTTTGAAATCCAAATGAGCCAAGGACAAGGATATAAGTAGAAAATTTTACCTATACACTTTATTATAAGAGTCATGAAAATACCAACTACCATGCACTATATTCAACCGCCCGCTAAGGGTGAAGCCGATATTATGAAACTGGCAGTTGGCCCAGTCCCTAAACCAAATTCAGCTGAAGTTTTAATTCGGGTCATGGCGGCAGGCGTGAGTCGCAGTGATTTATCACAGCGAAAAGGCCTCTATCCACCGCCACCTGACGCGAGCCCTATACTTGGGTTAGACGTGTCTGGCGAAATTATCGCCAAAGGAGCCGCGGTCACGAGATTTAATATTGGCGATCAAGTTTGCGCCTTAACCAATGGCGGTGGATATGCAGAATATTGCGTGGCCCCAGCAACTCAATGCCTCCCTTGGCCCACAGGATATGACGCTATCCATGCAGCAGCGCTGCCAGAAAATTTCTTCACAGTATGGACGAATGTATTTTTACAAGGCCGTCTTACTAAAAATGAATCTTTGCTGGTACATGGCGGTAGTGGTGGTATCGGCCTCACCGCTATTCAACTAGCCCATGAGTTTGCCGCCTCTGTTTATACTACTGCAGGAGATCATGAAAAATGCCTAGCGTGCCTTAAATTTGGCGCAGATGCCGCCATCAATTATCGGGAAACAGATTTTGAAACCAGTATCCGCGATTTAACTAAAGACCGAGGCGTCGATGTGATATTGGATATGATTGGGGCAGCTTATTTCGCCAAAAATGTTAATTGCTTGGCGACCAATGGACGATTAATAGAAATATCGACATTACAAGGCGCTATTGTCGAACGTTTTGACTTAAGGCAACTGATGGCGAAGCGCTTGACTATAACCGGATCTACTTTGCGTCCGCGTAGCACTACGGAGAAAGGCGTTATTGCGGCATCATTACAGGAAAGGGTATGGCCGGTATTAAATCAGGGACGCTGCAAACCAGCTATTTTCAAGGCTCTTCCATTAGCGGAAGCAAACGAAGCTCATCAATTGCTGGAAAACAGCCAGCATATCGGCAAAATTGTCCTTCTGAATACCTTAACCGAATGAGATTTCTATGATGATTTATTTTAACGGCGGCATTATATCGCCAGATAAAGTAAAAATTGACCCAACGGATAGAGGGTTTTTATTAGCCGATGGTTTATTCGAGACGATGAAATCGTATCAAGGACGAGTATTTTGTCTGCAAGAACATTGGAACAGATTAAGAAACGGCGCGAAACTCTTAGACATTCCGTTAACGATTACAGATACCGAATTAACAACCATTGCCTATGAGATACTTAAGCAAAATAATTTATTAAATACCGAGGCTAGTTTGAGACTCACCATTAGTCGCGGCAGCGGTCCTAGAGGACTGTTACCGCCTTCTGAAATAAAGCCTACCGTTATGTTAACGGCGTCTCCGCTGTCAACTCATAGCACTCAACCCATCACGTTAAGTATGGTCACTATTAGAAGAAACGAATTATCGCCTTTAGCAAACATTAAATCACTAAGCTATTTAGATAATATATTAGCAAAAATGGAAGCGGCGCGCGCAGGAGCTACTGAAGCTTTATTATTAAACTCGCAAGGTCACGTAGCCGAGGCTAGCGCTGCCAATATATTTCTCGTAACTCAAAATGCGACGCTCGTCACCCCTCGACTTGCCGATGGCGCTTTGCCCGGCATAACTCGTCAACTAGTCATCGATCTCGCCCAGCAACTGGATATCTCTTTAGAAGAAAGGATAGTGACGATTGCAGATATTCAGCAGGCGCAGGAAGTTTTTTTAACCAACAGTCTGATTGAAATACAACCCGTTTCCACCCTCAATAATATAACCACATTTAAAGTAGAAGATAATTCAATCGCAACCAGACTGCAAACCCATTTCAAAGCGTTGATTGCCAACTCAGTTTGAATGCGGGAAAAATTCCTTCGCGGTAATATGATGCTTCCAGAGTTAAAAATGGAGACTAACTATGAGTTTTATCGAACGCTTAAATGCTTGCAATCGCTTTAACCGGCAGGATGTCATTCCTTTTCTTATCAGTGACCAACAAGTGGGATGGATGAAAAAATCTCATTGCCCATTTTTGCAAGATATGGCTTATTTTGAGATGAATTCTGAACAAATTCGTCTGACTGACCGCTTAAAGAATTTTGCAGAACGAACCCAAGCCATGGCCGAAGTGGTATCCAGCTTACGTGAACAAGAATTGGTTTCTGACTGGCGCAGTGAGCTATATGCGGTTGCCCCAGCATACCACCAAGCACCATTGCTCGCTTTAGAAAGATCAGTCGCGCCTTTTTTTGGCATTAAAGCTTATGGCACACATTTGAATGGTTATTTTGAAAAAGAAAATCAGTTATGGATTTGGATAGCACAACGTGCGGCGCATTTAAAGCCTGCGCCGGGTAAATTAGATAATTTAGCGGCTGGCGGTCTGCCGTTGGGATTGTCTGCACGAGAGAATATGCAAAAAGAAGCGTACGAAGAAGCGCAAATTTCTGCTGACTTATTTCAAAAAGCACAAATAGTAGGCGCCATATCTTATCTGACGGATACGCCACTGGGCATTACTCCTGATACTATATTTACCTACGATTTACAATTACCGCCAGATTTTATTCCGGCTACAGACGGTAGTGAAGTGAGCCATTTCATGGTTTTTTCTCTACACGAACTAGCAGAGCGTGTTTATGAGACCGAAGATTTTAAAGATAACTCCGCTCTAGTCATGATCGATTTTTTGATCCGGCATGGCTTCCTCTTACCTGAACACCCTGAATATTTAGAGGTAGCGCTGGCATTGCGCCGGCCATTATTTTAAAAGCCATGTTTACCTTGCTGCTAGCCGCTGTTTTCTATAGTCGTCGCATCTGAATTTTAGGATTTTTCGTCATTGCGAGCGCCAGCGAAGCGATCTAGTTCGTACTTCGAGCAACGCTCTGTACTAGATTGCTTCGCTGGCGCTCGCAATGACAGCGGGTTGAACCTAAAAATCAGGCAGAATGACTCGTGGTTGAACTTAAGCTTGAACTTGAGCTTGAACTTGAACTTGAACTTGAACTTGAACTTGAAGAGTTAGTAATTTCTGGTTGATTTGGTTTCCTGAATAAACCTCCAAAGGAAGAAGATGGTGAAGTTGGTGTTGTGAGCTTTTTTAGCAGGATTGATTGAATAGTTTGTCCCCATACAGGCTTGATTTTGATTATTAAAGATTCTAACAGAGTGGCTGCAGACTTTTCAGGTCTTTGATTATCGAAATCACCATCCAAATCTGTCCATTTAAAAGAATCTTTTTTAAAGCCCACGCTGGATAAAACTAATTCTATTTCCTGATGAAAGAAATTCGGATTAGCATTAGGAGTAGCTTCAAACATAGTTTGTATCACTAACAAATACTCTAAAACTTTTCTCTGCCAATAAAAACGGCCATCCCTGTCATTATCTGCGAGCTGTATCATTCTATAGGTTTCAAAACAAATAATTTTTAGAGGTCTCAGCATAGGGTATGATTTATTGGTCATTTTTTTCTTAGTAAATCCCTTTATCTCTTGCCTGCTAAAACCAGCACGGCCAAACACGTGATAAATTACATCAGAAGATTTCTTAGCTTCCTTTATATCGCTCTTAAGTTCATCACTTAATTTATCATCATTTTCCATCAAAGCTAGTAATTTACCACTGCACAATTTTATTGCATCTTTCTTTTCCTCAACTTCGAGATCTAAAATCCCAATTAAGGCTTGATTAATTTCGCGCCTAAAAGCATTTTTATTTTGTTGTTTTTGGATATATAACATAGCCACCTCTTCATCAGTCTTGCTCTTCCTTGTCATTAATGGCACAGCAGGAGTAGGCGACTTCCTCGCTGCTAATTCAAGTATCCTGTATCTATTCAGTGCCTCAGCAGTCACATCATCAACTTTTTTAACTTCTTGTACAGCCAATACCCATAGTCTTTTATAGATTTCTGATTCATCGTTCAATGTACTTATTTCAAATCTAAAATTTTGACGATAGAAATAAGCAACCATTATTTGCGCATTTTCATAAGACTTTATTTTGCATATACTGACGCCTAGACTGTATTGACTCGAAGGAGGCTGCTTTGAATTGGAAAAAGCCAAGGAATTACCGAAGATTGTAGCATGAGGAACGTTATTACCAAGATCAGTCAGCCTATAAAATGCCGCCGTTATTTCGTGGCTAATGTAGTTTTTTCCAGCGTTCATCTCCAAATGCAAATATAGCATTTCTTTCTTGATTCCTTGTTCCAGGAGTAGATTCTGCCATTGATCCTCAGCGCCTTTGTCTTTCATAAAAGAATTATAATGTTCCTTAATGATCTGAATAGCGGTCCGAACACACTTTAATAAATTTTCAAAGGAACTCGCTTTTTGCCTCCGAACTGCGATAGCTCTCGCTAAGGCCTTTAAAATGACTTGCAACGAAGCTTTCTGCGCGGATTCACCCACTTTAGGTTGAACTGCGATTAGATATCTACTAAGAAGTAGAGTGAATAAGGCTTTGAAGTTCTGCTGATCTGTAAATAATCTTTTCCAAATAAGCGCTTTAAACTCATCTATTTTTTCGCCAATAGGAGCAGGCTGTTGAGCTTCAATATACCCTAATAAATAAATCAACTGTTTATCTTCTTGCGGAGATAGGCTGACTGTAGCTTTTCGAGAATCAGTAGACGTTATTAGATCTAGCGGTGCTTTAAGTTCTAAATGAGGCTTATTAGCTAAAGCTTGCACATAATCGATGGCTATTTGAGCAATAAGATTGATGTTCTCATCTTCTGGTTTACCGATCATACTTATCCATGCATCATCCGTAATACCAATCAGTTGTTGATAAGAAGCATAACGATTCGCTAAGTTTAGCTCAGCATTCATTAAAACAATAATCAACTGTTGATAGCGTTTATTGATTAGATCATCTGCGGAGATCTTACGCTGCTTATTCCATTCCTGTTTTAACCCAGCAGCCAGCTGAGCAAAGACTCCAGAAAAAGTTTTCGGTGAACCTTGGCAACATGACATAAATTTCTTTACTGCAAGTATGGCTTTATCCCAATCAGATGGAGAAAATTTTAAAAGACACGCAAAGAAATAGGCACTGGCGGTTCCAGAAACAATCAGACTGGAATGATCTTGATCCGTTTGCGTATCAATTATTTGAGAAATAGTTACTGAAATCAGTGACTCGCTCAAAATAAAGCGCGTTGCTAAGAGAACTTCTAACAAAGTAGTTTTATTGTTAGTTAATTCATCGCACAATGTTTCGCAAGCTTTTGAACTTGAACTCGCATCAATTAAAAATATCCTTAAATACAATCGTTGCATCGGCTTGAAACGAATATGAATATATTGACCTATTGTTTGTAGATCTTGGAGAGTCGAATCAATAAAGTTTTTATTTTTAACTAATGAGCCTTGTAGGAACGATCGCAAAGCTGCATGCCTTTCCTCAGATAGGCCAGCTTGTTCGGCAAGAACTAGCATAAAAAGCGTTGTTGCTAAATTATTTTTGGATTGAAGATTAGATGATAAAGCTTCAATCTGCGATTTAACCTCTAAATTTTCAAAGCTCTTGATTAAAGATTCTAAAATCTCTAGTTTTTCAGGAGAAACAAACTCTTTCATCTCGCTATTTTTTTCTGAGGAAATTAAACCACTCTTCTCTCTATCACCAAAATCAAGAAGCTCATCACTGTAAGTACGATCAGCGACAAGTGAAATTACACTGATGTTTCTTGGCAACCTGACTGGTAAAATTACTTCAAGTATTGCACGTATAATTTCTGGTTGACCAGTGATGCGATTGAAAAATTCAATTTTCGATTGCTTAAGGTTTTCAACCATCAACAATCGATTAACGTTTGCAAATAAGCATAAAGACTCCGAGTCATTACAGTCGTGATAATATTTAAACAAGTCTAACCACACTTGAGTCAACTTAATTGAATTAGCAAACTCAGAATGAGCAAAGCACCACAATAAACCATCAATATATGTTTGGACAGGCTCGAATTTAACTAAATGATCACTGATCTGATCGAGAATTACCCGCAGAGCGGCAGCAGTTCGTTTGTTAGTAATCTTGATTCTTGATGATTTAAGGCCCTGATATTGGTCATCAATCTGGCTTTGAACTGAATCGGCCTTTCCCTGCCCTTCTGGCACACCTAAAATCAGAGCAGCAAAATAAATCGAGGGGGCAGTGAACTGACTCAAATACTCTTGCTGTGAAGATGGTGGCATTCGTTGATAAGTCGATCTACTTTCATAAAATTGTAAACAGGCCATTGATAGGCTAGGTAACCGATCTCGCGAAAGCGGTTGAGTTTTAGTTTCTTTAACTTCTATCTGTTGCGGAATCGATTGTGGGGCAGATGCCAAACCATGATAGTGATCATTTCCGCTATGTAAAATGTATAACGGTATTACAGTTGGATCTGACTGGTGAGCCGCAGTGTCAGACGACGCCATTCTTGGACTTAATTCATTTTTGTTTGCCTGAGGCTGATATAAGGCTTGGATAGGCCGGCCTAACATCTCTTTTAGCACTTCTAATTCAATACCTTCACCTGAAACAAATGCACCTTGTCGCTCTAAGGTTTCTATGTACAACTTAATGCCAGCAATATAAAGAACATTCTTTAAGGTTTCCGGTAAATCTGTACCTGTCCCTCTGTTTCGGGAATAATAGTCATATTGAACATACCATTTTTGGACTCCCTCTTCTTTTGAATCTCGAGAAACATCCTGAAACCCAAATCTTAGCAATGCTTCAGAAAAAGTCTGACTCTGTGTTGAAGATTCTTCTGGTAAAAAGAATATCGATCTTAGCTCCTCTACTATTCTTCCTCGCCAATAATTATTTAGTATACTGAAATTGATTTTTTCGCCATCGACAATATTAGTTAAGCTTTTTAAATGCGTACAAATTTTTTCTCTTAAACCAGCAGCATCTTCACAATCTAAAATATTCTCACCAAATTGTCGTTGATGACTAGCAATGGCGGAGGAAAAAAAACAATCCCCATCGTTTTTAACGGGTATTTCGCTAAATCGCATCGATTTAGATTCTGGTTTTTTTTCATCCCATATTAAAGGAAATTTTTCTTCTCCTGATGAGGTAGAACTGGTCCTTGACTGTGGCGGAGAACTACGGCTAGGAAGGCTCAAACTTTGAGCACTCTGGGTCAAGGAAATCATCCATGCAGTAGGACTGATAATCAGGCTTGTATAAGCGCCTAGTAAACCACCCTCCGCGCAACTAAATATAGTTCCCATTCCAATTTCTTGGGAAGATAATAATTTCTCGCGTGAAAATTTCTTTTGATATACCTCATCAATAGCATGCATGACGTGTTTCAGGAGACTATCGTGATGGAGGAACCCATGAAACTCACGCTGCCTAACCAACTGATCGAAAAGATGGAATGCGTTAGTAAAAGCTAACTCTTCTGTTGCACTACTGGGTTTCCGTAATTCTAATAGTTTCTTAAATAGAGCAGTTAAAATTAGTCTGGGGCCATCTAGTATACCTATATTGTTTCCTCTCAATAGAATCTCTACAACCGCCTCTTTAATTATCGCTGTCCGCTCTTGAGCTGAAAGTGTCTCATCAGTCAGGATAATAAAAATAATTTCTGCTCTAATAGCCGGGACTGTAGAATGTTGTTGCCCAAGTTGATAAAGCTGCGCAGCTAACCCTACGAATTTATCTTTAAAATCGAGCGTTTCTGCTAAAGCCAGCGGCCACTTCAATGCCAACACTAACCGAACGCTATCAGACACAACTTGGTCTTTTATTTCAATAAAAGCCCGATTAAGTAATTTCTCGGCGGCTTCTTGCGGCGTCACTGGAGAACTATATTTTGCGACAACGGTCAAAGCTGACTCTAAAGACATTGCCGTGAGATTTCCGCTACTCTTGGCCAATGCCGATTTCGATTCTAATTGCAAAATCCGCTCGTATAATTTATCTCTATCACTCGCAATAACCGGCAAATTGTTTGTTTCAAAAGCAGCTGTAATCTTCTCAATAAACTTCTCAAATTCTGGCATTAATGAAAAATAATATAAAAACTCTGCTTGATCGGCGATGGGAATCTCTCGAAGTATCCGCGAAACTTCAGCTGCAGATGGGGCGTCTCGAGAAGCTAAAGTAATTATCAATAATTTACTAAAAAAATAAAATTCGGGATGAATAGGTTTAATAACTTTAGAGAAAACAGTAAGCGCAGAGTGCCGATAGGTTTCACTAATTAAATCATGAATCAGTTGACCTTGCGCAACCACACTTAAAAATTCAAAAAATCTTATTTCTGCTGGACGAGTCAATTCATTCTTCAGTTCTTTATCACTATCACTTTTTAGTTTAGAGTTCCAGCGAGGCACATCCATCAATATGGATTGAGTACGCGCTAATAGCAGATAAATTTGTAATCGTATTACTGAATTTTCTCGCATTGTAAGGAAAATTTTATCATCATTAATCCAACCCCGCGCCCAATCTTGCGCTTCTCTAATCTTGCTAATTCCAGTCACATCTTCTAATTTGATATCTGCTGATTCGTATTGTTTAAGTTTTTGTATAGCTTGAAAAGGACTCAGACGACCATGCTTGAGCATTAATTTATATTCCGAAAATATTTCAAATAATAGAATAGTCTTATCTAAATCAGCCTCAAATTTGATTTTATCTGCCTCATTTTGTATGTACTTCGCCTTGTTTTTTAAAACTTTTAAATTATCTTTTGTCCGACCTTGCCCCATTGGTTCCACATAACCTGGTGTCAAAGTAAGATTTTTAATCTCCAAAGTTAACGCACTGGATTTAACAAGGAATCGCGAAAAAATATTTTCTGGTTCAGTGAGGGTACATAAACTAGCACAATAACCTGCCAAAATTTTTTCGGAATGGGGGGTGTTCAAAATTCTTATGCGCCAATTGGCTAATTTCGCTTCAGTTAGATCGCTACTGTGGTGTAAAACATCATATAAAACTAATCCCTGCCTAGTAAAATTGGCAGTGTCAGGTTCAGTCAGAGATTTTTTCAACTCCGGCAAAGTCAATTCGTCAAACGCGCACGCTCCATTTAGCAAAGAAAATCCCGGTTCACGAAATAACCACGAGATGAATTTCGAAACCTCTTTCGGGGGAGGTGATTGCACTACTTCAGGGTGATGCCAAGCAAATAACTGGGCCACGAGTTGATAGTGCGGTTTCGATTGATCAAACACGGCAAATTCAGCTTGAATCTGCTTAGAGTCCAGATGCAGATTATTGGTCGAAGAACACAAATACGCGCTAATTTTTTCCGCTATCGCTAAGTAAGCAGCCTCATCTAAATTGTTAGAAGTAATTCTTGTTCCTTGAGACTGACAAGCCTGATCCGCCAAATCGCATAAATAAGCACTATGGAAACGAGGTTTATTAGCTAATCGCACAGGATCAGACATGAACTTTGAACTAAGTGATTTATCATAAGTAGTCAAAAAACAAGCTAGCGCTTCTTGAGGGAGGAATTCCTTATCTTGCTCAATCACTTGGCTTATTAATTGCGGGGCAAAATCGGTATGCTGAATCAGCCAAACCAATAGAAAATTTACGCCATCGACTTGATGATCGTCGGGGAGGACTGAATGCCCTTTCTTGGTTTTTAAAGAAATTAACATTAATAAGCGATAAGAAAATTCGACGAAACTATCGCCATATTGAGGTTGCTGCAAAGTTTCTAACACTTTTTGTAAATATAAACTGCCATAAGCGGAATTCTTATCAAGCAGCTCAACACAAAAATAATATAACAAATAGAAATCCTTAGTCTTTATCTTCTCTGCAATGTAGTCCGCGCCCTGATCCACTGGGAATGCAATCATTGCTGGAGAGGCACTGGTTAGGCTGCACATTTGATTATATTTTCCCAAAAAATCCTTTACAGTTTTTATTTCTTGCTGCAAAATTTTATTTGTGGTTTTAGTTTTTACTTTAGCCTCGGCCTTACTTACTCTTGCACTAACCCATGCTTCAATACCTTTTATAACTTTCGCTTTTAATGGCTCTCCTTTTAATTTTTTCCCTTCAACAATATATTTCAAACAAACGATAGCGGCTAATGATTCCTTGTTAAAAATAGGTTTTACTTGTTTCTGTGTTAAGGCTTTAGGTTGTTTAATCTCAAGTGCTGGAGACGATATTTGCATTCCTTTTTGACGATCCATAATTGTTCCCTATCTTAAATTATAAATTTAAAAGTATTATATATTCGGTTGTGAGCTAGACGATATAGGCTAGAACTCACGAACAGTAAGAGGCAAGGTATCAGGTTGAGTTTGATTTTTCAAGGTCATAATAACGACTAAACTGATGGTAGCCATGGCTATCAAATAATAGGCGGAAGCCATTAGATTTAGTTTCTCGGTCAATAAACTAAAAACCAGCGGCGCGGTCCCGCCGAATATGGCATTCCCGGTATTATATGCAAAAGATACCCCAGTAAAACGCACGTCAACTGGACAGTTTTCCACGAAGGTAATTAAATTGTTGCTTTGTTCCAATGAGCTTAATATGGTGGCTATGCCCAATCCAGCCAATAAACAAATTAAAGTCGAGTGCTGCATCAAGTAAAAACAAGGGATGGTGAGTAATATCATTCCTATCGCGGTAATTAACAAAACTTTTTTGCGCCCAAACCAATCTCCGCAAATTCCACCCAGAGGTAATATCAGTAACATGACTAATAGTAGTAAACCTTGAACACTGAGTGATTTTATTAAAGTAACATGAAAATTCTGCGCTAAATAATTGGGCATGTAACCAAAAAACATATAGTAGAACGGCGCTCCTAAACAAGTGAGTCCCAATATTTGCAGCATTATTTTCGGCGCTTTACGCATTACCGACAAAAATGGTTTAGAGATTATTTTATCCGCTTTTTTTAGGTTAATAAATGCAGCGGTTTCTTGCAGTTTTAAACGATTATATAGAATGAATAAGCCTAAGCAGCCGCTACCAATGAAACAAAGACGCCAGCCCCAGTTTTTCAAAATTATATTTGACGAAAATATGTTTAACAAAATAGTCATTAAGGTGGCGAGAAAGAATCCTAAATTAGCGCCCACTACTGCAAAGCTGGCGAGAAATCCCCTTTTTTTCACCGGCGCCGATTCTCCAAGATAGATAACCGCGCCCGTATACTCACCACCTACCGATAAGCCATGGACGCATCGCAAGGCTATAAACAGTAAAGGAGCGATCCAGCCTATTCGTGCGTAAGCAGGAAGCAGCCCCACCAATCCGGTCGAAAAGCTGATCGCAATGATGGAAACGGTTAAAGTTTTAGCCCGGCGATCCGATCGCCAATATGTCCGAATACAATCCCGCCCAGTGGCCGGCAAATAAAACCGGCGGCAAATACTCCAAACGTCATGATAGTTGGACTCAACGAACTCTGGGCTGGGAAAAAAAATTTGCCAATGATGGGGGCTAAGTAAATAAATAATCCAAAATCGAACCATTCCAGGACATTACCCAAACTAACCATGGTAAATGTGCGAGCATTCATAAAAATCCCTTTTAATAGGCCTTGTCATTCCCGCGTAAGCGCATAGGCGTTAACTTAAGGACCGGTCAGCCCATTAAGTTAAGAAACTGAACCTATTATTCCTTCCCCCGTTAACAATAAACCATCCCCACCCTAACCCTCCCCTTGGAAAGGGGAGGGAATAGTACTCTGGAGTACTTAAGTTAACGCGCAGGACAACTCTAAAGTCAACGCCTATGCCGATAAACTGGAGTATGTTAAACTGGATTTGAGTCATTTGTCCAACCGAAGGAGTCGGTAATGAAAATCGCTAAGCCCCGGTTCAGTGATAGAGCCACAAGGATTTTGCCGAAATAGCACGCAACATGAATAACTTTACTTGTATTTTCTACTATTTTTTAGCGCTTAATTTCATTGGAATATCCCTGACTGCAGAAGCTAAATCCAACCATCTTGATTATAGTGCAATCAGTTTATTTCCCAACGGTCAACCTTATGAAGATGTTGGAGAAACTTTAGTTGAATATCCCATCATTCACTATGGGGATGGAGAACAAGCCAATCAGATTAAACGCGGCGAATATTTAGTGAAACTAGGCGATTGCATAAGCTGTCATACTGAAAAATCGGGTCAAGCTTTTTCAGGCGGCCTCGGTTTTGACACACCATTTGGCAGAATTTACAGTCCAAATATTACTCCGGATAAAAAAACCGGTATCGGCAGTTGGACTAGCCAACAATTTTTCAAAGCACTGCGTGAAGGAATTGGCCCCCATCATCAATATTTATATCCTGCCTTTCCGTATATTTATTACAACAAGCTCACTGACCAGGATTTAGCAGATATTAAAGCTTACATGGATGCTATCCCGGCGATTGAAAAAGTTAACAAAAAAAATAAACTGTTCTTTCCCTTTAACTGGCGGTTTTTGCAATTAGGGTGGCGGGCCTTATTTTTTAATTTTCAAAAAACGGGAGCGTATAAATTTGATTCGCACTATAGTGATGATTGGAACCGGGGGGCTTATCTAGTCAAAGGATTGGGCCATTGCGATATGTGCCATACTCCCATGTACTATATCATTTCTAAAGCCTGGATTTTAGGCGCGCCGATTAAAAAATATCATTTAGCGGGCGGCTACGTTGGCGGTTTTTATGCTCCCAATATTACCCAATTATTTATTAAAAATGTGCCTTTCCCACAGTTTTATAATGTTTTCAGTCAAAATCAATTAGTGGAAGGCGGTCAAGTGCAAGGCCCTATGCAACAAGCTATTTATGACAGCTTAAAGTATTTAACTGCGAATGATATTCACGCTATTTATACTTATCTTGGTTCCACTCCAAGCCGTGTCTCAGCTAAACCCAGCACAAAAACCGGCGAACCAGCCAGTGGTAAAACAATATATGTCCAGTACTGTAAACAATGCCATAGCAATAATAATGGAATCATCCCAGGAGCTCCGCAGCTTGGTGACACTGCCGCTTGGCAGTCCT
The DNA here is from genome assembly GCA_963697455.1 of uncultured Pseudomonadota bacterium. Classification (GTDB taxonomy): domain Bacteria; phylum Pseudomonadota; class Gammaproteobacteria; order Coxiellales; family Coxiellaceae; genus JAFEDN01. The sequence continues at coordinate 16,073 of CAVOOI010000035.1, read as the reverse complement.
TAAAAAAACAGGGCATGGATCAACTTTATTGGTATGCCATGAACGGAGTGGACGGCATGCCCATCAAAGGAACTTGCACGGATTGCACAGCAGCAGACATTAAAAGCGTAGTTCAATATATGATTGCCGAAAGTATTCCCACAGAAAATCATCCCAACCCGCCCAAAAAACCTGCTGGAAACTTATGATAAATTTACCCATCGGTGTCACGCCGCTTAGTCAACATATATACCATCTGCATATGTTGTCGTACTATATTTGTCTAGGAATCACCACCATCGTTTTTGTTAGTTTAATCTATTTATTAATTAAATATCGAAAACGTGAAGGCCAAAATTCGCATACTGTGCATTCAAATTTATGGATTGAACTGACCTGGATTTTGATTCCCGCAGTTTTGCTGGCGATCATGGCTATTCCTGCAACTCGCTTATTAATGCGAATCAACACTGAAGAACAGCCGGAATTGAATATCAAGATCACGGGTTACCAATGGAAGTGGCAATATGAATATTTGGATGAAGGCATCCAATTTTTTAGTAGTTTAGCGACACCTATCGCCCAACTTCAAGGGAAGGCGCCGAAAGGTCAGTGGTATTTGTTAGAAGTTGATCATCCTTTGGTGGTTCCCATCCACAAAAAAATTCGCTTTCTAGTCACTTCGAATGACGTCATTCATTCATGGTGGGTCCCCGCGCTAGGCATTAAAAGAGACGCCATTCCAGGATTTATTTATGAGTCATGGGCCAAAATTGATCGCCCGGGAATTTACCGCGGGCAATGTGCAGAATTGTGCGGCATTCATCACGGTTTTATGCCCATTGTGGTTGAAGCAAAGACTGAAGCCGACTTCGCCAAATGGATTGCGGAAAATAAAGGCGCACCAGCAAGTCTTAATAATCCGCCAGTGGACGGCGAAGCTCTGTACATTGCTAATTGCAGCGCTTGCCATAAGCTGGATGGCAAGGGCATGCCTTCCTATATTCCTGCATTGCAGGGCGGGAAAATAGCCACCGGGCCTGTCGGCACACACATCGACATAGTGCTTAATGGCAGATTAAAAACTGCCATGCCAGGTTTCGCTCACCAATTAAATGATCGGCAAATTGCCGCCATTATTAATTATGAGCGTAATAGTTGGGGAAATAATGATAAATTAAAATATGGTGATCAAGCAGGTGGCAGCGTACAACCTGAAGATATTAGCAAAGCGCGTGAACACTAATCCAATGGAGTACAATTCTTGAAGAACTTTTGGAACGTCATAAAATATTGGCTGTTTACCACTAGCCATAAAGATATTGGTACTCTGTATTTGTGCTTGTCGTTAATCATGCTGTTTATCGGCGGCGGCATAGCTGAGCTGATGCGTTTGCAATTGTCTCATCCCGGCAATCAACTGTTGGAAGCAAATACTTATAATGAATTGGTGACAATGCACGGACTGATTATGATTTTTGGCGCTATTGTCCCTGCACTGGTAGGCATTGCTAATTGGCAAATTCCTTTAATGATTGGTGCGCCGGACATGGCGTTGCCTCGGCTTAATAATTGGAGTTTCTGGCTGCTGCCGTTTGGGTTTATTCTCTTATTGAGTACTTTATTAATGCCGGGGTCTGCGCCGAACTTTGGCTGGACTTTTTACGCCCCGCTTTCTACAACTTATGCGCCACCTAGTACCGATTACATGATATTTGCTATTCACATTTTTGGGATATCTTCGATTCTTTCTGCCATAAATATCATCACTACCGTTATTAATATGCGCAGACCGGGAATGAAACTAATGGATATGCCGATCTTTTGTTGGTCATGGTTGATTAATTCTTTCTTACTCATTGGGATTATGCCGGTATTAGCCGGGACGGTAACCATGGTTTTAACTGACCGGCATTTTGATACTAGTTTTTTTAATCCTGCCGGCGGTGGTGATGCCTTACTGTTTCAGCATTTATTTTGGTTTTTTGGCCACCCTGAGGTGTATGTCATGATACTGCCTGCTTTTGGCATCATTTCCGAGGTAGTGCCGGCTTTTTCGCGGAAAAATCTCTATGGCAGAACCTCAATGATTTATGCACTGGCGGTGATTGCGTTCTTATCTTATATTGTTTGGGCTCACCACATGTTTACCACGGGTATCCCTTTGGTCGCCGAACTTTTTTTTATGTATACCACCATGCTCATTGCCATCCCTACCGGAATTAAAATATTTAACTGGACCGCAACTCTATACCAGGGCTCGATAACTTTTGAGACACCTATGTTATTTGCCTTAGGTTTTTTGTTTTTATTTACCATCGGCGGTTGCACTGGGGTGATGCTGGCTATCGTGCCCAGTGATTTTCAATATCAAGATACTTATTTTGTAGTAGCGCACTTTCATTATGTTTTAGTAGCAGGTTCTTTATTTGCGCTTTTTGCAGGAGTTTATTTCTGGATTCCGCAATGGACTGGTTTTATGTATCACGAGAAATTAGGCCAATGGCATTTTTGGCTTTCAGCCATTTTTTTCAATGTTACTTTCTTTCCAATGCATTTTTTGGGGCTGGCTGGGATGCCAAGACGAATACCCGATTATGCTTTACAATTTTCCGATCTGAATATGGTTGCTTCAATAGGCGCTTTTTTCCTCGGCCTTGCGCAAATTTTATTTTTATGGAATGTCTTTTATTGTATTTTTAAAAAGGGCTTACCTGCTACGTGCACAGCACACTGAACCCTAAACCTTTATTCCTAATCCCTTGAATAATTTTCGGCAAAGCATCTACGGTTTGCTGACGTTTGGTCGGGCCATCATGGAGTAAAATAACTTCTCCAGAATAAGCATGGTCGATGACGCCTTGTGCGATAGCTTTAGACCCTGGACGTTTAAAATCTTGCGGAGTATAGCCCCAAAAAACTGGCGTCAAACCTTGAGATTTAACAAAAGCGATGACTCTCTTGTTTTCCGCGCCATACGGAAAACGAAATAGTTTAGGTTTAATGCCGGTAATTTTATTCACAATCTCTTCAGGCCGTTCTATTTCCTTATATAAATTTTCACCAGTTAGATGCGGTATTTTTGGATGCGAAAAAGAATGATTCCCGATGATGTCTCCATCCGCAATCATTTTTTTCAGCAATTTGGGGCGAAGTCTAGCGTTTCGACCAACCACAAAAAAAGTCGCTTTGATACGATATTTTTCTAAAATAGCTAATACTTTGGTAGTGTAAATTGTCGAAGGGCCATCATCAAAAGTAAGGGCGACAGTTCCCCTTTTCGCAACTGCAGAACAAGTATGGGCATGAGCTTGAACATAAAGACTGGAAAAACAAATTAGACTAAATAATACACTTAATATAAACTTCCTAGTTACCATACTAAACCCTCCGTGGTCCACAGGGGGTTTTTTTCTCCACCCTGCCTTAACATATTAGGATCAACTAGTCAACAGTTCCATCCATTGTCTAAATAATACACACCCAGCTCCGCCATATTTTTAGGAGTCGCCAAGCCCGTTGCGGATAGACCGCATGCCGGGTCCGCAATTCTCGCCGATGCGGCGAAAATTGCTCCTGGTTTGTATGCTGCGCCTCAGCCAAGCTGAGGCTTCGCACCAAGGGGAGCGCTACGCGCTGCTCCCCTTGGAAACCCCATCGCGTAAGGTGCTGGCGCCTTGGCGACTCCTAAAAATATGGCTACTCAAATGCATTCATTGACGAAAGTAATTTCAACACAGAGGTTAGTCCATACTTTCGAATATCAACGCATTTGCTAGTTAATATTTCCCGCCGCCGCCAAGCGCGCTAGCTAACGGGTGGCGGCGGAGTCCTTTTGCACGCGCAGCGCAGCGAGCATGTAAAAGGACGCAGTCGACAGGACCCGAAATGCGGTCTATCCGCAACGGGCTTGGCGGCGGCGGGAAATATTAACGGTGTTGGGATAAAATTTTCCGAGCGAGAAACATTAACGATGCGCGGCTAAAACTGTCTCTTCGCGTTCTGACAAAGAAATGACGGCAATTTTCCCCGAGAAAGACGGGACCCGTTCTCCGGGTAAGATAATTCCAGCTAGATTTAAAGGATCGACGGCAGAAAGGCTGATGGGAGCACTAGGAATGTCTTGCTTGCGTATCGCTCGTAGCGAAGAAACCACATAGGGTAGAGCAAATTGCTCGCCTAAAAAACCGCTGATAAAGCGGCCTCCCCTGATTTCACCGCGGTCTTCTAAGCGCCGCAATATGGGGAGAATGTCTCGCCAAGCCAGCGGATAAGACTCCCGCGCCAGTAAATCACGAAAAACTACCCCGTATCTCTTAAGTAAAGTCCAGCACAGGATTTCCAGCATTTTTGCAGAGTCTTGATGTTCTCCCCCTCGCAATAACGACCAGCGCCCCAGACTATGACAAGCGCGCGCGTACGCGCCACGTTTACCGGACCGCCGGCGAGGATCTATCAATGCCCGCAAATTATCAAAACTATCCGCCGTTACCAATCCCGCGGCAACCAATTCCCACAACCCCGCCTCTACTTCAGATTTTAAATGGCCGACACCGCGTTCAATATCTGCAAAAAACGAGGCGCCTTTTTGCTGTAAATAAACCTGAATCATTTTCGCGGCATGACCTAAACCATTGAGTTTTTCTGGCTGGTCAGGTTGCGCAGCAAACAATTCCTCTGCATCTTCGCGTACAAAAAAAGTGACCGGAGTAATACTGGTGGCGACGACCCGTCGCCCGTCTTTTTCAGTAGGATGCGGCGATAAGCGTCCCCAGCCGATAACTCCAGTCAAGCAGAGACGATCCAACAGCATCGGGTCATAATTAATAACCCGTTTTACCAAAATCTCACGTTCCCACGCCTTCGCAGGCAATTCAAATCCTTGCAATTGGCGGATTATTTGTAATAAACCAGCCTCTCCGTGCAACTGGGTTTGCGGCGCTACATGTTGCCAATTCAGCAACCAATGCATAAATTGCGCGGGCGTAACCGGCTCAATCTCTTTGCGCAGATAACCTAAAGTTAAGCGATGAATTCTAGCAAGCAGCCTTCTTTCACACCACTCCTGATCAGCGCCCGTTTGGATACGAAACTGGCCGCGCAAAATAAGCCCGGTGGTTTCTAATTTCAGTAACGCTTGCTCCACGTCGAATATTTCTAAGATTAATTTATGACTGAGCTCTGCAGCAGTAATTGGGCCGCTATGCAGCATCCATCCCTGCAACATTTTGACTACAGCCGGAAAATATTCCTCAGCTGCGGATTTAGCCGGGTAAATGACGGAGAAAACTGCGGCCTTTTCCATCGCCCACCAAAAGGTGGCATTACCGATTTTTGTGCTACTGACACGTCCGGCGGCCATTAAATCAGCAAAGTAATTCCGGTAGCGCTCATCTTCTGGAAAAGCAATCAAAGTCTGCAGCGCGTCGTGTAATTCATCAGCATTCCTGATATCTGGCCAAGCTTGCTCCTGCACCAGGAGAATGGCCGCCGGATCTAGCCGGCCAATGTTTTGTGATACTGAGTCCGGTAACACCCGGCGTAATTCAACCGCACGCGCGCGGCGTTCTTCAAGTGGGGCGTCATCCAAAAACGCATAAGGATTAGCGTTTAATATTTCATGCGCAAACAACGACGGCGCGGGTGTATCTACCGCCAAGCATTGGATATCACCACTGATGATTCGCTGCAATACTTCGATTAATCCGGCAAGGTCTAATGCTTCAGTTAAAGCATCTTTAACCACTTCATTAATTAATGGGTGATCCGGTAATTCTATATCCTTGCCGGCCAGATTATCTTGGCAAGCTGCAGCATCTGGAAAAACCGCTGCTAACAGATCGTCGGACAGCATTCGTAAAATATTCGGCGGAATCTTTTTGCCATTGCGAAATCGTACTAACGCCAACGCGCGCGTTGCATCCCAACGCCAACGCGTGGTAAATAACGGCGATTGCAGCACCGCTTGAATTAACACTTCCCGCAAAGTATTGGGATGCAGAAAACGAAACACATCCGCTAACGGAAAACTATGCTGCTCAGCTAAGGCAATATTTAACCCGTCATCGGTTGCGGCTGCTTGCAATTCAAAATTGAAAGAACGGCAAAAGCATTTTCTCAGTGCCAATCCCCACGCTTTATTAATGCGCGCGCCAAATGGAGCGTGAATGATTAATTGCATTCCACCCGCTTCATCAAAAAAACGTTCGGCAATAACGGTAGCCTGCGTGGGCACTGCACCTAATACTGCACGTCCCCCTAAAATATATTCGATTAATTGCCGCGCCGCTGACTCACTTAAACAACACTCCGTTTGCAACCAACGGCTCGTATCCATGGCGTGCACGGCAGATTGAGTTTTATCGCTTAATTTTTGTCTTAATTCTGCAACTTGCAATGACAGTTCATTGGTTCTGGCAGGCGCCTCACCACGCCAAAACGGTACGCTCGGCGGCGCGCCGTGAGCATCTTCAACTATCACTTTCCCAGAACTTTCAATTCGTTTAATTTGCCAAGAGGTAGTGCCCAATAAAATAATATCTCCGCGGTTACTCTCCACGGCAAAATCTTCATCTAATGTGCCGACGACAATTCCTTCCGGTTCAGCAATCACCGTAAATAAACCGTTTTCCGGAATAGCTCCGCCGCTGGTGATAGCAGTTAAGCGACTGCCGCGGCGGGCGCGCACGATACCGTTGACGCCATCCCTAAATAAATAGGCGCTGTAGCGACCCCGCGATCCAGCGATACCTTCAGCCAGCATTTCTAAAACCGCGTCGAAAGTTTCTCTGGATAATGAACCGTATTGGTATGCGTTTTTGACTAGATTAAATAGATCATCTTCACGCCATTCTCCGGTCGCGCAAGTCGCTACAATTTGCTGGGTCAAAATATCAATAGGTTGATCAGGGATAATCAACTGGTCCAAATCACCTGTGCGAATCGCATAAATCAGTGCCGCACACTCTAATAATTCATCGCGAGTAGTCGCGAAAATTCGCCCTTTGGGAATAGCGCCCAGCCAATGTCCGGCACGACCGATACGTTGCAAGGCCACACTAATCGATCGCGGGGAACCCAACTGACACACTAAATCAACGGCGCCAATATCAATACCTAATTCTAAAGAAGCCGTCGCCACCAATATTGTCAACTCTCCCTGCTTAAGCTTAGTTTCGGCAGCGAGCCGCAATTTCCGCGATAAACTGCCATGATGCGCCGCCACTTTTTCTTCACCCAATCGCTTTGCCAAGTGATGGGCAGCGCGCTCCGCAAGCCGCCGCGTATTGACAAATACCAAGGTCGACCGGTTTTGCTGCGCTAATTCCGCGATGCGATCATAGACTTCATCCCACATTTCATTGGAGGCTACCGGCCCTAATTCACGCGCGGGCACTTCTATGCCCAGATCCAGTGTTCGAACATGCCCTATATTGACGATGACCGGTGAGGGACGCTGATATCCCGCCAAAAAACCAGCAATTTTTTCGATAGGTTTTTGGGTTGCTGATAAGCCGATCCGAACCGGCGGGAGAAGTGTAATCGCTTGCAACCGCTCTAAAGACAACGCCAGGTGAGCGCCGCGTTTGTTATTGGCTAAAGCATGAATTTCATCGACAATAACTGTCTCCACCCCTGTTAATAACGCACGGCTTTTCTCCGCAGTGAGCAAAATGTAAAGCGATTCCGGAGTGGTGACCAAAATATGCGGCGGTTTTTTCAACATTTTCTGGCGATCTTTCATGGGAGTATCACCAGTACGCACAGCCACTCGAATGTCTTGCATAATCAAGCCGCGCGCTGCAGCAAGCGCCGAAATTTCAGCCAATGGCCCCGCTAGATTTTTTTGGATATCGTTGCCGAGGGCTTTTAAAGGCGAAACATATACTACGCTGGTGCGCTCTGGCAGTTCGCCATTCAATGCTTGCCGCACCAAACATTCAATACAAGCCAAAAAAGCCGCCAAGGTTTTCCCCGAACCGGTAGGCGCTGCAATTAACGTGGTTTTGCCCGCTAATATGGGCGGCCAGCCCTGTGCTTGAGGCTGAGTCGGCGCACCAAATTTATCCACGAACCACTCCCGAACCAGGGGATGGGCCCAGCTTAAGTGGTCAGTTTGGTCGGATGAGATAGGAGGCTTAATCATTTTTTATAGAATTGGCGGTTTTACGGTATTATTTTTTATTCAAAATCGTATAAATTATAACAATATCAGCCTGATTTATCAAATCAATGATCAAATACAGGTTTATATTGCGATCTTGTAATAAATTGGAAAGAATGATATGATATACGATATGAGAATTGTATTAGATACCAACGTTTTGGTGGCAGGACTACTCTCTTCCAAAGGTGCTTCATACCAAATTTTAAATCAAATTCCTAAGGGAAAGATTAGCTATCTCGTCTCCGTTGCACTATTTTTAGAATATGAAGCCGTATTAAAAAGAAACGCATTTCTTCAGCAAGCGGAACTGACGACAACTGATATTGATAATATATTAAATATGCTGGCAAAACACGCCATACTCACAAGAATACATTATTTATGGCGCCCACAGTTGCGTGACCCTAATGATGATATGGTTCTTGAACTGGCAGTAAGTGGTAATGCGGACGCAATTGTTACTTTTAATCAAAAAGATTTTATTATGGAAAAATTTGGATTTGATATCCAAATCATCACTCCTGGTCAGTATTACAAACAATGTTTATGGGAGCAATAAAATGAGTCAATATGCTTTACGTTTGCCAAATTCACTTTTTGAACATGCAAAAACTCTGGCAAAGAAAGAACATGCTTCGTTAAACCAGCTTTTTGTTACTGCGATTGCCGAAAAAATATCTGCATTAGAGACGGAAGATTTATTATCAGCTAGAGCGAAATTAGCTGATAAGAAATCATATACGAAAGTATTAAAGAAAGTTAAGAAAAAAAAACCAATAATTGGAGATGAAATTTAATAAACTAAAAGAAATTAGCTTACCTTAAATGACCCCAGTTTTGAGTTTTCATGCCCCTATTAATTCCAATCGTTTAATGGCTGAAATTTTGAGCGGCTCGATGGTATAAGCGGCCAAGGCGGAAATTAAATGTGTCATCGCATTCAAGATAGAACGGTGTCGACTATGCCATACTTGCTTTGGTTTTAATTCTGAAAACTAAAATTGAGGGTTAATAAGCTGAAATCAGCTCGTGGAAGTCAAAGTAGAGGAATGTTCAATAACCGGTGATTCATCCTTTTTCTGCGAGGGTTGACTCGAGGTGACTAAACTGTGTTGAACTAATGCAGATGGAGCTTTTTTAGCATTAAAGTCGGTTAACCCAGTCAAATCAGAAATCGTATCGCACACATAATATACTTCACCAGATTTCCAACGGTTTTGATTTTGAGAAATAAATACTGCAGACGCCTTTTCATCATAAAGTTTATCCAAATAATAGGTGACTTTTCCTGTCTTACCACCTTGAGTATATAACTGTAAGTTTGAGCGTAATTGAGTGGGTAACTTTAATTTAAGGTCATTATAAAGATTGCCAACCAGCGGCATAAATCTTAGAGAATAAGCTTGGGTATGATTGGCAATAAAAACTTGACCATTCTTTTGCAATATTCTAACGAAAGCTTCTCGTAATTGAGAATAAAAATAATCACCAGGCTCACTGGTGTTCACAGCAGGGAGAACACAAGAAAACAATTTCAAGGTTAAATTAAGACCTTTTGTAGAAATATAAGTGCATTCTTCGCCGACTTTTTTAATCAGCTGCTCTGAAAAGCGGCTCTCAAAATATTCGACGTAAGTCTTATCTTTGTTAAAGAAAGTTTTATGCATAAAATCCATATCAATTAGAAGTATGGTAACTGATTTCGTTTGCGCTATATTCTGTATATATACAGGAAGCTGCTGTTCCCCTGTCACCAACGGGGATGGAGCTGAACCAAAACTCACTAATAACACTTCGTCTTTGCATTCTCTTAAGGTTGTTAATAAATTTTCGTAATGGTTTTGAATTTGATTGATCTCAGGGATTATAAGCTGTTCACCCGGAGAATTATCACTCCCTTCGTGAATGCTTCCCAAAAAAACCGCCATTCTATACTCTTTTAATTTATCTAATTCAAGCTTCTTCATAGGGTTACTGTTGTTAACTTCATTTGTTGAGCGATAACATTTAATGTTTAAAGTATTATACTGAACATATATTAAGCAATTATTAAGGAATAGCGAATTGCTTCATAAAAACTAACCAGGAGTTGAACAATGAAAACTCAAATTGGGGTTTAAATGAGTTATTTTATATGTTTGCGGCCGAAACACCATGATTAAAAGATTTGTTATTTTAAGACGCAAACCCGAGATGAGCGTTAGAGAGTTTAGGGATTATTGGGCTAATGTCCATGGATTACTGATTGCAAAAATACCAGGACTAATAAAATATATTCAGTATCATGTCCGATCGGAACGACTTGATCATGCGGCGGAACCCTATCGACCTATGCTGTTAATTCCAACACAATCATTGGAATATGTGTCTGTGGTTCAGCATTATCTGCAGTAATATGAATATTGTTGAGATGAAACTTGGAATTGCTAACCAATTGCTGCCAATCATTTTTCGTGCGAATTGCACTGTTGATACAATTTAGGAGATTAATATCACTGAGGGTGGCCATTTTATACTGGGCATGAGTTTTTTCTGGGGTGACAAAATCAATAATCAACAGAGTTCCGCTCTTATTCATAGCCGCATAACAATTATTAATTATCCGTAATGAATCCTGGTCATTCCAATTCAATAATGTTCGACAAATGATATAAGCATCCGCTCCTGATGGAAGGCTTTTAAAGAAATCACCACTCATAATTTCCACTCGGCTATCTACGTTATACACTTTAAATAGCTCAGGGGAGTTACTAACCACACTAGGAAGATCAAATAATATGCCCTGCTGCTGCGGATTTTTGCTTAGAATGGAAGCTAAAAAATAACCCTCACCGCCACCCACATCGACTATTTTTTTAAATTTCGAAAAATCATAGATAGAATCAATAATTGGCAACCAATCTTGCGCTGATTGAGTGCACCATCGTTTAAATATATCCAATTTTTTGGGATTCTCTAATAAATGTGGATAAAACGGCTTGCCAAAAGTTTTCGAATAAGATTCATGATTTGATGCTATCGCCAAACTAAGATTATCGATAAATTGATAACTGTCAGTAAGATGCGGGCTATCGATATGGTCCATATAAGGCAATAATTTACCGGCGACCACTTGATGCTCGTCAATAGTTTCCACAATTTCATAAGCTTCTAATAGTCTGAAAAAACGCTTCATTGATTGAGGGTCGCAATTAAAACGCCTAGCCAGAGAGTCTATATTAGTTGGTTGTGGCGAAAGAATTTCATGAAGTTTCATTTCAAGCGCTAACGTCAGCGCTTTGGAAACAATATGAGACAAAACCAATTCATGTAATTTATTAATTTCATGCATGACAAATCTCCGAGTACATTTTCAGTTTTAGGATTATAACAAGCTTTATATTATTTAGCATTATGTTACGAAGCAGGTTATGGCACAATCCCAGATGCAAAAAGAGCAGCCACTGAATTACACAACCATCATACTGAACTTGACATTTAATTTCATTGCAATTAGAATTTAAAAAATTATCAGCGTTCTTAGGGCTCAAGTAGTAGCCCTTGCACAGTTCAGGAGAATTTAAATGAGAGGCTTGAGTAATTTCATACTAAAATCATTCAAAAATAAGGCTTTTTATCCTTCCCTTGTAAATAAAAATTTTAGAAAAACCTTGCCAGACCGTGAGTTTAATTCTCACCTCACATCGTTGTTAGTTCTTTCGGGATCCAAAAGAACAAACTCCACAAATGACCTGCTTTTTTATTTATTTGCAGCGGGTGCTGCTTTAAGTATAAATAGTGCGGCACATGCGGAAGAAAAGGAATCGAACATCGAAAATTCAGCTTTTCAAATTTACCTTGATAATATCCAAGAATATATAAAACAACAAAATTTGACTCCATTAACTCCCACTGAAATCAAACAACTCTATGCAGTTCAAACCAATACCCAGTTCACTCCTCAAGCTGCGGTCCGTTACAATGGCAAACACCCTTGGGTCGCCCATCTGCACCGTGACGTACAAAGGACCATTGTCAGAATCCATTTTTTAGAAATTTTAAGCCAGCAAAAGAACGCGCTTTCTGCTTATGAAGAATTCACCCAACATCAGGAAGATAAATGTTCACTATCAGAATTTAAAAAATTAAAAGACCGGTTTGAAAAGCATTCCTCAGAACAAACTAAAGCGCTGCGCGTAGCCACAATAATTCAAGCGATCACTTTATCTCCACAAATACTGAAAAAAGCCCAGGCGTCTCTCCCCGTTATTGAATATGATAGCGTCAGATTTTCCTGTCAAACCGCGCAACTTTGCCCAAAGATTTATGATATTTGGCCAGAGGATGACAAGACTCAATCATGGGTAAAAACATGTTTTCCGTACGATAAAGGCCCTCAATTACACCTACGCCATATATATTTTTCGGAAGGAAATAAAGGAATGTGGGAATTTTTGCGGAAAAAAATTGTCGCTCGAGAAATGACTAGCCAGCAATTGGATTTTTGGATAGATTATTGGTATCTTGATCTGATTGGATTTGAAGGTCACATAAATTCCAAAAAACCCTACTTAAATAAACAAGTTCTGGAAAAAATTCAGACTATCACCAACACTTTGCATCATTTGTTTATAGATCCCTCTTATAATGTTTTAGCTAATTATTTCATTAAAGAACAAGAACGTTTGGATTTAAAGAACCATGCCTTAGAATTAAAGCTGAGTTTCCCTGATGAAGTTTATCTCTTGGCGACGCATCTGGCTTTAATGCTAAATCTTAGTTCTAAAGATGACGCTAAAATTAAAGGATTACTTTTAGGCCTTAGCACTGTTAAAAACTTGGACTTGCTTGCGCAGAAGTATGCTAGTTATATTCAGAAATGTAGTCTGACAACCACTTATCAGCCCGCTTTCGTAAATAATTTTTATGATTATCTTGCAAAAAATCAAAAAGACCGCGGTGATTTAATTAATACTCAAGAGACCATTGGTTACACTTTATCTATTATTGTAGATTGTTTGGAATTGTATGATACACCGGTTTCTGAAAAGGAGACTACTCCGCTGAGTTTTCGCATGATCTCATTACCGGATTGTATCGAGCGTATAAAATTACATGGTACGAAAGCTATCGAAACAACTCATCAAAACGAGCTTTCCTGTAAAAGACATATCCCCACCAAACCGGAACAAAGCGAACCGACAACACCAACGTTCAAATAATAATTTAATATTCTCTTTCGGGAACTCAAACCCATTTGCGGAGTCAATAGTGTTTCCCCGCCCAAGGCACTAGAAAGGGGTATAAAGCGGAGCGTTTCAGGCGCGCGCAGTGGAGCCGTCGTAAAGCGGTGGTACTCTGCTTGACGTCACGGCGTAATGAGCACGTCTGAAACGCGCAGCTTTGTACCCCGGCGATTCACTGCGGACTTCTTGGGCGGGGAAACACTATTGACGGGGTTTGGGTTTATGGTTACGGCGGCGAGCTTGGAAGACCGCTATCAGTGGATAGCACGAACGTTTACTGTCATGAGAAGGGCGTGGCGCACGAATATCTGATGAAGGTGTCCACGCCCTATTAATGATTTGAACGAATATCCTTATAAGACCTTAACTGCATAGCATCCCAGGAGCACACCATATTCTACAGCCGGACGGATTACATTTATAGGAACCACCATGATAGTAATAGTAAGGTTGACCATGATAATAACGGGTGGTACAACTTACGTAGTGTCCGTTAATGTAACAGGTCGTGGTCTTGACTGGGGCCGGTACTGGTCTAGGTACTGGTCTAGTGACTATCACTACAGCAGCTTGTGCAGTGCTGATAGCAGCTAGCCCTATCACCGAAGCTAAAGCTAAACTTTTAACTATATTCGTTTTCATCTTATTCTCCTTTGTCTTAGAAAATTTACAGTATGCTAACACCTTAAGTATAGCAGAGTTAACAATTTACTGAAACAGATGGCATAATCGAGTCCCCCGCGAGAAATCGCGGGGCTCGGAACCCTAAAACCTTATTTGCAAACCATGCCTGGAGGGCAGGTATGAGTAGTATGGTAATGGGAGTAGTAATTATTATAAGGATAGGGATGGTAGTAAGGATTGTACGAATGATAATACTTCGGCCCACCCGGATACCCATGATAGTAATATGGATTACCATATTGATTATAACGGGGTTTACAATGTACTGGCCCGCCTGCGTAGTTATAACAAACATTGTGATAACCAGCAACCGCATGTGTACTTTGAGCTTGTGCGCTGCTGATGGCAGCCAAACCCAAAATCGAAGCTAAAGCAATACTTTTAACTATTTTCGTTTTCATCTTTCTTACCTCTATTATTTAAATAAATTACATCTATATGTTACTAGAATAAATATAGCATAGTCAAAAACTGATGACGAGAAAACCCATAGCTTTGAATTAAATATACATAAAATAGATCCCTGTTGACCCGTATCGTCTTGGTATGGCATATTATTTTGGAATATGGAAAAATTTGATCCCAACGCCGCCGCCACCCAAGATTCTGGAATTTTTGGGCTGCCGTTTACCGTTGAGCAAGCTAAATTAGTCCTGTTACCGGTACCCTGGGAAGTCACCACTTCTTATGGCGGCGGAACCGCGCTTGGCCCACAGGCTATTTTTCATGCCAGTATGCAGGTTGACCTCTACGACATCGAGTTAGGCAATTTTTATGAGGCCGGCATTGCCATGCTGGATGAGTCTGCAGATGTGGTGCATTGGAATGAAAAAGGCCGCGAGGCTGCCGCTAAAATCATCGCCGCCGGAGGAGCAGAAAACTCCCCCGATCTGCAAAAAGCACTACAAACTGTGAATCAATATAGTGATCAGTTGAATCATTATGTTTACACTCAAACCAAAAATCTGCTGGCTCAAGGAAAACGCGTGGGCGTGGTTGGCGGGGACCACTCAACTCCTTTCGGCGCAATCCAAGCTTTTCTGGAAAAATATCCGCAAATGGGGATCTTGCACTTTGACGCTCACGCAGACATGCGCGCAGCGTATGAAGGATTTGAGCATTCGCACGCCTCTATTATGTATAACGTTGTCTCTAAAACACCGCTGAAAAAATTAGTGCAAGTGGGCATCCGCGATTTTTGTGAGGAAGAATTAAATTTCATTAATAGTCATCCACAAACAGTCGTCACATTTTTTGATTCCATTCTCTACGATCAAAAAATGAATGGCAAAGGCTGGGGCGAAATTTGTGATGAGATTATCCATAATCTTCCGCAAGAAGTTTATGTTTCTTTTGATATCGATGGTTTAGATCCACGTTTTTGTCCGCACACCGGTACTCCGGTTCCTGGTGGATTAGATTTACGCGAAGCCTTGTACCTCATTAAAAAAGTTTGCCAATCGGGACGGAAAATTATTGGCTTTGATTTAAATGAAGTTTCTTTAGGTACAACGTTTACGCAAGACTCCACCATAGCCGATGCCAATTCAGAGTGGGACGCCAATGTCGGTGCTCGTCTACTCTATAAATTATGCGGCTGGACGCTAAAACAATAGGTGACTACTGCACCTGTAGATGGGAACGAGTAGTTACAACAATAGCTCATTAAATTTTACAACTTCACCAGATGCGGCTGATTCCATTGCTGCATCCAAAATCTGAATTTGCTTCGCTACTGTGGCCGGTTTGACGATTAATTCTGCACGGCCATTGAGCACGTCTACAATATTTTTATAATATTCTTGCCATGAACCGCGAACGCTCTCGAATATTTGCTGATGACGCGCGCCATTTTGTTCATAATAGATTTGCATGCGCTCAGCGGGATTTTCCGCTGCTTTAGTCAAATCACCTGATAATATTGCGGTTTCCTGTGGATCCAAACCGTATTTAGTGATCGCGCCTAGCGTGCCTAATACTGTCCATCGCGGCCTTTCAACGCAACACAAATAACTAAT
>CAVOOI010000034.1:0-202780 GCA_963697455.1 uncultured Pseudomonadota bacterium | reverse complement strand
CAGATTGCGATCTGGCGCCACCACATGGATCTCGAGCGATTTCGCTTGAAGTATACCGCCAATAGGCCAAGCCTTTGGCGTAAACACCGTCATCATTACATAATAAGATCCTTAACATAGTTCAAATTCCTTTGAAATCATCGTTTTAGTACTCTTTTAAAGTTTTTTCCCAAACACCGTTAAATTTCGATTGGAAAATTTTACCAAACATCGTTAATATTTCCCGCCGCCGCCAAGCACGTTGCTGGGATAGACCGCATTTCGGGGGCCTGTTCGACTGCGTCCTTTTACATGCTCGCTGCGCTGCGCGTGCAAAAGGTACTCCGCCGCCACCCGTTAGCTGGCGCGTTGGCGGCGGCGGGAAATATTAACTACAAATGCGTTGATACCCGAAAACATGGACTTACCTTGTGTTGATATTATAGTTGGAATTACTGGCCTAAATATAGGGGATCTGATAGATTTATTATTTTTACAATCAATAGGCTCTGTTATGAATCAAACTGATAAATTGACTGCTTTGCGACGGCTAATGGAAAAAAATAATCTGGACTTCTATTTTGTGCCGGCGCGGGATGCTCATAACAATGAATATGTACCAACCTGCTGGCAGCGCCGCGCTTGGATCAGTCATTTTAATGGTTCAGCAGGCGACGTGCTGATTGGTAAGCAACAAGCCTATTTGTGGACCGACTCCCGCTATTTTTTACAAGCGGAGCAGCAGCTTGATCCTGCCTATTATCAGCTTATGAAACAAGCACAAGGAACGCCGCCGTTACATCAATGGTTTGTCGCCAATTGTAAAAACCAAACTTGTGGAGTCAACCCACGTCTATTAACCATTGCGCAGGCCGAGCAATGGCAAAAGGCATTGGAAAGTGTTGGCGGTAAACTGCAACCGGTTAATGACAATCTTATTGATCAGATTTGGCAAGACCAACCATTAATACCCAACAATGCTGCTCGTCAATATCCACTAAAAAATGCGGGGCTTAACGCTAAGAGCAAGATAATCGCATTGCAGCAACAGTTAGCAGAAAAAAATGTTCAAGCACATGTGCTGACTATGCTGGACGCCATTGCCTGGTTATTCAATATTCGCGGTAATGACGTGGACTTCAATCCCTTTAGTCATCAGTTATGCCATTATTACTCAGGAAAAAGCCACTTTATTTATTAACCCTTCTAAAGTGTACGAAGCGGATAAATTATATTTACAATCTCAAGGTGTTGATGTCCAACCTTATGATGGTTTTCAAACTGCGCTTAATCAACTCAAGGGACGCGTCTGGGTTGATCCACAAAGCGCAAGCTGGTGGGTCGCTCAACAATTAAAATCAGCTTCATTATTAAATGAATCATCACCCGTGCAATTAATGAAAGCGCGGAAAAATCCGACCGAGTTGGCGGGAATGCATGAAGCACACCGGCGCGATGCATTGGCTGTGGTAAAATTTCTGCACTGGCTCGAGAATGCTTGGCGCTCCGGAGTCAGCGAAATATCCGCCGCCGATGAATTAGAAAAATTCCGCCGCCAAGATCCTGAATGCGTGGACCTGAGTTTTACCACCATTAGCGGCTTTGCTGGAAACGTTGCGATTGTCCATTATCAGGCAACTGCAGCCACCAGCCGCTCTATCGACGACAGCAATCTCTATTTAATCGATTCAGGCGGTCAATATTGTACAAAACGCCTGACATTACTCGCACCATTCATTTAGGATTACCTACCTGCGAACAAATACTCCATTACACTTTTCTCATCCCTGAAAAAAGGTCATTTAAGCTTACGCCATACCTTGTTTCCCGCAGGAACATGCGGCGAACATTTAGACGCGCTGGCGCGTCATCCTTTGTGGCAAGCCGGTTAAATTATGGTCATGGTACGGGACACGGAGTCGGCTGCTATCTATGCGTACATGAGGGGCCGCAACGCATTTCCCCGGGGCATAAGCAAAATACCTTTAGAACCTACGATGATTCGTCAGCAATGAACCCGGAATTTATTTTGCAGACAGTATGGGATTCGCATTGAAAATTTATGTGCTATTGTTGAAACCACTTCTTCATCCAGCATTAACAGCGCAGAACCATTTTACACTTTTGAAGATTTAACCAAAGTACCTTATGCGCGAAACTTGATTGACAAAACATTACTAAATGCTCAGGAAATTAAGTGGATTGACGATTATCACCGCGAAATTTATGAATTATTGCTCGATGATTTAAACGACGACCAGCGCATGTGGTTAACTTTGGCTACCGCTCCTCTGTAATAGGCTTGCAAGCTATTTGAAGCTCTGTTCCGACCGCCAGGTAAAATACCCCGGGCTGACGCCCCGGCTTGTCGGAAGTTACAATCTATTTTGAAATTCTTTTACAGAAGCCTCACTGGTCCGATCCCAGTCTGGTTGGGATACCTGGGTTTTTGATACTATTTTTTCTACTTAGGATAAAACTTACATCACCAATTTCATGGTGTTGGTAGAGCCTTTCGGCACAAAAATTAGAAAAAATCGAATTAAATGTTTTGGCAATACATTTCTTGGCCGGGCTATTTGGAGCATTGGTTCCGTAACTGTTGATGGATTCTCGCATTATTTCTAACCTTTGAGCACCATTAATAGCAGGGTCGAAACCATTCAATTGTTGTTCCAGTGCGGATATTAACAAGCCCAAGACCAACGCTGTCGAGTTAAAAGAATTTTCCTGTGCTTCGTATTCTTTCGCCCGTTCGCTAATCTTTTTTCCTTCTCGGTAAAGTTCAAGATATTTGGCAAATGCGCTCGAAATTTCTTGGTTATAAGATGAAACTCGCGATATACCTGCTTGAAAAGCATGATACATCTCGGTAATTCCTGATTTTTGTTTACTACGCTCATGTAGATGTTTGCTAATTTCAATAACTTGGTGATGATTAGGAATACTACCCCAAAATTCCTCCAAAAACCGACTAGAGTCTAATTGCGACAGGCGGTTATAACTACTCCTTTCATTTTTTTTGTAGGTCTTCTCGTGTCTTACAAAGTGCTTCTTGGTACTTCTTGGCCTCGCTTGCTTGTGTTTGGATATGACGTTCTTCTTTCCAGCACGCTAAGGCTTTGCGGCTGTGTTCGTGTGCTGTTTGCGTAAGCGCCTGTTGTTTGTGTTTTAGTGCATCAAGTCTGATTTGTATGGATGGCATTTTAATTTCTTCAGTACGCATTTTTTTACCTTCTACTTTATATGATTATTCGCCCTTTCACCTTATATCATACACATTTACCGCCCTTTGTCAATATTTCCTCCGTACCGTCTGTACTTTACACCAGCAGTATCGTTTCTGTTTCTCACTAAAATTGTCGATTAGATAAAATATTCTTGAACCATTTCCGGAGTTACTTCAACTAACGTGGCGGGCCGCCATTGGGGACGATTATCTTTGTCTATCACTGCTGCACGGACTCCTTCCATAAAATCATGGCCACGTAAAAAATGCTGCGAAAGGCGGGTATTTTCAGCCATGACTTGCTCAAAATTAAGATGATGACAATGCTGCAAATGTTCAAACGTAATCTTTAAACTTAAAGGTGATTGTGCAGCAAGGGTTTTTGCTGTGGCTTGATGCCAAGGATCGTCAATCTGAGTTAAGTTATTTATAATTTCTTCTAACGAGTGCTGCGTGAAACATTGTTTAATTTGCTTGGCATTTTCTGCCAACGTAATTGAATGTTCATTCAATCCACGATGAAATTGAGTGATGAGTTGCTTGACTACTCCAAACTCAAATGATTTAAAATGAGTGGTTATTAGCGCTTTCTCTAAATCTGCTAACTCTGTACTAGGGATGACGGCGTTAACCAAGCCAAGTTGATAAGCATCTCCGGCTTTGATGCGCTCACCGGTTAACGCGAGATAGTTGGCGATATGCGGCGGCAATTTCGCTAAATGATAACCTACTCCTACATCTGGGAAAAAACCGATTCGAGTTTCGGGCATCGCCCAAATAAGCCGTTCAGTAGCAATCGCAAAAGAACCATGAATAGATAAGCCTACTCCTCCACCCATGGTTATACCATCTAGAAAAGCGATATACGGCTTTTGAAAATGAAATATAGCTTGATTCATTGCGTATTCTTGTTTGAAAAAGTTTTCCGCCTCTTGATAACGGTTTGCTTTTGCGCATAGCTGATAAATCGAACGTATATCCCCACCAGCGAAAACGCTCGCTCGCCATTGCCGGTGATGATCACTGCTTTGATGCTTGATTGTTCCGCCCATTGTCCTAATTGCTGATAAATGGCGGCGCACATCAAAAAATTTAGCGCGTTTAAACTTTGCGGCCTATTTAACGTTATTTTACCAATATCACCGCCAGCTCCCGAAAGGTTCTCAAAAATAACATCTGTCACAATTTATACTCCCATAGTTACGCTACCACATTATCCCTCCCTTTGAAAACACCCAAAGGGGAGGTACTTTAATCTTAAAACTCAGGTGCGGTGACTATATAAATATCTATAAGCTAGCTAATAGTTTTTTAGTATAAACATTTTGCGAACCGCTTAATATAGTGGCGGTTGAGCCCATCTCCACAATTCGGCCTTGGTGCATGACTGCCATCCGGTGTGCTAAATAGGCGACTACTCCTAAATCATGGGTGATTAATAAATAAGAAATCCCCAATTCTGCTTGGAGTTTCTCCAGTAATAATAATACTTGTTTCTGAATGGAAACGTCTAGTGCACTGGTAGGTTCGTCTAAAATCAATAGTCGCGGCTCCAGCGCTAATGCCCGCGCCAAGCAAATTCGTTGGCGTTCACCACCCGAAAATTCATGCGGATAGCGTTGTTTAGCAGCCAAAGGTAATTCTACTAATTTTAACAACCGATCTACCAATGCCAGATTTTTTTGCTTAGAAACTCGTGGGTTTTGCGTCTTCAGACCCTCCAGTAAACTATCGACAATTAACATGCGTGGGTTTAAAGCCGAATAAGGGTCTTGAAAGATAATCTGAAGATTGCGACGCTGCTTACGTAAGGTTTTACCGCTGAGTTTTATTAAATCCACGCCGCTCAAATAAACCTGGCCTTGGGCCATCGGTAATAAACGCACAATCGCTTTTGCAGCCGTCGTTTTACCTGAACCGGATTCCCCCACCAACGCAAACGTCTCACCAGCTGATATGGTAAAACTGATATCATTCACCGCTTTTACATAATCAGTCACTCGTTTAAATATACCTTTACGAATTGGAAAAAATACTTGTAAGTGCTGAACTTTTAATAACTCCGCGGCATTTTCAAGCGGATTTCTTCTAGCTTGCGAGGGCAAAATAGCGCTTAATAATTTTTGACTGTAGGGACTGTTCGCATGGCTAAAAAATTCTTTGGTTGGGCCCGCTTCCACTTTTTGGCCTTTTTGTAAGACAATAATTTCATCGGCTATTTTAGCGACAATCTTTAAATCATGACTGATAAATAATACTGCCATTTTGCGCTCCCGAGATAATCTGCGCAATAAGGCTAATATTTGCGCTTGCAGGGTAACGTCTAGAGCAGTAGTCGGCTCATCGGCGATCAACAATTCTGGATCACCGCTTAACGCCATCGCAATCATGGCGCGCTGGCGCATTCCTCCCGATAATTCATGTGGATAAGAATGTAAACAAAGCGGGGGATCAACAATACCCACCTCTTCCAACAAAGCAAGTGCGCGTTGGTGAATTATTTTGTTATTAAGGCGATGATGCAAATTAAGCGTTTCTGAAATTTGTTGACCAATAGTCAGCACGGGATTAAACGCCGACATGGCGTCTTGAAAAATCACACCGATTTTTTTGCCGCGCAATTCTCGAATACGCCGCTCCGAGTAATTCAAAAGATTTTCACCATAAAAATTTATTTCACTGCGTAAACTAACGCTGGCTGCTATTGGTAATAATTGCACTGTTGCTAGCGCGGTAAGCGTCTTACCACTGCCCGATTCTCCCACCAGCCCAATACACTGTCCTTTCTGAATGGAAAAACTAAGGTCATTGATTACAAGATCATGATGACTGCCGATGATCATAGTTAAATTTTTAATCTCAAGCAATGGAACCATTAGTCTATCCGTAAATAAGGGTCAAACACGTCTCGGACTGCGTCTGCAAATATATTTGCCGCAAAGACCAGCCCAAACATGGCAATTAATGCCGCTAATAACGGCCACCAAACTGCCGGTTCCCGGGCAAGCTCTAAGCGCGAAGTATTAATCATGTTTCCCCAGCTAATCGTGGTGGGATCTACGCCAACGCCAACATAGGATAATACCGCCTCAGCTAATACTAAGGCGCTAAAATCTAACACCAGCGTAATAATAACGATATGAAAGACATTAGGAATAATATGCCGCCAAACAATAGTGATTTGTTTCACACCAAGCGCCTTTGCTGCTTGCACGAATTCTAATTCGCGCAATTTTAAAGTTTCAGCCCGTAAAAACCGGCAAAGATCCGCCCAACCGGTGATAGCCAAAATAAAACATAGCGCTAGCAAACGTATATCTGCGCGCTGTGCTAAGGTCGAATATTGACCCGCATTTTTTGCCATATATACTTGCAATACTAATACTGAAGCGGAAATCAGCAGAACTCCCGGTATGGAACTTAGAGTTGTATAGCAATATTGAATAATATCATCAACCCAACCGCGGAAATAACCGGCAATAGCGCCCAAAAATAATGCGAAAGGCAGCATAAATAATGTGGTAATCGTACCTACGATTAAACCAGTCCGAATGCTTTTTATGGTTAAATAAAAAACGTCCCGACCAATTTTATCAGTTCCCAAAATATGATAATGCGTCGATAATAACATGCAGAACCCAATTAATATCCATAAACCGGTGAAGGTTATCCAAATTGAGCGCCAAGCAATCTGAGTTTTACCCAATAGAATTTTTTTTAGATTATCGCGCCATGATCCCCGATTATGGAGAGTATATCCAATTATAAAAAGAATGCTTGCAACTAGTCCAACTCCCAAGCCTAATGCCACGCCAAGCATTGACTGAATAGTAATATTAGTTGGACTACCTTGAGTATAAATCAAAGGAATTTTTACCGCTGATTGAGTAAATACATGATTAGAAAACGGCGCTGAATAGGTGGCCTCAGTTTGCTGGCCTAAAGGCTGCATCAGTAAATCTAATAAACTACGCAACTCTAAACCTTTAGTGATAGCGACTTGAAAATGAATTGAGTCCAATAAACCAATCACAATATAAAATAATAAAACTATAGCCGCAGCCGCATTCAGGCCGCCGCTCATGAGTTGCCGGCATGGCTGACGCCAGTGCGGATAACGCATACTCCATAATAATAATGCCAGGATGGTTAGAAAAAGTCCCAGAGCAGGACATCACTCCATAAAAAATAAAAAGTCATATCACTCGCTCGCTGTTAATTTAACTCGAGGGTCAACTAATAAATAAGAAAAATCGGTTAAAATAAGGCCTGCAATATAAAACAGTGTACCCAAAAAAACCATCACTCGCACGACATCAAAATCTTGTTGAGCAATCGCATCAATCGTGTAACTTCCTAGTCCGGGAATTCCAAAAAATGATTCCATGATTAAACTGCCTAAGAATAGAGTTGGAATAATCACCACCACGCCAGTTAAAATGGGAATCATGCCATTTTTTAAGACATGCTTAAACAATACCGTCAGTGGGGATAAGCCTTTAGCGCGGGCGGTGCGCACATACTGTTTGTGAATTTCTTCCAGAAATATCGTGCGATACCAGCGAGTTTGCGCCCCAATGCCGCTGACTACCCCAATTATAATCGGCAGAATGACGAATTTAATCGCGTGCCATCCACCTTGATACCCTGACACTGGCACTAATCGCAAGATTTTACCAAACAAATATTGTCCCGCAATAATATAAAACATACTGGAAATAGACATGATCACTACGCAGATAAATACCGCAAATCTATCGAAATAAGTACCCCGAAACAAGACAATCAATAATGCAAAAGAGATACTCACTATTAACCCAAGAATTAAAGTAGGAATAGCGATTGCTAAACTAGGCCACATGCGCTGATAGATATCATAACTAATATTACGGCCCTGATTCGAGGCTCCAAATTTAAACTCAAATAACTGTATCGATTTATTAAAGTATAAGGTATCACTTACTTTCCCCCAGCCGGGCGCAGTGGAATTATAAAACAGTGGTTTATCATATCCGTAACTTTTTTTCCATGCTTGAATAGCTTCTGCACTCACACGTTTTTCACCCAAATGAATTCTGGCAATATCATCAGGCGAATTAACCATAAAAAATAGCAGAAATGTAATTAGATTGACCCCGATTAACACTGGGATCGCATATAAAATTCTACGAACTAAATATTCCAACACTCGAACTCTCCTCTAAAATCTCTTTATTCCCGCCGGTGCTCGCGAACCCAATAGGTGATTATCAGCGGCACAAACAGCGCGGCTAGTAGAACGACTACTACCCAAATCGGCCACGTCTGCGGTGAATTCCATTGCTTGCGCAACTGTGCTCGTAATGGGCCATCCAAACTGTAATATTTAAGCGTGTTATTGGCGATTGCATTTGGCTTTATCGGCGACAACCAAACTTGGGTAAGGACAAATGCACGCGGATAAAACCCCCACTCCCAAGGCCCGTCTTGGCGCACAATTTGCAAAAACTGATTTATTTGCTGTTGACGCAAAATTCCATCGGGTAAATTAGCAATACTAGAAAAGATTTGATCGGCTTGCGGATTAGCATAATTAGCCACGTTTTCGCCACCATATTTTACTTTGCCATTCGGCCCATATAGTAAAAATAAAAAATCTTCAGGGTCTGGATAATCTGCGGTCCAACCCGACGCGAATATTTGCACGCCGCCGGTTCGTACCTTGTCTTGGAAACGGTTGTATAAGGTTGCCCGAATATTCAGGTCAATCCCTAGCTTGGCAAATTGTTTACGATACCAATTATAGACCGCATTATCATCCGCACCGCCGCTGCTTACCAAATCATAATTTAAAATCAGCGATTTTTTAGTGTTAGGATCAATGCCATTCGGGTATCCTGCCTCTGCTAACAATTGTTTAGCTTCTGCCAAAGGCCGGCGTTGGGCGTGATTATTCTGCCAAACGTATACCCACGGATTAATCCCATCCTGAGTATTTTGATATCCAAAAATTCCCGGTGGAATCGGGCCCTGAGCTGGAACTCCGCGGCCATTGAGAAATATATTGATAAATTCTTCCTCATTAATCGCAATCGCGATGGCGCGGCGTAGTTTTTGTTGCGCCTCACTGTAGCCACCAACTATCGGATCTAACATATTAAATGCAGTATAGAAAAGTGCCGGTTCGACCGTTATAGACAATCTCACTTGTTTTTTTTGGAGAGCGGGCGTTAAACTTGCCTGTCCGTTACTATCTAAATGAACCGCTTGATCAAAGCTATCTGAACCCACTCCTGACTGATCATAATATCCTTGGATGAATTTATTCCAGCGTGGAATACTTTCTCGATCCAGCGTAAAAATAAATTCATCTATAAATGGCAGTTTTTTACCGGCATTTTGTAAATATCCTCGCTCGGCATCTCCTGGTTCTCCTTCAGTAGGGTAAAATTCGTCATGAAAATTAGGATTGCGGGTTAATACCATTTCCCGGTTAGGGTTATTCTCAGTTAACCTATAAGGGCCGGTGCCCACTGGATACCAATCCAAAGTGATATTGCGCTCAGCCATACCCTTTTGCGCATAAAATTGCACCACTTCCCAAGGCACCGGGGCAAAAAACGGCATGGCTAACCAGTACTTAAATTGTGGATAAAATCCTTGGATTTTAATTTGATAATGATAAGGATCGATGACCTTTGCACCTTCGAATGAAAACTTTCTGAGATCGATATAACCGTGCGGTTGAGTTTGCAATTGTTTTGCCAGTGCCGCCAAGCCGGCAATATGCTCACTCATCAAACCATAAATAGGTGATTGCACATTGGGATCAGCGAGGCGTTTTATTTCATATACATAATCTTCAGCGGATAACTCTCGAGTACCGTTATATTTAAAATCCGCAAGAACTCGGATATTTGTCATATCTTGCTTACCTAAATTTAAATAAAAAGGTTTGCCCTGTGCATCCCGTGCAAAAGCCGGATGGGGCTGATAGAAAATGCCGGGGCGAATGGTAATGTTATAGAGTGTATAAGCGATGGCATGAAAATCTAAATTATTATCTGGGAGTTGCCGGCCTTGCTGATCATAATAACTAATAACCGGCATCTCTGCCGCGGTAAGCGGTATCAACGTATACGGTCTTTTTAGGTAATGATATTGCAATGGGGGTTCATAGATCTGAGCAGTAAATTGCGTTTCCTCGGTAGTATAGGATCTCGCTGGGTCTAATGTTTTTGGAGGCCCGGCAAATGCCAAATAAGCGATATTTTCGGCCCCCGATTTAACATGCGGGTTATTCCAAGTTTGCGCTTCCGTATTAGTAAACCGGCACAGTAGTATCCCCATGATTAGCAGCGCTTGGAAAAAAGCAATATGGCGTGAATCTTTCACGATTTAAAATCCTTCTTTGGCTTGCCAAGGCTCAAGTTTGTAGTTTGTCATTCTCGCCTTCGCGCAAAGGCGTTAACTTAAGGACTGACAAGCTCGGGCATCAGCCCAACGCCATTAAGTTAAGAAAATGAACCTATTATTCCTTCCCCCTTAAGGGGGAAGGTTAGGATGGGGGTGGTCAACAACATGTTTTCTCCGGGATTTTTATTATTTTAACCATCCCCACCCTAACCCTCCCCTTGGAAAGGGGAGGGAATAGTACTCGGAGTACTTAAGTTAACGCCTATGCACCTTCGCGGGAATGACAAGTAGGCTATCATAGCAATGATTAAACTCTTATGCGATAATCCTTCCTCTCATTCTCACTCATGTCACAGGGACTGTTCGCTTATGAGTACGGAAACAAATATTCCTCCCCGGTATTATAGCTGGCAAAATGATACTTTATACGTGGATTTATTAGTACAAACTTATGCTAGCCATGATGAAATTGCCGGAGTACACGGCAATCGTTTAAAGGTTCGCTTGGCTACTTCTCCGGTTGCGGGCAAGGCTAACGAACATTTAGTTAAATTAATGGCTGAATATTTTGGGGTCCCCCATAATCGAGTCCATTTGACTAAAGGTCATCAGAGCCGCATGAAACAAATTTGTATTCAAAACCCGCAAAACAATTTACCTGACCGTGAAACCCCAGCACTCTAAACCCACAATGGCAATTGATCACCGGTATTTTTTAACCATTGATGGTGGATGCGCCACTCTGCATCATAACGCGCCACTAATTTCCAAAATTTCGGTGAGTGGTTTAAATGAATGGTGTGACACAGTTCATGAACCATGATATGCCGCACTTTTTCAGCAGGAAGGAAGATAAGTTTGAAATTTAAATTGATTACCTTTTTTGATGAGCAACTACCCCAACGAGTTTTTTGATTACGGATGGTGACGCTCTGAAAAGGTAAATGATATTCTCGGCTTAACAGATGCAATCGCGGCATAAGTATTTGCTCAGCCTTTTGTTGCAACCAAAATCGCAAAACTTTTAGACAGGCGAGTTTGTCGTCAATATCGCCTAGTACCGTCAACTCTTGAGGTGAAGAGTGGACCGCCTGAGTTCGAGTAGGACTAAATAAATATTTAACTTGCCAATGCTCATCAGAGCATCCCAAATATATTTCTTTAGGCAACTCTATTGGAGCTTCATTCTGCCGCTGAAGAAATTGATCAAGTAACGCACCATGTTTTTCAATCCAATTGCGTTTCTCGGTTAATAAATCCGCGACAGTTGAAAGTTTGTAACGCATAGGCAAAATAATTTCTAAGCCTCGCTGAGACGAAACTTTAAAAGAGGGATTTCGTGCGCGGCGGCTGCGGCGGACAGAATGCGGCGGCGGCCAGCTTAAGTTATTTTCTGCTACCACTATATTACATCCGCAGTTATTTTAGCAAAATGCTCTAAAAATAAACGCATAAGCTGATTAGTCGGTGCGTAATTGTGATTTAATAATTCTTCTTTGGTTTGCGTGTAGCGCCCGAAAATTAAATCAGCCGAGTCATGCTCAGCCATTTTGTTAACATCTTGATGGGTTAATTCAAAATGACACTGCAAACCATACACGCGCGGCTTAAACCGGATGATTTGTCGCGGACAGCCACGGCTGCTCGCTAAGACTACGGCATCCGCCGGTATCCCAGGCATATCGCTATGCCAATGCGTTACCGGAAACTGATCCGGAAAATGCCGCATGATGGGATCCGAATGGCCGTCTTCCGTTAATTCTATTGGAAACACTCCGATTTCCTTCTCGATACTGGCTACCGTTTTTGCGCCTAAACTTTCAGAGATTAATTGCGCGCCTAAACAGATACCCAGTAAGAACTTATTGTGTTGCATGGCTTGGGAAATTAAACGTACTTCATCTTGTAGATATTGATATTTCCCCAGTTCTTTTGCATTCTGCGGGCCGCCCATAATAATCAGCCAATCAAAATCCTCTGCATTGGGTAAAATTTCGCCGCGGTAGGCATGAGTTTCTCGCAGTGAATAATCATTTTCCTGCAACCAAGCACGAATAACGCCTAAACCTTCAAAGGGCGCGTGAATTAAAGCATGAACTCGCATAAGCACCTCCTTAGGCTAGTCATTTAAAACCATTTTTTTATAATTGGCAATAAATTCGCGGCAGCTTGTTTCTAAATTAATGATTGGCTTAGGATAGTTGGCCTTGGCCGCTATATGGGTCGAGGGATTATGAATTTCTTTGCCCTTCAATTCGCTTAATTCCGGGCAGTATTGGCGGATAAACTCTCCATCAGGATCGAAGCGACTACTTTGCCGCAATGGATTAAACACTCGAAAGTAAGGTACGGCATCGACGCCAGTTGAAGCACTCCATTGCCAACCGCCATTATTGGCGGCTAAATCGCCGTCGATTAAATGTTGCATAAAATATTTCTCTCCCAATCGCCAGTCAAGCTGTAAGTTTTTTGCTAAAAAAGAAGCTACGACCATTCGCAACCGATTATGCATCCAGCCTGTGGCATTGAGTTGGCGCATGGCGGCATCCACAATCGGAATTCCAGTTTTCCCTTGCGACCAAGCTGAAAACAATTCTTGATCCTCTCGCCAGGGTAGTTTTTCGGTTTTTAACTGATACGCTTTATTCATAGAAATTCTAGGCACTGCCAAGAGCAAACTTTTGTAAAATTCTCGCCATATCAATTCCCCCATCCAAACTAGCGCTCCCTCGTTGCCGGTTGTTAATTTTTGATCGTTCGCTTTTAAGGCTGCCAGGAAGCATTCGCGCGGAGAAATCATGCCGGCAGCCAAATAAGGAGATAAGCGACTGGTCCCTGCAATGGCCGGAAAATCACGATTCTGAGCATAGGCGAACAAAAGCTTATTGATAAATGTCTGTAGCTGTTGACGGGCTACCTTTTCTCCAGCGGGCCATAAAGCTGGATCAATAGTGGAGCGGTAGCCGGTTATAGCGTTTGGGACTGGCGTGGATTTAACTGACAATACAGCTTGTTTCTTCGGCGCTGGCAATAACTTGATCGGGACGCTCGCAGAAAAAGTTTGGCGCCACGCTCGTTTGTAAGGTGTAAAGATTTTAAAAAAACCGCCTTTCTGGGGCTGGACACTGCCGGGAGGTAAAATAAGTTGATCATCGTAACTATAACAACTGAGCTTTGCTGATTCTAAATATTTTTGCACCGCCAAATCCCGCTTGCGCTCATCGAACTCATATTGACGATTAAAAAACAATGCTTCAGCCTTTATTTCATGCATCACTTTAACAATAGCTGGTACGACTAAACGCGTATGTTTTACTTCGATGATTTGCAGTGGAATGTTGCGTAAAGCCAAATCCGCAGCCAATGCCGTTAACCCGCGCAAAATAAATTCCACGCGGCAAGCGGCGATATCGTGTTCTTTTAGAAAGGCATGATCGATAATATAAATTCCTATTATACCTCCGGCACATTGCTGCGCGGCATAATGCAGCGCTTTATTATCGCGGATTCTTAAATCTTCTCGAAACCACACCACACCATACATATATTATCTCTTCTCCTAATCTCTATAAAATGATCAGAACAGTGGGCCAAGCAAGCTCTAACTCGCATCAATAGAGCGTATTTTTTATATGATCAGTTGTTTTCAACTTCAGTTGGTGACAATTTGTCACCGACTCACTGCCTTCCTTTTTTAGCCGTTCCTTGAGCTTATTCCAGTATTTTCTAGCCGTTTGATAATCAGACTGCTGAGTCAAGACCTGAACAATATTAATAACAGAAAAAAACCAGGTTTCGGTTTTTTCATCGTATACGCGTCGAATTTCAAATTCTTCAAAAAAAGCCAGATCGTTTTTCATAATACTCCCTCAATTATTTCCATCATTTTTGCACTTCCTTGTCCAATTCTTTTATTTAAAAATCAATCATCCAGTGTTGATTTTCAGCAAGAAGCTGTGGCATAGTAGGCATGTAGGCCAAGTGCGCAAACACTTGGCGCTACACTAACCACATTAGCTTAACGTAAGGAAGTTAACATGGCTGTTTGTAGTTTATACGAAATTCCTTCTTTTTTAAATCTCTTCCTGAATTATTCAGGCTGTTTTTCTATTGCACCCAATTCCCAGGCCCAAGGCACTCGCTTTGCGCTTGTGAATTCGCGCGTCCGGTTCTTAGCGCGAGTGGTGGAAAGGGCAGCCTTAATTTTCAGGTCATCAGATAATAAAATGGGAGCGCGTTTTCGTGCAGACCTTCCAGTCCATGCGCTAATGCGTATCGGATTGGTGGTTCCCCTACCTGCTCCGAACGCATTAGTGTTGTGGTTCTGTTAACCAAATCGACATTGCAAATGATCATTTGTTGTGCGATGATAAGGTGATGCAAACCGCCCATCAAGACTGGCAGCTGGCTTTAGCTAACGCTATTACCAATCCACAAGAACTCTGCGATATACTGGCCTTAAATAGTCAAAAATTCCAGCGTCTGTTGGTAGCAGATCCGCAATTTTCGCTGCGCGTTCCGCGGAGCTTTGTAGCACGCATGGAAAAAGGTAATTTGCGCGATCCCCTATTATTGCAGGTATTACCTTTAAACAAAGAACTTGAGACGGTGGCGCACTTTTGCCAAGACCCACTCCAAGAACAGCAAGCTAATCCGATTCCCGGGTTGCTGCATAAATATTATGGGCGAGTATTGCTGATTGCCGCCAGCGGTTGTGCGATACATTGCCGTTATTGTTTTCGCCGTCATTTTCCTTACGCTGACAATACGCCCGGCACGTCTGGCTGGCAACCAGCTCTTGATTACATCGCCAATGACCCTTCCATTTCCGAAGTCATTCTCAGCGGTGGTGATCCGCTCATTCTAAAAGATGCGGCCCTTACTAATCTCATTGAGCGTTTAGCGGTTATTCAACATTTAAAAACTCTGCGAATTCATACGCGATTACCAATAGTCTTACCAGAACGAATTACGGAATCCTTAATAAGCGCACTCACTGCGTCGCGCTTTAAAATTGTGGTGGTTATTCATTGCAATCATTCCCGCGAAATAGATCAAAAAGTACGAAACGGTCTCGCTCTGCTCCGGCAAGCAGGTATCATCTTATTGAATCAATTTGTGTTACTGCGCGGCATTAATGATCACGCTGAAACTCTGATTGAACTCTCCGAACAATTATTTAGCGCAGGCGTATTACCCTATTATTTGCATTTGCTTGACCCGGTTGAAGGTACTGCGCATTTCGCCGTCAGTGCGGCGAAAGGCCGGCGCTTGATTAAACAGATGGCGGCTTGTTTACCCGGTTATTTAGTTCCGAAACTGGTCTGCGAATTGGCCGGAGAAAAATCTAAACTTCCAATGTAACTACTCGCACCCTGTAGATGGGAACGGCCACTTTTGCCTGCTATTCAACGAAAAATTGCTTTCGCAATGCTCACATACCTGAGTATGCTCCGCTTGCTCAAGCAATTTTTCGTTGAATATCAGCCAAAATTGACCGCTCTGCGTTTGTCAAGTTGGGAGCAAGTAATTACCTTCCAATTTAATCAATTTATTCCATAATCCGTGAATAGGTTAAGATTTTCCGGAATGTTCGTTAAGATCTATTTGTTCTTGAGCGATCTTTCTAAAGACCAGAGGGCGAGGGACATAAAAAAAAGGATCTTGAGTACCGCCGGTTCCTACTATGCGTAAAATGCCATAATCCAGAATCCGACCCAAAACACTTTGATCCACATAAATCGCTTCCATTTTATCAATAAATAATTCTAAAGAATTGCGGCGAATCCAACCGGTTTTCATTACAATCCGTTTGTTAGTAATACCGTATTCAGAAGTCGCGTAGCGAATAAATGCGCCAATTCCAGAGAAAATGGCTGAAAATAACAGCACTAAAACCACCAACGCAACCAAACGAATATTTAAAAATGGTACAAACCCCGGAAATAAAACTGGCCCCACTCCAGCTAATACTACTGTCGCCACTAACAAAACAATGGGCATTGTAAATATAATCCAGTGGATTCGGGTAGCATAAATAATCTTTTCACTTTTAAGTAAATTGCTTTGTAAATATTTCATAAATTGTTTCCAAAAATTTAGGAACGTGCACGGAATAATTCCGTCCACATTCCTTAGTCAACCTTGCAAAAATCAACCTGTCTAAAACCGCGCGGTAATAAAGCGCCACGCTGACCACGCTCGCCCAAGAACGCCGCTAAATCCTTAGGAGTTAAGCGTAAGGAACGCTTACCTGCATATAATGTCAAAACATTATTCTTGTTGAGCACGGCAATCCCAACACAATATTCTTCACGGCTAATCGCACGGGCGCTGGGAATTTGAATAATCTTATTACCTTTGCCGCGCGCTAATTCTGGGAGTTGCGCCACTGGAAATAATAGTAACCGCCCTTGATTGGTGACTACCGCTAAATATTGATTATTTTTATCAGCAATCTCTCCAGATATCAATACTTTTGCTCCTTCTGGAACTTTCAAGATTAATTTGCCGGTGCGCGTTTTGGAATATAAATCGTTAAGTTTAACGATGAAACCGTAGCCAAAATCAGAAGCCAAAACATATTCTGTTTCCGCCTCCTCGTTCGATAATATCGCCACAAAATTAACGCCGGAAGAAGATTGCACATACTTAGTTAAAGGTTCACCTTGCCCGCGCGCCGACGGCAAAGTATGCGGCAACAGAGAATAACTTTTGCCCTCGCTATCAATGACTACCGCTGGTACATTGCTACGACCTAACGCTTGCATGGCATACTCGTCACCTGCCCGATAACTCAAGCTCGCACCTTCAACCTCATGGCCTT
The DNA here is from genome assembly GCA_963697455.1 of uncultured Pseudomonadota bacterium. Taxonomy (GTDB): domain Bacteria; phylum Pseudomonadota; class Gammaproteobacteria; order Coxiellales; family Coxiellaceae; genus JAFEDN01. The sequence continues at coordinate 185,351 of CAVOOI010000034.1, read as the reverse complement.
TCGCTGCACGTATCCAACCTTGCTTGGATAACACGATGGTCACGGGTTCGGCAGGAACCATCTCTTCTTCACGTAATGCCTTAGCTTCCGGACGCGATACTATGGGTGAGCGGCGCGGATCGCCATAACGCTGTTTATCTTCTTGAATCTCTTTTTTAACTAAATTTTTTAATCGCGTCTCCGATTGCAGTACTTTTTCAATTTGATCGCGCTCTGCGCTTAAATCTGCTTGTTCTCCGCGAATTTTGATTTCTTCTAATTTTGCCAAATGCCGTAATTTAATTTCTAAAATGGATTCAGCCTGTTTTTCACTTAATGAAAAACGTTTAATCAGCGCGGGTTTAGGTTCGTCCTCATGACGGATAATCGCAATGACTTCGTCAATATTTAAAAAGGCGATCAGCAAACCATCTAAAATGTGTAAACGGGCCAGCACTTGCTCTAATCTAAATTCCAAACGGCGTTTGACGGTTTGTAAACGAAACTTAAGCCATTCGTTCAATATTACTAATAAGTTTTTAACTTGAGGGCGGCCATCCAGACCGACCATATTAAGATTTACGCGGTAATTACGCTCTAAATCAGTGGTTGCAAATAAATGCGCCATCAATGTTTCTACATCGACGCGATTGGAACGCGGGGTAATGACTAATCGCGTCGGGTATTCATGATCGGATTCGTCGCGCAAATCACTCACATTCGGCAGTTTTTTTGCCAGCATTTGCCCGGCAATTTGCTCCAGCACTTTTGCGCCCGACACCTGATGTGGCAGCGCAGTAATGATAATATCACCATTTTCTTCCGTATAGACGGCACGCATTCGCACACTGCCGCCGCCGCTTGCATAAATCGCTTGAATTTCTGCGGGTGAAGTAATAATTTCAGCCTCGGTCGGATAATCCGGTCCACGAATCAAATTCATAAGATCAGGGAGGCCAGCCTTGGGGTTTTCTAATAAATAGATACACGCATCAGCGACTTCCCGCAAATTATGCGGCGGAATATCGGTCGCCATCCCCACCGCAATGCCCATAGTGCCGTTTAATAATACGTTAGGCAGTCTAGCGGGTAACAATATCGGTTCAGATAACGTACCGTCAAAATTGGGTTTCCATTCCACTGTGCCCAATTCTAATTCTTCTAACAACACTTGCGCATAGGGCGTCATGCGCGCTTCAGTATAACGCATCGCCGCAAAAGACTTAGGATCGTCGGCGGACCCCCAGTTGCCTTGGCCATCCACCAATGGATAGCGATAAGCAAAATCTTGCGCCATAAGCACCATTGCCTCATAACAGGCTGAGTCACCATGCGGATGATATTTACCCAACACATCACCGATGGTACGCGCGGATTTTTTATATTTTGCGCCCGCTTTTAGTCCAAGTTCTGACATAGCATAAATAATGCGGCGCTGTACCGGCTTCAAACCGTCACCAATATGCGGCAGCGCTCGATCTAGGATCACATACATCGAGTAATTCAAATAGGCTTTTTCAGTAAATTCATCAAGCGGTTGACGCTCAATTTCTGCTAAATGCTTCGTGGACATAAATACCCAGCCTCGCTAATGACAAGACAATGATTTTATGCTAATTTACCAGCATGAACAAGCGAAGTTATTCTACTCTCGATCAATTATTAATTCAGCTGGAACGGGGTTTAACTACAGTCTGCACCGAACTGCAGGGCCAGCGCCCTAATCCTGCCACACACCTCGAAGAACCCGCACTGACTGAGAGCGAACGCCAACTGAGCGCTGAATTAATGCGCGTTAACCACAGTGGTGAAATCTGCGCGCAGGCATTATATTACGGGCAAATGGCCATGGCGCGAAATCCCTTGATTCAGGACGCTTTAGCAAAAGCGGCTAGCGAGGAAACCGATCATCTCGCTTGGACAGCGCAGCGCTTAAAAGAACTAGGGACTCATCATAGCTATTTGAATTTCTTTTGGTACAGTCAAGCTTATCTCATTGGTTTAATAGCGGGGATAGCTGGCGACAAGTGGAGCCTAGGTTTTGTCGAAGAAACGGAGCGGCAAGTCACCCGCCATTTAAACGGCCATTTACGCCGTTTTCCAGCTAAGGATTTGAAAAGCCGTAAAATCATCACCCAGATGCGTGAAGACGAGCAACGCCACGGTCAAAGCGCAGCCGATGCGGGAGCGGTCCCGCTACCCAAGCTGATTAAGTTTTTTATGTCGATGCAAGCAAAAGTGATGACGACGACTGCCGCCAAAATTTAGATTTCGCGAATTTTGAACCTGTCATTGCGAGCGCTAGAGAAGTAATCCAGTTCAGTGCCAACAAAAAACATCGAACTAGATTGCTTCGCTAGCGCTCGCAATGACTCTGCTCTGAAACGATAGTTACAAACAGGTAAAAAAACGAATATGAAAATATCCAGAACTCAGCGAGATCCTAGTGAAAGCAAAAGCCGGCTTGAATTACGCCAAGAGATTATTAACCTCCACGACTCACTCAATACTCGACAATCTAAAAGCCTTTTCCACGTTACTATGATGTCGCTATTTTTATTTAATTCATTTTTCCTTTCTTTGAGATCCTCGTTATTCAATCCCATAAATTCTCCAATCCAATCTTTTTGCCATGATCTGGTGGAACATGCACTTCTTCAAGAAAGAAATAGCACACTCGACCGTTACCAAGCCTTGCGGGATTTTAAATTTCCAGCTTATTGCAACAGGGAGTATAGCGTAGCTCCCTGGCAGCCGTTATCTGCATTAAGTGAAAATGATCAACGACACTTTCTGTTTGAATTTAGTCGTGCCGTGGATCGTTGCGTAAAAAGCACTTCGGTGGACACAACCGTGGTAAGAGAAACATTTGAGCTTTTATATAAAGCCTTTACCCCACTAAAAGAACAAATTCCGTTTAAAGACCAAGATTGGGGATTCTATACTCAAGCTAAAGAATTAGCCAAGAATTTTTTAACGTATAAAGCAGAAAGAGACCAAGTTTATTTGGAAAATTTAAAAAACCACACTAGAAGTTTTCATAGTGGGGTCCATGCATTAATAGCAATTCTGTTTTCTATGGCAACTCACCCTCCCATCACTAAAATTTTCTGGAGACTTTATAATCGGCGTGAAAATACCCTTTTTTCGATCCCTTTACATTATCAAAGCACAGAAAAATTGTTGACTTTAAAAGAAAAATTACACAAAAAAATTCAATTAAAAATAGCAACTTCCAGATCGGACGACTTACTTAGAAAAATAATCAAGTTTATCCAAATATTTTTTTTTATAATAATTTTATTATTTATTATCCATACCTCCATAAATTCCAGCACTAATTTAAATATATTACGTCTCCCGTTACTGGTCGGCTTATTTGCCTATTCATTTAAATTTAGCGATTTTAATTTTAGTTTTCTCCTGCCGGACGAAAAGAAAGTCGTGAGTGTTCAGTTATCCATATTAAAAAAAGCGTTAACCGATACCAAAAATTTAACAAAAATCGTTAAAATTGAGCCCCTTAATTTAGGTAAAAAATCTTCAAGCTATTTATTATTAACCCCTAACCCAGCTGAGATACTACCTCCGGGAATGGTCGCTACCATTTTGCAAAAATCTTTGCAAAATGCGAGGGTCACGTTCCTTGCCGAAGGTAAAGAAGTTGCCATTTTTTCTAATACTAAATTCAGCAATAACCAACAACGTGAATTTAAAAAAGTTTTTCTAGAACTTTTCACCCGTGGATTCAGCATCAACAAACTCAAAAAACAATTTTTTAAACTGACTAAGTGTTTAAACGCTTATAGCCAGATCAACGATGTCCGAATCGAGGAAGGTTTTCTCTCTCATTCAGAGCCGGAATCTAAAATCTATATCTATTCAGATATGCCTAAAGTCCTGCAAGTTATAAGCAGAGTATTGAACGAGGACAAATTTTCAGTTGAGCCTGGAACAAATCAAATTATCCTCTCATGCCGTCAGTCTTTACCTGAGCAGAGGTTCTTAGCGCTTTTAAAAAATATCAAATCTGCGCTGGCCCCTTTCCAGAACGTGGGAGAGGCAACTCTTCCTCCCTCGCTGCCTCCAAAACAGAAAAAAACCCGCTCACGTGCTCCCGAAGCAAAGGTGGAAGAGGAGGAGGTTAAACCACATTCTGCCCCACCGCCACCTTTAAAAATCGTCTGGGACCAACATACAATCTATCCTCACCCAGATATTCAACCGGTGCAAGGTGCTATTAAACGTTTCATGAAATTCGATTTACCTGCAGTTTGTTTTGATAACGACAAAGAATTACGTAACCATTTCAAAAGCAAATCCACCCAAATGGCCCGAGAGAAAGACGATCAAGGGGTTAAGCACAGTACCTATACCGGCTATAATTTTTTTACTAAAAAACGAGAATCTTTCAATGCCAATGTCAAAGTTCTCGGCTCAAATAGCAATAACCGGGTATTAGTAAGAATCGAGCGCGCACCTGCCGGAGGGGAAATTTTATACAGAGCCTGCGCTTTTGAACGCAATGTTCATTAAATTTTAGCAAAGCGCGCATTTCACAACTTGCTTGTTGCGCAAGGATGTAATAGTCGGTATACTTAAATCGTAAGCATATAAAATTCAGTGGATAATTTTAATACATATAAGAAGAAGTAATGTGTAAGCTTTTAAAAAACCTTAAAAGGAAATTTAAAATGGAACATACCCAGGGAACAGCTAACTATAAATTAGCCATACAAAAAGCTCAAGAATTGATCAAATTCTTCGGTTATGAAGAACCCCCCATAAATCCTGTCAAAATAGCTCAGGAGCTGGGGATTAAAGTTTATTTTACCGAGTTCAATGAAGAAAGTGATAAATTAATTTCTGGGTTTTTTAATTCCAAAGAAAAAGCCATCTACGTTAATAAAAATGAATTCACCCCACGTCAAACCTTTACAATTGCACACGAATTGGGCCATCACCAACTTCATAGGGCCTGGGCCGAATCCAAAGATTATAAAATTCTTTACCGAGAGCAATTAACCAAGAAACAAACAGATTTTAGAGAACAAGAGGCAAACGCTTTTGCAGCTAACTTGCTTGTTCCTAATTTCATACTAAACAAATACAAAAATATTGCGAGTATCTCAGAGCTTGCAACTTCCTTTGTGGTGTCTGAATCAGTGATTAAATATCGATTAATGGATAAGAATGAGTATGGACTTTGATGTAGACATTGTTTCCGCCACTCAAGAAACAATCAAAGATAAAGAAGAAATAGAAAGCGCAAGATTTCTGAATGATTTCGTGATAAGCCAAAAAGAATCCGTGGAGTTACAAGGAAGGCGTCAATTCTATCATTTACGTTTATGGTGGTCTTTGGCGATTATCTTATGGATCAGTATAATCATGCTCTTTCATATCTTCTTAACCGCCATGATCGGATTAAATACTTGGAGCTTTCTTTCTTCGCAAAATTTTCTCTATGGAATTATCATAGAAAACTTTCTCCAAATTGTAGGCATGGCTTATATTATCGTTAAATTTCTTTATCCAAAAGAATAAGCTTATAAATAACAGCGCTCTAGTACTTCCTCTTGCGTTAATCGAGTTTTTTCGGCTCCATCGGCTTGTAAACGAATTTGGCCCTCTGCTAAGGCGAGTAACCGGTTGCCGTATTTTAAAGCAATGTCCAAATTATGCGTGGTCAACACACAAGTAATCGATTTTTCTTCTAAAAGTTTTTCAGTATAACTAATTAAATTGGCGGCGATTTTAGGATCCAAAGCGCTGGTGTGTTCATCCAATAACAATAATTCCGGCGGGTGCAATAAGCAGAGCGCTAACACCAAACTTTGGCGTTCGCCTCCGGATAAAGCCGCCACACACACGTCTAATTTTTTGGGTAATTGCGCATGAAATTTTACTAAATAGTCATCAAAAAAATCTCTTTGCTCATGCTTACTAATCTTAAAAGAAACTTTTTGAAAGCGGGTTTCCCACAACAAACAGTTTTCCAATACCGTCAAATTAAAAAACAATGAATCACGAAGATCCTGAGTAACCGTCACTACTCGTTGGCTAAATTTATGAATAGGAATATTGTCTAATTTTTTTTGCTTTAAAAATATCTTGCCGGACGTTGGCTGATAAGTACGGTTGAGTAATTTTAGCAATGAACTTTTACCGGAGCCGTTGCTGCCCAGCAAAATCACTCTATCTCCATAATTAATGGCATAGTTAATATTTTGCAAAATAGGTCTATCCGCGACTGGAAAGCGCAGACTGACATTATCTATCACACACAAGTGGTGGTTGGTAATTTTGTTTAACATAGAATTATGCTTCTTGCTTGACTGAGACTCCACCTTTCGAGGTCAGCCTCAAGAAAAATACTAAAATAAGACCGAGCAATAGCTTCAAATTAATTGGGTTGACTCCCCAAGCTAAAAATTCATTAATCGCTAGAAAATATAAAAATACGCCAATAATGCATCCGCATAATTCGAAAGGCAGATGAAATTGATGCTGTTTATAGAATGGTTTGAGAATTTGACGCCCAATCACCACGGTTCCAATCCCGGTTAAAGCCATACCAAATCCCATTCCTAAATCTGCATAACCATTAATTTCGGCGGTCATGGCTCCGCACCAGGCTACTAGAGCATTGCTCAATGCAAAACCGGCAAAGCGGTAATATTCAATGTGATGACCCAACCGGCTAAGTAATTGATGATGTTCGCCAAACGCACGTAATACTAGCCCATAACGCGTCATCAACAGTAGGCTTAATAACACTGTCAACAGCACTACGATAATGCCGGCAAAAATCCAATTGCCATTCATGCTATCCAGGTGGATCAAACTGCCCAGGCTTATTTCATTGAATAAACTGATGTTGGGCCGCCCCATGACATCAAAATTGATGCTATACAGCATAAATAATGCCAAAATACCGGCTAATAAGGAATTAATGCGGCCTTTGTACTGAATAAGACTAACCCCCACTCCCGCTAACGCGCCGCCCAAACCTGCCGCTAAAAACGCCCAGCCGATAGGCACTCCGGAGGTGAGTAACCGCGCGAAAACCGCCGCTCCCAACACAAAGCTGCCGTCAACTGTTAAGTCAGTCGCGCGTAAAATGATATAGCTGATGTAAATGCCCAAAGCCAAAGGAAAAAACAAGATACTTTGGCTGAGGGCGGTTAGAATAATATCCATACCGAAAACAGTTATTTAGCAACTGGGTTTAATTTCACAGCAAAATTTTGTTGTTGTGCGTACCGTTTTATGGCTTCGACATCTAAACCTTGCGCCACGGCTGCTTTGGTATTAATGAACACTAGCAGTTGGCTCATTTCTTGAATGGGCAGTTGGCTAACCGGTTGGCCATTTAAAATTTTAACAGCCAAATTACCGCCCTCAATCCCGATTTGCTTTTCTTCTACGCCTAACGCGGTGGCGGCGCCGCTGCTGACCGTGCCTTCATCGGAAGTGATTAATGGAATATGGTTTTTATTGGCATTATAAACCAGGGTATTGATACCACTTGCGATTAAATTATCTTTTAAAATGAAAATTGCCTGGCTATCTTTGTCGATGCGGCGGCTGGCTCCATATAAATCGCTGAGGGTTTGCACCATCAATGGCTGAATCGTGATACCAATTTGTTTGGCGACGGCGATAGCATTATTAGCCTCGGGAATAACTTTATCGTCAGCGCTATAAATTAGGGTGATTTTTTTAGCGTTAGGCAGCAGCGCATGGATAAAAGCCATTTGCTTGGTGCTATTGATTTCATCTCTAACGGCGGTAACCCGGTCAGCCATTCCTGGTTGATCACGCACTGAATCTGGCACCATCGCCGCCAATCCGACGATCGGCTGATTTTTCACCATGCCGATGGCCATTTGGGTAGGCGAAGTTGCCACTGGCACAATCAAATCAACCTTTTGATTAATAAATTTTTGAATGATGGCCCGCTGAATATTCAGGTCATGTTCGGCGTTTTCAACTTCAAAGCGCACTTTTCCAGGATAAGCTTTGGTAACAGTTTCTTCGAAACCCGCGACGATAGCGCGCAAAGCGACGTGATCCATTGGCAACACGATGCCAATCGTTTTTTCCGGAGCAACCGGCTGTGGTTGAACCGCAGCAAAGGCTGCGCTCATCGACAAGCCTAAACTTAATAATAACAATAAGATTTTTTTCATATTAACACCTAAATAAATTAGCTTACTTATTAAGAGACCATTCGAATGATGTAATGATATATGATTACAAAGATCTTGTCAATAATTGAATGAGTTGAAGGTGGGGCTCCGGAATTTATCCAAACATCGTTAATATTTCCCGCCGCCGCCAAGCCCATTGCGGATAGACCGGGGCTTTACATAGTATACCCCTGTATGGTATATTGAAAATTAGAGGTGATAACTATGAACACAAAACTTAAAAGTGGCTTTTCTAAAAATGGGATCGACGGTATCCGGATGGCTCATCATCAGGAAAAAACCAAAGCTAATTTAATCTCTAGGCTAAACCGGATTGAAGGGCAAATCCGGGGGATTAAACATCTGATTGAAAAAGATACTTATTGCGACGATGTATTGAATCAAATAGCCGCCGCTCAATCTGCTCTGAACAGCGTAGGTAAACTGCTTCTGGAATGTCATCTTAATACTTGCGTGGTGGAACGCATTCAACAAGGTGATAACGAAGTGATTAAAGAACTCCTGGTAACGATCAATAAACTTATTAAATAAGTGGAGAAAAAACATGACAACTGTGACTACTCTTAAAATTTCAAAAATGTCGTGTGGACATTGCGCCAGAACAATTGAAACTGCTGTCAAAGAAATTGGCGGTTCGGGGAAAGTAAATTTGCAAACTGAAACATTAGTCGTAGAGTTTGATGATTCCAAAGTATCATTGGAGTCTATAAAAAAAGTAATTGAGCAACACGGATATGGGGTTAATGTATGAAACAAATTCCAGAGCAACAAATAATCTTACAACTTAAAGGAATGACATGCGCCGCTTGTGCGGCTCGTATCGAAAAAGGCTTAAATTCGATGGCTGGGGTAAATAACGCTGCGGTCAATTTCGCGCTGGAGATTGCGAAAGTTAAATTTAATGACGGACAAGTAACCCTAGCCGAGATTGAAAAAAAAGTAGCGCAGCTAGGTTATCAGGCCATTTTGAAAGAAACGACACCTAGCGGCAATGATCAGCAAATTGAGATTCGGCGCAAAAAAATTCAATTAACAGCCGCTATAGTTCTCTCTTTGCCGTTGTTGTGGGCCATGGTTGGTCATTTTTCCTGGTTGGCATGGATTTATTTGCCGCAATTTTTGATGAACCCTTGGCTGCAATTTGCTTTAGCAACTCCAGTGCAATTTATTATCGGACGCCAGTTTTATATAGGAGCGTTCAAAGCTCTTCGCAATAAAAGCGCTAATATGGATGTTTTAGTGGCGCTGGGCACTTCGGCGGCCTATTTTTATAGCTTGTTTTTAACTTTACAGTGGACGCTGGGCCCTTCTAAACTGCATTACCCCAATCTGTATTTTGAAACTAGTGCAATTTTGATAACTCTAATACTTTTGGGCAAACTACTGGAGACTCTTGCCAAAAGTCATACCTCGGCAGCTATTAAAAAACTGGTGGGATTACAGGCAAAAACCGCACTGGTGATTCGCGGCAATCAGGAGGTTACTATTCCCATTGAGGCAGTCCAAATTGGTGAAATTATTTTAGTTAAGCCGGGCGAAAAAATTCCCATCGATGGCGAAGTCGTTGCTGGCAACTCCGCGGTCGATGAATCCATGCTGACCGGGGAAAGTCTTCCGGTTGAAAAAAGCGCCGGAGATAGTGTGATCGGCGCTACCATCAATAACAATGGCCGTCTTAAAATTAAAGCGCTGCATATTGGCGCAGATTCTATGCTTGCGCAAATCATTAAAATTGTCGAAGACGCCCAAGCTTCGAAAGCGCCTATTCAAAGAATAGCTGATACCGTTTCCGGATTTTTTGTTCCGATCGTGGTGGGCATTGCATTTATCACGTTTCTGATTTGGTTTATATGGGTTGCTCCTGGCGAGTTTGCCGCCGCACTTGAAAATGCCATCGCAGTTCTGGTGATTGCTTGCCCATGCGCATTAGGGCTGGCGACGCCAACTTCTATTATGGCAGGCTCGGGGCGAGCGGCGGAATCTGGCATCTTATTCAAAAATGCTGAATCCCTGGAACGATTGCAGAAAGTACAAGTTATTTTCCTCGACAAAACGGGCACTGTGACTAAAGGGCAGCCCGAATTGACGGACGTGCTCCTTGAAAATATCGATGAAACTCAAGCATTGCGGTTAATCGCCGCCGCAGAACATCACTCAGAACATCCATTAGCAAAAGCAATTGTTGCTGGAATTGCTGCCAGAAATATTGCTTTTCCTAGCGCTGATGAGTTCACTGCCATTCCGGGATTAGGAATTCGCGCTATGGTGGAAGGGCATGAAATTTTAATCGGCAACTCTAAATTTCTCGAACAAAAACATGTCGTGTTTAACCACGCCAAAGCAGACATAGAACGCCTGGAGAATCAGGGAAAGACTGCCATGCTGATCGTCATCAATCAACAGTATGCCGGAATCATTGCAGTGGCCGATAAAATTAAAGCAACTGCAAAGCAAGCTGTCGGCCAACTTAAAAAAATGGGGATAGAAATAATAATGGTTACTGGGGACAATCAGCGGACGGCGCAAGCTATCGCATATGAAGCTGGTATTGATCAGATCATCGCCGGAGTACTTCCTGGGGCTAAAGCGGATACGGTGAAAAAACTACAAGCCTCAGGCAAGATAGTAGCCATGGTGGGTGACGGCATTAATGATGCTCCGGCGCTTGCGGTTGCCGATATCGGCATTGCCATGGGTACGGGCACGGATATCGCTATGGAAACCGCGGACGTCACCATCATGCGTGGTGATCCACTCAGCATTCTGGAGGCGATCGAAATGAGCCGGAAAACCATGCTGAATATTAAGCAAAATCTATTCTGGGCGTTAGGTTACAATATCATTGGCATTCCGATTGCAGCCGCAGGATTTCTAGCGCCCTGGGTGGCCGGAGCCGCGATGGCGCTCAGCTCCGTGTCAGTAGTGTTGAACGCCCTGCGGTTGCAGAAAATTGCTAAAGCTCCTGCAAATTTATGAATTCTCAAGTAAGCTGCTGCGGGAATCCGATGACCCGTAATTATCTTCAATAAGAGCTGGAGGCTTACATTTAACTACGCAACCAAATATGGAGTTAGCAGCTATATTCACAGTGTTAGTTGCAATTAAAGCGATTATCGAAGCTTGGTAGGGATCTGTCTGTAACAAATAACGAGCCAGAGGCCAAGCAGCTCCACCACTCAAAATAGTGAGAGTGAATGAAATTTTAGTTAATCGTTTTATCTGCTGATTAATCTCTAAATTATCGCTGCTGCTTTCATCAATGGTTTGGACTGAATTAGAAGCTTGAGTTTTTTGAGGTAAAAGATATGTCGTTCTTACACCTTCTGTAAACTTCTTGCTTTGCTGTCTCTTGCGTTTTCTTTCACTCTCAATAATGGGGTCTCTGGAGGGTTTTAATAAAATAACACTCTGTTGAGTGAAAGACATCAGAGTAACCATTATTAAAGATACACCTACAGCTGTTTCACCGCTGGCTGTTCCCGAATAAGCAAGGGCAAATCCGGTTAAAGTAGCTGCTACCAACGTGTCCAGTCGCGGTAGTTTAAATTCCTGATACAGGTCAGCTAACTTGCAATTTTCATAAGCATTGACCAGCTTCTTTACATTGTTTAGCAGCGCACTTCCAGCCAGGCCTATCCCCAGCCAAGGAGCGGCTTGCTCAAAATAACCTGCGAGATTTGAGTATATGGAATCAGTAGAATTGGTGGAGTTGCCTGTGAAATTAAAAATTTCCGTTATTTTCATAATATTTCCTTTGGTTTGATTGACTTAAAAAGAAATTAGCCTAACATTTAATTAGGTTTTTGACTAGACTCAAAAAATTTTCTAAAAGCTGATGACCGGTTTCCGTCGCAATCGATTCTGGATGGAACTGTACACCTACCAAAGGATAATCGCGATGCTGAATCGCCATAATATCCGCCAATTGTCCTGAGGGATGATTAGTCCAGGCGGTTACCGTAAACTCTGCTGGTAAAGTCGCTGGATCCGCTACTAATGAGTGATAACGCATTGCGGTAAAAGGTTGTGGAATGCCCTTAAAAATACTCTGCTGCTGGTGATAGATCAGCGAAGTTTTACCATGCATCACTTCCTCTGCAGCTACTATCTTACCACCAAATGCCGCGACCATTGCCTGATGTCCCAAACATACACCTAAAATGGGTACCGAACCGCGCAAAGCTTGGATCAGGGGAATAGTAATCCCAGCATTTTCAGGCCGTCCCGGGCCCGGCGACAGAATAATATGGCTAGGGCGCAAGGCTATGGCTTGGGTGATACTGATTTTATCATTTTGACAGACCTTTACTGCATAACCTAGCTCGCGAAAATACTGGACTAGATTATAGGTAAAAGAATCATAATTATCGATTAGCAGCAGCATCTGGACTGGCCAATTGAATTTGCGCGCGAGTTTCCTGCATTTGTTTGCGATAATTAGCGCAATGAAATAGTCCGGAACCAATTACACAAAAGTCGGCGCCCGCGGCGACTACTTTGGCAATATTGGAACTTTTTATGCCGCCGTCAATGCCTAGCATCACTTTGGCATGCGCGTTGTCAATGAGTTGGCGGGCGTGACTCACCTTTTCGATACTGGTTTCTATGAATGATTGGCCTGCGAAACCAGGGTAAACCGACATGATGAGTAATAAATCGATAGATTGAATATATTCTTCAATTAAACACAGCGGCTTATCCGGATTCAGGGCCAAACCCGCTTGCATACCGTGGGCGCGAATATGTTTTAGACAGCCGGCGACGTCTCGGGTTGCTTCCGGGTGAATGGTCACTAAACTCGCTCCAGCTTCTGCAAACGCTTCAATATAATGCTCCGGAGCTTCCACCATCAAATGGGCATCAATCGGCGTTTTAATCCCTGAGTCACGCAGCGAACGGCAAACCACCGCGCCAAAACTTAAATTCGGCACAAAATGGTGGTCCATCACATCGAAATGAATCCAATCCACCCCCGCCGCTACCGCCGATTCAATTTCCTCACCCAGTTTAGAAAAATTAGCCGATAAAATTGACGCTGAAATCAACACTTTTTTCATTATTAACCCTCCAGCCGGCCATGATAACATATCAATGTGCCATTCATATAATGCAATCCAAGGATAAATCGCCAGATCGGCGATAGAATAATCATAAAATAATGCAAGACCAGTAAGAATTATTTGAGTTTTCTGGCTTCTTATCGTTGCGGCATTGACGAGCAACTTTCGCTGGCAATAATATCTGCTGATTTGAGGATGCAACTTGTTTTTTTAAGTCCAGGTATGGCTGGTATTGCTGGAATATTCTTTTATTATCCGCATCAAATTGCAGCTTCAGTTCTTGGTCCCGTTTTTTTTCCCTTTCCGCATTTTTTTTTTGGATCTGGCTGGCTGGGCCAGTAACCCGCTTTACCGGGCTTTTAGAAAGTTCGATTTCGTCTTCTGGTTGTTCCTTTTTCATAATTAATTTTCCTCATTTTAATGAGTTTCAACATCGAATACCCAAAAGATAATCGCATAAGTCATAATTTAAAACAAATATTATATCAAAGATCAATCATTATATCCCGCACAGGAATTTTAATAATCCAAAATATGCTATTATTAGTAGCAGGATTTGCAAAATGGAGGAGTTTGTTAATGGCTAAGGAAAATAAGAATTCAAATTGGCCGATACTTTATTATCCGGAGATGCAATCAACGTTGCATCTAATCCATATGGCTGCCCAAGTAATCGGCAAATTAAAATTATCTCAACCTTTTGAACCCCATTGGGCAGGGGTTGCGTTGTGGCTGACCAGTAGTGGCCTGACCAGTGGCCCAATTCATTATAAAGATAAAAATTTTAGTATAGATATAAATTTCTTGGAACAGCAGATCCAAATTTTATCTAGCTGGGGTGCAAAAGAAGTGATTCCGGTGGCAACCTCCTCGGTTGCCGAACTAACTGGAAATATACTGCAAACGCTTAAGCAGATGAACATTGATTTAAAGATAAGTACCATGCCTGCTGAAATACCTAATCCGGTCCCTTTTGAACGAGATGTAGAAAAACATATTTATCAACCTAAGTTAGCCCAGGCCTGGTGGCAAACCTTATGTCAGATCCATCGTGTTTTACAACGTTATCACGCTTTATTCAGAGGGATTTCACCGCCGGTGGGCTTAATGTGGGGAACTTTAGATTTACGCGACGTTCGATATAAAGGAATTCATGTGCCCATCACTGCAGATAACTCGGATTTTATTCGGAAAAACGCCATGGATGATGCGCAAATTGAAGCCGGTTGGTGGTGTGGTAATGCGCTTTACCCAAAACCAGCTTTTTTTTCATTCACCTATCCTCAACCATCACAAATTGAAAATGCCAAAGTAACACCGGGGTCAGCTCGCTGGGAATCTTCCTTAGGTGAATTTTTGCTGGATTATGAGCAAATACAAAAATCCGCTGACCCTGATGGAGATTTGTTGGCTTTTTTTAATTCCACTTATGCTGCTGGCGCTGAACGAGCAGGTTGGGATCCAATGCTTATTACCTCAGGGTCGCCTGAATTGTGAGCTAAACTGAAGGAACTTTCGGGTTTACTTTTGAGCATTTATAAAAAATGACAGGCACTCGATCGTTATTAAACACAGCAGTTACATTAATCATACCTACATCGTTAGTACTAGGGACGTTATAATAGATGTAATTGGTTTTTAATTGGTTTTTATTCGCATAATCCAGAGCATGATGCTCTACCATTACAAAACCCCCAACTACTTTGGCCTGACCTTCCAACTCCATGAGGGCCCACTTATAATTTTGTCTATCTAATATTTGACAACCCCAAGCTGAAGTAGGTTCCATCATCCCCAGGGTAACAGGCGCACCACTAGCCAGGTGATTTTGATGAAGCGCATTTTTAACTCCCGATGACACAGAAGTATGGCCAATAGAGCAGGCAGCCAGTAATGGCGCTAAGGTTAACACTATTACAGGTCGAAAACTATTTCTCATCATAATCCTCCTAAGAATCCTAATTAGTATAAATTCTATTGCTCCCTAATTCAACATTATTTTAATCCAAACCCGGAACAGTGAGGGTTAAGCCCTCCGAGCGCAACATTGGCGTCAGAGTCGGCGTCAAATTTAAAATCCCCAGCGTCTATGACTAGCTATTGATAGACAAACGATGATGTTTTACACTAACAACCTTCATTAATCATTATAGGAAAAGTGATGTTTACAGTAAAAAAGACTATTGCACTCGTTCATAGTATTGCATTATCGTTGATATTTTTCACAACTCCTCTTTATGCTAATACCCCTATTGAATTTTTTTCCTCAAATAACAACCAAGAAATTGATATTAGAACAGCTTACGATAGATTAAGCAGCGCACCACAAAAGCAATTGCAAAATGATACCATTCGTATCATGCAAAATGGCCATTTGCAACAAGGAAAATTTGAAGATATTCTTGGCACTTATCAAATGTCGACAGACAAAAATATTACCGCAGACAATTCTGAAATATTCTATACTTCACCTAATCAGACATTATCAAAACAACAAGTTTTTTCGCTGGCTGTTAAGCTTGCTAATGCTCTTGACCAAGATAGCATTGCGGTATTTATCCCCTCGGAAAAATCGGTTTTGGGCAGCGTTAGTGTGCATTTTACATCTCCACACCATTACTCCATTAACGATATGATTAAAATCGTTCAGCAAAATTTACCAATTTCATATAGACAGGCTTTTTCCTTGCATTTAAATAATACCTGCAATGGATTTAATCATGCGAGCGTGCAAACCATCGAATGGTTAGGCAGCCATATTCACATTAGCGACATTAAAAAAGCATTTCCGCAAGAAAAAATAAGCACTCAAAACGGAATAGCATATTTAGTGTATAAAAACGGTAAAGTTGAAGCTCTTTAACATAGACACATCAGGTTTGAAACCCTTATCCATTTAAATATCAATGAATGGCGGAGCTAATGACTACCGCCTGGGCCACCTTTAGCATAAGCTCTTTGAACTGCGGGGCGTTTTTGAATACTCAGCAACCAACGTTTAATCTCTGGAAAATCATTAATATTCTGAGATTGCCATTCATATAATGCAATCCAAGGATAAATCGCCATATCGGCGATAGAATAATCTCCTATCAAAAATTCGCGGCCTACTAAACGCTTCTCTAATACATTATATAAACGCGTAGTCTCTTTTACATATCTATCGATGGCGTAAGGAATTCGTTCGGGCGCATATCGAGAGAAATGGTGGTTCTGGCCGGACATCGGTCCCAAACCCGCCACTTGCCAAAATAACCATTGCACAGCTTCCAAACGCGCTCTAAAGTTTTGCGGCAAAAATAGGCCCGTCTTTTCAGCTAAGTAAAGTAAAATTGCCCCGGACTCAAATATAGATACCGGTTGACCTTTGTCACTAGGATTATAGTCAACTATAGCGGGAATTTTATTATTGGGAGATATTTGCAAGAATTCAGGTGCGAACTGCTCATTCTTAAAAATATCTACACGAATAAGCCGATATTCTAAATTCGCCTCCTCCAAGAAGATAGCAATTTTATCCCCATTTGGAGTTGGCCAGTAATATAAATCAATCATAAATTTACTCTCTCTATAAAATAATGCAAAAGCAGCAAGAATTATTCGAGTCTTCTGGCTTCTTATCGTCGCTTAACCGACGATACCCTTTCGCTGGAAGTAATGCCTGCGGATTTGAGGATGCAAATTGCTCCGTTAATCTCTGGTGCTCCTCAAGTACTCTTTTACTATCCGTTTCAAATTGCTGCGTCAGTTTTTGCGCCATTTCCGCATCTTTTTGGATCTGGCTGGCTGAGTCAGTAACCCGCGTTATCGGCCCTTGCTTAAGAACAGATGTTGCTATGTAATTCACCAAGGGTTTAATTTTATGAGTTAAGTCAACAGCCTGGATTTCATGACAACTATACAAATTTTCTCGTAAAGGAATACGCTGTCCTTGCCCACCTTTTTCTTCAGGTATTATAAAATGGCATTCTTTTCCCATTGTAGTAAGTACGTACTCGGCAAGCGCAAAAGCGCTATGATCGTAACATAAATGGGATAGCTGATGTGGGCTGGCTTTTGCTGATAGCTTAAAAGTAGCAGATGGTTGAACATTCTTTATAAATTGGACAAGATAAGCGCTGAGCCACTGAAAATTGGCGGATTCACTCGCTGCTTCGTCACCCTTTTTACCCTCACCAACAGCAGAATCAAAGATCTGGATAGTGAAGCGGTGATGATGTCTCTGTAAGTGAACTCGCATCCCATGAGAAGCGTTAGGACTTAGATCGTCACTGACTGCGACCGCGATAAAATCTTCATTATTTTTACTCTCGAGGAAAGCTGAAATTCTTTTATTAAAAGCTATATTTTTTTTGATTACTTCTTTAATCTCGAATATAGATGGCCGACGTGAATCTATTATGCTTTTCATAATAGGGGCCATAAATTGAGTAATGTTGATTTGCAATAAATTGATTGGAACGAGCTCATTATCTTTGACGCCCCCGGCCACCAGCGCAGCATATACCAATATAGAGAAGTGAGCATAACTAAGAGACGTTGTTTTGTCTCGAAAATCATAGCGGCCTTCATAAAGCATTGCTTTTACATCACTAGAGTTATAATTTAAAACTTTGCATGCTTCTTGTAACTCTTTTAATTTCATAATTAAATTTCCTCATTTTAATGCGTTTCAACATCAAATCTGCAATGATAATCGCATAAGTCATAATTTAAAACAAATACTATTTCAAAACCAGGAGCTGGAGAGGTCGTGCCGCGAGAGCGACAATTTTTAGGGATTGTAGGTTGGAAACTAACAATTCAATATCTTCTTTTTTAAATGACTTTTGATACTCTTTTTTAAGATCAGTAACCATTTTTAAATAATGGCGTCTTTTACCGCTTTTATCATGGGGTGGATATAATTCGTCAATCAATGATAGCGCGGATTTAAATAATCTTGCTATGTTTTCAGTTTCTTTGCTTTCTTGAGGAGTCGTTACAAAACGAGGAGAGTAACTCGATGTGGTACGATGAGTGCTCGGAGCATCAGAAACAGTAAATGTCATAGGCAAATGACTGTTAGGCAATGCCATTGCAGCTGTCGATGAAAAAAAAGAATAAGGTTGTGATGAACTATGTCTAGTCAGAGGATTGGACGCCTGTGCTAACAAATTGAAATGAGTAAAGCGATTAGTATGTAAAATATGGAAAGTATTTACGGCTTTATCCTCTTGATGATAATGGGTGCATTCTAAAGAATTCTGCCCAAGTTTTCTCCAAATGTAGAGATTAAAATGTTTTTGTTGAGCTACTAAAAGCGCACTTTGATAACCTAACCATCCCTGACGGCCAAGACTATTTCGAACATAGCTTAAAAACATCTCTTTCGATTCACAACAACGCTGTATAGAGTTTTCTATTTCAGCTGACTCTTTTTTAAATTGTTCTAATTGATTTCGAATAGAAATAGGTAAAAGGATAGATTTAATGAGGCTATCTAACCCCATCCGCTCCGCGGCCGGAGTCAATTTTTTTATTTCAGCGTTAGCTTGGTTCTCTAGAAAAACTTGCCTCTGTTGTAGATCTAAATATTTTTGGTATAAATTTTTCGATTCTAGTGTCTCGGCTTGACCTAAACTATTACTTTTAAATTCATTCATAATTTCTCTTGCCAGTGACTTACGGATTTTTTCATCATCAGCCAAAGGTTCCAATATTTTAACGACGGCTTCCCGTTCAATGCCCAGCGCATAGTAAGCACAATTTCCATCCCCTTTAGCTTCGAACATTTCTAGTTGTATAGGTTTTCCATCAGGTAATTTACCCTCGAGTAAGGGCTGCTTGGAATCGTAAGTAAAGCCGTCATATTCATTTTTTCTAAAAAGTTGAAATCTTTTTTCAATTTCTCCTTTTTGTAATTGTGCAGCCAGTATTGAATCAGCTGGATGTTCGAGTTTAGGTTCGGGTAAACCAATGGGTGGAGTTGGTGGTAAAGGAGGAAGTTGAGAAAACGATAGCAATGGGAAATAGGAAGTTTGAATAGGTAAACTATTTGGTAAATTTAGTTGAGTTACCATTCTATTCGCTTGATAAGCGCTTACGACTTCAATTAACTTATCTATTTCGGTAGCTGCTTGATCGCTTAATAAAGCTTGCCGGTATTTATTATAGTTTATTTCATCTAGTCCGTAATTTTTGAAAATTGCTTCAGACCAAGGTCGATTGAAACTGGGCAGTGATATCATTTGAAAACCCAGCACATATTCTTTTGGAATAGAAGATTCAATCAGTATCTCCTTATTGAAAGAATAATTATGAGTTATACCAATTTTTCTTTGATTATTTAAGAAATTTACATCCAGAGAATATTTTTGGTAAAAATCCTGATCCAATTCATAAACTTCAACATATCCTATATGCCTATGCTTTAATACACCGGTGCTTTTACGCAATTTAGGTTTCATTTTTAAAGTATGATTAATTCTTTGGCCATTTGCATATTTAGCTGCTATCGTGCAATCAGGAGTGGTTGATAAAAAGGGATTGACTGAGCAGAAAAAATTAAAATTACGAACTACACCTCCTTGGTTAAACAACTCTCCATATGAATTAACATAAGCTTGAACAAAATGATGATATAGCGTATCAAATGTTGCGGTTTGATTACCCTTGGTTCTGACCTTTTTCTTATAAAGTTGATCAAGCTCCGGTTTATCAGGCGTCATTTTCAGTAATTCAAAATATCCTTTAATGAGTTGATCAGCCCGCTCAAACCCTTTAGATTCTGCAAGCTTTGTTGTAGCACGGCTGCCAACCGGTTGATTATGGGGCTCAGGCTTCCTAAGGCTTCTCCGAGCGCTAGTCGTATAATATTCCGGGCTAAAATGAACCCCTCTTGCCAATAACTGAGTGGGATTAGATTTTTCTTTCACCTGATTGCGAGATTTTAAAATATAAAAATCGTCTATCTCTGAATCAGAACTTTCTTCATCACTTGAGTTTTTTTGATCTTCCAGAATTTTAAGGAATGCCGCTGAGGGTTTTTTTTCATCAGCATAATAACTTTTTATACTAGGAAATCTGCCTATGTTGGCTAGTCTTTTAGCAGGCTTATACTCCAGTAATGATTTAATTTTGCCTTTAGCTTCATTAAAAATATCATCTTCAAAAAATACATTAGGATGAGATATTAATATTCTGAAGACTTCTATATTATCCTCTTTAACAAATAACTTTATTAAATTTTTATAGTGATTTTTTACAGTAGCCGGATCATAAAGTCTTTCAAATTGATTATTCAGCAGACTAAATATAGGAAGCATGCCGTAACGAAGAGCATAATATATTGGACCATGCCCAAAACTATCTGTTAAATTAATATCTACGTTATTTTGTAGCAAAATTTGTACACTTTCAGTTGCATGACTTAAAACAGATTCAAGCAATGGAGTATTATTATATTGACCTGCTTGTCGGTTCAAAAATTGGTTTAATTGTGCTGGATAATGGGTAGAAACAACAGTCAAAAAAAGTTGAATTAATTCAGGCCGGTTATATTTTGCAGCTCCGTGTAAGGCCGTGATTCCTGAATTATCTGTAAAAGAGAGGATATCGATCCTAGGGATACGCGTCTGGTAATTCGGAGTTATCAAAATTTTCGCAGGAACTAGCTTATTCTCTATAATGGCGGCAATTAATTCGTCTGAAGGGGTTCGCATAAAAATATCCTTTTGCCTATATTCAAAGTGAAGAACCAAATAATATAGTTTAAATATTAATAGTTCAAGTTAAATTCGCGCATTAATGTCGACTGTTATCCCTTCGCAATCGACAAAAACCACACCATTACAAACCCTAACACCAGGCAGGCCTAGCTGGAGGAGCCATGCCGTGTGCGCGACAAAGCCCTCTGCTACCAGGCGGGATGACACTCTGCACGCTGTGTTTTTCTTGCTTTTTCTTTAAAAAAGAAATATCATACATTTATAAAAATATCTATCCATCTTAACTTGAAAGAATTAAAAATATGAAAAAAGTATATAATTCAGCGATTACAACCGTCTCTTTTTTATTAACTGGTTTAACTCAAATCGTCTCAGGGCTTGCCAATACCACTCAAATCCTTATAACCGGTGATTTCAGGACTACTAATATCAGCTCAAGTGACTATCAAGTTTCCGAACCTGTTCATTGGGGTATGGCTGTACTGTTAATGGGTACATTCTTAATCGAAATATCCGTATTAAACTCTTTAAAAAAAATATTTCTAGCAGAAAATATCGAACAAGCAAGTAGAAGCCATCTTCATGCTACCATCCGGTCAGTGGCTATGGCTGGTTGTTGCAGCGCTATGCTTAGATTAGAGAATCTCACTGATCCGGCACAAACCGGTGAGATTGCTTTAGGTTTGTTACATCCTAATTTTTTGTTTGCCGATCTTTTATTATTTTCCCAGATTAGAAGAGCCATTCGGGAAGTTGAGCAGAATGGATTAGTCGATAATAGAGAATTAAACACATATACGATTGTCCCACTTACCAAAATACTTATGATAATATGTTCCGGTGTTCTCCAAGCAAAAAAAGTTGCATTTAAATTTTATGGTGCAGACAGCGGAATTGACATCGAAGCCGATAGCAGAATTCAATTTTCCTCAATATTTATTATTTTACGTATAGGCATAGATTTTATCACCAAACAAATCACTTTTACGGATGTTAAAAGTGTCATGAATGATTATAATTGCTGCTTTTTTCAACAACCAATAGCTAATCATCAACAAATTCAACAGAATCAGAATCAATTAAACCAGCCCCTACTTCAAGCATAACGTGCCATTGGGGTCAGGCCTGAAAAATTGACAGTTTTTCAAAAAAAATTACCAAAATGTCAATATGTAAAACTTGACCCTTTCTACTTCTGGCTGCTCAAAAACTCAGTGATTACTTACTGTTGGTCATTGAATTTTGAGCTATAAAATACCTCATCAAAAGTTTTTTGCACCAATTCGTTTTTCCACTGAACACAGCGGTACAAACCGGTGGCGATTACGACTAATCCGTCATGCTTGATTTGTTCCAAAGCCAGTTGTTTTTGCTCATCCGAACAACTAAGTGATTCTAAAACCTCAATATTCGCTAAAATTGCCGCCATAGTTCCTTTTCTGGCTTCAATACCATGATATAATTTGGTATCAACTCCATCTGGATAAAGGTCTTCTGACCTTACACCTTTATTTTTCATACTGATCTCCTCTTGGTTATAAATTAAGTCGAAATAATTATAACTTTAAATATTATTATATTTTTTAGATATTATGACTAAATATTGCTTTTTTCAGACAATCGTGATAATTTACTTTAATGAATCAAGATATAAAAATTCTGCGACAGAAATCGACTACCACAGCGCCTCATCGCCATTCATTTGCTCAACTTTCTTATACATTGGATGGAGTTCTATACATTCAAGCCCAAAATAAAGTTTTTATTGTTCCTCCTAATATGGCGATCTACATACCTCAACAAACAATCCATCAAAATGAAACGCATAAAAATGTCAATATCACGACTTTATATTTCGGAAACAAATATCAAAAATTATTATTTAGTGATGTCCGTCTTATTCAATTAACAGAGCTCATAAAAAACATCATCAATAAACTTTTCATCCTAGCCCTAGAAGGGATTAGCACTCCAAAAGGCAAACGCTTGATCGCTACTTTGATGGATGAAATCCTTGCTAGTGAAGCTGTCCACAATACCGAATTAACTGTAACCGAGCATCCTTTGATTATTAAGCTGTATGAGATTTTTCGTAAAACGAAAAGCATTTATCCTTCTGTTGAACAAGCAGCAAAATTAATCCACGTATCACCGAGAACTTTGTTGAGGATTTTCAAAAAAGGAACCGGGATGAGCTTTATAATTTGGAAACAACGTTATTTGTTTATTAGAGCGATTGAATTGTTAAAAAAATATCATAGTACCAGTTTAGTTGCCGATCGTTTGGGATATAAAAGTGATAGCGCGTTTATTAGTATGTTTAAGAAAATGTCAGGTGGTCAAACCCCCTCAGACTTTTTTTGAAAACCATCTTGCCATGGATAAATCAAGTGGAACAAAGCAGCTTTCCTTTCAGCAATATTGTGCTAAAATACGTGCTGGATGGGACGGAAGCCAAGGATATTGATCTATTTATTCAAGAAGTCCAGGAATATTTGTCCAAAGAACTACGAGGTGAAATTATGACATTAGCTCAAGAATTTGAACGGCGCGGAGAGCAGAGAGGGATAAGCCAAGGCATTAGCCAGGGTATTAGTCAAGGCATAAACCAAGGCATACACCAAGGTGAAGTTGATTTAATAACCCGGCAATTAAAGCGCCGATTTAACAAAATTCCTGAATCCTATATGATTCGTATTCAACAAGCCGATGCCGAAACGCTGTTACTCTGGGGTGAAAAAATTTTAGATGCAAACGCACTGGAAGAAGTGTTTGAAGAAATCTGACCCCAGATTCTGATGATAAAAATTTAGAGAAATAATCTGAGAAAGAATTATGAGTATACTAATCGATTCGAAAGGCGAGGTTTTTACAAGAGAAGATTTAGTCAATCAAAAGCTATCTCCGGCTCAAATTGGAAATTTTATAATTTCACATGAAGCAAAACAATTTATCAAGGCTGAATTAGATGAAGATAATGTTAATCAATTATTTCAATTTATTCCTAATAATATGCGCTCCCTATGCCAAGAAAAGAATCTAATTCAAACTAAAGCATCCGTTTTTAAAAAACAATCAGAAGAATCATCCCAATCAAGATCTGAAGCCAGTCAAATACCGCATATTAACTCTGGCGATGAACTGCATTGCTTTTTTGATGGTAGTTATATTATTTATTTCAACATTAATGGAGAACACTTTTCCCTAATTGTTCAAGCAGGAGATTGGCTTTATATACCAGCGAATGTTGAGCATTGGATTAAAGGAACTGAAGATCACTATTTAGTGATTGTTAGTTATCACTGTGAACCATTTGAAGCATTTCATAAAAAAGTAAAATATACTAATACAAAGAGCCAAGCTTTCATTTGATAGATATACGATCACGCTATTCAGATATATAGAAGGAAAAGAATATCCCATTGCTCTATCTGGCTATCCGCTTTTACCCAATAATCAAACCATTTCGCGATGCCTTCAATGCCATGATATGTTGGGCCATGAGATTCAATCACTACACAGTTTGACTATAACATCGAATTTAAAGCGTCTATGACTGTTTTATTTTTTTCTTTAGTGAAAAAAACCGAATGATCACCCTTAATGCGAATAACCCGATGTCTTTCAGACATTTCAGAAATTTCTAATTGACCTTGTCGGTAATTTTTTTCCTGAGCTGGAGTCATGCACATCTTTTTTTTAGTCCAGGCGACAGGTAAGCAATGCTCCGTCGAATACATAATAACCAAGGGTATCGCTTTTTCCAGGGGCGGCGCGTTTTGTATTTGTAAATAACTTGGCAGTTGACCAATCATTTCATTATAAAGTGGATTTTCTGGCGTTGGACTCTGTGGATTGCCCAATTGTCTTAGAATCTTTTTCGATTCTTTAGGGAAAGGCGTTGGCCCGGCGGAGGAAGTCGCATCCATGAGTAAAAGCCCGGAGACTTCATCAGGAAATTCTCGTGCGTAAAGCAGCATATATAAACCTCCGATAGAATGACCTACTAAAATGTACGGCGGTTTTATATTTGTTTTTTCAAGAAAATCATGTAACTGATTTACCACGTCTTGCGCTGTTACCGGCATATAGTCGTTTGGATTAGGGCAACTGTTAAAAGTAAAAACACGGTCATACGCTACTACTTTTACTTTCTTTGCCAATGCTGGCGCAATTTGTGAATCAAACCAACCATCTGCTGAAAATCCTGTTCCTGAAGAAAAAATAATGGTTGGCGAACCCTGCCCCAAAGTACGATAGTATATTTTATATTTGCCCACATTTGTACATACTGCACCATTTGGAAATGGTTGCTTACTACGATACTCAGCAGCTGTATTTGGACAGGTACTACTGCAAAAAATTTTTGGCAGATCGGCATATCCCTTACCGCAACCGACTCCAAAGAGAAATAATATAAGCATTGTTTTCCGCAACACATACTCCTTATAAAAGAGCTTTAATGCTAGCATAGACGAAAGATTTTTTCAAAGCAGCCGTATTTGAAATTATCTAAGTTAAGGAATAAAATAGGGTTCCACCAATGGCTGTGCTATATTTTATTTTAAGAGAAATCACCATGACTGGGAAAATTTTTACAGATACTTTATATCTTGGCTCAAAATCTTTAGCACGCCGGAGCTTGCTGGATTATGCCCAAATTAAATACGAGATTATTGCCCATGGCAGTAATGAGGAATTAAACTTTACACCCGCAACATTTCAAGATCAGGTATTGGCTATTGCCAAACACAAAATGCAAACTCTGAACTTTCCTGATCCTATTTCCCTCGACGTCGATTATCTTTATGCGCTGACTGCTGACACTTTGATAAGAAACACCACAACCGGAGAAATTTTTGGCAAGCCAATTGATCGCAAACATGCTATCTCGATGCTGACTTCCGAACGTCGAGCGCCCGTCGAAGTTTCTACTGGTTGCTGTTTGGAAAAATTTTATAGCCATAATCATCGTTGGATTAGCTCCGATTCAACTCATTGGGTAAGTGACGCTACGATAGAATTTGATGTTGACAGCGATTCCATTGACAAATATTTTTTGGCTTTTCCTAACATTTTGCAATGTGCTGGCGCCGGAGCGGTTGAAGGCCATGGGTTATCCTATTTAAAAAGTATTTCTGGCTCATACACGGCAGTGCTAGGTTTACCCTTGTATGAACTCCGTTTAGCCCTTAAAAAAATGGGGTTTAAATATTAGCGGTGAATTATACCCCCATTGATGCAGAAATTTCTATAAAGGTTTTTTCTGGACGTACAGATCGTTATATCATGACTTCAACTATTGAAACTTATAATAAATCTAGTTTCCGATTAACTAAATTAGCGGTGATTTCAGATTTCGCAATAGAGGAAGAATTCGATTTGTCTAACTATCCTTATGATTATAATTTACCTTGGAGCGACAATAATTTTTTAGAAAAAAATTATGCTGAAGGAAAACGGCAAGCAGAAAGTGTTTTATTTAATAGAAAACATTTCCAGTAGTGATTGTTAGATTATCTCATGTCTTAAGCGGACATGACGACTTTACAGGGAGACTGCCCTTACTCATACATAAAATATATACTGGAGGGGATATCTGCATTCACCGATGAAGCCGCAAAATTTTTTATTTGGCTGCTGAATTACAAATTTGAAGGGGCCATCAATGCAGCAGCTTTTGAACCGTTATCGGTCAAAGAATTATGCTATGAAATGGGTAAATATTTTAATAAACCCCCCAACTTATTGCACCTTCTGGTGAAAATATTAAATATGTTCCTTATTCATATGAGCACGCGTTTTCACTATCCATGGATAAAGCAAGAAATGGGGGCTTCAAAGCCGAGCCTCTGCATGAAGGCTTGAGAAAAATTTTATCTGATTATTAAATGATAAAAAAGAAGAAAAGCCCGGCATGACATTCGCAGCACTGACTTATGGTGCTATGGGCCACACAAAGACTAATAGAATCAGGCCTATAAGAGCATTGCTCAGTATCATTACCCAGATTCAAAACGCTCTTCCGGAACAAAAAGAAGCATCACTTGACCTCTGATACCAATGGCTGTCGATGTCGGCTTTGATACCGTTATCTGCAGCTAGCAATTCAAATTTACTGTATTGCTACACCCACTCATTATTATGATAATTCTTGATTGTTGAGAAATTATTTCTTAACCACATAAATTGCAAATTCATTTAATCAAGCTTGATTTCGGCAACACGGAAAGGACCCATGTCCGTTATTCATCAACCTCATGATAAATTTATAAGGCTGTCATTAGGCCAGCTTCGCGTCGCTCAGGAATTTTTTACTGAACATTTACCCGCGACAGTCTTAGCAAATATAAATCTGGCAACTCTCAAGCTAGAAAACCGCTCTTTTATAGATGAAAATTATAAAGGTACCGAAGCCGATATCGTGTATAGCGTTAAAATAGCTGGCGCCGCAGCTTATCTCTACTTACTTTGTGAACATCAAAGCACCGTGGATGGTTGGATGGCTTTTCGGCTATGGGTCTACATGGTCCGCTTAATGGAAATGCACAGAAAACAAAATCCTGGACAGCCTTTACCGTTAATATATCCTATGGTTATTTATACTGGTCAGGAAACTTGGAACGCTCCTTTAGATATTTTTTCCCTATTCGGAGATCAAAATATTTTAGCCAGAGAATGGTTAATGAAGCCCTGTCAATTGCTAGATATCCATCAAATTCCAGAGGATGAGATGCGTCAAAGACAATGGTGCGGCCTAGTTGAGTTTGCACTAAAGCATAAAAAAGCTATCGATTTTAAACAATTTTTAAAAACCCTGCTACCCTGGATAAATCAAGTGGAACAAACCAGCTCCGCCGGCTTTTCTTTCGGCAATATTGTGCTAAAATACGTGCTGGATGGGACGGAATCCAAGGATTTTGATCTATTTATTCAAGAAGTCCAGGAATATTTGTCTAAAGAATTACGAGGTGAAATTATGACATTAGCTCAAGAACTTGAACGGCGCGGAGAGCAAAGAGGTGTTAGTCAAGGAATACACCAAGGTGAAGTCGCTTTAATAACCCGGCAATTAAAGCGCCGATTTAACAAAATTCCTGAATCCTATATGATTCGTATTCAACAAGCTGATGCCGAAACGCTGTTACTCTGGGGTGAAAAAATTTTAGATGCAAAGGCACTAGAAGAAGTGTTTGAAGAAATCTGATTTGTTTTTTATTTGCCGGTTGACACACGGGGGCTAATGGGTGACCCCACACCAATTCATCCGCGTCAATTTTGATATTTAAAGGCGCAAATTCGATATCTTCTATAGGCGATATATCTGAGAGAGTATCAGGCGGGTTGTTCCGTCCTGACGTCGGATGGAGGGTTAGTGTTTAAATTTCGGGAGATATCACCTAGTAGTATGATCGCCATCAGACTGTGATTGTCATTAATAAGCATTTAGGTGATAATAATAATCCTAAAAATTCTAGGACATAATTTTGCCCGGTATCGACAGGTCATGAGGGGTCACGATTCCGTCCAGAATGATGGCTGTTTTGAAGCTTATGGCATCAATTTTAAAACCAGGAAAATAAATAATAATTCCAAAAATAAAAAAAGGTCATTATAATGAAAAATTTATTCTCCAGGCAGGTTAATAGTGAGCTGTGCGCCGCTATCCGGGACGATGACCTTTTTTCCGTTATATCCCATCTCAAAAATAAAGATTTTTTGGAAACGCCCATTGACAGCAAAGGGAATACTCCTTTGTTGGTAGCCGTTCTGAACAAAAGCAGTAACACAACTCGCTTTTTGTTAAGCATCGGCGCCCAGATCACAGTCACCAATGATGAAAAATTAAATGCATTCGATCTGGCCTCCCTAAACGAAAATCAGTTTCTTTACAAACAACTACTTATTCACAATCAACTGGATAAATTCTTGTCAGATTGTATTGCAAAATATCCCGTGATATCCCCAGCAGAGCTTAAGCTTAAAGACAGCCAAAAATTGATTCAAATCATCGTTCAGGAAGAAAAACGTTTAAAACAGTACTCCCAGTCAACAGGTGTATATCAAAAATTTGATTTATTACGGACTTTAAGATCATTGTCAATGATTGCGATGACTCAGAATGAAATACAGTTCCAGCAAAAATTGCAGAGTTTTTTTGGCAGAAGAGAGGAATGGATCCAGAATACGGAGATGGATTATTGTTTTTCCCCTCATTCCGTGATTAACGAAATATGCTTTAAGGCGGCTAAGCTATTAACCCCTGAAGTCAAACAGATTGAGTCAAAAGAGGAAGAGCAAAAAGGACCATACGATTACCTTTTACAAAGGAGACTCACTGAGGAGCGGCTTGAGGATTGGAGGCAATGGCAAAACAATCTCGAATGTACAAGACTATTACCGCAAAATATAGCCGATGTTTTTTGTTGGCGAGAGGCGGAAAGTAAATTTACTTACGGCGAATTACATTATGTGCCGGAAATGTTGACAATTGCCATTGATAACATGAAAAAGGGTGAGATCAGTTATGAGCGCATCTGGTTTAAACAGGATCCCAAAGTTCGAAAGTCACTAAAAGATAAAACCCCATCATTATCCAGGAACGCTCTCTATATTATGCGGCAATGGGGTGAAAGTTGGCGAGAGTTAATCGATTATAGCTTAAACATGGATGAAATTCGTAAAAACCCTCAGTCTATTATGGGCCGATTGAACGAATTGTGCGAAGGTCTTTATCGAGGCAGTAAAAATGGCACTGGTACAGAATATAAAGCGGATGTCACTGCACGTGACGCCGTCGGCATTTTTTCGGAGTGGTTTCATTCTTTAGATGAATCCGATCAAAACGAGATTAAGAATTGGAGTGCACCTAATTTTACAAGAAATATAGGGAATATTATGCACTCTCTGCAGGGATCTGATTCTTTAGATGAAATCATAGATCCTGATTTTTGTGTTGATATCTTGGGGAATGCAATTCGGCGTATTATCCAGGTTAATGGTGAGAAGATAGCCAGTCTTCAACAAAAATTAAATGAAAAAACAGGCATTAAGAGAAAGAACTCTTCTTCAGGAATATAAAGCGACTCATCTTAAATCAGCCAAACAATTCGATAAACTCCACCAGCAAGCATTGAAGGAAATTCAGTCATTAAGACTATCGGGTATTTTAATCAATAACACGGAAAGTAGTTTTGGGCAAATTTTCGAGCACTCTTTGCCTATTAAGATTCTTCAAGACCAGGAACCTTTTTTCCATGAATTGTTATTAGATTTTGAGGGCCTAAGCCAGAACATAAGGCGCTTTGATCTTTGCGATAAAGATTTTTTAAATATGACTTTTTTATGTGCTGCTCAACAGAATGGATGCCTGGAATTCATACGTTCAGAGATAAAAACGAAATTTTTAGAGGAAATTACTAAAGGGCGGGATTTAGTAATAATTGAAATTTTAAATTATTATCCTGATCTTATCAATGAAACCATTATTCTTTCTAAAGATACTTTGTCATATACTACGCCCCTGATACTGGCTGTAATTAATGAGAAAATATCGACTGTCAAACTATTTTTAGAAAAGGGCGCCAATATTTTAGCAACGGATAACGATAATGAAACCGCAATAAAAGCAGCTCTGGCCGTTAATAATTTTGAGGCATTAACAATATTGAATGATAATGCTCAATTACTGTTGAGAAAGGCGTTAGTGGAAAATGATCCCGATACCGCTAGAAAAATCGCAGCGATAAATCCGGATTTTATCAACCAAGCCTTTCAGGGTGACAATTTATTGACTTGGGCTTTAAAAAACCCTCATAAACATGTGCTGAGTCTTTTTTTAAAAATGCATCCTGATATTTTTTACCGCGAAAAGGTATTAGAACTCGGAAAAGAACATAATCGCTTGAGCGAATTACGCGACCTGGCTCATAAACAGTTTTTAAACGCCTTAAAAGAGGGCGCTTCTATTCTGGTTAAAGAAATCCTGAATTACTATCCTGAATTTATCAATGAGCCATGTATTGATAATAATCATCTTGTTACCCCGCTCATACTTGCTGTTTATTATGATCATGACATTATGTTTCAGTCATTACCCCATGAGAAGAAGCTTGACCTTGATATACCGTCTAGTCAATGTGATGTAAAAACCGAACGACTAGTCAATAATGGACTTCGAAAAAACAGAAGAGTCATCCATATCTTGCAAGTGGTTGCCTTAAGAAGTGTCATGATAAACAGAAATGATTCTATTTTAAATAAGATTCTGGATAAAAATCCGGATTTTATTAATTCAATATGTTTAAGTGGGGAAACACCTTTTACTTTTTTATTAAATATGGCGGCGAAAGCCAATGAAATCCCCTCTGTCTCAATGATTGAGATCCTTTTAAAAAAAGGAGCATCCATTTTTAAAAAAAATGAATATGGTCAACATCCATTAAAAATTGTTTTAAAATATCAATGGTTGCCTTCTTTACCTATTTTCAAGAGCAGAATAAGAAGTAACTTTTATCAAGCGATAAAAGAAGGATTTCTGGATGAGGTCAAAGAAGTTTTACAATATTTACCAGGCTATGCCAGCACACGACTTGAATTGAGTGATGGGAGGTTTTCCACGCCACTGATAGTCGCTGTTTCGGAAGGTAATTTTGATGTCGTCAAATTTCTTATAGACCGCGACGCTGATATTTTGGCGGTTGACAGTGAAGGATTTAACGCAATGCAAACGGTAATAGACAAAGATATTGAAAAATTATTCTATAAAACCTTCTCAAAAGTGCTTGAGCCACCTTTGAGAAAGTCAGATCTAGATACCGTTAAAAAAATCTTTGAATTAAAGCACGATTTCAATCCATCACGAATTGCGAAAGGCGAAACTCTGTTAACGTTTGCATTAAAAATATCTGATAATAATCGAGAGATCGTTCAATATCTTTTAGAAGAAAAAATGGATATTTTTGCCAGTAACGCTCTTGGAGAAGGTCCGCTGAAGATAGCGAGAGAAAAAGGACGTTTGGAGGAGTTTCGATTTAAAGCCAATCTGAAATTTTCAGAGGCTATTGTCCAGGGTGACTTAGGAAAAGTTGAAATTATTTTATTTTATTATCCAGGCTTCCTGAATCAACCTTTGGCAGACGAAAATTACGAAAATACACCATTAATGACAGCTGCTTTTAGAAAGCATGAAGAGATAGTCCATTTCTTTTTGGAAGACAGTAAGCTTTTACTGGATGAATCGTTTATTTTAAGACGGGAAACTACTCAACGATTAACTCAGGATGGAACACTAAAAAGTAAAACAATTCATTCTCTTTTGCAGGCCGCCGCTTTCAAAAAAGTGCTTCAAAATAAGGGGACAGAAGCAGTTTATGATATTGTTTTATCTACATTTCCCGAGTTATTGAATGAAAGGCAGTCTTTTCTCGATTTAGAAACCCCGGTCACTCACGCGATTAAATCTAAATCAACCAAAGTTCTGGATCTGGTAGAGCATAAACACACCAATGTATTCATTACCAATTCGCAAGAACAAAGTCCTTTTTATTTAGTTTATTTTCTCCACAAACAATTTCTCGAAAAACAAATTTTAAAAAACATGAAAATCCTGGAAGACGAGTTAGCTAAAAATACGGAAGATGAAGTTTCAAATCTTTTAAGAATAAAATTATCCAACCCTGGCTCAAGGTCACCCATCAAAATTATTCAAGAAACAGACACTAATCTGAAAAATTTTCGGAGCAGTTCTAGTTTCTTTAGAAGTCAGAAGAGTATTCAGGAGCGTATCAAGCATTTAGAATATTCTATTTTAGAATACGGAATATGAGAGTCAGGCCTCAGGCCTGAAAAATTGACATCAAAAAATAATTACCAAAATGTCAATATGTCCGGCTTGACCCTCTTACTGCCATTAATATTCTTTCACCAGCTCCAGATTCTGATGATAAAAGCATGAGGGCCAGAATACGAATTTTGACATGCCAAACCCTATTTGACATCCACATGAATTTTAATACCTTCCATTTTTTGTAAAATATGAAAAATAGCCATTAACGATTTCGTTGTTGGATTTCCATTAGAACTTAACATCCTTTGAACACTTTTACTATTTTTATGTAACTTACTCGCCAATAGCTCAAAAGAAATCGTAGCATTTATATAATCGCGTAATAAGGATTTCCCCACGTCTACATCGCCGGACAATAATTCATTCAACGCTTCTGCTAAGAGGGCATGACGAAATTTTACATCGTGATGAGCTCTTTCTAACACGGTTAATCGAAATTGCTTAGTTAGTGCCATTGTTTACTCCGCTTATTTTTGTTTTTTTCAAGCTTATAGGCTTGCCACAACTCTCTAGCTAACGCAATATCTTTACTTTGCTGTTCTTGCTACCGCCACAAAGCAAAATTATCATTGCAGGACCTTCTTTACCCATATAAATTCGATAGCCAGGGCCAAAGTTCAGTTTACATTCATAAACACCGCCCGCCAAAGATTTCAAATGAGAGTCGTTACCAGCTTCTAAGCGATAAAGCGCCGTTGAAACCCGAGCAGCAGTTTGCGCATCCAATTTGTTAAACCAAGACTGAAAAGCAGAAGCACCTTTTTCGTTGATGTATTCCTTCACCTGAATGTTCATTGTCATATAGTAACCTATGTGTTACTAAATTGCAAACAAGATCCCACAAGGTCGCCAGGGTCAGGCCTGAAAAATTGACATCAAAAAATAATTACCAAAATGTCAATATTTCAGGCTTGACCCTCTACTTTTTGTAGCCTAACACTGCCATTGGATAAGTTAAATTATTAAATTTTTCCCAATTATTTTCCATAATTATCATGTTTAGTTATTTCCTATATATTAAATTTGGCGTAAAATTATCCTTGATGATGTAATAAATATTCTTCGGCTGCTTTTTGTAGAAAAGTGGAACGTTTTAATCCTAGTTTTTTACGAAAACTATCCACTTTCTTTAGAGTTTTTGAAGGAAAAATGACATTAAATCTTTGCAATTCTTGATAAGAGTCCATAATTGTTTGATCAACAAAAATAGGAACTAACTCTCCTAAATGTTTTAATTGGTCATGCGTAGAAGGTTCTTTAACAAATTCTGGATCTGCATGAACCAACCATGCGGCCAAAACATCTTCGGCATAAGACAAGGCTTCTTCCCAATCTTTTCCAAAAGTAGAGCAACCAACGAGATCAGGAAATTCTACCTCAACCACATCTTTAGATTTTTTAAAAACTGCGTAATAATACTTTTTCATAACCCCTCCAAACCAGATGCTTTCAAAATATTTCTTAGAGTACCGTTTGGAATATCCCCTTTATGCCGAGGCACGGGAACAGGCGGAAACCCTTTCTTCACCCAGACATCGTGCTTTCCTCCCGGACGTTTAACAAACCCATTTTGTTTAAGCAGTCTCTCCAGCTCCAGCTTAGTCACATCCTTTTCTCCTCTATAATTATACACACTAGTATGTATTTTTTTCCAATAAAAGTCAAGATTATTGATT
Source organism: uncultured Pseudomonadota bacterium (assembly GCA_963697455.1). Lineage (GTDB taxonomy): Bacteria > Pseudomonadota > Gammaproteobacteria > Coxiellales > Coxiellaceae > JAFEDN01. Next base: position 150,863 of record CAVOOI010000034.1, on the reverse strand, counting down.
ATTAGGTTCCGGCTAAAACACCCCGTTTTGGGAAGATCCAAAAGCTCTAGCGTTATTTTTGCACAATTACACCAAAACTAGTCAGACGCTTATAAGAACCGGATAGCTTATTCTTATAAGCATTTGATTTTATTAAGAACATTAGTGTCAGAGCCGACGCCAAATTTAAAAAGAACTTCATTAATGAGAGGCTAAGCAAGAAAAAAAGTTATGTCAAATCTGATGTTTCAAAAAATTTTAGAATATAATCATATTCCGCATCTGACATAACTATTTTTTTGAATTAGTGAATTGAATTAATAGGAATTTTTGTCATTTATATCGGATCTGACACTGCTGTTCTTAAAGCGCCGATTTAACAAAATTCCTGAATCCTATATGATTCGTATTCAACAAGCTGATGCCGAAACGCTGTTACTCTGGGGTGAAAAAATTTTAGATGCAAACGCACTGGAAGAAGTGTTTGAAGAAATCTGATTTGTTTTTTATTTGCAAGGTCTGATATTGATTTTAAATACATCTGATTCGGTTTTATGCCTATGAATACTTTCATTGTCGGCCATTTTTAATATTCTTTCACCAACGCCAGATTCTGATGATAAAAGCAAAGGGTTATCAAGTTAAACAATTTTTAAACCAATACGATGAGGAAGACGACAATGAGTGATAAGTTTGATGGTTTTAGCGTTAACCTAATTGAAGAAGACGGCGGCGAATGGCTTGCCCACTTTATTGAGCTACCGAACGTATCTGCTTTTGGCGAGACGCCGGAGGAAGCGCTCCATGAACTCGAATCTGCCTGGGAAGCGATGAAAGCAAGCTATAAAAAACATAGTGAAGAAATACCTGCTTCTCCGCTCAGAAAAGAATACAGTGGCCAATTTAATGTGCGGATTGACAAACGCATCCATAGGGCATTAGCTATAGAAGCTGCGCGCGCAGGGATTAGCTTAAATGCATTAGTAGCACAAAAATTAGCTCAGCAAGCCGATAAAAATAATTGGAGAGAGACCGCTTAAAATTTCAAACATTGGTGTCAGAGCCAACGCCAAATTTAAAAAGCACTTCATTAATAATGAGGGTAAGTAAGAAAGAGTTTAGAAAATAATCATATCCCGCTCTGACATAACTATTTTTTCAAAGGCCCCTATCATTGAAATTGGGCGTCATCAGCAATTTTTTGGGTGATTTTATAGAAAAATGTCCAGTCGTCATTTGTCTTGTGCTGCAAAACCAAGTTGCTATCAGGTGACATGTTGGTCATGATTACGATACCGTTACCATTATGGAGACTGCCAAGCAAAAAATTTCTGTACCCTTCATTTTCTCCAGGATGGATAAAATAGCGGCCGTTCTTTTCAGTATGTCCATATTTATTAGCCCCAATTTCAAAACCCAATCCCATTTGCTCATTAATCGAAGGGCTGACCATGAGTTTCGCATATTGAGATGTTAGAATTTGATTGTGATTGTGATTATCCTGAATAGATTTTTGTACGGCAATGACAAATTTCGCCAAATCTGCAGAAGTACTCCACAATCCAGCAGCGGCTTGTTCAATATAGACGTGAGGCCCACCTTCCACTGGTGTGCCATCGTCTCGGTACGGTATTGCGATATCATTCATTTGGGTTGACGGTAACGGTTGTTGAAAAGCACTGTGGTTCATTGCCAGCGGCCGCAAAACAATGTCCCTCATAATCCTGGAGAAGGATTGGTGATAAGTATCCATTAAAACTTGCTGAATAATAGTATACCCTCCTCCAGAATAATTAAATTTACGCCCTGGAATGCTTTCTACTCGAATCGGCGCGGAATTTGCAGGCGGCGTTCCATTTAGGACATTAAATAATTTAGGGAGGGATTCGCCTTGTTTATAACCTACAAAACCATGTACGGTAATTCCAGCACTATGATCCAACAATCTTCGTAAAGTAACTTTATTGTGTACAGTAAACTGATTGTTGGGTATTTCCCATGAAGTTAAATATTGATTGATGTTAGCATCTAATGTCAGCTTTCCTTCCTGCACCGTTTTTAAGGCTGCCATTGCTGTCACGGGTTTACTAATCGATCCGGCCTGGAAGAGTGTTGTTTCCGATACTGGTTGTCGAAGCGCTTTGTTAGCAACCCCAAAGTTTTTGGTCCATTCGACATGATAATTTTTAATTAACGTGATGCTAACCCCAGGCACATGATACTGTTTCATTAGTTTTTTTATCCATTCAGTGGACGCTGAATCGGCTGAACAAGCAGAATGGCTGAACGTAATTAAAAAAACGCTAATAAATGTTAGAAATGTTTTTTTCATAAAATTTCATTCCTTGATTAATGAGGATTTGTGCCTGGGAATTTGATGTTGTGGAGTCAAGCTGAATTGTGAGGCGGCAAAAAACTCGCTCATAATTCCAGATTTGATCGCGCTAATCGGGTTTTTTTGAGCCATTGGTGATCTTTTGTTCCAGGCGCTGCAGGCGGGCGGCGGCGCGGTCTACTCCGTCGCGTAAGGTTACTATTTGGCTGTAAAAATTTTCGACTTGGGAGCGGGTTGGTAAATATTGGGCTTCTACTTGGCAAAATTCGCGGATATTTCCCCATAGGTCACGCCAGGTTTGTTTGCCGAGGTCGACAGCGCGCTTGGCTCGCCAGCCAATTTCGTGAGCGGTCGCGTCGCCAACAAAGCGTGATAAATATTCTTCGCCATCTAAGTCCACTCGCCGCAAAATATCGCGGATTTGTTCACCTAATTCAGAGTCGCCGGTGACTTGAATGCCTTGCTCTAATAAAGCTGGGCTGTTGATGCCGGAACAACTCGCGCGGATCATCCCGGATAATTTGCCAGAGATGGTCGTATCCACCAAACCTGAGTATTCCCTCACTAATTTAACACCGTCCTGCTGAATGACAATATAACAATCTAATTTCCAATCAGTAAAAGTAATTTTTACAACTTTGCCTTGTAATTTCTCCAACCGTTTCAAAGTGTCTGGATCGAGTTGTAAAATATGATTGATGGCTTTTTCGAGGATGAAGTATAACATTAATATTTGAATCCCTGATGAAGTGCGACAATGCCGCCGGTTAAATTCTGATATTCGCAGCGATCGAAACCCGCTGTTATTGCCATGTTTTTTAAGGTTTCCTGATCAGGATGCATACGAATCGACTCTGCCAGATAGCGATAACTCTCTGCGTCATTCGCAACCAACTCGCCCAGCCACGGTAAAATCTTAAAAGAATAAGCATCGTATAAAGGTTTCAACAAGGCAATTGCGGGCTGAGAAAATTCCAAAATAATCAAACGCCCGCCTGGTTTTAACACTCGATACATCGAGGCTAACGCGGCTTCTTTATCGGTTACATTACGCAGGCCAAATCCAATGATAACTCGATCAAAATAATTTTCAATAAATGGAAGAGACTCCGCATTGGCGCGAACCGGATTAACGTTATGATAAAGCCCTTTATCCAGCAAGCGGCCCCACCCTACTCTTAACATCTCCGCATTAATGTCGGCGAGACACACCTGACCTTGCTCACCAACCAGTGGACTGATGCGAGCACTCAAATCTCCGCTGCCGCCAGCGATATCCAACACACAATGACCTGGACGAAAAGCACCACGCTCAACCGCCCGCTGCTTCCACCAGCGATGAATCCCCAGCGACATTAAGTCATTCATCAAATCATATTTTTCAGCTACGCTGGAAAACACCTCGCCTACTCTTTGGGTTTTCTCCCCAATGGGTATTTGTTGAAATCCAAAATGCGTGCGGTTTTCACTCATAAAATTGAACGGCTCAGGTCTTCGTCTTTGGCCAACTCAGCGAGCTGTCCATCTACATACGCGGAATCAATTATCATAGATTCGCCTGCTTTATTAGGCGCATCAAACGAAATTTTTTCTAACAATCGCTCCAACACAGTATGCAACCGGCGCGCGCCAATGTTTTCAGCTTTTTCATTCACTTGATGCGCGATTTCCGCCAGCCGCTCAATACCATCTTTGGCAAACGTCAATCCATATCCTTCTGTGCCTATCAACGCCGTATATTGTTGAGTCAGCGAAGCATGGGGCTCCGTTAAGATTCTAATAAAATCCTGAGTCGTTAACGCTTTTAATTCGACCCGAATTGGAAAACGGCCTTGTAACTCCGGAATTAAATCCGACGGCTTGGTTAAATGAAATGCGCCTGAAGCGATAAATAAAATATAATCGGTTTTTACAATGCCATATTTAGTCACTACCGTGCAACCTTCTACCAACGGCAATAAATCACGCTGCACACCTTCTCGAGAAACGTCGGCGCCAAAACTTTCGGTGCGACGCACAATTTTATCGATTTCATCGATAAATACAATGCCATTTTGCTCGGCATTTTCCAAGGCTAAGGCTTTTATTTCTTCTTCATTAACTAACTTCGAGGCTTCTTCCTCCTGCAAATACTTTAATGCGGCCTTGACGGTTAACCGGCGGACTTTGGTTTTTTTGCTCGCCATATTTTCCATCATGCTTTGCAATTGCCCCACCATTTCTTCCATTCCCGGAGGGCCCATAATTTCTAAAGATGGGCCGCCGCTGGTCAGCTCAATTTCAATTTCGCGATCATCCAAGTCTCCTTCGCGAAGTTTTTTGCGGAATAATTGGCGCGTAGCCGATTCTTTGGTTTCGCGCACTGCGGATTTATCCAGGTTTTTTCCTGATTCATCTGGGGTAGCAGGCGGTACTAAAATATCTAATACTCGCTCTTCCGCTGCCTCTAACGCTTGGCTGCGAACTTTTTCCATGGCATGTTCGCGAGTCATTTTTACGGCAATATCCACCAAATCACGCACAATCGAATCCACATCCCGGCCCACATAACCGACTTCGGTAAATTTAGTGGCCTCAACTTTAATGAATGGCGCTTTAGCTAATGCTGCTAGCCGGCGAGCAATTTCGGTTTTGCCAACGCCGGTAGGCCCAATCATTAAAATATTCTTCGGAGTAATTTCCTTGCGTAACTCTTCCGGTAATTGTCTGCGCCGCCACCGGTTGCGCAAAGCAATGGCCACGGCGCGTTTAGCATCCTGTTGGCCGATGATAAATTTATCGAGTTCGGAAACGATCTCTTGTGGTGTAATATTCCACTCTGACAACATTAAGTTATTATTCATTTTAATTAATTCTCGCTTTCTAGTTCTTCAATTGTAAAATTATGATTAGTCATCACACAAATATCCGCGGCAATGGTGAGAGATTTTTTCACAATCTCTAAGGCGCTCAGTTGGGTATTATCCAATAATGCTTTTGCGGCAGATTGGGCGTAGAATCCTCCTGAACCAACCGCCATCAAATTATGCTCGGGCTCAATCACATCACCGTTGCCGGTTAAAATCAATGAAGCTTTTTTGTCGGCTACGCACAGTAAGGCCTCTAAGCGCCTGAGCATTTTATCGGTTCGCCAATCCTTGGCCATTTCAACTGCCGCCCGCACCAAATTACCTTGATGCTTTTCCAGCTTAGCTTCAAAACGTTCAAATAAAGTAAACGCATCGGCGGTGGCGCCAGCAAAACCGGCAATCACCTGGTTATTAAACAAACGCCGAACTTTACGGGCATTGCTTTTCATCACCATATTACCCATTGATACCTGTCCATCACCGCCAACTACGACTTTGCCATTGCGGCGGACAGAAAGAATGGTAGTACCATGAAATTGTTCCACTATTTTCTCCAAAAAGTTTTAGTCTTAAATAGATAATCTGGGGACGCCAAACCGAAATTTCAACCACTCTTTGGTTGCATGGTCACCACCAGGCTATTGATATGCAGCGCTTTCAGCCGTTCTTGGTTGTGGCGCGCTAAGTCCTGGGTGGCGTAAGGTCCGATCATTACTCGATACCAGGTGATGGCGTTATTTTGATAAGTTTGAATAAAAACCGAAAAACCAGCGCGACGCATTTGCTCAACTAAACGATTAGCGACCATCGGCTGCCGAAGCGCCGCGATTTGCAATACATACACAGGCACGGCAGAAACTGTCGAGGGTTTTTTAACAATAGGCGGAACTGCCCCAGGTTGCTGGGTAACAGGGCCCGGCGTAGAAACCGCCATTTTTGGCAGTACCGTGTAAAAATCAAATTGGACTGGAGTTTGAGTTGGCGCTGAGGCTGTGGCGGCCAGTGGCTTGTTCCTGCTGTGTTGAACCGCTACCCAGGCGAATAAAGCCACTGCGACGATGATTAATATCAAAGATATCCTGGTCATTGCATACTGTTGCATAAGGTCACGAGCTTACGCCCGCGGTGGGTTGGATCACATTGTCTAATGTCGGTTTCTCTCCATTAATTAATAATTGCCCATTTTTATAATTCATCACCATCGAAACCTGTTGATCTTGCGGGACTAACAGATGATGTTCCTGCCAATAATCCAAATAATGCTGCGCCAAAACCTGTGAATCCACTTTTAAACTTGGGTTGGCGTTTTTCTTATTGTCTAGATAAGAAATGATTTCCTTTTTCAACCATTCTTTGGGCACGTTAGCTGAAGCCTGCATATTCACATTCTCTAAAAGATGCAACAGTCCTGCATTGGCCGGGTCACCCGGGATGGAAGCAATTTGAGCTTGCATCGCTACCGGGCCATCACTGGTTGTAAATTGTAATTGGCTTAAATTAGCGGTCATCCCTTTAGCAAACAAATCTACTAATATAGGGTACATTTTAAAACGTTGGAAATCAGATCCATACATAAATACTTGAGCAAAATTTTCCAATAATGGGGTATTCATATTGTCGAGATTCAACGCGACTTGCAGTTGGTCAATTTTAAATTGGCCGCTGGTAATTGTATCTACATGATTAGTTAAATCAAACTTAGTAAGTCCGCCATGCTGACTTTGATTAAGATCAGCGGCAAAATTATTAATGGTCAGCACCTCACCGCCATAAGGGAAAATCGAGATTTTTTGAGCTGCAAAATGACGGGTCCCGTACCATAAGGCATTAATTTTGCGAATATCTAGATGAGTGGTTAAATTATCTAACTCCATCACCTTAACTAAATCAACTATATCATTGCCTACTTTTTCTGGATTATTTTCATATAACGCGCCATTACCTAAAGCTAACTGAGATTGAAAATGACGATCAGCTAACGTGTAAATGACATCTCCATTCAGATCATTGATTTCTATGCGTTGTCTATCGTTACTCAACAGCAAGTGCTTTATTTGTAAGGCGGTATTGACGGTGTTGGCCATAGTCCAAATAGTACTGGATTTAAAAATTAAATTATCGGCACGGCTTTCATTCTGCACTGCCGCAAGGGCGAACATCCAATTACGTGAACCGTCTAGATGTTTTTGCAAAACCAACGGGCCATGTTCGATATCTTGGGTTATGGTGAATTGTGCTAGGGGAATGGATTCACCGCTTAAAGTAGTTTCTGCGCTATGCAGAGTGACCTGTAATTGGGCTTCAGAATGAAACCAGCCGCGTTTAAAGTTAAGCAATGCAAAAGATAAATGCGGGGTATTAAATTGTGCGAGCAATTGCGGATAACGCCCCTGCACAAATAATCCCATGCCGAAAGGAATTGCCAAAGCTACAAAAACAATGACCACGACGATAGCCGATAAAATAATCCACAGTTTACGCATTTTACTATTCCTCATATTGGCGAAGGCTCACATTTGTTCTGGAGCCGAAATGCCTAAAAGATTCAACCCACCCGCCAAAACTATTTGGACGGCACGCACTAAACACAATCGCGCATTGCGCAAGTCTGCATCTGGCACTAAGAATTTCTCATTGTTGTAGTAGACATGAAAAAAATTAGCTAGCTCTTGCAGATAATGCGCCAATAAATGCGGTTCATACCGCAAAGCCGCATTATTCAGCAAATCTGGATAATTAGTTAAATGCCGGAGTAATTGCCGCTAAGTCTCCGTAATCAACAAATTGAGCTGTTCGCGGCCATCCGCTTCTGACCAATGCTCACCGCCAGCGGCTAATTGCCGCCAAACACTACAAATACGCGCATGCGCATATTGAATATAATAAACCGGATTCTCATTGGAGCGGCTTTTAGCTAATTCTAAATCAAAATCCAAATGTTGATCCGGTTTGCGAATGATATAAAAATAACGCGCGGCATCATTGCCTACTTCATTGCGCAGTTCTCTTAAAGTAACAAAAGATCCGCTGCGGGTAGACATGGAGATTTTTACTTTGCCACGATACAAATTCGCGAACTGCATGAGTAAAACGGATAATTTTTCTGGATCTTCACCCAGCCCTTGTAAAACAGCGCGGATTCTGGCCACATAACCATGATGATCTGCGCCAAATATGTTAATCATTTTATCATAGTTTTGCTGGTATTTGTGGAGATGATAGGCTACGTCGGAAGCAAAATAAGTGGTGATGCCATTCTCACGCACCAGTACACGGTCTTTTTCATCGTGAAAATCAGTCGCACGGAACCAAATCGCTCCGTCTCGTTCATAAACGTGATCATGTTTTTGCAATAACTCAATTCCAGCCTGCACTAAGTTCATTTCGATAAGCTGAGTTTCGGAAAACCAATGGTCATACTCCACGCCGAATTCAGTCAAATCGTCTTTAATGTCCGCTAAAATTTCTTGCAGCGTTAATTTTTGGATGATGTCAAAATTCTCTTTACCCAGTAACGCGACCGCGCCTTCGATGAAAGCGTCGATATAACGATCACCGTCGGTTTCAGGAGGATATTTTTTGGCGGCGGTTTGCGCCAGGGTTAACGGACTGTGGAGAAACCGGTCATTATATTGGTCACGAAGCTTATTCGCGATATCCAGAATATAATCGCCTTGATAAGCGTTTTTAGGAAAATCGACGTTTTGACCCGATGTTTGCAAATAACGCAACCAGGTGCTTAGCCCTAAGATCCGCATTTGGCGGCCAGCGTCATTTACATAATATTCTTGATAGACTTGAAAACCGATTGCCTTCAGTAAATTTGCCACGCAGGCGCCATAAGCAGCACTTCGGCCATGCCCGACATGTAAAGGTCCCGTCGGATTGGCTGAAACATACTCCATATGGATGCGCTGCCCGGCTCCAACCATACTCCAACCATAATGATCTTGGGCCAGCAACACGGCGGGGATAACCGACTCCAGCGCCGCCGGAGCCAGGGTAAAATTGATAAACCCAGGACCCGCCATTTCTACCTTGGCGATTTTAGCAGATTTTGGTAGATGACGAATTAACAGTTCCGCAAGTTCACGCGGGTTTTTTCCCGCAGTTTTTGCTAATGTCATTGCAAAATTGGTGGCAAATTCGCCATGTTTTGGATCGCGGGAAGGCTCAACTTGTACCGGTAAATTTCTAGACTCACTAGGGATTAATTGTTGGTCGCACAAAACGGCTAAAGATTGCTGGAATAATGTAGTAATATGATCTTTCATAAGTTTATATTATGCCCATGCCCAAGGTATCCAGTCAATCACTGCTCAATAAGGGCCTAAGTCCTTAAGGGATGGACATATTTGAGGGGCTGTGGCATAATCGGAGGTTCATAAATTTTCTTTCAAGGAGGGGCAATGGCAAGCGCGTTGCTTATTCATGGCGTGCCAATCGAATGTATTAATCAAGCAGCCGTTACTTATTATGTACCCGCTAAAGTGATCATCTCGGTTATCGCCACAGAAGGCGGAAACGTAGGGTTAGCACGGCAAAATAAAAATGGAACTTATGATTACGGCCCAATGCAAGTCAATTCGAGTTGGCTGGCCACTATGAAAAAATATGGCTACACTCCAAAAATTGTTGCAATATGATCCCTGCGTTAATGTTATGGCAGGCACATGGATTTTAAGTAATAAAATTTCTCAAGCCAGCGATTATTGGAGCGGCGTCGCCAGCTATCATTCCGTAACACCCACTCCTAAATGCGCGTTATAAAATCAAAGTGCTCAATTATTATCAACTCTTGTCCCAAATCTTACCGGAAATTCAATAACGAATAGTCTCGCCGGAGATCGCATCGCGGATTATGGTGGGATTATTTTGTCCACCCACTTTATCAGGCAAAATGAAATCTATTTGCTTGCCAAACATCATGCACACAGCTCGATAATCCCGCAGCGGCGGTTGCCCATCACGATTAGCACTGGTAGACACAATCGGGCCACCAAAAGCTTGGCATAATTCCTGAATCACCGGATGGCTGCTCACCCGCAGTGCAATGGTGCGATGCTTTCCACGGATCCAGTGCGGCACGGCGGGACTGACGGGAAATACCCAGGTAAAAGGGCCAGGCCAGGTTGCTAACACCTGGGTCAAAGCGCGTGGCGGAATAGGTTCAACTAATGATTCAATCTGCTGCCAGGTTGCCGCCACTAAAATTAAACCTTTATCCACCGAGCGCTGCTTAATCATCAGCAAGCGCCCCACTGCATCCGCATTAAAAGGATCGCATCCCAAGCCAAAGACCGCTTCGGTAGGATAAGCTAAAATCTGACCTTTCTTTAAGCAGTTTAGCGATGCATTTAAATCTGACAACTTGATCATCGTTGCTAGCCCATTCCTCGCGCTTTTTTAATGGTTTCATAGGCGCTTTTAATTTTTTGAGTACGCTCATTAGCCAATTTGATCATTTCCGGCGGTAATCCCTGCGACATTAATTTATCAGGATGGTGTTGACTTATCAGCCGGCGGTAGGCTTTTTTAACTTCCACATCGCTGGCGCTCATAGAGACATTTAAAATCTGGTATGCGTCCGCCAAATGTTGCGCCGGGTCTGGGCGGGGCTGTTGATAATAACGCTGGTAGCTTTGCTGCGCATGCGCTTGCTGCTCAAACTGATCAAACATAAATCCTTGAACACCTAACTCCGTACAAATTGCGCGTAAAGCAGCGCGCTTGCCTGGGTTAATCTGTCCTTCAGCGTTGGCAATTTGAATTTGGATCTCTAAAAATGTGCGCAATAAATTAGGGCGTTGCCAACAAGCGGTCTTCAATTGTTGCATCGTTGCAGTTAAATCAAACTCCCCTTGCTTGCCTTGATTAAATAACAGGATGGCTTCGCGCCTCATCTCTGGGCCTAAACTCATGTCCTGCATGATTCGCTCGGCGGCCCGGATTTCACTTTCTGTCACCCTGCCGTCCGCTTTGGCTAAATAACCCATGACTGAAAAAGTAGCGTCAAAAAATATCCGCTGTGTCTGTTGCGAGTTCTTCGTAAGCCCTTTTTGCAACCATTTGCTAAAAACTCCGGTATCGTATAAATGCCCGATCACAACACCCACTACCACACCTAAAGGATGCCCTGAAAGTAACCCGATTACCAAGCCTATAATTTTACCATTCCACCGCATATCCCGCATATGGTATCATGACTACCGACAAAAACGGAGCAATGATGGGCACTACGACTACGAATTTTGATGTTAGCCAGACTTTACAAGCCGCCTGCGCGCCGATTGAAGCATGGTTTCGCCAACAGTGGCAGCAATCATGCCCGCCGATTTATGGTTCCATGGATATCCGCAATGCCGGGTTCAAAATAGCGCCAGTGGACACCAATCTTTTTCCAGCAGGATTTAATAACTTGAACCCTGAAGGCATGCCGCTTTACGTCCAGGCCATGCAGGCAACCATTGCTGAAATCTGTCCGGACATTTCTCGAATATTATTGATACCCGAAAGCCATACCCGTAACCTGCTTTACTTTGAAAGCGTGGCGGTGCTTCAGGATATTTTAGTGCAAGCAGGCTTTGAAGTACGGATCGGCTCTTTAAATCCCGAGATAACTACTGCCCAGGAATACACGCTTCCCTCCCGGCGCCAAATTAAAATTGAACCTTTAATTCGCCACGGCAATGCTCTCACCGTAGAGAATTTCAACACCTGCTGCATCTTGCTCAACAATGATCTCTCCGGAGGGGTTCCGGAAATTCTGCAAAATATCATTCAAAAAATTTTACCTCCTGTCCAATTAGGATGGACTACCCGCCTAAAGTCGGAACATTTTGGGCACTATCAAGCGGTATGCCAAGAATTTGCCAAGGCTATTGGCATAGACCCTTGGTTAATCGCACCTTATTTCGATCAATGCCCCGACGTCGATTTTCAAAACCCGGAAGGGCAAGCCTGTTTAATTGAACGCGCGAATGTTTTATTGACGCGAATCAAAGCTAAGTACGCCGAATATAATGTGACGCATACTCCCTTTTTAGTGATCAAAGCCGACCAAGGCACCTACGGCATGGCGGTCATGATGGTCGATGACCCTGAACAATTACGGCATTTAAATCGTAAGCAACGCCAAAAAATGGCGGTTATTAAAGGCGGCCAATTAGTGACTAAAGCCATTATCCAAGAGGGAGTACATAGTTTTGTAACTGCAGGGCCAAACCAAGCCGTGGCCGAACCGGTGATTTATACTATCGGCCGGCACGTAATCGGCGGGTTTTATCGGGTCCATGCAGACCGCGGGCCACGCGACAACCTGAATTCACCAGGAATGAATTTTACGCCGCTGCCATTAGAAAATCATTGCCATCCTTTTTATGCTTATGGCGTGCTAGCTCGCCTGGCGTTATTGGCAGCGGCCCGCGAACTTATTTCGGCTGCAAAGGAGCATCATGATTAAATTAGGCATGCTTATGGATCCGATTGCGCAGATTAACGTGAAAAAAGACACGAGCTTTGCCATATTGTTAGCAGCCCAGGCCCGCGGTTGGGAAAATTATTATTTAGAACCGCAATCGCTATGGCTGCAAGATGGCATTTGCTGGGGCCGCATGGGTAAAATCACGGTCGAGGATAATCCTGAAGCTTGGTTCCAGTTGGGAGCGGCTATTGAACAGCCGCTGGTGGATTTGGATATTTTTTTCATGCGCAAAGATCCGCCCTTTAACATGCAATATATTCATTTAACCTATCTACTGGAACAAGCGCATCGCCAAGGATTAAGGGTAATCAATAATCCAGCCAGTTTACGTGATGCCAATGAAAAATTATTCACCGCCTGGTTTCCACAATGTTGCCCCAAGACATTAGTCACCAGTCAAATGGAATTGATTAAAGAGTTTGTCCACCAGGAAAAAATCGCCGTCATTAAACCATTAGACGGCATGGGTGGACGTTCCGTGTTTAAAGCTGCCGCGCAAGATCCTAATCTCAGCGTAATCATTGAAACCCTGACCGAGCAAGGTCAACGTTTAGTGATGGCGCAGCACTTTATCGATAAAATTAGCGAAGGCGATAAACGAATCTTATTGATCAATGGCGAACCCGTACCTTACGCGTTGGCGCGAGTGCCACATAAACATGATTTTCGGGGTAATTTAGCCGCGGGAGCAACCGGTGAAGGCCGCGAACTCAGCGAACGTGATTTATGGATCTGCGAACAGGTTGGCCCTACTTTACGTGAAAAAGGCCTTATTTTTGTAGGCTTGGACGTCATCGGCGATTATTTAACTGAGATCAACGTCACCAGCCCGACTTGTCTGCGCGAATTGGACCGGCTGTTTAATTTAGATATTGCGGGACAATTGCTTGACTCTCTTAATCTCGATTAGAAATGACCATCCGTAATTCAATTGCCATTATTTACGATACCGGCGAGTTAAAAACTCAGGCTGAAAAATTGGCGAAAAACCTCGGCCTCGATTTAACGGATCATCTTCACAAAAATAATTACCCAGCGGTGCTGGTTTTGACCGCTCAGCGCTTGGAGTTATTGCCAACCCATCAGAACGCCCCCGGCGCTATTTATGCCGATTTTTTAAGCCCGGCAATGCAACACCGTCATCAACATGGCGGTGGACGTCAGCAACTATTAGCCCGGGCGGTAGGTTTGCATAAGAAAAAAAATTTAACGATCTGTGACATTAGCGCAGGATTAGGCCGCGATGCTTTTGTGTTAGCCTCATTGGGAGCACAGGTAGTTATGATTGAACGCTCACCGATTGTCGGCGCTCTGTTGCAAGATGGGTGGCAGCGCGCGCGGCAAGTAGCTTGGATTGGCGCGCTTTCCTGGGATTTTCTGCAACAAGATAGTCAAACTTATTTACAATCGTTGCCTACCGATCAGCGCCCCCAGGTAATTTATTTCGACCCTATGTTTCCAGAACGAAAAAAATCTGCGCTGGTAAAAAAAGAAATGCGGATATTGCGTGAAATTGTTGGTGAAGATGCCGATGCGCCTGCACTACTGGAATTAGCATTAAAGGTGGCCCAGCAACGCGTGGTAGTTAAACGTCCGCGGATATCGTCTCCTATACCGGGTATCGCCCCAAGCTTTAACCTTACCGGTCAAAGCAGCCGTTTTGATATATATCTAATTTAGGTTTAGGCTGAAAAGGACGACCCGCAACCACAAGTGGTTTTGGCGTTAGGGTTGCTGATAACGAATTCAGAGCCGCTGACGCCTTCGCGATAATCAACGGTTGCGCCTTGCAGATATTGGTAACTTGCGGAATCAATTATTAATTTTACTGAGCCGGCCATGCCTCCGTTGGATCCGCCTTCGCCTCCATCACCGCCTTCTTCATCGTCTTCTTCAGCATTCGTTTCGGCTTTCAAATTTTTTTCTATCACCATATCATCGGCATTGATGACGTCATCAAAGGTAAAACCATACTGAAAGCCAGAGCAGCCACCGCCGCTAATAAAAATCCGTAAATTTAACAACGGATTACCTTCCTCATCGATCAGGCTTTTGACCTTTTGAGCGGCTGCCAAGGTGAAAACTAAAGGCGCTATATCAGGTATGTTCATCTTTTGTATTGTACCATTTTCTCCCCAAAGACGGAAGGCCTAATAAAGATAGGTAAATTCCCATTTAATTTCAGAATAACTACTACAAGTTTTAAAACCTTTTTTAAAACCTTAAATCGGTTATTTATAGACTTCAGCTATAGGTATCTGCTATAGTTAAATTGTAAATTTGGCGAAGATTTTTTATTAAAAGTATAATTAATTCAAAAAATAGAAGTTAAAGGATGTTTAGGCAATTTAGAAATTTTACAGGGAGATTTAACATGAGAAATTTTCTTAAGGGATATGGCAGTGCGTTAACGTTAACGCCCTCCAAAAAATTTCCCCGCATCGACCTTACCAAATTAAATTTTCCAAAAAATAATTTGGAAGCGTTAAGAAAAGATTGGGAAGCCATAGGCAAGGATATTGCAAAAAGCATGGCCAAAATAGATAAGGAAATCAACGATAGTGGACGAAGAAAATAGTCAGGTCATCGATAGACCGGTTGAATATCAAAACATTACTGCCAATCCTCACGCTTCCCAGATAATTGCCACATCTTATTCTGGGCCTATTCCTTCTGCATTTGAGTTACAAGCATATGAAAGAGTAGTCCCTGGATCAGCGAATAGAATTATAGAAATGGCCGAACATGAAAACCTTCATCGCCATCATATTGAACTAAATTTGGTGCAGGCCAATGTAAAGCTAGCCAACAAAGAAGCTACTGAAAGAATGATGGGGCAATCTTTTGCTTTTATTATTGCCATGAGCTGCATTGTGGGTGGATTAGCTCTGGTTTATTTTGGAAAATCCGTCACCGGAACTATTTTCTCTGGAACCGGCATAGTCTCTATTGCAGCCGTGTTTTATTCCAATAAAATTCTAAGACTGGTCAGGAAAAGAAATATCTAAATTAGTTTCTTATTAAACTTTTCTTTTGTAGGCGCTGACCCACTCGAGCTGTACACCCAGATGAGTTACAAATAACCTTGTATTTTGACTAAAGATAGTCTAAATCAACCTTTCATTTTGTCGATCAAAGAAGTCAACGCCGGTAAATCAGGCACCTTTGCTATACCCCCCCTGGTCTGGTCTTTGGAGGCTTTAGGTGATATTATTTACCTATCAGGTTAAATTTGCGTCGCAAATTTAACCTGATAGGTAAATTTAACGAGGATAGCCATGATTACAAAACGGTTTTATCATCTCCCCAACGATCACTGCTTTATTTTTGGGCCCAGAGGAACCAAGAAAAATTAATGATCGACCATATCCTCTGCTGGCCGGTGACGGATTTTTTGATTAGCTTGGTTCCAAATGAGTGGCCGACGCCATAGTAGAAACATTCAGTTTTTACAAAGGTTACCCAGGACTACTTCTGAACCAGGCGCTTAATGCGAAAGAAGCAAACATAATTGCGCTTGGCAGCAACTCGCTGAAGCGAACTGTTGATGGCTTCTCGTTACGATTGCAATTGGAGAACTCAGGTTAAGACATTCGTTGTGTCTCTGGCGCTAGCGTTTTCGCACCGAGGGTTCTAGATTCTGTTTTTTGTTTTTCTTTGGTTTTAGGGAAAAGTGGAATTTTATTCATATCTCCATAAGTACTATATAAAAGTTGAGCCTTTATTATTATATCCGCTGGGCCATTCGTAAGAGGTGGAGACCCGAAAAATGGGAAGCAACCAAGAGTTGCCAGACAAAGAGGAAACGTAACGATCTTATAAGTCTGCCATTTTGCTTCAACTATTTTGTTATCCGTGACAGGGAAAAAATATTTTAAGGTAAAAAGTCCCGCATCCGAACAATTATGACAACAGAATTGAAAACTAGTAAGACTGCATATATCTACACCTTCGTCACATGGACCATCAATATTATTATAATTCCGATTCAATTCTTTTTTGAAATCATCTAAATCTATATCAATATTACTATATAATACAACAGTGGATATGATTGGACTATTTGAGTTTATCTGACCATAAAACCCCGCATAAGACTGGTCAGGGGTAAATGAAACCGAACACACTTTTTTAGATTCTGATTCTAAATCTTCTATTTCTAATGAAAGATGAGTGAAATCATTATTATTTGGATAACAACAACAGTAACTGGAAACTTTAACTATGATTTTATACATTATCCGCTTATCTGGTATAGATTTTTTATTATATCTCCCCCATTGTAATTTAAATATGCATTAAAGGTCAAGCAATAAATTTTCGCGGCTTGACCGCGGTCCGTCCTCGTAAGAGTCCAGGGAATCTCGTGCAGTTCTCTGGATCCCGCGATCAAGTCGCGGGATGACGAGGCTCAATATTGTGCTTACTGCTTAATGGCATACCTACGAGGCAGATAAAATAACCTTGTATTTTGACCGAAGGTAGTCTAAAATAACCCTTTATTTTGGGCAATCTATGGGTATTGTTAGATTTGAACTTGAAACTCTGCAAAATTGGAGCGCGCAGCCGCAACGGAAGCCGATTATTATCCGCGGCGCTCGGCAAGTGGGCAAATCCACTTTAGTGCAAATGCTTGCACAGGTAGCTAATCTCGATCTAGTCACTTGCAATTTTGAGCGCCGACCAGAATTGGGGGATCTATTCGCCGTCAAAGATCCTCGGAAAATTTTGCAGTTGCTAGAAATACAAACTAAACGCCCCATTCAACCCGGTAAAAGTTTATTATTTTTAGATGAAATCCAGGGAAGCGCTGAGATCATTTTACCTACCTTGAGATATTTTTATGAAGAGTTGCCGGAGCTACATGTTATCGCCACCGGATCACTCCTAGATTTTGCACTCAACCATCTACAATCTTCCATGCCAGTTGGCCGGATAGAATACCTGTTTTTAGGGCCGTTAAGCTACGAAGAATTTTTAATGGCTATGCAAGAGAAACCATTATTTGATTATTTAAATGATTATCAATTAGGCGATCTGTTACCCCAGTCTATTCATGCGCGACTTCTTGATCTACTGCAACAATATTGTGTGATTGGTGGAATGCCGGAAGCAGTCGCTGCTTATGCGCAAAATCAAGATTATGGAGCCGCGGAACGAATTAAGCATAGCATTTTAAACACTTATCAAGATGATTTTGGCAAATATAGCTCTCCTTCCGCTCATTCACGGTTGCGCAAAATTTTTAATCTGTTGCCGTCATTAGTAGGAAAAGCTCTAAAATATAGTGCAATTAGTCGCAAAGAAAAAAGCATAGTAGTTGCTCAAGCATTGGAAAAACTCTGTTTAGCCAGAATCGCTTATCTAGTTCAACATAGCGCCTGCAACGGTGTACCACTGGGCGCCCAAGTAAACGAAAAAATTTTCAAACCTTTATTTTTAGATGTTGGCCTGATGTGTACCAGCCTGGGATTCAACGTATTGGATCTCACTGAAGTTGCGCAATTAACCTTGGTAAACTCTGGAGCAATCGCCGAACAATTTGTTGGACAACATTTATTATATTTACATCCTTCCTATCAAAATCCGCAGCTTTATTATTGGGTGCGTGAGAAAAAATCATCGTCCGCAGAAATAGATTACGTCATCAGTATCGGCGCGCATATTTTACCAATAGAAGTCAAAGCCGGTAAATCAGGCACATTACGATCTTTACATTATTTTTTAAAAGAAAAATCATTAAATTTAGGCATAAAATTTAATGCGCATTTGCCGCAACTCACTCAAGAATACAGCACCTTAGCCAACGGTAATCATGTTCAATATCAATTACTGTCATTACCGCTCTATTTCGTTGGCCAGCTTAAACGCTTGCTAACTCCTATTTTTTAGCGCCTGCATTGGCCGCAATTCTCGCTGAAGCGAGAACTGAATCACATCAGGCCAAAATAACCTCGAGATTTTATTGAAATATCGTGCAAAATACTTAATTAAATGCTAGGATGAGATAATTTTTTAAAATGGAATGAAGAAGTATTATGAAAAAAAATATGCCTCTAAGTTTTGATCAAAAACAAAAGATAACATTCAATAATATCCCTATTGCTATTCTGGCTAGCATAATTCAGTTTTTATCTCCTGAAGAAATACTAAAAGTTATTGGTGTTTCTAAGATATTTAAGGAAGCTTATTTACATCTGATGAACCCAAACACGGGAAAAGTCTTAAGTCCGCTTGTGAATAATTCTCAGCAAAGATTAGAAAACAGAAATCGTGTAATAGATTCTAAAATTGAAAATGTTCCCACAATTTATGACAAAGCAATCAAATTAATGTGTTGCATAATAACCTGCGTTCCATATTATCAGACAAACTTGTCAAAGAGAGGGGTCAATGTCTGTCGTCTAGTCTTTTCCGGAATTTGTGGCTTAAGTTCATACGCATTTTATCTAGAATTAAATAAGCCAGACAAAGATTTTATTACATGGGCTACAACCATGGGTATAATGGGTATAAGCGGTGGTACCTTATTAATTGACGCTGGGCAATCTGGATATTTTTATTACAAAAAACGAAAAATAGCAGAACAGAAAGTTCGATTGTCCGAAATTAGTAGTTTAATTACAACAAGAAGCAGCCCCATTAATCAACTTATTTCTTCTGACCCAGTCGCACAAGAACAAGACGATGAAACCTCCCCCTATCGCCCATTAAACCCTGGCGATTCTTGAAGACGGCGGCTGCAGAATTAGCTCTATGGTTAAGGCGTAAAGTGCGCCTAAGTTTAGTGGTTTCTTTAAAGACCTGGGAAAACTCATGCGTTGGATTTTAGCTTTTCATATTATTTTTATGGTCGCCTGGTTCGGCGGCTTATTCTATTTGCCGCGGCTGTTTATGTATCACACTTTAAGCAGCGACAAAATCAGTTTAGACCGTTTCCAGGTCATGGAAAAAAAGTTGTTCTATCTGATCATGACCCCGGCGGGAATTTTAACCACGATTTTTGGAGTTTGGCTGCTGTTAAGCAATTGGCCGTGGTATCAAACCCAGGGCTGGATGCATGCAAAACTGAGTTTAGTCGCGGTGCTGTGGGTTTATCATGGTTACTGCGGATATTTATTAGGTTGCTTCCAGCGCAATGCTAACCGTTGGTCCACGAACTTTTACCGATGGTTCAATGAAATACCCACCTTATTGTTGATAGGAATTATAATTTTGGTGATCGTTAAACCATAACCCGTTAAGGGCCTAAACTAAGCAATTCTCTGTGAATATTAACCATATAAACAAATTATTTTCGTAGAAAATACACTCCCCGATGGGGGTTCGAAGGGGGAGAAGAGCGGAGCGATCTCCCCTTTTCATTGCTGCGTCCCAGCTTAGCTGGGATGCAGCATACAAACCACCAGGAAGCAGTTCTCGCTTCAGCGAGAACTGCTGGCCTAAACTTCAATCATCTGAAAATCTTCTTTCATCGCATGACAATCGGGGCACAACCAATCCTCTGGAACATCTTCCCAGAGCGTGCCAGGGGCAATGCCATCTTCCGGCCACCCTTTAGCTTCATCGTATACAAATCCACAAAGCAAGCATAAATAACGTTTATATGACATAATCAGCACTCCTTGGTCAGATGATAATAGGAGTAACTGAAAATGCCAACTCTTTCCGCTATTTCGAATACACAAAACTCTCAAAAATTATTTGCGAAGGCTCAGCAATTTATTCCCGGTGGCGTCAATTCACCGGTAAGGGCCTTCTTAGCGGTCGGCGGCACTCCGCCATTCATTAAATCCGCCAAAGGCGCTTATATTACCGACGTGGATGATAATCGCTATATTGATTATGTGGGCTCATGGGGGCCGATGATTTTAGGTCACGCCCACCCCGCAGTCATTAAAGCGGTGCAAACCGCGGCGGAACAAGGCCTGAGTTATGGTGCGCCCTGCCCCGCAGAAGTTGAGTTGGCTGCGGAAATTTGCGGGCGGATGCCTCATCTCGAGCAAGTGCGCATGGTCAACTCAGGCACCGAAGCCGCCATGTCCGCGATTCGGCTTGCCCGCGGGGCCACCGGTCGCAATAAAATTATTAAATTTGAAGGTTGTTATCACGGCCATGCCGATAGCCTGTTAGTCAAAGCCGGTTCAGGCGCGCTCACCTTTGGCGTTCCCAGTTCACCAGGCGTTCCTCCTAGCGTAGTTGCTGAAACTTTGACTGCGCGCTTTAACGATTTAGACTCGGTCACCGCCTTATTTGAACGCTGGGGGGATGATATTGCCGCGGTGATTGTTGAACCGGTTGCAGGCAATATGAATATGGTTTCGCCACTACCCGAATTTCTTCCCGGATTGCGTGAGCTGTGCGACCAATACGAAAGTCTGCTTATTTTCGACGAAGTGATCACTGGTTTTCGAGTAGGGCCGCAAGGGGCGCAAGGATTGTTTGATATTCGCCCGGACCTCACTATTTTAGGTAAAATAATCGGCGGCGGCATGCCAGTAGGAGCGTTCGGTGGGCGCCGGGATATTATGGCGCAACTAGCCCCCGAAGGCCCAGTGTATCAGGCTGGAACTTTGTCGGGTAACCCAATCGCTATGGCCGCGGGCTTAGCCACATTACGGGAATTAACTGCTGGTCATTATCAAACTTTGACTCAGTCAACCGTAGATTTCATGCAGGGGATTAAGGAACGCGCTGCCGCGGCAAAAATTCCTGTAACTACTGCGGCCTGTGGCGGTTTGTTTGGCATTTTCTTCACTCAAGAACCTGTCATTCACTATTACGAGCAAGTTAAAGCTTGCCAAATCGAACGATTTAAATATTTTTTCAACGAGTTATTAAATCGCGGCGTCTATATGGCCCCTTCTGCTTATGAAGCTGGTTTTATGTCGTTGGCACACACTGCCAAGGAAATTCAGTCCACACTAAAAGCCATCGAGGAAATTTGGGATTTATAAACGCGAACTCTGTTTAAAGATTGGCTTTTCTTAAGCAATTCGCGTCTGTAAGATTTTAACAAACCGGTCTCAATGAATTGATCGACGCAATTGTTGGCGGGCACCCAACATGCAAACCTCTCTCGGGAGATAAGCCCCCGAGATTTGAGCTATATGGTTAAAATCAACTTTAAGGACAACTTAAAGTAACCAGTGTTTGATAATCTCCTCCTCCATCTTTTGTAATTAGACCACAAGAATAATTGACCACTACATCTTTATCCATTCCAGGAGCAGGATCAAAACCACATAACGTATCTTCAACCGCAAATTGACAACTAGTTCTTCCATTACAGTAAAACGCTACCATTGCAGTTGCATCACATTGATATTTTACATCTTCAAAATTACCATATGTTGCTTTTTGAACCTTAATTAGAGTCTCTGCTTTGCTGGCCATAGCTAATCCAATTGGAAGACAACCTATCAATAAAGTCACTGTGACACCAATCAATTTTTTTTTCATAAACAATTCTCCTTAAGCTAAAATAAAAACAGATTCATAATTGTGTTTTTTCAGTCTAATAACTGAAAAATTTACACAGAAAGAAGTGTATATTAGTTATTTAACCTAACTCCATAGTAATAAGTTACCATTGTAAAAAAAATTACACATTATTATTGAGTTGTCGCGTTAACTAAAATACATTAATATATCGGTGTATTTACTGTGAATGTTATTGGCAGTGTTTTTTTTAGAAGGAACTTCCAGGTAGATCATGATGAAGAAAATTTGTTTTCCAACTTTGGCTTGTTTTATTGCCTCATTGTTTTACTTTTTTGAATTTTTCCAAATGAATATTTTTAATATTCTATCCCAACCAATCAGCGAAAGATTTCATATCAATGCATTAGAGCTGGGTAAGTTGTCATCTTATTACTTTATAGCTAATGGTATAACATTGTTCCATTTTCTGGTTTAATACTAGACAAATACTCCACTCGTAAAATCATGTTATCTGCGCTAATGCTATCTATTTTTGGTTTGATTGTTTTTAAAAATGCGAGTTCATTAAGTACTGCGAAATTTGCACGATCGCTTATGGGCATGAGTCACGGGTTTTGTTATTTGTCCTGCTTAAACTAGCTTCACAATGGTTTGATACCCGTAGATTTGGCTTGGTTATTGCCTTAATGGGAATTATGGGGATGTTAGGTGGCATTGCGAGTCAATTATTTTTGGAGATAGCTTTAGAATGGTATGGATATCACGTTGTTTTATTACTCGATATTTCACTCGGATTTATAATATGGTGCTTGATAGCCTTGTTTGTCTGGGAGCCGAATAAGTCTTTGAAAAATTTAAATCAAAAATTTGCTTTATTTCAACTAAAAAGAGTTATTGTTAATCCTATTAACTTATTTGCGAGTATATTAGCGGCATTATTAGCTTTACCTATTTTTATATTGACCGCGTTATGGGGGAAGGCATATCTGATGCAATCACACCATTTAAATGCTCAATCTGCGGCATTTATTACTTCCCTCATATTTATCTGGTGACACGTCAGGTTCCCCATTTTTTGGTTGGCTTACTGCGTGTAATGATAAATTATTAACAGTTGCTTATAGCAGCTTATTGAGTTTATTAATAATATTGATTATTATTTATATCACTCCATTAAAATATTCAATACTGATGATATTGTTTTTTTCATTAGGTGTGGCAACCAGTTCGCAGATAATAGTTTATCCATTAGTAAGAGAACATAGCCCAGGATTATGAAAATGCATCGCTTGGTTTAACTTGCAGTTTGATATGGATTTTAGGTGCTGGATTACAAACTATATTCAGTTGGACAGTGAATATATTTTCAAACGTATCTAACCATGCAACTGACATCATTATCTATTCTGTGGAAACCTATCAACACGCTCTGATTTTATTTCCAATTGCTTTTCTTCTTTGTATTCTGATTAGTTTGTTTGCTCACCACAGGTGGTCATCTTTATGACCGAAAAAATTTTCCTTAAAGAAAATCACCCTTTTTTATCTTCAAGCATTGATATAACTGAAATTTGTAAGCCGTTTTTATTGCAATTTGGGATCAGCAATTTTTTGTATACTAAACTTTTCAGAAATGGATCTTGCATTTGGTTAACTAATCGTGCAGATTGGCTTTCGCATTACTGCAGGATGGAGTATTATCAAATCTCGACTTTTGAACAAAATATCAATCAATATCAATCTGGCACTTATTTATGGTATGGTATTCATAATAAAGTACTGGAGGATGCTCTAAAAAATTTTAATATCGCTAACGGCATTACCATAATTGAAAAATCAAGCAATTACTGTGAATTCTATCATTTTTCTACGAACCCTTCTAATCTTACCATCGTGAGTTTTTACATAAACAATCATGATATTTTGAGACGTTTTATTTTTTATTTTAAAGATAAAGCTCACAAGCTCCTAACCAATATAGAAGTTAAAAGTAAAATTATTTTACCTATGCCAGCTACTATTAACAATTTGACACCATTTAATAATTCTAAAGATAGCCAAGATCAAGCAAATAAAAATTTTATTAATATTCCTTGCAATAAGTATTATTTGGGGGAAAATTATCGCTTTGCTGTGTTAACAAAAAGAGAGGTTGAATGTATCGAATGGCTTAGTAAAGGCAAATCTGCTGAGGAGATAGGAATGATTTTAAATATTTCGAGACGTACAGTTATTAACCATATTGAAAATATTAAAAGTAAAACTGGCTGCTGTAAAACAACACAAATTGTAAAAATTGCTTATTCACTTGGCATGATAAAACTTTAAACCGAGAATTGCTTAAGAAAAGCCAAACGATTAGTGCTTTGGCCGCCAATATGATTCAATTTATTTGCCAGTCCAAAAAAATCAGTCAGCATAAAGCATTTAAAGGCATCGCGATCAGAAATTAGGTTAAAAAACCCAACAGATAAAGAGGTATTGTATTTTTGTTGGCGCCGGTTACTAGATCGTCGGCAATGATATAACCGTGTTGCTGATTTTTAATTTGGTGAAATTGCTTATTTTTCCCGCCTACTTCACAATGATAATGCTCAATTTTAAAATCACCGTGTTCATTATAAAAAATTTTCAGGCCTGCATTTTGGATGCTGTTGACCGCGAAATTTTCTCTAATTTTCCCTAACGTATCATCACTATTTTGCGGCAGTAAATAATTGGCGTAAATTAGATTGGTATTTTCTGGATATATTTTCGTAGGTTTTTGTAAAAAAAGTTTTCCGGATTTTTCAGAATATAGACAGCGAATCAACCCAGCTTCATTGAGGTATTTTACGTAATTATCAATGGTTTCATAGTCTTTGCCTAAATATCTGGAAAGTTTGTGCGTATTTAATTCGCCTGGCGATGAATTAATAACGTATTTAAATATCTTCTCGATAAAAATAAGATTAGTGGAATGAATGCGATGGAGCGTGGCAATATCTTCGTAAATAGTTTTTTGCGTAGCATTTTCCACGGCTTGAAATTTTTCACGATCTTGGGTGAGCGATTTAAAAAAAGGATAATATCCAACGCGCAAATATTCCCTGAAATACTTCAATATTTGTGGAACGGCTATGTTTTGCGCAATAACTAAATGATTTTCTGTTAACTCTTTTAAGGAATAGATAGATAATTTTATATTGAAATAAAATTCCAAGAATTCCCGAAATGATAAACCATGCAATGAATGCAGAGTGACTCGCCGTGATAAATCATATTTACTATGAATGATATCAATCGCCGAACTACCTGAAAATAGGATGCGTAAATTTTTATAAGATTAATCATATATATATTTTTTAAATCCCTGTACCCAGTTAGAGTATTTGTGAATCTCATCAATGCAAAGATATTTGACGTTGGTTTCTTTATAGAGCCAATCAGCCAAATCTATCAAGCGATTTTCTAAAAAGAATAAATTGTCTGCGGAGACATACAGCGCATTTCTAGATTGAGCTCCCCATTTAAGCGCTTGTAATAAAAGCAAGGTAGTTTTGCCAATGCCTCTGGGCCCACGATGCCGGTAGCATGATTATCCCAAGTGATTTGATCGTAAAAAGAACGATTATAGGTGTTGGCGGTGTCGAACTGCTCTAGGATGATTTTTTGGATTTCAAATAAAGATTCCATGCTTTCCCCCGAAAGTTTGGTTGTAACCTAATTATAGATGTTATAAAGTTCGGTTGCAACCGAAGTATCCCGGCTCACTGTGGCTGCATAGCCGGATTAGATGGAATATGCGTGCATTTTTTGATATAATGTTGACACTTATTTTTGAGGCCCAAATATGTCTAACCCTAAACAAAAAATCAAAACCTTAGCTCTATGTGCAAGCAGTCTCCTGATTGGCACTAGCCTTACTATCCACGCTGACTCGTTAATGGATATCTATCATCAAGCTGTGATCCATGATTCTAATTTTCAACAAGCGCAAGCAGATTGGCTCGCCGCTCAGCAAAACCTTCCGCTTGCCCGCGCTGCGCTGATGCCTAATTTATCCTTGGAGGCATATGTAGCCGGAAATAATCAGAATTACACTACTGATGCTTCTTTTACCCAGAATGGTTCTTTTGCCAGCAGTAATATCAATCAAACCTTAAATCAACCTATTTATAACTGGAAAGTATGGTCAACCTTAAAAAAGCGCGGAAGCTGGGGTTAAGGCTGCGACCGCTAATTATTATTACGCTCAACAAGATCTGATCGCCCGGACTGTACAAATATACTTAAGTGTATTGCAGGCAAATGATATTTTACGTCTCACCCGCGCGAATAAAGCTGCGTTTGCCGAAGAATATGATACCGCCAAGCAAAAATTTGATGTGGGACTTGTGCCCATTACTGATGTTTACGACGCTCAAGCTAAATATGATCAAGCCAAATCAAAAGAAATCGCTAGCATTAACACGCTTGAAGACAACTTAGAAACGCTGCATGAAATTACTGGTCAATATTACGAATTTCTAAACGGCCTCTCAGAAAATGGGATTCCGCTACTGACGCCAACGCCCAATGATATCGACGCTTGGTCAGCGACAGCCATTAAACAGAATTATCAACTGCAAGCCCAATACTACCTCACGCTATCCTCTAAAGCGAATATTGAAATCCAAGCCGCCGGTAATTACCCGAGTTTTGGGGTTCAAGGCAGCTTTTCCGACCAGCGCCAATTTGACCGAACGCTGACTTTTATTGATCCCGAAAAAACGGAAAGCATAGTCGCAGCAATTAGCTACCATTGCCGTCGGCATGAATTTAAATATTTTTTCAGGCGGCAGTGTCGTCGCGTCAACTCGTCAAGCCCGGCAACAATATGCCAGCGCCAGCGCCAAGGAAGAAACTATTCACCGACAAGTAGTGGGCGGCGTCCGGAAAGCATTTTTAGGAGTGAATGCCTACAGCACGCAAGTCAGAGCAGACGAACTCTCGGTTAAATCTTCTAAAAGCGCTTTGGATTCTGCGCGCGCAGCTTATAAAGTAGGCGCGCGGACTTTACTAGACGTTTTGGATGACACTACTCAGCTTTATCAAAATCAGCAAACTTTCGCAGTGGACCAATATGCTTATATGAACAACTTTATTGCTTTGAAAGAAGTAGCCGGCACCCTTAGTCCAGCAGATGTTGCGAAATTAAGTTCGTGGCTTACCAAACCAGTCAATCTGGAAGCGGCGAAGCAAATTTCCACAACCACCAATACCACAGAACCTCGGCAGGCGACTCCTCCACCAAAAAAATCCAGCACTGAGTCCCAGTAAAAATAATTTTCCTGTTATATTGGGTTATAACAAAAATTAAGAATTTGTTATACTCTATTATAACATTATGCATTTAGGCGACAAAACCGCAACCTATTGCGGAATTATCTCGACAATTCCGCAATTCAGTGCATAATTGTCAATATGGAAAGATCGCTGCGATATTTCCATATCACTTACCAATCCTGAATCAGCACCGGGGTGGCTTTATCATCTACCTCTTTTGGACGAATATTATCAGCCAACAGGTATACATGGCTGGTACTACAAACAAGGTAAAGAATGTGCCGGTGGCGATGACTAACCCAATATTATAGCGGCTTACCGCAAATAACTGGCAGTAAAATTACTTTAACAGAGTGAGAGCGGCGTTATATTTATACTAATTGAGATAAAAAAGTACCAGGGGGACCAGCAAAGGTTTTTCTAGAGTAAAACAATCAAGCTCTTGGTAGGGCATATCATAAATAACTTGGAGAGCGCGGGGTATTTTCAACTGGTGATGAAAATATTTTAGATGCGGGCTAACATGTTGGTTAGCATGGCTCTTATTTTAACCGCGAACCAGGGCTTGCCGTTTTTAACGATTAAGAAATCTACTTCGCGTTTTTCTTTGTCGCGTAAAGTAAAATAATTCATATTTACCCAAACCTAAATCTGTCCACCAATGCGTGGCTTTTAATAAATGGCTTGCCGCTAAATTTTCAATTCGCGCAGATAAGGATTGTACTTGGTTGACCAATGACAAAGATACACTTTCGGCTCTTTAATTAAAGAACGCTTATTTTCTTGGACCAGGGTTTGATGGTAAAACAGTAGTATACGGCTTTCAAAACATCGATCCATTTTCTTACCGGGGCTCAGAAACACGAATTTTTTTGGCTAATTCGCTATAAACGATGACGCCATTCACCTGTTCAGCTAATAAAATGTGCGAGCAATTCTAAACGCCCTATATCATGAATTTCAGTTAATTCACGTAAATCCTCTTGGAAAAGTTGCTCTTGTTTCAGATTTTGCCATCGTTGATAAAAAATATCTTCCGCAGCTAACAAGGGTTCTGGAAATCCCCCCCATTTTAGTAAATTATTCCACAAAAAATCATTTAAGAATTCCGGCGGTTGAATTTCAAGTGCGGAGTTCAAACCGCCAATGCACTCCCTCACTGACAAAGGATGAATGCGATAATTAAAATATCGCCCCATCATGCTATCGCCCCCGCGTCGATACACATTTAGCTTAGCGCTACCGGTAACTATGAAATGAATTTTATCGCCATAACTATCAAAATAGCCTTTAAGCAGAGTTTTCCATTGTCGGTATTTATGAATCTCATCAAAAATAATCGCTCGGGGTTGGACTGCAGCCGTTTCCCCAAAGGAACTAGTCAGAATTGCTTCCATACCAGCTAAGATCAAAGCCTTATCACGAATATTATCCCAATTGAGATAAATGTATTGATAATCTTGAAGACATTGCTTGCTCAATGTCGTCTTGCCCACTTGTCTTGGCCCAGTCAGAAATACCATTTGCCGATAATGAGTTAAATGATGAGCGATAACGGGTAAATAAATTCTTTTCATACTGACTATTATAAACTATAATTTAGAATAGTCAAGACTAAAATAAAGTACTGTTTATAATAGTCAGAAACGACATATAATGGTTATGGAATCAGCGCCGGGGTGGCTTTATCATCTACTTCTTTTGGACGAATATCATCAGCTAACAGCAAGTACATAGCCGGGACTACGAATAAGGTAAATAATGTGCCGATGGCAATGCCGGTGGCGATGACTAAGCCAATATTATAGCGGCTTACCGCGCCTGCGCCGGTGGCGGTAATTAATGGGATAACTCCCAGCACCATGGCTGCGGTGGTCATTAAAATGGGGCGTAACCGAATTCCGGCGGCTATTTCCACCGCTTCACGCTTAGATTTGCCTTCTAATTGGGTGTCATTCGCGAATTGAACGATTAAAATGCCGTGCTTGCTGATTAATCCGATTAAAGTGACTAATCCTACTTCAGTATAAATATTTAAACTGGCCCCGCCGATTCCCATACAGACAAAAATCATCGCTCCGCAAATAGACATCGGCACACTGATCATCACAATCAGTGGATCACGAAAACTTTCAAATAACGCGGCTAATGCTAAATAAATGACGATTAAAGCAAAGAAAAAAGTCACCACCAACGCGGTACCTTCCTGAATATACTGGCGGGATTGTGAAGCATAATTAACAAAATAATCCGCAGACATGACTCTCTTAGCAATCGCGTTTAACGTATTTAAGGCTTGGCCTTGGGTAATCCCAGGGGCCATAATCGCGGAAATGGTCGCAGAATTAAGCTGCTGAAAATGATTCAAGGTTTCAGGAACCACTTCACTTTTAAATTTCACCATCGTAGATAGGGGGACCATGCCCTGATTCGTTCTAATGTAGTAATTTAATAGCTGATTGAAATTCAAACGTTGCATACGGACGTTCTCTGGAATGACTTGATAAGAACGTCCGTCTAAATTGAAATAGTTAATATAATTTTCACTGAGACTGGAAGCCAACACATCGCCTACATCTTGCATAGTGAGGCCCATTTGCGAAATTTTGTCACGATCGAGATCAATAGTCACTTGCTGTTTATCAATTTTAAGGTCGCTATCTAAATATAAAAATTGGCCACTTTTCCAAGCTTCCTGGATAATATTTTGTGCGACCTCGTTTAACGATACAAACGGATCTGCGGTTTGAATCACAAATTGCACCGGCAATCCCTGGCCGCCACCCGGCAATGGTGGCAACTCGAACGCCGCACCCTTAACTCCGGAAATATTATTCACTTGTTGTTGCGCATGTGGAACCATCGCCATTTCAGTTTGAGTTCGTTGATCCCAAGGTTTCAGCACTCCGCCAACGATGCTGGTATTAAAACCACTGGACCCATACAGTTCAAAAGTATGCGCCACTTCCGGCCAGGCCAGAAAATTTTTCGCCATGGGTTGGGAAAACATCCTAGTTTGGGTTAACGAAGCATTTGGCGACGCTATGAGCTGAGAAATAATAACTCCCTGATCTTCCATTGGCGCCAACTCTGATTTTGATGTGACGTATAGAAAGTAAATTGAACCCAGAATTAAAATCGCAAATACAAAAGTGACTGGCAAAAAATCCAATGAACGATGTAACTGTTTCCCATACCCAATGCGCAAGCGCTCGAATTGATGGTCTAAAAATAGCATAAATCTATTTTTACGATCATGATGGGTTTTTGGTTTAAGCATTTTTGAACACATCATCGGTGATAACGTCAAGGCGATAATGGCCGATATAGTGACTGATCCCGCTAGCGTAAATGCAAATTCGGTAAATAACGCGCCGGTCAATCCGCCCATAAAACCAATCGGTAAGTAAACCGCAATCAATACTACAGTGATGGCGAGAATCGGATTGGTTAACTCGCGCGCGCCGCGAATAGCCGCTTCCACCGGTTTCATGCCCTCCTCAATATGCCGTTCAACGTTTTCTACTACGATAATCGCATCATCCACCACTAAACCAATCGCTAGCACTAATGCCAACAGACTTAATAAATTAATCGAGAAATGAAAAATCAACATGATGAAAAAAGCACCGATGAGCGATAGCGGAATAGTAATCGAAGGAATAATCACCGAGCGAATGGAACCCAAAAATAAAAAAATAACGATGGTTACTATTATTAATGCCTCTACTAATGATTTTACGACTTCTTTTATAGAACTGTGTACATAAGCAGTAGCATCGTAAACAATATTACTCTTTAAACCTTGTGGTAATTGCTGCTGGATGGAGGGGTAGATTTTTTTAATTTGGTTAATGACGGTCAGCAGGTTGGCCTTTGGGGCTACTTGAATGCCTATATATACTGCATCCTTGGTATCGAAGCTAACCGCGGTATTGTAATTCTGCGCACCCATGGTCACGGTAGCAACGTCTTTGATCCGCACAATGGCATTACCATTAGCTTTAACTATTAGATCTTCAAATTGTTTTACCGAATGTAGTCCGGTAGTGGCGGTGAGATTAATGGTAATCATATTGCCGTCGGTGCGCCCAGCCGCGGAAATAAAATCATTTGCTGCTAAAGCTTTAGAAATATCCGCGGCAGTGACACCTAATGCAGACATTTTTAAGGGATCCAACCAGATTCTCATCGCAAATATTTGTTGCCCCAGTACCTCAGCTTTTTGCACACCATTGACGGCTTGTAATCTCGGCTGCACTACTCGAATTATGTAATCGGTGATTTGATTATCGGCTAATACATCACTGTAAAATGCGATGTACATTGAATCAATAGTTTCACTGACGGAAATACTCAATGAGGGTTGTTGAGAAGCTGGGGGTAATTGATTAAGGACGGCATTAATTTTGCTGTTGATATCACTTAAAGCGGCGTTGGAATCATAATTCAACAACAAATTAACGGTAATTGTGCTGACATTTTGCGAGCTGACTGAGGTCATATAGTCAATGCCGTTGGCTTGTGCAATCGAGGTTTCTAAAGGCGTGGTGATAAATCCGGCGATGACGCCAGGATCTGCGCCGATATAATAAGTGGTGACGGTGATGATTGCATTTTCAGTAAAAGGAAATTGACGAATCGGCAACAGCCCTACCGAACGTAAACCCAACACTAAAATCAATAAACTGACTACGGTTGCCAATACCGGACGGCGAATAAATATATCGGTTATTTTCATCTATAATTGCTCATTGCCAACCTGCGGATTAGGATTATCACTGGGGGTGATTTTATTATTGATGACGACTTGGCTGCCATTCCGCAATTTTAATTGGCCGCTGGTGACGACTTGATCGCCGGATTTTAAGCCAGAAGTTACTACAATTTGATCGCCGCGCGATTCACCTACTTTCACGAAAGATTGAGTAACCGT
The DNA here is from genome assembly GCA_963697455.1 of uncultured Pseudomonadota bacterium. GTDB lineage: Bacteria > Pseudomonadota > Gammaproteobacteria > Coxiellales > Coxiellaceae > JAFEDN01. The sequence goes on along the minus strand of CAVOOI010000034.1, from coordinate 118,530 downwards.
TAAAATAGGCTTGCCTTGCGTATCTTTCTTGCCGCTATCCTTGATGATATACACAATCTGGCCATAAGGATTAAAACTGATCGCGCTGATCGGCAAAGTTAATAATTTCTTCGGCGCGCCTACGGTTACGGTAACATCTGCAAAAATCCCGGGTAATAATACTTTTTGAGGATTTTGTAAAATCGCTTCGATAGACACATTACGGGTAGTATTATCCACTATGGGATTCACCGTATTAATTTTTCCAGTAAATATCTGCTTAGGGAAAACATTGGTGGTCAAGCTGATCATTTGCCCAACGCTCACTTGTGGCAAGTTTTGTTGCGGCACTGTAAATTCTATATAAATCGGGTCTAACGCTTGTATAGTGACAATTTTAGTGCCCGGACTAATATAATCGCCAGGATTGACAGTGGAAATACCTAAACGCCCAGAGAACGGCGCGCGGATCATTTTTTTGGCGATGATGGATTGTTGTTCAGCCATTTGCGACTGGCCCACTCTCACATTCGCCAAATCGGTGTCTAGTTGTTGTTTACTGACAGCCTGTGCGGCATATTGGGCCAAATCACGCGCATAAGTAATTTTAGCTAATTCAGTTTGGGCTGCATAAACTTGCAGGGTCGCAACTTCTGTATCGGGATTTAATTCAACCAGTAAATCATCTTTTTTAACGATTTTCCCGTGCTCAAAATTCACATATCGCACCAAGCCGGCGATTTCGCTAGTCACGTCGGTTCCAAGCACGGCGCTAAAACTACCGGTCGCTTGCAATTGTTGAGGCCATTCATGATAAGCCGCCCTGGTGGACGAAACGGTAACCGCCGGCACGGCATGCGCCTGCATTGCTTTTTGGGCGTTATGAATCTTCCAGAATTTGTATGCAAAAACTGCGCCAAATAAAATAATGACCGCAATAATCATGATTATCATGCGCTGAGCAATCCCTTTCGCCATGCTTGTCTTTCTCCTGAAGCTAGATTAGTAAAATTATCCCTTCATGTCCACTGGATTTTATGACGTTCACTATAACTCAACTACGGCTCGGGAACGAAGGCCATCCGCCGCCTGACAGGACAACGTCATTAAGTTAAGGATCCTGCTATTTTACTCTGATAATACAGCTTTGAACATAGGATCTAATATTGAATATTTTCCTGACTTATCTTTAAAAATGTAATCTTTTTTTTCAAGAAATTTTAAAGCTTGCGTGATAGTAGCGCCGGGCATTCCTGAGATTATTTCAAAATCACTACTTCTGGGTGCGGCGGTGCCTCCGCATCTTGCTAGTGCGATTAGCAATTTTTTTTGACTGTTACTCAATAAATCTAATTCAGTTCCTACTTGAGATCGTTCCTCAAGAGTATAGTTTTGCCATATTTCAATAACATCTTCTGCGGATATTTTCTTTCTCATCCACAACCTCGAGCATAACAAATTAAGGTAATAAGGATGGCGCTCCGTGCAGGAAAAAATATTTTCTATGATTCTTGAATCAAGAGTTTCATTCCAGGTTTTTTTTGCTACTTCTTGTATATATATCTCATATTCATTTTCATTGATCCGATCAAGTGTCATGCGATCACATAATTTATAAAATGGTCTATTTCTATCATTGAACATTTGGTGCAACAAATGGCGATTGCTTCCGGAAAAGACAAAAGATAAGCTATGTGATGCCTGTGCAATTTGACGGATAACGCTTTCAATAGCTTGATTCTTTGAGACTTCATAAACACGTTGAAATTCATCAAAAAAAAGAACCAATTTTTCGTTATATTTTGTCGATAACTTCTCAATACGTTCTAATATATTTAAAATATTGGTAGCAGGGTCGTGGGATTTTTTATTAATTTCAATGGATAGACCTAATTTATCGATGCTCAATTTAATATTGAGACCAGAAAATAAATCTGTTGCGACTTTCAATGCCTTCCTTGGTCCTCGTTCAATCTTTCCAATTAAGTTGCCAGTACCTCTTAAAATAATTTTTTCGATATCATTTTCATTTATCGCGGAAAGAAAATCAAATGTTGTATGTTTAAGTTTAAGCTGAGTGATGGTATTAATGACCAAGCTGGTTTTTCCATAACGGCGCGGCGATACAATCAGGGCCGGCCTGGATTCCAATACGTTGTGTTTTAAAACCTTTAGTTCAGTTTTTCTATTACAAAAAGCCTTGCCTAAAGCTAAAGAGAGTGGGAAATAGTCCATAACGATCTCAATGATATAATATATGCGTCATAGTTTATAACGCATACAATATGTTGTCAATAAAATCTTGAGCGATTGCGACTACTCCTCTGCGAAACCTATCACCGGGGATCCGAAGGGGGAGAGAGCGGAGCGTCTTCCCCTTAATTCCGAGCATCGGCTCTGCCGAGCGCAGGATATAAATCAGGAAGCAATTCTCGGCTTCGCCGAGAATTGCTGGGCGCTGGAATTAAACATCCTTGCCACCAACCGCCTCCCAAAGCCTGAAAGAGTGCAGCAGTATCAGCATACCGGGCTGCTTCAGCTTTGATTCGGGCAATGCGGGTTTGCTGGTATTGAAATTGGGCATTCAACAAAGTTAAATAACTGATTCCGCCTAATTTATATTGATTACGCGAGATGATAAAACTGGCATGGGCTGAATTTTCCGCTTGGGCTTGCGCGCGTAAAGTTTTGGCGTCGATTTCTATAGCGTTTAATGCATCGGCAACATTTTGAAAAGCGAGCACCACAGTCTGCCGGTATTGCGCAGCAGCCTGGTCATAAGCTGCAATGGCGGCGCGGCGTTTGGCCATTAAAGCGCCGCCTTGAAAAAGCGGTTGCATCAGTCCAACTCCATAGCTCCATACATTGTTGGCTGGGCTAATCAGATTCGACAGCATCGTCGCTGTCCAACCATACGAACCGGTTAGCGTGATTTGCGGTAATAAATTTGCGGTGGCCACACCAACCTGTGCGCTTGCTACGTGGAGCAAGGCTTCTGCAGCTTGAATATCAGGCCGCTGCTCTACTAAAGCTGATGGTAAACTCAAAGGGAGACGCGTGGGTAAATTCAATTCTGATAAATAAAATTGAGGCAAATGACTCTGGCTAGGCAAACCGCCTACCAGGGCTGCCAGTGCATCGCGGTTCTGCGCAAAGCTTTTTTGTAAGGGAGGCAAGGTGGCGATCGTTTGCTCTAACTGAGTGGTTTGTGCCAGCACATTAGCGCCTGGAATACCTCCCAGTTTTAATTGCTTGCGCAAAATGATTAACAGTTGCTGCTGATCATGGATCAAGTCATACGTTGCTGCAATTTGTTCGCGCAACGACGCTTCGGTAATGGCAGTGGTAACAATATTAGCGGCTAAGGTTAAGTAAGCCGCTTCTACTTGAAAGTGCTGATAATCCACCTGTGCGCCCAACGCTTCAATTTGCCGGCGGATTCCACCAAACACGTCTAGCACATACGAAACATTGAATGCCACATTGTAAAGATTAAATGTGCTGTTACCGAAGCTTGCCGGAGCGCCAAATGACGCTTGGGAAATTCGTTCCCTGGCGCCTGAAGCCTGCAATCCAATGTTGGGCAGCAACTGTCCTTCACCTGCACGTAAATTTTGTTCAGCTTCGCGCAAGGCTGCTTCTGCAGCAGCTAAATTGGGGCTATTGGCAATGCCCTGAACGATTAAACGATTTAAACTCGGCGAATGGAATAGCACCCACCATTCAGCAGGAATATCTCGCCCATAAATTAGCTGTTGCGATTTTCCCCCAGGGGAGGGTGCGCTGACCGTTTTTTGTGGAATCGGTTTTTCGGTGTAACGGTTGGTTTGTGGCGGTAAGAGCGGATGGAAATTAGGGCCTACTGCACAGCCGCCTAAAAAAATACCGGCAATTAGAACTAAAATCCTTTTTTTAAAAAACATATCCATTAAATATTTCATTTCATTTGCGTTTTAATCCAAGCCAGATGTTTAGCTAAGGCTCCCGTATTGGCTAACACCGCGGCGCGGCCTTTCTCACCCATTTGCTTGCGCCGTTCTGGATTTCCCAATAATTCAATTACCGCGGAGGATAAGTTTTCCGCATCAGTCACTATTTGAGCACCGCCCGCATGTAATAATAATTGGCTGATATCCGTAAAATTATGTAGGTGAGGCCCGGTTAGGACTGGCACTCCTAAAATGGCAGGCTCAATTAGGTTATGGCCGCCGACAGGAACAAAACTACCTCCTACCAACGCCACGTCCGCCGCGGCATAAAAAAGCATGAGCTCCCCCATCGTATCGCCTAATAAAATTTCCGTAGCAGAGTTAATAGGGTCCCCCTGACTACGGCTGGCGACTCGATATCCAGCTTGCGTGCAGAGTTGACCCACTTTCGCAAAACGTTCGGGATGACGAGGCACTAAAATAAGCAATACATCGGGGAATCGCGCACGCACCGCTTGCAAGGCAGCCAAAATAATATTTTCTTCACCTTCATGGGTGCTTGCCGCTACCCATATTAATCTGGCCCCACCCCATTCCTGACGTAAATTCTGGCCGCGCGCGGCTAAATTCGCCGGCAACTCAATGTCGAATTTAATATTGCCCGTCACTTGCAGCCGCCGCGGTTCTAAACCTAATTGCAAAAATCTTTCTCCATCTAAAGGAGCTTGCGCGGCAACCAATGCAAAGCTATTGATCATCTGCCGCACTAACGGCGCAATCCGCTCGTAACCGCGGCAAGAGCGCGCAGATAACCGGGCATTGGCTAACATTAATGGGATTTTACGCAGTGAACAGGCTGAGAGTAAATTCGGCCACAGCTCTGTTTCCAGGATAATCCCCAAATCAGGATGCACCCGTTCCAAAAAACGTTTAACGCAACCAGGCAAATCATAGGGGGTATATAGCGCAATGACTTTACCGTCAAAATGCTTCATTACTTGCGCTGCACCGGTGGGGGTAGTAGAAGTCATCACCATTTGGTAGTGGGGATATTGAGCTAGCAAAGCCTTCACTAAAGGCAGCGCCGCCAAGGTTTCTCCCATAGAGACAGCATGGACCCAAATCACTTTATCCGCAGTTACTTTAGGTATCAATCCAAACCGTTGCGGCCAACGCGCTCGATACTCAGGATTGTAACGGAGAGAACGCCACCACATTCGCAGCAGCAACCCAGGAATCGCCAAATAATATGCAAGGGTATATAGATAACGTAATATGTTTGTGTAAAATAACATTTCTTCCTCTAAATAACAGATCCGGAGTTTAAATGAATGAAAGACTTTCTCACTTTTCGTAAAATGCTGACTCCTTGGCTAGTGCAGTTCCTATTTTGGGCAGCGATGATAACCTTTATCCTCATCGCGATTACGGATATCATACACCATGTTAGCTGGCGTGTCGTGTTTGAAATTATCATCTTAGGGCCGTTAGCCACCCGAATTATCTGCGAAGTTTTGATTTTGTTTTTTCGCATGAATGATAATTTAACAGTCATCAAAGAACAAACCGGAAAAAAATAAATCTATGCCAAAACCTAAGTCAACTGCTTATTCAGCTGAATCCATTGAGGTTCTCACTGGCCTAGATCCGGTACGGCGGCGGCCGGGCATGTACACCGATACAACCCGGCCCAATCATTTGGCCCACGAAGCGATTGATAACAGTGTGGATGAGGCCATTGCCGGTCATGCTGATCAAATCATAGTCGAGGTTTACAAAGATGGTTCGCTGGCGGTGATTGATAATGGCCGCGGCATGCCGGTAGACACTCATCCCGAACATAAAATTAGCGGAGTTGAATTAATTCTGACTCGATTACATGCCGGCGCCAAATTTTCAGATAAGAGCTATAAATTTTCCGGTGGCTTACATGGCGTCGGCATTTCGGTGGTCAATGCACTTTCTAAAAAACTGACTGTTCAAGTTAAAAAAGACGGCGATATTTATCAGATGGACTTCGCTGGGGGTGAAAAAACCAGCAAACTCCATGTCGCCGGCCATTGTCCTCCACGCGAAACCGGCACCACCGTGCGTTTCTGGCCGGATGAAAAATATTTTGATACCGTTAAATTCGCAATTGTGGCGTTAAAACATAACCTCCGCGCGAAAGCAGTGTTATGCCCAGGTTTGCGAGTGATCTTCCATGACGAACAAAGTAATGAAAAGGTGGAATGGTATTATGAGGCGGGCTTAAAAGATTATTTAACTGAATCCATCGCTGACACCCTACATCTGCCGGAAGAACCACTGATTGGTTTTTTCAAAGCGGATGCTGAGCAAGTGGATTGGGCGGTAGTTTGGCTTCCGGAAGATTCTAGTAAAAAAATCACCGAGAGCTACGTTAATTTAATTCCGACCATTCAAGGAGGAACTCATGTTAACGGTTTACGCAGCGGCTTGGCGGAAGCCATGCATGAATTCTGCGAGCTTCACAAATTATTGCCGAGAGGAATTAAATTAACCGCGGATGATCTGTGGGATCCGTGTAGTTACGTATTATCGGTAAAAATTCTAGAGCCTCAATTCGCCGGCCAAACTAAGGAAAAGCTATCTTCGCGGCAGTGCGCCACTTTTGTCGCCGGAGTAGTGCAGGATGCGTTTAGCTTATGGCTGAATCAACATATCCCAGAAGGAAAAGAATTAGCAGAATTAGCCATTGCTAACGCGCAAAGACGTTTGCAGCTCAGCAAAAAAGTGTCACGTAAAAAAATAACTTCCGGCCCCGCTCTCCCTGGAAAACTCGCTGATTGCTCGCAACAGGATGTGAATACCTGCGAAATATTTTTAGTCGAAGGAGATTCAGCCGGCGGTTCAGCCAAGCAAGCACGTGATCGTACTTTCCAAGCGATTATGCCGTTGCGTGGCAAAATTTTAAATACCTGGGAAGTCACTTCCGACGAAGTACTGGCTTCTCAAGAAATTCATGATATCGCCGTAGCACTAGGGGTTGATCCAGGTACAGAGGATTTAAGCAGTTTACGTTACGGCAAGGTGTGTATTTTAGCCGACGCAGATTCCGATGGTTTACATATCGCTACGCTGTTATGCGCATTATTTTTGCGGCATTTTCCGCAACTGGTCGCTCAGGGACATCTTTATGTCGCCATGCCCCCGCTGTATCGCATTGATATTGGTAAAGAAGTATTTTACGCTTTGGACGATGATGAAAAACGAGGAATTTTGGACCGGATTAGCGCGGAAAACAAAAGAAGTAAGCCTAATATCCAACGATTTAAAGGCTTAGGCGAAATGAACCCGTTGCAATTACGGGAAACAACTATGAATCCTGAAACCCGCCGTTTAGTGCAATTGACTATAAAAATAGGTGATAGCAGCTCGCAAATCTTAGATATGTTACTCGCTAAAAAACGCGCTACCGATCGCCGAGTCTGGCTAGAAGAAAAGGGCGACTTAGCGGAGATAGATTAACATGGAACCTGATGTCTCCGAGCGTGCTATTTCTTTAAGTATCCAACTATGTCTCTGGCTCACCGTATTTTTATGGTCATCCGCGTTAGTCGCTATCAGAATAGGTCTACATGGTTACACTCCTGGCGGATTGGCCGTTCTGCGTTATTTAGTGGCTTCTTTTTGTCTAGTATTTGTGTATTTCCGGCTTCCTCAGCGGAAAATTCCCAAACTACGTGATCTTATCTATATTATTTTTATTGGTGTCGTTGGCATTGGTGGTTACAATATCGCTATTAATTATGGAGAAATCGTCATTCCCGCAGGCATCGCTGGTTTTATTATTGGTCTAATGCCGGTATTCACTATGGTATTTGCATTTTTTTTGTTAAAAGAACGCGTGCCGGTGAAGAGCTGGCTAGGTGTTCTTATCAGTATGATCGGCTTGTTCTTAATCGCCTATAGCGAACGCGGCGGTTTAAAATACGATATCGGCTTAGTTTACCTTTTAATCGCCGCCATATTAGGCGGGTATTATGCAGTCGCTCAAAAAACTTTATTTCGTCGCTATCATCCCTTGGAACTCGTCATTTTATCGATATGGGGCGCGACACTCGCCATGCTATTTTATCTGCCCAGCATGATTCGTGAACTGACTGCCGCCCCTTGGCAATCCACTGCGGCGGCAGTTTATTTGGGGATTTTTCCTGCGGCCATTGCCTATGCACTATGGAATTTTGCATTAATGAAGGCCCCTGCCGGTCGTGCTTCAGGATATCTTTACGCCATGCCCATTGTCGCAACATTGCTAGGGGTGATTTTATTACACGAATACCCTAAGCCTTTGCAACTCATCGGCGGTCTAATCACGTTATTGGGCGCATTAGCAATCAATTATTGTTATAAAAATAATAAAAGCATCCCTAAAGAAGTTTTATCTGAATCGAACCAATCGGTTTAGGTCTTCACAAGTACCTACATTGTGCCATTCTCCTCGATAATGTTCGCCGGTTACTTGCCGTTGTTCAACACCCTCATGAAATAGCTTGGCTAAGCGAATTTTCCCTGGTAAATGACCGGTAAATAATTGTGGATGCAGCACGCTGATATTGGCATAAGTCAGCATATTATTGCCTTGAGCGGCGACAACACCGTCGGCATGCAAATGAAAATCACCGCGCTGGTTAAAATCCGGATTATCCACAAAAACTAAATGTGCTAAACCTGATAATGGTTTATTGATTAATTCACTGAATGGAAAATCAGTTACAATATCCGAACTGACGACTAGAAAAGGCTTAGCGCCTAGCAGTGGCAACGCTTGGAGTATGCCGCCACCGGTTTCTAACTGGCCCACGTAAGATTCTCGCGAATATTGCAAGTGTAATCCGTATCGGCGCCCATCCCCTAGATATTCAATAATTTGATCCGCCAAATGGCAGACGTTGATAACGGCCTCTTGAATGCCGGCATGGTGTAAAGCTTGTAATAAGGGCTCGATTAAACGCCCATTCCGAAACGGCGCGAGTGGTTTTGGAATGGTATCGGTTAATGGCCGCATCCGTTCACCTCTGCCGGCGGCTAAAATCATCGCTTTCATTGAGTGATTCTCTCTAGTAATTCCCGCAAGGGACTCATTTCTGGATAATGCGCGGAAATTTCGCGGCAATATTTCAACAGCCTCGGGATATAGATTAAATAATCTTTAGAATGTCCCAGCACATCGAACCGAGCAAATAAACCTATGCATTTAAGATGGCGTTGGACGCTGCTGAAATCACACCAGCGCTCCCATAATTTAGGATCTTCCTGCGGTAGAATTCCGGCGGTTAAGGCTGCTTGTTGGTACTGATACATCCAGGTTCGCACCCGGTCCGCGGGCCAATCTATATAACAATCACGCAGCAAAGACATCAAATCATAAGTGATGGGGCCACGCACCGCATCCTGAAAATCCAGAACCCCTGCCCGGCCTTGTGGCAATACCATTAAATTTCGACAATGATAATCATAATGCACACAGGTTTTAGGTTGTTGCAGCGCTGTCGCGATCAATAAATCGAATAGGCGCTCACAACTGGCTTGCTGCTGGCGAGTGAGCGAAAAACCCAGGGTATGCCGTAAATAAAATTCAACAAACCAGCCCATTTTTTCCCGGTAGTGGACCATATCAAATTCCTGCAACAAATATGACGCAGTCCGTGGATACGCCTGAATGCGCAACAGGGCTGTAAAAGCAGGTTGATATAACGAGTCTGCGTTATCAGCGGTTAATGACTCACCATAAGTATGCTCACCAAAGTCAGTTAACAGCAGGAAGCCTTGCTGCAAATCTGTTGCGTGAATTACCGGAACCTCGACCCCGAGGGATTTAAAAACCTGAGCCAATTGCATGAAGGCCGTACATTTCTCATCGACAGGGGTATCCATGACCACAAAACTATTATGGTTTGTTGTCACTCTATAATAACGGCGCTGTCCCGCGCCGGATTTAATCGGCTGCAAATTAAACGCCACATTGAGGGTAACTATTAACCATTGATGTAAAGCCTGTTGACGTAATTCTGGATTGTGCATGGAGCGTATTTTACCAGACTATGCCCTCCCCGCGAAGGCAAACGCCTATGCGGGAATGCAAAATGTGGATTTGTCCTGGCGTACTACTCGCACTATCTTGACATCCTCGCTTTCTCTGGACATAATTTTGTTCTAATTTTGATAATTTATTAAACAATTTGCAGGGGGCAGCAATGATACGATTCGAAGATCTATTTCCGTCAAATGAGTACTATTATCCTCCATCTCCTCCCAGCCTTGAAATACTACCTCTACTACCCTCAAACGGTTCAGTGTTCGTCTCTCTTCCAGATAGTATTGAGGGAAATACAACGCCTTCTCAATGGCGCACCTTGCTTAAATTTCTCGGAACTGTGGCTGAAAAAGCTTTATATTTCTTCGCTTTCTTTGCGATCAGCCGCAACTTTACGGGTGGTTACGAGCTCATGCTGCGATTGATCGCACTCGCCAAGCGGTCTCCTCCCCAATGGCTAACGATCACTTCGAGTATCGTGCTGGGAGCTTTAGCCTCTATTGCACCCTTGATCCAGCTTAATAACGGTATTGAGAATGTTTGCAAACTGTTTAGCAACCTAACTAGAGCCAACATTGCAAAGTTAATCCTAATCTTAGCAGCATTTAGTTATTGGTCCGGCGAGTCTTTTGCGGAGATGGGATCGAGCTCTTTTAAAAAGATGTTATCTGAAGATTGGGGTTTGGGTGATCATTTTTATATATCTGTTGGAGAAACCTGTATATTTGTAATGACCCTGGTTTCGCAATCCGTCCTGTACACCGATAAAATATACCATTTAAATTTGAAAAAAATAGGGCAGGAACTTAAACAAGCTCCGTGGAAACTCCCTCTGGTTTTGATTAATTTTGGCTGCTCAGCACTTGGGGTCTATACGAATCAAGCCTTTGGCGCTAAAGCCGCAAGCACCTATACCAATAGTGAAATTGTATTTCAGGGTTTAGGAACTCTTTCCGCAAGCGGCCCGTGGGCGATGTGTGTACTCGACATGGACAAGTTGGTTGGCTCAATCTTGGAAAGCCTCCGAACTTCTCGCCCGCCATCAACCATCGCTCACCCAACATTAAACAGGGAACTAAAAGTTCCTATCTTAAATCATGAACCTCCCACCGAAAGCTTTTCTCTCAGAGCCATTGGCTGGCAATTTTTTCTTCTGGCATTGGTGTTTGCACTTATTTCAGCTGCACCCAGCGTTGAATATGGTTTGCAGGTTAATAACAATAGTGGTTTTCTTTACTTCCTACTGCTTATTCCAAGCATTATTTATAACGTAGTTCCCAAAGTTGCCAGTACATTAGAGAAAAGATATAAGCAAATCAAGGATCTGAAGGGGGTCGCAGGCTCTGATCTCCGTTTATTTAACCAACCCCCCACCCCCACAACTCCACCCCTCTCCCTCAGGCGCATCACGGATTCTCTAATAGGTGGGTCGTCGTTCAGCTTAGCGCGAAACGGCTCTTCAAGCTCATAGGTGTGTTATTCCCGCGCAGGTGGGAATCGCTGTCAAACTGCTGGGTTATTTAGTAAACTTTTCATTCCGTAATTCAGGAACTTTGGATATAGAGTGAAATCCCAAAACAGGTTATTACATATTCGTTTATCGAGCCTCGCTTTGCTGATTCTTGCCGCTGCTAGCCCAATCGCTATGGCTTACGAAAATAAAGAGATTGCTGATGAATTAGGGTGGATTTCGGCCCCTGAAGCTAATCTTTGTCATGGTTATTATTCTGAACCCACCACATTACTGCGAAATCCCCTGCCTCCACCGATTAACCAAGCCCCCATTGATATTAGTTATGCAGGGCCGGGAGTCATTTCTACTTACGGACAATCAGTGATTAGCAAAGAGGTCGTGGTTACTCAGCCCGGCAGAATCGCCAAGGCCGACAAAGCCATTATTTACCGGGACCCGCAAACTGGTAAAATTCAATACATTCGTTTGGAGGGACACGTTCAAGTTCGGGAAAAGGGCAAACTGGTCGCTGGCCCTTATTCAGTAGTCCGCTTCGATCAGCACACTTTAGAGGTGGGACAAGCTGCCTATCATTTATACGAGGACCCCGAAAAATATAAATTGCCGACGCTGATCCATCCTTATGACGCTTGGGGTACCGCGGATAAAACTTTTCGCGATAGCACGGGCCTAGTCCATCTCACCAATGCGACCTATACCACCTGCGCACCCACTGATCCTTCATGGCAAATTTCTGCGGGAAGAATAGTTTTAGACCAAAAATCCGGCTTTGGCACAGCTTATGATATGAAACTACGTTTTTATGATGTCCCGGTTCTTTACGCCCCGATCTATTCTTTTCCGATAGACAACCGCCGTAAAACCGGTTTTTTAACTCCTGACATTTCTTATGAAACCAACAGCGGCGCCCAAGTGGCGCTGCCTTACTATTGGAATCTGGCCCCTAATTACGATTTAACCACCACTCCTAAATATATTGAAAATCGCGGCTTTCAACTAAATTCATTTTTTCGTTATTTGGAGAGTCCTGAGAATTATGGAGAAGCTTATTTAAGCCTGACGCCCGATGATACCAAATTTGATCAATTCCGCAGTGACACTCTGGCCAATCCAGGGCCGGCGCCGCCGGGTGTGTCATTCACTCCTTATTTAAATGATCTGACTGATGATAGTAATTTTCGCGCATTTCTGCATTTAAAAGAAATCGGTCAGTTTAGCGATAATTGGAGCGGCCATGTTCTATTGAACTATGTGACCGACGATTACTATTTCCAGGATTTCGGCAACTCCTATGCCAATGTGGTTGCTAACCAATTAGCCAATCAGGCAGACGTTGAATACAAGGACTCCAACTTAAGCTTTATTGGTTTATTACAAGGCTATCAAACTTTGCATATTATTGGCCAAGCCGCTAATCCCGCGGTTGATCAATATACTCGGTTACCCGAGTTGGATTTCAATAGTGATTACGCGGATATATGGGAAGGGGCCGACTTCAGCTTGGGCGCTCAATCAGTCAATTTCGCTTACAACAGTCAATTCGAACCTGAAACTCTGGAACTACCGGTGGGAGAACGTTTGCATCTTCGCCCCACGATTAGCCGGCCATTTAACGGTTCTGCCGGATATTTTACTCCGCAAATATCACTAGACAGCACTTCTTATGCGGCGCAATTGGCAACCAATGGCATAGACACACGTCCGGAATTCGACGCCAGCCGCAATCTCCCGATTGCTGACATCGACAGCGGCCTGTATTTTGACCGGCCGATTCATTGGGATGAGCATTCTTACTTAGCCACCCTTGAACCACGGCTGTTTTATTTATATGTGCCATTAATAAATCAAAATCAATACCCTAACTTTGACTCTGAACTATTGCCCTTCACTTTTCCCCAATTATTTGACGTGAATCGTTTCACCAGCTATGACCGGTTGGAAAACGCCAATCAAGTTAGTTTTGGATTGACCAGCCGGGTGTTAAACAGCAACACCTCCGAGCAAAAATTCAAAATGGATTTTGGCTTCGGATATTATTTACAGTCACCGCAAGTGTGTTTAGACCCGACCAATTGTACTACCAGTACTTATGAATTCATTTCTCCCAATGCTCACCTCACCCCGTTGGTCGGACAGTTAACTTATTATCCCTGGAAAGATTGGGCCACTACCGCCAGTTATGCTTATGACAGCTCTTTAGGCGCCACCAATAATGCGGAAATCGGCATTGATTATAATCGCAATCAAATTTATGTATTCACCTTGAATTACCAGTATGTCCGCGAACAAAATTTCGACGATGTCACGGACTCCTTTGGTTTCAGTAATAGCACCAATTTGATCAATGCCGGCGCGGCTTGGCCGCTCACTGACCATTGGAGTGAATTGGGGTTTGGTCAATATAATATCAGCAAAGAACGTCCTGACAGCTTTTACGGCGGCTTGCAATACGATACTTGCTGCTGGACTTTCCGCGTCATTGCTTCCCGAAGTTTTCAGAAACAAGACACCAATGAGAATGGCGGCCCTGAAAACATTTTCAAGAATTCTTATTATGTGCAACTGCAATTAAAGAGTTTAGGCACTATCGGCACCAGTCCTTCTAGCCTATTAAGCGATACTCTCAGCGGTTTCGCCGACCCTTTTAAATAATGGTATACTTTTGAGGTTTGATCCATAGTGAGGAATTATCAGCAATGATTAAAAAAATATTATGTTTATTGACAGCTTTTTCTATGCTTTACGGCGAAGTCAGTTTAGCCCAGCCAAAGCCGGCCATTACTCAGCCATTGACGCCAGAATCCACTGTACCGTTGAACCGCATTGCCGCAATCGTCAACGATGAAATTATCAGCGAAAGCGATTTGGATATCGCCATTGACCAACTAAAACAGCAGTTGACTGCTAATAATATTCCAATTCCCCCCGCGGATAAATTACGTCAATCCGCCCTCGAACAACTCATCCTTTACCGTTTACAATTACAAATGGCAATCCGTAATCAAATTAAACCCACTGATGAAGAAATAGATCAGACCATTGATCAAATTGCTCAAAGCCACCACCTCACTACCGATCAGCTTAAAACTCAGTTGACCTTGCAACATCTCGGCTATATGGAGTTTCGTAAAAAATTAAGCGAACAACTGGCCATTAATAAATTGCAACAGCAAATGGTCGGTGGCGAAGTTAAAGTGACAGATGAGGACATCCAAGCTTATAAAAATACAGCACCCGCCGGAGCCCAAGAATACCGAATTGCAGATTTTTTCTTCCCGCTTCCCGAGAAGCCAAATGCGCAAGATAAAGAACATGCACTGGCGATGGCGAAAGCCGCTCAACAGCAATTGAATAGTGGCGTCACCCCTGACAAAGTTACTCCAGCCTATCGAGACTTAGGATGGCGCAATAAAGATAATCTACCCTCTATATTTGCTGAACAATTGCCTACTATGTCTCTGAAAAATGCTTCGCAACCCTTGCTCGCGCCTAACGGTTACCATGTGTTGCAAATATTAGAAGCACGCAACCCGAATCAAAACTTAACCGACGACCAAATTCGTCAGCTTGTTTTTAGGCAAAAATATGAAATCGCAGTAAAAACTGCTATCGAAAAAGCGCGGAATCAGGCTTACATTCAGATTATGCCTTAATGAAAACCGTTGTCATCACTCCGGGAGAGCCGGCGGGAATTGGGCCAGACATTGTTTTGCAAATGATTGCTGCGCGTCCCGATTTACCTCTAGTAGTGGTAGCAGATGAAAATTTAATGCGCGCTCGCGCGCAGCAATTAAACATAAAACTGCCGAAAACTCTGCAGTTATGGCATGTACCATTGGCCACTGATTGCGAACCGGGTATTTTAAATCCAAAAAATGCACATTATGTGTTGAATTGTTTAACTCAGGCAACTGCAGCTTGCCTACGTCAAGAGTTTCATGCGTTAATTACTGGCCCAGTCCATAAAGGCGTGATTAATCAAGCTGGGATTAATTTTACCGGCCATACTGAATTTTTAGCAGCCCTCACCCACAGCGCCTTGCCAGTGATGCTCTTGGTATCCGAATCATTACGAGTGGCATTATTAACCACTCATATTCCTTTAGCCGCCGTTCCAGCTGCCATCAGCATTGAAAAAATTCAGGCGGTGATTAAAATCATTCATCAGGATATGCAACAGAGTTTTGGAATGCCGCAACCTCGCATTGCAGTTTGCGGCTTGAATCCTCATGCAGGTGAAAATGGTTATTTAGGACGCGAAGAATTGGACATCATTACCCCCGCGCTAACTCAATTACGCACCGCCGGTTATACTGTGCGTGGACCGTTACCGGCCGATACGGCGTTCACCCCCGCCGCCCTAGCTCAGTGCGATGTAGTGTTGGCAATGTATCACGATCAGGGGTTACCGGTTATTAAGGCACAAAGTTTTAGTTCTGCGGTCAATGTTACCCTGGGACTGCCGATTATCCGCACTTCAGTCGATCATGGCACGGCCTTAGAACTAGCCGGAACCGGCAAAGCTGAATTTTCCAGTTTGCTATGCGCCGTTAAACTCGCGCAAGTACTAACAATATGAAACCTCATTTTCGTCCTCGTAAGCGCTTTGGGCAACACTTTTTAACCGATCAGACTGTCTTAGAACAGATTGCAGAAGCTATTGGGCTTGCTCCGGATGATTCACTGATTGAAATCGGCCCTGGAAAAGGTGCGTTGACGCAATTTTTGCTGCCACGCGTAAAACATCTGGATGCGATCGAAATCGATCGCGACTTGGCAGCCTACTTGGAGACAAAATATGCGAAGGCCGATAATTTAACCATTTACAATGCGGATGTTTTGCATTTTGACTGGCAAACTCTACTAGCACAATCTCAGCGCATAGTAGGTAATCTTCCCTATAATATTACTTCGGTTCTGCTATTCAAGTTGTTTGCGTGGAGCTCACAAATCAAAGACATGCATTTTCTTCTCCAAAAAGAAGTGGTCGAGCGGCTGGTCGCTGCTCCTGGCAACCATCATTATGGCAGGCTCAGCGTCATGGCCCAGTATCACTGCGCCATCACTTTGCTGTTCACTGTAGATGCTCATGCTTTCTCACCTCCCCCACGAGTCCAATCCGCTTTTGCCCGGTTCGTGCCCCACGCGATTCCTCCATTTAAAGCTCAAGATTTCAATTTATTCACTGCACTGGTGAAAGAGGCTTTCTGTTATCGGCGAAAAACCCTAGCCAATAGTTTGCACAAATTTATAACAGCTTCAGCCTTAGAAAGCCTAAATATTGATCCTCGTTGGCGTGCAGAGCAAATAACAGTGGAAAATTTTGTAAAAATTAGTAATATATTAGGGAATGGGAGTTGAACTGTTCCAATTACCAATTTGGAATTTTTTCCCTTAAGAGTTTTTAGTTTCTTAAAATAAGGAAGTTGACATGTTAAATTATAAACATGTACTAGTCGCAGTAGACTTATCGCCCGTCACTGATCAAGTATTGGCTCAAGCCAAAGGCATTGCGCAGGAAAGCAAGGCATTGTTGAGCATGATCCATGTCATGGAGCATTCTCCAATTGCATATGGTGGAGAATTTTCAATTCCAGTGGACGTTAACTTAGAGCAATCTTTAGAACATGAGGTGCAGAGAGAACTGCAGAAATTGGGTGAAAAATTTGGAATTCCCTCTAACCAACAATATTTGGAAAGCGGTTCGGTCAAGCTTGCAGTCACCGATCTGGCCGAGTCCCTCCATGCTGATTTGATTGTGGTTGGAACACATGGCCACCATGGTTTTGATCTTTTATTGGGTTCGCGCGCTAATGCCATTTTACATCGAGCGCAATGTGATGTCTTAGTTATAAGGGTAAGAGAATGAGAGATGAAAATTTAGCTAATGAACTATTAGCAGACCGCCGCCGGGAAAGACGCTGGCGCAATATCCGCTGGGTGGGATATATGATTGTGTTTCTACTTTTTCTCACCTTATTATTTTTTGCGTTCGGCTTCGGTGTCAGCAGCAAATCCGACGCCAGCACTGGTCAACCTTATGTTGCCTTAGTCCGGATGACTGGGATT
The DNA here is from genome assembly GCA_963697455.1 of uncultured Pseudomonadota bacterium. Lineage (GTDB taxonomy): Bacteria > Pseudomonadota > Gammaproteobacteria > Coxiellales > Coxiellaceae > JAFEDN01. The sequence continues at coordinate 101,021 of CAVOOI010000034.1, read as the reverse complement.
ATTATGCCAGGAACCGACTTTTCAGCCGAAAAAATGGTGCCGCAATTGAACGATGCATTTTCCGACAAGGATGCTAAAGGGGTAGTCTTAGTCATTAATTCACCCGGAGGTAGTCCCGTTCAAGCATCGATTATTCATGATAAAATCATGGCGCTGAAACAACAATATAAGAAAAAAGTCATCGTCGTTGGCGAAGACGCGTTGGCCTCTGGGTCTTATTTAGTGGCCACTGCCGGCGATAAAATTTTTGTCAATAAAGATACATTAACCGGTTCCATTGGCGTTATTATGGAAGGTTTTGGGGCGAACGAGGCCATCGCTAAAATCGGGGTTCAACGCCGTGTCTTTACTGCCGGCGAAAATAAAGACCGCTTAGACCCTTTTGAGCCGCTTAACCCAGCAGACGTGACCAAAGTAAAAACCGTGCTGGATCAAGTTCATCAAAGTTTTATTGACGACGTTCTCGCGGGACGTCAAGGCAAACTGAAAGGGGATCAGAAGGAATTATTCTCCGGCGACTTTTGGAGTGGAGCGGAAGCCGTCAAATTAGGCCTCGCTGATGATAATCTCAATTTATGGGATGCGCTGCAACAAGAATTTAATACTAAATATTATCATGATTATAGTATTAAACCCTCATTTCTGCAGTCCTTTATTAACAATGTTGGCACCGAGTTACATTTAACTTACTCGCAAGAATTTGCAAAACACTTAAATAGCTCACTCTAAAGGAGAGGTTAGCATTAGTTCACCGATCAAAATTAATAAAGAGTATCTATACGGCCAATTGACCCAGGTAAACTCCGACCCATTCATTCAGTTTGATGAATGGTTTCGCGAGGCCTGCGCAGCGATGCCCACAAAATTAGTGAATTCAATGGTGCTGGCGACTACTTCACTTCAAAACCAGCCTTCCGCCCGCATTGTTTTATTGAAAGAGTACACCCCGCAAGGTTTTATTTTTTATACTAATTATAAGAGCCGTAAAGGCGATGAGATCTCTCACAATCCCGCAGTTTCTTTGTTATTTTGGTGGGAAGCGCTGGAACGTCAAGTTCGGATCGAAGGAATTGCTGAAAAAATTTCTCCTGAACAATCGGAACTTTATTTTCATAGTCGACCTAAATCCGCCCAAATCGCTTCGCTAGCATCCAAACAAAGCCAACCCCTAAACCAAGCCGAAGATTTGCAAAGCAAATATAACTTGTTATGTGCTGAATATTCCAGCGCCGAAAACATGGTGCCTCGCCCTGACTATTGGGGTGGATATTTGGTCAAACCGGAACGCTTTGAATTTTGGCAAGGCCGCGAAAACCGATTACACGACCGCTTTCAGTATCACCGCTCTCCTTCAGGATCATGGCAGCATCAGCGGGCCTACCCTTAGCTAGCAATACTAAAGAGGGTCAGGCCTGACAGATTGACAGTTTTCGAAAATTAAAGAATAAATTGTCAATGTGTCAGGCCTGACCCCCCTCTTTATTTAGATATCGAATACAGTGGGTTAAACGGATTATATCCATCGTTATATGTGCCGAAAGTAATCTTGCTGCAATCGCCCGTAACACAGCCTTCACTTTTAGAAGAAGCAGTGCCATCTTGATAAACTGTAAGTGTATACGTACCAAAAATCTTACTATTCCCGCCACAGACCGGCCCTTGATCATATTGCGTTATCCAAACTGCAACTTGATGCGGTGGATTTACTCCTGGATTTAGTCCGAGATCACTATAATAGTCAATATAACCTAAGCTGCCAGCTGGAACTGATAAATTTTTATCTTTCGATGCCAACGTAGCACTTACAAACATACATAAATTTGGATCGTTATTTTGTAAATAAATCCCCAACCCAAAAGATTGTAGGGTAATTACATTGCCTAAAATAAAAAAACTGGCCTTCACGAATATATTTTTTTTATTCAATTTTTGTCTCCTTAGTCTTTCTTTCCTTGCACCTTAACTGCCAACCAAGTGATTAACAGACATAAAGCCCTGAATCAGCCGGACCATGTTGCCAGTCGATTGGCGGGCGGTTAATAAGGTTTCTTCATGAGATTGCGGAGTAGTGCTTAAACCGGATGCTAAATTGGTGACCACTCCCAAACCAATCACGCGTAATCCACAATGGCGTGCGGCGATGACTTCTGGGACCACCGACATTCCAATTACATCAGCCCCAAATTCCCGGAACATTCTGATTTCTGAAGGCGTTTCAAAAGACGGCCCTAACACGCTAATATACACACTTTCCATTAAAGGAATGGAGAGATCATGGCCCACCTTTGCTATCTGTTGACGCCAGGAGCGATCATATACGTCGCTCATATCAGGAAAACGCACTCCAAATTCAGGATCATTGACTCCTACTAGAGGATTTATGCCTTGAAAATTAATGTGATCTTTCAGCAATACTAATTGCCCAGGATTAATTTCTGCGCGTAAGGACCCCACCGCGCCGGTAATAATCACAGTATGACAGCCTAGTAATTTTAAAGTCCTGACGTAAGTGAGGATTTGGCTTGAATCACGGCCTTCATAATAATGAGCCCGCCCCTGTAAACAGGCTACCGGCGTCTGATTGAGGCGTCCGACGGCCAATTCAGCTTGCTGGCCTTCAATCAAGCCCGTGGGAAACCCAGCTAAATCTTGATAAGGAAAAATTCTCGATTCAGTTAATTGTTGGGTTAATGCGCCCAGTCCCGAACCTAAGATAATGCCAAACTCCGGAGCGCAATCCGGCATACTTGAATGAATAGTTTTTGCGGCAAGGCGAGCTGCTTGTGTCATGATGACTCCAAATTAAAGGTTCCAAATGGAAATGGAAATAATTCTCTCATGCTGACAGACTTATAATCTCCAGCAAAAGTGCAAATATGCAATACACTACTGGGTAAGGCAAATTCGAATAATCGCTGACGGCATGCGCCACAGGGAAAACAAAGTTCCTGACCAGAAGAAATAATCAGTATATCTGACCAATGCTTCTGACCAGCTTGAATCAAAGCGGTTAAAGCGCCTGCTTCAGCACATAAAGTTAAGCCGTAGGAAGCATTTTCAACATTGCAGCCGCTAAATAATTGACCATTAGCGGCGCGTAAACTAGCTCCTACGGCAAATTTCGAATAAGGCGCATACGCGCACTTAAGTGCGCGTTGCGCTTGAATCAATAATTCTGCAGGCGGTTGCGCCTCAACCATAATGCGATTCTCGCGATTCCAGTCCCTTTGGCAGGAACTCATGATGCAATTCTCTAAATCTTTTCGGCATTGAAATCCGTCTCGCCTGTAAGCCTTCGTTGCCAACTGCAGGTAAAAAACGAATTTTATCACCGATGTGCAATTGGTGAAACTTAATATCCACCAAATGAGTTAGATTGAAATAATACTCATTTTCTTGCTCATCCACAATAAAACCATAGCTATCCTCTTCCATTAAACGGACAATTTCTCCGTTTAGACGTTCGCCGTGGTCCTTAGTGTCTCCATATTGACGCCGACGGTGCTCATCTAATTGCTCGCGCATGCTATCTATAGATCCCTGAATGGCTAAATATAGATTTTCATTTGGATGATTAGAAACCATCAACTCTTTTCCCGGCACATTAGCATAAATGGATACTTTATTTAATTTGCCTTGGTGTTGATGTTTTTGGACCAGTTCAACCACAACTTTACAAGAAATAATATGATTATAAACCTGGTCTAATTTGGCGATTTTCTCCCGAATTCGGGATTCTACCGCCTCTGAATGATCAATATCCCGAAAGGTAATTTGTAACGGTTGTTGCATAGACACCCCCATCACTTAATTTTTTTCTATCTCTTATATAAGTATAGCGCGAAAATCTCAGGAAGTTCTGCAAAGCGGGAGGTTTCGCACTAAATTCAATGCATTACCCTAAATTCCCGGTTTTATTCTACTACTTCTTCAGGCAGGTTTTCTGTGAGCATGGACGGCTCCGAGTCGAGCTGGCCATTAGCGGCTATGCGGCGAAAAATTTCTTCGCGATGGACAGAAATGTGCCGGGGAGCATCAATCCCTAAACGCACCTGATTGCCCCTCACCTCTAAGACGTGAAGACAAACTTCTCCATTACCAATAATTAGGCGTTCGCCTATTGAACGAGTTAATACAAGCATTTTTTTTCCTCCGTTGAATGAAAATTATTTTCCCCCTAAGCAAATAGCATTATACGTTGTAGGAAATTATTTATCAACCCGCATTGTTCGTATAGGCAGGAGTTCCTGCTTCAGCGGGAATCGCTGGCTTTGCTGATTAATTTTTCCACGCCGGTCTGCGTTCCCATCAAAACACAATCGGCTCCGCGTTTTGCGAATAAACCGCTGGTCACGATGCCCACAATTTGATTGAGCTGGATCTCTAGATCGATAGGTTTAGCTATGTTGAGATTATAAATATCGAGGATCACATTGCCATTATCGGTCTTTACCCCTTCACGATACACTGGATCGCCACCTAATTTTACAATTTGCCGGGCGACATAGCTGCGCGCCATTGGAATCACCTCCACAGGCAGCGGGCATTGACCTAATGTTTTGACTTGTTTGGTGTGATCAACGATGCATAAAAAATAATCCGCCACTGCGGCGATAATTTTCTCACGCGTGAGCGCGGCGCCACCGCCTTTGATCAGAGAAAGATAATCATTAAACTCATCCGCGCCATCAACATACAACGGCAAACTGCTCACTTCATTTAAGTCGTAAATCGTAATACCCTGGGCCCGTAGTAATTTTTCAGTCTGCGCTGAACTAGCGACAGCGCCATCAACTTTATGTTTGATTTTGGCCAAGCCCTCAATAAAATATTTCACGGTCGAACCCGTCCCTACTCCAATGATGCTACCGCTTTCCACAGCATCTAATGCTGCCAAGGCGGCGGCCTGTTTCATAGCTTCGGTGGATGTCATGCTCAGATTCCTTTACAATAATAATATCTAAGATTATACCAGTTTCAGCCAAGAATTCTTACCGTGAGTACAATATGTTTGATTTTTTAAAAAATAAACAGCCTGCAGAAAATGCCAGTATCCCAAAGGAAGGCTGGCTTACGCGCTTAAATGCCGGATTAAAACGCACCCGCCGCGTGTTCACGGATAGCTTGGCTAATCTGGTATTGGGCAAAAAACAAATTGATGCCAATTTATTACGTGATTTGGAAGCGCAATTGCTTCTGGCCGATATGGGCGTAGAAGTGACCGAGCAAATACTGAAGCAACTCACTGAGCAGGTGGCCCGTAATGAATTAAATGATCCACAGCGCTTAATCACTGCATTAAAAAATCAGCTCGAAGGGTTGTTAGCGCCTTTTGATCAACCGCTCAATATTCAAGGTCAACCTTTTGTTATTTTAATGGTAGGGATTAATGGATCGGGAAAAACCACCAGTACGGCTAAAATTTGTCATTACTATCAACAACAACATAAGCGCGTCATGCTCGCCGCTGGGGATACATTCCGCGCCGCCGCCATAGAACAATTACAAATATGGGGTGATCGCAATCAAGTCCCCGTCATCGCTCAACATCAGGGAGCGGATAGCGCCTCGGTTATTTTTGATGCGATGCAGGCCGCCAATGCTAAACATTATGACTTACTCATTGCTGATACTGCCGGGCGGCTACATACCCAAGAACCGTTAATGGCGGAATTAGCTAAAATCAAGCGGGTATTAGGGAAGATTAATCCCGCCGCACCGCACGAGGTGATGCTAGTGATTGACGCTGGAGTGGGTCAAAATGCCCTACGACAAGCAGAACAATTCCATCAAGCGCTCGGCTTGACCGGTTTGTGCTTAACCAAACTCGATGGAACCGCCAAAGGTGGAATGATATTCGCTATCACCCACAAAATGAAACTGCCGATTCGCTTTATCGGAGTGGGCGAGCAATTGGATGATCTTAAACCGTTCAACGCCAAAGAATTTGTCGACGCATTATTTCAAGAATGAAATTAAACGTTAAATACCACTGACAAACCCAGACTTACCTCATTGCTATATGGATTTAAACTACAGGTTTGGGTTTCAGCGCCATTGAAGAAAGTATTGGTATATTGAAAATCAGAAAACTTAGTAAACGCATATTCAGCCCGCGCCATGAAATGACGGCCAAGGCCTAAATTATAGCCTAACCCTAATCTAATCCCGTTTTTCCGGATAGAACCACTACTCTCTACGAAATCTCCATTATCGTTTTGCTGATTTGCGTTAAAACTAGCCATATTTAAACCTAAAATGCCATAAATCATGGTATTTTTATCATTCAGCACATAGCCCGGGCGAAAATCAACGATGTAAATATCGCTCATAGTCACGGTGTTGTTAAGCGCTTGTTGGGTATTGGGATCACGAGTCTGACTGGTTGCCTTACGATCTCCAAATTGCGCGGCGCCTTCTACTCCCAAGTACACTTTATCAATCAGCACTCCATAGCCGATAAACGCGCCAATTTGGGTATTGCTGCTGGTTTGATCAAGGATAGTCTGGCCATTCGTAGCGGGATTAAGGTTAGGACTAGTGCTCACATTTTTCCAATCAAATTGAGTGACGGAGTAAGTAGGCATCAGACCCGCATAAATAAATTGGTGGTCAGCCAATGCACTTTGAGATATGCCAGCCCCGAGCATTCCGCAACCAAACGCTAAGATCTTTTTATACATTTTAAACATCTGCAGATTCCTGGATTTCAAAATCCAAAAGAGTATACCCTATATAAGCTTCTTGTTATACTGATTAATATGATTCGATTTAACAATGTTAATAAGATTTATGCTAACGGCCATCAGGCGTTGACCAATGTTAACTTTGAATTAGGCAAAGGCAAAATGGCATTTTTAACGGGGCATTCCGGCGCCGGCAAGACTACCTTGCTTAAATTAATTATGCGCATGGAGCAACCGACTCGCGGACAAGTTTTTTTAAATAATAAAAACCTCGAGAAATTATCAACCAGACACGTTCCGTATTTGCGCCGCCGCATCGGCGTGATTTTTCAAAATCCATTGTTGCTGACTGACCGCACCGTGTTTGAAAATATAGCTCTGCCGTTACAAGTCAGCGGTTATTCTTATGCGGAGATTCAGCGTCGAGTCCGCGCGGCACTGGAAAAAGTCGGCCTGCTCGATAAGGAGAAACTATTTCCCCTCGGATTATCCAGTGGTGAACAACAGCGTATCAGTATTGCTCGCGCAGTAGTCAATAAACCAGAAATTTTATTGGCGGATGAACCAACCGGCAATCTAGATCCTCATTTATCCCTTGAAATCATGCGGTTATTTGAAGCGTTCCATCAAGTTGGAGTGACTGTCTTAATTGCCACTCACGATTTAAGCATGATCGCCATGCTCAACCACCCTATTCTAAAACTTAAAGATGGGCATTTGCTGGACAGCCCTGCTAAGGTCACTGCATGAGGCGCTTAGTACACCATTGGTTAGAAAATCATCTGCGGGCATTTTTATTTGGATTAGGTGAACTGTTGCGCGCTCCGATCGCCAGCCTCATGACCTTGCTGGTGATTGGGATCGCAATGGCTTTTCCAGCCGGATTTTATGCATTGCTGCAAAATGGTCATCAGTTAGCGAAGCAGTGGGACAACAATCCAACCATTTCGTTGTATTTGCAACCGCAGGTGAATGATCAGCAAGCTGCCGCGTTAATGAAACAATTGCAGCAACGCAGTGACGTTGCTCAGGTGAAATATATTTCGCCTCAGCAAGGACTGCAGGAATTTCAGCAGCAAACTGAATTGCTGGCGGCATTACGCGCTCTTCCCGAAAACCCTTTGCCGGGAATTATTGTGATTACTCCGCGAATTCATTTTCAGTCATCCGCAGACCTTCAAAATCTACTCTCTTCACTGAAACAACTACCGAATGTCGATGCCGGGCAATTAGACACCCTTTGGATTAAGCGCCTTTACGAACTCATGACGCTGGGTGAACGAATTACTTACGGCTTAATGGCGCTGTTTGGGATTGGCGTTGCCCTTATCGTCGGCAACACCATGCGTATGGCCACTCAAAGTCATCGCCAGGAAATTATGGTCTTGAAATTAGTGGGCGCCACCGCGGGGTTTATTCGCCGCCCCATGCTGTATCGAGGCGCCCTATATGGCTTATTGGGTGGTTTAATTGCTTGGATATTAGTCAGTATTTTATTTTTTTGGCTGCAGGCGCCGGCTCAAGATTTAGCCGCCAGCTATAATAATCATTGGCAGCTCCACAGTTTATCCTATTCAGCGGGACTGGCTATTATTGCAGCTTGCGCAGCACTAGGCTTTATCGGCTCCTGGCTTTCCGTTCAGCAATACTTGCAAACCCCTGAAGAAGTGTAGCCAGCAAACCGTTCTTGCTTCAGCGAGAACCGCTGCTAGCCGTCTTACTGTGGAGTTTATTCAAAAAGGCCCGGTCTAAGTCATGTTCTTCTACTGCGGCAAAATAGCTAATTAGCCGCACATCATTTTGGCTGAACTCGGCCAACAATTTGTCATCACTGAATAATTCAGCTACTGGATGGTATGAACATTCCTTATTATCTAACCGCTGGACTAAAAATATTAATCCTCGTTCGTCAAAAATGAGTTGCTGAACCTTTAAACTAAAATGCATATACATGGTTATACCCCTTTAACGCCTGTTAATCGGCGATTCCTTTGTGTATCCTTACAAAAGCTAAGACTACTTCACCATCGAGCTTTAGCCAACCCCGGGAAAAACAAGGCGGCTCTCAGCCGAGGTATGAAATATCCAGCTGAGCGCTTAACATAACTGAAATTACAGGCTTCGTCAATATATGAACGATCGTATTAATTTAAAAGTATTGTCCGATTCAATACCAAATAGGTTAAAAATTGCACGAATGGCGCGGGGATATAAAAGCCGCAGCGCTTTAGCTCAGACTTGTGGAACGGCAATCACTACCTATCGCGCCCATGAACGTGGGGATTATGAAGTCAAAGCGAGTGATATTATTTGTTACACCCATACCCTAGATATTTCAATTAACTGGTTACTCACTGGCCAAGGACATCCTTTAGACCATCAAGCTGCTCCTGATTCAGAAAAATTAGCTTTATTTCTTTATTATCAAAATCTAGAAAATAGCAGAATGGATCTCAAGCAGTCCGCAGAACAAGAAGCCAATAAAATTTTAATCAGCAATAAAAAGTGCTAATTTATTTAGGCTTAAAACCAATTGCGGCGAGACGTTTAGCCATATTTGGGTGGGTGGAGAAAAAATCGCTGGTCGCTTGCTTGGCGCTAATGCCTGCAGTGGTAGGATCGAAAATATAAGCTTCGCGGCGGACTTGCTCATGGGGAGTGCTGCTATATTCTGCAGCATATTTGGCTTGATGGGTGTCGTAATCACCTTGGATTTTTAATAATGCCCGGCCTAGCGGTTCATTATCACGCATTAATTCAACTGCTCCAGCATCAGCCATATATTCACGCGTGCGACTTAAGAATAACATTAACAACACGGTAATCAACGGCAATAGGTAGCGTAAAATTATAATTATTATAAATAACACATTAGTGCCTTCACGATCGCGGCCACCGCGCCGGCCACCGCCGAATAAGACTCCATAAAAACAAATATCAATTATGATTAGGGTTAAATTTGCTAAAACCGAAGCGGTTAAAGTAAGTTTGATATCCAAATGCCGGATGTGGCTGAGCTCATGCGCCATCACCGCTTGTATTTCTGGCCGGTCTAATTTCTCTAATAATCCGCGGGTAATTGCAATCATCGCCGATTTTTCACTGTAACCGCTGGCAAACGCATTCATATAGTCGGCTTCAATAATAAAAACTCGCGGCATATATCGTAATCCGGCAGCCACTTGCATTTCTTCAACCGTATTGTATAACTGCTTTTCTAAAAGAGTTTGCGCATTGTTCGCAGTGACCTCGTGATACTCTGTGCCAAGTAACATTAATTTATCCGCGAAGGCGTAGGTTACCCATAAAGAAATCATTGCAACTGCTGCGGTAATGATAGTCGCATACGGGATTAATTGTAAGGTCAGTAATGCTTTGCTAATCAACGCCAACGAAGCTTGTGGATATTTTTCTGAGTTGATATATAAATCAATTAAAAACCCTAACGCAATGTACACTAAAACGAAAGTGCTAATCACCATAAAGGTTCGGCGCTGATTGGAGCGTAATGACTGCCGCCAATCAGCGGTGTGGGTATGAAAATCTTTGGAAAGGTTAGCCATTCATAATACCTTACATTTTTACGGTGTAATCCTCGCGTTCTTTAATTTTATCCGCGCCGCCTAAATTCCAATAAGGAAAATCAAAATCTAATTTTTTGGGGAATGTAGCGACAACCATTGATTGGAAAAATGATTTTTTCTTAGCATTATAACGTTCTACGCTGTCATTGTAGGCTTGCTTGGAAAATGCGAGTTTATTTTCCGTATTCACAATTTCTTCTTGTAATTGCAGCGCATTTTGATTTGCTTTTAAGTTAGGATACTGTTCGAATACCACGTTTAAGCCCGACAATATTCCGGAAATTTTGTTTTCAGCTGCCATGGAACCGGCGGTATCGCCTTGGGTCTTAGCTGCAATCGCTTGATTACGTAACGCTACGACATCTTTTAAAGTAGACTTCTCATAATCCATGTAGTTTTTAACCACATTAATCAAAGACTCAAACACTTTATAGCGTCGATCTAATTGAATATCAATTTGCCGCTCGTTATTGCGCACGGCTTCGATCAAAGCAATTAAAACATTATATATTCCAACTCCAGCAATAGCGATGATCGCCAAAATAACAATAATCGTGATTAATACACTCATAACAACCCTTTATTTTTTCTTAATAAAAACCCGCCATTTCGGCGGGGCTCCTTAAATTTTTTAGTAACCGGATTGGCTACCCACGTAAGCACCGCCGGCCGCTCCCGCTACGCCACCTACGACCGCACCAGTAGTTCCGCCCACTGCGCTACCCACTAATGCCCCGCCGGCCGCGCCAGCGCCCGCGCCAACTACTGTGTTAGCGGTACGATTGCCGGTGCATCCTGGGAGAGCGAAAGATAATAATATTAGTAATCCAATCATTGAATAAGTACGTTTCATACATTTTCTCCTTTTTATCCTAAATTACTTTTTATATCTTTAAAAGCTTAGTATCTGATGATAAAAAAATCCAGCAAAGTAAGGCTAAGTGGGAAGCGCCACTGTGGAGTCTCGCAGTTAATTCACCCCAGACCAAACCAGTTGCCGCAAAATTTCTGCTGGAGTCGCGCCGCCTAAATTTCGGCGGGGAGTGTTGTTCAAATCGTCTTCCAATTCCCATAAACGCACTTCACCGTTAGCGCTTTCATTCCGTGCGTATAAAAATCGCTTCTGATAGGCTAACACTATGCCTTGAGTAATCCGCGCCATTCGTCTGTCATCCACGGGACCGAGGGTAATGTTTTTGAAGGGTTGAGTAATCCCTGTTTCTTGATAATCAGTTAGATAATAATGTTCAGTGAGCATTTCTAGAATCTTGCCACGCAAATTATGGACCATTTGCGCCACTAACGGCGGGTTGACATAATCCATTAAATCCAAAGCTGAATATAAGCTTTTAGTATGCACTGTCAATAAAAATTGACGACCCAATACTTTAACGATACTCGCATGCCAGTTACTAAAAACAGCGGAGCAATGGTCTGCCCCCTGCGGATCTCGTAATTCATTAGCCGGGTCAAACTGAGTAATCAACTCTTCATCACAGTGAATATACATGGCTAAACTCAAACGTTACGGTACTTTTACCAACCAGCCAAACCGGTCTGGCGCTAAACCTTGTTGGATTTTAACTAGCGAATCATAAATTTGACGGGTGCGCACTCCATTACCAAATTGACCGAATACCACTTCCTGGTTTTTATAGGTGATTGAACCAATCGGGGTAATCACAGCCGCTGTACCGCTACAGAAACATTCATCGGCTTCTAATACAGTTTCAATAGAAAGCCGTGTTTCTATCACTTCTAAGCCAAGCTCCTCACGAGCCAATTGAATCACTGAGGCGCGGGTAACCCCCGGCAAAATGGATTCAGTCAACTGCGGAGTATACAGTTTATTATCTTTAACGCAGAAAAAATTGGCCACCCCAGCTTCTTCTACATATTGTTCATGAATGGCGTCTAAGTAAATATTGCCGGCAAAACCTTGGTTTTTAGCTTGGGTGGTGGATAATAAGGTCGGCGCATAATTACCAATATATTTTATACTGCCAACTCCTCTAGCTGCCGAACGATGGAAGGTATCACATACCGCAAATTTTACTGGGGTAATCCCCCCACTCTTGAAGTAATTACCGACAGGGGAAACATAAACGGCAAACGTATATTCTGGAGCAGCCGCCATTCCCAAAATTTCTCCAGTGCCCCACAAACAAGGCCGTAGATACAGACTGCCTAAACCAACCGGCGGCAGGTAATCCAGGTTTTGGCGGACAATCTCAATCATCACTTCCACAAACCGCTCTTCTGAAACCGGAGGAATGCACAAGCGCTCTGCGCCATGGGCAAAACGGACTGCGTTTTCCTGGGGCCTAAACACCACCGCGTCCCCATTAACGGTACGAAATGCTTTTAGACCTTCCAAGATCCCTTGGCCGTAATTGAGAACGCCCGCTGCTGGAGAGAGACTAATGGGTCCGTAAGGAACAAATTCCCCCCTTCCCCACTCGCAACCGGCGTTAGTTTTGGCTATATACATAGTTCTGGCTGGCGTCAGCCGAAAACTTAGATTATTCCAATCAATGTTTACTTTTTCCATGGGCCATATGATACCACCTCCAGCGACGCCAAACAAGTTCATTTATTATTCAATTAGACGTGCAGCGAATGGTGCTTGCGTGGATTTCAATCAAGAAGTGGAGCGCGCTGGAGCGTTTCTTTTTGTGCCGTAAATGAATAGACGATCATACAAATAACGATAACAATCACATAGGCGACAGTCAGCGGTAACTGCGAATTAGATTTTAATAATGAACCGATTCCGGAACTAGTGCTGGCGATTATAGTCATAAAAGCGCCGGTTAATGCGTTGGCGGTTGCAGCGTTTTTTGGAAACCAAGAGATATTCCTGGCAAAATAATTGGGGAAAATAATCCCGCCTAAGTAAATCATGATAAATGTCTGTATCAACAAATCCATTAAGTTAATGGTTTGCCAAAAAGCGATGGTTACCATAACTAATGAGTTAATCAACATCGCCCAGAGACAAAATTTTACTTTAATTTTAAAATGGACGTTAATTAAAATTCTGCTGGTAATATTACCTAAAAACCAAGCCAATCCCATTAACAAAGCCATGTGGCCAAATTCAATGGCTGAATAATGTAAAATATTTTGAATGAGAAAAGGCGCGACAATACTAAATAAAATCACTACCGACCATAACACACCTAAACATACAATACCGCCGAGATAATCTAAATGTGTCATAATTGTGCGGTAATCATTCATGATTCGTTTTGGGGAAAAAGATTTTTTTTCCTGCAAAGTCTCAGGCAGAATCCATACGACTAAAACCAAACTGACAGCAGCATAAATTGCTAAAAAATAAAATGAGGCGCGCCAGCCAAAAAAGTGTTGAAGATAGCCGCCAATTGCGGGGGCAATAATGGGGCCAATCGCCCAACACAGCGTCATATAATTCATCATCTTATAAAATTCTTTGCCGGTAAATAAATCTGAAAGCACCGCGCGCATCGGCACACTGACGACGGCGATTGCAAACCCTTGTATAAATCTCAGTGCTAATAATTCGTAAATATTTTCTGAAAACGGTATTAAGAGCGAAGACAGCAGATAAATCACCATGGCGACTATAAATGGTTGTTTGCGTCCAATACAGTCCGCAATACTGCCCGCGAAAAGCTGCGCTATACCAAAACCCAGCATATAAATACTAATAGTGAGCTGCACCAGAGATTGATCCACTCCAAAATATTGAGTGACGGCTGGCAGTGACGGCACATAAATATCAATGCTTAATCCTGAGAGTGGTACGGCGGTCATCGCCATAGCCGCCCATAAGTGTTTTTTTGACATAATTAGTTTACCTTTTTTGACATTTATTGTAATTAAATTACAATTTAGGTAAAATTTATCAAAATAATGAAAATAAGTCAACAATGTGGTATAAATAAAATCGTATGGAAAAAATAAAAAAATCAGAGCCTTCTTCGATTAATATATGCACCTTGACGGAAGACCATGAGTTTCTGTCAAAATTAATCGTCGGCATCGGCGAAGTCGCCGAAATCACCGGTATCCCCCAACGCCAATTGCGGTATTGGGAACAAAAAGGGGTTATCAAGCCCGCAGAAGGCGAATGCGCGTCATCCACGCGACGCTTTAATTACGCGGAAATCAAAAAAATCATCCTCATTAAGGAGCTGTTGGATGAAGGCTATACGCTAGAGGCGGCCAGCCAAAAAGTAGCTCAGCGATGTGAGTTATTAAACGCGGCTCTTCGAAAGCTAAGAAAATGACGAATAAGATGGAAGCAAATCCATCCTCGGTAATAAAGCCCAACCGTGCCAACCCCGCAAACCTCTTGGCGTCTCGCGGGGGAAGGCGACTCTTAACTTCTGTTTCTGAGCTTTATTTTGATTGTAGAAGCATGTTCAACGTTGCCACTCCATTTTGTACTGTCACGGTACAATCTAAGAGAAATGGTGCGTTTAGGCCAATGTCGCAGATCGTCTGTTGTAGCGCTCCTGTATTATCTACGGACATACCCGCTTCAACAGGCGCAGTTGTCTGAGGTTTGGAAAAGAAGACCCAAACACCTGCATTTTGGCCGGCAGTTGCGATGTTATATGTATAGTTAATATTATCCTTACCTCCAATCGTATTTGGGAATGGGTTATCAGTCGTTACATTGTCTTCAGTCACAATGACTTGAATGGTGGGAGTCGATGGGGTATTTGTACTTCCTGAAAATACTAGTTCGTGTATGGGGGTTCCATCATTGATGATGATTTTTGCCGGACTTGCATAAATGGCGGCAGAAAAAAATAATCCTGCGGCGAAAACAAAATAATTAGATTTTTTAAACATAGAAAGTGTCTCCAGTATTTATTGATTTTAAGTATTGCCAATCTTATGATTGCAGAAACATGTTCAACGTTGCCACTCCATTTAGCATTGTCACAGTACAAGTCGCTAAGGAAAATGGTGCGGCTGGGTCATTGTGGCATATCGTCTGTTGTAGCGCCCCTGCGCTATCGAAGGTCATACTTACTTCAACACTCGAAGTTGTTTGAGGTTGGGAAAAGAAGGCCGAAACACTGGCTTTTTGGCCAATAGTTGCGATGTTATATATATAGTTAAAGTTAATGCCATCCTTACCTAAAATCGTATCTGGGAATGGGTTATCAGTCGTTACATTGTCTTCAGTGACCCTGACCTGAATGATAGGAGTCGATGGGGTATAGGCGCCTCCTGAAAATACTAGTTCGTGTATAGGGGTTCCATCATTGACTGTGATTTTTGCCGGACTTGCATAAATGCCAGCGGAAAAAAATAATCCCGCAGCGAAAACAAAATAATTATATTTTTTAAACATAGAAAACGTCTCCACTATTTATTGATTTATTAAGATATTGCCAACCTTAAAAGTTGGAATCACATTGGCCTGAGTCCATTATGTAGGAAAAAGTTGTCAAAATCAAACTGCTAATATTTATGTTGCTCCTTCTTTTCAGCTGGTAGTTTTTTTAAATAAATGTTAAGATATTACAACCTTTAGAACTCACCAAGAGAAGCTGGTTATGAATAAACAATTACAATGCATCGATCAATCTCTACCTATCGGCAGCTTAAGCAGTTATATCCACTGGGTAAATCAAATTCCTATGCTCACTGCCGAAGAAGAACTCGACCTTGCAAATAAATTAATTAAAAACAATGATTTAGATTCGGCAAGAAAAATGGTGTTGAGCCATTTACGCTTAGTGGTGCGCATTGCCCGCAACTATGATGGCTACGGACTACAACAAGCCGACCTTATTCAAGAAGGCAACATAGGTCTGATGAAAGCCGTCAAACGCTTTAATCCCGAGGTCGGCGTCCGCTTGGTTTCATTTGCGATCCATTGGATTAGAGCTGAAATCCACGAATTTGTACTGAAAAACTGGCGCATTGTCAAAGTAGCGACCACCAAAGCCCAGCGTAAACTATTTTTCAATTTGCGCAAACTGTCTAAAAACCGGGCCTGGCTAAGTAATACCGAAATAGAAACGGTAGCCACGGAATTAAGCGTCAGCCCCAAAGATGTCCGGCAAATGGAAGAAAGATTAAATAATTATGACGAATCTTTTGAGGGTATAGACAGCGATGAGGATTATACTGGCTATAGAGCGCCTGAGCATTACCTTGAAGACTTCAATTATAGTCCCGGGTATTTATTAGAGAAGCATAATTGGGAAGATCAACGGCATGACTCTTTGCACCAAGCCTTAAATCAACTGGATGAGCGCAGCCGTAATATTCTCACTCAGCGCTGGCTCAACGATGAAAAAGCCACCTTGCATGATCTGGCGGCGCAGTATAATGTTTCAGCTGAAAGAATTCGCCAACTAGAAAAAAATGCTATCAGCAAAGTGCGCGAAGCAATTGCCAATAATTAAATAAGGGAATCCAGGGAGTGGGCATCAGCTCTGGATATCCGTGGTATGATTAAGCTAATGCTCAATGTTTTCTTTTACTAGGAGTCAATATGAAAAAACTTACAGGCACTATCGTGGCCCTGGCATCTAGCCTTACATTGCTAACCGCCGCTTATGGCGCTGTTAGCAACACTGGATCTTTTTCTGCAAATCAACAGCAAGAGATTCAGAAAATCGTCCATGATTATTTGGTCAATAATCCTGAAGTTTTAATCGAGGCTTCTCAGGCGTTGCAAGGTAAAGAAATGGCCAAAGCGAAAACCCAAGCTTTGCAAGGCATCACCAATAATAAACAAAAATTATTCAATGATCCGCTTTCACCTACCGCCGGCAATTCCAATGGCAACGTGGTATTGGTTGAATTTTTTGATTATCAATGCGTTCATTGCAAAGAGATGCAACCGGTTATCGATAAAATATTAGCTTCTAATCCCAATATCAAAATTATCTACAAAGAATTTCCCATATTTGGCGCTGGCTCCAATTACGCTGCGCAAATGGCTTTGGCCGCAGTCAAACAAAACAAATATGCTGAATTTCATAAAGCATTATTTAATGCCTCCGGCCCGCTGAGTGAAGCCAAAGTAGCAGAAATTGCTAAATCTGTAGGCTTAAACGTCGATCAATTGAAAAAAGACAGCAGCGAAGCTAGCATCAAACAAGAGCTCGCCAGCAATTATGATTTAGCCAAAGCGCTTAGCTTGCAAGGTACGCCAAGTTTTGTACTGAGCAACAAAGGATTGACGGCCTTCGATTTTATTCCCGGCGCTGCTCCTGCAGACTTATTTGGAAAAGCGATAGACGATATTTCCAAAAAATAATAAAGGACATAAATTTGGAAACAATACCTGCCTCGTACGGTAGGTATTGTTGTAAATCTATTAAATGAAAAAAATTAGCTTTCAAGACATGATCTTGCAGCTCCAGCATTATTGGGCAGCGCAAGGTTGTGTGGTTTTACAGCCCTTTGATATGGAAGTTGGCGCGGGCACTTTTCATCCCGGCACTTTTTTACGCGCCATTGGACCAGAACCTTGGCGAGCCATCTTCGTACAACCCTCCCGGAGACCCACTGACGGCCGTTACGGCGATAACCCTAACCGCGTGCAACATTATTATCAGTTACAAGTGATGCTGAAACCTTCACCGGATAATATTCAAGAATTATATTTGAATTCCTTACGCCATTTGGGGGTTGACACCTTAGAACATGACATCCGTTTTGTAGAAGACAATTGGGAATCCCCCACTCTAGGCGCTTGGGGGCTAGGCTGGGAAGTATGGCAAGACGGCATGGAAATCAGTCAATTTACTTATTTTCAACAAGTCGGCGGACTCGATTGCCACCCTATCAGCGGAGAGCTGACTTACGGCCTCGAACGGCTAGCTATGTTTCTACAAGGCGTTGACAACTTATTCGATTTAACCTGGACAGAGGGCGCAACGGGCCTGGTTACCTATCGGGATGTGTTTCATCAGAATGAAGTCGAGATGTCCGCTTATAATTTCCAGTCCGCAAATGTTGAAATACTGTTTAAACAATTTGATGTTTATGAACAAGAAGCGTCACGCCTGGTTGTAGAGCAACTGCCTTTAGCTGCTTATGAAATGGTGTTGAAAGCATCCCATACATTTAATTTGCTCGATGCCCGTCACGCCATTGCGGTGACCGAACGTCAGCGTTTTATGCTGCGAATTCGCAAACTCGCACAGGCTGTCGCGCAAGCTTATTATGAATCACGCGAACGCTTAGGTTTTCCATTACTCTCTCGAGCACAACATGGATAGACAAGATTTACTACTTGAAATCGGCTGCGAAGAGTTGCCAACTCACGCCGTTAAATTTTTAGCTGACCACTTAACTCAACAATTATTAGCTCAATTAAAAATATGCGGCTTAATCGACAGTCCTTTATCCCAAACATTTGCGACACCACGACGTCTTGCTGTTTATGTAGAAAACGTCAAAACCCAATTACCACCCCAACTGATTGAGCGGATGGGCCCAGCTTATGATAAAGCGTTTGATTCCAATGGCCAACCCACAGCCGCAGCTCTAGGCTTCGCAAAATCTTGTGGAGTGGAGATTGCGGCGCTTGCCCAAAAAGATAATCGATTATTTTTCAAAAGTGAAAAACCCAGCCAAAAAACCCTGGATATCTTGCCGGATATTTTGCGGCAAGCAATTCAATTTTTGCCAATCCCCAAACCGATGCGCTGGGGCACTCATACCGAGAGTTTTGCACGCCCAGTCCATTGGATTTTATGTCTGTTTGGCGCCGAGGTGGCGCCACTCACAATTTTTGATATCACCTCAAGCAATCAAACTTTTGGCCATCGTTTTCATCATCCCGATAAAATTCTCCTGCATGAGGCAAAACAGTATGCCCAGATTCTACGGGAACAAGGTTCGATTATTGCTAACTATGATTTACGTAAAAATACCATCTGGAATCAGATCCAACAAATAATTCCTAAAGAATTTAATGTACCTGAAGACGAAGATTTACTGAATGAGGTGACTTCTTTAGTAGAATGGCCGGTGGCATTACTAGGTCATTTTAACCCCGAATATTTAAAAGTGCCTGCTGAAGTATTAACAACTTCAATGAAGGTCAATCAAAAATATTTCCCTGTTTATCAGCATAATCAGTTACAACCGCTATTTGTCTTGATTAGCAATATTGAAAGCAAAGATTCTAAACTAGTTGTTCACGGCAATGAACGAGTCTTGAATGCCCGTTTAGCCGACGCGGCTTTCTTTTACAAAAATGATCTAGCCCATAGCCTAGAAAGCCGTTTGCTGCATTTAGAACACATGACATTTCAAAAACAACTGGGCAGTTTAGCGCATAAAACTGAACGTCTGGTAAAACTCGCCGGGATTATTGCCACGGAATTAAAAGTAGACGCCAGCACCGCCCAACAAGCTGCTCAATTATCAAAATGTGATTTGCTGAGCGAAATGGTGGGAGAATTTCCCAGTCTGCAAGGGGTGATGGGTTATTATTACGCTAAAAATGATGGCTGCAGCGAAGACTGCGCCCTAGCCATTAAAGAACATTATTACCCTCGCTTTTCCGGAGATCAATTACCCACATCCATCGCAGGTAAAATTGTAGCGCTGGCTGACCGTCTGGATACCCTCATCGGAATATTTGGGATTAACCAAGCGCCCAGCGGCGATAAAGATCCGTTTGCCCTGCGCAGGGCCGCATTGGGTATTCTCAGGATCTTGATTGAGGGTAAGTTAAGTCTCGATTTAAAACAATTATTTAAACACGCTCAACAAGCTTATACCCATCATCTGCCTAATCAGGAAGCGATTAACCAGGCGCTCGAATTTACGATTAATCGCTTACATTCCTGGTATTTAGAATTAGGTTTTGGCGCCAAACAAATTGAAGCCGTATTAGCCAGCGGCGCCACCGATCCATTGGACTTTGCTAAACGAGTGCAGGCAGTTGAAAAATTTCAGCAATTGCCAGAAGCACCCGCTTTATCCGCCGCTAATAAACGCGTTAGCAATATTTTGAAAAAACAGGCCGGCGACCAATGGCCTACACGCATTGATGCGCAATTATTCGAACATGAAGCTGAACGCATGCTGGCGGAACAACTCGCAACTCAAACCAAAATCGTCAATCAATTATATGCCCAATCCCACTACACCGAAGCATTGAGCCAATTATCTTCTCTCAAAGAACCCGTGGATTTATTTTTTGATAAAGTAATGGTGATGGTCGACGACAAAGCCAAACGTGAAAACCGCCTAGCCCTGCTCGCCGGTTTGCATCACCTCTTTACCCAAGTCGCAGATATCTCCTTATTGTAATTGCAAAACCACTCCACCAATGCGCCATAACGGCTGGGGGTATCCCGGTCGCATGGCGCATTGGCGCATGAGCTGGGATGACTGGACGATTAGACGATAAAATGAAGCATACTTGCTATGCTCATATTTTGTCACCAAATCTTATTTTTTTAAATTTGGTGACAATTTTTACTGTAATAATCTTGTCACCAAATTGTGATTTTGTTGATTTGGTGACAAAATATTGTTATATTATAGTTATGAAGCAAAAAGACCCTTTTTTTGGCCGTCAGCGCGAAATGCAATTTTTGCATGATTTGTTGTCTAAACGAACTGCCAGTCTGGTTGTGATCAAAGGTCGGCGTAGAATTGGTAAAAGTCGGTTGGCTGAAGAATTTAGTAAATCAGTAAAGAAAAGTTATACCCTGATTGGACTCCCACCGGAGGAACGAATCACTGCCCAAATGCAGCGTGAAGAATTTGCCAAGCAAATGCAACGTCAATTTAATATACCTAGTTTAAAAGCAGATGATTGGAGTGACCTTTTTTGGCACTTAGCTGATCGAACCCGAGAAGGGAAAGTACTGATTGTATTGGATGAAATTAATTGGATTGGCAGTAAAGATGATACTTTTCTTGGTAAATTGAAGACGGCATGGGATACACTTTTCAAAAAGAATCCACAATTGATCATGATCCTGAGCGGATCAATGTCAGCCTGGATAGATCGCAATATTTTAGGTAGTACAGGATTTTTGGGACGTATCTCGCTTGATCTTACTTTAGAAGAATTACCATTACCCGTTTGTAATCAATTTTGGGATTCACCAAAAAGACAAGTCAGCGCTTACGATAAATTTAAAATTTTAGCAATTACTGGAGGAATCCCCAGATATTTAGAAGAAGTACACCCAGAGTGGTCAGCTGAGGAGAATATTAAAGCGTTATGCTTCAGACGAGAAGGGATCTTATTTAAAGAATTTAAATATATTTTTTCAGATCTATTTTCAAAAAGAAGCACTTCCTATCAAAAAATTGTAGAGAGATTGGCGAAAGGCGTGGCCAATCTTGATCAAATCAGCGATGCTCTCGATATGAAAAAAGGCGGAACTATCAGCACCTATTTGGAAGATTTAGTCACCACAGGTTACGTTTCGCAAGACTTTACTTGGAATTTAAATAATGGGGAGATTAGTAAGTTGAGTCATTTTCGTTTGCAAGATAATTATTTACGTTTTTACCTCAAAGTCATTGAACCTCATCAGCATCAAATTTTACAAAATGCACTGACGCGTCCTCCTGGCTGGGACGGGGTTATGGGCTTGCAATTTGAAAATTTAGTATTGAACAATCGTAGCAACATCCAGCAACTTCTTAATTTACGGACAGACGATGTCGTTATGGATAATCCCTTTTTTCAGCGCGCAACCAAAACTCATCCTGGCTGTCAAATCGATTACCTCATCCAAACAAAATATAACTCATTACATTTGTGTGAAATTAAATTTTCTAAGAAAAAAATAGGCATGGAAGTGGTAGAACAAGTTAAAGAAAAATTAAACTGCCTACAAACTAAAAAAGAATTTTCCATCTGGCCGGTATTAATTCACGTCAACGGCGTGACTGAAGAGGTCATCCAAAGTGGTTTTTTTTCTCGCATCATTGACTTCGGAATGCTTCTCACCAAAAATTGACCGTTTTTTATCACGCCGCAACGCTGGACAACAAGCTACTTTAGCAAAAATTAGTGTCAGAGCCGACGCCAAATTAAAAAAACTATTATTTGATAAATAAAGACCACTCCACCAATGCGCCATAACGGCTGGGGTATCCTGGTCGTTAAACTTTCTCACATCCTGGCAAAGGCTCTAGATGTTTCACTATTCTTGCTTCGAAAGTTATTTGGCGGGCAACTACGATCCATAAGAATAGCGCGAAATACACGGGAAAAGAGGTGAGTGCAGGAATATGCAGATGATGCCAAAACAAACCATGCAGGTCTGTCAGTACATAACCAATGGCAAGAGGCCATCGCAACCGTTGTAATGAAGTATCGGTTTCTGCTCGCTTTAGTAGCGTAATCAAGGGGATCAGCAGCACCAAATATTGATGGTACCAGGTATAAGGCATCACTAAGGTAATTCCGATCGTCACCAAGCTAAACTCTAAAGTAAATAACTGCACGAAATTACCACGTGGTCTGCATATCCACGCAGTCATGCTAATCAAAATGATGGCGCTGACATGCCAAATTTTAAGGGATAAATAATCATTGTTAATTAATCTTGCAATCATGCCGCTCAACGCTTGATTCGAACCTATATTTAAAACTTGGTTAAAACCGTGAGCGTGTAATGAAGAAGGATTTCCGTAATACGAGGCGATATGCAAGAAATCCAACCACCCTTGCCAACCTCCCACAAAGGGTAGACTGATTGCAAACAGTAAGATTAAGCAGCCTAATGTGGCTAACGCAACGCCTATCTTCCCGCGCCAAATAAAATATGCCCAATGGGCGAGCGGTATAATTTTCAACATGATGCCTAGCGCTATTCCCAGACCCGCCGCTAGATTATCTAGAACCCCAAGCTGTTTGCCAGGATACTGGTTACACCTCGACACAATAAAATACGTAAAACTCAAGGCTAATAATAAAAATGCTCCTACTTGCCCAGCATAAAATGTAGTGGCTACTGGAAGAAAGCCAAATGCCAGGATTAAATAAAAAGTAATTTTTTTCCCATCGGTGAGCAGAAACACAGATATGGCCGTGGCCATAACGGATAAAGATAGCCAAATTAATAAAGCTATTTTAGGCGGCAAATAAATCAGCGGCGCTATCAGCTGCGCGGTGAGCGGCGGGTAATAATAAGGATAGCTGAACATTAAACTAAGATAAGGCCGGGCATGCTGGTGGAAAGCTTTGGCGGCCAGCAGATAAGTATAAAAATCAATCCCCTTATAGGCTACGCAATAACCAACAAAAGCGCCTACAAAAACTACTAAACAGCACAGAAGGATGATCGATTTGAATTGGTTGATAAAATTTAACATTTTTTACATTCGAACTATATTAGAACCATATCTGTATCCATTCACCACATGAATTTGCATACGCATTCCCCTCTACATGGTGAATAACTAGCCATATCTTATCAACAAACCTGATGCTTCGCACCTGAAACTTGATAAAGCTATCACAATGACGTAAATTTGAAAGGTAAACTTTGAAATTTAGGCCATCAAGATGTCTTTATTGATGCGCATGCGGGTCTAGGCCGACGACTCGGTGTAGAATTTTATCTCCGTCCGAAGTGCGTACGGTTGTACTGCGGGCGAACAGGCGTAGGTCGCCAAACTCGCCGTAATTTCTAAACTTTGCTGAAGCGGAAACTCGATTTTCGCCAGTGATTAAATCGTTACAAAGCGTCGCGCTAACAAATTTCCATCCCTGCCCTTTCGTACCAATCGGCGCCTGTAAAGTCGATTGACGTAATTTTTGATACAAATTATTCGGATAACCCACCGGCATGTGTTTCTGTTCGAGCTTAAACACCACAAAATGGCGGTTTTGCGATAAAATCGAGGGTCTCATCAGTTGCACCAGGCATTTTTCATCATTCGGGACATAACAATCTGTTCCCCAGCGAATTATAGTGTGTGACTGAGTTCGTATTTCAGATTTTTTTTCCTCATTTTTAGCAGGTTTAGTTTTTGGGTTATTTTTCCGGGTTGACTCAGAATAAGCGGCTTCCCATGATCGAAAATTCGAAGAAGACTCATTTCCACTGAGAGAGCTAGGAATGAAGCGGGAATTGGTTAGAGAAGATTGAACCACCACCATTTGTTTATCATCAAGCGGAGAGTATCCTTCAATAATCAGCAAGGACATTTCATGACGGATAGTAGTCCCAACGTTTTTTAGTTTTTCAAAGAAAACCTCCAATCGAGTCATGACAAAATCGGTGATTTCAATATGGAAACGAGCCGTAGGCAAATCCATTTTATCTTGGTAAGGAATTTGAAGTAAACTAGGCTGCGGAATCAGTTTTTTGATGATTTGTAAAATTTGTAATTTCAGTTTATAGATGTCTTGGAGCCGCAGAATAGCCGCGGAAAAATTTTTAGCAACTATTTTTGTGCGATCAGCGTTTAGCTTTTCATCTGCAGGAATGAAAACTTGACTATCGTTGGAATGATATGTTGCTATACCCTGTAGTTGCAAATAGTATTCCAATTTCCTAGCAGCGATTTTACCTGAAATCTGCTCCTGTGACTCTAGATCAATATAAAAATAGATGCTCTTCAGGTCATCGCTAGAGCTACCCAGCCCTCGCTGCCACCCCTTATCCTCCTTAGTAGCAATACTTTGGGTAATCCTGCCTAAATTGTCTTCAAAATTCTTTAAATAAGTCATTTGTTGCCGCGATTGCCACCAATCCGAAGTGTCCTGAAATCCATCTTTTAATGCCGTAGCGACCACTCCCATACAAAGCAATATTATCGATGGCGAAGACTCAATAGGGTTTATCACGAAATTATAAATAACCAGAATTACTGCTAACAAAAGGACATAGCGTGCCAGAGTTTTATTATAGTTTGCACTTTTCTTTAAAGTGCTTACCCTTTGAGTTAATGCTTTAATTTCAATCTCAGCTTCGGCAAAATTGCGCTGACAGTGAAGATACGGGATGAGAGGCTCATTCGGGACAACGGCGCGCCCAGGTTTTATTATTAATAAAAGGGGGTCAAGGAAAACTTTTTGTACAATTGCAGCTACTCCGATGATCACTACACGCATAACCTTTATTATCTGATGAATTGCATATGCTTTTTCCAATTTCCCCAAGCCATATCCAAGAAATAAAGATTTCTTAGATACAAAATCAAGGAGTATATTATCAAGTATTTGATGAACTCTACGAAAACTAATAATGATAGATTCTAAGCTTGATTCTTCGGGATTTAATGCATGGACTATTGTCGGAATGTCCGTATTTTCTATTATAGTCCGCATATATTTTAAATAAACATCGGCATCAATATTTATACCTTGAATTAATTTTTTCCTTAGCGAATAAGCATCGCCGGGATAATTTTTTTCAAAATAATCATAACATCTGCTAATAGATTGAGTTTTAAATTGTATTGATTCGCAGTTTCTGAACATATCTGTTTCAAAAATATGAATGTTTTCTTTAGCTGCATTAATTAATGCTTCCAAGAAAAGTGTAAATTTTTCATTTTCTAAAATTCCATGATACGGCCTATAAGATTCTGATAAAAATTCAAACCAGGAATTTTTTTTAAAAAATAAAAAATGAAATACTGCCGGCAAAACTAAGGCGTTGAATATAAGGTTAAATGGGCGGTTAAGGAATTGATACAAAGCGAGCTGCTCTTTATGGAGAGCACTCAGCTTAGCTAATTGTTCGGGGCTGGCTCGGTCAAAACTATAACCTTTGTTATTGCTTCTTTTGCTCATTGATTCAACCCCCACTAATAAATATTAGGTCAATTTTAACACACTTCTCTGTTATTACAAGGATCATGAGGAGATCAACTACGGCTGCCCCTAGTTTTCCCTGCCTTTTTTAAAGGAGGAGGTCGCAAAATAATTTAGCAGATTATTCAACAGGCCACGGGGTACTATAACCGCAGTTGGGTTGTGGACAGACTTTCTCGCGGCCATTCTTTTTGGTAATTTTTACGGTTAAAATCGGCCAGCTACATTGTGGGCAGGGTTCTTTAATCGGTTCATTCCACAATGCATATTTACAATCAGGATAACGCGAGCAAGAATAGAAAATTTTACCGCGCCGGGATTTACGCTGCAAAATATGGCCTTGATGGCATTGCGGACATTCTACCTCGGTGTCTTTGGGTTTTTCTAATGGCTCTAGAAAATGACATTCCGGATAATGGCTGCAACCAATAAATTTCCCGTATGGCCCTTGCTTAATGAGTAAATCATTGTTACAACGCGGGCATTTTCGATCAGCCACTATCTGTTCCGCGGGCGCTGCGGTTTCTTCACCTAAATTCCGGGTATATTTACACTCTGGGAAATTACTACAGCCGATAAAACGGCCACGCTTGCCTAAGCGGATCACTAATGGATTACCGCAAGTCGGGCATTTTTCATCGGTTTTTTCTTGAGTCACGTCACTGCGTTTTACGGACTGCTGAATCTCATCTACCAGATGTTTGAATGGTTTCCAAAAAGCTTCTAGTACCGGAACCCAAACTTTATCACCGCGCGCAATATCATCTAACTCATCTTCCAATCGAGCGGTAAAATCATAATCGACATATTGAGTGAAGTATTGAGTCAAAAATCGATTCACCACTTTGCCCACATCAGTAGGCATAAAACGCTTGTTTTCTAGGGTCACATACTCACGGTTTTTCAGAGTCGCGATAATACTAGCGTAAGTCGAAGGCCGGCCAATATCCCGCTCTTCCAAGCCTTTTACTAAGGTTGCTTCAGTGTAACGCGGCGGTGGTTCAGTAAAATGTTGCTCGCCAGCTAGTTTTTCCAACGCTATCCATTGTTGTTCTTTCATCGTCGGCAGCATTTTATGCGCTTCATCTTCTTCTTTTTTCTTATCGTCCAAACCTTCTTGATACACATTCATAAAGCCCGGGTCGACGATCATCGAACCATTCGCGCGAAATAAGCCCTCTTTACCAGCAGCTAAATCTACCGCAACCGTCTCAATGGTGGCGTCAATCATCTGACAAGCCAACGTACGTTGCCAAATCAGCGTATATAATTTTAATTGCTCCGCGCTCAAAGCATTGCGCAACTGTTCAGGCTCACGCAGGATTGAAGTTGGGCGAATGGCTTCGTGCGCTTCCTGAGCGTTTTTAGATTTAGCCTTGTAGATCCGCGTTTCTTCCGGGACTTGCTCGGCGCCATAACGCTTAGCAATATATTCGCGTATTTCTGCCACAGCTTCTTGCGCCAGGGTAACCGAATCGGTACGCATGTAACTAATTAAACCGACTGAGCCTTCATCATCAATATCGATGCCTTCATAAAGCTGTTGGGCGACTTGCATGGTGCGTTGTGCGGTAAATCCTAATTTACGCGCGGCTTCCTGCTGCAATGTGGAAGTAATGAAAGGCGGCGCCGGATGACGTTTACGGGCTTTTTTACTCACCTTCGTCACTTGCAAACGCCCCTGCGCGATTTGAGTTAATTGCGCAGTGATCGCATTGGCGGTTTTTTCATCGGTTACGGTGAACTGCTCGATTTTTTCGCCCTTATATTCAATTAAGTGCGCGCTGAAATTATGGTCTTGTTCATTGAGGTGAGCGTGGATAGTCCAGTATTCGCGGCTGATAAATTTCTGAATTTCTTCTTCACGTTCCACTATCATCCGCAGAGCAGGACTTTGCACCCGGCCCGCCGACAATCCCGGGCGAATTTTTCGCCATAATAACGGTGATAAACTGAAACCCACCAAATAATCCAACGCACGCCGCGCCTGCTGAGCATTGACTAAATCCAGGGAAATTTGCCGGGGATGGTCTACGGCATTTTTGACGGAAGATTTGGTTATTTCATGGAATACGACACGAGACACCGGTTTGTCCCCAATCACGTTCCGCTCTTCCAGCAGCTCTAATATATGCCAGGCTATGGCTTCCCCTTCTCGGTCAGGATCGGGAGCGAGATAAATGCCGTCGCAGTTTTTGACTGCCTTGGCAATGGCATCGACGTGTTTTAGGTTGCGGTCAATAACTTGATATTTCATGGCGAAATCATGTTCGGGATCGACCGCGCCTTCTTTCGGCACTAGATCGCGGACATGACCGTATGAGGCCATAACTTTGAATTGTTTGCCTAGGTATTTTTCGATGGTCTTGGCTTTAGCGGGAGATTCCACCACCACCACAAATTGCGCCATGCTCTTAATCCTCTCAATGTACGGTAAGATTATCCATTTTAGCCATTAACAGCTCCATGCGTCTCAACGCTTCTGTACCTTCAGGTTGGCGAGAAAGGATAATGCGGGTAATGCCTTCAATCACATGCAGATCGACATTTTTTACTTGTAACTGCATAGCGTGATAAATAATCCGCTCGCGCAATTCAGCGGTTACGATACCTTGCTGTTCTAAAGATAAAATAAGCCGCCGGCAGGGCAGTGATAACGCTTCGCATTCCTCTTCAGTAAAGACCCGTAAGGATTGGTGCTCTGGTGTTTTCATTCCTGACAGAGAGGGCTCAGTTAAACTCATTAACCATTGAGTGGCTTCTTGAATCATGTGTAACAGCATTAAGGCTTCTTTCTTTTGCACTCTCTAAACTCTGTAGTAACCGCCTGGGGCGGAATGAACATAACCTTGTAATTCCAAGACCAGCAATAACTCCGTTACTTTCGCGACCGAAAAATGACTGCTTTGCACCATCTCGTCGACGGTTGTGGCCTCAAACCCTACACACTGTAGCAGTTGCCGGCAATCATAATCAAGTTTGGCGTCGTCCCGTCGGTTCGAGATTCCGGGAACTTCTGAGGCTATTATACTACATTGCCTAATGGCTTGCTTAAGCTCTGCCAAGATATCGGCTGGTTCCATTACCAATTTCGCACCCTCTTGAATTAAAAAATGACACCCCCGGGTTAAGGGATTATAAACCGAGCCAGGCACCGCAAATACTTCCCGCCCCTGTTCAGCGGCCAGACGCGCCGTGATTAAAGAACCGCTTTTCAAAGCGGCCTCCACTACACAGACGCCATAACTCATCCCGCTAATAATCCGATTACGCCGGGGAAAGTGCCCAGGCAGCGCTTTAATTTCAGGAGAAAACTCAGAAATCAACGCGCCTTGGCTGATAATTTCTCCGGCTAATCGCTGATTACCAGCTGGATAAATACAGTCTAAACCACTACCCAGTACTGCAATTGTGCTGCCTCGCGCAGATAACGCGCCTCGATGGCTGGCGCTGTCTATGCCGGTGGCTAATCCGCTGGTAATCGTAAAGCCCGTTTCAGTTAAAGCCGCAGCCAGCTCATTGGCTATTTTGACTCCTCCCGGGGAAGGGTTGCGGCTACCCACCATCGCTAGCTGAGGCTGGGACAATGCCGCGGGATCACCCCGGATGAACAGCACGGGTGGAGGATCTGCAATCATTTTCAGCAATGATGGGTATCTCTCATCTTCCAAGGTGAGAATAATTTGCTGCGGCTGCTCTGCCCAATGCTGTTGCTTGGTTAATAATTCCAAATCAGGTTGCTGCAATTCAGCAATGGCCACCGGCTTTACCCCATATGCCGCCAGCTCCACAGCACTAGCACCGCAAACTGCACGCGCACTGCCGAAGCATTTAAGCAAGCGAGTACAAACTAAAGGCGATAAACTTCGCGCATTGTTTAGCTTCAGCCAATATTCCAGTTCCATTTTGCCTTACTCTCTTTAGGTAGCAGGCTCCATATTAAAAGCAGAAGAGCTGTATGCAAATACTGTAGTTAAATCACTGGTATTATTTATTCATAACCTATGTTAAGATCAAGAATATCGCTCTTACTATGGAATGTTTTTGGTACAATCATATGAATGATAAACAAATGTTAGAATACATTGAAAAACATATTAGTTTTTCTACCTTGCAAGAAGAATTCAGAAAAATAGGTGTTAATTTTATTACCGCTGGAATCGTCGGCGTTTTTATATATCATTACGTGGGAACAAATCCCTTGAATATGTTGTGGACATCAGTTTCAATTATTATTATGGGTGGTGGTGCGTTATATTTTGGAGTTAAAAAGAGAGGTTAAAGACCATGATTACATTTTTATCTTATTTACCTATAATCATTGCGGGGTTTATTATTCTTCTGGGTGGGATTTTGATTATCGATCATGATAGGAGGCTTGAATTAGAAGAAAGCCATAGTAAACTCTCAAAGAAAAAATCAAAGACCTGATGAAACTAAAAATTGTTTTTTGTGGCACGCCGGAATTTGCAGTCCCTAGCTTACAGGCATTGTTAAATTCACGGCATCAGTTGACCGCAGTTTATACTCAGCCAGACCGTCCCGCGGGGCGCGGACAACGGCTGACCGCTAGCCCAATCAAAGAGTTGGCCTTGGCAAATCAGCTTGCCATCTATCAACCTGAAACCCTTAAAAATCCGGTGGAAGTCCAACAATTACAAAATCTAGCACCGGATTTACTAGTAGTGGTCGCTTATGGTTTGCTCTTGCCGAAATCAGTATTAGCTATCCCTCGCTATGGAGCCATTAACGTGCACCCTTCCTTACTCCCGCGTTGGCGGGGGTCCACGCCCATTCAATCGGCGATTCTGGCGGGCGACACCAGCACTGGCGTGAGCATTATTCAACTCACTCCGCGCATGGATGCGGGACCTATTCTGTTCCAAACTCATTATCCGCTCAATTTTCAAGAAACCAGCGGTCAATTACATGACGCCCTTGCAGAACAAGGTGCACAGGCTTTACTGGCTACTTTGGATTTATTAACCGTGCAAGGCTGGCAAGGTACTCCGCAAGATGAAAACCAAGCCACCTACACTCAGAAAATTTCTAAAAGTGATGCGCAAATCGACTGGCAGCGGCCAGCTGATGAGTTGGCCCGGATGATTCGAGCTTACAATCCTTGGCCGGTAACGTTTACGCATTTTCAAGAAAATATCCTGCGAATCTGGGAAGCTGTGGCGCTCCCGGCAACGGAAGAAAAAGGCTATCCCCCAGGCAATTTAGTGAAAGCCGATCCAGCCGGTATTGATATCGCTACCGGCAAAGGCTTGCTCAGGTTACTAACCGTGCAATTGGCTGGTGGGCGCAGCATTTCTGTGGCAGACTTTATCCGGGGACACCGGCAACATTTGCAGGTTGGGATAACTCACTTTAGAGAACATTGATATGCTGAGTAAAACTATAGGCGGAATCTTATTAATTATCGGCACCTCCATCGGCGGGGGACTATTAGCCTTGCCTATGGCGACTGCAGGCGGCGGTTTTGTGCATTCAATTTGGCTGTTTGTCTGCGCCTGGCTGGTGATGACTTTCGGCGCGTTTTTTATCTTAGAGGTCAACTTATGGCTGCCGGAACATAGCAATATGGTCTCCATGGCTAAAGCCACGCTAGGCCGGGCCGGGGAAATTTTGACCTGGATAATTTATTTAGTGTTACTTTACGCTTTACTATGCGCTTATATCGCCGGCGGCTCTGATCTTGTGGCGTACCTTCTCCGTTCTATCCATCTGGTTATTCCACAATGGCTAGGTGGATTGATTTTTGTGGTGATATTCGGCGCTATTGTGCATCAAGGCATCCATACTGTCGATCGCACCAATCGGGTGTTAATGACAGTCAAAATCGCCGCTTACTTGCTGTTACTATTGTTGGTCATTCCTCATACTGATGTAAACAAACTTTATCAAGGCCAAACCCGGTTATTAAGCGGCGCATTAATGGTCGTGGTGACCTCATTTGGCTATGCGACCATCATTCCTAGTCTGCGCACTTATTTTAATAGCAACGTTAAAGCTCTGCGCCTGGCCATTGCGATCGGCAGCCTGGCGCCGCTGATTTGTTATCTTTTATGGGATTTTGCAGTGCAAGGCAATGTTGATCGCACCTTCCTTATGCAAATGGCCAGCTCACCCCATGCGGTCAGTGATTTAACCACAGCGCTCAGCCAAAGCAAATCGCATACTCTAGCTTCCACGGCGCATTTATTTACGGTAATTTGCGTCACCACTTCGTTTCTAGGAGTATCTTTATGCTTGTGGGACTTTCTGGCCGATGGCATGCAAATCAATAAACAAGATTCTAAAAAACGCTGGCAAACCACTATTTTAGCGTTGTTACCGCCTTTATTAATCGTCCTATTTTGGCCGGGTATTTTTGTTAAAGCCATAGCTTATGCCGGCGTGTTGTGTGTAGTACTGTTAATGCTGTTGCCAGGCCTGATGACGTGGAGCGGCCGCTACTTTAAAAAGACTCCCGGCAGTTATCGCGTATGGGGCGGGCGTGGCATCTTAGTAGTAGAAATTATCCTCTCCGCAGTACTCGCCATTTATGGTTTATTTGAAGTGCTCTAAGGAACAGCGGATGTTGGTAATTTTAGATAGAGACGGCGTCATCAATGAAGATTCGCCCCATTTTATTAAATCACCCGCGGAGTGGCAAGCCATACCCGGTAGTTTAGCTGCGATTGCCGCACTGAATCGCGCAGGCCACCAGGTAGTTGTGGCTTCCAATCAATCTGGAGTGAGTCGTGGTTATTTTTCTTTGGCGGATTTATTGGCCATTCACCATAAAATGCAAACCGAATTGGCCGCAGCCGGTGGTCATTTAGATGGGGTTTATTTCTGTCCGCACCGTAGTGAAGATCATTGCCCTTGCCGCAAACCTTGCCCTGGCATGTTGCAGCAAATCGCTGCCGATTTTAAAGTGGATCTAACTCAGAAATGCTGGTTAATCGGCGACAGCTTAAGAGATATTCAAGCAGGGCTGGCCGTTCAGTGCAAGGCTGCTTTAGTTAAAACCGGCAAAGGCAATAAAACTCTGATAGAGAATAACCATCACCTGCAAGTGCCGGTTTATGAAAATTTAGCGCAGTGGGTGGCTTATCACCTCTGAGGACTCAGAGGCCTCGGAGGCGGCGAGGACAAACCCACGGAAGCAGAACGACTAAACCCATCATTGTCATCAATTTGTTGGACAAAGTTTTTAATTGCGGCCCGCGCAGACATTATTGAGGATATAAAATCGTCTTTGCTTTTAAAATTGACGGCACTCATTTGCTGCAAAGCAATTTTTAACCTCTTTTCTCCATCAGTTTTTATGTGAGGCATAAGAACAGAAGCATTCGATTTAACACAATAGTTCTCCTTAAATACTTGATTGGTAAGTTGAGCAAAAATCTGGACGAAATCCACGGACCCATCTTCAATTTGGCTCAGGATAATGGCTATATTTGTGTGTGGTAATTCATCGCTAAATTTATTCTGACAAGTCTTCAAAAATTTAGTTATCGCATCCTCTATCTCTTGGTCCATTTTTAACAATAATTGCTGCCGCTTTATACATCCAGTCAACCACTCTAACGCGTCAAAATCGATTTGACTAACTCCAATTGTTTGACGGTATTTTACAATCTGCTCACCAAGAGTTTTTAATAGCTCTTCTCTTTCTTGTGGTAAATAACGAATTTGGGACGCATAAAAAATTCTTCCAATTTCATCTAACGCTGCAGAGGGTTTTAATTCCAGCCAAAAAGAATAATCAACGTTCCCCCCGGCAAGCGCGGCGTAAAACTTTTTCCCAGTTTTATCTTCTAAAATACTTTTTTTAAAATCGTCGCAACGGCGTAGCGGAGCGAATTGTGTTAATGCGCCAGTCTGAGATTCTTTCATCGGCTCAGCAAAATTCCCCACAATATTACTTAATTTTATTTCCAACATAGTTAAGTCATCTACACTGACACTCTTATTTTTTCCACAATTCTGTTTAACTTTTTCCTGAAGTTTTTCTTCGGGATAAATCCGGCCACTAGCGGAAAGCGCAAAGGAAATTTTGCTGGAGAGCAATGACATTAATAAATGAATTAATGCCGGCAGTAGCTTCTCATCTTTCAAGTTAAAGATAAAGTATAAGATCTGATTAACTATATCTGGAGAGTCAACAGTGCTACTGCGAATAAGACCCTGCATATCAACGTGTGCTTGATTAATAATCAAAAATAAATTTTTTTCTATTTCCGAACACCGGCTATACTGCTCTCCCCGGATTAATGGGGAATTCGATCGCAAGCATTCCTTTACCGCATTGGCCAGCTCTTGGCGTTTTGTCCGATAGTTTTTGACTGAGTCTAATTTTTGGATTTTTGCTTCCAAAGTACTTAGAGTTTTATTTTCTGGAAGCGCTGCGTAACAGGTAAAAAACGTTTCTAGTTTAATCATCGGTTGTTGCGATTTTTGGTCCTCGCCATGCAGATAAGCAAAACCGAACTCTTGTTCGTTATAATCAAACGCATATTGCGCTAAGCGACAACTGGGATGTTGAGCAATGGGATCAACCAAACTTTCAGTATGAAAATTTTTTGCGCCAATTAACGAGACCGCCCTCAATGCTAGTAAATTTCGAACTCTCCCTGGAATTGCAGCGATCTCGGCGGCTTTTTTTATCGCGATACTATTAACGTTAATCTTCACTTTTTCAAAACTGTTGATGGGCCCTTGCAGTAGCAGTGGCCGTAACTGTTGAGTCACTGCAAAGCTCCATTGCATACTAAATTCTTGGATAGTGGCAGGAGCCATCTGCGGATATTGGCCTGAAGCATTGAAGCCTAATAAAATGGCCATCATTTTTTGAGCGCGCAGTTCTTGCAACATCCATTCGCAGTCTGGAAAAAATCCAGAAATATCTGCTGCAATCGGCACATCGTAATAGTGAGTGTTTACACCCACAATCTCTCCGGTTTGCGGATTAAATTTACCGGCATACACAGAATTAAAATTCAAATTAGCGTAAAAGCGTTGAATAAAACGAAACCTAATCGAATCTGATTGTTCACCTAAATATAGATCGAATGCACTGAATTTTGAAGGCAGTTCCTGATTACTTTGTAAAGCGGGTCTTTGCTCATAAAAACAAAGATCTTCAGCTACCGCGAACATTTCCGCTTGGGAAGGAATTTTATCAGGATAACGAAACATTAGCAGCAAACTAATCACCCGCAAATAAAAAGTATCGATTTGTTTAGTTAAACCATCGAAATGGATTTTATGATGCGCGGGCGACGTCAAAGAATTTTCATATAATTTAGTTAATTCTTCGTTTGCCTTCAGGTAAGCTGCTTCGATATGCTTTAAAGTTCTGCCAGCCTCCGAATTTAACTTGGCTTCACTTTTGTTTTCGGACATGTGTCTTTTAATATAATTTTGGGCGGCTATATTAATATAACTCAATCTCTCCATGCCTTCATTTTCATAGTAAACAGGTAAGGCGGGTTTAGAAAAAATCCGCAACTTAATGCTCTTCGGAAATAAAGCTTGTAATTCTTTGAAAGCTACTTGCGAATTATTTGGGAATGCCTTAGTGAAAATATTCTTCAGATCCTTCTCATATTTTCCCTCATATTGATCTTCTGGTTTCAAGCTGAATTCATAAATACCGTATTTTAAAACTTCAGGTGGTTGAGCTTTCTCCTCAGAAATTATTTCTTTCGCTGCCTGCGCTAACGGCATTAAAAATTGCCGGATAATCAGATCTGAAAATTTCAAATTATCTTCTTTAACTTCCCTACTCATATAAACTCCTAAAAAAAATTGGGCTTGTCCTCCCGCAAAAATGAATTATAAGCTACTGAATTGAAATAAAGAAGTGTACGGAAACACAATCCTTGTAGGAAACTTCTTACAACCCTAAAGACAAGCTCCCCAAAAACTGCTAATATTTAGTTATACGGGTAATCCCTCGTTTTAACCTATAGAGGAAACATTATGAAAAAAATAATAAAGTGGGCTGTAGTCAGCTCTGCAGCTATGCTACTAAGTCCTTTAGCATTCGCTCAAACTGCGCAAACAACAACAACTCCAGGCACAACCACCACCGTGGTAACCACCCCGGCCCCGGCGAAGGTCACTCCTGTCCCTGGAACTACTACAGTTGTTATCCAAAAAACCGTTAAACCAGGCTTCACAGTCTGTTATCTGCCTACTCCTCGGCATATAGAAGGCAGCCGGATTGTGCAACGCTGTGGCCCATATGGCGTTTGCCGGGAATTTCGGGTTACTCGGGAATTCGACGTAACAGCGTATGCAGATTGTCATCTCGAAAAATACGCTTGTACTCGTGGATACAGAAGCTTTGGCTGGTATCCTAACAAACAAGACGCTCTCAGCGCGGTATCGCGTTGCCATCACACCATTAGCGGTAACGTTCCTGGTGAATGGCGAATCACTTACTAACGGATGGTGAATTCAGTGAATGTTTGCTGAGAAATTTCTTCCCAGCAAACATCACTGACTTTTGCCGATGGCGAGCCCTGCCATAACCAATCAATAAACTCCATGATAATTTCTCGCGGCCCGCAAGCGACTACTTCAACGCGACCGTCTGCTAGGTTTCTAACCCAGCCGGTTAATTGCAATGCTTGCGCCTGCTTTTCGAGTGTGATCACGGAAATAAACCCCTTGGACCGTACCGTCGACCCACGCATGTATAGACACGTGATTTGATTTCATCTGAGAAAATGATCTCCTAGCAGTAGTAAAAATAACAACATCAGATAAATAATTGAATAACGAAAAGTGGCAAATGGATAGCGCGGATGCTTATTCCGGTAAACAGCTATCGCATAATATAAAAAAATAATATTCAATGCGGTAATGCCAATGCAATAAATCATGCCAGTGACATTAATAATAAACGGGAAATAAGTGACCGCGATCATTAACAATGTGTATAACAAGATGTTCAAACGGGTTAACGGCAAACCATGGGTTACCGGCAACATGGGAATATTCACTTTAGCGTAATCAGCATACCGGTGAATGGCTAAAGCCCAAAAATGTGGCGGCGTCCAAGTATAAATGATCAGTACTAATAATAATCCCGGCACTTCAATATGGCCAGTCACGGCTGTCCAGCCCAATAAAGGCGGCATCGCTCCAGCTAATCCGCCAATAACAATGTTTTGCGGCGTGGCCCTTTTTAAAAATAAAGTGTAGACGCCGGCATAACCAATCAGCGCTAAAAAACTCAATAATGCCGCAGTGAAATTGACTAAAGTGATCAACATGGTCATGCTCATCACCATCAATAATCCTGCCCAAATCCATGCCTTCCAGGGTTGAATACGGCCTGCAGCCAAGGGCCGCCGTTTAGTGCGCGCCATCAACGCGTCAATATGACGATCGATCAGCTGGTTCATGACTCCCCCGGAACAAGCCGCGAAAGTAATGCCAATGCTACCAAAAATTAATACCTGCCAAGATAATTCCCCGGGCGGCGCAGCCAAAAACATGGCGACCACCGCCGTTAGCGTCATTAACGCTACCACACGCGGCTTGCAAAGCTCGACGTAATCACGCCACAAAATAAGATTCTGCATATCGGGATAATCTTTGTAATAGGGTTACGACGGTGATGAGTAATAAAACCGCTCCACCATTATGCGCTACGGCAATGGCCAAGGGTAATAACTTAACCACATTTAATATACCTAATGTCACTTGCACACCCAGCAAGATCACTAAAGCGCTGGCCCAACCGCGTAATGGCGCAAAGGGTTTGGCGATCAAGAGTATCACAGCAATCACCATTAAATAAATAAATGTAATCAGCGCCCAATAACGATGGGCCATTTGGATGGTGACGCGGGCTATCATATCTAAACGGCCGCCTTCATAATTCGGGCCAACCGGACTTAATATATTAAACGCATGACCCCAATCCATTTGCGGCCAAATCGATCCTAAACAACTAGGGAAATCAGCCCCGCACGCCAGAGCGGCATAATTCGTGCTGGTCCAAGCCCCTAAAAATAATTGCATGATCAGAATAACCAGCCCTAACGTCAGCCAGGGAACCATCCTGGTTTTATAACCAGTCTGGTTCCGGACATAGGTTGCGGAAACCATCCAGCTCAAGAGCGCGGCGATCGCCATTCCTCCCAATAGATGGCCGGTTACCACTAGCGGCAATAGCCTTAAAGTGACTGTCCACATGCCTAATACTGCTTGAAAAACAAGTACGGCCACCAGTAAAAAAGGGGTGACCATCGGTTGTGGCTGACCACGCCGCCAGTTAACAATCGCCCAAACGGCCAAAATTAAAATTAAGGTTCCTAACGTCCCGGCCAAGTATCGATGCACCATTTCAGTCCAAGCTTTATGGGCAACGATGGGTTGATGGGGATAGTGTTGCTGAGCATTGACTAATCCCGTTTGGGTGTTCGGCAGAATGATATGACCGTAACAACCAGGCCAGTCCGGGCAACCTAATCCAGCGTCGGTTAAACGCGTGTAGGCGCCGAGCATAATCACTAATACTGCTAAAATTAAGGCGATTTTGGCTAATCTATGGTAATTTGTCATCTTCTTTATCCGACTTGTCCCATTAAAAATTTTAAATCATCAAGCATAGCCTCTGGATTGGCGCTGGCCGTGTATGCCAATATAATGTTGCCAAAAGGATCGATTACATAAAACGCCGCGGGCTGTCCAGGCCTGCGCGTCAGTAAAACCGGATCAGCCCTCCAGAATAAAGTTTGGCTATCCTTCAGTAACTTTTGCAATTGCACGTCGGCAGATCCAGGCTGAGTGTCTAGCAGTACTCTTTGCAACCGATTGGTATCTTTACCTAAAGCCCGTTGAATTTGCCGCATATTATACAACCATCGCTGACAAAGGGAATCACAAGGGCCGGAATGCACATACATCAATCCCCACTGCTGATGGAGGACGGAAGGATCTAAAGCGAGCTGGCGCATAGGGTAAGGCGGTGAAATCAGTTCACCATGGTTAAGCGTATGTTTAGGCAACCAAGTCTTATGGGTATAAAATAATCCAGCCAGAATGATTGGAATTAAAAATAGTAACCCAATCAGGGAAATGACTTGCCAAGGTCTTTGAGAAAGCTGCTTATGTGTCAATTGATCTCCTGATATTTAGTCCAAAATACAAAATAATTAAAGTTAAAGCCAAAGCAAACCACTGTACTGCGTAGCCTCGGTGCCGCGCCGGGGTGACGCTGGTGACAATCTCCCAATGATGGGCGAAGCCAGCCGGCCCGGATAATAATAAAATAAACGGATATAAAGGTCTATTTAATGTCTGGCTTAATTCATTTATGCGAATATCTTCAGTCAAGAACGGCCAGCTTTCCTCAGTTTTGGGATGAGCTAACACTAAATTATGTGCGGGAGTTTGTACTAAACCGACTATAGCGTCTGGATTATTTCCGCGAAGATAGTCCTCCAAAGCCTGACAGGACAATGCAGAACTTTGGTCTTCGCGAGGATGACACTCTGCACGAGAAATCCAGCCCATATTCACTAATATTGCAGGTCCGCCGTCTGTTGGAATAAATGGCAACAGTACATCATAGCCGATTTGGTGGTTTACGATACGATTATCCAGTAGAATAGGATGGTTATTATCGTAATGTCCGGTCACTCGCACTGGCGTATAAAGGGGCTGGTTTCCGGTTAATGACTGCGGCGCTTGCTTGGAACGTAAAGCAAACTGATCCAGCAATTGTTGTTTGGCAACTGCCCGGTGCAATTGCCAAATACCCAGGGAGAGCAACAATGGTAATAATAAAATTACCGCTAAGGTAGGTATTAAGCCGGGACTGAATTCCCAAGCCCCCAAATGGAGGAATAAACGCATGCTTTTAAAATTTATTGTGGTCGTGGTTTTTTTGGTCATCTTATATTCTTTAATCAGCGCACTCTATTATTTACTGTATCGCAAAGACATGATGCATATGGTGAAAGCGCTCAGTTGGCGGATCGGTTTATCGGTGCTGTTATTTGCATTTTTATTTTTGGCCTATGCTCTAGGCTGGATTCATCCGCACGGGGTCTGAGTATTGCTGGTCTACAGCCAATAGACAAATATAAATAATCCAAGCCACACCACATCCACAAAGTGCCAATACCAAGACGCTGCTTCAAAACCGAAATGTTCCTGGCTGTTGAAATCACCTTTGAGCATTCGCCACAAAATCACGATCAACATAATCGTGCCGATGGTGACATGTAAGCCATGGAATCCCGTCAGCATAAAAAAGGTTGTGCCATAAACGCCGGCGGATAATTTTAAATTAAGCAGGGTATAGGCTTCCCGATATTCGTGCATTTGCAAACATAAGAAGGTGATGCCTAATAAAATGGTAGCTAGTTGGGCCAGGATCATTTGCACCCGGCGATTTTTTAATACTCCCCAATGCGCAATGGTAATGGTCACGCCGCTGCTGAGTAAAATTGCGGTATTGATGGCAGGGATGCCCCATGCTTTCATAACTTCTTGCGGACCCCTAAATAAAGCGGGATTAGGGGTTTGATACAAGGGCCAAGAAGTGGTGAAATCCGGCCACAACAATAAATGGGTCATTTGTGCAGCGTTGCTGCCGTGACCGCCCAACCAATGGACTGACAAAACCCGAGTATAGAAAAGGGCGCCAAAAAAAGCGGCGAAGAACATCACTTCACTAAAAATAAACCAAACCATTCCCCAGCGGAAAGAGCGGTCAACTTGTGGATCTTGCAACAAGCCGGCGCGGGTTTCGCGGATGACAGTGCCGAACCAGCCAAAGAGCATAATGGCTAAAATAATTGCGCCGATGGTAAATAAAATCGGGCCGATGGTATTGCCATGCAGCCAATTGGCCGCACCCACCAATAAACAAAAAATCGCTACGGAACCAATAATCGGCCAATAGCTGGGATTCGGTAAATAATAACCGCCGGAGTGATGATCTGACGACATAGCCCATCCTTATGTGAATATTGAACACATAATAGCAAAAATTACCAGGAATAGAAAAGATTGAGATAACTGAAACGGTTAAAACCCACTCCGCGGTATTCCCGGCATCCGCCCATAACCGCAAGCTCCTCGCTGTGGGGCCTGCCAGACTACGCTCAGGCGACGTGCGCGCGACGCCTGAGCTACGTGTCACCCACGTTTATCGCGAATGGGCGAATGGCCGGGAATACCGCTATCTGCTATGCCCAAATTTTTCTCGGGAAACGTTGCGCGATACTACTTACTGTAAAGTTGATTTGCTGAAATGTTGCGGAACAAAATCTAATAAGGCATAATATAATCAAATATAAAAAGGAGATTGTCATGCGTTGGCCGATTGGAGGTTCTGATTTTGCGGAAATGGTGGATAAGCGATTAGATTTTGTTGATAAAACTCTGTTTATCAAAGAAGTCTTCGATAATCCGGGAGTCAAGGTGACCGTGATTACCCGTCCGCGGCGATTTGGTAAGACTTTAAATTTATCTATGTTGCGTTGCTTTCTCGCTGCTGAAATTTATAGTCGTACTACCCAACATTTATTTGAAGGCTTAAAAATTGCCGAGTTGGGTGATGAATACATGCAATACCAAGGGAAATATCCGGTTATTTTTATATCATTCAAGGATGTAAAAGATCATGACTATGAAAAAACTTACGCCAATTTGTGCCACCTGCTATCGCAATTATATCGTGAACATCAATATCTATTATCCAGTTCTAAATTAACTGAAGATGAGAGGAAAACATTTCTATCCATTCTCAAAGAAGACGCTACTGCAGCCCACATCAGAACCGCATTATTTGACTTATGCTACTATCTTTATCAACATCACGGCATCAAGCCTTGGATATTAATTGATGAATACGATTCACCTATTCAAGCTGGTTATCTGCACGGGTATTACGACTCAATCATTCAAGTCATGCGGGGATTATTCGGCTCGGCTTTAAAAGATAATAATTTCGTGGAAAAAGTAGTCATTACCGGCATTTTGCGCGTATCCAAAGACAGTTTATTTTCGGGCGTCAATAATATAAAAGTTTATTCTACTTTTAATACTGAATATAGTGAACACTTCGGATTCACTGAAACAGAAGTAGAAAGTTTGTTACAGAAAGCCAATCTCAAACATTGTTATACTAAGATTCGACAATGGTATAACGGCTATCAAATAGGCAATTCTACTATCTATAATCCCTGGTCGGTCATCAATTGCCTTCAAGCACAAGGCTTAATCGGACTGTACTGGTCCAACACCAGCGGTAACGAACTGGTAAAACATTTGTTGGCGCACGGAGATGAAACCATCAAGAAGGAATTAGAAACTATTATTCAAGGCGATTCCATTACTGCTTTGATAGATGAAAATCTGGTATTTAGTGATTTAGAAAAAAATCGGGATGGGCTATGGAGCATGTTGTTTTTTTGCGGATATTTAAAGGCCACCCATACGGAACTCAAAGATGGAAAAATCCAATGTGAACTGGCTTCTCCCAATCAAGAAATCACCGCGTTATATCGCGATATCATTCGAAGTTGGTTATCGGACTCTATCGGTTACTCACAATATTTAGAATTTTTATTAAGCTTAATTGAGAGCCGAGTCGATGAATTTGCTGATCGTTTGCAACGATACTTAATCGAAACTCTCAGCATTTTTGATACCACCGGACATGAACCAGAAAAATTTTATCACGGATTTGTGTTGGGTATGATGGTCAGCTTAAGCGAAACTCACGAAGTAAAATCTAACTACGAAAGCGGTTATGGACGA
Source organism: uncultured Pseudomonadota bacterium (assembly GCA_963697455.1). Lineage (GTDB taxonomy): Bacteria > Pseudomonadota > Gammaproteobacteria > Coxiellales > Coxiellaceae > JAFEDN01. The sequence continues at coordinate 58,188 of CAVOOI010000034.1, read as the reverse complement.
TATGATGTGATGTTGATTCCTAAAGATCGAGAGCAACTCGGCATTATTTTAGAATTTAAAACCGTGCGCGAGAAAAAAACCTCATTGAAACAAGCCGCTCAAGATGCACTGCGACAAATTATCCAACGTCAGTACGCCGCGCAATTGCACCAGCAAGGTATTCACAATATTTTACAAATGGGCCTAGCGTTCCGTGGCAAACAGGTTTTCGTATTACCAGAATTAACCGTGCCCGCTTGACGGGGGTTTCTTAGGCTTTTTTCCTAGCGGTAAATAAAGTGTAGGAAAGGGTTAAGGTATTAATATCTTTTGGTATCGATTTATCAATGTGAAATAATAGCGGCATCATTTTAGCTTCGTGAGGTCCTAACGTTTGTTGAGTGAAACAAAAACATTCGGTCTTTTTTACATATTGAGCTGCAATTCCAGGGGTTACGCTGGGAATCGCTTGGACGGTGACCTCGTGATCTGTATCATTTTTCGCATAAAACAAAACAGTTTCATTATCGCCTGGATGAAACTGCAAAGAATTAGTTTTGGAATAAAATTCGAACGAAGCTAAATTCGCATTCATCGAAGTGACAAACTGCATGGTCAGCATGCGCGAAGCATCTTCATCATGTGATTGCGCCACGGGAACTAAATTCGGCTTCCCGTTGATGCCCAGCACCTGGCACATCGCGTTATAAAACGGCACCATTAAATAAGCAAAACCAAACATACCCACCGCAACTACACCTAAAATAATGGTGATGCGTTTAATCCGCCGCTTGGGCTTTAATTCGTTCAATGAGATTCTCCACCTTCAAAATGTGATGAATGAGTGTAAGTATGATAAGGAGCGGGCGAAGGAACCAGCCATTCCAACCCACGTGCGCCTTCCCATACTCTGTCGCCGGCTTTGCGGCCTTTGCGGCGAATACAGTAGATAATATTGTACAAAAACAATAATTGAGCTAATCCGAAAATAAACGCGCCGATACTGGCGATCATATTAAAATCGGTGAATTGCAAAGCATAATCGGGAATGCGGCGCGGCATTCCAGCCAACCCCAAAAAGTGCATCGGAAAAAATGTGATATTGAAAGATATCATCGTTAACCAAAAATGCCATTGCCCCGCGCGCTCGTTATACATGACTCCAGTCCACTTGGGGATCCAAAAATAAATACCCGCCATCAAGGCAAAAATTGAACCGGCAATTAACACATAGTGAAAATGCGCTACTACAAAATAAGTGTCCTGATATTGGAAATCCGCCGGCACTATCGCCAACATTAATCCTGAGAAACCGCCGATAGTAAAGAAAAATAAAAATCCTATCGCAAACAACATCGGTGTTTCAAAGGTAAGAGCGCCGCGAAACATAGTCGCCACCCAGTTAAACACTTTTACTCCGGTGGGCACCGCGATCAACATCGTGGTGTACATAAAAAATAATTCCGCTCCGAGAGGCACACCGGTAGTAAACATATGGTGCACCCAAACTATATAAGATAAAAAGGCGATTATCCCGATAGCATAAATCATCACCGAACGGCCAAATAAGCGCTTGCGGCTGAAGGTCGGTATAATTTCGGAAATAACGCCAAACGCCGGCAGAATTAACACATATACTTCAGGATGGCCAAAGAACCAAAATAAGTGTTGAAATAATAATGGATCTCCGCCACCCGCCGCATTAAAAAAACTGGTTCCGAAATGCCGGTCAGTTAACATCATCGTCACCGTGCCCGCTAACACCGGCATGATACCCAGCAACAGAAACGCAGTGATAAACCAGCCCCAGCAGAAAATGGGCATGTCCATTAGTTTCATGCCTTTGGTCCGCATATTTAATAAAGTAGCGATGATATTGATGGACCCAAGAATAGAAGACAATCCCATAATGTGAATAGCAAAAATCATGTAATCGGTGCTAGGCGGCCCGTAAGTAGTGGACAGCGGCGCGTAAAAAGTCCAGCCAAAATTAGGCCCAGGCCCGCTCATCACCAACGTACTGAATAATAAGGCAAACGCAAAGGGTAGTAACCAGAAACTCCAGTTATTCAACCGCGGCAAAGCCATATCCGGCGCGCCGATCATTAATGGTAGCTGCCAGTTGGCCAAGCCCACAAACGCCGGCATGACCACGCCGAAAATCATGATCAAACCATGCATGGTGACCATTTGATTGTAAAAATCCGGGTCTAACAAGCGGCTACCGGGATGAAACAACTGCATCCGGATCAGCATCGCCATGGCGCCGCCGACAAAAAACATAAATAAAGACGTGACTAAATATAACGTACCGATATCTTTATGATTGGTAGTAAATACCCAGCGTTTTATCCAAGCGCCCAAAGTGCGAGGATGTGGATAGCCGCTATGTAATGCTGTACTGCTCATGAATTAAACCTCATTTGCGTGCTTTCGCGATATCGGCAGGTTGCACAATACCACCAGCTTGATCACCGAATTTGCTTTTATCACCATTGCCCCAGCTATTCCGTTCGTAAGTAATGACGGCAGCAATCTGCTCGTCGGTAAGCTGCGGCCCAAACGCTTGCATTGCCGTGCCTGGTTTACCATGCAACACAATATCAATATGTCCTGCCACCGCTCCGTTCGCGATTTTACTACCGCGCAATGCTGGAAACGCCGGCGGCATTCCACCGCCATCAGGCTTATGGCAAACACTGCAGGTAGTGGTGTATATCTGTTGACCTTCACTCATCAACGCATCTTGAGTCATGGGAGCGGTTGATGCGGCAGGTTGGTTGCTGGGACTGTTTTGAGCTACCCATTTATCAAAATCTGCTTGAGTTTTTGCTTCAACCACAATCGGCATAAATCCGTGGTGTACTCCACAAAGCTCAGCGCATTGACCACGGTAAATTCCTGGTCTATCAATGGATGCCCAGGCTTCATAAATAAATCCCGGAATGGCATCCCGTTTTATGCCTAATGCCGGCACCCACCAAGAATGAATAACGTCATTAGCTGTCACCAAAAACCGGATTTTTTTATGGATCGGGACAACTAAGGGATGGTCTACTTCTAACAAATACCATTGACCTTTTGGCTCTGTTCCATCTATTTGCGCTTGGGGAGTGGATAAGTTACTAAAAAACTTGATCCCGTAATCTAAGTATTCGTACTGCCATTTCCATTGATAACCGGTGACTTTAATATTGAGCTCGGGTTTTGATGTGTCATCCATCGCAATTAAGACTTTAGTGGCAGGAATAGCCATTAAAATTAAAATAACGAAAGGAATGATCGCCCAAAGCAATTCTATACTTAAGCTAGAATGAAAATCAGCCGGCTTTTCCCCTTTGGATTTACGGTGTTCAATCAATGAATAAATCAGCACACCAAACACAATGACGCCGATCACCACACAGACATAAAAAATCAGCATATGCAGGGTATAAATTTGCTGGCTGATCGGCGTTACCCCAGGAGTCATATTAAATTTTGGCAAATCATCAGCCATCACGGGCAGATTCACCCCGCAACAGACTGCAATAAATATTAATATTCGCAATAGCCATTTTTTCATATTACATATCCTTCTTACAGGCTTACCACAGCATGTAATCGCCTTCGGTCTTACTCTCATTTACCATGTATTTGACTGCGGCTTTAATTTGCGCAGTGTTGCATTTGGCGCAACTGCCATTGGCTGGCATATTACCGATGCCCTGGACGGTATTTAAAATTAAGATATCCATCCCCTTGCTGATCAACGGCTGCCATGCCGCTTTATCACCCAACTTAGGCGCGCCAGAGTAGTTGCCATTATGACATGCTTGACAATATTGTTCATAAATTGCCTTGCCATCGTCAAGTGTTAATTGCTTTGGAGCTTGGGCCGGCGCAGTGGCTTGAGCGCCAATGCTTTGGCTCACAATATATTGAACGGTATTTTTGATGTCGTCCTCCGTGCAAGTTGCACAGGTACCTTTAGGCGGCATCCCATCGATACCGTGGAGTGCATTATGGTATAAAGTTTCCATTCCTTGCTTCACTAAAGGCCCCCAGGCGGTTGCGTCGCCAAATTTGGGAGCGCCGCCCGCACCGGTGGCGTGACAACCTACGCAATACTGATCATAGATTTTTTTACCTGCCTCTAGACCAGATCCCGTTTTGGGCTGCGGTACTGTTTTACTTTTAACGGTAACCAGATAGCTATGAATAGCGCTTATGTCTTCTGGAGTTAAATATTCAAAGCTATCATGATTGGCTTCTCGCATCGGCCCTTGCACAGCTCCGCCTTCCAGTAATTTATCATGCAAAAATACATCGGCTAATTGCTCAACGGAAACGTCTTTCATCCGGCTTCCCGTAATATTGGGCGCATAAAAACCATTCACAAACCCGCCGGCCAAATGGTATTTTTGGATAGGCGCACCGAGTACGAATTGTTTAGACAGCATGTAGTACATAGGTGTGTGGCACATATCACAATGCCCCAAACTGAGCACTAAATAAGCACCTCGGTTCCAGTTAATGTCATGATCAGGATTAGGTTGATAAGCGCCGGTTTTTTGAAACTCAAAAAACATCAGCCGCCAACCTAGCTGTAAAAATCGCCAATTAAAAGGAAACATCATGTGGTTGTCGAGATTAGGTTTAGGTACGGCGGGAATGGCGTTTAAATAAGCTCTGATATCCTGTAAATCCTGATCAGTGAGTTTATTATAATAAGGGAAAGGGAAGGCAGGATAAAAATAGCTGCCGTCTGGGGCAATACCTTCCCGCACTGCTTTGTAAAACTGAGCATTGGTCCATTGACCGATACCGTGTTGCTTGTCAGGCGTGATGTTAGGACTATATATCGTACCAAATGGAGTATCAAAAGCTAACCCGCCGGCAAAGGCTTGCCCGCCGGGCGCGGTATGGCAAGCGACGCAATCGCCCATCTTCACCAAGTATTCCCCACGTTTTAATTGATCAGATTTTGTACCCGACCCATAATTGATTTTTGGATATTGCGCATATTGTTCAACGCCCACAGCGGAGGCGCCGGGCGCAACGGCGGGCGCTGCAGTATTGTCAGCGGCTATTCCTTGCGCAAGACCAACCATCGCGCTGGCAATAGCGAATGCGAAAACCACCCATGTCCGGTACATCATTTATTTAGGATCCTATTCTATGAGAAGTGGCTTATCATAAGACCTTATCATTAATTCAGCAACCTCATGGGGAGATTTCTATTGTATTTTTTAATTTTCTTGGTTAAGATATAGAGAATTTCTTACAGATTTTAGCTTAAAAATATATTCTGAAAAATGTTACTAGGCGAATAGTGAATAAAAAACTTTTGGTTGGCGCATAGAATATGGAACTCGCTGGGACGAAATCAGTGTTTGCGGATAAAACATAAAAACGGTAAAATCCCCAGCGAATAATTTTAAACTAATTAAAACTTGCTCCCTTTTTAATTAGTGGGAGAACTTAAAAGGCGCGGCGTTTCTTAACCTAACCAAGAATAATGAGCGCCTTATATAACAGATCTATATAGAATTTTGATTTTAGTAAGCATTAAATTAAGTTGACGATTAATTAAGCTAAACTGATATGAAATCATTAAAGAGGAAGCAAAATGAAACCAACAGACTACTACACTTTATCCACTATAAATTTTGGTGAGTACAGAAAGAAAATTTCCGGGTTCCCGAACGAACCAGAAGCTGGGATTGCATTTGCTCTAAGCCCTCAGTTCTCCTACCGCGTTGCTGCGCCTGCACCCGAGTTGACCATCAGCGCGCCGATGCTTGAGAGCGAACTCAAATCTCTGATTCATTGCAAAGCAAAACAATTAATGATCATGCCGGGGATTTCTTCCGCTGACGAGCACTACACAATAGTTCATGCAGTCCGTTATACAAAACCTGACCCTGAGGATTATATTCATTTAGACGTAATCAAACGGGCTTCGCGATTGAGAGCTGAACATGATGAAAAAAAATGGCAGGAAGAGGTTCAAAAAACTCTTGACGAGATATTTGCAAATCCCGAGCGACGGCTGGAGGATAAGGAAAATGATATTCATTATATTTTTCCTTATGCTGCGGCCCGTGACCGGGAGGACTGTAAGCAAATTCAGCGGGATCTTTTGCATATAGCATCCACTAAAGGAGGGACTGTAGAAGACCAAGAAATCGCAAAAGCTTTTCATACTTTTGTGGAAGCAAAAATTTACCGTAATTACCGGACACTTATCGAGCGCTGGAAAAAAGGCGAGCTTTATTGCATCACTTATGAAGAAAAAAATAAAACTCCTATGGATTATGCGCAATTAGTCCGGCAACAATTAATCGCTGGGGCTACCATGGAAATGGCAATGTTTGCATTGGTTGCTCAGAAATTAAAACCACACTGCTTATATTATAAAGGATCAAAGAAACCAGACCCCACCACCAAAGACGGGAATCACTTATTGCGATTAGTAATCAAGCGTTTCTGTCCCGCAACGCCTGACGCCATGCAATGGGTGCGTGTTAATATCCATCTTACTCAACCAGTTGAGGAAAAGAAATTAAGCCGTTCACCTTTACGGCGGGACCGGGACGACGATAAAGAAAATTCCATTCTCGCAAAAGCCACTCCTCCCAGCTCTCAGGATAACTCACCAGCAATAGATGAAATAGAAGAAAGTAGAGAGAGAGCGAGTCAGATGGAAATCTACCGCTTGGTAATAGTTCATTAAAACCGTTCGAGCCTTTACTCGATACACTACAGACCTCATCTTCTCAAGTGGTCAAAACACCTCGTCTCGTTAATCCTGATGCGATCAAAATGATGGCCCATATATTGGTTTCCGCTCTCCCGGAAAGTACAAAAACGAGTTTAATCGATACTCTAATATTCAAAGGAGAATTACCTCCTGACGTCTATGTGTCAGAACTCCCGACGCCCTCCTCCAACAGACGAGCTTCTACTCCAACAATTAGTCCAACTACCTCAACTTCTTTCTTTAAATTGGCATCAAAAAAACCCGATCCCACCCAATCCCAAAAATCAGGAATATTTAATCTATGCGGCAACTGTTTAATCATGTAAAATACAAAGATAATCCAGGAACAACTCATAGGAGTAGGAGGTGATGTTCTGATTATAACTGTAGGATGAACACATGAACTTACTCGATATTTATGACCATTTGAGCGATGTTGTTATATTACTGGATGATAAACAACAGATTTTAGCAGCCAATCGCGAAGCACTCAGATACTTTAACTGCACTAAAGCTGCGCTATTGGGACAGTCTTACCAGTCGGCCTGCCAATCTCGGGGACTTGAACCGATGGACCTAGCCAAAAAAGAGGCTGCTACCAAAACCCGCACTGGCCACATTATTTCCTGGCGGATTATCAATGAAACAGTTTTAATCGGGAAAATATTAAATGAAAGCGATTCTTATTTATCCAGTATTGTGATGCAGGTTATGAAGGACTCCATATTTACTGGTTCGACAAAGAAAATCGCATGTTACTGTGTAATCATGCGCAAGCTAACGCCCTGGGTTATCAAACTAACAGTGACCTGCGGGGGAAAACTGTGAGGAATTATGCTTAAGCCCTGGATATAGCCCCGACCTCGAGGCCAGTATTTGTAAAATAATCAAGAGATTATTACCTGAGGGAGATCGCAGACTTTTTGAGGAAGGCAGTGACTCCACGCATTGAGTTTCTATCTTAGAAAGCCCCATTTTTTGACGCCGATGGCCAGATTCAAGGCATTCTTGGAATTTCCAGCCGATATCACCCAGCGCAAAATTATGGAATCGCAACTAATCGCCAGCAAACATGCCACTGATTTTTATCTTGAGAAAGTTCTCTTGTCTTCTCCCAGCAATATTTATTGGTTAGATGGCGAAAAAGCAGCGCTATTGGTTGTAATGATCAGCCGCTTAATGCGTAGGGCTGAACAGCCGGCGCATGATATATTGGCACCACCGTTTTTGATTTAGCGGAACGCTAGTTTGGGACCCGGCCTTAGCACAACAAATCCGCGAACAAGACATCAAAATCATGCAAACTAAACAAGTCGCGATCACACGTGAACGAGTCATGTTGAATGGAGAGGAAAAATTCTTTTTAGGCTATAAATCCCCACTGTTAAATGAAAAAGGTGAGGCTGTCGGTTTCATTTTAGGGATATCCACTGACATTACTGAGTTAGTGGCAATCGAAAACAAGCTGGAAATAGCGAAACGAAGGGCTGAGCCGCGTTTAGTCAAGCGAAAAGCCGGTTCATTGCGAACATTAGCCATGATATTCGCACACCATTATCAGGCATTAACGGGATAGCGACTTGGCTGGGGGAAAGAATATCCCAAACATTTCATCCTGAAATAACCGATTCGTTAACCCCAGCAAGAGAACTATTATCTTTACTCAACAATGTCATTCATCTCACCAAGCTGGAATTTGACGAAGCGCTACCGCTCATTAACGAGCCCGTTGATTTCTATGAGCTAACTCAGCAGATGAGGGCATTGTTTATTCCCGTCATGCAGCAAAAAAATATCGCTTTTAATATTATTTATTCTGATCACACGCCTCGTCAATTCATGAGTAATTCTTTCCTGCTGCAGCAGATAGTGTTAAATCTTATCAGCAATGCATTTAAGTTTACCCAACAAGGTGAGTTAACCGTGAAGGTTATGCGTGACGATAATGAGCCAACAATGGCAAAAGGCTTTTTTCCACTGTTGATGATTATCGAAGACACCGGAATCGGCATTCCCGAAGAACATCTGACAAAAATTTTCGAGAGCTTTTATCAAATCAATCCTATGCATCAAAGTCAGCATTATAACAGCGGCCTTGGGCTAGCTATCATCAAAAAATCGATTGCCAAACTGGGCGGCAAAATATGGGTTACCAGCGAAGTGGGTAAAGGCTCGCGTTTTTTTGTCAGTTTGCCACTTGAACTGAGTGAAAAAAAAGTCGCCCCCATTCAGATAGATGAATTCTCGAAAAATCAAGCCGCTATTTTGAGCGCACGGCCTGCGATAGCTTTAAAGCAATCCTTGGTAAAAGGGGCCCAGCAACTATCTATACTGGTGGTTGAAGATAATGTTTTAATTCAACAAATAGTCATTTCACTGCTGAATAAATTAAATAGCTATGTAGATATTGCTGGCACGGCTACTCAAGCTCTTGAGTTAACCCAGCGGGAATCCTACGATTTAATTTTTATGGATATCGGTTTACCTGATCACGATGGTTTTTGGGCAGTAAAACAAATTCGTCAATCGGCGCCCAAACACCGCCTCACGCCAATTGTAGCCTTAACCGCTCAATTGGAGCGGGATTATCCTGACATTTGCTTGGAAACCGGCTTTGACGATATTATTCCTAAACCTCTGACTCTAGATAACGCCCGCGCTTGCCTGCAACGATTTGGGTTATACCAATTATGCTCTCCTTAATCGCCGCCATGAGTAATCGCCGGGTTATCGGCTACGAGGGGAAAATGCCCTGGCATTTACCTGCGGAATTAGCCTATTTTAAAAAAATTACTCTGGGGAAAACGATCCTGATGGGGAGACGCACCTTTGAGAGCATTGGCCGAGCGTTACCGCATCGGCGTAATCTGGTTATTAGCCATCAAGTTGATTTACATGTGCGGGGCTGCGAAATTTTTCCTTCTTTAGAAACCGCCCTGACTGCAATCCCTCTTGACGAAGAACTGATGGTGATTGGAGGCGCTATGCTATATCAGCAAACTTTGCCGATGGCTCAGCGCATGTATTTAACCATGATTGATTGTGACCCGCCTGGCGACACTTATTTCCCTGAGTGGAACCTAACCGAATGGCGCGAAAGCAACTGCTTATTTCATCCTGCCAATGATGATAACCCGTTTGCTTTCCGTACCCTTCAACTCGATCGGACTAAGGATGCTGAGCCTGCACGCTGAAACGGAGGCCATCTTCTAAACGGTATGCGGTCAACTCTCGGCCCCACACGCAGCCGGTGTCTAATGCTTCGCAACGCTCATGAACAGGACGTCCCTCCAAAGCCGCCCAATGGCCAAACAGTACTCGGTGCGGCAGCTGGTACCAATCGTACCAAGGACGAAATAATTTCGATGCATCTGATTGTGCGGTTTTATTGGTTAGCTCTAGTGTCCCTTCGGCGGTGCAAAACCGCATTCGCGTCAATGCATTGACAATATATCGAATCCGCTCTTGTTCTTTCAGTCCCGAGCTCCATTGCATAGGCTCGTTGCGGTGGAATTCAAGGTCGCGCAATTGATTTATAAAATCTGCGCCGCGCAATTGCATAGCCGCTTCTTCAGCATTGGCTAATAATTCCGGCAATCGCCATTGCGGAGGAACACCGGCATGCACAAGGATGGTGTCAAAAGCTTGCAAATAAATGACCAAGGATTGGTGACGCAACCAATCCAGTAGTTCCAATTTATCAGGCGCTTCCAAAACAGCTTGCAAAGTATGGCCGCCCTTATAAACAACCGCACCATAGCCAATGGCCAATAAATAAAGATCATGATTACCCAGCACCACGAATGGGTCCGGTAAACTTTTGATAAATCGCAGCACCGCCAGCGAATCTGGGCCGCGATTCACTAAATCACCCACGAATCCCAGCCGGTCACGCTGCGGGTTGTAATCCACCTTTGCTAATAACCACTGCAATTCGGTGTAGCATCCTTGTACGTCGCCAATAATATAAGTCGCCATTCGGTGAATCCTATAAAAAATTTTGCCCAAACATCGTTAATATTTCCCGCCGCCGCCAAGCCCATTGCGGATAGACCGCATGAGGGGTCCTGTCCGCTGCGCCTCTTACGTGCTCGCTTCGCTGCGCGCGCAAGAGGCTCCGCGTCCACCCCGTAGCTGGCGCGCTTGGCGGCGGCGGGAAATATTAACTTGCAAATGCGTCTAAATTCGAAAAAGCACTCCGTTATATTGTGCTTAACTTAATGACAGTGCTCTTTACTGTTGCCATGCTTAAAATATTCGGTAAAATAGAACATTATGGTATCATATTTTTTCAATTTACGGCTGTCGCCAGTTAATGTGCCGTGTAAACTGGGTTTAATGGCTTTAGTTATGCTTCTTCCCGGCTTGGCTAATGCCGGCGGCCCCGACGTCTCTATGAATAAGCCGCAGACAGTGAAAAATTTATTCTATTGCCCTGCCATCAATGCCCTAAACAAAGATCCTGAGACCAGAACCTGGTCGGCAGAGGGCGGTTGGAAAAGTTTTGATCTTTCTTTTGTCAACAATATTACCCGCTTTTCCGGCGCTCAGTGGCGCGGAACTAATGTTGGACAAATCTTTTGCGTGTATCGCGGAGAGTTAAATACTGATTTTCCAGTAGTGCTTGCTTTTAAAGTACTCGCATATTCTCCTAAAGCCGGTAAATGGAGCGCTAATCTGGGTGGTTATCAAAATTGTGAAACCGACAGCCAGGAAGACTGCCCATTTTCCATCCGCGTCCAGACTGAATCGGAAGATATTTATGAGCAAGCAGAGCAGTTGAAACATACCGCCCCTTCTTCATCTCGTCCTGGATTCTAATGAAAAATTATTGCAACGTATTCTATAATTCCCTGCGAGCGATACTCGCCATTTTTTTACTGTTCATCAACATGGTTTTTGTGGCGGCATCTATTTTAATTTTTTTCTGTTTGATCCATTTAATCCCCATCCGCTCCTGGCGCAATTCTGGCCGGGCATGGCTACAACGATGGCCGGTATGGTGGATGGATATCAATTATTGGATCTTACAACTGAGTACTTATAAAAAATGGCAAATTGAAGGTCATGCAGATTTAAGCCCCAAAAACTGGTACTTACTGATTTGCAATCATCAGTCTTGGATGGACATTTTAATTTTAGGCATATTTTTCCGCGATAAAGTGCCTATTTTAAAGTTCTTTATGAAAAAAGAACTGTTATGGACTTTGCCCGTAGCGGGTTGGGCCTGTTATGTATTGGGTTATCCGTTTATGGCGCGTCATAGCCACGAAGAAGTGCGAAAAAATCCTGAATTAAAAAATAGAGATATTGAAACTACCCATGCCGCTTGTGATAAATTCAAAGAGTTTCCTACCGCGGTGATGAATTTTGTCGAAGGAACGCGTTTCAGTAACGCAAAACATGATGCACAACATTCCCCTTACCAGCACTTATTAAAACCTAAAGCGACCGGCGCAGCGCTGGTGTTGCAAGAATTGCATCCACAATTGAGCGGCATCATTAATGTAACGCTACATTATACGCCACAAAATTTGTCTCTTTTACAATTTTTAAGCGGCAAAATTAATAAAATTTACCTTCATTACGAACTACTGCCCATTACCCCTGATTTAATCGGCGATGCTTACCAGGACCGCATCTTTCGTAAACATTTTCAACGCTGGTTGAGTGAACTTTGGGCTGCCAAAGATCAAATCCTAGCAAAATTAACGGCTGAAACCGCACCATGATTGTTCGATTAGCTACCCGCAAAAGCCCCCTCGCCCTCTGCCAAGCCAACACCGTCAAACATCAATTACAATCTTACTACCCAGATCTGCAGATTGAGTTAGTCGGACTCATCACTGCCGGAGATAAAAGAACGGATGTCGAATTAACTCAGTTGGGCGGCAAATCTTTATTTGTCAAAGAACTGCAAACTGCATTATTAGACGACGTTGCCGATATCGCGGTACATTCTGTCAAAGATATGTCGGTGGCCCCCTGCCCAGGCTTACAATTAGCTGCGGTTTGTAAACGCGAAGATCCGCGAGATGCATTGGTCGCAAATGCTTGTTTGCGATGGCGAGACTTACCCTCCGGGGCCATTGTCGGCACCGCCAGCCCAAGGCGTCAATTCCAATTGCAAACGCATCGCCCCGATCTAATTGTTAAACCGTTGCGGGGTAATGTCGGCACTCGCTTAGCCAAGTTAGATAACGGTGATTTTGACGCGATTATCTTAGCGTGTGCCGGTCTTAAGCGATTAGATCAAGAGCGGCGCATTACCGAATATCTAGACCCGGAGGAATTTATTCCCGCAATCGGTCAAGGGGCATTAGGAGTGGAGTGCCGGGCTGACGATGTTAAAATTCAAACTTTACTGGCTTGTCTGGACGACTGGAATACGCATCAATGCATCAAGGCGGAGCGAGCAGTCAATTTTATTTTAGGCGGAGATTGCTACACGCCCATTGGCGCTCATGCTCAGCTTCACGGTTCACAATTAACCTTACAAGCGATTATCGCGTCAACCGATCGCAAAGTAGCGTTGACGGCAAACCATAGCGGGAGGGTGACGGAAGCCGAAGCAATCGGCAAACAGGTAGCTGAAAAACTCTTGGCGCAGGGAGCTGGCCGATGGGGTTAAAATATGAAACTATCGTTATCACCCGTCCGGCGCATCAAGCTGAGCCGTTAACCAAATTGATCGAAAAGTTAGGTGCGAAAACTATTATCTTTCCTACCTTGGAGATTTTACCCACTCCGGATAAAAACGATCTAGTTGCAGCTATTAAACAAATTTCAAAATATCAAATCGCAATCTTCGTCAGCGCTAATGCAGTCAATTATTCGCTTGCGGACTTTGATCAACCGTTTCCATCTATTCCCGTCATTGCTATCGGGCCCGGCACCGCACGCGCCTTACAAGCAAAGGGGATTGAAAGCACGCTACCGCAATCACCGAGTAGTGAAGCTATTTTGGCATTACCGGTATTACAAAATATCCATGCGCAAAAAATAGCTATTTTTTGCGGCGAACAGACGCGATCCTTACTTAAAACCGATTTAACAACTCGTGGCGCTATTGTGGATGAAATTGTCTGTTACCGCCGGCGTTGTCCGGTTGCCGATAGCAAAGCAGCATTAAAACTCTGGCAAGCTAAACAAGTTTCGCTGATTATCAGCACCAGCTCCGAAAGCTTAGCGAATTTATGGCAATTATTTGCTAAGATGGCGTCAGAATGGTTATTAAGCACGCCGCTGCTGGTGATTAACCCGGCAATGGCTGCGCAAGCCAAACAATATGGATTCCAATCCGTGATCATTGCCGCTAACGCCAGCGACCAAGCGATTGGTGATGCGATCAAAAGGGAAAAATATGCTTAAAAGAAATCTGCTGATTATGATCATTATTTTGCTGGTCCTGTTATTAGCTGCAGGAATCACCACGGAGGTTTTTTTCTGGAAACGATTTACCAATAACAATAGAAATCAGCAACAGCTCTGGCAAACTAAAGTGGATGATTTATCCGCGCAAATATCTCACCAACAAGATAATTTGACGGCTTTGCAAAATCAATTTGCTCAATTCGTCCGTAATCAGCAACAAAATCAAACCGCTCAAGCATTAAATGAAATCGCTTATTTACTGGATATCGCCAATTTATATCTACAAATTAATCATGACATCACCAATGCTATAAAGTCGTTGCAACTGGCTCAACAACGCTTAAAAGTATTGGCAGACCCCAGCCTAATTTACTTACAACAAGCTTTGGCCAGCGATCTCAATACTCTGAACGACGCACCCAAAGTAGATGCAGCCGAAATCTTGCTGAAACTGCAAACTCTTTCCGAATCTATCAGCCGGCTTCCGCTTATTCCTCAGCAGGTAACACCCGTGGCGCCTGAAACTAAAGCAAGCCCTGAGAAAAGCCAGCAAACTTGGTATAAAAAATCCTTGCGAGAGGCATGGTCTAGTTTTAAAAAATTATTTGTTATTCGTTATAATGCACCTACTCGAGTATCGATTTTACCGCCGGATCAGCGCGAGTCGATCCGCGAAAATATTGCGTTCACATTATCGCAAGCGCAATGGGCGGTTTTACAGCAAAAATCTACTTTATATCACCAGAGTTTAGATCAGGTGCAAACCTGGCTTAACAATTATTACCCAGACAATGCAGAACGCAAACAAATTTTAGCACGCTTGACAGAATTGACTGCCATCAATATCGCAGCTACCCCACCGGATATTAATGCATCACTTGCTGCCGTTCAAAAAGCGCTTAAGCAATTGGCGATCGCACCAACGCCCGCTGAAAATATTCCAGCCAAGCCTGAAATAAACGTTCCCCTGCCATCGCCCGCTCCACCACCATCTGAAAAGCCTCACCCACCTGCCGGAATAGAGATTTAAATATGGGTAAATTAATAATTATTTGTTTGTTATTAGTCGCCGCGGCTTGGATAGGATGGGAGATGCATCAGGATTCGGGCTACATCTTTCTGAGCTTTCGCAACTGGCAGATTGAAACGAGTTTATGGATGGCTGTTTTATTGATCCTGATCCTGTTTATCGTGCTCTATGCAGTGATACGGTTGATCATTCGCACCTCTCATTGGCCGCGGCAATTGCGGCTGTGGCGGCAAGCCCACAATCAACGCCGGGCGCAACGGCTTAGCGAACTGGCTGGTTGCGCTCTCATTGAAGAAAAATGGGCTCTCGCCGAAGAATATTTTCATAAAGCGGCCCTGCAAATTAATCTGCCATTATTATGTTATCTGGGAGCCGCCATAGCCGCCCAAGCCCAAAATGCCGGTCTAAGGCGTGACGAATATTTGCATAAAGCCTATGTTGCCGTTCCAGAAGCAGAAATTCCCGTAGCTATTTTGCAAGCCAAGTTGCAAATTCAAGGTCAGCAATGGCCGGAAGCAACAGTGACAATAGAAAAACTCCAATCTATCATTCCTCAACACCCGGTGATAAAAGAATTATTACATATTCTGAATCAACAACCTGAGGGTTAATTCTCCCTAGCGAGCTATCTAGGGTACATGCTGTCGTTTTCCTATATCGGCGACTATGTCGCCGATAACCCTCACAATCTTTATGCTTAAGCCTATTTTAATATTATGAAGATACAATATCTGCATATAATCAATAGCTAATTTACCCTTTATATTAAGAAGTACAATAAGATGAAACAGGTCCATGAATTTTTCTCCAGCTTTTTTACCCCACCTATTAAGAGCTCCAATGAGATGCAAGAGTCCAATGAGATAAAAGAATTCAATGAATTTATCGCCGGTCTAACAGATTCCCTTAACTATTTATCTTCCCGAGAATGGGTATTTAAGCGCCCGAGCGTACCAAACATGAGTGTAAATAGCTTAATAGAGGGGTTAGAGGAAATTGAACAAGATCTAGAAGAAGAAGTCAGTGAAGTCAAAGTTGACATCCGATTGGCCACTTTTCAGCTAAATCTGCAAAAAATATTGGCTTATGTCATTCAAAATCAGCAGGTTATTTCTGAACTAAAACCTGGGAAGTCTATTCGCTTACCACAAGAATTTACCCGGTTTGGTTTTACCAACCAGATTAAGCATCAAGAAAAACGGCCGGTGGCTACTGATTGCTTTTGAAAAAACTAAATTAACCTCTTACAAACAGATAGGACGTGCAAAAATCGCCAAAAGATCGTTCGTTTTTGATCAAGATCAATGGCAAAGAAATATCAATTTGACAGTAAAGGAGTCTTATAAAAATGAACTAAATGAGCTTAATAAGCTAAAAAAAGAATGTGATTTCTCAACCAAAGCCAGCCTTCACTCCAGCGCTATTTCTAAGATGGAGTTAGTTTCAGCATACTATTCCAAAAAAACAGGGCAGTTAAAATATAATCTGAGAGCACCGCTAGCAAAATGTGATTTCCGAATCTTTAATAGAACAAATCCAGAAATTGAGCTTTACGAATGCCATGTTACTCGATTTACTCAGCATGTGACGGGCTTGCGGGGATTCACCAAGCCGGCATCTTACATCAAGATCTTCAAGCGGGCAAACTTACTAGCGAGAATATATAAAAGCATTCATGGCATTTATTATTTATGGACAAATATCCATGATTTTGGAATGGCAATTTATGAGAAGGATAAACAAGGAAAATTTGCGCAGGCTACTGCGGGCTATCTTGCACCTGAGGCTTTTATTAGGCTATGAAGAAGCTATCGAAAGTAAGAAATTTAAGGATAATACATCGTTTAATTATCAATATAATTACCATTTTAAGGATTATTACTTCACATCAAGAAGAAGCCCGCTTCCGCAATAGAGGAAGATCCAGCAAGATTCGTGGCTGATATCCAACCCAGTAAAGCCAATGTGGTTTGGCAGCTTGCGGTTACTTTAAAAACATTTTTAACAGCCTTTTTGAGTAAACCAGGCCATTCCCGTCTTCAACAGAAGACTATCAGAGATTTATTGACTTATCTGGATCAAATAATTCAATCACCCAAGAAAAATCGCGATGATATTCAGAAAATTATTGAAAAGGTATCATCAACATTACAATCTTGTAAAGAATCGTCTACTATTTCCAGAGTAATAGATGAGCACCGGGTAAAAAAACCGCAAGCGGATGAAAAAGATCAAAAAGAATCAAAAACTTCTGATACACCCATTCCAAAAATCGAGACTTCTTCTGAAATATTAGAGAGAATTTTGGTAAAACCAATTGACCCCAAAAAATTCAAGCCTTTAGAAATGAAGCTCCCTAAATCCGCTCTCTTAGAAGGTGTATTCACTAGAAGAATTCTCAGAACTCTGAAACAGCTAGAGAAATATCATGATGATATCAGCGCTGAAATAAAGCAAGGCAAACAATATGACACTTTCGGCAGATTATTTAAAATGGATGCTTACAATAAGAATATCAAACAAGCACACGCAAAAATACTCATTGATAAGCTAAAAAAGGCATTAATGAATCGTGATTATACTCATGTTCGAGAATTCATCAGAAACAGTCCACCACTATTTGGCGCTCTCACCAATGGCCGGCTGGAAAAACTGATGACTCGCCTTAATGATGCTCTCAATTTAGACCCTAAGAAACCTGAAGACCTCACAGCCTCAGTCTGGAACCGTGTTAAACCTTAATTAATGCATCCCCGCAGAATTATTGCGTATTCTACATCAGCATTAATGAGAGGTGAGTTCTCCTGTCCAAAGTTTTTTTAAAAAAATTTTCCATGGCCAAATATGTATTCCATCAACAGTCAATCGTTCATGAGAATCTAAACTAATCACAGCATAAGTTTGGATCAATCCTTCCTCTTTAAACGCCCGAATTCCCTTAAGATGTTTATCTGTTACGAGATCTGTCCCTTTCACTTCAATAGCGAGTTTATTTCCAATGATAAAATCCACTTCAAAATGAGCAGCAGATCGCCAATATTGCAATGGCAAATCAATAAAATGATACGCAAGAAACGCCCGTAGCTCTAATGCAATGAAATGTTCAAAAACGCGGCCAAAAAGTTCCGATTTAAATTCAACCCGGCCACGTTTGGTAAGAAAATTTACCACACCAATATCAAACAAAAAGTACTTTGCACGGGTCATGGCTTTACGTTTTTTGGTTGATAAAAATGGTTGGATTGAAAAACCGATAAGGGTATCATTTAAAATCTCAAAATATCCCTCTAACGTGCGTACTGGCACTCCACAATCGCTGGAAATATTCGCATAATTGATTTCTTCTCCATTACAAAGTGCAATCACCTCCAGGAAACGAACAAACCCAGGTAAATTTCGGGTGAGCGCTTCCGCCTTTATTTCTTCCTGGAGATAAGTACCTACATATGCTCTGAGGTAATCATGCGCCCCCTCATGCCCATAAAATTCTGGCAACCCGGTGGTATTTAAATAAGTAAGCAGATCAAAATCGGGAATTTCCTGGGAGGTCAATGGTAACAGCCATGCTTGAAACGCTCGACCTGCTAATAAGTTTGCACCTCCTTTACGTAACTTTCTTGCACTACTTCCCGTTAGCAAAAATCTTTGCTTTCGCTTCACGATTAAACGGTGAGCTTCATCTAACAATTCAGGAAGTTTTTGGATTTCGTCAATCACAACTAGAGTACTAGCTATTGTTTCCTGGCTTATTAAAGTGGGGTCTCTCACCAGTCGTTGAAATACCGATGCGTCAAGTAGATCGTAGATCTTGGCATCGGGAAGAGTTTGTTCAATCAATGTACTTTTACCCGTTCCGCGGGGGCCTAAAAGAAAATAACTTCTTTTTTTCAATAAGTTCTTTAAATCCAGGTACCTAGAATACATGCTGCCACCTCTATAATCGGCTACATAGTCGCCGAATACAATTATAATCGGCGACTTAATCGCCGTCAAGCAACAGTGATTTAGGCTATGGCGCCTTATCAGGGTATTTTCACGGTAGATGGGCCTGGAGAATGAAAGTTATTATCCCGCCCCAGGCTCATCTTTATAATTGGGGGACGCTGCTCACTTCCACGGGCTGCTGTTTACGTAATTCAGCAGCTTTAGCCATATAAGGAGAGATATCTATCTGTGAATTTACCGTAAACGTTATGACTTCCTTTTGGAAAAGAATCAAAGGAGTTTCAGAAAAGTAGCGATTGACCCATCTTTTAAAATCTTTGGTCATTGTTTCTTTTTTTAGTTCCTTAACGTTAAATGACGCTATTTTGAGTTGTATTTGCGATAATAAATTTCCTACTAATGTGGGATCAGTATTATTAATTAAATCTTTAAATTTAGGATACTTATCCTCTTTAAATGAAACAATCATATTAAAGATGCTATTAACTGTGGGGTTGCTTGCGAAAAATCCAGGGCTTGTTGTAGTAGAATTTTTTTGAAGTTTTGATTTCTCATCTTGCTGGATTTGATGATCACGAAAATACGATCTCTGCGATTCTTCTGTAGGGCTTACATGTGTTTCCTTTGCCGCGTAACCAATTATTGACGCTAGAGTATTTGCGTCGTTAGAAACCGCGTAATTTGCAATCAAGTGCAAAAGCATTTCCGGGAAGTTTTGCAACACCCGACCAATCTCACCCCACAATAGGGTTATAGGGGAGCCATAGATGTCAGTAAAGGGATACTCATCAAGTTGAAAGCTTCTTTCCCTTTTTATACACGAAAATAAAGATTCGACAAATTCTTGGGGCTTTAAAGTAAAATACCAAGTCCAGATTCGATTAGAAATAGAACCCTTAATTACATTTTCCACTGAAAGCAAATCCCTTGTTACACACATGAGAGTTGGCGATCCCAATTTTCTTGAGAAGCCGACTAGATAACAATCCGTATCAGCTGGAGTATAGATCAAAATACTTTGAAACGAACGACCTGGTATGGGTGTATTTTTATACTCAGTTATTTGCATAATTGGATCACGAGAGGCTTCTAACATTTTCTCATCTTGTAATTGATTTATCAGCTTCTTTGAAACACATTGATATTCCAAACTTTTAGGTAGTATTTCACCTGGAAATTGGAGCATCCAGTCTGCTGGCACGATAATATCTTTAGAGGCGTCTCTTGTTCTTTTTTCCTCATCCAGAGTGAATGTATAGAAACTATCTTCATCGATGCATAAACTGTATTGCACTATGCAAGCAAGAACATCTCGACTATATCGTTCTAAGCTAGCTTCCCTGCCAGGATCATTTAGAACATTTAGTATATTTTGTTTCACATTAAAAACAAATCCATTAAATTTTTCATTGGGAATAAGATTATTTTCCAATTTACCTTGGCGATTGATGACTACAAACCCTATATCTGTTTGGTTAGAAGAGTAAAGATAAAGAATACCTCGTCGCACGGAATGTTGAAATTCTTTTGGATCTTGATTATACATTAATCTAATACGATGGTTCCCTTGCAAATCGGTGAAATTTATTCTAATCATTTTTCCTTTCCTTTTATTGACAGAAAATGTACTTACGATGCTCATTCAAATAATATTATTACTCATAAATTGGGCAGGAGTCAAATCTGCGACTCCACCCCTGCTCCAGTAGTAGCAGGTACAATTTCCGCCAATTAAGGGTAAAATATCCCCTAATTGGCGGAATAATGAAAAAATTTTTCGCCAATTAAGGAGTTATGGAGCATTATCCTATTGAAAATAATAACTTTTTTGTTGGGCGAGAATTTGAGCAAAATCGCCTACGAGAGATTGCTGCTCAGCCGGGGGCTAAAATCATTATCGTTTATGGACGTCGCCGTGTGGGGAAAACTGAATTATTAGAACAGACGTTTAAAAATCGCGGGCTGTTGAAATTTGAGGGTCAAGAGAATCTCCCTGAAGCGAAGCAAATTGTTTTTGTAATGAGGCAATTGGCGGAGTATGCACAAGAACCGTTGCTGAGCAAAATTGAGCCCCCTGATTGGACTCAAGTATTGCAATATATTGCCGAGAGGACTCAAACCGGCCAATGGACGATATATTTTGAGGAGGTGCAATGGCTAGCTAATTATGAAACCCATTTTATTTCAGCGTTAAAATATGTTTGGGATAATTTTTTCCGGAAAAATCGCGATTTAATTTTGATCCTCTGTGGTTCTTCGCCTTCCTTCATGATCAATAAAGTCATTAAATCTAGAGCGCTTTATAATCGTTCGCAATATGAATTACCTTTGAAAGAATTTAATCTAATCGAAACTCAAGCTATGTTGTCAGGCCATTCAGAACGCGAAGTGCTGGATGCTTATCTTTCTATCGGTGGTATTCCTGAATATTTATTGAGGCTGCAAAATAAGACTTCTATTTATCTCAAGCTCTGCCAAGAATCATTTTTACCTGGAGCCTTTTTCGCTCGTGAATACGAAACAATTTTCACTAGCAGCCTGGCGGAAAACAAATATTATAAACAGATTATTGCTTTTCTCAGCAAACACAAATACGCCACTCGCAATGAAATCAGTCGCCATTTGAAATTAAAATCCGGCGGCGGTTTAACAGAATTACTCCAGGACTTGGAAATCTGCGGATTTATCAATAAATACACGCCTTATAATTTATCGAGCACTAGCTTATTAGCGCGTTATTGTGTCAACGATGCTTATTTACAATTCTATTTTAAATTTATTCACCCTATTGAAAAGGAAATCGATCAAGGCGATTTTAATAACGATCCTGTGCGTGCTTTGAACCTGACTAATTATCAGATATGGTTGGGATTTGCTTTTGAACGATTTTGTCGAAAATATCATCGGGTCTTTGCGCGAATTTTGGGGTTCTCAGCCGTTAATTACCGAGTTGGCGCTTATTTCAATCGGCGTACTAATCAGGAAAATCCAGGATTTCAAATTGATTTATTATTCGACCGCAACGACCGTGTCATTACCATCTGTGAAATCAAATACACACAAACATCTGTTTCTGCTTCAGTAATTGATGAATTTGCACGCAAACTCGAATCTTTCCCCAACGAGAAACATAAGACCATTCAAAGAATTTTAATTACCAACGGCAACATTGATAATAGCCTATCAAGCCGTGCTTATTTCGACAGAATGATCAATTTATCAGACATTTTCTCTCCTCAATATTGGAGCTGATCCCAAGCACCCGGATTATTGCGTACTCTACATCAGCATTCTGAGAGTTAAGCTGGGTAGCTCATCTTCCCAAGATTTCTTTTTCTTAAATTCAACCCGTAAAGGATGCGACCAAACCATTATCAGGCTACCTTGATAAGGTAAGGCTTGTATCGGCAGTCCATATTGTTCTATTAACTTTTGCCGGAAGAACTGAACATCTTTATTATTAAACATAGGATGGAGATAGATAAAAAATGTCTTTTGCCCAGGTGGAATATCCTGAGGCGTGCACCATATAGGCGAAGTCTGCACCTGGTGTTCACAAAATATATGACCCTCTTCCAAAGAAAAATAGATAGGACGCACACGAATAGTGTTGTTGCTTAACCCGGTGATGATATTAGCGTTCTGATAATCAGCATATCCATATGACCAACCATGTTCCGTTAATACGGCTAGAAGTCCTGCATTCTGGTTTGGAGTTAAGGCGGGGGGTTGTTTCCATAATGGCGCAACCGTGCTGAGTCCAGAAATGACATATAACAAGCCCGCTGTGATTAATATTAGTTTTGTCCATTTAGAAAAACTATCCCAGTATAGTTCGATACCAACGGTTAATCCTAGGATGCCTAAAATGAACACATTCAAGAAGTACCGGCAATTATCCAAGCTACTATTTTCGTACGCAAATTCGGCATCTAGAATAAAACTCACTACCAAAATTATCAGCGACCAAGCAATCGTTAGGAAAAAAAATCGTTGGCTTAATGCCTGGGGGAAGCGTTGTTTCAATTTAATTGCGATAAAGCCGATTAGCGTGAATAAAATAATTAAAGAAGCCACGGCAGACCAACGAAAATAAGCCGGGAAAAAATTGATAAACCATCCTGAATTTTTCCAAAAATACAACGCAGAGATTTTAACTTGATGCCAATTCGCTAAAGGAAAATGACTGCTACGCAAAAAATAACAGAACCCGAATGCTTTGGTTTTAATGACGGCCATCGCGAGTATTGAAGTTGCCAACAAATAAACATCAGTAGGGTTTTTCTTTGCGATAACGGCAAAGAGAATAGGCAAGCCATAACACGGTAAATACCAGGGATCGGACAATCCACCAATGACAGTTCCTAAAAAAAGGATGACCAATGAGGCCCAGTGGCGATGCTGGATCCAGCGGATGGCGAAGAACATGGATAATAAACCAAAAAAATTGGTGATATTGTGAGTGAGAGAATAAGTTATATATCCATGGGTATATGCGAATTCACCGGCGGATAACAGCAGCAAGGGCACTAATAAAGCTGATTTTTTTGCCTGAATACTGTTGGCGATTAAGCCGCACAACAGCACGTTCAATAAATATATCCAGACACCGGTTAGTATAATCAGCTTGGGGGTAAACGGAAAAATAGAGAACAGCAATGCATGCCAAGGGAATAGTGATAGAAGCCAATTATCCTGCGAATAAACCCAGGTTTTAATAAAATTATAACCATGCTCTTGGAACCCATACCACAGCATGAGGGTATCCGTCACATCAGAATCAATGCGCGCAAATCGCAGGGCATTTAATAAGACGTTGTATATCCCTGCCGAGAGCAGCAAAAGGTAAAAAACACGGCGCGCAGTTTTACGTTTAAGCAAAGCAGCGAAAATCGTGGTTAAACCAAACCGTCTCTGACGCAAAATTGAGTCTGCAGGTTGCAGCCAATCCATCTCTTCTCCTAGTTTTTTATCTCTGTTAGATTTCGACAGCCGTGAAGTAAATTCACGGCTGTCGACTAAATGGGAGAGCTGCGCTTCTCCCCCTTTGGAAACCCCATCGCTCTGACTCCGGGGCAACCCCCGGAGATTTCTTTCTTTAAATAACAATTTTTCCAATTTTATCAGAAAACCCTATCAGAAGGCAGGCCCGAGATGCATCCCCGTTTCTGGGAGAATCCCGGTAAATATGGTAAACTGCCTGCCTATGAAATATTTAATTACCGCGCCGGATTGCGCAATCAAGAACTCACCAGGTAATCGTTGGAACTTCTTATTAGCTGGCCTGGCAATCGCTGTGATTCTGTACTCTATTTATGGCGACATTCATCGAGTGTTCCACAGTTCTCATCATTATGATTTTTATGATTTCTATGAGGGCGCACGCGCCCTGCTTTCAGGGACCTACCTGTACCGCTCAGGCTTCGGCGGTTATATCTATCCTCCGTTCTTTGCCTTCACCCTGACTCCTTTGGCGCATTATTCCGAAAAATTCGCGCATTTAGTGTGGTTAGGAGTGGATATCTCACTACTTATACTGATTTTAATGATGGGGTTTCGCATATTGGCGTCAGGTTTGCAGCTCACTTATAACCGCTGGCAGGCAATCGGCGCCTGTTCACTCACAATATTGTTATCCTACGATCAACTACGCTGGAATTTAATCCATGGGCAAACCAACCTCTTGATTCTCGCCGGCTTTGTCTTCGCACTATATTGGTTAGACCGCAAACCTGTTCTCGCCGGAATCGTGCTTGGATTGATCTCAAATATTAAATATCAAGCGCTTTTTTTCCTGCCTTTTTTATTACTAAGAGCAAGATGGCGAATGGCGATCGGTTTGGTGGCTGGCGCAGTGACGGCAGCCTTGGCCCCGGCTTTAATGATTGGATGGCGCCTTAATTTAGACTATCTGCTGGTTGCCTTGCGCGGCATTACCAGTATGACCAATTCGACTAAGCTTCCAGTTTCTTACGCAGCGAAGGTTCCCAAGATGCTGTGGAAAGGGAATATCTCTATCAGCAGCAGCGTGACTCGGTTTTTTTTGGATCATGGCTGGTCAAAAGACAGCGCGTACCTTTTTGTCCTTGCCCTAGCCTGCTTAATTTTCTTACTCCTATGGTGGATGTTTAAACGCCAAGGCGTTGCGTTTATCTGGCGGACGCCACCAACATTAGGAAATCCACAGCAGGAAAAGATAATTATCAACCTGGAGTGGTGCGCCATGTTGCTCTGCATGTTGATATTAAGCCCGCAGTGTACTCGGCTGCATTTAATTCTTCTACTCAATTTCAATCTTTTCGCGGTGGTTATGTTATGGTTCCCACGTGCAGGCGTCAAAAGCTGGCCGGTGCTAGCGGGTATTCTGATTTCTCAATTTACACTGATATTTCCTTCTGCATGGCTCGGCTTGCCCAATACCGCATGGGACTATTATGGAGGCCCTTGCTGGGGCTTGCTGATTTTTCTTTTGTTAGTGATTAACGGTGCTTTAGCTTATTATCGGGATGTCTATAAGACGCCCTCGACAATATAAGTATTTTATGCAATTTTGACCACCAAACTATTCTATACTTACCTTATGAAGATGCACCATTTTCAAACTTTAGTTAAAGAAGCCGCAGAGCAAACGGGTTATCGTTGTGATGATCAAGTCGAACATTATTTAGTGTTGACCTTAGAGCAATTTATGACGGATAACCATTTAGCAACTGCAGTAGTGGCGCTTGATTTTCTCTTGGCATTAAATTCGTTAGGCCAGGAAGGCGGCGGCAAAATCCGCAAGGTGGGCGATGAATGCCTGCTATTAGCAGGCTTATTTCCGGAAAGGGCAGCGCGGAAACATGTCTCTTTGGAATATTTTATTGGTGTAGGGCAACAAGCTTACCATTTATTAACTCATGCCAACTTTCAATGGGTATATGATCCCGAACTCTTTACTAAGCTGAGTAAAGATTTTCCGCACTTAATTGATGTTTTACAAACCATGCGTAAAATCCATAGAAAACCATTACAATAGTGGACTCACGAAAATTGAGTACGTAATTTCTTTAAATGAATCAAGAGCAGCGAAATGGCCGCAGGCGTCATACCAGGAATGCGCTTTGCATGCGCGATGGTGAGCGGTTTAACCGTCATTAATTTTTGCTGAAGCTCTGTAGAGAGGCCGGAAATTTGGGCGTATTGAATCGATGCCGGAATTTCCGCATTCTCATACTGTTTTTGTCGAAGAATTTCTGCTTCTTGGCGAGATAAATAACCGTCGTATTGAGCTTGAATGTCAACCTGCTCGGCAATCGCAGGATCAGCAACCGCAGGGCCACATCCGGAGAGCGCCGTTAACTGCTCATAGCTGACCTGAGGGCGCCGTAACAATTCCCAAGCATTATATTCGCGCTCCAAAGGTTGCGAAAACAGCGCTCCAAATTGGTCCGCAGCAGGCGTGCCCGGATGTACCCAATGTTGACGCAAGCGCTGGGTTTCTTGCTCAATCCCTGCCCGTTTTTCACAAAATATTTGCCAGCGCTGGTCGTTTACACAGCCTAATTCCCGGCCAATTTCAGTTAAACGTAAATCGGCATTGTCTTGCCGCAGCAGCAACCGGTATTCAGCGCGGCTCGTGAACATACGATATGGCTCATTAGTACCTAGCGTAATCAAATCATCAATCATCACGCCGAGATAAGCTTGATCACGGCGTACTATCCAAGGTTCGCGCTCTTGCACTTGTAACGCTGCGTTGATGCCCGCCACTAATCCTTGAGCGGCAGCCTCTTCATAACCGGTGGTGCCATTAATTTGACCTGCAAAAAATAAGCCCTGAATAACTTTGTTCTCCAAAGTCGGCTTTAAGTTGCGCGGATCAAAATAATCATATTCAATCGCATAACCTGGACGAGTAATATGCGCATTTTCCAATCCAGGAATACTGCGCACAAATGCTTGCTGAGTGGCATAAGATAAACTAGTGGAAATACCATTCGGATACACTTCACAAGTGCGCAATCCTTCCGGCTCCAAAAAAACCTGATGAGAATCGCGAGATGCAAAGCGCTTGATTTTATCTTCGATGGAAGGACAATAGCGCGGGCCAACTCCTTCAATTTTGCCGGTATACAAGGGAGATTCGTCCATGCCTTCCGCAATAATTTCATGCGTGCGCGCATTCGTATGGGTTATAAAACAAGATACTTGTTCCGGGTGTTGGCTAGGGTGTCCCAGATACGACATCACTGGCCGAGGCACGTCGCCTAGCTGTTCCTGCAGACGGCTGTAATCAATCGTACGCCCATCGATACGCGGAGGCGTGCCCGTTTTTAAACGCCCCACCATTAAAGGCAGCTCGCGTAATCGCTGCGCCAAAGTGGCGGCGGGAGGATCCCCGGCTCGCCCTCCCGGATAATGGTTAAGCCCCACATGAATTTTTCCCGCCAGAAATGTTCCAGCAGTTAAAATGACAGTTCGAGCCGAGAAACGGAGCCCCATTTGCGTAATCACGCCGGTGACTCTATCATTTTCGATGATTAAATCGTCTACCGCCTGCTGGAAGATGGATAAATTAATTTGGTTTTCCAAGGTTTGGCGAATAACACTTTTATATAAAACCCGATCGGCTTGCGCGCGGGTTGCGCGCACCGCGGGTCCTTTACTGCCATTCAATACTTTGAAATGAATGCCGGCGCAATCAGCCGCATGCGCCATAATGCCGCCCAATGCATCGATTTCTTTGACCAGGTGACTTTTGCCAATTCCGCCAATCGCCGGGTTGCAAGACATTTGTCCCAAAGTTTCAATATTATGCGTCAACAATAAAGTAGCCGCTCCCATGCGCGCTGCAGCCAACGCAGCCTCGGTCCCGGCATGACCACCACCCACCACAATCACTTCAAATTTAGAATCAAAAGACATTTGGATATTCTCATTTTTTATTGATTCTATCACAATTAACTGGCTGAAGGTTGTTTTTATTCGCAGCCAGCGTCAGTTTAAAACCTGCTGAGTTGGTACTTAACACAACCTGCTCTTGACTTGTTTTAACCGGTTTTCCTTCATCAAGCTTAAGAAAATCATGTCTTCCGCTTTTTTTGATTTGTTCCAGCGTTAAAGCGCCCAACTTTGCTTCGCTCATCCAACCTACCGGAATTTTTTCATAATCCGCTTCCGTGAACCGCACATCCCAAGCAACTTGTTGACTGATCCCTTTAAGCAACGCTGTCACTCGGAAGCCTTCCGATGCAATGATAGCAGTCAACGGATACTGTTCCTTTTTGATTAGCTGAACCTGCTCTGCAGTTAGCTTTAATGCATCACCAAAATTTATTAACTTTCGCGCAACAGCCTTAATAATCGGTTCAAAACTAAAAATAGAACGATAATAAATATACCTTAAAAGATCAACGGGTGAACCCTCGCTAAATTCAATATACTTTTTTAAGATTAATACTTGGGTTTTATAAATCTCTTTAGAGCTACATTTTTCATCAGCTTTAACTCGGGCAAAGGCGCCAGTTGCATCAAAAGCATAGAACTGCTTCAACACTTCTTGCCAATAGACTGAGTTTTCAATGCAGTTTAACCATCCCTTATCAACCCTAGTCAGTTGAGCTGTTTCATATGGAGGAATAAAAAGTAAGATGGTAAGTGTGGCTACATCGGTTAATGATAAAATCCCATTACGGTCCTTCTGTACAGTAACGCCTTTTGCTACAGTTGGAAACTTCATTTTTTTTATCCCTTTAGTTTGAAGTAAGCACATACTGTAACATAAAATTTAGATTGATAAGACTATTTTAATAATTAACAGATAAGATATGCTCGGCAAATAATCATACCATTAATTAACAGAGGGCTTAACGCATGCATTTTGACTCATCTTCATTACCCACTCTTGCTTTCAACGGGCTTCTTAATGGCCTTTTCATCGGTGAATATGATGTTAGAAAAGGTAAAGATTTCAAACTAATTATGAATGTCGAGAAACCAGGCAGAGTAAGAAGGATGATTTGTAGTGCTTTAGCTCCGGACGGGCCCGCACATTCTCTTAAAATTGATAAAGGCAGAAAACTCAATGCCGAAGCCCTGGAAAGAATGCGTAGATTAACCTGGTTTCAACAACGAAGTGACGCGGAAACCGCTAGACACTTGCACGATCTTCTTTTAGAACATGAAGAAAAAATTGAACAAAGCGAACAAGCTATCGCAGTCCTTGAGGAAATTTGTAAATCCTTGCAAAAATGGCAAACCATTAATGACAGCGGGATCACTTCTAGCATTGCTAATTTCTTAGGAAAAACCGTACAAGACTTAGCTAAAGAAGCTTTATTCAAAGCGGCTGAGCAGATCACTCAACACTTGCTCACAGAAGTGGTAACCGGCGGTGCAACTTACGGAGTATCCACAGGTATTTCATTGGGCATAAAATTGGTGACTATATTAAAGAAAAAACATATCGCCAAAGCGAAGGTAAAGCAAGAAAAAATTACTGAAGATACTCTCTCCGAAGCTAAATTTCTCTATACTACTACGGATGCTTTACTGTTGGGTCATCTTGCCAAAGATTTAGATAAAACTTCAGAAAAAAATCAGATTTTAGCTCGCTATTTAAGGTCTGTGCGTGACTATATTAATAACACCATTTTACACTTGGCCAACTCCAATTTGAATTTCGAAACATATACTCAAGTCGCCGGCTTCCTTCTTAAGGATTTAGAGAACACTAGTGAACTAGTCAATACTCCAATCATGTTACTCTCCATGCAACAAGATCTGCCTAGCTTAAAAATTAGAAAGGGGAATATTCAAACTGAAATAAAAAAATTACATGAAATTAAATCGGATCTGAACTCCTGTCTTTTGCAATTAGGGGTGACTAAGCTTCGGAAGCTTCCTTCCAATTCAGTCAGTAATGATCGAGTGGCCATGGGTAAAGCGCAATTGACCGAACTTCGCAATGGCAAAGTGACGAAGCTCGTTCCTGTCAAGCCATCCGCACAGTCTGAAGAAAAAAAACCAGAGAAAGATGAACTTGCGCGTGAAGCCGAAGTCTTGCAGCAAATAATTGATCTACTCACTCAAAAAGAGTCAATCCTGACGGCTGAACATGCTATCGTTGAAACTTATATCAGTGAATTAGCAGTAACTGAGGTTAGAGAAGATGTGAGATTACCCGAATCACAAGTATTTTCGCCTACTGAAATCACACTAGATCTTTTTAGAGTAAACTCCCTCACTTCCCAAAGTCCAACTTACAATAAGTCTTTAGAGCCTATGTTCCGGGAGATCACTCTACCCAAGTTTGACTCTGTGTCAACCTTAGGGTCTGAATATTCGAAAAAATTAGCGCATAGTGAAGAAATGGCTGCTAAACGTATACAACGAATAAAAGATCTCACCAGTTCATGCAATTTTTTAGAAAAACAAATAGATACAGCGCTTACGTACTATGGGACTAAACACGGCGAAAGTTTAGAAGATATTCAACTCTTAATTGAGAAAAGTCTACGCGCAATCGAGGAAAACTTAAATGAATTAACTAACCTTGCGCTTATACTAGAAGAGAAAATTATTAAATACCAGAAATTACCAAAAGATAGCCCACTGCTGATTGAATATCAAAATTTAATCCATCAATATCAACTGATAACTAAAATAATAAAGCCTGTGGATCCGACTCCTACTCCAAGAAATCCTCAGCTCGATCTCGGTAAGCAATTGCAAGATTTAGAAAAGCAATCTCTAACCTTATTTTCCTGCGCCAAAAAAAACAAACATTCTAAATCTGTGGTACTACTGGAATTTGAACGGTTTCAAAATCAATGTTTACAATTTAAGATGAACGTAAATTTAATGTATGCTTCGGAGGAAAAACCATCCGCGCGGGGTTTACGACGATTTTTCCGCGACAATTATCATCAAATTCTCAGCGTTGCGCAACATCATTTTAAAACTTATACGGACAACTCAAAACTGTGGTTTACAGGACCCGAATTCGATCGGATTGAAAAAATCAACGGGAATTTCTCAGCTTTAAAATTTAACCAGTCAGACCTGCACCTAAGCCTTCCTTTCAGCAGCTCTTCTAAACAATCCATGTCTCCAAGCAGTTTGGGCATCAGCAGCAGCCGCTCAAGCTCGCCAGACAGTCTACCTTCTCCCATCTCAAGTTCGAGCGCTCACCTTATCCCGTTGACTACCCCAGAGAAAGCAAGTAAAGCGTCGATGTCATTTATTAATTCAATGTCTGAATCTAGCGCCACCCAGCAAAAAAGCGTCCGTAAATCCATTACGGAATTACAACGGGAACGTGCCGTAGTGCTATAAACCGTAAAGTGGAGACGGCAAATTTAAAAATATTTTTCATATCCTGATGGGAGTTAAAGAGAGTGAGCGGAGCGAACTCCCTCTTCATTCCTGAGTCCTGGCTTTGCCAGGGCTCAGGATCAAAACCAGGAAGCAATTCCCGGTTCACCGGGAATTGCTGACCCTTGGACTTTAACATCCAATCCGCATAAAATGACTTTATTGCAGGAGATGGATATGGATAAATGAAGAGAGTCACGCAATTTTTCCGATTGTTGCAGATCAACATTGTATTAATGCGCTACACTTTTACCCCTGATGTAGTTGGAACACGCTACCCAGTAGTGCGTTTATTGGCTTATCTGAATCCTTGGCGCATGCTCGCCAAAAAGGGGCGTTCGCGAGGGGAGTCCATTCGTTTCGCTCTAGGATCTTTAGGCCCCATATTTGTAAAATTTGGACAACTGTTATCGACCCGGCGTGACTTGCTGCCCGAGGATATTGCCAATGAACTGGCTTTGTTGCAAGATCAGGTCCCACCATTTCCCAGCAAGCAAGCCCGGCAAATGATTGAAAATGCATTAGGGGCGAAAATCAACAAACTTTTCGCCTACTTTGAAGATGTCCCCTTAGCCTCAGCTTCTATTGCGCAAGTCCACGCTGCCACGCTGCCGAATGGCGAGAGCGTGGTAGTTAAAATATTACGGCCTAAAATCACCACGATTATCAGCCATGATATCGCTTTATTATATTTAGTCGCGCGTTTAACTGAGCGGTTCTGGTCGCAGGGAAAACGTTTACATGCGATTGAATTAGTCGCCGAATTTGAAAGCACTATTGTCGATGAATTAGATCTACAGCGTGAGGCCGCCAATGCCTCGCAGTTACGGCGTAACTTTCTGAACTCTTCTCAATTATATGTACCTAAAATTTATTGGGAGTATGTCCACACCCAAGTTTTAGTCATGGAACGCATTCACGGTATACGCATTTCAGATACAGCAAGTCTGCATGAACACGGATGTAATTTCAAAAAATTGGCGGAAAACGGGGTGGAAATGTTCTTTACCCAGGTGTTCCGCGATAATTTTTTCCACGCCGACATGCATCCTGGCAATTTATTCGTCGATTGCACCGATACCGAAAATCCGAAATTTAATGTGGTTGACTTCGGCATTGTGGGCAGCTTGAGTCCTTCAGATAATCATTATTTAGCCCAAAATCTGTTGGCTTTTTTAGATAGAAATTACCGTCAAGTGGCGATTTTACATGTGGAATCTGGATGGTTGCCGCCGCAAACTCGGATTGATCAAT
The DNA here is from genome assembly GCA_963697455.1 of uncultured Pseudomonadota bacterium. Lineage (GTDB taxonomy): Bacteria > Pseudomonadota > Gammaproteobacteria > Coxiellales > Coxiellaceae > JAFEDN01. The sequence goes on along the minus strand of CAVOOI010000034.1, from coordinate 25,504 downwards.
TCGAAGCGGCTATTCGTACGGTTTGTGAACCTATCTTCGAACAACCTTTGCAGGATATTTCGTTCGGCCAATTATTACTCCGCTTATTTACTACCGCTGAACGTTTTCATATGGAATTGCAACCGCAATTATTGCTGTTGCAAAAAACTTTATTAAGCATCGAGGGCTTAGGACGTCAGCTTTACCCGCAGTTAGATATCTGGGCTACCGCTAAACCCTTTATGGAGCGTTGGATTCGTCAGCAACGCAGCGTTAAAAATCTTGCAAAAATTATTCGTGAAGACGGTTACGAAAATACCGAAAAATTACTTAAGATCCCTAAGCTGCTGCATTCGATTTTAGAATACACTCATCAACAACAGCATATGCCGGTACAAGCTTTAATCGAACGGCAAAACCGAATTATTTATCAAACTAGAAGACGGCATTTTATCTTTGGCGCCGGCGTAGCGCTGTTGGTCCTCGCCGCTCTCAACAGCTTCGCCGACACTGGCTGGTTTGTTAACCACTCATGGTGGCCCTGGGCTTGCGGCGCAGCATTAGCATTTATTAGCTGGGCGCTGCCCCTCTAGCAACACTTGAACAAGGAGGAGGAATGCAAAGGCAAGGACAAATCAGTGATGATTTAAAAACGGCTTTGAATATTGCCGTTCCGTTAGTTTTCAAAAAAATGGATTCAGATTTAGATCCATTACTACAAACAGCGGTCAAATTATTAATTCAATATCGGGCTGCAGCGACTGGCTTAGATGAAAAAATTTTCCTTCGCCCTGGGTTCAATTGGCGGGAATCGTCGCTAGAAAACGAACCTTATAAAGGTGAGCTGAACGATTTTCTCAACTATGTCACTCCTAAATTATCCGGTAAAACTTTACATGAGATTTGTTACGAGAATCCATTCAGACCACGTTTAACCGTCGAACTACCTTCATCAAAAGATTACCAAAGTTTCTCTGAAATAAAATTAATTATTAAAATAAATAATCAAGCTTTATCGAAAATACAACTAAAATACCGACTCGAAGATTATCAACGTCGCAACATCCCTATTATTATTGAAGTGCCTTCTCACGTGGCTTCAAAAATTGAAAAAGCAGTGATAGCCGATTATCGGCGGGCACATAGTTCTGGGCAGGTGTTTATTAGTAATGTAGAACCCCCCAAGGAAATAAAATTACCGACCAGTTCGGATCTCGATCCCACCGAGCCATTATATGATCTTGTTAATTTTTGGGATTTTACCAATGAAATATTGGAATACGGCAAAGCTATCATTCCTGAAGATAGTTATTACCGCAGTATTTTCAAACCAGGTTATCGCCGGGAATTAAAGGAAAATCTAGCTCGCAATGCGCTGATTGATAAATCAGCCAAATTGGGTGAAAAATTCGGCTATGCCGTTGACACGCTGGCGGTCGTTAACACTTTCTACAAAAGTTATCCAACTGATGGTTTCCAGCAGGCGTCTTGGGAAAGCTGCAAAACCGCATCGACTATAGTGGCAGATCGGGTTGCTTATTATTTACTTCCAAAAATATTAATAAAACTCACGGGTGTAGTTGTCCCCGGGCCTCTTTATGTCGTGCTTTGGTCGCAGGCTGGCGTCGTCGAGAAGGTAGTTTCTTCAGTAAAAGATTGGATGGCCACTCCACCATTGCCGCAATTGCCCCAAATGGAAACCCATGAAGTAACCAAGGATTTGAAAGATTTTTATTTACAATTATGTGTCGAAGGATCCAGCAACATTCCTGCTCTTTTACCTGAAACTAACCCGCAAAACCATCCAGTGGTGGTAAAAACTCCTCATCAACATGTTTGGTATGGGGACGAAAAGAAAACCGAGCTGAAAACTGAAAAACTAGAACAGAAAATTCAAATTCTTTTTACCAAACCAAATTATGCAGATTACAGAAATCGAAGTTATCTGCAGGATTATCCAGTTCCGAAATGTGTTACCGGTGCATCTTTACCCGAACAGCGGATATCCTTAAGAGATTGGCAGGCTAGTTATTCTTTCCCGGTCAAAGATTATAATGTCAGCATTGCGATTGATTTACCCAGCTTGGCTTATTTTCTTTGGCGGCAATGTAAATATTGGCGGATGTCTCCCGCCAAAAAGATCGGAATTGAGCTGTTTGGTTGTGCGGAAAAATATTGTCAAAAGCCTAATCGAAGAAACCTGCATTTGCTGGATAGCACTTTGCATGATTATTTAAATCTGCATCCTCGTGATAGCAAATATGTGGCTAGAATGCGCTATGCCGCAGTCACTGGAAATATTGAGGGCATGCAAGCGCTGATGCGGAATGATCTTGAGGGTTACAGGCGCTTAGATCAAACTTATGCTGATCATTATCAGCGGTTACAGAACTTCGACCCTGGCAATATTCCGGAATTAATAGATAAATTTCCAGACGAACCCGGTCGTTTCGCTTATATTTCTGGATATTATCTAGATAACCTAGACCCAGCTCAAGGCAGAATGTTCAGCTTAAAAGGGATCAATGAGCTCAAACAGAAGCAAGCTGATTTCGGTATAACGGCTCATGAACAAACTATTTTAGATACGTTAGAGAGCGTTTACCATGACAGCTTGATAGAGCTGACTAAAAATAATCCTAGCTGGTTTAAACAATTGCGGCAATTTAATGCGGAACAACGCAGCAGTAAACCGGCTGATGAGTCGATTAAAAGCCGGGAAATGAATGGTTATGAACAACTAAAACATTATGAATTAGCTTTGGCGGTTTCCAAAGAATTATCACCATCCTCTAAACTAAATTACCGCCAAGCACTGATGTTAGTACGCTTAGGGAACCACGATGAGGCATTAGCAAAATTTCAGATTGTGATTGGCCAAGAAGGAGATGCGACTTATTCTGTAGAGCTGCTGGAAACCCTGTTAGAAAAACAAAATGATTTAGCCTATCGTTCCGCAACCCAGATGCGAGACTTACTTTTGGAACAGAAGCTTCTAAAAGAAGCCGGTGTTATAGGGGAAATTATTTGTAACCAGCCGTGCGAACTGAGTGATTTTAAAGTTCAGGGGGATATCAAGTATCAACAGGGTGATCATGAAGCGGCTGTCAGTTACTATGTCAAATTCATCGAAAATGCGAAAGTGCTTTCCATTGAAATGAATGAGGTGTTGTTAAGATTGGGTGAATACTACAAGGAAAAAGCTCCAGGTACAGCGCTGAATTTTTATTATAAAAGTTTAAACTTGGAACCTAATATTGCTGTTATCAGCCAATGTGAAGATATATTAGTTAAGCATAAACAATATTTAGAACTCAGAAAGCTGTATTTAAGTTTGCAAGGTAACAGTTATGCCATTTATAAGCTGGGAGAGCTCGATAAATTTATAAAACAATCCACCCAATTTAAATTTGCCGACGGATTATTGACGCTGATTCAAATGGCCACACCAATGGCCATACATCACTTTGATGAAAATGAAACCGCTATTAAAGCTTTGCGAGTTGTTCAAGTCGGCGTTGACATCGCGCATAAATTATTGCCGCATTATGCCGAAAAAGTTAAGCCGGGCTGGATAAAAAAAGCCGAGGCAAAACCGACTTCTTTGCAAAAAGGGATTGCGAATTTATCGAATCTGATTGGCGGAATGTCGGCGATCGTGCAATTTACCAGACTGTACCAGAACAGTATTAATTCAAAAGAATACGACCAAGTGTTAACCAAAGCGGCTTTTGCTTTAGAAGGCGCTACTTTAATGGCAGAAACCGTGCAGATGACTCAACCATTTTTTTCAGAAATAAAAGGCTTGAGTGAATTGAAAGACATGGTTGCTCATTTTAGTGTTCAACAATCTTGGGATGCAGCTATTCATTTAGGAAAAAATATCTCCGAAACTATTTCACAGTCAGGATGGCAGGCGGCGTTAGAAACCTACGGAGAAGGCGCCTTGGCGACGGCGTCGATGATTTCTTTAGGCATGAAAATTTATGAATATAATTTGCAGGCTACAGGGAAAAAACTTCCAGAAAATGAAATGTATCATGGTTTGAAAAACCTAGTTACTTATACTTCAATCAGTATTACGGCGGCGTCAAAGATGGGATTAACTGTTGCCGGGGTTAAAGCCGGGATGGTCGCGGCCGGTTCCGGAGTCAGTTGGACTTTTTCCGCAATTGCCGCAGGAGGTACTCAGACTGCTTTAGGCGTAGCTGCTGGAACGGGTGGACTGGGCATAGCGGCCGTGGGTGTTTATGCCGGATACCAGGGGGTAAAGCTGATCCATAATGCTACTACAGTACAAAATAAGGCGTCGGCCATGGAATATAACCTGCAAATCGGAGAACTGGAGAAAAAGAAGGAATTTGGGGCAATTATCGAAGGATTGAAACAGATAGATCAATATACCGGCAAAGATAAAAATCAAGACCGAATTGGTTATTATCAATGTCAACGCTACCTTGAAGAAAAACGGTTTGCTGAAGCTGAGAAATTATCAGGGCAATTGTTACAGAACAAATCTTTAGATAAGCAACTGCAATTCAATCTGAAACAGATTTTCCTGGTGGCTTACGCTGGATTATCTGCTGACAAGCCGGTGGATATTGAAATACCTTTAGGCGTTTATCGAGAAATGATTAAAACAGTCCCGGCCGAGCAAAAACAACATTGCACTCAAATCGTGAAGCATATCCTGGATAATCATTTTGACCAATGGCAAGTAAAAAGCTCGGCTGATTCCAAACCGAAAAATTGGCCGGAAGGTTTGGTTATTCTCCAAAAAATCGCGGAAATTGATCCTGGCATTGGCAGTCAACAACGGATCGACTTGTATCTTTGCAGCCAATATCTTGAGGAAAAGAATCACCCAGAATTGTCTAAATTACAACAAAAATTAGCATCACAGCAATTACAGCCACAACAGGCGATTTTTCTCAAAAAAATCCAGTTTAATGTAGACGTGCAATTAGCCGCTGATGACAAGCCGGTTGATCAACACCAATCTGCTCAACATTATCAAGATATTATGGCTGCTACAGATGAAAAAGAACAAGAGCACTGGACCCAAAAAATGGTGTTTATCCATGAAAAAAGTATGATTCGGGCTGCCAAGGCTGGTGAATCTTTAGCAGCCTCCCAATCCGCGGAACAAGCGTATCAATTAAACAAACAACCCTTCTATCAACAGAGAAGAGATTTTTATCAGGTAGCACATTTGTTCGAACAGAAAAAATATCTTCAAGCCGACCAGTTGAGTACACAATTGTTAGCCAATGGTGAGTCCATGAGCGCAGAATTCAGGGCCGGGGTCATTTCATTAAAATTAAATGTGGCGGCTGCGGGCTTAGAGGCTAAGGAAATTAAACCCGATATTGATCAACTTTGGAAATATTATTTGGAAATTAACCACGAAGGCTCGTCAAATCAACAGCAAATCATTCTGTTTTTACTGCGTAAAACCGCGCAAGAAGAGGAGCAGCAAGGTCGATTTAGTAAAGCTCAAGAGCAATGCCAAAGGATGCTGACCCTACAGCCTAAAAATTCAGAGCTTATCAAACAGAACATGACTTACGAATACCAGATCCACCTGCAAAGTAAGGATTATACTAAACTGCTGGAAAAGTGTCATACCGAATTGGCTTTTAATTCTAAAAATGAATTGGCGCTCAAATACGAAGGACTGGCTTATTTAAGCCAACAAAAATTACGTGATTCTATGCATAGTTTTGAGAAATTAACCATTATCAACACCCAAGAACCTGAACCGCTGATCTATTTATCAGAAATCGCATCCGCCATGCAAAATTTTGTTAAAGCACAGACTTATCTAAGAAGAGCAATTTTGCTGACTCAAACTAAACAAAAACAATTTTCAACCGAACATCCGGAAGAAAAAGACAACGGTTACACCAAGCAGCTAGCTGAGTTAAATAAATTTGAACAAAGCATCCAGGATCGGTGTTCACAAATCATCCGCTCGTCAATGGGTGAGACTTCAGGTAAGATATTAGGCCATTGTATTAGTTTAAGTTTGTGGGCAAAGCCGTTATCTTCCAGGCTTTTCGTGCAGAAACCACATTCCTACCCAATAACTTATACCCCATAAGGAGTAAATTTATGCGTGAACTTTTTGAAACCTCTAAAGACGTGTTGTTAAGCACTCAATTCTTAACTTCTTTTTTCTCCACAACTGTTTCTCATGTTTTTGTTTCTAAAATAAATTTACTTTTTAATTACCATGAGGAAATTGATGAATTAAAGTCAATTTTTTCTAAAGGGTTAGAAGCCAGCAAAATACATAAATACCAAGAGGCTGCACAATTATTTAAAATTGCCCTAGAGGATTACGAAAAAATATTTTTTTCCGGGAAGCGATTTGATCATAAAGCTCAAGTTTTCTACATTGAAATTTGCTACAATTACACGCTTTCATTAACTTGGTTAGGTGAATATGATATCGCTTTATTGTCGCTGAAGAGATTATTAAGAGTTTTAAACGTTTATCATTCCAGTTTACAGGATCCCAGAATATTCAAAATGATCGCGGTTATTTACTTAAAGCAAGGTAAGTTAACTGCAGCCGGAAAATATTTCGATAAATGCCTGGATAGCGATCGCAATAATCAGGAATTTCGAACCATTCGTCTTTATCTTTCGATCAAGGAAAGCAAATACGAGGAAAAAGAAAAAGAAGCAAAATCAAAATTTATTTTAGAAAGCAAGCTGTTTAATTTAAATCTGCTCGATCCGTTCCATTTTGAATTAAATTGTGTCTATTTGCAGATGCTTGCTGAAGAAAAGCGAGCTGAAAGTCAAAAAGATCTTAATGATTTAATAGAAAAATATGAACGTGAACTCATTTTTTTGCCCTACGAAGATCAAGTAAGACTAGAGCAGCTTTCTCAAGATAATTACCAAAAAATGCCTGATCATCCAGAGACTAAAGAACGAATAGCTGCTTCAGAAAGAAAATTAAGCTTTAAAAAACCAAAAGCCTATCCTATTTCTCTGCTAGACAAAAAACCTCTTAAGTTCGCTGCGTTCGCTGCGAATGAATTCATCATCTATAGAGAAGGTTGGAACTGGTATTCTCAGTTGAATAATAACGAAATGACAAAACAATCTATTCCTGAAGAGAAGTTGTTAAAGATCCTTAAAATTAAGCGTTTGGATCAAATTCCTAAAAGTAAACATGTTTACTATCTAAGTTACGCTCAAAAAGCGCTGTTACATGAAGGCTTAAGTAAATATAACTCCGAGCAACAGCTGTTGCAGCAGCAACATTCTAAAAAAAGTTTGCTTTCCCGCAACCAGAATCTTTTAGTATACAGCAGCATGGGTTTAACAGCGGTTACTTTGCTTGGTTCAGCAATCTACAAACACAGATATGGACATTCGTAATCACATGAACACTGGTTAGCGCCAAGGCGACTATTTTTTGTGTACATATTTGTTCGTAATTTGTGAAACCTTTGCCAAATATTTAATATTGTCATCTCCTACGTTAGTTACGCTGTGTTTACCTAATGACTTTCTGGAGGTTACTTCTCTTATTTGTACTTTTCGTGCTTGAACTATCTCTTGTTGAAATTTAGATAACGCACTACCGCTTTTATCAGAAAGTAATCGAAGATCTATAAGAACTGTTTCGATATCTCGATCTAAGGCACTAAGATGCTGTTGAAATATATCTTCACTTATCTTTGCCTCTGCATATTGAGTCTCCAAAGAACCGAGCTTGCCAACAAAATAACTCATAGAGGAACTTTCCTGATATTTTAGTTGCTTTGCCTCACCAGTCAATACGACACAGCCAGAATCTATTTTATATTTGATATTTGAATCAATATTTTTAATCTCAATATGACTAGAATCTTTCATTTTTATGAAAAGTTGCAACTCAATCCTGAGCATTGCGGAAATGTAAAAGTAATTGTTTTCGCGGGCGCCCCAATCAGGAAACTGGTAATTGAACTTTCCTTCATGTCAGTCATGCTCGTGCCTTCTTTCTTCCCAAAAAAATTGAGGAATATTGAAGAAGGGGGTAGGACTGGTAGCAAAGCAGTTTGACAATGCATGTTCAAAAGATCAGACAACCCATTGAGTTCTGTAGTATAATCAAATGGCAAAGTTCTTCCGGTTTTTTGGTAAAAACTTCTCTAATAAGGTTCAGATCTGCTAACGAAACACTTGTAGAGAAACCGATTAAACCTAGGGAAGGGATCAATTCCAAATCTAACTCAGCAAAAATTTTTTCTAAGTTAAATTTAAAGTTTTCTTTCTTTATAGATTGTTCCCCATCTGTAATAAAGATTAGTCGGTTATTTTTGTTCTTACAAAGCTCTATAGCTTTTCCCAGTCCTGCACAAATATCGGTAGTCCCTGTCGCGCGGATGTCGTCAATTAATTTTTTTAACTTATTTAGATTCTCTTCGGTTTTAATCTGTTGGTTGGCAAATACTGTATTGGCAGTATTGTTAAAAGTGATTAAACTGATATTAACGGAATCTTTGTTGGTATCAGTTGATAATTGAGTGAGGAAACGGTTTATTTCTTCTTGAACTTTTTTGAAAACACCGCCAGCCATACTACCACTGCTATCAATCACTAAAATAATATGGACTTCTGGAAAATTTCCAGTCATGCCAAAATCCGGCTCCAAAGTAACTGCAATACTTTTCTGATCAAAATCTTTTGCAACTTGAATATTTGTTTTTTTGACAAAAGGTGTAAACTTTTTTGAAATTTTTTGCTCTTCTGAAGTTTTTTGCTCCTTTGGTAAGTATTTGCTTTCTTTTGGCGGGGGTAAAGGTTTACCCGTTTTTGGATCTAGTTTTTTCTGAAATTCGCTCACTTTTATTGCGAAACGGTAAAAACCTGGCCTCGAACCGCTTTCCCACCATTTAACCATAGCACCTGCTATTGTTCTTTCTATACCAAATTCATCTTGAACGTGGCTAATGAAAATATCGTCGAGTTCATCTTTTTCTGTTTTAGTGACTACAGGGGCGAGAGAGACCCAATCCTGGTTCCCCTGATTGTCTCCTCCATCATAATAACCAAGAGAGGCTTGCTTTAAGGAAGCCATTTCTGTTACGGCTGCCTGCTTTTGTACAGCTTTTAAGAAAGAATTGAGCAGGTAACTTGTCTCAGGAATATATTTTACATTTCCCCTTTCACTTTCTGGGACTCCTGGGAGTTCTTCTATACGCTGAGAATCTTGATTTTGAGTAGAGGTAGAGGAAGGCAACGGCATTATCGACTTAATCTCAATAACTTGAGAGAGTTTTTCTTTCTCTTTGATCATACCATCAACGTTAAAGAGCAAGTGCACTTTTGATCCCACCGGTGTAAGCGAAATCAAGTCGTCGGATAATGATTTGCCAAAAAAAGGATCTTTCTCAAATGCTTCTCTAAATTCTTTGACTGCCTCTACGTAAACTTCGGGTTTTCCGTCAGGTATATAATCAGCAATCGGTGGTGCAGTTAATCTTAAATAATTTGTTCCATTATGCAGCACGGGAGTCAAAGTAATTGTTTTAGAAGGCCATAGTGCTCGAGCTAACTGGGATAAGGCCTCATGAAGTTCTTCTTTCATATATTGTCTCCTTTATTGTTCTTTCTGATCCCGAGAACTATGATAACTAACTCCCAATAAAATTACAAACATTCACTTCGTGTCAGAGCCGATAATTCCAACCCCAACCAGTTAAATTGCAAATCAAAGGGCAGTTGAAATTAATATTGTGGTAATATACGATACGTATATGAAGGACATATTTTTTCAATACCTCCAATAAGAAAAGGGTTTCTAATTGGGAATGTGAATAAATATTTTTTAACGAACCGCTGATTATATTAAAATATGAGAACATCTTACGCTCCCCAACTTTCCCCTGATCAACTAACTGAGTTTTTACAGGATACATCCAAAAATTTTTTTAAATTTCGACAATGGTTAGTTAAAAATAATAATACGCCACAAGTAGCCCTGATGGTGGGAGCCTTACAAGCGATTAATTACCATTGGAATGATTTAGGATCCTATGAGAATTCGCAATTAAATGCCTTCCTTGTTCATATATTTCAGCAAATACCAGGTTGTCTTTGCCTTCATGAGCATCCATTTCTGATTGTAGAAAACCTATTCGTTGAATTGAAAATTTTTTTAACGAGACCTAATTTTATTACTTTTAAAATCTCTGAACACAAAAGGATTCAACCTTCAAGGGATGTATTATCATTGGAGCCATTATTTGCGGGGATAGCGACGCTTAACAAGCGTCAGAACACGCTCGCTTTGGAACGCAAACAATTACCGGGAACAACGCTATTTAGCCTTCCCAAAACCCATACAGCCCCCGAAAACAAGCCCTATCTGAATATCAATACGGTGGTTAGTGTGTTACCAACCTTACACCAAGGAGAATTAATAAATCTACCAGCGTTGAGCTGTTTGATAAACCATATTGGATCATTGGCCGATTGTTTAAACGGTCAGGCCAATTTTAACCCTGTGGTTAATCTATTGGCAGATGCCTCCTTTAACGCTGCGCAGGCTAGTGCTTTGTTGCTGAGTTTAGGAAAATTAGCAGCAGCTAATCACTTCAGTCATGCACTTAATCTGGGAGCTATTCATAAGTTATTAAAGCCTTTAGAATCGCAGAAAAACGCGCCTGTACATGAATGCTGTCAGTCCACCCTGCAAGGGGTAGCCCAACTTCTGACTGCATTGAAAATCACGCCCTTGAAAGATTTAGATGTGGGGGCGTTTGATAAGCTTGTGATTCGCTTGATTCAAAAAAATCCTCCATCCAGTCAGCCCATGGCGGATTTATGGCAAAGCCTAGAACGCATTCACTTTTATACCGATACACCTTGTGAGATTTCTTTCAAGCTTTTATTGCGAGCGCTGGAAACTGTAGGCCAACAGACTGAAGCAGACGTTAAAGCAGATAAGCTCGTACCGTATGAACTCATTAGGGAGATCGGTTGCACGGTATTATCAATAGGACAGCTCGTAGAAACTAATATTCGTTACTATTATCCTCGTATTGCGGGAACAAATTGGATAAAGGCCCTGGATCATTTGTTCGAATTATTAGCCAAAGTTTTGCAGAGCAAAAAAATGGGCAAAACCGCACTTCCATTCTCAGTATTTAAATACTTGATTTACGCCTTAAACGGTAGAGTGTTATCAGGTATGTCTTCGTCTGACGCCAATAGTGATGTGGTGTTTAAGTTCATTATTTCCCAATCCAACTATCTGATGGATAACTCGAGCTTCTCCTATTTGCAGCGACAAGAACACTTAAAGTTAGCGCGTCAATTGTATCTTTATGCGTTGGCGACACATCAAGAGGACAAGCTGCCTACTCAGATGATTTCATTTTTAGAAAAAAACCGGCCAAAACAACCATCAGAACAATCTTTCGAAGGGGCTGTTGTGAACGAATTAAAAAAACCAATTCATGAGGTAACCCAAGTAGGGATGGAAACCGGGCCCGTGATATATCCTCTGGATATCTCTGTAACTCGAAATTCAATTAGGGTAGATACTGAAATGAAAGGTCCCCAACACTTGACGCTCATACAGAAAAGCAGAGATCTTTTTAGAGATGGAGTGTTATCAAATGTCGATGCGACGGACGTTATTTTACCCATTTTCTGGCGTGACAAACCGACAGTCGCAGGCGTCGTTAGCCAAATCCTGAAAGCCGAGGCTCAAGGGGGCCACGAACGTTCGGGGGAATTATACGAATGGATAGTCAAAAACTTTTCATTAGAACCTATACCGACGCCTACTGAACAGAAATCCTTGTCGATGATAATTACTGCCCCACTTTCAAATGTTAGTTCGCCGGAAGAAACTTCATCATCATCTGTTTCGGCAATGACGACCACAGTGAGTCCTGCCTTAGACAGCGCACCCCAGACTTCTATCCGTAAGGAACAGAAAATGCCGGTTGAAAAAAAGCCGTCTATATCCAAGCCGATTGAGCTGATGCAATGGATTGAACTGGCTACTCAAGAGACCACTGAAGCTTTTAAATCGATGCAAACTTTCTTAGCGGACTGGGAAGATGAATCAATGCTAGTCGTTGTTTTGCTGGCAGTATTAACGAAGAGCCTGAGAACGACAGCCTCTGACAAACAAATGCGTTTACAGAAAATGAGCGAGCTGCTAATCTCATTTATCAAGCCATCGTTGCTTAAGCAAGAACAGCAGGGTATTTCTTCCCTGCTGCTGGCGCAAACGGGTAAATACGATAAGTTGGTGCAGTTGATGGGCATAAGCTCCCCCAGTGCTCCTCCCAAAGCTTCAAAAAAGAAGAAAAAGAAGAAGGGTTCTCAACTTAAGCAGCAGCAAGCGATACAGCCCGTGTCGACTCCTTTAGTGGTGTTAGACTCGGATAAAATCAGCTCATTACCTGACACGCCGCAAGCCTGGGTAAGCTGGCGGGAACAATTATCGACCGAACATAAAGATGAAAAAATACCGGCGCCTTCACAAGACACACCCACACCCTATAGAATGATTCCTCCAAATTCGCTGTTTGAAGAATGGATGAGCACTGACTCTTTATTATCGGATATTCCTCGCCTTTCTTTTGGGCTGGGGATGGCAATCCGGATGCACAGAATTTTTGGGCATCTGTTACCATGATGGTATCCATGTCGATAGAGATTTAACACAAGCGATGAAGTGGTTTCATTGCGCTGCAGAACAAGGTAATGTTGCCGGGCAAGGCTTTTTGGCGTCTTGTTATGCTTATGAAGAAGAGGTACGCGATATACCGCAAGCGATCCGTTGGTACACGGCGGCGGCAGAGCAAGGTAATCCTGCCGCTCAATTCACTCTTGGAGAATATTACGGTAAGGGAAATGATCACATTGTACAAAATTTCCAGCAGGCCTTCTATTGGCATCAATTAGCAGCAGCGTCATATTATCCCCGCTCGCTGCATAGAATGGGATATCATTATATGTGGGGGCTGGGAGTGAATAGAGACTGGAAAGAAGCCGTTCTGTTCTTCAAGAAAGCGATTGTCAAAGGTGAAGAAGATAAAGATCGGAAGATACAAGGAGAAGCTTATTGCGATATGGGGGCTTGTTATAAACAAGGCGGTTACGGAATAGCCGCAGATTCAAAACGGGCTTTTCATTATTTAACATTATCAGCTAATCTAAACAACAGTTCTGGTCAATGCTCCCTAGCCGATTGTTATATTGAAGGGATAGGCGTTGCGCCTGATCCAAAAAAAGCGGAAAAATTGTTGCGCCCACTGATCGATAAAGGAGATGCTCAGGCGCAATGCCAAATGGGAGAATGGTATATTCAAGGCAAATTCGGAAAAAATAAAGAGCAGGATGGAATAGCTCTATTGAAGCTTGCTGAAAAGCAAGGATTTGCTTCTGCTCAAGCAATTTTAGGAAAGTGTTATTTTAAGGGAGAAATTGTAACACGTGATCAGAAGGAAGCGGTGCGCTTATGGCATTTAGCCGCAGAGAAACGTAATACATTGGCGTTAGCGCATTTAGGAAGCTGTTACATTGGCGGTAAAGCTGTAGACGAAGATAAAGTAAAAGGTTTTAATTATCTGAGATTGGCAGTTCAGGGTGATGCTCCTGAACCATATATATTCGTGAATCTGGGTCGCTGTTATCAGCATGGCTGTGGAATCAATAAAAACCTTGATGAAGCGCTGCGCTGCTATCGATTAGCGGGAGACCATATGGGTGCGCTTTTCAAGATAGGCCAGGTGATGGAAGTGCTGGGTCGAGATAAAGAGGCTTATGACAATTACAAAGCAGCCGCTCAGAAGGGGGATCCTTATGCTCAGTTTAGGATGGGTGAGTTTTGCGAAGGGGCCAACCCGCCGAATTTAGCCGAAGCCGAGTTTTGGTATGCAAAATCTGCAGAGCAAGGACACGAAGACGCCAAAATTCCGTTGCAAGAAGTTAGACAGGCGCTGTATGCCAGTCGCTTAAGAAATACGGGTTCACCGCTAGCCGGTAGCCAATCATTATTACGGGATTCAAAAGCAAGTAATCCTACTCCCGGGTCTGGCCCCCTATAAAAATTGTCCGCGGGACAAAGGACAAAGAGGCTGCCAATATCAGCTGTGTTGATGCGCACCCCAAAATGATTGAGAACACTTTGCACGACAGTGGTTAGATATCTTTAAAGAATATTTTTTAGTACCCCACCTGCTAATATAGGTATCATCACAAACATTTGATCTGACCAAACACCGGTAAATAATAGATGGTAGAGGCAATATAGCAAAAAAATTCCAGTCAGAAGTGTTTTAAAATATACTTTTTCTTAACTTAGTGCCATTGGTCTTGAATCGTGCATTGATTTGCGGTTATCTATTCACAATTCAGGACTTGACCCTGCAGGCGCTGCAGGCGCATTCATAAATGGGGCGATCTATTTTTAGAACAATTATCCAATGACATGCGCCGTACTTTTCCTGAAATGCAGGGATTTTCCAAGCGAAACCTTGAATATATGCGTCGATTTGCCTCCTCTTACCCTAATATCGACTTTGCGAAACAGGCTGTTTCGCAATTGCCTTGGGGTCATCTTATTCGCCTAATGCAGATGATAAAAAGCGATACCACTAGAGAATGGTATGCCCAACAAACAATAAAAAATGGCTGGTCTCGCACCATATTAGAAATGCAAATAGAAAGTGGTTTATATGAACGTCAGGGGACAGAAAAAAAGAAAAACACTAACTATCACCAGCACTTACCTAAAAGCCAATCTGATTTAGCCAACGAAATTTTGAAAGACCCTTATAATTTTGATTTTCTAACTATACAAGGAAAAGCTCACGAAAGAGCGATTGAAAATGGACTAATTGCGCACATTAGAGATTTTTTATTAGAACTAGGCCAAGGCTTTGCTTTTGTAGGCTCCCAAGTTCCACTTACATTTGATGATCAGGAATTTTTTATTGACCTGCTTTTTTACCATTTAAATCTGCGTTCATTCATTGTGGTTGAGCTGAAAGCCAAAAAATTTAAACCTGAACACACTGGACAACTTGGTTTTTATCTAGCCGCTGCCGATGATTTACTCAGAAAAGAAGGCGATAACCGCACCATTGGCATCATATTATGTCATAAATGCACCCATTGGGATTTCTGAATACTCATTATCGAAGGCATTACCAAAAGAGCTTAAATCTAATTTACCAACCATTGAAGAAATTGAAACAGAATTAAATGTAATAAATACCTCAAAAACCAAAAGTAAAAAACCTCGCTCAGGAGCGTAAATTTTATGAATTAACTACAGAAAATTCCAAAATTTAATACTGAAGAATAGGAAAGAATATTCTGGCAAGAGCATGGCTCTACGGAATATCTTGATTGGTCAAAAGCAAAATTAGCCAGGCTCCCTAATTTAAAGGCTTCAACGAAGACAATTTCATTACGGCTTCCTGAAACTCTTTTTAATGAACTAAAGATTTTTGCTCACAAGGAAGATGTCCCTTACCAATCACTAATGAAAATTATATTCGCTGAAGGACTTGCCAAGCTTAAGCACCGAATAATTTTGAGGCATCAGCACAAGTAGATTCCCAGGCGTTCAATGGAAAACGACTGATTTTTTGCAAGACTATATTCTAGGTAGCGACTTATAATGGGTACTGGCTGGTCGATGGGCTCATGGCCGCCAGCCACAAGGGTCTGGAGCCGAAAGCCGACGGCTAATGGGTGACCCTGCAGGCGATCTACGCCATTGGGCTCTGACACTATATTATTCTACATTTTCACCTACATTTTCTACATTTTGTGTATAAATTAAGTTTGTTATGAAACTTGCTCAATATAACGAAAAACGTTATATTAGAGAAGTTTCAATACAAGGATGGGCTTCCATAAGCGCCTATGAATTTATCGAAAAATTGCGGAGCCTATGAATATCTTTCGTTACAAAAGTTTTATTGGCTCTATCGAAGCAAACGCTGAAGATAAAATACTGCATGGCAAATTACTTTATATGACCGATTTGGTCACCTATGAGGCCAGCACTATTCCTCAATTGGAAATTGAATTTAAAAATGCGGTCAATGATTACCTGGCAACTTGCCAGCAACTAAAACGAGAACCCATGAAGCCCTTTAAGGGTTCACTCAATGTTCACATTGGACCAGAACTACATAAAGAAGCCGCTCTCCATGCAGCAATTTATGGCATATCTATTAATGAATTTATTAAAACCGCCGTGCAAAGTAAAATTCAGCAAGAAGATAGCAGAATTTAAAATATAATTTCCAATCTGTCTCAAAGCTAACTCAGCGCTCAGATATCGAGGGGCATCCGTTTGGTATTAAAAATATTTCCAGAAATAACTATTGATTTTTGACAAGCGATGGGCCGATAATAAGCCTGACGGCCAAGTGGTTGGACACCTGGCGCGTCAGTAACCACATTAATTTGTTGAGAAATTAACATGGCTGAAGATAGCTTAACTGTTTTTTCATCTTTTTTAAACCGGCTCGTCTGGCCGGATACATTCCTTTTTGAAAAAAAACGTATCAATTTGCATATTTTCTATGCGATTCGGTCGTGTGCGGATGGTTTTTACCATTCTCACTTTCAGACGGGTCTGTTGTCCGGCCAGGAACGACGAGTTTCGGAAGCCATAAAAGAGGATGTCAACCGGTTGGGCGCCCGAGGTCATGCGCAGCGGCGCTATACTCGGGTGACCCCGCCTGGCTGGCGCTTCTGCGTTGTGGTGCTTTTAACTACCGCAGGAGGAATTTATGAGTCAAGCTCATTGGCATTCTCAGATCACCGAAGTTTTTTTCAAAAATATCACCGCTTCTTTGCCGCAATATCTTTTTTGGAAAAATGCGCATTCAGTTTACTCCGGAAACCACTTCCGCCTGGCAAAGTGTACAACATGCCGCCTACCGTTCGCTTGAGGTTCGGATAGATTTTTTATCCGGTATTCAGATGGCTATCAATGCAAACGGAATCATAACCTGCGAACGACCCGCTGATTAAGAGGCCACAACTTCACTTAGCCTAATGACCAGGGATTGAGTAACTTAATGATTTATCAATAGTTTTTAGAGTTCAATTTTAATGCAAACTAGATTGCCCGCTAGTAAAAGCCTAGTAAGTACTAGTTGGGTTCTACAAATCTCGGATATTTTAGGTGCATTAATCATGATTACTGTTTGCATTTTGTCAGAAAAAATAATATAATTTATGACAAGAGGTCAAACATGAAAGTCACTCAACATATTACTGAAAGTATTAATTCCCTGCCCACGGGAGTTCCTTTTACATCTTCACAATTTTTAAGGTATGGCTCTCGTAACAGCATTGATCAAACTATTGTAAGACTTGTAAAACGAGGCGAGATTACTCGCATAACCAGAGGGATTTACTTAAAACCCAAGCAGAGTCGATTTACCGGTTCTGTCTTACTAAGCCCTTATGAAGTGGCTCAATTTATTGCATCAAAAACCGGAACAATTATTCAGGTCCACGGCGCTGAAGCAGCTAGACATTTTGGTTTAACCACACAAATGCCCACTCAAGCTGTTTATTTAACCAATGGACCAAGTCGAAAATTGTCCATAGGCCGTCTCCAATTAACATTAAAACATGTCACTTCACGTAAATTAGTATTTGCCGGCACTAAAATTGGTTTGGCAATTACTGCATTGTGGTATCTGGGTAAACAACAAGTAAATGAAAAGACGATTGCTAAAATAAAATCTCAACTTACGGAAAAAGAATATCATGAGTTCGTTAATAGTATAAACCAAATGCCGATATGGTTAGCAAACATTATCCAGAAATACACAAGGTGAAATCAACATGGCTGAGCAATTCTTTAAACTCTCTGCGATGGATCAAAATGAAATCATTAATTCATTGTCTCCACAAATAGGACTAACTCCTCAAGTCTAAATTGTTTAGTATGCCCAATGCATTACCTATGACATTTAAAGGTGGTACATCGCTTTCTAAAGTCTTTAATGCGATCCAACGTTTTTCTGAAGATTGTGATGTGACCATTAGCTATCTCGGATTCAATAAGTATTAAATTTCCTCAAGCTTCAATTAACGTTTTATCGCCTCAACGCACTTTCTGGGAAAAAGCCACTTTAATTCACGCAGAGTGTCACCGAGGAGCGTTTAGAGAAGGCGCTAATCGACTTTCAAGGCATTGGCATGATCTAGCGGTATTATCACAGCATTCAATAGGTCAAGCTACTCTCGAAAATAAAAATCTATTGGTTGATGTCATAAAACATAAAAAGATTTTTTTCCCAGTAAGCTATGCTAATTATGATATATGCTTACAAGGTAAATTTAAATTCCTACCTGACGCAATTCAACTCAAGCAACTACATTTAGATTACAACCAGATGATCGAAGCAGGTATGTTTAGTCAGCGGCCGTTATCTTTTGAGGAAATCATTGATGTAATTTCGAAATTAGAAAAAGATATAGCTAATTGGCCTGGGGGTCATCTGAAATCAGACTTCTAAAGATAAGGCATCGCTGATGCTTGCTTTGAAATTCTGTCTATGTATGCGTTTGTTTAGGAGCGTCAGCAGCTTTACCCCAGGGCCCAATAACACTAGGTTACTGTTATCTGGCGTCATGGCGTCAATTTCGGGTTGCGGCGGACTATACCGCTTTTTATGATTAAAAAATTCAAATAAATCACCTATAAATTAATTAAAAATGCTAAAAAGCTGAAAAGCTGCCTTGTTGGGCTGGCGCAGTATTAGAATTGTCCTATATTTATACAGGTCAGAACTCAATTGAGATGAAACATATAAGAGGAGATAAATATGAAAAAGATATTAATTGGTATATGTGCAACGACTCTTTTAGCCGCCAGCGCTGCCAGTTTTGCAGGTACAATCACTTACGTAAATAGATACAATAGCCCAGTTACCTTTGTGGTTCAACCTGGAAATGGGAATACACTTTGGAACGCTTGGCAATTCTGGAATTGGAACTCGGACTCTGGTTATTTTGTCAGTGGTACTGTATTGGCTGGGCAGTCAGTAACCGTCTCAACTCCGGATCTTTTGCCATCGAGCACTCTATTTACTGCTCGCCCAACTAACAGTGATCCTACGGCACACGGCTGCGGTGTGTTAACTCAGAACGCTGATTCGGTATTTGTTATAGCAGGTTATCCCAGCAGTTATCGTGACATCGGAGGTTATGGATACACGAATGAAGGCAGCCAATTTAGTTGCCGTGCATTTGTGGGAACGTATAACGAGGCTCAACCGGTAGCGATATATCATCATCACCACCATACTACTCGAGTTGTATCTGTATCTACCTATTAATGGTTTGATGATGAGTAAAGGCGCTCTTAGAGCGCCTTTTTTTTTGGAATTGGTGCGCCCGACAGGAGTCGAACCTGTGGCCTTCGGCTTCGGAGGCCGACGCTCTATCCATCTGAGCTACGGGCGCTAATGACTGTGCAGTATCATAACAATTATCCAAGAAAGTTCATACCCCGGTTACTTCACGGAAATACATTACCTGATTTTGATGAGTTCACCCTGGAATTGATGGCGGCAAAAACTCATGCTAGGATGCCTGGATGAAAATAAATCACTCGTTAAATATAGTCGTTATTTGCGGCGGGCCTTCCAAAGAAGCAACCGTCTCACGCTCTACTGCAGCCGGCATTGTTAAAGCTCTACAGGAAAATTATAAATCCGTACACCTGGTCGAACTGGACCATCAAATCGATAAATCCTTACGTAATCTTAATCCGGATGTGGTTTTTCCCGCAGTGCATGGCAAGTGGGGTGAAGACGGCCTATTGCAGGGGTTACTCACAATTGCCGGTTACGCTTTTGTGGGTAGCGGCGTTGAAGCCAATGTGCTGGCCATGAATAAAATTCTGGCGAAACAAATTTTCCAGATCAACGGCTTACCCATCGCTAAAGATATGATTGTAGGGGAACATGACAACTTAACTGCAAAATCTCAACAAATTCTGGAGGTTTTGGGTAAGCAAGTGGTCGTTAAACCCGCCTGTGAAGGATCCGGCCTAGGCGTTTCGTTTGCTGACAATCCGGCGGATGTGCGCAAAGCTCTGGAAATGGCTTTAAGCTTTGGGCCGCGAGTTTTAGTGGAAGAAAGAATCATCGGAGCCGAAATCACCGCGGCGATCTTAGAACAGGATGCTCCAACCGCTTTGCCCGTCATCGAAATTAAAACTCCGATTGGCTCCTGGTATGATTTTGAGCATCGTTATACGCCTGGATTGAGCGAGCATATTATTCCAGCGGCTTTGCCCGCCGCGCAATATCAACGCGTTCAAGAGGTGGCGGTTTTAGCACATCAAACATTAGGCTGCCGCGATTTGTCACGAGTCGACTTTGTAGTACCCAAACACGGCGAACCCATTTTACTTGAAGTCAACACTATTCCTGGCATGACTCCCACCAGTTTATTTCCTGACGCCGCTAAAGCTGTAGGGGTCGACTTTCCAGCATTGGTGAGCTTATTAGTAGAGCGCGCAGCGTTACGGCGTGTTTGAGGTTGCGTTTATGAGTAAGGGGTTTTCCAAGTCCGACACTGGCGTTCGCCGAATGCTTGACCACATTCCTGCTGTCGAACAACATTTAGTTTCAGATATTTCTTTGAATCGGTTTTCGAAATCGACCATTTTCTCAAACTTGGACTTGAAGCTTATCTGCTCAGAAGATTTATCGCCGAAAAAGTTGTCTCCGAGCGTCACTTTAAGCCGCTCTTCGGAATATTGACGCAAAGAATGCACGATAGCATCAGGCTCTAGATTAAAGATATAACGTTTAAATTCTCCTATCATTTCTTGGAATTCTAGCACCGCATGATTGGCGTCAACTTCATTCAAAGCAGCAAACTTGGCCGTACAATAACGATAATATTCACCCACCGACGCCAGCGATAAATAAGTGATTCCAACTTGAGCAAAAGTCAGAAAAAATTTTGCCAATGGCGAGGCCTCACCAAAATGCAGCTTGACCATTCGCACTGCCGCATAGGGCGAAAAACCCGCGATGTAACAGTTTAATAACGTCGTTAAACCATACAGCTTAGAGTGGAACTGAGCATGGGCTGGTAACACGGTTTTCACATTCTTTTCGAAGCTTAAATTTCTATTGATACTGGCCAGCCTGGCGATGTCCTTTTCTAAATTGCTGCCACCGATGTGCATCAACATAATACCTAATAAATAGACTGATGGTATTGAAGACCCAATCGCCGCGGGTTCTGACATGCCCGTTTCTTGCAGTGTAGAAAACGGATCAACTTCATAGCCGATGCAGCTTAACAAGACCAAAGTCGCGCCGGTCAGATAACTTGCGTGACCCAGTAATTTTTTTCCCCAGCTCGCCCAACAACTGGGTTGTTGTTCTACTTGATGAGCTGACTTTGTCTCTAAAAACTCGATAAGTAATTTTTTGCGAATATCCGAGAACGCCCCGTCTTTTTTAACAAAAGACAGCCATTGGTGTGGCTTTCCAGAAAAATTATTCCACTCAAAGCTTTCGCCCGAAGTTTCTTGATAGACCCTGTCTACATTATCACAAATAGCCTGCAGCAACCGATCGGTGGTAGCGCGCTTAAATGCTTGGAATTTTCTGAAAGACACTTCTATTTCGGTAGAACAACGATCTTTAATTTCTCTACCCAGTACCACAAACGGTTTAACGGGTAAACTAAAAACGGGATGGCTAATGGCTATCTTATCGGTAGGCCAGTAATGTAAAAAAGTATTCCCACCCGCCACGTAACTTACCCATCCCATTTGCAGATAAAGATTATTTAGATTAGGGTTGTGCACTGCCGGAGTTGTCAACCCCAGCGAACAAATTAATGCAGCTAAAGTGATACCTAAAAATCCCTCATGTTCTGGGTCTCTAGAAAATTTTCGTAATTCATTTTTGATTCGACGCGCCAACCGGTCGATAATAACTTGATTGGTAGAATTTAATGACGCCAGTGCGGGACAAATGCTAGAACAAATAACGGCGGACCATCTGAACCAAAGCGCATCACCCTGAGTTTCATCATAGGCTAAGAAGCCGTAAAGCCCCGCCACTCCAGAAAAAAATGACAGCGCAGCCAGTTTTTTAATTTCATGGCGCCCGCTTGGTAAGTTTTCGGGGCGCATGGAAAATTTCCAGGTTTCTTCCAGGGGATTTTCATTAGGCCCATAAGTTTTAGGTAGTCGACTCATAAAGCTCTCCTTTTTAGTTTAACAATCCTTTTTGCTCATAGGTAACTTGAGACAATTTTTTCTGCAAAATCTGCGCTATCTGCTGCACCTGCGCCTCGGCCAATATAGTATCGTGATCGCCTGGAATCAAGTAGCGGTCAATACCGTGTTTTGCTAGAGGTAACCAATGATTATATCCATTGTCGATGGACGAGAATTCGTTACTGTCCATCGCTTTGAATAGTGTAGCTCGGGCGGGTAACGGTTTAACCTGTTCTTTCAGTAACAATTGCATGCGTTGCCAGGATAAATCAATCGATATATCTTGGGTTGGCAACTGCGCTTGTAATCTCTGCATACGCTGGCGAAAGGGAGATTCCTCAAGGTACAGCGGCGGAAATTTTGCCCAGCCTTCTAATAATCCGAGAAACTCAACCGTATCGCCAGCGGCAATCAATTGCTCGGCAACCGCGATTGCTAAATGCGCCCCAAAAGAATATCCCGCCAACCGGTATGCGCCCCCGGGCTGAATTTCTTTAATAATTTTAAAACAATATGCCGCCATGCTTTCCAAATCATCAAACATCAATCCGTGCTGCTCCTCGCTTGGATCACACAATAGCACAAACCGGGTGGTCTGAGTTTAGATATCGGGACAAAGATAGAAAACATACGTAATCATTGCTGATCGGCGGGAATAAAAATAATTGCGGCTGTTCGCCCTGTGGCTGCAAAAATATTACTGCGGAATTATTGGAGAATGCGAGTTTTTTTTCCAATAACTCTGCTTGCTTTACGATAGTTGTAACCGATAATAACTGGGTTAAGGAAATTTCGCAGTGGTAAGCATATTCAATCTTATTTTGTAAACGCAGCAACAATGAAGAGTGGCCTCCCAAGCTAAAAAAATCTACTTGGCGGCTTATAGACGGAATTCCCAATAATTCAGACCAAATATTCGCTAATTGTTTTTCAATATCGGTTTTTGGTAAATCCTGGGTAAGAGAAAAATGCCGAAACTGTGCTAACTGTGATAAAGCTTCACGATCAGTTTTTCCATGGGGCGTCAGTGGCAATTTTTCTAAAGTGATAAAAACTTCAGGCACTGAATAAGGCGGTAAAAATGTCAATAAAAACTGTTTCAATGCAGTTAAGTTGACAACCCATTCTGCTCGCACTACTAAAAAAGCGCATAAGTATTTGTCAGATTCAAGGTTAGATAAGGCTAAAACCGCAGATTGAACGATTTCTGGATAATTCAGTAAAGCATTTTCCACCGCACCTAGTTCAATTCGACAGCCGCAGATTTTAACTTGCAAATCTTTGCGTCCTACAAACTCCAAATTACCATCCGCCCGCCAATAAACTATATCACCGGTGCGATACAAACGATCGTTGATATTTTTAGTAATAGGATTGACCACAAATTGTTGATGATTTAATTCCGGACGATTTAAATAACCGCGCGCGACTCCATCGCCTCCAGTATATAATTCACCATATTCACCAATAGCGGCTAACTGATGATTTTCATTTAAAACAAACACAGTGGTATTGGTAATCGGTCTGCCAATTGGAATAGCCGCTTGTTCATCAAAATCATGGGGAATCAAATAGGTTGTCGTTAGTCCTGAATTTTCGGTGGGACCATAACCGTTGAGGATTATACTCAGGTCGACCTGCAACGCAGCGCATCATCATCGCAATAGTGTGTGGGTTGAGCGGCTCGCCCCCTACAATCAAATAAGTTAAATGCGCAAATATAGTAGGCACAGATAATATTAACTGATCAAATAAACTCCCCGGCAACACCATAATAGAAATACCGTGTTTGGCGATCAATCGAGCGCAGTTTTTAGGATCTAATAGAATATCCGTCCCTAACAAACTAAAGCAGCAGCATTGAGGAGTGCGCCCCAAATCTCAAATCCTGCAATGTCAAAGGTAATTTTAATAACCTGCGCGATTCGGTCGTGGCCTTGAATATGAATATAGTTGGTGGCCTTGACTAAACGAACGATACCTCTATGCTCAATCATCACGCCTTTTAGGCATCCCCGTGAACCTGAAGTATAGCAAATATAAGCCAGATGAGTGTTTTTTAAAAAAATATTTAGATTAGCGACCGATTGCTTGGAGATGTCCTCTATTTCACAATCCAAAAAAACTAAGCGTATATTTAAAAAATTCAAATCCTGCTCTGCAGAAAAATCTCGGTGCGTAATTAACGCTTTAGCTTGACAATCTTGCAAGATCAACTCATTTCTCTCTTTAGAATGCTTAATATCCAACGGCACATAAGCGCAACCAATTTTTAAAATTGCCAGTAAGGCTACAACGAGATCAATTCCTGATGTTAACAATACTGCGACTGGAGTTTCCAAAGGCAATGTTAATTTTTGCAAAGCATGTGCTAATTGATTAGCTTTTTGATTAAGCTGATCATATGTGAGTTTTTCATCTTGCCCTATTAACGCAATATTTTGCGGATATTGACGGGCGTTCTCTTCAAAAATCTCATGAATAGTGCATGAGGAATATTCGGTAATTCCACCAGAAAACCATTCAGGATCAGGCAACAAGCTGCTGTTGTGCATGAGTCAACTCTTTACTTTATAAAAAACATAATTTTGGATAAATAACGCATCAAGCTCGAGATTCATAAATGTTGCTATCGCATCTTTGGCGCTGCAGACCATGGTAGGCCTCGGCCATTAAAAGAAGTATTCAGCAACATGGGCATGCCGGTTTTTGCTTCGAATTTATCTAATAGCTGCCAATAAAGAGGTGTCATTTTTATCGACAGTCTGAATTCGCGCAGTGCCGTCTACATGGGTGATGGCTGGTAATTTTTCTCGAAATGTCTCGCGAACAGGCACAACAAATAACATGCATGTCAGAGATTTCCCCGCGGGTATTTCAAAAAATAGATGCGCTTTTTCTAGTTTAACTGAGGGTGCAAATGGCCGGAATGATTCTCGTTTTTTAATTCTGCGATTGATTTTGTCCCGCATCTCTGGGCAACGCGGATCAGCTAAGATGCTGCGATGTCCTAAAGCACGCGGACCAAACTCCATGGCGCCCTGCACCCAGGCGATTACTTTGCCCTGGGCTAGCATCTCAGTGGCTCTGCTCTAGTAATTCTGCTTGATTAAGCGTGAGGCAAACTATTTTTTTATCACGCAAAGTCTGCGAATCTAGAGTGGATAAATATGCTTTCACATCAATCTCGGGGCCAAAAAATGGCAAACGCTGTGGCTTATCTTCACCCGGTTGTTGCAAAGTGTGTCGGTAATGAAA
>CAVOOI010000033.1:0-11369 GCA_963697455.1 uncultured Pseudomonadota bacterium | reverse complement strand
CAATCTAAAAAAATAGATGCTATCTGAATCTGACTTAAAAATAGATAAAAAAGTATATAAAGTATCTGCGGAAAATGTTTTAATAAAATTAGATAGAAACAATTGGCGCTCTTTTTCCTCTTCCTCAGAACAGTCGGATATGCCTACAAAAGGAGAAGCTATGCGTTTTTGGAAGGCCTTATCCAACCGACCTGTTTTTACTGAGCGAAAAAATAAAATTCCAGCGTCTTCTTCAGAAATTGTAGGCTTAGCAATCAATGCATTTAATACGTTGTAATCTTTTACATGCTCAAAAAGGAGCGCCTTGACGGTGCAGCGTCTCTCATCATCCCACTGGAATATCATTAGCAGAGATTCCCTACTTAATCGATTAATTATCGCGATCTGAGTAAGGCTGGCCTTTTTTTGGAATAAATGATGTATCAGGCGAGTAGTCAAGTTTTCTGTGGGGTCGGTGAATTCCTTGAGGACGGTGAACTCCTTGTCTAGATAGGGTTTTTCTTGGCCAAGCCATGAAAGTAGTTTGTCTTCTTCTAGTTTTTCTATATATCCAGCCAAGTATTTGTCATCTTCGGGGGATAAGGTTTTGATTTTTTCATCACAGATAGTTTCTACTAATTTTTGTTCAGATCCTTTTGAATCTTCAGCTCTTGACATAGTCTTCTCCTTTATATCTATAATCTATTGTAAGAAAAAAAATAATATATTAATTTTTCTAGAAATACAATGGTTTAAAAAACATGCACATCTGGATAGTGTGCGGTCTCTGCTAAATTGCCGACATCTACTCGGACAAAGATCGAGTCGCCCAGTGCCGTCAATACGTCTCGAGCATATACCTCGCATAGCACACGCGTCTTGCGCCCAACTTCACCTTCGATACGCGCCTTGAGAGTCAGCGGCACGCCCATAGGTGTTGGCCTGACATATTTCACACCCAACGAGCCGGTCACACAATCAATGCGCGGCAGCTTACCCGGCTCACGACCCTCAGCGCGGTAGTGATTTGCCATCGCCGTCCAGTTTGAATGACAATCGACGAGGCAGCTAATCAGTCCACCATAAACGAGTGACGGCCAACCGACATAGCGTGCATCCGGTATGTGCGTCATTATAACGTGCACGTCGTCAGCGTCCCAGTAGCTCTTGATCCGTAGACCGTGCTCGTTCTTCGGGCCACAGCCAAAGCATACCCCGTCGGGCCCGGCAAGATCTTGCAAGGCATAAATCTCGATAGTCATAGCTGTACTCCAATATATAAGTGGCTTGCCAATCTCAAATCCTTAAGAAATCATTAAGTAATCTCTGGTATAATATGTCTTTTGATACTCCAGATGGAGATTTGATGATTCTGACTTATTTTATAATAGCCGGGCTGTTTTTTCTGGTCCTTTATGGATTGAACAGAAAAATCATGTTTAGCCGCAAAATACAGCAGTATTATCCTTCTGGCAAGGTTCATTGGCGGGAAATACGCAATAGCGCAGTTTCTTCGGTAATTTTCAGTGCCATCTCCATAATAAGTGTTCACTCATCTACCCTGAATTCACATAGTGCTTATCATTTTTTTGGCGCCTACTGCCAGAATTGGTTAATGATACCCATCTTATACCTTTTGATGTTTCTGCTGCATGATACTTATTTTTATTGGACACATCGCCTGGTGCATCACCGCTGGTTATTTCGGTGGGTTCATCTCACCCATCATCGTTCTTCCAGTCCGTCCCCTTGGACTGCTTTTTCATTTAGCCCGGTTGAAGCCCTTATTCAGGTAGGCATAGTACCCATTCTTTTGCTGATCATCCCTTTATCGCCGATGCATATCAATATTTTCTTTATTTTTTCTTTGATTTATAACATCTATGGGCATTCAGGATTTGAATTATATCCGCGAAACTTTTGCCGGCATTGGTTAGGCAAGATATTAAATACGGCTGTTCATCATGATCTCCACCATCTAGAAGGAGGAAAGTGCTCTTTTGGACTTTACTTACTGCTTTGGGATCGCTGGATGGGGACCAGAAGCCCGAAATATCATCAGAGCTATGATTCTGTAACTAGCAGGAAATGCTCGTAGTTACTGGCTACATATACTATAATTATTTGTAACTACTCGCTCCCAACTCGACAAATGCAGAACGGTCAATTTTGTATGATATTCAACGAAAAATTGCTTGAGCAAGCTGAGCATACTCAGGTACTCCCAGGACTGTATGGTTACTAAAACACCTTTATATTATTGGATTTTTTTAGTGATCGCTATCATTACCGAGGTGATTGGCACTCTGGCGATGAAATATAGCGTTAGAAGTATCCCGCTGGCGGGACTCGGAATTATGTATTTTATGTTGCTGCTCTCATATTCCAGTTTGGCAATAGCTATTCAGCGCATCTCACTTACCGTCGCTTACGGAGCATGGGAAAGTTTGGGCTTGGTGCTAATTACGCTTTTCAGTGCATTACTGTTCTCTGAACACCTCAATTTAGCCAAAATATTCGCAATTACCATTATTATTATCGGTATCCTTTTGGTAAACAATGGCTCTATTACTAAATCCGAAAGAACATAAAATTTATGTATAATCATTTTTCATTTTTCCATTTAATTTATCTGGGTATCTCGGTCTTGTTAGAAGCTATCGCGAATGTTTTCCTAAAACTATCTGAAGGGTTTAAAAACAAAAAATATGCTTGCGCAGCCATCATCTTGGTCATGGGAGCGTTTACAGCTTTAAGTTTCGCGGTAAAAGGCATGCAACTTTCGGTAGCTTACGCAATTTGGGGCGGGCTAGGATTAGTCTTAACCGCTATTTTGAGCATATTTTTATTTGATGAATGGTTACGCCTTTCGGGATGGCTAGGAGTATTATTAATTCTGGTTGGCATGATAGTAATGAAATTTTCCCATCTATTATAGTCTAAAAAGCGCTTGCTTTCGGGAAAACGATATACAATGTAAAAAATATGCCAATACTATGTAGTTTATCTTCGGCAGGTATTGAGATACAGCGATCATCAATGATATTAAATTTTTGTTGTAAATCGCTGCGGCTACTTTGATCACAGCCTTTCGCGATGATTATACCGCGACTTTTTAGAAACTCAGATTTATTAATCCAAGGGCTAAAGTCTAGTGAATTCCTGGCTAATAATGCGGGCTTGGAAGGTAAGTAAGCAGCAAGATAATACTCAGCACGCTTTTCGGCTCCCCCAATAAATTGGATTGTGTTCAGAGTATATCCCATTTGCTCTAAGTAAGACTCGGCTGCTTTTGCAAGAGTATAACTAGGATTGTTATCACCATTGATTTTATTAGGAAGAATGGTTGAGAGCAGATACGCTGAGAAAACTAGGACTTGCACAACTAGGATGACAGCAACAATCTTTTTTAAAGATTGGGTAGTTAATTGCGAATAATAAAAAATACCCAAAAAAGTTAATGATAGGAGTGGAAAGCCCCATTCAGCTAAGATTTTGATACCCGCTAACATTGATATTAAGCAGGTTAATAGCAGAGGGGCAATACTAAAATAAACAATCAAGTTTTTTAACTTATTATCAACATCAACGCCTTTTTGCAGCCATTTTTTATAGATACACAATAAAAGTATACCTATCGCCAGCAATAAATTTAATGGTTGCACAATAAGGCATGATAATGGATATTCAACGTGCTCCATCAGTAGATGAAATGTGGAAATTTTGGGAAGATTGATACCTGTTCGCCATACCGCATATTGCAGAGGTAAAAAATGCGCGTGAAATACAACCAAATAATATGCGGTAATAATAGAATAATAAATAAAATGATTGCTATTAAAAGGTTGGGTATATATTTTTTGTGGAAATGGGTAAATAAGTAACAAGTTGCGAGGAATAGGATAATGCCGGACTCATATTTAGCTAATATAGATAGCGCTGCAATGATTGATAAGTATATCCAATCCATTCTTTGGTTTTGTTGGATTATTTTTATGAAAAAGTAAACGCTCGCCAACCAAAACGAGCATAATCAGGTTCTGATTGTATTGGAGTGCGAAATTAGCAAGATAATAGTAGGATAGACTAGATAGTGCCGTTGCAGCAGCCGCACTTTCAGCAGATAAGTAGAAACGTGCAATCTTATAAGTCATCCATAACGAAAAAACGAGACAGCCGGCTGCCGCAAGATAGTACTGAGTTCATTGTCGTGCAATACAGCATTGAGACTAGTTATTATCCAAGCACCTAGAGGCGGATGTTCATCATATTCCCAGGAAAAAACATTGCCCCATGCAATGTTTTGAGCTGAGTTCGGGTAAATAGAATGCAGTAATAACCCCGGTATAATTCCCCAGAGGATAAAATAAGCGATGAGAAAAATGTAAAGTAATTTTTCAGTATTTCTTGATGAGCTAATCATGTGGGTATTTTACAGAATTGACCATAAAAAGATACGAAAAATTATCATTTGTGTAAAAATAGCACATTTAAACCCTTCTCAATCAGGAAGCCATTCTCGCTGCAGCGAGAATGGCTGAAAAATTTCGTCATTGGTACTATAATATAAATGGTGAATAAATTATTGTATCCCTCGCAATCTCAATTATTACAAAGAATAAGCTTTATAATTGTCATAATGTGTTGCCTAATAACTTTTTGTTATGGCCTTGCCGTATTATTTGGTAAACAGTTTAATTACCCCCTGGTGATGCAAATCGAACCTACTGCTCATGTGATGGTTTATGATACCGCTATTTCATTTTGCGTAGCTGGCATCGGATTATTGGCAATCTTTTTCAATAGAAATTATATCACCATGATTTCGGTAATTTTTTTAATTATGATGAGCATATTGACCATAATCCAATACATCATTAGCGTAGACTGGGATATAACCCGCAGTATGATTTTCCCTTTCTTGAAATTGCAACCTAATCAACCCAGCAAAATGCATCCCCTAACCCCTTTTTGTTTTTTACTTACTGCCATGGCATTCATGCACTTGATGCAAAAATCAAAAATTTCATATCAGAAATTTATGTTTTCCCTTGTTCAAGGTATGATTATATTATGTTTATCAATTCTTTTTTTTATTTGGCTATACCTTGCATATTGAAGATTCAAATCATTTTAAAACCTCTATCACTTTAATGACCACGAATGCTTCAATAGGATTTATTTTTTTGGGAATTGGAATTATTTTTACAGTTTTTTACCTTTAAAAAAAATATTTTTAAAGAATTTGGTAAATTCGTACCTATTTTTGTAGCCGCATTTATCAGTATTGATCTAGTTTGTATCATTTGGGCTCATTAATTCTGAAGCATTTTTACTTGGCAGAATTGATCAATAAGATTAACTTTTGGACGACCGCACAAGAAGTATTCGTGGCGCTCCTGATAGCTATAATGGTTTATTTTTTACAAAAAAGTTATTTACAAGGAAAATATTTCAAAGCCTTATATGCTATGACTAAAGCGACTTTAGAGGCCGCACACAATGGTATTTTAGTTATTAATTCTAAAGGAAGAATAGTCGATTATAATCAAAGATTTCTTAGACTTGTGGAATCTTACAGCCCACAAATAATCAACAAAGACTTTAAGAAAATTTTTAATTACATATTAAGCCAGCTCAATAACTCCAAAGAATTTTTACCGGTACTAAAAGATCTAGATAATAATCAGGAAAAATTTTCAAAATTTGAAATGAAATTGAATAATGGTAATATTTTTGAGTTCTACTCCCAACCCAAAAATGCCTTTAAGAGGATCATCGGATATGTCTACAGTTTTGACGATATCACTCATCTGAAACAAGCCGAAGTAAAGTTACTACATAATGCGACTCATGATATATTAACCAACTTAGCTAATCGTTTTTTACTGTTCGACCACATAGAACAAGCAATCGCTCGAGCAAAACGGGAAAATACTATATTTGCCATTTTGTTTTTAGATTTAGACTGCTTCAAGCTTATTAATGACTCATTAGGCCATATTATCGGTGATGCAGTTTTAAAGATAGTTGCGGAAAGGCTGCTGTTTTCACCCGCGCTGAAGATACTCTAGCACGCATTGGTGGAGATGAATTTATTTTGCTGGCAATCGATTTAAAGACCAGAGAAGAGGCTGCCATTATTGCAAATAAATATTTTGAGGCACTATCACCGCCTGCTTGGATTGATGAGACAAGATAAATATTAAGTGCAGCATCGGTATCAAGTCATATCCACAAGATGGCGAGGATTCTATTAATATTGTAAGAAATGCCGATATTGCCATGTACATAGCCAAGAAAAATCAACAAAGCATCCAGTTTTATACTCAATCTATGCAAAATGAAATAATAAAACGTTTAGAACTGGAGAACGATATCTCACAAGCCGTAGAAAAAAATCAGTTAGAGGTTTATTATCAGCCTATTATCGATCTGCAAGCTAATAAAATTTGTGATACCGAGGCTTTAGTGCGATGGAACCACCCAACCCGAGGTTTATTGCCGCCAGCAGAATTCATTACTGCTGCCGAAACAGGAATGATTAATAGTATTGGCAAATGGGTATTAAACGCCGCTTGCCTACAAAATAAATATTGGCAAGATAAAAATCTTTTGAAAGGAATAATCAGTGTCAACATTTCCAGCAAACAATTAGAGCAAATAGACTTTATAGATCAAGTTTGCAGTGTACTCAATAACACCGGTCTTCCGCCACAATTCCTGCAGTTAGAACTAACCGAAAATCGATTAATTCGAAACCTTGAGTCGATGAGTGACACATTGGGTCAATTAAAAAAACTGGGAGTTAAAATTGCAATTGATGATTTTGGCGCCGGTTACACAGGATTAAGCTTTATTAAACACTTTCCCTTAGACAAGCTAAAAATAGATAAATCACTCATCAAGAACATCCCGTATAATTCCGTGGAAAAAAGCATCGTCACCGCAATGATCAGTATGTGTAAAAATTTACATATCAGCGTTTGCGTTGAAGGAGTTGAAACTAATGATCAATACCAATACCTGCGCGAACAATCCTGCACTGAAGGCCAAGGCTTCTTCTTTTCACCTCCTATTACCGCCACGAGTATGAACATTTTATAACTCAGTTCGTAACTACTCGCACCCTGTAGATGGGAACGGCCACTTTTGCCTGCTATTCAACGAAAAATTGCTTTCGGAATTCTCACATACCTGAGTATGCTCCGCTTGCGAAAGCAATTTTTCGTTGAATATCAGCCAAAATTGACCGTTCTGCGTTTGTCAAGTTGGGAGCGAGTAGTTACCTCAGTTCTAGCAATGCAGCAAACGCTAGGAGCAGTTCCAAACATTAAGTGATAATCATATGACCGCCTTCGAATTTTCCCAGGCTATATGAACGATGAGCGTGTCATATGCTCCACGCTAATTCATTTTAAATCTTTTAGGCCCAACCCAAAAAAATTTACCGCAAATGAGCCGTTTAGAAGGATCATAATGATAAAAACGAATGCCATTTCGATAATCTATGGGGAATTGATGGTGGAAATTGTGAAACCCCTCACCATAAGTCAATAAGGCGGTAATCCAGTTATCACGCGCAGTTTGCTCGTTTGAATAAGAGCGCTCGCCAAAAATATGACAAATTGAGTTAATGCAAAAAGTAAAGTGATGGTTTAAAACCATGCGCATCACCCCGGCAATAATTAGGCCGCCAATCGGGTCGTTCCAAAGCCAAGCAATCAATGCCGGCATCACAAAACCCACCCCTGCAGCAATCGGCACGAAATATTTATGCTGCAATCTGATCCATTTGTCAGCCGCTAAATCTTCCACATTACTGTAATTGCGTCGACTGGAGTCTAACGTCAATAACCAACCAATATGCGCATACCAAAACCCTTTTTTAATATCATAAGGATCTTTGTCGGTGTCCGTATAGCGATGATGGTTACGATGGTCTGTACTCCATTCCAAAGCGCTCCCTTCAAAAGCAGCAGCGCCAAATAGAAGAAATAAGATTCTGACCGCGGGATGAGCGCGATAGGTGCAATGTGACATCAGGCGGTGATATCCTGCGGTTATCGATAACCCGCTGGCCAGTAGCCAAACAAATGCTAAGATCAAGGTGGGAATGTGCACCATCCCGTTGGCAATGATAAATACCATTCCAGCCACGCCAACGATAGGCGTTATCAGCAAAAACAGCGTGTTTGCCCAGTTTATTTTTCCTAACTTATTGATTATGTTCATTAAATTTATTACCTATTCTTATTTAAGATCCCTATTGTAACACATTCTGATCAATAAATATACATTTCGTACATTTTGGCTATATTGACTATTAAAGATGATGGGAAGGCAGGACTGTCCTTCGTGGTAAAAGCAACCAATATCGGCCTTGTTCACGCATTCGGCTTGCTAGAAATTCAGCAGATTCACCTTCACCCCAGTAAAGGTCAGCTCTGACGATGCCTTTAATAGCGCCACCGGTATCTTGAGCTATAAATAATTGTCGCAAAGGAATAGATTGCTGGGTTTGCTGATCGGGTACTGTGGTATCCACCCATAACGGTAAGTTAAGCGGAATAAATTGGCGATCTATCGCTAATGATCTCCCTGCAGTTAAAGGCAGATTGGCAGTTCCTATGGCTTGTTGTCTGGGTAATATTTTAAAAAATACAAAAGAATGGTCTTGTTCCATGACTTCCTGCGCTTGTTGAGGATGCGCGATCAGCCATTCGCGGATTTTGGTCATCGACATAGTCGCTTTATCTAATTCGCCCCGTTCTATTAATATTTTTCCAATGGAGGTGTAGGGGGAACCGTTATTCCCGCTATATCCAATAAATAATTTTTTTTGCCCATCAACCGTTAACAAGCCAGATCCTTGAACCTGCAAAAAAAATCTATCAATGGGGTCCACCCAGGCAATAATATTGGCTTTTCCGTCAATAGCGCCTGCGTCAATGGCTTTGCGCGGGGTTTGATAGGGGAGAAATCTACCGTTGACGACTTTGCCTGAAAGAATAATTCCAGTCCATCTTGGATCGAAAAGAGTTAAGTCGGCTGTAATCAAATCATTAGGTGGGCCATATAAAGGAACATTAAAACGACTAGTTTTTTTACTCGTCCCGGTTAATTCCGGAAGATAATATCCGGTAAAAAGACCATTTGGATTATTACCGGCATAAACGGCGTAGGGTTTAAACCATTTTTCAAAAAACCTCCGGGCCTGGATATCAGAAAGATTTTGCAACTGTAAGGCTGATTCACAAACGGGCTGCCAATCTTGAAAGCTGATTTTTATCATTTCAGATCCCAGCGGAGTGGTTTCTCCGGTGGCTAAAATGGTCCGGCAAGAATTTTGTAAAGCAGAAAAAGCGGCTGCCTGGTGATCATTCTCCCAGCCAGGCAAATTAACAAATGATGTGGGCTTTAAGGTTAATTGGTTCGGCTGTTCGGTTTTTTTCTGGCTACAGGAAGCCATAAGACATATCGACAGGCTGGTCAATAAAATATTTTTTAAAAAACAATTTAACATATATAATCTTACTATATTTCAATTTTTTTGACAAGGCTTAAAAAATTTGTCATAATTAAAATAATAGGAAGCGGGGAGAACTAAAGATAATGACAGATCTTTTAAATTTAATTAAGGAAAACATTGCGCTAGTGGAGTCGTTGGTTTTTAGTGTAATATTAGGCCTGCTTTCCAATTATTTAATTTATCGAATTATAAAAAAATATTATTGTCCCACTGGAATTACCCCGCTAAGCGTAATCATTTCTGCATTTACACGAGCTTTATATTTTATTTTTCCCCTAATCTATTTTAGTTTTTTTGCTTCATTTCTTAATTTATCCAAAACATTTTATTTCTTAGAAATTGTAATAAAAATATCAATTATCCTCGCGTTTGGTTTGGCTGCAATTAAAATTTTGGATTATATTGACATTTGGTTAGAGCGAAAAAGAAATTCCCAAGTAAACTCCGGGAATTTTGGAATATTTATTACTCGTGCCTATTTGTTAAAAAAAGTTTTAACCATAATTATTGTGTTCTTAGTTATTGCTTTAATTTTGCTGAATTTTTCTGTGGTCAAAGAGATTGGTAAGGGCATTCTAATCTCTGCAGGTGTGGTTGGGGGCTTACTAGCATTTGCCGCGCAAAAGATTTTTTCTAGTATTTTTTTCGGATTAAGCTTTATTTTAAATAAACCTATAAAAGTAGGCGATTTAATAGTAATTGGTTCCGAATTAGGTAATATTGAAAAAATCACCTTAAGTCAGATTTATCTACGGAGCTGGGATTTACGTTTAATTGTTTACCCCCTTGCTTATTTTACAGAAAACTCATTCCAAAATTTAAGTTATTCAGAAAATGGGTTACGTGGCGTCGTTACTTTCTTTACAGATTATAACGTAGATATTGAACAGCTTGGTGAAGTTCTGTCAAATATTCTCGAAGAGTCACCCTTATGGGATAAAAAATCCAATGCCCTCCAAATGATCGAAGCGGGTGAAAATACTATTCAACTACGTGCGGTTGTTAGTGCAAAAAATGCTGGAGATTTATGGAATTTGCGGTGCCATGTTCGTCATAAAATGATTAACCATATCCAGAAAAATATTCCAGAAATTTTTCCTAAAACGCGGTACAAATTGGACACGCAGGAAATTAGTAACAAGAAGGATTTGCCAGGGAGCGTTGTCGCATAATATTAATAAACTAGGAGAAAATTATGAATAAATTACTTTTTAAAAAAGTAGCTATTTTAGGTTGTCTCTTATTACCGGTCAGTAGCCCGGCAGTTTATGCTTCTACAGAAACGGCTGCTCAACAGCGTGAAACGTTGCAAAATCAGCAAGTAGATAATCCTTATGTTATTTCTTTATATGAGCCTACCTATATTATGCCATTCTCTTATACTTCATCATGGGGACGGGATGCGCAAATTGAAGATGATGAACTGGATAATTTAAATCATATTGAAGCCAAATTTCAGTTAAGTGTTAAAGCTCCGATTTGGAGAAATTTCTTCGGCTATAAAAATTCTATTAATTTGGCATATACACAGTTATCTTTTTGGCAATTATACTCACACTCGCCTTATTTTAGAGAAACAGACTATCAGCCGGAAATATTTTTTTCTAACAATTTGGGAAAAAATTTATTTGGAAGTTGGAATCTTAGTTTTTTAAATATTGGCGCAATGCATGAATCTAATGGTAGAGGAGGTAATGAGGAGCGAAGCTGGAATCGTGCCTACTTAGAAACTATTATTTCTAAGCAAAATTGGTTATTGAGTATTAGACCGTGGTATGTCATACCCGGTAATAGTTTAGATAATAATCGCGATATTGCTAAGTATTTAGGCTATGGAGCGGATAGTTCTATATCGATC
>CAVOOI010000032.1:0-207097 GCA_963697455.1 uncultured Pseudomonadota bacterium | reverse complement strand
TGCCGTTCGACGCCAGGCGCGCCGCGGAACTGGGATTGGTGACTCGGGTCGTACCCGATCAGAATTTTTTGGCCACGGCGGCCGAAGTGGCCTCGAAACTGGCGGCGAAGCCATCTGCCGCGCTGCGAGTCAGCAAGAAACTCATGAAGTCGGCATTCCTCGATCAGATCAAGGCTGCGATGGCGCTCGAGAACAAGGAGTACAGCGTACTGACCAGGTCCAGCTACGCAAAGGAGGCGTTTGCGGCGTTTCTGGAGAAACGCGCGCCTGACTTCAACAAGACCAGGAAATCTAACCCCGCCGCATAGCCGCGGGCCGGCTCGAGCACGCCGGGTCAAAGCCTGCTCACAAAGGAGAAGGACATGAATGAGAAGTCTCGTGAACAAATCAAAGTCCACCTCCGACAGCAAGACCGCGGTCGGCCGTCTGTTCGTACTCGAGAGTAAATATCCCCCGGCAAAGCCGGGGGCTTTAAGGTTTTAGCCGCTCAAAGCGGCTGTGCCGTCGCTGACGCGACTGTTGGGATTGTGGCCGCTCAAGGGAGCGGCGAAGGGAGACGCTAACGCGGCTCCACGAACATGGGCCACCTGAAGGTGGCCGTCACTTCCAGAGGTTGAGTTGCTCTAGCCGTTGGTCTTCCTTCTCTTGGTTCTGGATGTACTCCCGGATCGCCTTTTCGTCGCGTCCAACCGTACTCACAAAATAACCGCGCGCCCAGAAGCTTTGCCCCACGAAATTGCGCTTTCTTTCGCTGTAGGTCCGCGCCAGATGGATCGCGCTCTTTCCCTTGATGTACCCGACTACGTTCGACACCGCGTATTTTGGTGGGATCGACAAAAGCATGTGAACATGGTCCAGAAGCAAATGCCCCTCTTCGACCTTCGATTCCTTCTGAGCCGCAAGTTGACGAAAACTTCCCCCAGCGGTTTCCTCAACTCCTGAAACAGCAGCTTACGCCGATATTTTGGGATGAAAACCACGTGATATTTGCAGTCCCACGTCGTGTGGTTTAGCGTTTCGTACTCGTCCATCGGTCCGGTTCCTTTCGTGTGAGTGGCTGCTCACGACCGAACCGGACCGGGGGACCCCCGGAAACGTCAAACTGCTACTGCCACCCCGGCAAAGCCGGGGGATCTCCTTTGGACTTTAGCGAGAGCCGCATCCACTCGATGCGGCCTGACGGCTCCGACCAGAAGGTCGTCGTCGACGGCTGCCATATGCCGGACGGCGTCGCGATCGACGTCGAGGCCGGCCATCTCTACTGGACAAACATGGGCCTCAGTGTCGCGGCGAATGACGGCTCGATCGAGCGCGCCGATCTCGACGGACGCAATCGCCGGATCATCGTCCCGCCTGGCAGCACACACACGCCGAAGCAGCTTCAGCTCGATAAGAAGAACGGCAAGCTCTACTGGTGCGACCGCGAGGGGATGCGCGTCATGCGCGCGAACCTCGACGGCTCGCTGATCGAAACGCTGGTCGAGACGGGCCGAGGCGACGCCGATCGGCGCGATCAGACCCGGTGGCCCGTGGGGATCACCATCGATCCCGTGCGCAAGCAGATCTACTGGACGCAGAAGGGGCCCGACAATGGAGAGCAAGGCCGCCTGCTGCGCGCCGGGCTCGACATTCCCAAAGGCGAGACCGCGACCAATCGCTCAGATATCGAGGTCTTCTTCGACCATCTGCCGGAGCCGATCGATCTCGAACTCGATCTGAAAAATCGCGTGCTCTATTGGACGGATCGTGGCGACCCGCCCCGTGGCAATACGGTGAACCGCGCCTCCATCGACGCCAAGCCCAAGGTCCCGGAAATTCTCATCACGCATCTGATGGAAGGGATCGGCATCGCCCTCGATGTCCCTGGGGATCGGATGTTCGTGACCGATTTGGCGGGCTCCGCCTATTCCGCGAAGCTCGACGGGACGGGCGAGCGCAACTTCATCTACGCGCAGGGCAATCTCACCGGCATCGTCTACGTGGAAATCTGAACCCTCGATCAACTGGAGAAACAATCATGTCTGACATTACGAGACCCATTCGCAAAACCGCCATCATCGGAACAGGCGTCATCGGCGCGAGCTGGGCGGCGCTGTTCCTGGCCAACGGACTCGAGGTTGCGGCGACCGATGTCGCGCCGAACGCGGAGGCCGCCCTGAAGCGCTTCATCAAGGACGCGTGGCCGGCGCTCGAGAGATTGGGCCTCGCGCCCGGCGCATCCCAGTCGAAGCTGACCTTCACAGCCGAGCTGGCGAGGGCCGTGAAAAACGCGGATCTCGTCCAGGAGAACGGCCCCGAGAGAATCGAATTCAAGACGAAGCTGTACGGACAACTCGACGAGCTGTTGCCGCCTGGCGTGATCATCGCGTCGAGCTCGTCCGGTCTCACGATGAGCGAGATCCAGGCAGGTTGCGGCGCTCACCCCGAGCGCTGCGTCATCGGGCACCCTTTCAATCCGCCGCATCTGATGCCGCTGGTCGAGATCGTTGGGGGCGCGAAGACCTCGGAGGAGACGATTCGGCGCGCCACGGAATTCTATGCCTCGATGGGAAAACGGCCGGTCCGCCTGCACAAGGAACTGCCCGGGCATGTCGCAAATCGTCTGCAGGCGGCCCTAAGTCGGGAGGTCTACCATCTCGTCGCCGAAGGCGTCGTCAGCGCCGCCGATGCGGACACCGCGTTGTCCTGGGGGCCGGGCCTGCGTTGGGGCATCATGGGCAGCCTGCTTCTCAATCACCTCGGCGGCGGCCAAGGCGGCATCGAGCACTTCTTCCAGCAGTTCACCGGTCCTATGACAGCCTGGTGGAAAGTTCTCGGACAGCCGGTGCTGACGCCCGAAGTGCAAAAGAAACTCATCGACAGCGTTCACGCCGAGGTCGGCTCGCGCTCCATCGACGAGCTGGCGGCGGAACGGGACGAGATGCTGCTCGGGCTCATCGAGCTGCGCAAGAAGGTCGAGGGCGCCACCGCGTCGCGATGAAAGAGGCTCGAGCGCGCTCGCTCGGAGCTTTTCGACGAGCGCGCCGGGCCCGGAAGAGGCAAGACAATGAGCAATGCACTGCAAGATGTTGGAACACGACCCTCGGAAGCTTCTCTGCCCTTGGAAGGCGCGGCTTTGCCGCGCGCCGCCGATGGGTCTGGCGCGCGAAAGCTCTTTCAGCCGCTGCTCTATCAGGTAGCGACGGCGGTGCTGGCGCCCTCCGAGATCGCCGCGCCCATTCGACAGCTCGTGGGCAGGCAGAAGAACCTCGGCGTGTTGTTGGGCGAGGCGACCGGCGTCGATCTCGACGCTCGAACGGTCGCTGTGAATTGCCCCGGCGTCGGCGCCAGAGAAGTACCATTCGATTTCCTGGTGATCGCCACGGGGATGCAACCGAGCTATTTCGGTCATGACGAATTTGCGCGCTATGCGCCCGGCCTCAAGAGCCTCAGCGACGCCGAGACGATCCGCACGAAGATCCTCAGCGCCTATGAGCTGGCGGATACGACCGATGATGAGAATGAACGCGCGCGCGGATGACGTTCCTCCTGGTTGGCGCCGGCCCGACCGGCGTGGAGCTGGCGGCGTCCATCGCGCAAATGGCGACGCTCACGCTGCGCGGGCAGTACCGACGGATCGACGCCGCCGAGAGCGCGATCATTCTGATCGAAGGCGGCGCGCGAATTCTTCCGACATTTTCCGAACGTCTGGCCGGCAAGGCGGCAAAAAGGCTCGAGAAGCTCGGCGTCAAGATTATGACGGGCGTCAAGGTTGAGCAGGTCGACGAGAACGGCGTCGTCGCCAATGGGACGCGAATTCCGAGCGCAACCGTGATCTGGACCGCGGGCGTCGCGCCGTCGCCGCTTGTGAAGCAGCTCGGCGGCAAGACCGACAAAGCGGGTCGGGCGGCAGTCGGCCCGTTCATGGATGTCGAGGGCGCCGCCGGCGTGTTCGTCGTCGGCGACGCCTCGTCAGTCGTAGGCAAGGGCGCCCTGTGCCCGGCGTCGCGCAAGCGGCGATCCAGCAAGGACGCTATGTCGGACGCCTGATCTCGCGCCAGCTCGACGGGCATCAACCGAAACGTCCGTTCCGATATTTCGATAAGGGCAATATGGCCGTCGTCGGCAAAAATTTCGCGATTTTGGAGAGCGGGCGCATTCGCATGAGCGGGTTCGCCACATGGCTCGTCTGGGTCTTCCTGCATCTGATGTCGCTGCCGCAACTGCAGAACCGGCTCAGGGTGCAAAGGCAATGGCTCTGGTCCTATTTCACCGGGCAACGCAGCTCCCGATTGATCCCCGAACGCAACCCATGAGCCTTGACCTCGGCGTGATTGTGAGGGCGCTCGTTTCAGGCCAGAACGAGATTTGGCCCGAGAAGAGGTGAAATTGACGCGGCGAGCAGGTCGCGGCGGTAGTTGCATGCCCTGGCAACGACGCCGGAACATTCCGTCGAGCGGCGGAGCATAGTTGGATGAGCATCAGCCTGGCATTCTCACGACGCGACAGCCGTCAGGCCAGCGCGCTGACCGCCGCGGTCTCCGCTGCTCTTCGCCCTGCGGTTGTGGGCGTCAGTCTGTCTCGCCCTCTACATCGCGTTCTGGCTGCAACTCGACAATCCTTTCTGGGCTGGGACCTCGGCGGCAATCGTATGCCAGCCGCAGCTTGGAGCCGCACTGCGCAAGGGCTGGTTCCGCATGATCGGCACAGTGATCGGCGCCACGATGATCGTAACACTGACTGCGTTGTTCCCGCAGGATCGGATCGGCTTTCTCGCACTTCTGGCCGTGTGGGCCAGCATCTGCGCTTTCATCGCCACCTTGCTGCGCAACTTTGCCTCCTACGGGGCCGCGCTCGCCGGCTATACCGCTGCAATCATCGCCGCCGACACGCTCGGAGCGACCGGAGGCGCCAGTTCGGAGGTGTTCTGGATCGCGGTTTGGCGGGCTAGCGAGATCTGCATCGGAATCGCGTGCGCCGGCCTGGTCCTTGGCTTGACCGATCTCGGCGGCGCCCAACGGCGGCTCGCAGCTTCGTTCGCCAGCCTAGCGGCCGAGGTCATGGAGCGATTTACCCGCACGCTGGCGCTAGCGGGACCGCAAGTGCCTGATACGCTAATTGAGCGGCGCGAGTTCGTCCGACGTGTCATCGCGCTCGATCCGATGATCGACCAGGCGCTCGGAGAATCCGGGCACGCGCGCACCGACGCGCCGACGCTGCAGACCGCTGTCTACGGCCTGATCAGAGCCCTGGATGGCTGGCGAGGAGTTGCGAGGCATTTGACCCGATCGCGGGACGAGAGGGAACGGCAGGAGGCCGCAACCATTCTGCGCAGCATTCCGCCCGAGCTCCGATCCGCAACGGAGCCAGGCGCCTCGACGCGGTGGCTGGCCGATCCCATGGCGCTCCGGCGCCTCACTGCGGAGGCGGCGTCGAAGCTGCTGGCTCTCCCGGCCGGCACGCCGTCGCTGCGACTCCTGGCCGACGAGACCGCCAAGGTAGTGGCGGGCATGTCGCGCGTGCTCGACGGGCTGGCGCTGCTCGTCGATGCTCCCGATCGATCTCCTGCGGCTGGTCGCGGCTTTTCCTTGGGCGCGCCGGATTGGCTGCCCGCTCATATCAGTGCGGCGCGAGCCTTCGTCACGATCGGCGCGGTCGAACTTTTCTGGGTCGCGACCGCTTGGCCGAACGGCGGCTCTGCGATCGTCTTCGCAGCCGTCACGATTCTGCTGCTCTCGCCGAGAGGCGACTTAGCCTTTGGGGCATCCATCGCGTTCGCACTCGGCACGGCAGGCAGCGTCTTCTGTGCGGCGATCATCAAATTTGCGCTGCTGCCAGCCCTCGCAACGTTCCCGGCCTTCTGTGTCGCCATCGGTCTTATTCTCGTACCGGCGAGCTTTGCCATGGCGTGGGCCCAGAGCAGGCAGAAGCTCGTACTCGCGGCCGTGTTCACCCCGTTGGGCGTGAACTTCCTGCCGCTGCTCGCGCCCACCAACCAGATGACCTACGACACCGGAGACTTCTACAATACCGCGATGGCGATCGCGATCGGATGCTGCATCGCCCCGCTGGCGTTCAGCTTGATCCCGCCGTTGTCGCCGGAACAGCGGACGCGCCGCCTGCTCGCCGGCGCCTTGCGCGATCTCCGCCGCCTCGCAACCGCCTCCAAGCCGTCGCGGTTGGAGGATTGGGAGAGCCGCATGTATGGCCGGGTCGCGGCGGTTCCGGATCAGGCGGAGCCGTTGCAGCGCGCCCGACTGATGACGGCGCTCTCGGTCGGCCGCGAGGTCATCCAACTTCGCGAGATAGCCGTGTCTCTCGCATCGCGCGCGACGCTGGATGCCGCGTTCGGGGCCCTCGCGCGGGGAAACGGCGCGACGGC
The DNA here is from genome assembly GCA_963697455.1 of uncultured Pseudomonadota bacterium. Taxonomy (GTDB): domain Bacteria; phylum Pseudomonadota; class Gammaproteobacteria; order Coxiellales; family Coxiellaceae; genus JAFEDN01. The sequence goes on along the minus strand of CAVOOI010000032.1, from coordinate 200,736 downwards.
AAAAATGTGGCTCAAGCAACTCGACGACAAACTCGCTGCCGGTTTCGCCGTCGGGACGGACACGGTCGTCGTTCTTCGGGCGCGCAGTCGCATTCTGGCCATCTGCGAAGCACTTTCCGCGCATGCTGCTTACTTCGATGAAGGAGCCATCACATGAGCTTGGCCGATGTCGATCTCTTTGGCGTCTACGTTGCGCCCATGTCGGTCATGATGGTCGCGGCTTGGTTCGTCACCCTTGCGCTGAGGCAGGCCGCCGCCCGATTGGGCTTGCTGCGATACGTCTGGCATCCGGCTCTGTTCGTGTTTGGTCTCTACATCATCGTTCTGTCGTCCTGGTTCCTGATTGTCGTGCGGAGTTCGTCATGACCGTTGCTGAAGTGACAACGAAACGCGGCGAGGCCCCCGTCGATCGGGAAGTGTCCCCACCGCCCCCACCCGAATCCCGCGCCGTGGCCGAGCGCCGCGCATCGGTACTCCCGTTCCTGGTCACCTTGGGGACGGTCGTGCTTGCCGGGTTTCTCAGCTGGGGGCTGTGGCGCGTCTATATGGGGTCGCCCTGGACGCGCGACGCTACCGTGCGCGCCCTTGTCGTCACGATGGCGCCGGAGGTTGCCGGGCGCATTGTCGAACTGCCGGTCGTCGACAACCAATATGTGCACAAGGGCGATCTCTTGATGGTGATCGAACCGACCAACTACACGATCGCGGTCAGTCAGGCTGAGGCCGCGGTTCAGCAGGCGCAGGCGAGCGTGCAATCGGTCGAGGCGCAGATGACGGTTCAGCAGGCCCAAATCGGCAGCAACGAAGCGCAGTTGGCCTTGGCGAAGGCAGCGCTGGTGTTTGCGCAGCAGCAAGCTACCCGTTATCAGGACCTGGCGCAAACCGGCTATGGCAGCGTTCAGAACGCCCAGCAGTTTGTTTCACAGCTGCATCAGCAGGAGTCTTCAGTGCAGACGGCTGCAGAAAACCTCGCTCTGGCGCATCGGCAGGTCGAATTGGTGAAGGCGCAGCTGACGAGCGCCGAGGCGAGTCTCGCGCAAACCCGGGCGCAGCTCCACCAGGCGCAGGTAAATCTCGAGCGCACCCGCATTCTCTCGCCGGCGAATGGCTACGTGACGAACTTGCTCGCCCACCTCGGCGACTTCGTCAATGTTGGCGTCAATACCATCTCGGTTGTCGACGCTGATTCATACTGGGTCGACGGATATTTCGAGGAAACGAACATCGCGCCGATCCGCGTGGGCGACGCGGCCAAAATCACGTTGATGGGTTACAGCGAGGTTGTGCGCGGACACGTCGACAGCATCGCCCGGGCCATCAATGTTTCGAATGCGCAGCCCGACAACCAGGGCGTGGCTACGGTCAACCCGATCTTCACCTGGGTGCGCCTTGCCCAGCGAATCCCGGTCCGGATCCATATCGATGAAGTCCCACCGGGCGTCGTTCTGTCCGCCGGCATGACCGCCACTGTGGAGATCGACGATCGGGCGCCGGTATCAGGAGATAAGGCGACGCCCAAAAACTATCGCTTCATGATCGGGTCCTAGGCGCGATGCTGTAATTCCATTCTGGATGGAACTTGTCGCGGGTTATGTTGAGGCTCGCCATTTCCGCGTCTGGGACCTTTATGCCTTTGGGATAGAGATTGGGATCGAGGTCGCAGCTGATCGAAAGTCCTTTTTTCGTCGTTGTGGCGGCGATCAGTGCAATCACGACATATAGGCTGACGAGAGGCATGGCGCGCCAGTTCTGAGTGATGTGGCAGAACATGCGATGCTCGATCTTGTTCCATTGTGTGCCGTAGCAACATATGCGGAAAGGAGTAATGCCCAAGAACCATATGGAAGCTGTTTGAAAGATGATGGTGGGCCCATCGGCGTCGACTTTCAGGAGTAGGCGTCAAACCACCCCAAGCTGCTGCGGTTAAAAGTCGCGGTAGTGAGCGTTGGGGCTAAGGTACAGGGAATACCTGTGCTGGTAAGTGTCAGAGAGACGAGCGAAAGCAAACCTTCCGCTGACGCGTCGTTAAGATCAAGGTGTCGTCGAAACCAGAGGCGAGTGGAACTTCTGGGAGAAGCCTGCCGGGAGCCCTGATTACTGGGCAGGCGGCGACCGGCGTAAAGGGGGCGTGAATTGACACAGGCTTTCGAACGGAACTGCGGGAACCAGTCGCTCCAATGCCAAGGGAGAAGTGCAAGTGGTAAATTGGCGCGCGCAATTTTCGGGAAATCCTAAAGATTCGCCGATGTATGAGAGTATCAGCGACGCTATGCCCGCTACCGGCGCGGAATATTATTTGCCATTATTTTTCCCGGAATTGAATACTTTTTTCGATTATTTACCCGCAACCACCCAAATTATTTGCACCAATCCCTTATCCGCCGTTGCAGATAAATTTTGGCAGGAAGTGACGACGCGTTACGAACAATTACGGCATGATCAGCAACGGCCATTGTGTGAACCGGCGGCAATCTTCATAGCGCCCAATGAAGTATTCTCACAACTAAAATCATTCCCGCAAATTCAATGTCATTCAGAATCATTAATGGAAAAAGCCGGGCATTTTAATTTTGATACGCAAGAACCTCCGGCGCTGACTGTCGATCACAAAACTAAAAACCCCTTGAATCGTTTACAATCATTCTTAAACGAAACCCCCGCCCGCACTTTATTTTGCGCAGAAACCACTGGGCGTCGCGAAATCTTGCTGGAATTGCTCACTGATATCAATTTACATCCACTTACCTTTAATACTTGGCAAGATTTTTTGCACGCCGAAGTCAATCAGGGAATATGTGTCGCACCTCTCGATTTAGGCTTGTGGTTACACCAGCCAGATTTAACCCTAATCTGTGAATCGCAACTGTTTGGCGAGCAAGTAGAACAACGGCGCTTGCGCAAAGGGGCTCGGCAAGATCCTGCCACTATCATCCGCAATCTAGCTGAATTGCAGATCGGCGCGCCGGTGGTGCATATCGACCACGGAGTTGGCCGGTACTTAGGACTGGAACAAATGAGTGCCGGCGGCCAAGAAGGTGAATATTTAAAATTAGAATATGCCGGCGGCGATAAGATCTACGTCCCAGTCACAGCTCTGCACCAAATCAGCCGTTATACCGGCGCTGACGCCGATCACGCTCCCTTGCAACGGCTGGGTACTAAACAATGGCAAACTATTAAACGCAAAACCGCTGAACAAGTCCGCGATGTCGCCGCCGAATTATTAGAAATATATAGTCAACGCCAGGCAGCGCCCGGCCATGCTTTCAAAAAACCCGACCACCATTTTTTACAATTCCGCCGCGCCTTTCCGTTTGAAGAAACGCCAGATCAAACTAAAGCCATTAACCAAGTCATCGACGATATGACTTCGACGCGCTGTATGGATCGTTTAGTGTGTGGCGATGTTGGCTTTGGCAAAACTGAAGTGGCGATGCAAGCCGCGTTTCTAGCGGTACAAGACGGCAAACAAGTGACAATTTTAGTGCCAACTACCTTACTGGCTGAACAGCATTTACATAGTTTCCAAGATCGGTTTGCGGATTGGCCCATTCAAATCGCCGCTTTCTCCCGCATGCAAAATCCCAAAGCTCAAAAAATCGCTGCTGCAGCGTTTAACGGAAGGAAAAATTGATATCGCATATTGGCACGCACAAATTATTATCGGAAGACATTCACTTTAAAGACCTGGGCTTGCTAATTATTGATGAAGAACATCGGTTTGGAGTCAGGCAAAAAGAACGCATCAAAGCGTTGCGCGCACACGTCGATATTTTAACCCTTACCGCAACGCCAATTCCCCGCACTCTGAATATGGCGTTAGCCGGGACGCGGGATTTATCGATTATCGCGACTCCGCCTGCCCGGCGTTTATCGATTAAAACTTTTGTCTATGAATATGAACCTAGCTATTATTCGCGAAGCGGTACTGCGGGAAGCCATGCGCGGCGGCCAACTTTATTTTCTGCATAATGAAGTGAACACCATTGTAGCCATGGCTGAAAAATTGCAAACCATTGTGCCGGAAGCACGCATTGGCATCGCTCATGGGCAGATGCACGAACGCCAATTGGAAAAAGTGATGGCGGATTTTTATCATCAGCGCTTTAATGTGTTAGTTTGCACTACCATTATCGAATCCGGAATCGATATTCCTACTGCCAATACCATTATTATCAACCGCGCCAACCGCTTCGGTTTAGCGCAACTTCACCAGCTTCGAGGCCGCGTTGGCCGTTCCCATCATCAAGCTTATGCTTACTTACTAATTCCTGCCGAACAGAAACTAAATGCGGACGCAGAAAAACGCTTGACCGCAATTAGTCAGTTAGAAAATCTGGGCGCAGGTTTTCAATTAGCCACTCACGATTTAGAAATCCGTGGCGCCGGCGAATTATTGGGTGAGGAACAAAGCGGTCACATTCAAGCGGTAGGATTTTCTTTTTACATGGAATTATTAGAAGAAGCGGTTCGCGCTTTAAAAGCCGGAGAAGAACCTGCTTTAGAACTGGCCTCGCAACAAGGCCCGGAAATAAATTTACATACCAGCGCATTTATTCCTGAAAGTTATTTAGGCGATGTCGGCACTCGACTGACTTTATATAAACGTTTAGCTAATTGTATCAATGCCCAGGAAATTGATGAATTAAAAGCGGAAATGATTGACCGCTTTGGAATTTTTCCCGATGTCATTCAACAGTTATTTGCGATGACACAACTTAAATTAGACGTAGCGCCGTTGGGAATTACCAAAGTAGAAGTCACTGACCAATATGGTTATTTGCATTTTGGCGAAAATCCTAAAATAAATTTGCAAAAATTAATCGCGCTCATTCAAAAATATCCTAAGTTATACCAGTTGCAAGGCAGCAAAATATTACGATTTAAAATCAGCGCTACCGATCCTAAAATGCGCGTAGCCTTAGTTGAACAAACTATAAAAATTCTCCAATAACGCCCAAATCCACAAAAATGTGTGGAGCAATTCCGGCAATTTTTTCACTAATTGACAAACAAATTTCATAAGCATACTATCCCTACGTAAACTTTGTATCTATTTAATTTAATTATTTTTTAAAATCATTTAAGAGGATATTTTATGTATAAAAAGAAATTAGTTATTGGATTGACCATGTTAAGCAGCGCCTTGTTCGCAGGAATAAGCGCCCAAGCGGCTGGCTCAGCTACCAGCTACACTTACAACGGAACATTGACTTTTTATCAGTGTCTATTCCGGCGAGGATGTGACGTCAAGTGGCGTATCTCGTACACTCACTCAAAATGCTGATGGTAGTTATAACGGGAATCTAGCAAATATTGATCTTCCAGGATTCTATAATTCTGTGAAGGCAAATCCTCTCTATAGCAAGTGGGCGTGGGACACCTTTAACGGGGGCAAACCACCGTCTTCAAATGCCGTTTATGTTAAAATTTTTAGTCGAGATGATCTCACGCAAGTGCCGGCTACGGTAGGCGAAGTTGCAACAATAGGCATAGTCGAGAGCACAGTATTTAACGTTGGCACTGTAGATAATTATCAATGCACCAACAAAAACCCAGACGGTACCTATCCAGTAGGTATGAGCGTTAAATTATATTCAGCAGGTCAGTAATATCGCATTGTCATGCGTGGTGTTAGATCCGGCTTAATAGCCGGATCCGGCATTACTTATTTTTCCGCTGTAACTCATAAAGTCCTATGGCCGCAGCCACGGAAACATTTAAACTGTCTACCGTGCCATACATAGGAATATGCACCAGATAATCACAATGCTCTTTGGTGAGGCGCCGCAAGCCTTCGCCTTCTGAACCTAAAATCAATCCAACCCGTTTTCCAGCCTCTAACCCCATTATGCTCGTATCCGCTTCTGCATCTAAGCCCACCAGCCAAACCCCATATTCTTTTATTTCTCTGAGAGTCCTAGCCAAATTAGTGACCTGAATGAACGGCGTAACCGCAGTGGCCCCGCAAGCAGTCTTGTGGACCACTTCAGTCAATCCTACTGCCCGGTCTTTGGGGGTAATCACCGCGGCAACACCCATGGCATTAGCGGTGCGGAGACAAGCTCCCAAATTATGGGGGTCTTGCACACCATCTAAAATGAGCAGGATCAGCGGCTGCGATTCATCCTCTAACAAGCCTTCCAACATTGACTCCGGCATCGCCGAGATCCGGGTACATTGGGCAGCCATACCCTGATGCTGACTGGAGCCTACCATTTGTTCCAGCTCTGCGCGGCCTACCCAGGTTACACCTACTTTAGCGGTCTGGGCCCATTGCAGAATTTCTTTAATTCGATCGTCCCCTCTTTGTTGTTGCAAAAACAACCTCTGGATTACACCCGGCTGGTAGCGCAGTATTCCCCTAAGTGATTGATAACCATATATAAATTCGTCTTTTGCCATACACCCTCGCAAAAAAATAACTATTTAAGGTAAGAAATACTTGACTTTACTTACAAGTAGTACATAATGGCGCTTCAAGACGAAATGTACACAACAACGAAGGAAAAACAAGCTGATCAGTGAATTAATCCTGAGGTAAATCATGAAACGACATTTAAATAAATTAATCACCGTTGCCGGTCTAATGATGTCCTTGCCGTTTGGCTTCGCCCAAGCTGCCACTACCAATTATATGCAACTTGCTTATAACTTGGCTCATAATACCAATTTAAGTCCGCAAGCGGTACAAATGGCGTTAGTAGGCTATCAATGGGCGTTAAAAACCACCACTGTTAAGCACCGAGATATTCTAACTATTGTTGATTTTACCGTATCTTCAGCCAAAGACCGTTTATACGTAATCAATATAAAAACCGGCGCAATTCTAATGGCTCTGCCAGTGACTCATGGTGAGCATTCTGGCAAGAAGAACTCACCATGGACTACCGACTTCTCCAACAAACCTAATTCTCTGGAATCCAGCGTGGGAGTATTTGTCACTGAAAATCCTTATGTCGGTCAACACGGTTATTCTTTACGGATTCGCGGCTTAGAAGCTAGCAACAATAATGTAGAGTCTCGAGCCGTGGTAGTCCATGGCGCTACTTATGCTAGCCCTGCTTTTATTAAAGTATACGGCTATCTCGGTACTAGCTGGGGATGCTTCGCGGTCGATCCCCGCCGGAACAAGCAATTAATTTCCTTCATCAAAGACGGCACTATAATGTATGCTTATGGCAAGTCCGCTCAATACATGGCTTCCACTAAAATCTTCCAGGTGTCCGCTTAACTATACAGCACGTAGATGTTCTGCGTTTGCGAATTTATTTGCTGTATAGTTACAATATTGTATAATTGAAACCATGATTTTAACTCAAGATTCAAATGAGGCATTGTTCAGGATCCGCGCCTACCTTCAAGGCGCTATCACCATTAATGAAAACACTTACCAGCGCAGCCTGATTATCTCTGCTCAAGAACTCATTACTGATTGGAGGCCACAATCGCTGCAGGAATTAACTCCGGAAGATTGGGCCTCCGTGTTGGCTTTAAATCCTGAAGTGATTTTATTAAGGACCGGCCAGCATTTTAAAATGCCCCCTGTTAGCTTATTCTGTCCTATCTATGAAAAAAAAGTAGGCATCGAAAGTATGGACACCGGCGCTGCCTGCCGAACTTATACGGCCTTGGCCTCAGAGGGCCGGCGAGTAGTCGCTGCGCTGCTGCTCGCCTGAATGAGAATTTTATGCAAATTACTTTAGTCGCCGCACAAATAAATCTGCTAGTTGGGGATCCTGGAGGCAACGCTGAGAAAGTGCTCCTTTATGCCAAACGCGCTATTCAGGAACTGAATGCAGATTGCGTGATTTTTCCGGAAATGACTCTCTCAGGCTATCCGCCAGAAGATTTAGTATTTCGCGCCGATTTTTTACAAGCATGTCATCAAGCATTAAAAAAAATTCAGCAGGCAGCTTTACCTATCACCTTGATTGTCGGTTATCCAGTGCTTATTAATCAATACGTGTTTAACCAAGCGGCAATCATTCAAGACGGCAAAATAATTGCCACCTACAACAAACAGGAATTACCCAATTATACTGTGTTCGATGAAAAGCGGTATTTTTATCCCGGAGATTCAGCCTGCGTGTTCAACCTGAAAGGTGTGAACATCGGCGTTTTGATCTGTGAAGATCTTTGGTCGGCGAACCCGATTAAGCAAACCGTAGCCGCGGGCGCGCAATTAGTCGTGTCGTTGAACGCATCGCCTTTTGACCATAATAAAGCAAAAATTCGCCATAAAATTTTAATCGAACGCGTGCATGAAACCCATTGTCCTATTATTTATGTAAATTTGATTGGCGGACAAGATGAGCTGATTTTTGATGGCGGCTCGATGGTAATCGATCAATCCGGCCAATGCCGCCAACAAGCATCTTACTTTACGGAAGCGCTCATGCCGGTGCGTATTTCTGTAAATGCAGATAAATCAGTCGCCATTCAAGCTGAGAAATTGCCTGCGATTTTGTCTGAAGAACAAAATATCTATGAAGCACTGGTAATGGGTGTACGGGATTATATTCATAAAAACCAATTTTCAGGTGCAGTGCTCGGTTTATCCGGCGGAATTGACTCAGCGCTGACATTAGCGATTATGGTAGACGCTATAGGTAGTGAGAATGTAATCACTATTATGATGCCTTCTCGCTATACTTCGGAAATAAGCACCGAAGAAGCGTTAAGGCAAACTGAGATATTAAGCGTGCGGCATCTCACTATCAATATCGAACCTATTTTCACCGCTTTTCTAAATAGTTTAGCGGAACCGTTTGCCAGCTTGCCTGCCGACACCACCGAAGAAAACCTGCAAGCGCGCATTCGCGGCACTTTATTAATGGCATTTTCCAACAAAAAAGGTTTGATTGTCTTGACCACCGGCAACAAAAGCGAGATGTCCGTTGGCTATGCCACTTTATACGGTGATATGGCTGGGGGTTTTTCGGTGTTGAAAGACGTCACTAAAACTATGGTCTATCGCTTAGCGAAATATCGCAACAGTATTGCACCAGTCATTCCGCAACGCGTTATTGAACGTCCGCCTTCCGCAGAACTCGCTGCCGGACAACTGGACCAAGACAGCCTACCCCCCTATCCTATTTTAGATGAGATTTTAGTGCGCTATATTGAGTTAGATCAATCCGCCGAAATGATTGCTGAAACCGGCATTGATATGGCAACTATTCAGAAAGTGATTAAAATGATTAATCGCAATGAGTATAAACGCCGTCAAGCGCCTCCCGGAATCCGCATTACCCAACGCGCTTTCGGTAAAGACCGCCGCTATCCTATTACTTCTGGGTGGGATGCAACTCAAGAGACATCTAGCTTACTAGAGATCCCAGGAATGCGCGCAAGTATTAAAAAAGGATTGAAAACTCCTATCAAAAAATGTGACAAAGATCTAGATTGGTAACCTACATTGAGTTACGAAGGATGAGTATTACCAATAAAGGAATCAACTGCATCAAAGCGTTATCATCGATCCAATTCAGGCAAGGCCATTCTGCGGCGACGGTTAACGGGCCCATGATCAAAGCCAGCCATAATGGTGTACCTAACCAAAGATGAGCTAGCCACCAAATTCCGCTGATGACAATCACCCCAATCAGGACCACCCATATTTTAGCTAGTTTGGCGCCGCGTAATTCTCCCAGCAATGGATCGCCAATCGCGTAAGCACAGATGATTGGAATCGCGAATTGTTTGCCTGGAGCAAATAACAATACCAAGGCCATGCCAATCGCACCCCAAGCAAAGGCTGATAAGCGTTTTTGTTCATATTGGCGTTGACCGAACACCGTCCAGCCTTGCCATAACCGGAGCGCTTCCAGAATTAAAATAATGCTTAGGCAAAGCCAAATTAATTGGGGTAGACGGAGGCCAAGCGCGTGGGCAATCACTGCCCCGTATTGATAATAGATCCATAAAATTAAAATACTGGCTAAATGGACTACCCTTCTGAGTATATGAGCGGCTAAACCACCGCGGGAATATTCGTGTCCGCTTAGCTTTACCATTATTCTTTGAATTTATCTTGCAACCGTTTAAATTCTGGGCTATCTGGATAACTCGCTGCCAATATTCGATAACTGTTGTTGGCAAAATCAGGTAACCCGGCGGCTTTATAAGAAATCGCCATCACCTCTAGCGCATGCGGCACGGAAGAAGAACCGCTATAATGCTGGACTACTCCGCTGGCGCGATTTGCGGCAGCGACATAAGCTTTGCGTTTTAAATAAAAATCAGCGATGTTCATTTCTTTACGCGCCATCATGTTGCGGATAAAAGCCATGTGTAATGCGGAATCTTGAGCATAAATACTATGCGGATAAATGCGTACCACCTGATTAAAAGCGAAAAAGGCTTCCTTTTTTCCAGTTAAATCATGCGGCGCCGGATCAAAACCAAACGCTGCTTGATACCAATTAAAATCCTGCTCAAAACTCATTAATCCTTTCATGTAATAAACGTAATCAATGTGGGGGTCTTGCGGGTATAAACGAATATAACGGTCTGCTGCGGCCAATCCGGAAGCGTTATCACCGTTCATATATAATGCGTAAATAATATCCATTTGACCTTGTTGGGCATAAGGGCCGAACGGGTACAATGCATCCAGCGCCGCGAAATCAACCGATGCTAGACTGTACTTTTTCTTAGCTAAATGCTGTTCGCCTTCATAGAAAATTTCCCCGGAACTTTTGCCTTCATAGTCTTTCCACGGGTTCGTCTCTTTGTGGGCGCAACCGGCCAATAAAGCTAAAATGATGATAAATAATAATTTTTTTTTCATAAATCCTGCTTAAATTTATTTGATCGCGGCCTGTCCTCGAAGGAGAAACCTAGGGAATGACCGGTTTAGCTATGGACATCAGAAAGACTATACAAGCCAACCAAATAATTGTAAAGAGAATAGCGTTTATCAGCAAACTAGAAGTTATGGTTGGATTTTGGGTGTCGTTTAATTGCACTTAAACCATTTTCAGCGATGATTTTTACTGTAATGTGAATAGCCCCAACTAGTTTTTCAATCATATTAAAGTTACGATCGAATTGTTCTTGTACATCTTCATGACTATCAATGATATCAGTAATGGCTTTAATACTGAAATACTCAATTTTACTTCCTTCCATACGGTGCAACAGCTCGGCAATGTAGGCTGCCTCCATATCTTTAACAACGGCTGCATTTTCTTTTATTTGCTTATCTTCTTCTGGATGGGAAGGCATTGAGTTCCCAGTTGTCACAATTCCCTTCTTAAATCCCAGCACTTCCTCCGCTACGGGAAAACTTGGATAAGAGCCAATACAATATGCTTTATGGTTATCGTCACCAGGATTTCTATCGTGAAATTTGAAGCTTTCGCTGACATAAACATCCCCAGGTCTAGCCCCTTCTTTACCAACGCCACCAGCCGCTCCAGCATTAATAATAACATCAGGGCGCAAAATTCGAACAGCTTCTTGAACCATCTGGGTAATACTGGAGCCTAAACAATTAGCTCTGGGAAATCGCTTGCTTTTACCACTTATTGCTAATATGAGTTCACAATCCCTACTATAGATTTTTTTCCATACTCTGGTATTTAACCATTCGGGCAGTGGATGTTCCTTTTCTTCGTACATCACGAGTCCGCTGGCGATACGCTCCGCTTCTTTTTCCATGGCTATGACAACTAAGATTTTCATGGTCTCATCCTCCAATTGCAGAGAGTTTAAGGTCATTTAAGGATAACTTCAATTTACGTGCTGCCCAACTGAATATCCCCGCATGATTAACGAGACGGTTAGCCCAAAATTACTCGATTCTGAAAGATTAGAATTGCAAACAAAATTAAACTATTTTAATAAATTAGTTTTAAAATTTGAACATAAGGCTCAGGATTCTTCGGTTTTATGGCCGCCATCGGCGCGTTCAGCGTAGCGCAGCAATTTAATTTCGATCTGGCCATTGATGGTATTTTCCGGAAAATGACCTTTTTTATTGGCTTTTCCGCAGGCAATCCAGTGAGTATTGGCATCACCTGGTCGATAGTTTCTACCCCATAGACGAAAAAATTTTTCTTTTTAGCGGCATCAACCACTTCATCTTTCAACATCAAGTGTTGGATATTAGCAGCCGGAATAATAACGCCTTGTTTTCCGGTCAACCCTTTGATTTTACAAACCGCAAAAAAACCTTCAATTTTTTCATTAACATTGCCGATCGGCTGAATTTGACCTAATTGATTGACCGAGCCGGTTATCGCTATCGATTGTTTAACCGGCAAACGGGCAATCGCCGATAATAAAGCAGCCAATTCAGCCGCGGATGCGCTATCACCTTCAACTTCTCCATAATTTTGTTCAAAGACCAAGCTAGCAGAAATAGATAAATGCTGGTCTACTAAATAGCGCCCGCTGAGAAAGCCCGATAAAATAAATACGCCTTTAGAATGTAAAGCGCCTCCCAATTCTACCTCCCGCTCAATATCAATGATTTCACCCTTACCTAAGCGCACTGTAGCGGTAATGCGACTGGGACAGCCAAAAGAATAATGCCCTATTTGTAATACCGACAAACCATTTAGTTGCCCGATTTTTTTCCTTTTGGTATCGATCAGTAAGATATTCCGCTTAAACTCATCGTGAACTCTAGTTTCAATGCGATTAGCTCGATAAATTTGTTGATCAATAGCCTGTTGAACATCTGCAGCCCTGATGACATGCCGCTGCTCCTGACTGGCCCAATAATTAGCTTCACGCAATAAATCAGTTAACCATCGAGTATAGGTAAATAATCTCTGTGTATCCGAGGCAGAACGAGAACTTTGATCAATGACTCTAGCCACTGCCTCCCGGTTTAAGGGTAACAAATTTTCCTTTTTAGTAAGGGTGGCGATTAGCCGGGAAAATACACTATAATTGGCTGGATTGCGCGGAATATGATTGCTGAAATCCGCTGCAATTTTAAAAAGATCTGGAAAATTAACGTCGTGTTCGCACAACAGATAATATAATGCGCGCTCACCCAGCAAAATAATTTTAGCTTGTAATGGAATCACTTCAGGCTCTAAAGAAACCGTGCTGGGAAATCCCATCGCTTGTCCCAAAGTCTCTAAAGTAATCGTTTGCGCATACAACATCCGCTTTAAACTATCCCAAGCATATGGTTGGGTGATAACTTGTTGGGCGTCAAGAATTAAATAACCACCGTTAGCACGGTGCAATGCACCAGCTCGAATTAGGGTAAAATTGGTAGTAAAAGCGCCCAATTGTGCTATATATTCAGCGCGTCCAATTAAATTGGCATGAGTCGGGTGATCTTCATAAATCACCGGGGCGCCTGAATTGGGAGCATGTGAAACTAAGACATTGATTTGGTAACGAACGAATGGCAGCGGATTCTGAGTCTTTTCAGTCGGATAAAAATCTTGCGGATTTTCTATTATATCGGCTTGTACCGCGGCGAAAAATTGTTCTACAGCAGACTGGCCCTGGTATTTATCTTCCAATCGCTGGATGACACGTTTGACTCCTGCTGAGATAAATTGTTTCTGCAAAGTCTTTTGTTGGTCATGCTTTTTTTTGTGCCAACGCGGAATTTTCTCCAAAGTTTGGGTTAGTTCGTCACGTACTTGCTCCATTTGCCGTTGCTTTATCTGCCGTTGATCTTTAGGTAACGCATCCAATTCTTCATTGGTAAGAGGCTTCCCTTCTCGAACCGGAGTCACGGCAAAACCATGCTCTGTGGTTAAAATCGTTAGCCCATTTTGTTCAGCGTGGGCTTGCAGTATTTTAAATTCCTGCTCCTGCCGGTCTTTGAGGGTTTGTTCCAGTTTTTGCACCTGGGCGCGGAATTCAGCGCTATCTAAAATTGCAGGAATTTCAGTGCGAAGCTCTTCAACTAACTCCTCCATATCTTTTTTTAAAACCGGCCCCATTCCCGCGGGCAAACGCAAAGCCAGCGGTTTTTGGGGATGAACAAAATTATAGATATAACACCAGTCATCCGGAGTAGGTTGCAAATGGGCTTCGTGCTGGAGCACAGCATTGATTAAATTATACTTGCCCGTGCCTTTCGGACCTAATAAATATAAATTATAACCATTTTGTTGAATATGAATACCTAATTCAATGGCCGCCATGGCTCGTTCCTGGCCAATAGGCTCACTCAACTCAGGCAATTCGGCGGTTGTGGTGAAATTAAGCTGCTTAGGGCTGCATTTTATACACAATTGATTAGGTGATAACGGCTTAATTTTCATCATTTTGTAATTATAGTACAGCCTTAGCAGTTCTCGCCTTCAAGCCGATTGCTCGCAAGGAGAGGCGTTAGACCCTCCATTATGGTAGAATGGTCTCGATGAATAAGCGGATCCATGTTGAACAAATCGTGCCGGTAGAGTTAGATCGAAAGCGGCTAGACCAAGCTTTGGCGGTGCTTTGTCCTGAGTATTCACGTTCGCAAATTCAGCATTGGATACGTGAGAGTTTCGTCCAAGTGGATCAACGGGTAACCCCTAAACCCCGCACCGCGGTTTCTGTTGGCCAGCAGATCGTGGTTGAAGCTGAGATTACCATGCAGGAATCATGGCAGGCTCAGGAAATACCGCTTAAGATTATTTTTCAAGATGCAGATTTAATAGTGATCGATAAACCAGCGGGATTAGTAGTCCACCCTGGCGCCGGTAATCCCGCATCTACTTTAGTGAATGCCCTTCTCCACTACGATCCTGAATTAGCGGCGGTGCCTCGCGCTGGAATAATCCACCGGCTAGATAAGGAAACCTCAGGTTTACTGGTCATCGCGCGTAATTTACCAACTCATAACTACTTAGTAAAAATTCTCCAGGCCCGGGAAATAAAACGTGAATATATTGCAGTAGTGCACGGCAAGGTGATCTCCGGCGGAACAATCAAAACCTTAATCGGGCGACACCCCACCCAACGCACCAAAATGAGCGTCGGCAAAACGGGTAAACCGGCAGTCACTCATTATCGAGTTTTGCAACAATACCGTGCACATACCGCAGTGCGTGTGCAACTGGAAACCGGGCGTACCCATCAAATTCGAGTGCATTTTGCCCATATCCATCATCCTCTGGTCGGAGACCCGACCTATGGCAAGAAAAATGCCCTGACGCTTGGTTTGCAGTGGTTTCACCGCCAAGCTTTACATGCCACCCAGTTGACATTAGCTCATCCGCGTACTGGTGAGATTATGTCCTGGACAAGCCCATTACCTGCAGATATGCAACAGCTCATGCAACAACTCCAGGAGGATCTATGAATATAACTCATTCTAAAAATTTTGTTATTCCTGATTGGCCCGCAGCCCAAAACATTCAGGCGATAGTGACTACGCGGCAATGTGGTAACCTGGCAAATGACGCTGGTAACACTCTGCATCCAGCTAATCCGACTCGCCGCCAGTTACAAGAAAATTTAGAATTGCCTCAGTCTCCGGCCTGGTTGAAGCAAGTTCATGGAATTCATGCCGTCAACTTAGATGACAGCGCACCGGCTCTTCAGGGTGATGCTAGTTATACGCAGACTCCGCACGTAGTTTGCGCCATCTTAACTGCTGACTGTTTACCCATTTTCCTTGCCAGCCAAGCCGGCCATAAAATTGCTGCCATCCATGCGGGCTGGCGAGGATTATTAGCTGGAGTGATCGACGCCACCATTCAAGGTTTAAATGTTCGTGGGACAGATTTGCTGGCTTGGTTAGGCCCAGCCATTGGCCCTGATCATTTCGAGGTGGGCAGTGAAGTGCGCGAACAGTTTATTGCTCGCGACCGTGCTTATGCAGCCGGCTTTCATCAAACAGCCAATGGCAGCTGGTATGCCGACCTGTATCATTTAGCTACGATTAATCTCCAGCATTGCCAGGTGGACGCCGTCTATGGTGGCGGCTTATGTACTTATTGTGATGGGGAGCGGTTTTACTCGTATCGCCGCGAAAAAGACGCCGCCGGACGAATGGCTAGCTTGATTTGGATGAACAATCTATAGATAATTGGGAACAATTCGTTTAAAATGTAACTTTTAATGAGGGGTCTGCTTATGAAAAATTCATTCTGTTTTTTATTAGCTGGGATTTTCAGTAGTGTTATCTTAGTTCCTATGACTAGCCAAGCGGATGCACCTTTACCATCTAATAAACCGGCTTATTCGTTGGCGCCGATGTTGGAAAAAGTAACGCCAGCAGTTGTCAAAATTAATATAGCGAAAGATACTTTAGCCCCTCCTTTTGAGCAAACTAAACCACCCGCCGGTGAGAAAGTTGCATTAGGCTCGGGGGTAGTCATCGATGCCGCTCAAGGTCTAATCGTCACCAATGCGCATGTAGTCAATCAATCGAAAATTATCGTGGTCACGCTGCAAAATGGCCGGCGTTATCTTGCTAAATTAATCGGTGAGGATGATGGCTTTGATATCGCTGTGATCAAAATTGATGCTCCGGGTTTAGTCAGTATACCCTTTGGCGATTCGGATCAGTTGCAAGTGGGTGATTTTGTGGCGGCAATCGGCAGCCCATACGGGTTGACTGAGACCGTGACTTCCGGCGTGATCAGCGCGCTGGACCGCAGTGAGCCTAAAATTGAAGGCTATCAAAGTTTTATCCAAACTGACACCCCCATTAACCCCGGAAATTCAGGCGGGGCGCTAGTGAATATGAAAGGCGAACTGATAGGGATAAACACCGCATTAGTCACTCCGATCTTAGGAAACGTGGGCATTGGTTTTGCCATTCCTAGCAACATGGTACTCAGCGTTGCCCAACAGTTAGTAAAATATGGGAAAGTTGAACGCGGCATTTTAGGCGTTGTTGCTCAAGACATTACTACTTCACTAGCGGAAGCGATGAATTTTAAATCCGACAAAGGTGCGGTCATCACGACTATTATCCCCCTCTCCCCAGCCAGTAAAGCGGGCTTAAGAGTCGGTGATATTATTATTTCTTTAGATGGGAAAACGATTCACAGCTCCGAACAGCTACGCGACAGTTTAGGGATTATGCGCCCCGACACCGCCATAAAACTCGAAGTTTTACGTGATGGCAAATCGCAGATTTTGCCTGCCAACGTAGGCGATCCGCAAAAGCTAGCCAAGCAACAGGAAGTGCCTTTTATCGGTGGTTTACAATTACAAGATTTTAATGAATTAGAAAGTGATGATACTTTACTGAAAGGCATAGTGGTCACCGGAGTCGGCGAAACCAGCCCCGGCGCTTTAGCCGGCTTGGAACCTGGAGACATCATCGTCAGCGCCAATCAACAACCGGTTACTTCAGTGCACGCTTTAGAAAGCATTGCCCAAACCAAACCCAAGCACTTATTGCTGCAAATTAGCCGCCAAAATACGGGCCTGTTTGTAGTTGTAGAACAAGACACTAGTAACGGTTAATTAATGGCGTCAACTTAACCATTTTATCCCAGAACCCGCCAATGTTTTCAAAAACCGTCAAGCAATAGCGGGTTAATCACTCGCCAGGGCCTGGCAGACTCCACTTTTTTATTTTTTGCTCGAAAAAACGAGCAAAAAATAAAAAAGTTCCGTCTGCCACCCGTCGGCTCATTCACGCCTTGACGGTTTTTGAAAACATTGGCTCCGCAGTACTTTCAAATTTAAACGCATTTGCCTGTCGGTGTTTTTTTCATTACGTATTACTTTAAATAAAGTGGTCGTGGCAGGTAGTGGGCTTCCGGCGCATTCGCCAGCGAACTTTGCAACGGGTGGTGTTGGCGGTTTTTCGCACGGAATGGAGCTTCAGGAGCGCCAGCGAGTGAAGCGGAATGAGTACGGAAAACCGCCAACACCAGGACCCGTTTTTTCAAAACCTGCGAGTAGGCGGATGTCGCCGGAAGCCCACGGAGTAGGTTTAAGACTTAAGACAGGCCATTAAACCGCGAGCGCTTGATCTGAAAAATTAACCGGGAAAAATCTGGATTAGCTGGTTTATCCGGCCCAAATAACCAACTGGCTAATACTGGGTCTTCTTCGTCTAGTAGTTGCACGAAAACTTCTTGTTCTGCCTCAGCGAGATGCGGAAATTGTTTCTCAAAAAATGACAGCAAAATCAAATCAAGTTCCAGCATGCCTCGCCGGCACTTCCATGCAATTTGATTAATATTCATGAATTCCGTCATTGGTGATGAATTCAACTCGCTTAGTGACATGGCAAAATAATTCGTATGCAATCGTTTCAGCGCAGGTAGCGATATATTCGGCGGGTAAACCCTCTCCCCATAAGATCACTTGATCCCCAACCTGAGCATGGGGCGCAGCACGTAGATCCACAGTGATCATATCCATAGACACGCGGCCAATTAATGGACAAATCTGACCATTCACTAAAACGGGCGTACCGCTACGCGCGTGCCGTGGGTAGCCGTCCCCGTAACCTATCGCAACTACCCCAATTGGCATGTCCGCCGGACACTGTTGGATGGCGCCATACCCTACGTAATCGCCACGCTTTGCCCAGCGCACGGCGTTTAAATGCGAAGTCAAGGTCATCACTGGGCGTAGCCCTAATTCTGCGCCGGTTTTATTGGCAAATGGCGAAGCCCCATAAAGCATGATCCCTGGCCTTACCCAGTCATAAAGCGCATCCTGGCGGGATAAGATCGCGGCTGAGTTTGCGACACTTTTAGGACCCGGAAAATCCGCAGTTAATTGCTGAAATAAGTGGATTTGTTCGCTGGTCAATGAATGATGCGGGTCATCCGCACAAGCTAAATGTGTCATCAATCCTAATGGCTTTTTAATCCAAGGTAAGCGTTGCAATCGCTGCCAAGCATCCAAAAACTGTTCAGGTAATAGCCCTAAACGATGCATACCGGTTTCTAGTTTTAACCAAACCATTACCGGTTCAGATAAACAGGAACGTTCCAAAATCTCTACTTGATAAGGCTGGTGTACGACCACCGCCAATTGATAGCGCAGGCACAGCGGCACTTGGTCCACGTGATCAAATCTTGACATGATAATGACGGGTTGCGAAATTTGCGCTTCTCTTAAAATAATCGCTTCTTCAATTGCAGCGACCCCGAATGCGTCGACCTGCGCGAGAGCGTTAGCCACTCGCACCATACCGTGACCGTAAGCGTCCGCTTTTACCATCGCCAAAATATGGCGATCGCCCACTAGCGAGCGAACTTGCTGTAGATTATGCTGCAAGGCATGTAGATTAATTTGGGCGCAAGCTTTTCCAGTCATAAGTCTCTACGAAAATTTTGAGCATTTAAACAAAACTTCCCTCAAGCATTTCTAATCCGGCGTAATTTTCAAATTTAGTGAGATTGCCCAGGAAAGTCACTTTAAAATCACCAATTGGGCCGTTACGCTGTTTGCGGATTAGAATTTCGGCGATATTCTTATCGGCAGTTTCTTTGTTATAAACTTCATCGCGATAAATAAAAGCAATTAAATCCGCGTCTTGTTCTATTGCACCCGATTCGCGGATATCAGACATGACGGGACGTTTGTCCGTTCGCTGCTCCAATGAGCGATTCAACTGGGATAAGGCAATAACCGGCACTTCGAGCTCCCTGGCCAAAGTTTTAAGTGAGCGGGATATTTCTGAAATCTCAAGCACTCGATTATCTTTAATTCCGGGCACGTGCATTAACTGCAAATAATCAACCACTATCAAACCAAGACCGTTATTCTCGCGAGCTATCCGCCGAGCACGAGAGCGAACATCGGATGGACTCAATCCGGCTGAATCATCTATATACATTCGCGTTTCCGCTAGTAAAGATATGGCATTGGTCACTCTCGGCCAATCTAACTCAGTTAATTTCCCAGTTAAGACTTTACTTAAATCCACGCGGCTTAAAGAAGATAACATTCTCATCGCTAATGACTCAGCAGGCATTTCCATACTAAATATAACTACTGGCTTTTGAGATTGAATAGCGACATTTTCCGCAATGTTCATCGCAAAACTGGTTTTACCCATCGAAGGCCGTCCGGCAATAATAATGAGTTCACCTTTTTGTAAACCTGAGGTCATGTTGTCGAAATCGGTGAACCCAGAGGAAACTCCGGTCAGAGTATCACCACGGCGGAATAATTCATCGATTTTATCAGAAGTCCGGGCCAGCACGGTGCTGATATCCACCGGCCCGGCTTCACGGGAATGCTGTTGGGCAATTTGAAATACTCTTTGTTCAGCAACGTCTAATAAATCTTTACTTTCTTCATCAGTGGCGCTATAAGCTTTTTCGGCTAAATCAGTGCCAATCGTAATTAACTGCCGTAATATCGCCCGTTCGCGGACGATATCTGCATAAGCCTGCACGTTCGCTGCAGTAGGGGTATTTTTAGCTAACTCAAATAGATACCCTTCTCCGCCTGCTACTTCCAATTGTTGCCGTTGTTTGAGCGTTTCGGCTACGGTGAGGACATCGAATGGTTGACTGCGCTCCGCAAGGTAGTTCATGGCTTGAAAGATCAGGCGATGGTCGTTGCGGTAAAAATCTTCTGCTACTAATTGATCTGACATGCGATCCCAGGCGCGATGATCAATCATCAAAGCGCCCAAGACCGCTTGTTCGGCCTCTTGAGAATGTGGAGGCATTTTAGGAGTGCGTATTGCTACAGCTCGATCTTTCATGCTGTACTCAGCGGGGATTGCTGTCCCCAATTACTTTTATTTTCACTGCCACAGACACTTCACTGTGGAGCTTTAAGGTAATGTTATAGTCACCGGTTTGGCGGATGGGGCCTTCAGGTAAAATAACTTCTTTCTTTTCTAACGGCGTTCCTTGTTCAGTAGCCGAGATTGCGATATCACGAGGGCCCACCGAACCGAAGAGCTTGCCTTCATCGCCTGCTTGCGCTTTGACTACAATCTCTAATTCAGACATTTTCTCCGCACGGCTTTTAGCTTTAGCTAAAACTTCAGCAGCGGCTTTCTCTAACTCGGCTCGTCTAGTTTCAAAATCTGCAATATTTTTTTGCGTAGCGAGCACCGCCATACCCTGCGGCAATAAATAGTTACGGCCAAATCCGGCTTTCACGGAAACTTGATCGCCTACTTTGCCTAAGTTAGTCACTTCTTGTTGTAAAATAACTTGCATTTCTAAACCCCCTTTCTAGTATTGTTCAAATAATGCTGACGGAGATCATACCAACTATCGACATATCCCGCCAGCGCTAAAATAGCAACCATTATCATTGGTAAAAAGATCAAGCCCAAATAAACAATCACTAATAAATAAACTATTTTTTTATTAAAACGTGCCCATTTATGCACTAAACTTAAACCGGCAACGGCTATTGGCAAAATCACCACCGGTAATAAATCAATGGCGAAAGCTGCGCCAAATAAGGCAGCAATCACCGTTATAGTCAATAATATGGCGAGTATGGATCCGCTGCGGATTTCCACAAATTCTTTTGCCAACCCGCCGGGACGAAACAGAGCCGCCTGCCACCACCTTGCCACCAATAGCTGGCAAAAGGTTCCTAGCAATAATAATCCAACAAATAAGCCTGTGGCTATTGGCGCCATTTGCGCAATCATTTCGCCCAGTTTGGCTTCAGAAAGCTGTCCAGATACTATAGCGTTGAATAAAGATTGGTAGTGGCTGAGTACTGTTATCCACCAGCCAGATACATCGCCAAGTACCAGGTAAAATCCCAATACCGCCACTATCCCCAGCACAGTCATGATTTCAATCACTAACCGCCAAGAAACGGTGTGGCGTAAAATGCTAGCCAACAACCAAACTAATCCACAGCGCACTAACACCAAATCAATTAAAAATGACTGTTTCAGGATACCTATCAGCAGAGCTGGAATAGCTACGCCAACCAATACCAACAATCCGGCTCTATAACCCCGGCACAGTGTCACAAAACCAACCACTATCCCAGCCAAAAAGCCGCCGGGTAAGGCAATTAGCGGTAACAATGCGCATAGCATTGCCGCAGCCATACCGTAAATGGGATTTGCTAAGAGAAATTGACCTATTTTACGCACTATACCCCCCCTTAGAGGGGAAAAATTTATATCCTGCAAACCGCGGGCGTAAGCCCGTGCCTTTGCGCAATGGGGGTTTCCATCCCCTACGGGGACAGGCAGGGCTGAGAATGCGAATTCTCCCCCTTGGTCGCCCGGGCGAACTTGTTCGCGCGGAGCGAATCAAACAGAGAAAAATACTCCGGGCGTCAGCCCGGAGTATTTTTATTCGTGTGTATCACAATACGCTAACAACGCTAAGAACCGCGCTCGCTTAATTTCACGTGCAAGGCGCCGTTGATCACGTGCTTTGCGGCCAGTAATCCGGCTAGGCACGATTCGGCCTGAATCCATTACGTATTCTTTTAAAACACGCAGATTTTTATAGTCAATTTCATTGGCGCTATCAGCGCCCTCAGTAGGAGAAGCAAATTTTTTGCGGCGAAAATAGTTACTCATGATTAGTTACCCTCTTCTTCTGAACTAAATTCATTATCCCGATCGGCAGTCTCTACTGTTTCAAAGTCTTCAGCATCTGTCGGCTTATGACTGCGATGTTGAGAGCTATATTCTTGATCTTTCATGATCGGGGAAGGTTCAGTGATAGCGTTGTCTCTTCTCAGGATTAAGTTACGCAAAATAGCGTCGTTATAGCGAAAAGCATTCTCCAATTCTTTCAGAAGCGCACTGCCGCATTCAATGTTCATCAGAACATAATGGGCTTTACGTACTTTGTTGATAGGATAAGCTAACTGACGGCGGCCCCAATCTTCGAGGCGGTGTACATGACCTTTGCTGGCACGTATCATAGACTGATAACGCTCTAGCATGCCCGAAACCTGGTCACTACAATCAGGATGGACTAAAAAAACAATTTCATAATGCTGCATAATGTCGATTTCCTTTTGGGTGTATTACATACAGCCCCGGCAGTTAAAGCCGGAGCAAGGACAGAAACCGAAGAATTTTACCCTAAAAACACCCAGCAAGCAAGAGCACCTCCCCCTTTGAAAACACCCAAAGGGTGCAAGCGTGGGATTGAGGGGGATTTTTTTAAATATAAATCCCTCCTAACCTCTCTTTTACAAAGGGAGGGAAAATTTAAGATAGCCTAGTAGATTGCAATATGGATTAATTGTGGTATATTACGGTAGATAATTCGTTTATAAAGTCAAATATGTGACTCTAACATGGACAAGTTATGATAAAAATATCTACAATTTCGCGTTTAATTGCTTCTGCACTAGCAGTTTTGCTGGGGTTAACTGCTTGTAGCACCATGCCAGGGCAATCCACACCCAAAGTGACTACCGCTGATGGCCCACCGCCATTTCCAGTAGATGTCAGCCAATTAAAAGATGCCGTGCCAAAGTATGAGGCTATAAACGCCTATGATAACCCGCCATTTTATACCATTCATGGTAAGCAGTATTATGTGATGAGTTCCGCCAAAGGTTACTCGAAAGTGGGTGTAGCTTCCTGGTATGGCACCAAATTCCATGGGAAACCGACCTCCAGCCGCGAACCTTATAATATGTTAGCCATGACTGCAGCCAGCCCTACCCTGCCCATCCCTACCTATGTACGAGTCACCAACTTAGAAAATGGCCGAAAAGTAATTGTGAAGGTTAATGACCGCGGCCCTTTTGCGGACAACCGGATAATGGATCTGTCTTATGCCGCTGCTAAAAAATTGGGCTATGCAGAAAAAGGTACCGCTAAAGTGAAAGTGGAAGCGATTACCTTTGATAGTCCCAGTCAGCCAGGAATCGTTTATGCGGAAAATACTCAGCAATCACTTCCTGCCCATATTAAACCTGCCCATACCAAACAAGTCTATGTTCAAGTTGGCGCTTTTTATCAAATGGCCAAAGCTGAACAACTCCAATCCAGAGTTGCGCAATTAACTCACCAAGAGACTCGAATCGAACCAATGGTGAGTAGCGATAAAACTTTATACCGAGTCCAAGTGGGCCCATTGCAAGATTTGCAAAAATCTAATGTGATGGACAAACTGCAACAACAGGGTTTTAGTAATACCATTACTGTATTGAGTTAATGAAGCCATATGGATATGGATTCTCCCGCTCAAACCATCTCTTGGCAATCATTATTGTCCGGGGAAAAAGCGCAACCATACTTTAAGAAAATTTTAGAATTTTTGGAAAAGGAACGCGCGGCAGGCAAAACCATTTATCCTGCACAAAAAGATATCTTTAACGCCTTTAAATTAACCCCATTTGCTGACGTCCGCGTAGTGATATTAGGACAAGATCCTTATCATGGCCCTAAGCAAGCCCATGGCTTGGCATTTTCTGTACAACCAGGAGTGCCACCTCCACCCTCCTTACAAAATATTTTTCTAGAATTGAAAAATGATTTAGGCTACATTCCGCCAAAACACGGCTGCTTAGAAAGTTGGGCAAAGCAAGGGGTGCTTTTGTTAAATACCACTCTGAGCGTAGAGGCTGGCAAACCACAATCCCATGCTAAAATCGGCTGGCAACTATTTACTGATAAAGTGATCCAATGCCTGAATGAACATCCTAGAGGAATAGTGTTTCTACTATGGGGTGCGCCGGCTCAACAGAAGACCGGTTTGATTAATCCATTTAAACATCGAATCTTAAAAGCTCCCCACCCTTCACCTTTGTCCGCACATCGGGGTTTTATCGGCTGCAAACATTTTTCTAAAGCCAATGAACTACTTAAAGAAATGGGGTTAACTGAAATTAACTGGCAATTATAGACTTGTCATTCCCGCCTTCGCGGGAATGACAAATTTAGCGCTATTGCAATAGTAATTGATTGCGTAACAGCCTTGCTTTAGTTAAGCGGCTCCAGACCATAAGGGAGTATTTCAATTCTGAATGCGCCACTTTCAATTGATCACGATACTCTTTGATTTTACCTGCTTTTTCAATCGCCTCAATTCGGGTTATTACCTGCAGAATTTGCATGCGCAACGGTTCCAGCTGCTCTTGTATATATTTTACTAATACATCAGAGCGTTGTTTAAATTTAGTCAATAATGCCTGCTCATCGGTTCGCAAGCGATACCGAGTCATACAGGAAACACTGATTTTTTTTAAGTCAGAAGCTAGACCCATCCGATAAAATAGCCATATTAACCACTTGGTTGGATCATAATCGTAAAAACGAATTCCATTCCGGTAATCTAAAGGAAATTGATGGTGAAAATTGTGAAACCCTTCTCCATAGGTAAATAAAGCGGTAAACCAGTTATCGCGTCCGGTTTGTTCGAATGAATAAACCCGTTTGCCAAACACATGACAAACCGAGTTGATGCAAAAAGTACAATGATGATTCACCACCGTGCGCAATACACCGGCTAAAATAAAACCTCCTAACCAGTCGCCCCACAATCCAGCGATCAATGTTGGCGCTACGAAACCCCAGATCACTGACAACCATCCCCAGTATTCGTGCTGCCATCTCACCCACTTATCAGCCGCCAAATCCTCAACATTGCTAAAGTCACGAGTAGCCGGGTCCAATACCATTAACCAGCCGATATGCGCATACCAAAATCCTTTGTCAATATTGTAAGGATCTTTTTCAGTTTCTGAATAACGATGATGGTTGCGATGATCGGTACACCACTCTAATGCGCTGCCTTGGAACGCCGCAGCGCCAAACAAAAGAAACAGAATCCGCACTATTTGGCTGCCGCGGTAAGTAAGATGGGAAAAAAGACGGTGGTAACCCGCAGTAATCGCTAATCCGGTACTCGCCAGCCATACCAACGCCAAGATCAACGTAGCGACATGAATCTGCCCGGTAATGGCCAGTAGTACCGTCCCGCCAATCCCGACTAATGGGGTTAATAGTAAAAATAGGGTATTAGTCCAATTTATTTTGTTAATTTTTATCATTTTGTTTTTTTCTCATCAAAATTATTGTTGCGCTGCCGGCGGGGCGGACAAATTAACCATCGGGGGTGTACTGGTGGTATCAACCCGTTTTTCACCGTAATTAGGTAAGTAATCCGTTAGCGGCCGGTCCGGTTTAGCAGGAGTACTGGCTGCTGGCGCGCTGGTAGTTGGGCTACTGGAATTACCGGGAGTGGTAGTACTCGCAGGGCTGGTTGAATTAGTACTTCCTCCCCCACTATTCTGAGGAGCGGCACTCTTCGCCGGAGAACTTGAAGAAGTTCCCGATAAGGCTTTCAAAGCATCTTGCGCCACAGTCTGACCTTGGGCGGCAGCCTTTCTGATCCAGACTAAGCCTGTTTGCCGGTCTTGGGTTGTGCCAATACCATAATAATACAAATATCCTAAAGCGTATTGGGCATCAGGGTCACCTGTACGTGCTGCCTGCTCCACTCGAATAAATGAACATTGGTATTTTTGTAAGAAGGGGTTATTAGCACAAACGGCTGAAGAAGCGAAAGACGGAGAAGACGGCATAGCGGGATTAGCTTCGGAAATAGGCGCAGGACCATTCGTTGATGAACATCCATTAAGCCCTAACATTAACATTACCAACGAGCCGCCGCACAAAATTTTTACAATTTGCTGCATATTCATATAAAAATCCTCATGCAAATAAACGTATTATATCATTGATCGTCCCTTGCAGAACTAAAAGAATGATCAAGATAATGCCTAACTTTAACATTAACATCTGATATCTCTCGGATATCGGTCTACGAATTATACCCTCTATGACCTGAAATAAAAAATGTCCGCCATCTAAACCCGGAATTGGTAAAATATTAATAAATCCTAGCGTGACACTAATAAAGCCAATAAAACCTAGATAAACCTTTAAACCGGCTTGTGAAGCTGCTCCAGCAGACCGGAAAATAGTAATGGGCCCACCTAAAGTTTCTAAAGAAATTTTAGCACTAAGCATCTTTCCTAGCACTATCCAATTAAATTTTATTAAATCCCAAGTTTGTTGCCACGCCGGCGTCCACGCGCTAATCACAGAATAATGGGGGCTCTCAATCATTTCCTTGGGCCAGTTGGGGGCTTTTACTTCGACTCCCAAATAACCTATTTGCTGGCCTTTTTGGGTTTGGCTGTCCAACTGCACGTTCACTTCACGAACATTTTTTCCTTGCCTTACTGTGAACACTAACTCTTCGTTTGGATGATGCCGAATATATTCAGAAGCCGTTTGCCAATCGGCAACCGGTTGATTATTTATCTTAATAATTTCATCGCTGGGCTGCAACCCATCCCGGGCTGCGGGAGAATGTGTCATCACTTTATCGATTATAGCAGGAAACTGAGGTTGAAACGGGACTAACCCTAAACTGTGCAGGGGATCAGGTTGTCTGCCAGTCAGCTTCCATTCTGCCAATGAAATCCAGTGAGTTTGCTGCACAGTGCTATTTGGAGATTGAGTGGTGATATTTAATTCCCGGTGGTCGCCGATTTGTTCGATTAACTGAGTTACCACCTGTTGCCATTGCCCGACTGGCCGAGTGTTGATCGCTTTAATAGTCTCGCCTGCTTGCAATCCAGAGTGGTCCGCAATCGATTGCGGAATAACCTGGCCGATTACCGGTTTAATATAGGAAACGCCCAGTAAAAAGATAATCCAAAAAACCAGGATCGCTAACAGAAAATTAGTAATAGGCCCAGCTAGTACAATGGCCATGCGCACCAATAAAGGTTGCTGATTATAGGCGCGGCGCGATTCTAGTTTGGAAACATGCATCTCCCGGTCGTCCAGCATCTTTACATAACCGCCTAATGGGAGAATGGCTAAAATATATTCAGTGCCACTGCGGCTCACGTGCTTCCACAGCGGTTTGCCAAACCCAATAGAAAAGCGCAGCACTTTTACACCAAATGCCTTAGCGACAAAGAAATGGCCAGATTCATGGATTACTATCACCAGAAACACGGCCAAAATTGCCCCGATCACAGCCACCAATAAAGTCATAAAATAATCACTCTTGTGGATTTAGGCCACTTTATCTTGTCAACGGCTGGGGGTCAAGCAGGGCTCATACCATTACCCACAATGCTTGACCTGCTATCTTCAATAGACTAGACTTAAACTAGTGTATCTATGAGGTAATATATGCAAATTATCGGAGCATTTCAGGCTAAAACGCATTTCTCTGCTTTGCTAGAGCAAGTGGAAAAGGGGGAACAAATCATTATTACTAAACATAACCACCCGGTCGCCCGTTTAATTCCCGTGGCGGGAGTTGATCTTGAGCGAATCAAAGAGAACATTCAACGCTTCAAAATACTGGCGCAAGCACATACTCTAGGTGGTTTAGACTGGAAAGAATTACGCGATGAAGGCAGAAAATAATGGGATTTGTTTTAGATGCTTCTATAGCTCTTTCATGGTGCTTTGCTGATGAGACTACCCCCAGAACAACGGTCTTATTAGAAAGATTAGAACAAGAAACTGCGAGAGTTCCGGCAATTTGGCCGCTGGAAATAAGTAATATATTATTATCCGCACAGCGTCGTAAACGGATTTCTTACGCAGAGATGATTCAATTTTTGGATATGTTTAAATCCATCAACATTCAGATTGATTTGGAAACCATGGACAAAAGTTTTAATGAAATTGTTTCTTTAGCTTACCGCGAGCGATTAACTACTTATGATGCAGCGTATTTAGAATTAGCTTTGCGTTCCAGCTTACCCTTAGCCACTAAAGATAAACAACTCCAGGATGCCGCTCAACGGTTAGGTGTGCAATTGATATGATTATTACGCACCCAATTTTCAGTCTTAACTTCTTCCCTAAACATAATCCGGCATAAGCTTGCAGAGAATCTAAAGGATCGCGCTTTCAACAATTAAAGGCGCCAAGCCCTCACGTAAAGCGCGAGCTTTACAACCTCCGCTAGTTCGGCTGGGGCAAGACGGCGAGAGTTGACTGCATCGTTTTTTTCTTTTATAATTAACCATAGTCATATGACTATAGTCATTTAATTAGGAGGGTTGATGATCAAAAGAATAGCTGCCGCGCAATTTAAGGCTCAATGCTTACAATTAATGGATGAGGTTAAAAATAAGCATAAATCTTTAATTATTACTAAACACGGCCTCCCCATCGCTAAGTTGGTTCCTATAGAAGAAGAACCACTTAATTTATTCGGCGCATTGAAAGGCACTGTCCACATCAATGGTGATATTCTTCACCCCATTGATGAACACTGGGATGTTGAAACATGAAAGGATTGCTTTTAGATACTCATGTTTGGATTTGGCTTATGGAAGGGAGTCCTGATTTAAATCCTCAATGGCCAAAACTGATCAATGAAGCCGCGCAAAATAGTCTGGTAGGTATTGCCGCCATAACCACCTGGGAAATCAGTATGCTAGCCATGAAAGGACGCCTCCACCTGGAAAAACCAGTTTTATCTTGGATTAACGACGCGTTGGCATTACCCGGCATTGAACTATTGCCACTCACTCCGGAAATTGCATCAGAAAGTGCTCAGCTACCCGGCGATTTTCATGGCGATCCGGCTGACCGATTAATTGTCGCCACCGCACGTATACATCAACTCACTTTATTAACTCATGATAAAAAAATTATTGAATATGCCAAAAATGATTATGTTTCAGTTCTGACTTAACGAGACCATTTAATTCTTGCTTGACCCCCTCGCATTGTTTTGGTAGCCTTGATCAGATATGAAACAACCACGCGCCCTAATAGCTCTTTCACTCACCGAAATGTGGGAACGCTTTGGACTCTATATTATCCAAGGATTGCTCATTTTTTATATGACCAAAGTGCTTAACTTTGCCGATGCCCAGTCATACGTCATCATGGGCCAATTTACTGCTTTAGTATACATTTCCCCTATTCTGGGTGGATTATGCGCAGATCGGTTATTAGGCTTCCGGCACACTATTTTACTCGGCGCGTATCTGTTATTCGCAGGTTATGCATTGTTGACATTTCCTATCGCCAACAAAGAAGTTGCCATGTACTTAGGCTTGGCCGTCATTATTTTGGGCACGGGATTTCTGAAGCCCAACATATCCAGCTTTTTGGGTCAGTTCTATCATGAAGATGACCCACGGCGCGATGCCGGATTCACTATTTATTACATGGCCTTTAATCTGGGCATTATGTTGTCCACGCTGAGCTCCGGATTTATTCAACAAAGATTTGGCTGGCATGCTTGTTTTGCGGCAGCTACTCTCGGATTGATATTAGCCATCGGCTTCTTCCGTTGGGGATACCGGTTTTATGATAACAAAGGGATGCCTCCACAGTTGGTAGCTTCCCGTTCCGGATGGATAACCTGGCTGAAACAAAAAGGTTCGTTTATCCCGATCATTATTTTAGGAACAGCGGCGTGCTACCATCTGCTCAAACTGGCTAATGCAGGCAATATCATTTTGATGATATTCGGAATCATCGTATTATTCATGCTGGCTATCGTCACCTTCCGCCTAGAAAAATTAGCGCGACAAAAAATGTTAGCGCTATTAATATTAATTATTATTTCCATCGCTTTTTGGGCTATCTATTTCCAAATATTTTTAGTCGCTAATATATTCATTGACCGCAACGTTGACCGGGTTATATTCGGATATACTATCCCCCCGATGGTGTTTCTTTCTTTAGAATCGTTATTTATCCTTATCTTAAGTCCGCTATTCGCGATAAGCTGGCGAAAATTGCACGAAAAACAAAAAATAGTTTCTCGCAGTTTACAATTTACCTTGGCGCTGGCAATCATTGCCATCGCCTTACAAATATTGGTGGTCGGCGCACATACTCCACGCAGCAATGGGTTAATCGGCCCATATTGGGTCGTGCTTTCTTATTTGTTCATCACTATTGGCGAGTTAATGCTTTCCCCTATTGGTTTATCCATGGTCACTCAACTCGCACCACCTAAATTGGTGGGAGTGATGATGGGTGTTTGGTTTTTAGGTTTGAGTTATGGCGGGTTATTAGCGGGATACTTAGGAAAACAGGCCAGCGTCCCTAAAGAGATGATTAATAATACACTAGTGACCAATTCAATTTACGCGCATGCTTTTCAAAATTATGCTTTGCTGGGCTTTGGAGCGGCGCTTCTCACTTTAATCCTCACGCCTTGGTTAAATAAATTAATCCGCAAAGATCTTCCTGTTTAAATGTAGAAAATCGTGCTTTATTGCGCTAGAATATCTCCAGAATTTTTAAAGGAGTTTTGCACATGATTACACAAGCGACTTATATCTGGATTGACGGCACCGAACCTTCACAAGCATTACGTTCGAAAGTAAAAATGCTGGCTCATCCGCCAGGCGAGATGAGCTTGAAAGATTTTCCAGAATGGAATTTCGATGGCTCCTCTACCTATCAATCTCAGGGCCGTGATTCCGACTTACTGTTAAATCCGGTTTGTTTTGTCAGCGATCCATTACTGAGTGGTGATAATTATTTAGTACTCTGCGAAGTCATGAATCCGGACAATACTCCGCACATTTCCAATAAACGCGCCAAACTCCGCGAAGTGATGGAGAAATATGGCGCAGCACATGATCCCTGGATTGGATTTGAACAAGAATATACTTTGTTTCGCGGTCAACAACCGCTAGGCTGGCCTGATCGTGGCTATCCCGCGCCACAAGGCCCTTTTTATTGTGGTGTCGGAGCTGATGAAGTATTTGGTCGGCATATGGTCGAAGAACATGCCGCCGCCTGCATTGAAGCGGGTATCATGATTCATGGTACTAATGCTGAAGTCATGCCAGGACAATGGGAATTTCAAATTGGTTACCGGAATATTGGCACGGAAACTGCCGATCCATTAACCGTTTGTGATCACTTATGGCTAGCACGCTGGTTGCTGTATCGAATCGGTGAAGATTATGACATCAATGCCCGCCTCCATCCCAAACCCGTTAAAGGAGATTGGAACGGCGCCGGCAAACACACTAATTTCTCTACTAAAGAAACTCGCGATCCTAAAAAGGGGATGGCCGCTATCCACAAAGCCATTAAGGCCTTGGAAAAAAATCATGATGCGCATATTAAAGTATATGGTGCGGATCTGGAATTGCGCTTAACGGGTAGACACGAGACTGCTCCGATGGATAAGTTTTCTTTCGGCGTTGCTGATCGTGGGGCATCGGTGCGAATTCCCCGCTCGGTATCCAACCAAGGTTGTGGCTATCTTGAAGATCGCCGTCCGGGCGCTAACGCGAATCCGTATGAAGTCGCAGCGATTCTGGTACAAACTGTTTGCGGTGATTGAGAGCAAAGCAATTGTCGAAATAAATTAACAGGCTCTCTATTAAAAGTTGATTATTCAAATGGACTTGAGTATTGAGCAATGCTTGGCGTGCCAGACTTAATTTGGCAAGCAATTCCAGCAGCATTGCTAACGCACAAGCCTGAGCTAATGGCTGGAGCTGCGGCAGACAATCTTGATTCATCAACCATTGCAATTCAACTCCCAGCTGCAAACGCAGCATATCTGTCGCGAGAGAAATAAAAGCCTCAGTCCATAGCAATAAATCTTGCTTCAAATAATCTGCTACCGGCGCGAGTAAAGTCCCTTGTCGCTGACTAATTGCCTGCAAATGCGCCAATAATTGGCCGCGTAAATTTAAATAATTATTTTGCGCTAAACTTAGCGCTCGCAATGGCGCATATTCCGCGATCCTCAGCAGTAAATCTGCATTCGCCACCGGCTGATCAGTCTGCTGCAACTGCTCCGCTAACCAAAGATTCGCGTGCTCTTGGCCGAAAAACTGGATTTGCTGACACCGGCTAAAGACTGTGGCCGGCAAAGCCTTGGGCTGGTGACTGACTAAAATAAAGATTACTTTTCCCGCCGGTTCTTCCAAAGTTTTGAGTAGTGCATTCGCTGCCGCTTTATTTAATGCTTCCGCAGGCGCAAGCATCACTACTTTATAGCCAGTGCGCTGCGCAGTTTGATTGAGCGTGATCACCATCTCGCGAATCTGATCCACTTTAATATTCTTTCCATTTTCCTCAGGAAAGATGCACAGCAAATCCGGATGATTATTGGCCCGAATTAAATGACACCCAGAACATTGTCCGCAAGCTTGAGTAGACGGAGATTTACATAAAAGATATTCTGCAAATCGCTGCGCAAATGCTAGTTTGCCTAAACCCATAGCACCGCTCAATAACAATGCATGGGGCAATCGCTGTTGCTGATATTGGGATAATAAGTGTTGCCACTGGCGATTTTGCCACGGATATAGATTATTCAATGATTTTATCCAGTTCTGATAATAATTGTTGCTGAACATCGATCAATGGTTCGCCCGCATGAATCAGTCTAAAGCGCTGAGGTTCAGCCGCCGCTAATTGTAAATAACCCTGGCGTACCCGTTCAAAAAATTCTATGGCTTCACTTTCAATCCGGTCTTTATTGCGCCGATTCTTTAATCGCTCAAGGCCGACATGAGCGGGAGCGTCGAGCAAAAAAGTGATATCCGGTTGTAGATGGCCCTGTACCCAATCCGCTAAAGCGGCGATTTTTGCTGCCGGCATACCTCGTCCATAACCTTGATAGGCATAGCTGGCGTCAGTAAACCGATCCGTAATCACCCATTTTCCACTTTGCAGTGCTGGTTTAATAACCTGATTAATATTTTGCGCACGACAAGCGAACATCAATAATAATTCGGTTTCTAAACACATCAAATCTGAATGATGGTTCAGTAGCACATGGCGAATATCTTCTGAAATCTCGGAGCCGCCAGGTTCACGATTTAATGCAAAATCGATATGCCGGGCGCTTAATTGCGCCGTAAAAAATTTAATCGCCGTACTCTTGCCTACACCCTCGATTCCTTCAAACGAAATAAAATAATTAGATTTCATATCTTACCCTTAATATAGGCCTGCAGAACGTGCAATAAATAAGCCTAATCCAAGCCATTTTTGCTGAGTTGCTTCAGATTTTTTATACTGCCGGTATTTTTGTACTGCTTGTAAATGTTCCGGGTAGGTGGCCGAAAACCGGTGGCCGCCATCGCCTCGCGCCACATAATATAACGCATCTCCCGCCGCTGGATGAAATGCTGCATAAATAGAGGCCGCACTCGGCATATTAATAGCAGTCGGCGGCAATCCTGAATGCAAGTAAGTATTATAAGGATTATCGTTGTGTAAATCCTCTACAGTAATGATTGAACCATAGGGTTTACCCACGCCATAGATCACTGTTGGATCCACCTGCAAATTCATATTTTTTTGCAGTCGCCGCAGTATAACCCCGGCGATCACTGGGCGTTCGGCAGGCAGAACGGCTTCACTCTCCACTAAAGACGCCACTACCAAGGCTTCATCCGGTGTTTTATAAGGTAAATTGCTGTCGCGTTGTAACCATTCCTGAGCCAATAAAGTCGCCATGCGTTGATAGGCCTGCTGCAATATAACCGTATCCTTATTGCCCCAGGTGTAAACGTAAGTGTCTGGGAAAAATCGCCCCTCGGAGTATTCGCCGGGATGTCCCAGGCCGGCCATCATTTCTTGATCAGTTTGTTTGACTGCAATATGCTGCAATGCATCGTCGTTTAGCAGTATTTCGCGGATCTGGCGCATAGTGGTACCCTCAACAAAGGTCAGTTTGCGCATCACTACTTTACCGGCAACCATATCTGTGAGTAGCTGATTAGGCGAAGTATGCGAATCAATCCCGTATTCACCCATCTTTAACTTATCTGAATCACCCCGCTGATGAGCCAGTAACACAAAGAACCGGGGATGAGATAATAACTTACGGTCGTGAAGCTGATTAGCCAATTGTTTGAGGGTTAAATTAGGCGTAACAATGACGGTAGTGTAACCCGTGCGCAGCATTGGCGTGGAAGCGAAATGATGCCATTCCCATCCTTCCCGGATCACCGCTAACAAGACCAAGAATAAACCAGCAAGACAGATGCGTCGCACTAACCCATGCTTACCCATCTGGGGAACCTAAGATAATCGCCGGAAAACTAACGTTCCGTTAGTGCCTCCAAAACCGAAAGAATTGGATACTACCACGTCAATCTTGCGTTGTTGAGCTGAATGCGCCACAAAGTTAAGATCACAACCTTCATCAGGATTATCTAAATTAATGGTTGGAGGAGCTATTTGATCACGAATCGCTAATATTGAAAAAATGGCCTCCACTGCACCGGCTGCACCTAATAAATGGCCGGTCATTGATTTGGTGGAACTGACTGCGAGTTTATAGGCATGGTCCCCAAATACTTTTTTCACCGCAAGCGCTTCAATGACATCTGCCATAGTCGAGGTGGCATGGGCATTAATATAATCAACTTGATCCAAAGCGATACCGGCATCAGCTAAAGCACTATTCATAGATAACACGAAACCGGCGCCATCTGGACAAGGCGCGGTCATGTGATAAGCATCACCACTCATTCCAAATCCCGATAACTCAGCATAAATTTTAGCGCCGCGGCGCTTAGCAAATTCAAGTTCTTCTAATATCAGCACACCTGCGCCTTCACCCAAAATAAAGCCATCGCGGTCTTTGTCCCAGGGGCGGCAAGCTTTTTCCGGTTCGTCATTCCGGGTAGAGAGGGCTTTGATAGCATTAAATCCGCCTATGCCTAGCATAGTCGTAGACATTTCTGCTCCGCCGGCAACCATCGCGTCGGCATCGCCGTGGAGTATCATCCGGGCAGCATGGCCAATATTATGAGAACCTGTAGTGCAAGCGGTCACAATCGAGATATTCGGCCCCATTAAATGGTGCTTCATCGATACTAAACCCGCTGCCATATTAATAATGCTACCAGGGATAAAGAAGGGAGAAATTTTCCGTGGGCCACCGCTATTTAAAGCTAAGCAATTGTCTTCAATACCTGGCAAACCGCCTATTCCTGAACCGATCGCAACTCCCACACGCGGAGCCAACTGTTCAGTCACTTCAAGCCCGGAATCTACCATAGCCTGGCGAGCGGCTTCGACAGCGAACTGTACAAAAAAATCCGTCCGGCGAATTTCTTTATCAGTTAAACTTAAGCTAGGATCAAAGTTTTTTATCTGCGCTGCAAATTTAGTAGGCAACAAAGCGGGATCAAAAGCAGTAATCGGGCCTACCCCACTTTTGCCGTGTGAAATCGCATCCCACGCAGAATCTATAGTATTGCCTACTGGGCTGACAATTCCCAGCCCAGTGACAACAACTCTTCTTTTACCTTGAAAATAGCTCATTAAGCAACTTTCTCTTTCTGCTTTTGTTTTTCGATAAAATCGATGGCTTGCTGAATCGTCGTAATTTTCTCAGCTTCCTCATCTTGAATTTCAATACCAAATTCTTCTTCTAACGCCATCACTAACTCAACGGTATCTAAAGAATCTGCGCCTAAATCATCGACAAAAGATGAATCTTTGGAGATATCTTCTGCCTTGACCCCTAATTGTTCTATGACAATCTTTTCGACGCGTTCTGCAACAGTTGCTGCCATAATTCAATCCTCAAAGTTAAATAAGATTAATGACCAACTTGCGAACCCCCATTACGTCAGGAGGTTGCTTGGAATCGCTGCATTATACCATACACATTCCACCATTAACATGCAATGTCTGACCGGTGATATAGGCCGCCTGATCTGATGCCAAAAATACCACAATATTAGCAATATCTTCAACCGTTCCGCTGCGTTTCATGGGAATTTTTCCAGAGATCCACTCGCGCTGTTCAGGAGTCAACTGACTGGTCATATCCGTCTCAATAAAACCGGGCGCCACGGCATTGACAGTGATGCCATAAGCCGCCATTTCCAAGGCCAGCGCTTTGGTAAATCCAATCACCCCCGCTTTTGCTGCACAGTAATTAGCCTGGCCTGGGTTGCCCATCACTCCCACCACCGAAGTAATATTGATAATTCGGCCGGCCCGCTGTTTAACCATTGATTTTAAGCAAAATTTACTCATTCTGAAGACCGCGGATAAATTGGTGTTAATGACCTCGTCCCATTGTTCATCTTTCATGCGCAGTAATAAATTATCGCGATGGATACCCGCGTTATTGACTAAAATAGCAATTGGTCCGTGATCAGTCTGTACTTTGGCAACTACATTTTGCACAGCTTCTGAGTCACGCACATCTAAAGCGTAGCCACCCCCTTGAATATGCTCAGCATTCAAAGCGGCGCTGATTTTTTCAGCACCTTCCCGGGTAGTCGCCGTACCGGCCACTACCGCTCCTTGCCGCCCCAGCTCTAAAGCGATAGCGCGGCCAATCCCACGGCTAGCGCCGGTAACCAGGGCAATTTTTCCTGCTAATGACTTCATAAAATCTCCTTTATCATGGCCTGCATAGCTTTAGCAATAAGCTCAGGGTCGGTGCATGGATAGGTGGTTAGGGTTTGACTAATCCGTTTATTGAGACCGGTTAACACTTTACCAGGCCCGCATTCAATAATGACTTCGACGCCATTTTTCTCTATCAGTTGGATAGTTTCGACCCATCGCACCGGGCTGGTCAGTTGTTGAGTAAGCGCCTGACGAATAGCCGTTGGATCAGGATGGGGACTCACGTCATAATTATGAATTACGGGAATTTTGGGTGGCTGAATATCCACTTTCAGCAAATCTTGTTTTAACTGGGCCGCCGCTGCACTCATCAAACCGCAATGAGAAGGCACGCTGACTGGAATCCGTTTGGCCATTTTAGCGCCTTGCGACTGCGCTAACTCGATAGCTCTATCGATTGATGCACTATGTCCAGCAATAACAATTTGACCGATAGAATTAAAATTAGCAGGACTTAATATCTCATCTTTTTGACGAGCTTCGTTGCATAAGTCAATGATTTTACTATCTTCTAATCCAACGATTGCAGCCATTGCCCCTACTCCGGGCGCAACTGCTTTTTGCATG
Source organism: uncultured Pseudomonadota bacterium (assembly GCA_963697455.1). Lineage (GTDB taxonomy): Bacteria > Pseudomonadota > Gammaproteobacteria > Coxiellales > Coxiellaceae > JAFEDN01. Next base: position 162,938 of record CAVOOI010000032.1, on the reverse strand, counting down.
TACTGGCCGCGTTTAGCAACTAACTGGAGAGCATCATTAAATGACAGCGCTTGCGCTGCTACTAAGGCGCTGTATTCACCTAAACTATGGCCCGCCAGCAAAGAGGGTGTCAATGCTTGTAAAGTTTGCCAATGTCGCCAGATAGCGATAGAAGCAGTCAATAATGCTGGCTGCGTATATTCGGTTTGATTAAGCCGCTCTTCCGGCCCTTGTTGAGCTAGCTGCCACACGTCATAGCCTAAAGTTTCGCTGGCTTCAGCAAAAGTTTGCCGAATCACCGGTTCTTCCGCCATCGCCGACAACATACCTACGGATTGAGAACCCTGTCCGGGAAAAACTACTGCAATTTTCTTCATCTTCATCGTCTAATATTTGATTAAAGCCGAACCCCAAGCGAGCCCTGCGCCAAAAGCTTCTAACATTAAAATTTCGCCATGCTTGATTCTGCCTAATTTTAAAGCATGATCTAAGGCCAGCGGCACAGACGCCGCCGACGTATTGCCGTGTTCTGCAACCGTTAACACCACCCGCTCCATAGGCAAATTCAAGCGTTTAGCGGTTGCCTCGATAATCCGTGAATTGGCTTGATGCGGAATCAACCAATCCACATCTTCTTTTTTTAACCCACTTTTAGCTAGGGTTTCATCAACGATATTGCCTAACTGAGTCACGGCAATTTTAAATACAGTGTTACCTCTCATGTAAACATAAGGTGATTCAGGATTCCATAAAGTACTTTTCGCATATAGAGCATCGGTATAACAACCATCGGCGTGAATATGGGTGGCTAAAATCCCGGGCTCTGAGGACTGTTGCAATACTACCGCCCCCGCGCCATCACCAAACAAAACACAGGTGCTGCGATCCTTCCAGTCGACCGTTTTGGTCAGCGCATCGACCCCAACAACTAATGCATTACGTACAGTATTGCTTTTAATAAATTGATCTATAACACTTAAACCGTAAATAAAACCTGCGCAAGCGGCGTTTAAATCAAAAGCCGGGCATTTATTTTTGATCTGAAGCTCCTGCTGGACAATACAAGCTACGCTAGGAAAAAGATAATCGCTGGTCGCGGTACAAACAATCACCATATCTATATCGGCAGGGGCTAATTGTGCGTTCTCTAATGCACGGCGCGCGGCCTTAACTGCCATAGTGGAAACAGTATCATTGCTTTTTCCAATAACATGGCGTTCACGAACCCCCACTCGCTGGACAATCCATTCATCCGTAGTTTCCACAATCTTTTCTAAATCAGCGTTGGTTAACACAGTTTCAGGTAAGTAAGACCCAACACCAATAATTTTGCTATAAATCATTATGATATAATCCAAATTTAATCTAAGATATTACTTTTCAAACCTTGCGCAATTAAAGCAGGGATATCTTTTTCAATTTCTAAAAAAGCTTCTTCAATTGCCGTTGCAAATCCTATGACATCCGCTCGCCCGTGGCTTTTTACCACTATCCCAGTCAATCCCAGCAAAATAGCCCCGTTGCGCCGCTGTGGGTCTACTTTTTTCTTTAATTGGGCTAATATCGGCAATGCGGGAAGCACGGCTAATTTAGTCAACCAATTCTGCGAAAATGCTTGCTTGGCATAATGGGCAATCAAATGCGCCACGCCCTCCGCAGCTTTTAAGGCGATATTACCAATAAAACCGTCACAAACCACTACGTCCACCATGCCTTCAAACATAGTATTGCCTTCGACAAATCCAACATAATTAATATTTTTTTGCTTTGCCAATAGTTCAGCGGTTTGCTTGACTTGCTCATTACCCTTAATGGCTTCTTCGCCAATATTGAGCAATCCAATTCGAGGATTGGGAATATTGTCAACCGCTTGAGCAAATACTGAACCCATCATTGCAAATTGACAGAGGTGTTCAGCGCTTGAATCCACATTAGCGCCTAAATCCAAAATACGAACTTGCTGAGATTCATGAATGGTAGGAAAACGAGTGATAATCGCAGGGCGATCAATTCCGGGTAAAGTTTTAAGAACGAACCGGGAAGTCGCCATCAAAGCTCCGGTATTGCCCGCGCTAATACAGGCTTGTGCTTCTTGAGATTTGACTAGGTTGATAGCGACGCGCATGGAAGAATCTTTCTTGCCCCGCAATGCTAAAGCGGGCGATTCATCCATCCCAACTTCTTCCGCAGCATGGTGAATTTTCCAACGCGAAGCAAGGCCGGTTCCAGATTGTTCCAGCAAAGGGGAAATAATTTCTTGACGGCCTACAAAGATCAGGCGCAAATCAGAATGTTTTTTTAAGACTTGTAACCCTGCTGGAATGACCACTTCAGGGCCATAATCTCCGCCCATCGCATCCAGCGCAATGGTTTTAAGCATGGATAATTAATCTTCTTTCTTTTCTGCGGCGACCTTAACCTTAATGACCTGTACACCCTTATAATAACCATCAGGTGCTATATGGTGACGGAGGTGCTTTTCACCTGTCATTTGTTCAGTTGACAGACATGCAGCAGAAATAGAGTCATGCGAGCGGCGCATACCACGTCTTGAGCGGGTAACCCGGCTTTTTTGTACAGCCATGGACAATCTCCCATTGAAATCGGTAATTAAAAGAGGCTAATATTAACGCTGAGAACACGAAAAATCAAGCATTTTCGCAATTCCCGCTGCGCGAGAATTGCTTCCTGGTTTATATGCTGTGTCCCAGCCAAGCTGGGACACATCAATGAAGGGGAAGATCGCTCCGCTCTTCTCCCCCTTGCGATCCCTCAAATGGTTAATATTCACCGAGAATTGTTGCGTTTTAATAGGGTGGCGTCTACTTCTTTTATCTTATCTAAGAAATCCTGGAGTTCCGGCGCCAGCAATACACTAATGCCAAACATGCCTTCGCCGGTTTTTTCATCACCGGGGCAACTGATACTGGCGGCATGTAAAAATAAACGCTTCAAACCAAAGCGCCGTACTTCCTGAGTAAATTTGGAATCACCATATTTTGGATCCGCCACAATGGGATAACCAATATGTTGCAAATGCACCCGTATTTGATGAGTCCGGCCAGATAAGGGAGACGCTTCAATTAAGCTCATTGTTTTAAATATCTTCAACGGACGAAACAGAGTCACTGCCGGTTTACCTTCTTCATCTACTTTCACCATGCGTTCACCGCTGCTCAGAACATTCTTTAATAAAGGCGCTTCGACCCGCTTAGAACCACCCTTCCATTCTCCTTTAACCAATGCAATATATTGTTTACGGACACGGCGCTCTTTTAAATGCTGATGCCAGAATAATAATGTCTGACGCTTTTTTGCCAATAACAAGCACCCTGAAGTTTCTCGATCAATACGATGAATCAATTCTAAGAAACGTAATTCAGGACGAACCAATCTTAATAATTCAATCACCCCGCCTTGAATCCCTGAACCACCGTGGACCGGCAGCCCCGCAGGCTTATCAATGACAATGAGCCCTTCATCTTCATAAATGATCGTTTCGCGAATTGCCTGAATGACTTCACCTCTGGGCAGCATCGGTTTAACCGGCTGCGTCCCCGTCCCCGCTAACGGCGGAATGCGGATCTTATCGTCCAACCGTACCCGATAGTCTGGTTTGATCCGGCCCTGATTCACTCGTACTTCGCCATTACGTATCGCTCTATAAACTCTTACTTTAGGAACCCCCTTTAAGTGCTTGAATATAAAATTATCAATTCGTTGCCCAACCGCTTCTGATTGTATAATGACCACTTTCACCATTGTCGACTGCCTTATTTCACATTTGCCTAAAAGATTTAAACCTGGTATAGTTAATTCCTGGCAAAATTGCATAATAACAAAAGTCCGCATATTGATCTATGATCTTAGGACGGCAATAGCCTACCAAGTATTTATTACTGAACAAATTTGGATCCAGTTCCGCACTACGCCGGAAACTGGCAGGAATAACTAAGCGCTTTAATTAGCCTATCACCAATATAAATATAGGCATTAGCGCTGATTAGAAGGTTTGACAAAATGAAAAGAATGCTGATCAACGCAACGCACTCAGATGCGTTGCGTGTTGCTGTGGTTTATGGTTTGCAATTGATTGATTTAGACATTGAACGTCCTGATTCTCAACAAAAAAAAGCAAACATTTATAAAGGGCGAATTAGTAGTATAGAGCCGAGTCTAGGCGCCGTTTTCGTGGATTACGGCGAAGAACGCCATGGCTTCCTGCCTCTGAAAGAAATTTCCCGAGAATACTTTTTAACCGAAACTGATCCCAACGATGAAAATATCGATATCCGTTCCGTACTCAGATTAGGTCAAGAATTAGTGGTCCAAGTCGAAAAGGAAGAACGCGGCAACAAAGGCGCTGCTTTAACCACTTTTATCAGTTTGGCGGGTTCTTATTTAGTACTGATGCCTAATAATCCTCGGGCTGGCGGTATTTCGCGACGAGTTGAAACCGACGACCGCGAACATCTCAAAGAAGCATTCACCCAACTACAAATTCCGGATGGCATGGGTCTTATTATCCGCACGGCTGGCGTTGGACGCTCAAAAGAAGAATTAGAATGGGATTTAAATGTACTGCTGCGCTATTGGGAAGCGGTTAAACAAGCCGCTATTGCTCGTCCCGGACCGTATTTAATCCATCAAGAAAGTGACGTGATTATTCGCGCAATCCGTGATTACCTGCGCCAAGATATGCAAGAAGTCATTATCGATGAACCTATTGCTTACGAACGAGCTCGTCATTATGTTAATCAGGTGCGTCCAGATTTCGCTGAACGTTTACAGTTGTATACAGGTTTCTTACCATTATTCAGCCGTTTCCATATTGAAGAGCAGATTGAAAGCGCTTATCAACGCGACGTGCAATTATCTTCCGGCGGATCTCTAGTCATTGATCATTCCGAAGCATTAGTGGCTATTGATATTAACTCGTCGCGTGCGACTAAAGGCAGCAACATCGAAGAAACTGCCTTTAATATTAATATTGAAGCGGCTCAAGAAATTGCCCGCCAATTACGCATTCGCGATATCGGTGGTTTAATCGTTATCGATTTTATCGACATGTTGCAAACTTCTCATCAACGTGAAGTTGAAAACTGTCTCCGCAATGCGTTGCGACAAGATCGTGCGCGAATTCAAATCGGCCGCATTTCCAGGTTTGGTTTATTAGAGATGTCCCGGCAACGGCTAGGCTCTTCCTTACGCCGCTCTAGCCGAATTGCCTGCCCGCGATGCGAAGGCCAAGGCTCGATCCGCACGGTGGAATCACTGGCGAACTCTATAGTTAACTTACTCCAAGAGCAAGCGGCTAAAGCTGAACAGGTGCAATTACAAATCATGTTACCGGTTGATTTAGCCACTTTCTTGATTAATGAAAAACGCGCTCAAATTCAACAAATTGAGCAACAAACTCAAGCGGATATCATGATTATCCCCAACCCAAGTTTTCAATCACCGCATTATCAAATTAGAAAACTGAAAGAAAAAAACCGCACCTCCATCAGCTATGAAGTCATTAAACAGCAACAACAAAAAGCAGGCAGTCAAGTAGTGCGCAAAAGAACCGCAGTAACTACTAAAACCACTGAGCCGGCGATTAAAGAATTTTTGAATACGACAACCAATGCTCCGCCACCTCCCCGCAAAAAGAGCGGTGGTTTGATCAAACGTTTATGGGAAGTAGTGTTGGGAGCTGAAAAAGAAACTCCTGCTTATACTCCTTCGCCAACTGTGGAAGAGAAAAAACCTATTCTGCCTCTCCCTACTACTCAACCTGCCTCTTCACAACCACCGCGACATAAACGCCATCGAACTCATCCTCGCGGCGACCAGCCAGCAGCTCCCCGAACTGATCAAAATCAGCCACGTAGCGGTCAACGCCGGCAACCAGGCCAGGGCCAACAGGGTCAAGCTCCGCATAATCCGGAGCAACAAGCCCAACGCAGTAATCCTAACCGGCAAAGCCGAGGCTCTAACCCCAATCGTAATCAACCTTTTTCCGGACAACAACAGCAAAGCGGATCAGCTACTGGAAAAATTGCGCATGACGTCCCCGCTCATGAAACTCCTTCTGCCGAACCGGTTAAAGAGAAAATAATGACTCAACCCTTCCCAGTTGAAGAACCCACTATTCTTCCTCAGCAGCAGACGCAAGAGGCGGTTTATTCTCCTCCTCCGAGTGAGAGTTCCAGTTCACTTCAGCAAATCACTACCAAACCGGACTCGTCTCCCGCCCCAGAGGAACCATCCGTCACCGAACAGCCACACACTGAGAAACCCACGGAATCCATTGAGAAAGAGAAAGAAGATCAATAACCTTCAGCAGGTCAAAAATTCTCACGGATGAATTTTTTCAGCGAAACTGAGGAGTGAATTATGGCATTTGCAGTTGATGGAATGGGAACCTATGGTAAAACAGTACCCCAAATTGCGTTGAAATGGATTATACAGCACCAATGCATTCCTTTACCTGGAAGCCAAAATGAAAATCATATGAAACAAAATATGGATATTAGAGACTTTACACTTTCGGAAGAAGATATAGAAGAAATTGATAATAGAGCGAAGACAGGGAAACGAATGAGAATAACTCAAGCTAATGGATTAGGATTTACAGATGAATTTGACTTCTCTTATGAAGAATGCTGGCCTAAAACAGCAAATGCAAATGGGCTTTAACTAGCATGGAAAAAGTGCCGCCATATTATAGTTTCCCCGCGAGAGTTCCCCGATCTCCTAAAATACAACGGCACTAACCACATTAAGAACAGGAGTATGCATAATAGATATTTTTTGCATTATAATGCAATAGATATGTACTATTAATGCTGTAGGACTTTCTTATTAGTTTTCTTGTAACCGAATAAAATAATCATGGGTTTTCAATTTTAGCACCCATCATCGTGTGCATCCCAGAACACATCGCAATAAAAGTCCCCCTACCTTGCTAAAAAGTGCATCAAGCTTTGGTCATTCAGCAACTTACTAAGTGAGCTGGCTAAGCCTGAATTAATATTTTTAATATCAGTATCTGCGGAGGGTGTAAAAACAACTGTATGCTCATCTTCAGTCCGATACGTATTTTCGTAAGTTTGACCTTTATTATTAGCTGAACCCTCTAATGTACTTGTTACGATAACAGTGCCCGCCCAAAAACCTGTCCGCTGCTGATACTGTAAAGCTATGATACGTACTACTAATTTCCTTGTGGCATTATCAGTGTAAGGAACAACTTTAAACCCGTTCTTAGCCAAACCTTTAGTGACTTCAAGACGAACCACAGAAATAAGATCATTCTCTAAACTAATTTTGGCCGCAGGGCCATAAGCAGTTACCCGACCACCTAATGCAGAATCCGGTCTCGCATCAATTATATTCAAGGCAATTATTTTTCCATCCCCTGACAATGTTGGCTGAACATTAACCTGGGGTTTTAAAGGAACAGACTCAGATACAAACGCACATGCGGACAGCATCAACATAAGTGTTGATAAAACAATCATTTTCCAAAAATTCTGCATATAAAATCTCCATTTTTCAACAAATTTCAAACTAGGCCAATCGCGCGTGAGCGGTAATGTATTTTCTTTCCAGTAGCTTGAAAATCCCGATTATAATCGCGTTTAGGCATAAATAAAATACGGCTGCCGTAATAAAAAATGGTAGGACTTCATAAGTTCTTGCGATCATTTGCCGCATCACGCCCATTAAATCTAATAGCGTAATAGTGCTGGCCAATGAGGTGCTTTTCAGGATCATAATGACTTCATTAGAATATGCCGGTAATGCCATCCGCCAGGCGCGAGGCAGGATTACCCGCCAAAGCATTTGCCATTGAGAAAGCCCAAGCACTTGACAGGCCTCTATTTCACCTTTCGGTACAGCGCGAATCGCACCGGTCAGTAATGCGGTAGTATAGGCTGCGGTGTTGATCGCCAACGCGATAGCCGCACATCCAAAAGGATGGCGTAAAATATCCCATAGAAATGTGCTGCGCAGCCAAGCCCACTGTCCACTTCCGTAATAAATAATAAAAATCTGCACTAATAAAGGCGTGCCACGAATAAAAAACACCAAAGCATCAATCGGAGCTTTTAAATAAAATCGTCCGGTAGCACTGCAGATAGTAAAGATAATTGCCAGGAATAATCCAACGGCCAATGAAACTAACATGAGTTCTATGGTAATCATTAATCCGGAAACCATAAACGGAAAATATTGAATTATAGTTTGGATCATTCTCTCTCCCTTGGAATTCCCTCATTGCATTGCGAAATAGTTAATTTTCTAAATGAAATTTGCGACAACGTGGTTAAGATTAAAAAAATCACCGCTGCGGTCATATAGAATTTAAAGGGTTGATGCGTGTTACTAGACGCCATTTGCGCTTTGTTCATAAGATCGGATAATCCTAATAATGAAACCAGCGCGCTGTCTTTTAACAATACCAGCCAAAGATTACCCAATCCCGGTAATGCAAATCGCCAAGCTTGTGGTAACAAAATATGACTAAAAGTGCGGCTTGCGGATAAACTAAGGGCTTGCGCGGATTCACGCTGTCCGGAGGGAATAGCTAAAAAGGCGCCTCTGAAAGTTTGAGCTCCGTATGCGGCAAAAATAAGGCCCAATGCAAAAGCCCCGGCAATAAAAGCATTGATTTGTAAATCCTTGCCGGTAATTAAACTGATAAACGCACTACCCCCGAAATAAATGCCGAAGAGTACTAATAATTCCGGAACCCCGCGAATGAGTCCCGTGCAGGCCAAAGTGGCGCGGCTGATAAAACGGTTACGGCTGAGTTCACCAAGCGCTCCCAACAAAGCCAAAATCAACCCGATCGCCAATGCACTCAGCGCAACCGCAATCGTCATCCAGGTTCCCTGGATCAGTTGGGAGCCATAGCCCTCAAACCAATTCACTCATTGTTTCCAAAATATTTCTGAGTTATTTTTTGATAAGCGCCTTCGGTTTTGATGGCGTCGAGTCCGGTGTTCAATTGTTGTAATAATGCAGTGTTGCCTTTTTTCACTGCAAAACCGTAACCTTGATTAAAGAATTTAGCGTCTTTAATCGGCCCCAGAGTAGTATACGCAGCCTTATTAGCCGGAGTGTTGATCCAAGTTAACATAATAGGTGTATCTCCAAACACCGCATCAACCCTTCCCGATTGTAAATCTAAAAACGCATCCTGGATGCTACCATAGCGATTGATTTTAATTGATTTACCATAAACCGCCCGTAAATAATCATCGTAAGTTGTCGAGCCTTGTACCCCAATCGTTCTACCTTTCAATAATTTTGGATCGAGCGACAATTGCGCGGTTTTAGCGGTAACAAATGTCCCGGTGGTGGTATAGTAAGGTTTGGTAAAATCAACTTGTTTTTTCCGTTCTTCGGTAATATTCATCGCTCCAAAAATCACATTAAATTTACCCAACTCAAGACCTGGAATTAAACTATCCCATGGTTGATTGACAAACTTACAAGTCAGATTAGCGTGTGCGCAAATTGCCGTGAGGATATCAACATCAAATCCCACCATTTGCCCTTGGCTATTAATAGATTCAAAAGGCGGGTATGTGGCCTCGGTGGCCAACGTAATTTGATTGGCATCCGCCGCCAATGCCAAACCGCTAAAACTGCAAGCGATTAAAAAACCAATTAACTTATTGAATATTTTCATGGTGAATACCCTCTATAAACTGCGCAAACGCAGTGGTTTGTGGACGTGAAAACAACTCCGTAGCAGTCCCTTGCTCTACGATTCGGCCTTGATCTAAAAAAATTATTTGATGAGCAGCGCGGCGCGCGAAGCTCATTTCGTGAGTCGCAATAATCATGGTCATCCCTTTTGCCGCCAGCGACTTAATTAAAGTCAGCAGCTCCATCACCGTTTTCGGGTCTAACGCTGAAGTAGGTTCGTCAAATAACATGACTGCAGGGTGCATCATTAAGGCGCGCGCAATCGCCACGCGTTGCTGTTGCCCTCCAGACAATTGACTGGGATAACTATCTTGCTTATGGGTTAAACCCACTTGCGCTAACAAAGCTTGGGCTTCTTGAATCGCTGCTTCCTTGGTTTTTTTAAGAACTTGCATGGGAGCTTCAATTAGATTTCCCAATACAGTGCGATGCGGCCATAAATTAAATTGCTGGAAAACCATGCCCACTTTAGCGCGCAAAGCTCGTTGCTGTTCTTCATTCATTTTCCAATGTGGATCAGAAAAATTCAGTTGGACCGCGCCAATTTCAATGACGCCGCCGCTGGGTTTTTCTAATAGATTTAAACATCTCAACAGAGTGCTTTTGCCCGCGCCGCTGCCTCCCAGCAAAGCCACAATTTCTCCGGACTGGGCCACAAACGAAACGTCATCCAAAACGGCATGACTTCCGTAACGCTTCTGTAAATGTTTGACTGAAATTTTAGCCATATTCACCCTGAGTAATATTCAATAATTATGCAATATATATGCATAATAATGCGAATTTAACTAAATGTCAATACCTGGTTTTGCATATTGAGGTGACCCGAGTTAAGATAGGATATGGCACAAACCACTCATGATTATGGCGCGAACGCTTTACTAGCAGCGGTAAGTGAGATTTTGCGCAGAGGCAATGCCGCGACCCAGCAAGAAATCTGTGAAGAACTGGCGGCGCAAGGGTTTGCAATTAATCAAAGCAAAATTTCCCGATTGCTGCAAAAATTAGCGGCCATTAAAGTTAAAAATTCACAAGGGCAGACCGGTTACCGGCTGCCAAAAGAATTAGCTCCTCCACTCACCCAAGCGCCGTTGACCCATCTGATTTTAAAAATAGTGGCTAATGAAAATTTAGTGGTTATTCAAACCAGTCCCGGCTCGGCTTCTTTAATCGCCAGGATGTTGGATTATCAAAATTCAGAATCAGAAATTTTGGCTACTTTAGCCGGCGACGACACTATTTTCGTCGCCCCTAAATCAATCAAAAGAATCAATGCTGCTTTTAACGAGGTCAAAAATCTATTAGCAGGTATTGAGCCGGAAGATAATTCGTAGAAGTCTAAGAGGTTTTAATGAAATCATGGCAATTACAATCCGCTAAGGCTCAGCTCAGCCAGCTTATTCAAAATGCAATTATGAATGGACCTCAACAGATCACTAAACTAAAATTATCATTTGTTCAGTTTATTCAGCAATCGCCTTTAACCAAGCTCCGAATGAAATTTAAACGCGATAAATCGTTAACTCGTGATATAGATTTATGAGTTATTTACTTGGGATTAACGTTAAGTTAAACACAATTACGATTCATCCACCCAGTTTTCTATTTTAAGGTGAGTTACTCTGGAAAATTCTTTCGTATTATTAGTCACAATAATTAAATCTAAAGCCAATGCATGGGCAGCAATCCAAAGATCATTATTGCCAATCGTTTTACCTTTCTTCTCTAGCTCGCTGCGAATATCCCCATAATATTTCGCAGCCTGAATAGGCATCGGCAAGGGAGGAATCAAGCCAGCTAAATCTTCTAGGACTTCGAGCGCTTTCTTGGGATGATGACTTTTCTTTGCTCCGTATAGCAATTCACCGTAGGTAATAATCGACATTCCAATTTCGCCAACAGCCACTTGCTCAAACTTACTCAAGACATTAGCCGGTTTTTGCTTCGCTATATAAATGCAAATATTGGTATCTAGTAAATAATGTAAGGACATATATTAAAAGTCTCGATCTTGAGGATGAGAATCTTTTCTGCCGTCAGCAAAAAAATCATCGGGCAGCTCAGTTAACAAAGCAAAAGCTCTTGCCAAAGTTTGGGGTATTTCACGAATAATGATATCCCCTTTTCTTCTAAAGATTTCTACCTCATCACTACTAATCTGGAACTCTTTAGGTAGTCTCACCGCTTGAGAATTGCCGGATTTAAAAACTTTAGTTATTTTCATAGCACCTCTTTAAGTATATACTTTAAGTATATACGATAAGCGGCCAAATAGCCATCCTATTGCAGTGTCACTGCATTGTCATGAGATTTCATAATGAGGCAGGCATGCGCCGAAGCATTTTAAGAAAGCCTTAATATTGAAGGCATAAACTTTATGTAGTATATGAAAATTGATCCTATCATTAACGACGAACAAATAACGTCTGATCTCCCGACTTCTAATAAGAGATGCTTAACTTTAACTGCTCCCTCATCTTTAGTGAATGTACTAAAATTTGCGTTGGGTGCGGGAGCTTGGCAAGCTGTTTATAATAACCAAGGAATTACTTACTCCGAAAATGCACTTCTATATAGCAGTTGTTGCTTATTAACAGGATTAGCAGATAGCAGTGTTACTGCGGTTATTGATGCCGTTTTAATCGGTTTACACAGAAAAGGTTTCACTCGTGATACCTTAAAACAATTAATAAAAAATTGGGCATATTATACTGGAGTCAGTGGATTGTGGCTGCCAACGCTTGATTTAGGCGCGGTTTTTGGTAGATTGATTGTTGATTCTGATATGAGCGCCAATGTTGGTAGTGGACTTTTCATCTTTTTAGGCTACACAATTTTATACCAACTGATGCGCCGCTGCGATGCAAGTGCGCCTTATGCATTAACTGCTGGATTAGCAGAAACCGGCTTTTTTATTTGTGGGCCACTTACTTTACCCAGTTCACCTGCGGGTTCCCGTACCGTCCTCTATTCCATGGGCTTTTCTGCTATCGGCGCTACTTTAGGTGAAGGCCCAGCCTTTTTTGCTCATAAAATAAAAAGAAAAAATCATCAACCACTCATAAACGGCATCACCGACGAAAAGCTACTGATTCCTGAGTTAAGTCCTCGATCCGACGCCCCAGAAAATCTCCACCCCAGGTCAACGCCTTGCCAGTGTATAATTTTGTAAAAAGCCCAGGTCTCTTAATGTTCCCTTAAGGAAAGCGCTTTATAATCGTGCAAATGAAAAAGCTGTTCATCCATTGTAGTCTTTCCACTTTGATTATTGCCGGGGGCGGAATCGCCGATAGCGCCTACGCAGCGCCTTCTGTTTGGTCGCAAATGACTGGATGGCTCAAGAAAAGCCCAGATCCGCAAAAGTCAAACTCCGATGCTTCGCCAGCGGTGATAGTATCCACTACGGCGCCAGCTCAAGCCGCCTCTTCGCAACAACCTATTCCAGCTCCGGTGCAAGCAGCCACGGCAGCCAAAGGCATAGGGCCCAAATGGGGACTCAATAGCTTTCCTGCCGTCGCAATCAATCAAAAAAATTACGTGGACATTAATCTGAATGATTACCTGACTGGAAATGATGGCGATCAACCGCTTGCCTTCTCCTTAACTCCGGGAAAACCCAACCCCAATTGGGCCATCATTCAAGGAGATAGACTGCATATTGTCGCCGATAAAATTAGCCCCGAAGACATAGACACGACTCAAATTATTTATTTAACTGCCGCTAACCCCGGTAATGGCCAGCGCAGCGCCGGTCAAATTACCATTCAAATCACCACTAATGAGCACTTACCAAGCCCGGAATGGCAACCACACTTTAACCTCCAGGATGCGATACCTGGCAAAACTTATTTCGTGAATCTGGCTAACGCAGTGAATATCAATAGCTTGCCAGAGAACGATCAACTTTCTTTTCAATTGGTTAATACTGGCGCGGATTGGCTGGAAATCGGCGAAAATGGTTTCTCACTAGCCGCTGCCAAAATTCCCAAGGACGCCGCAGGTAGAAACTATTCGGTACTCTTGCGGGTTACCAGTAAGCTCAGCGGTAAAAGTGATGATTTTATCGGTAAAATAGCCGTCAATCCTATTCCGCAACCTTTTCAGTGGCAGGCCCTGCCCGCAGCTACCCTTAATAAAAATTATGCGCTTGATTTAACCCAATATATAAATAGCAACGTCAGAAACGATCAATTTACTTTCCATATTGATATTGCGACCCTGCCCCATTGGTTGTCTATTCAAAATGGCCGGATTTTAAAGGGAATTCCTCAAGAAGCGCCGCTGCTCGATCATCCACAGAAAGTAACCATCATTGCTAAAAGTTTGCTAAGCGGCCTCACGACTAGAACTACATTATCTATTCCCGTCAGCGCTGATCAACAGCTCGCCCCGCATTGGAAAAAAAGTTTCTTCACTAATCCTATCGCCGGCGAAACTTATCGCAGCGAAGATTTAGCCGCAGCATTGGAAAACCGTTATCCCCACGATGATTTCAGTTTCTCCTATCTGGGAGGCCCGGGCTGGCTAAGTTTTAATAACTTTTGTCATTGTATAGTGAGTAAAGGCAACGTGCCTAACGACACAGCCGGGAAAACATTTACGGTGCAACTGCGAGTTCACAGTAAAGCCAGCGGTAAAACGGCGGATTATGCACAATCGATTCTGGTTTACACCGGAGTGCCGCATTGGTTGCAAACTACTTTGCCTGACGTGAAAATCGCGCAAATGGGCGGTGATATCAAAGTTTCTCTAAACAATTATACTCAGGACGACATTAGCGGAGATCAATTTAACTACCAATTAGATCCATTTCATTCGCCGAGTTGGGTTAGTTTACGCAAACAAGACGGACAGGTTTATTTAATTCTGAACCCCGACGCCATTAAAACTAATGAAGTAGAAACCAAACAAACCGTGCGGTTGCTGGCAACCAGTCAGAGCACTCGCAAAACCAGCGCGCAGCTATTAACAGTCAACGTTAAAACTAATTCCGACTTGCCCAAACCCGTTTGGAAAAGCGCGCCGTTGACTATCGCTACCGTAGGTTTTGCACACGTTGCGGACCTGCAAGAGTATATTCAAGGCGGCATTCCGAACGATCAGCTTACGATTAGTCTTGGCGCGGGCAGTCCTAGCTGGCTGGCGATTAAAAATAATCGCCTTACCGGAACTCCACCTCGCGACCAAATCGGTGGGCCTTATCCGGTCAATTTAGTGGTGCATAGCCAAGCAACCAATACGGATTCCATAGTTCAAACTCAAATTAGTGTGCAATTAGCCGTGGCTGAAGGCGACAATATGGAAATCCATTCTTTCTACGATAATCATCAAAGTATTGTGATTCGTGGGTTGAAGAAAAATCATGAGTATCGTCTGGCGCAAGTTCAGGGCTCGCATTTTGATTACGGCCCTTTTTATTCGCCCTACTCTATTAAGAGCGCAGAGGACTGGAATAATAATCCTTTTTACTCGGCTAACGATCAAACTATTAAGACTGGCGATGACGGTACGGTATCGATTGTTTACTACTCGCTGCCCACCAGTCCCGCGCCTGATTTTGAATTAGTAGTGCTGCGGTAATTCCAGAAACCCGTTGGAATTATCAGCTGCTCAAAGATTTGTCATCCCCGCGAAGGCGGGAATCCATCCAAGCATAGCTTGATGTATGGAATTGAATTAATGGACAAAAATAGATTCCGCCTTTGCGAGAATCATAGCTAGAATGGCATTTACCCAACACATTGGGCAAAAAATAAACTAATAGACTAAAATTAATACAGGTAAGTAAGGAAAAGCTCAAGGAAGACTTATATGGGAAATACACAAATGCCGACTCAGAAAAAAAATAAACCTTCTATGCTCATTCGGGTTAGCCAAGCCACCGCCGTAGCGGTCATGGCCGGAGGGTTGTTCTTCGCTCATTCTCTCAGTTTGGCGGATAGCCAAGATGACTCTGCCTTTACCTGCCAATCCGCAGCCAATGTCATGGATTGTATTAACCAAACCGGTACGGGCACTCCCGCTCAGCAAAGCAGCCTGACCGCAGTACCCATCAATAGCCAGGCCCTTGGCTTTACCGGCCCGGTTTCAGTAGGCTTGCGCTATGATAACTATCTTGCCTGGATTTTAGACGTCGGTTACGCTCAATCCTTTTATAATGCCGCCGCTGCTTTCAAGCTCAGCGCCGGTCTGAATGAGCATCGCGCCAACGTCACCTTAGGCTATTCCATTACCCCGAAACAACAAATTAAATTAACTTATGAATATCTAGCCCAAAATCTGCCCTTCGACTACGCCGCCGGCACGGTTAACGAATGGGTCAATCAAAACGCCCTAGGCGGCGCTTACCGGTATTTACTTGATAACGGCATCGTCAGATCCTTAGAACTCTATGGCAACTATACCAAAGCCAATAGTAAAGATTTAGCCGCGGTCGAAATGTATACTGACAATCTGCTCACTAAAATTGATTACCGTCGTATTGCCGGCGGTACTCAAGAGAATGTGGGCGGCTCGGTGACCTTAACGCCACTTAAAAGCACCATCGTCAAGTTGGGCGCCGGTTACAGCTCGCTTAGTTTTGATACCACAGCTGGTTATACCTCCTCTGGTACAGCAACTAGTACAGCGCTAGCCTATAACGCCGAAGTCTCCCAATTATTAACTCCGACTGTAATGGTCTCTGGCGGTATCGGTAATACCGCTTCCGGCAGTAATTACACTGCGAAAGTCAGTAAAATTTTACCCTGGAGCTTGGAAGGAGCGCTGATCGGCCAATATACCGCCACCACTAACGATATCCCCGGCAGCACCAGCGTTACCGCCAGTTTATCTTATCCAGCCCCCAAAACTTACACCAATATGTTTTCTCAAGGGATTGGTAATTTGAAAGAATGGGTGCAACAGCCGGTGATTTATAACACTCGCGTGTTGGCCAAAGCTGAGGAAAAGATTGTGCAGGCGCAGATTGTTGCTAATCCGAATCCGCCCGCAGTTCCACCAGTTCCAGTAGGCACTTCTGCTCCGGATATCTTAACCAAAAATTATTTTTCCTTTAATCAGCAAGCATATGATAAAATAGATTATATTATTTCCTCTCTCATTCAAAAAGGCGAACCCAATAATTCTTTCGCTCCTTCAGATTTAAATTTACAACTCAAGAGCATTGATCCTTATAATTCCAAGATCGTTTTTGGACAAATGCCTGCTTCCGCTATGAATCCCGGAAATTATACTCTGACTCTTCAAGCCTCTGGCTCTCGAAACGGCCAGGTCATCAGCCAGGTTCAGAATAGTATGGATATTATTATCAATGGTAATGATACCCTAAAGGCAGGAACCTGGAACTTAAACGCAAAACTTACCCCAGCCACTGCAGGTCAGCCTTATCCAGGCACTGATTTAAAAACTTTAGTCACGGATAATTCGGGATTAACCAAAGGCGACGATTTTGTCTTCCAGCTGGTCTCAATCTCCGGCCCAACCTCACCTCAATGGCTGCAACTCAGTCCAGATGAGAAATCTCTTATAGCCGTTCCGGGTACTCCTGTTCCTAATAAGGCAGACAATCCCACTAAAATAGTACTTACAGGAAAAAGTACAGCAAGCAATCAACCCATTGTCGTTCCTGGCACCAATAATACCCAAGGACAATTTGATCTCGTAGTAAACTACGTCGGTAATAAACCGACCTGGACACACAATACCGATGCTTTGCCACAAGCTTATTTCAATAAATCCTATAGCAATGATAATGGAGTAAACTACAATGTGGGAAATTACATCTCTGACACTGGCAACTCTGATGCAGACGTTCATAGCCTAGTTTATAATTGTCAAGAGTGCACACCGGGGCAAGATTCTCAGCAACAATTATTGCCAATAACAGGCTTAATTTTTTATAAAAATACTGGAGCTATTTCCGGAACTCCCTCTGATTTTAATCAAATTAATGGAAAAGATTATACTTTTAACGTGGTAGCTACCAATACTTCTGCTATCTCAAGTGACCCACATCCGTTTACCATTCAATTATTTCAAAATACAGGTATGAATCCACCTTCCTGGGGAAACACGCCGAATTTACCACAAGCTTCAGTGAATAATAATAATGATTACAATACGGATTTAAATAACTATGTCACTGATAATGGATTCACTGGTACTCTCTCCTATACCGTTACAAAAAAAGATAATTGTAAATGGTTGCTCTGGGACCCCTCAAAATCTAATATTTTAGGAGGAAAACCTAGCGCAGGCGATGTCGGAACTTGCTCCATCAATATTAGCGCGCTCAGCGCAGCCAGTGGCCAAAGAAATTCCTTTGATAAAAACATTACGGTAATCAGCGGTTCAGTTTTCTCTTTAGGAAAAACTATTCCGAATGCTACATATCAGGAAGCTTATTACCAACAAACCGGACCCATAAATTTAAATGATGGTTCGTATTTTTCTGATGGCGACACTAGCGACACATTTAGTTTCACTCCGATAACTTTGCCTAAAGGCATGACTCTTAGCGGCGATGGAAAATTAGGAGGGACACCTTCCGATATCAATAGTATTGATGATACTAAGCTCGAATTTACGGTAACCAGTGTTAATCATTCGGATACTATTAGTCCATTAACCTATTCTGCACCCAGCTTCAAAGTGCAAAGTAATCCTAAACTGCCGTTCTCTGCTACTTGGAATGCAGCAAAATTGCCCCTTCCAACTGCTAACAATACTGTCGCTTATCCAAATGTAGATGTGCACAATTACATTACCTATACCACAGGAGACATTATTACTAGCTTCCAATTCTTTAGTAATAGTTGTAGTGACTGGTTACAATTAGATAAGATAACCGGTATATTATCTGGAACTCCAAACCAAACCGGCATCTGCTCGTTTGTAATTTCTGTAACCAGTAAAGCAACTGGACTTACTAAAAACATTTTCAATTCTGATGGGATAACGGATACTCAAACTATTAACGTCGTCAGCAATGCTCCCGTATGGAAACAAAATGGTATTTTCAACATTACTATACCTTATCCTACGCAAGGCCAAACCACTATCACTTTAGAAGATGATCTTGCAAGCGATCCCAGCAAAGCCAATTTCACCAATTTAAAACCGATAGTTGCTTTTCCTAAGGGCAGTAATATGATGCCAGATGGCATACACCAACCTTCGGGAAGTTCCTTGCATTATGTTTATATCAATCAGCCCGATTTGAATAATGATGTTGATAACTCTCTATCTCCTTCTGGATCATTCACTGTTACTGCTACCAACCCAACCACAAATGAACCCAGCACGGCAACATTCAATATTTATGTCAAGGCTAATTTAAAAAATCCGGCAGGCAACGGTAACCTTCTGCCCACAGCTGACGTAGGCACTGCTTATAATCCGATTCCTATAACTCCTTACCCGGTTACCCCTCAAGATAAAATTTATATGACAAAAACTATAGATACGGACACCCAACAAGAACTGAGCTTTGATACATTAACCTTTACACAGGTTAATTCGGGACAATCTCCGAACTGTGATTGGGCTACTTTAAGTTCTGATGGAAATGCCGTCGGAGGTACCCCGCCGCAAGGTCAAGTTTATCCTAATAACGCCTGCTTCCTCAACTTTACAATCAAATCTCAGAAGAATGGTAATGCGGTTACACCATCATATGTAACGATACCAATCTCTATTCCTGCTGTGTGGGATCAAACTAAAGTCAAGAACCCCCAACCTTTACAATTTGATGCTACTCAAGATTTAGCAGCGCTAGGATCTGTTACCCCAATTGATTTAAATTTATTAATGATAAATCCTTCTTCAGGACTTTATACATTCAAATTGACGCAAAATGATGCTAACAATGATTTTGTAGTTATTAATAATAATTTATTGTTAAAGAATCCAACTGACAATAATTTAAATGGCGCCTTAGCTGGAACCACTGCGAAGGTACAAGTCAGTGCTCAGAATATTAATGGAGGGACAATTACTCCCCAGGATTTGACTATCAATATTACTTCTGATCCTAATGTTAAGTACACCTGGGATAGCACTAAATGTCCGAAGCAAACTGTTCCTAACGGCGCTACCCAACCCACAACTTCGGGAATCTTTTACTCCATTCCGTTCAGCACATGTATTCAAACTAATGCATATAAATATGTAGTGCAAAATAATACATTTAAGTTTGGTGATATAGCATTTAAAGCAGTCAATACTCCAAATAATCCGTATTCGAGTCAGTCTTTAGACAGCACTAATACTATACTACAAATATATTATCCTACAGTCTTTGATATTAATAATGACTATAACCTAACACTTAGTGGCATAAATAGTTTAGCAGGAGGGGACAGTAGCGCATCTCTTGAAAGCGCAATCCTAACTGTGCCTAATAATTTGACCGTCTATCCACCACAAGGGGTTGATAATCAAAAAGGACCGACAATTGGTGGACTTTATTCTATTAAAGTCAATTTAAACTCGTTAGACAATACTCGCGACTACCAATTTAATTCAACATCATATGTCCACACTGGCGCAGGGGGTATAATGGAAATTTTCGGATGTCCTTTTAATAATCCTACATCCCTTACCGGATGTTCAGTTATTTGGATAAGCGGTAATACCGGTCCAAACCCAGTCATCCCCAAAAAAACTATTGGTCAAGATGGTTCCTCTGCTTTATTATTTCAGATTGATACCAACTATAATTCTAATAATCCATTCTTATTTCAATCATTAAACATCATGGAGAAATAAATTCTAAATCAGCATTAAGACAGCCGACAGCCCAGCAAAACACCGGTGTCAAACCCCGATTTCAAACCCAATGGCACTTTCCTGTAATTCAGTCAAGGATTGTTATTGAACAATCAAGTTAAATATCCTGCGAGTTTATCCAAGCGCGAATCAAAAAAGTCCTTGGACCAGAGTTCGAGTGAAACTAATTGTTGAGGTTTTAAAAATCGGGATATGTCTTGACGGGCTGATTCCCAATCTATTTGGGCAATTTTTAGTTTTAATTCTTGCAAGAACCATTGCGGAGTCACAGTAACTTTCTGAGTCTTCCAAGGCCCAGCTTGGGCAATGGCGTTACCGAGTAATTCAAAATTAATCGGTGTTCGTCTAGCCACGTACCATATAAAATCATACCAATCTCTGCCTTTGATATAATCCCGGCAAAGTAATGCATGACATTTTCCGGCGAATAAACTAGATAAATCTTGAGTCCTAATACTATAAGGAAATGGAAAATCTAAGTATTTTAATTCGTAGGTTGATCCTGCGGGCGGATGAGTATCGATCTCTAATTTAATTTTCAGTTTTGGCTTATTCGATCGGCTATCTTTTAACAACAATATTCCTCCGGCTGAATCGGCTTTTAGAAAGGCAATTCTAACTGAATTTTCCAGCTTCGCTCGATCTTTCACCTCTAATGTAAAACCATAAGCTTTAAATTCTTCGTGCATATTCTGAATATATTTATCCCAACTAAAATTTTTATCCGCTTTTTCCAATACAAAATCGAGATCTTCGGAAAACCGTTCCAGCCCGTATAAAATTCTGAGGCAGGTACCACCTTGAAAAGCAGCCGCACGAAAGAAACCGCTACGAGAAAGTGCCATGAGTGCAATTTCCTGGGCAATTTCTTTCAGTGCATTTTCCTGTTCAAGGATAGTTTGGCATTGATAGGATAATAATTTTTCTTGAATGACACCGGCATGACACCGGTGTCACAGCCGACGCTAAATTAAAAAATAGCTTTAAATTAAGGGATTAAGTTATAAAAAAAGTTATGTCAAATCCGATGTTCAAAAAAATCCAGGGTAGAAACACTTAGATCAGCACCGGTGTCACAGCCGACGCTAAATTAAAAAATAACTTTAAATTAAGGGATTAAGTTATAAAAAAAGTTATGTCAAATCGGATGTTATAGCAAAATCGCAAGGTAAAGCGGCATTTTCCAGCAGCAGTTAGAAATTAGGCAACTACTTTTAAAATTCTCAAGTTAAATATCCTGCAAGTTTATTCAAACGCGAATCGAAAAAGTCCTTGGACCAGAGTTCGAGTGAAACCAATTGTTGCGAGACACCGGTGTCAAACCCAACGTTAATTTTAAAAATAACTTTAAATTAAGGAATTAGGCGAGAAAAAAAGTTATGTCAAATCCAATGTTCAAAACCCAGAGTAGAAATACTTAGATAGATAATTTTTTAAAAAAATAATTAGCTAGTGGATAGCCTGTAAAATGTAACGTTTGAAATGAATTGAAACCATCTAAAGAATAGATTTATATATAACTTACTTGGTTTTCTTTAAGTCAATAAGCTGACTACAAAATTCCTTTAAATCCTTTTCGATAACAGTCATCAGCATTTTAGTAGCCGGATGTTGATGACTTTTTCTTAATTCTCGATGCATCATTCGGCTCACACTTTCAGCATGCCGGTCAAAAAAATATGCAATTTCTGCGATATAATGATGCGCAAAGTAATGCCCAAAATAAGCGATAATACTTCTAGCCAAAATAGTTTGGCGATTATTAACATCTGAGCAAAGCATCATCCAATTCTATACTCATGCGCGTGCACACTATTTCAGCAATTTGGTGAATTGAAAGATGCGTAAAGTCAGGAGATCGACTCGATCTAATTTTATCATTCACACTATCTTTGATTATTAACAGACCATCTTCATCAAAATCACAGAAATGTGTAGCTTCTAAATATTTTGTTTTATCGTCAATAAATTGCGTGTAGAAATTTTCACTGTTGGAGTTGGGAACCAGTTTATGAAGTATATTCAGTACATACTCAATAGTTACCCAAGAATCGATATTATTTCTAGAATAAATTGAGTGACTACTCCAAAGATATTCATTAATGTCAGCAACCATTTTTGCTTTTAATGGATTAAAATGGATATAATAACAAAGCTCTAATAAGTATTTTTCATTTTGAATTAATTTTGCCTTATAACGGCCTTGAAATAAATGCCCAGTACGATTATTTTTTTTATTACTAAAACTTGCAAAACTGGATGAGAGCGACTGCATTATTTTCCATAAAGGTACAGCCTTCACTTCGACCACCAAATGAATATGATTAGTCATTAAACAAAATATATGAACCTTACAATGATAATTGATTATTATTTTTTGCAATAAGTTACAAAAATATTCACGCTCAACGTCATCATGGAAAATTATTTGACGATAGTTTCCTCGCAATATAACGTGATAAAGCGCCTGCACGTAATGGATTTTTTTTTCTAGCCATAAGAGATCTCATTAAACATGGTTATTTAATCGCAAAGATTAATAAGGAAATGCCCAATTATATTTCGAAGACATACAATCACAGATCAATTATCTCTCAACTTTACTTAAGCTAAAGATAATTAAATTCGTAAGGACAAGAATAATTCACTATAAATAATAAACAAATACCGTAATTCAAAGAAAAAAACGACAGTGTCTATGTCTGACATAACTATTTTTTTAAACTAACAAATTGAATTAATAGATATTTTTGTGATACATATCGGATCTGACACCGTCTACCCTGCAACCCCCCCAATAACACCAGTGTCCCGACACTTGACACCGGTGTCACAGCCGACGCTAAATTAATGTGACACCGGTGTCACAGACCACGCTAAATTAAAAAATAGCTTTAAATTAAGGGATTAAGTTATAAAAAAAGTTATGTCAAATCCGATGTTCAAAAAACTCCAGGGTAGAAACACTTAGATAGACAATCTTTTAAAAAATAGTTAGTTAGTAGATCTGTAATAATTTAACGTTTGAAATGAATTGAAACCATCTAAAGAATAGATTTATATAGCTTATTTTATTTTCTTTAAATCAAATAAGCTGACTATAAAGTTCCTTTAAATCTTTTCTATAACCGTTATCAACATTTTAGTAGCGGGATACTGATGACTTTTTCTTAATTCCGATCATCTGGCTCACACTTTCGGCATGCCGGTCAAACAATATGCAATTTGTGCAATATAATGATGAGCAAAATAATGCCCGAAATAAGAGATAATGCTTCTAGCCAAAATAGTTTGGCGATTATTAACTTCTGAGCGAAGATCATCCAATTCTATACCCATGCGTGTGCACACTATTTTAGCAATTTGGTGAATTGAAAGATGCGTAAAGTCAGGAGACCTATCGATCGAATTTTATCATTCACACTATCTTTTATTATTAAGAGACCATCTTCATCAAAATCACAGCAATGTGTAGCTTCTAAATATTTCGTTTTATCATTAATAAATTGCGTATAGCAATTTTCACCGTTAAAGTTAGGAACCAGTTTATGAAGTATATTTTGTACATACTCAGTAGTTATCCAAGAATCGATATTATTTCCAGAATAAATTGAGTGGCTACTCCAAAGATACTCATTAATGTCAGCAACCATTTTTGCTTTCAATGGATTGAAATGGATATAGTAACAAAGCTCTAGCAAGTATTTTTCATTTTGAATTAATTTTGCCCTATAACGACCTTGAAATAAATGCCCGGTACGATTATTTTTTTTATTGCTAAAACTTGCAAAACTGGATGAGAGCGACTGCATTATTTTCCATAAAGGTACGGTCTTTACCTCTACCACCAAATGCAATACGTATTAGTCATTAAACAAAACGTATGAACCTTACAATCATAATTGATGATCATTTTTTGCAATAAGTTACAAAAAATATTCACGCATCAACGTCATCATGAAAAACGATTCGCCGTATAGTCCCCGCGCAACATAACGTGATAAAGCGCTTGCACGTAATGTATTTTTTTTTTCTAGCCATAAGAAATTATACGCTTCTTATTAAATGGAAAAAATTAAGGAAATCTAGTCATATTTTGAATAGACACTACTGCAGACTTATCGTCCTACCTGCATGACCTAGGAATAATTAGCTTTGTAAAGTCAGATACAATTTATCATAGATGATAAAAAAATACCGTAATTTAAAGAAATTCAAAACTGCATCCGAATCTGACGTAACTATTTTTTTTCTTAAATTAATTGAATTAATATACTTTTTGGTAACCCATACCCGATCTGACACCGTCTCCTGTTGTTTTGGGACACCGGTGTCAAACCCAACGTTAATTTTAAAAATAACTTTAAATTAAGGGATTAGGCGAGAAAAAAAAGTTATGTCAAATCGGGTGTTATAGCAAAATCGCAAGGTAAAGCGGCATTTTCCGGCAGCAGTTAGAAATTAGGCAACTACTTTTAAAATTCTCAAGTTAAATATTCTGCAAGTTTATTCAAACGCGAATCGAAAAAGTCCTTGGACCAAAGTTCGAGTGAGGCTAATTGTTGAGGTTTTAAAAATCGAGATACGTCTTGACGGGCTGATTCCCAATCTATTTGGGCAATTTTTAGTTTTAATTCTTGCAAGAACCATTGCGGAGTCACAGTAACTTTCTGCGTCTTCCAAGGCCCAGCTTGGGCAATGGCGTTACCGAGTAACTCAAAATTAATCGGTGTTCGCCTAGCCACGTACCATATAAAATCATACCAATCTCTGCCTTTGATATAATCCCGGCAAAGTAATGCATGACATTTTCCGGCGAATAAACTAGATAAGTCTTGAGTCCTAATACTATAAGGAAATGGAAAATCTAAGTATTTTAATTCATAGGTTGAGCCTGCGGGCGGATGAGTATCGATCTCTAATTTAATTTTTAGCTTGGGCTTATTAGAGCGACTATCTTTTAACAACAATATTCCTCCGGCTGAATCGGCTTTTAAAAAGGCAATTTTAACTGAATTTTCCAGCTTCGCTCGATCTTTCACCTCTAATGTAAAACCATAAGCTTTAAATTCTTCATGCATATTCTGAATATATTTATCCCAACTAAAATTTTTATCCGATTTTTCCAATACAAAATCGAGATTTTCAGAAAACCGTTCCAACCCGTATAAAATTCTGAGGCAGGTACCACCTTGAAAAGCAGCCATACGAAAGAAACCGCTACGAGAAAGCGCCATGAGTGCAATTTCCTGGGCAATTTCTTTCAGTGCATTTTCTTGTTCAAGAACAGTTTGGCATTGATAGGATAATAATTTTTCCTGAATAATAGATATACTCATTGCAAATCTCTCACAAGCTTTTTTAAAAAACGGCTGATCCGGTGATTATGATAAAAGTTTTCAAGAATCTCAATCTCTTGTTCATTCAGCTTAGGTAAATCATCGCGATTAATGCGCAAACTGCTGATTAGCGGTTGCAGGTTGTCCCAGTTTTTTTTATAGCAATAGATATAGTCACAAATTGCCTTCCAAGGTTTAGCCATCATGAATCGATAATTATTTTCAGTAATCAGCTCTACTTCAGTATAGAAATTTTCAGCGGGTAAATGTAGATAACTAAAAACCCCAATGGGAGTATGAAACTTTTTCGAGCGTTTAGCGCAGGCGCTGGTGATGCCATAAACCGCCTCAGGAATAAGCTGATGGTATGCTAATGCAGATTCAAAACTGATATAAGATGGTGCATAAATATATTGCGCCAGTTCGAAAGGATGTGGTTTTCCAGAACCTTGCGTTTCGGTGAGGTAATATAAGCCTCGTCGAATATGCAACATGGTCCCTTGTTTTAAAAGCCGCTTAACCCGCCCATAGCGACTATCGGGGGAGCCATCCAATAATATCTCTAAATCAATATCCGTGAGATATGGCCGCCGAAGGTTGCGTAAATCTTTATCATTTAACCTGTTCATAATTTGCCTTATACTGTCAAAAAATGACAGTTTCAGACAAATTATAGCAAATAACCCATTAAAAATCAATTATTTTGCAAGAAACTGTCACTTTCTGACAGTTTTGAACAAATTTCTATTGGTTTTCTTCAACTGTGGCGTGGGTGATGATCACGTCATCTTCAGGGACGTCACGATGGCCGGCGTTAGTGGTAGTCGTAACCTTAGCGATCTTATCAACGACATCCATTCCTTCAATGACATGTCCAAATACGCAATAACCCCAGCCGTCAGGCGTTTTTGCTTTGTGATTTAGAAAATCGTTATCGGCTACGTTGATAAAAAACTGGGCGGAAGCGGAGTGCGGGTCGTTGGTGCGGGCCATGGCGATTGTGCCGCGGGCATTAGAGCCGCCCTTATCTGCTTCGTTCATGATCGGCTTTTCTGGAGATTTAGCTTGCATATTGGGCTTGAAGCCGCCGGTTTGAATCATAAAGCCTTTGATTACGCGATGAAAAACTACCCCATTATAAAAACCATCTTGCGCATATTTTAAAAAATTAGCGGCAGTTTTAGGGGTATTTTTTTCATCTAATTCGATGGTAATTGTGCCAAAACTGGTTTCAAGTTTGACCATAAATCACTCCTCATGCGGTCTGATGACTAAAACCGTACCATACCATGAAAAACTCCAACCGTCATCCACGGGTTTTTGATTATAAATTGATCAAGCATTGAGGTTAATTGCAAATATTGGTAAGATTGTGTCAAATTTTTGACAAAGGCAATGACTAATGGAAGATACTTCAATAGACTGGCGCCGCCTGTTTGGACTTTCTTTTGGGGCTCTAGGCGTAGTCTATGGCGATATCGGAACCAGTCCGCTGTATTCGTTACGGCAGGCTTTGCTTCACTTGCCTGCAACCTCAGCCAATATTTATGGCGTGTTATCGCTGGTATTTTGGTACTTAGTGATCATCATCTGCTGTAAATATTTGCTGATCATCCTGCGCGCGGACAATGATGGTGAAGGCGGTATCCTTGCCTTATCGTCTTTGCTCAAACAAACCATTAAGAGTGAAGGCCGGTTATTAGTGTTTATTACTATCGTCGGCATTGGCCTAATTATCGGCGACGGTATGATCACCCCCGCCATTTCAGTCTTAAGCGCAGTCGAAGGCATGGAGGCGGTTTCGCTGGAATTTTCTAAGTTTATCATCCCCGCCACCATTGTTATTTTGTTGCTCATGTTCTGGATCCAACGGATTGGGACGGGAAGAATCGGCACTTTGTTCGCGCCGATTATCCTGTTATGGTTTCTAGTGATAGGCGTGTTAGGGTTACTCCAGATTGTCCAGCATCCAGGCATTTTAGCAGCCGTAAATCCTTATTACGCTGTTCATTTCTTCGTTGAAGAAAAAACCTTAGCCCTGGTCGCCTTAGGGGGTGTGTTTTTATCAGTGACCGGCGGTGAAGCATTATATGCGGATATCGGCCATTTCAATAAAAGCTCTATCCGGCTGGCTTGGTTTTCAGTGGCTTTACCGGGTTTATTACTGAATTACTTTGGTCAAGGTGCGAACTTACTGGCCCACCCTTCTGCGATTACTAACCCTTTTTATAGCCTTTCTCCCCAATGGTTTTTACCGATATTAATTATTTTAGCCACGCTCGCAACGATTATCGCTTCCCAAGCCATCATTTCCGCCGTATTTTCCATTATTAAACAAGCCACGTTGCTCAACCTCATCCCTCGCTTCAAAATTATCCAAACCTCGGTCATTGAAAAAGGTCAAATCTATGTGCCATTGATTAATATTTTTCTGGCTGCCGGCACCTGCGGTTTAGTCCTGATGTTTAAGTCATCAGAAAACCTAGGGAACGCTTATGGTATAGCCGTTAACTTGTATATGATTATTACGACCTTCTTAGTTGCGCAAGTTGCTTACAGCGTGTGGCGCTGGAACTTCCTGCAATTATCGGTTTTTGTGGTATTTTTTATTATAGATTTAGCTAACTTACTCGGGAATTCATTTAAATTTATGACCGGCGGCTGGATTCCACTGGTGATTACCGCCGGGGGCGTTATTATCATGTACACCTGGCGCAAAGGCTTTAGGCAATTGCGCAGATTAAACTATCAAGAGGCTCTGGCGGACTCGACTATTATCGCCGATTTAAATGCCAAAACTATCCCGCGCCTACCAGGCACTACTTTATTCATTACCGACCCATACGACGAAATGGGGGGCAGTTTGCTGCACCATTTAAAAATTAATCGGATCCTGACCAAAACCGTCGTGTTCGTAAGCGTAATCATCGAGAATAAACCCTTCACTCCATTATCGGAAAAGTTTGAGATCCTCCAAAAAGCGGAAGGATTTTATCTGCTGAATATTCATTATGGTTTTGCCGAAGACGTCCACTTACCTAATATTCTGGAAGTGATGACTAAAACCATGACTCTGCCGTTTCAAATTGACGTTAAAAACATGGCGTTTTTCGTCGAAATCATCGCTATTGAAATCACCAAAAATAGAATCGATTCTTTGCAAAGCTGGCAGAAATATTTATTTTCTTTTATGCTACGCAATGCCGTGCCCGATATCCAATTTTATTCTTTGCCATACAATAAAACAGTTGCGATAGGCACTTACTTTCGGCTTTAGTTAGGAGAAAAACCATGTCCCATGAAGGCTACCACGAACCGATCGATGAACTCAGCGATGAAACTCGCGATATGCATCGAGCCATCACCTCGCTAATGGAAGAACTTGAAGCGGTAGATTGGTACAACCAACGCATGGACGCCTGCAAAGACTCAGAATTGCGCGCCATCCTCAAACATAACCGCGATGAAGAAAAAGAACACGCCGCCATGGTATTAGAATGGATCCGCCGTCGCGACCCCAAATTCGATAAAGAACTCAAAGAATACTTATTCACCCAAAAATCATTACTCGAGATTGAAGAGGACCATTAACCAGATGAATCACCAAGAATCTCTAAAATTTTTACAAAAAGCTATAGTTCAACTTGAAAATGGACTTAAACAATACGCTCAAAGCAATGGCAATGATCTAATTCGCGATGGCGTTATTCAGCGCTTTGAATATACTTATGAATTATCTTGGAAAACACTAAAGCGTTTTCTAGAATCGACCAACCCTGTTGCGGAAACAATAGATCAAATGTCTTTTTCAACTTTGATTCGAACTGCTTGGGAGCAAGGATTATTAAAGTCTAGCTGGGACATATGGAAAACTTCCGCGATGCACGCAATGATACTAGCCATGCTTTAGTGTTTGTTCGCATCCCGGAATTTTTATTGGAGGTACGCTATCTATATGATCAACTATTGAAGCCGCTAATGAAAGTAGAAATGCTTATCCTTAGTCCACAGGAATTGAGTTTAGTTCAAAAAATATTACAACGTCATGTTCCAAAGTACTCAGTATGGGCCTTTGGTTCCGGGTAAAAGGCACAACCAAAAAAACTGCTGACTTAGACCTTGCTGTCATCACTGAAAATGGCTTATCAGTAGCTGAGAAAGTAGGCCTGGCAGATGATTTTGACGAGTCTAGCTTACCTTTTAAAGTAGATATAGTAGATTGGGCGAATACTAGCCCGGAATTCCGCAAAATTATCGGAAAAAAAGTGGTGATTCAAAGGGGTCAGGCCTGACATTTCGACACTTTGAATTTTCTTCAAAGTGTCGAAAATGTCAGGCCTGACCCCCTATCCCTCACCCACTCTCGAGCATTTTGAAACAGTTTTAACCATGGGCCGTTATTACCCCAATCATCAGGATGCCATGAATTTTGTTGAGTTCGGTAAACTCTTTCAGGATGAGGCATGACGATCATAACTAGTCCATCTTTGAATGATCTCCGGTAATACCCTCTGCACTACCGTTGGGATATAAGGATAGCGTTCGGTAACACGGTGGTGATTGTCCACATAGCGCAGCGTTATGAGCTGTTCGTTGTTTTGCGCGCGCTAAATCCGCCGCGTTGGCAAATTCAACACGGCCTTCTCCCATGCGCCACCACTACCGGTAAACAGCTCCCCGCCATTCCCCGGAAAAAAATCGCCGGAGAAGATTGAATTTCCACCAGCACCAGCCGTCCTTCAAATTGTTCTGAGCGATTAGCTTTAAACACCGGCCAACCTTCTGCTCCTGGAATCAGCGCTTTCAAATCAGCTAACATTTGACAGCCATTGCAAGCGCCAAAAGTAAATGTATCCGGCCGCTGAAAAAATTGGCTGAATGCGGCGCGCGCTTGCGGATGATGTAAAATAGATTGCGCCCAACCCCGGCCAGCACCTAAAACGTCACCATAAGAAAAACCGCCACCCGCGGCCAAGCCTGTAAAATCAGCGAGATTTACCCGTCCGGAGTAAAATATCTGTCATGTGCACATCCACACAAGTGAAGCCGGCGCACGCAAACGCCGCTGCCATTTCCATGTGTCCGTTCACGCCCTGTTCCCGTAAAATCGCAACTCGGGGCCGTTCTTTGAACAGCAAAAATGGAGCACAAACTTCTTCACGAGGATCAAAACTGAGCTTTACGGATAAACCTGGATTATCATTCAACAATTCGTCATATTCTTCCTGCGCACATACTGGATTATCACGTAAGGCTTGCAAGCGGTAACTGGTTTCCGCCCACCAACGCTGAAGCTGAGTACGAGACTGTTGATAAATCAGCTCCCCACGGTTATGGATCTGCAACTCATCGGTATCATTTAGGCTGCCTAATACATGCGACCATTCCTGCAAATGATATTGCTGCAAAACTGCTAGTACTGAAGATAAATCCTGTTCACGCACTTGCAACAATGCGCCTAACTCCTCGGTAAACAGCGCGGCGATAGGATCATTGCCACACTATCATCCACCAACTCATCTAATTGGAGATTGACGCCAACTTGGCCCGCGAACATCATTTCACATACCGTAGTCAATAAGCCGCCGTCGGAGCGGTCGTGATAAGCCAATAATAATTGCTTTTGATTCAATACCTGAATGGCTTGAAAAAAGCCTTTAGCAAATCAGGATCATCCACGTCAGGCGGACGCTGGCTGAGTGTGCCATAAATTTGCTCTAGCACCGAACCCGCCATGCAATGGCAACCTTCGCCTAAATCGATCAAGATCAAGCGCGTTGCACCTTGGTCCGTGCGCAACTGCGGCGTTAAAGTAGCATTGACATCTAGTACCGGCGCAGCAGCGGTAATCACTAAAGATAAAGGGGCGGTCACGCTTCTAGGTTGGCCGTCTTCTTGCCAAAGCGTACGCATTGACAACGAATCTTTACCAACCGGGATACAAATCCCCAACGCCGGACATAATTCCAAGGCCACGGTTTGCACCGCGTCGTACAATCCAGCGCCTTCACCTAAATAATCCGGAGCTCCCATCCAATTAGCCGATAAAGAAATCTTACTAATATCTTCAATTCGCGCGGCAGCAATATTGGTAATGGCTTCACCTACAGCCATCCGTGCCGATGCGGCTGGATGAATTAAGGCGATCGGTGGCCGTTCCCCACCGCTAACGCTTCGCCAACCACCCCTTGGTAATCCGCACTGGTAACCGCCACGTCTGCGACCGGAACCTGCCAAGGCCCCACCATTTGATCGCGCGCTACCAATCCAGTCACACTGCGGTCACCGATAGTGATCAGAAAACTTTTACTGCTCACGCAAGGAAATTGTAAAACCCGCTGTGCTGCTTCATTTAAATCAATCTCGGCAGTTTTAAAAGGCGGCATCGTCAATGTCACTCGATGAGAGGAACAGGTTAACCGCGGCATTTCGTCAAATAAAACTGCGTTAGGCATGGCCACCGGCACGTTATTAAAATAAGGGTCTTCTACAATCAGTTCCGGCTTAGCAGTCACTTTACCTACCACGGCAAAGGGACAACGCTCCCGATCTGGCAATTTGGGCAAATAACTCGGCGTCTTTTTTAGCGACCGCTAACACGAAGCGTTCCTGGGCTTCGTTACACCAAATTTGCAAGGGCGTCATTCCGGGAGCGGCATTGGGAATAGCGCGCAAATTAATTTGGCCGCCTTTACCACTGGCCGCGCACAATTTCAGGCAACGCATTAGCCAAACCTCCAGCGCCTACATCATGAATACTTAAAATCGGATTATCCTTACCTAAAGACCAGCAGGTATTAATCACTTCTTGACAGCGGCGCTGCATTTCCGGATTGGAGCGTTGCACGGAAGCAAAATCGAGTTGTTCGGCATTTTCACCCGCCGAACGTGACGAGGCAGAACCCCCGCCTAAACCAATCGCCATCGCGGGGCCACCCAGAACGATTAATTGGGCGTCTGCGGGCAATTTTTCTTTATGCACTTGCGATTCACGTATCAGCCCCGATACCTCCGGCAATCATGATCGGTTTATGATAACCGCGATACGAAGGGCCATATTCGGTATGCAGGGTTAATAAAAAAGTGCGAAAATATCCGGCAATATTTGGCCGGCCAAATTCATTATTAAATGAGGCAGCGCCTATCGGGCCTTGCAACATAATATCCAACGGCGAAGCCAAGCCGCAGGTCTGCCAGGATCTACTTCCCAAGGCTGAGAAAACCAGGAATTTGCAAATGCGACACTGAAAAACCTGACCAACCCGGCTTTGGATAAGCGCCGCGGCCCGTCGCGGCTTCATCACGTATTTCCCCACCGCTGCCGGTTGCGGCGCCGGGAAATGGCGAAATCGCAGTGGGATGATTATGGGTCTCTACTTTTAAAACAATGTGAGTAGTTTCGATGGCTTCATCATATTGCTTGGTTTGAGGATCGATCATCCAGCGATGCGCCGACAGAGCCTTTCAGAACGGCGGCATTATCCGAATAAGCCACTAAGACTTGTTGAGGATGCTCGCGATAAGTGTGGCGAATCATGTTAAATAATGAATATTCATAAGGATGTTCATCTATGATCCATTTCGCATTAAAAATTTTATGGCGGCAATGTTCAGAATTGACTTGAGCGAACATCATTAATTCAACATCAGTTGGATTGCGCTTTAACCGCTGAAAACTTTTGAGCAAATAACTTATTTCTTCGTCGTTTAAAGCTAATCCTAATTGCTGGTTAGCTGTTTCCAACGCTTGCCGGCCGTGTTTCAAAATATCGATCACGGTCAAGGGTTGCGGTGTTTGCAAGGCGAATAACTGTTCAAATAGTTGCTGATCAGTAAACAATGATTCTGTCAACGGGTCATATAAGGCCGCGCGCAATTCGGCAGGATGAACAACACCGGCTATATGGTAATAAATACCGCGCAAAGCCTGCCGCACTCCCTGAAAACCGCAGTTGCGAATAATCTCCGTGGCTTTCGACGACCAGGGCGAAATCGTGCCGATCCTGGGCACAACCCAAACGGTATTGTCTACATTCTCCCAATGCGGAGAGGGATCGATAGCGTCCAGCAAATTTGCCAATGCTGAACGTTCAGATTCCTGCCATTGTTCATCGACATCAATCAGATAGCAATAATTTGCCTCTAGCGATTTTACTGCCGCATCGATTGCCTGAAGCTGCTGCAACTTCTGTTGTAACCGGTACGGCGTAAAAACCGCATTGCCTTTAAAAAAAATCATTGAGCTGATTGACCTGGATTGGTTTGCGACTGACCATTAGTTGATTTTTGAACTTTAATCAAATGGACCTTGAAAATCAGGGTTTCATTCGGTCCAATCACTCCTTGAGCGCCTTGGTCGCCATAAGCCAGTTTAGCAGGAATATATAATTCCCAAGTGGACCCGGAGGGCATAAGCTGCAACGCTTCTTGCCATCCCATAATCACGGCATTCACAGGGAAACTGGCGGGCTGACCGCGTTCATAAGAGCTGTCGAATACCTTACCGTCTAACAGGCGGCCTTCGTAATCTACCGTCACGACGTCACCGATGGCCGGTTTGGTTCCGGAACCGGGGGTTATAATTTTATACTGCAAACCGCTGGCAGTCGTGATTACCCCAGGGCGTTTTTTATTAGCATCTAAAAAGGAGCCTCCGAACTGCTGATTTTTCTGAGAGCTTTGTTGCATCTGGGCCTGCAGTTTAGTCGAGGCGGAACGCTGAAAATCCTTCAGCTCTTGGCTGACTTCATTGGGGGTTAACAGCGGATTGTTGCCGCTGATAGCATCTTGCAATCCCTGTGCGAAAGCAGTGGTATTGACATCAATGCCGTGATTTTTGAATGATTTTCCAGTCTCTATGCCTAATGCATAGCTAAGACGGTCATTTTTAGTTGGTAAAGAGCTAGTAGCCGCCGCCGCGAATCCTACCCATAGCAATCCCATAGTTGCCCACATAATTCTCATAATCTGACGATTCATATCCAAATTCTCCTTAATTAAAAGCCACAGAATAGAAAATGAATCTTAACAAGATTATTGAGAAAAGACTACAGCCATTCAGTTAATCTCTCAATCCTCCAAAGTCATTAGCGCGGCGTTACCGCCCATGGCTGTTGTGTTGATGGTTAAGGTGGTTTCAGTGCATAACCGGGACAAATAATGCGGGCCGCCGGCTTTTGGGCCAGTGCCGGAAAGACGACTGCCACCGAAAGGTTGTACCCCGACTACTGCGCCGATCATATTGCGATTAACATAAATATTGCCCGCTTGAATATGACGTTGTAAATAATCAATCGTCGTATCAATCCGGCTTTGGATGCCGAAGGTTAGGCCATAACCTAACGCATTAATGGAATCCACTACTTGCGGTAAATCATTTTTCGCATACCGGATAACGTGCAAAATAGGCCCAAATACTTCGCGTTTTAATAAGCTTAAATCCGGCAATTCATAGGCTTGTGGCGCCACAAAAGTGCCGGAATGAGGCAAGGGAACTTTATAAATCAGTTTAGCTTGCCGCGACATTTTCTCTGCATGTTCCAATAACATTTTTTGCGCATCGGCATCGATTACCGGCCCGACATCGGTTTCCAAACGGATAGGATCGCCTACGATTAATTCAGCCATAGCTCCGCGCAGCATCTCGATTATTTTATCCGCGATTTCTTCCTGAACAAATAACACCCGTAATGCTGAACAGCGTTGCCCGGCACTGTCGAACGCAGAAACAATAACGTCGTTGACCAGCTGCTCCGGCAGTGAAGAAGAATCCGCAATCATCGCGTTGATGCCGCCGGTTTCTGCAATCAGCGGTATAATTGGCCCTGGACGGTGAGCCAAGGTTTGATTAATCGCTTTCGCAGTTTCCGTCGAGCCGGTAAATACTATGCCTTGAATTCGAGGATCTTTGACTAAAGCAGCCCCTACGATTTCTCCGCGGCCAGGTAATAGTTGCAATACCGTTTCCGGAACGCCGGCTTCGTGAAATAACCGCACTATTCGATCGGCAACCAACGGGGTTTGCTCCGCTGGTTTAGCGATTACCGTATTGCCGGTAATTAACGCAGCAACGATTTGTCCCGTAAAAATAGCAATTGGGAAATTCCATGGACTAACACATAACATTGGTCCGCGGCCAGATAATCGTAGCGTATTACTTTCACCGGTCGGCCCCGGCATAGCATGATCCGTTTGTAAGTGCAACGCAATTTGCCGATAATAACGGCAAAAATCTACAGCTTCCCGCACTTCGGAAATCCCGGAGGCCAAGGTTTTGCCCGCTTCGCGAGCGGTTAAGCAAATCAACTCCTCACGATTTTGTTCTAACAATTCTGCCGCTTTCAATAATAAATCACCTCGTTCATGCACCGGCCACCGATTCCATTCAGGAAAACTTTTAACTGCGTTTACTAACGCCTGTTCTACATCAGCTTCGTCAGCAGCCCATACTTGCCCCACTATTTGCTGGTGATTAGCAGGATTACGAATTGATTCAGGTTGCCGGTTAATTTCGACAGGATGGGAGGATAAGGGAGTAGATTGCCATAGATGGCCCTCAAAACCAGCCATACCTTCCAGCAATTTTTGGTATTCCTGACTATCACTTAAATCTAATCCTGCTGAATTTAAACGCTTCGGCCCAAAGATATCTTTCGGTAAAGGAATTTTTGGGTTGGGGATTGCCGGATAAGATCGTAATTTGGCGATGGGACTGGTAATCAATTTTTCCAGCGGAGTTTTTGGGTTAGCAATCTGATTCACAAAAGAACTATTGGCGCCATTTTCTAATAAACGGCGCACTAAATAAGGTAGTAAATCTTCATGACTCCCCACCGGGCCATAAATGCGGCACAAAATACCGCGTTCAATCAGCAGATCATGTAAGGTGCGGCCCATCCCTTGTAAACTTTGGAATTCAAAATCATAGGTGGAACTATGGTTCATCATGGTTAATATTGCTGCGACTGAATAGGCATTATGGGTCGCAAATTGCGGATAAATAGCATCTTGGGCCGCTAACATTTGTTGGGCGCAGGTTAGGTAACAAAGATCTGTAGTCGTTTTGCGGGTAAACACCGGATAATCTTTAAAACCGCCAATCTGGGTCAGTTTAATTTCAGTATCCCAATAAGCGCCTTTGACTAAGCGCACATTGATCCGCTTGCCATTATTTCGACCCAACTCAATCAGCCATTGAATTAAGGATAAAGCACGTTTTTGATAGGCCTGCACCGCTAATCCCAAGCCATCCCAATTCGCAAAATCAGGATGAGTTAAAACCGCGGAAAAAATATCCAGCGACATTTCTAAACGATCGGCTTCTTCGGCATCGACTGTCAAACCAATCTGAGCTTGTTGGGCTTGCTTAGCAAGCTGATGTAATTTTGCAATTAAAAACGGTACGGCTTGTTCACGGTGGGTAAATACATACCGCGGGTAAAGTGCAGACAATTTAACGGAAATACCCGGGCGATGCCTAATTTCCTGAGTGGGTTGGGGTGGCAGTGTCGCGTGAAGTTGTTCGATCGCTTGCTGATAAGCTTGAAAATAGCGATCAGCGTCTGCCTGAGTGCGAGCGACTTCGCCAAGCATATCATAAGAATACAAGTAACCCTTTTTTAAATTAGGTTGCGAAGCTTTCAGCGCATCTTCAATTCCGCGGCCAACCACAAATTGATTACCCATGATTTTAACGGCCTGGTGAACGGCTTTGCGAATCACTGGTTCACCCCAGCGTTGCAACAAGTTATGCCAGGTTTTTTTAAATTGGCCGGCGTGACTTTTGCCATCGAGGATTTTTCCGGTTAATGCTAATCCCCAGGTAGTAATATTGACGAAGGTGGACTGACTTTTGCCTAGATGTTCTTCCCAATGAGCGCTGGTTAATTTATCCCGAATCAGCAGATCTTCGGTTTCAGAATCAGGAATACGCAATAAAGTTTCGGCGATACACATCAGCATAATGCCTTCAGTGGTCGACAAATCGTAATGCATAATCAGCGCTTCGACTCCAGAGGCCTCATAATTTTTGCGGCGAACGGCGTGTACTAAATCAGCAGCCAGCGCCGTGATGGTTTGCTCTTTTTCCGGCGTTAAATTTAACGTTTGCAATAAATTCTGCACGCAGGCCGTTTCATCCTGACGGTACGATTCAATGATGGCGTCTCGTGGTGGAATTTTCATTTTCAACAATTATCTTTTTTCTTGGTAACGGCGAATGCTCTCTTCAATTTCGGTTTGTGCGGCTTTAACCCCTTCCCAACCAGAAATTTTTACCCATTTGCCGGCTTCGAGCGCTTTATATTGCTCGAAAAAATGCACTATGCTTTTGCGCAGAATTTCAGGCACATCTTCTAAGTTTTTGATATGCGCCAATTGCGCGCAGATTTTTGCAATCGGCAGGGCTAAGATTTTACGATCCTGTCCTGATTCATCTTCCATATTCAGCACGCCCACTGCACGAACACGCATTAATGTACCGGCCTGAACAGGCACGGGTGTAATGACCAACACATCCACCGGATCACCATCACCGGACAATGTATTGGGCACGAATCCATAGTTAGCGGGATAATACATTGAAGTCGGCATAAACCGGTCAACGGACAATAGACCACTATCTTTATCCATTTCATACTTAATCATCCCCGCCTGTGCTGGAATTTCAATGATTACATTGATATCTTCGGGAATTTTGTTCCCAGGCGATAATTCTTTCAAACTCATGTTAACTCCTATATTAAATTAAAATTCTTGATCATCAGAAATATTTTTATATAAAAAAACCGGGGAGATGTCCGCTCCATTCTCCCAACAAATTGTTCCGATATCTGAATTTACATATACCTGTGCAAAATATTCTTTATTCTTTAAAGGCTCAAATATACCCACAAAATCTATCATTTTAGCAATGTCTATTTTTCCTTCTTTTCCATCTTGAAATTTAAGAGAAAGAATATGATCTTTAATCACTTTAACTTCTACAATATCAATTACATTACAAGACATAAATTTCCTCAAATGCAAGAAAAATAGATATTATATGTAAATAAAATATAATGTCAATTTCTTGATACTAATCAGTTTCAAGGTACGAATAATCGAGAAAAGTCTTTTACCCAAACATCGTTAATATTTCCCGCCGCCGCCAAGCCCGTTGCGGATAGACCGCATGTCGGGTCCTCGGCTAATGCCATTCAGTTAAGAAACTGAACCTATTATTCCTTCCCCCTTCAAGGGGGAAGGTTAGGATGGGGGTGGTTAACAATAAACCATCCCCACCCTAACCCTCCCCTTGGAAAGGGGAGGGAATAGTACTCTGGAGTCCTTAACTTAATGGCATTGGCGACTCCTAAAAATATGGCGGATTATGGGTAAATTTTTGTTGCGCGCTGAAATATTATCTGCGTTGTTGAAAAAAGTCTTTCAGCAGAGCGGCGGATTCGTTGGCTAAGATGCCTCCGCTCCAATGGATGCGGTGGTTCAACTGCGGGGCGTCTAGAATTTGAAATACACTGTGGACTGCGCCGGCTCTGAGGTCTGAAGCGCCGAAGACTAAATTTTTAATTCGGGCTTGTAACATGGCGCCTAAACACATGGCGCAGGGTTCCAAAGTAACGTACAAAGTGGTGTCTAATAAACGGTAATTGCCGATTCGGGATGCGGCCTGGCGTAAAGCTAATATTTCAGCATGGGCGCTCGGATCGCAGCGGCTGATCGGCTGATTCCAGCCCTCACCGATGATTTCATTTTTATAGACTACTACCGCGCCTACCGGGACTTCCCGTTCCGCAGCAGCACGTTGGGCTAACCGTAAAGCAGCTTCAATCCAATGCTGAGGAACGGGATCACCAGTCATTTCTATTCCCATTCTATTGTCGCCGGCGGCTTACTGGAAATATCGTAAACCACTCGGGAAACACCCACTACTTCGTTAATAATCCGTTGACTGACTAATGCTAAGAAACTGTAGGGCAATTCGCTCCAGTGCGCGGTCATAAAATCAGTCGTGGTCACTGCGCGCAAGGCTATCACATACTCATGACTGCGAGCGTCACCTTTTACCCCCACCGATTTTACCGGTAAGAAAACTGCAAAAGCTTGACTCACTTTTTCATATAAACCCTGCCGTCTTAACTCTTCAATATAAATAGCGTCGGCGGCTTGTAAAATCTGAATATATTCGGGTTTGACCTCGCCTAAAATCCGGATCGCCAATCCAGGCCCGGGAAACGGATGCCGATAAACTAAATCACGGGGCAAACCTAACTGTAAACCCAGTTCCCGGACCTCGTCTTTAAACAATTCTCTTAATGGCTCAATCAAACGCATCTTCATTTTTTCGGGCAATCCCCCTACATTGTGGTGCGATTTAATGACGTGGGCTTTGCCTGATTTGGTTTTGGCGGATTCAATGACGTCTGGATATATCGTCCCCTGCCCTAGCCATTTAATGCCGGATAACTGTTGAGCCTGCTCCTCAAATACTCGAATAAATTCTTGACCGACAATCTTACGTTTTTTTTCGGGATCATCCACGCCTTTTAAAGCATTGATAAATCGCTGCTGAGCATCTACACGGATCACTTTGACACCTAAATGATGAGCGAACAATCCCATGACTTCATCCGATTCATGCAAACGCAATAAACCGGTGTCGACAAATACGCAAATTAACTGTGAACCGATAGCTTGATGAATTAAAGCGGCAACCACGGAAGAATCTACGCCGCCGGACAATCCGACTAATACTGGTTCATTGCCTACCATTTCCTGAATTTGACGGACAGTGTCGGCGATAATATTGCCGGCATTCCAAACCGGTTGGCAACCACAAATATCCAGCACGAAACGCGCTAAAATTCGTTTGCCTTGCGGGGTATGGGTCACTTCTGGATGAAACTGTAATCCGTAAAAATGCCGTTGAAAATCGGCGATGGCGGCATAAGGTGAGTTATCACTAGTCGCAACCACTGTAAATCCTGCGGGTAATACCGTCACATAATCACCGTGGCTCATCCATACGTCTAATAACGGCTGGCCTTGCGCGGAAATATGATCTTCAATTTGAACGAACAAGTTATCTGGATTTTCGATACGGACTTGCGCATAACCGTATTCGCGTTTCTGGGCATTATGAACTTGCCCGCCCAATTGCAATGCCATTGCTTGCATGCCGTAGCAAATGCCTAATACCGGACAGCCCATTGAAAAAATAACGCTGGGGATTCGCGGCGATTGTTCGCAGGTTAAAGTTTCCGGCCCTCCGGACAAGATGATACCTTGCGGATTGAAAGCCTGGATTTCTGCGGCGCTGCTGTCACATGCCAACAACTCACAATAAATCCCCAGCTCACGTACGCGCCGGGCGATTAATTGGCTGTATTGCGAGCCAAAATCAATAATTAAAATCCGGTTTTTATGTATATCTACTGTCATATTAAGTTGAATCTACCCAGTAATTTGGCGCTTCTTTAGTTATAATCACATCATGCACGTGACTTTCACGCACGCCGGCCGCGGTCACGCGAATAAAGCGGGTCTGAGTGCGCATTTCTTCAATATTGGTAACGCCGGTATAACCCATGCTGGAACGTAAGCCGCCGGTCAGTTGATAAATCACGGCTTTTAAAGAACCTTTAAACGGCACTCGTCCTTCAATACCTTCAGGTACATATTTGCCTATTTCGGTTTGAGAATCTTGGAAATAACGATCGCTGGAGCCATGACTCTGCGACATCGCTCCCACTGACCCCATACCGCGGTAAGATTTATAAGAACGCCCTTGAAATAACACCACTTCACCGGGGGCCTCTTCAGTGCCTGCGAATAAACCCCCGATCATCACCGCGTGCGCTCCAGCAGCGATTGCTTTACAAACATCCCCGGAAAACCGGATCCCGCCATCGGCGATCACAGTGACATTTTTATTTTTTACCGCTGCAGCTACCCGGCTGATTGCGGTAATTTGTGGAACACCAATGCCGGCAACCACTCGCGTGGTGCAAATCGAGCCTGGCCCCATCCCAACTTTTACTACGTCTGCGCCGGCGGCGGCAAGTGCTTCCGCAGCATCGGCGGTAGCAATATTCCCCGCGGCGATGGGAACATGCGGATAATGTTGTTTGATCCATTTTACTTGATCAATCACACCTTTGGAAAAACCATGCGCGGTATCTACTGCCAGTAAATCCACTCCTTCAGCCACTAACGCAGCAATTCTGTCGGCTGCTCCTGGCCCCGGGCCGACCGCTGCGCCAACTCGCAATTGCCCGGCGCTGTTTTTACATGCGAGCGGAGTTTTTTGCGAGCGTAAAATATCTCTCACCGTATACATGCCGCGCAGTTCAAATTCATTATTCACGATCAATAATTTTTCGACTCGATGTTGACGGAATACTCTCAGCACTTCATCACGAGAAGATCCTTCAGGCACTACAATTAATTTGGGCTTAGGGGTCATTAATTCAGATACGGGCCGGTTGCGGTCGGTTTCAAAACGAATATCGCGGCTAGTCACGATGCCCACTAATTTTTTCCCTTCAATCACTGGCACCCCGGAAATATGGTATTCTTCGGTTAAAGTGATGAGTTGACCTAAAGTGGTTTCCGGCGTTACGGTGATCGGATTAGCGACAATGCCGCCTTCGTAGCGTTTAACTTTCCGCACTTCATTGGCTTGCTGCTCCGCGCTCATATTTTTATGGATAATGCCCATGCCCCCCTCTTCGGCGATCGACACCGCCAGTTTGGCTTCAGTCACGGTATCCATTGCGGCGGATAATAGTGGAACGTTAAGTGTAATATCGTGGGCCAAGTGAGTGGTTAAAGAAACATCTTTAGGCAAGACGGAAGAAAAACCCGGCAAAAGCAAGACATCATCAAAAGTTAAGGCTTCTTCGAGGATCTGCATAGTTTAATACCCCCGCAAAAATCGGTTCATTATAGCCGCACTCAAGAAAAAGGTCTAGAGGGGAATAATTTAAGCCGGATTTGGCGGGAATTGCTGGATAACGCTGGATCTTTCGCGCCTTTTGAGCCATTGATACACAATAAACGGCGGCGCGCTCATCACGAATAACCCGGCAATCAATAAAGTTTCATAAAATAAAACTCCGCCGGTTTGGATATTGTCAGGAGGAATAAAACCGATAATAAAAGTCACTACAGACCCGATAATACCGGCGGTGCAAATCAAGCCAATGCCCCATTTGCCACCCGGAATTCTAAATCCCTCGCCGCTATAAACGGTGCGCTTTCTCAGGCTCATGGCGGCGAAAAACATAATGATATACATGACCATGTAAAGTTGCGCCGCTAGAGCGGTTAAAAACCAATAAGAGGCGTTGACAGAAGGCAATAATAAAAACACCATTGATACGGCGGTTACAATTAAGGCCTGATAAATCAACAATTGCTTAGGGGCGCCAAATTTGTTTTCGTTGGAAAAATGTTTGGGTAAATAACCATCTTTGGCCGCCAATAACAAGCCACGGATAGGCGCGATAATCCAATTACTGACACTGCCCATACCGCCGATAACTAAGGTCAACGCCACCAGCGGCAACAGCCAAGCTAAATGATAATTTTCAAAAAAAGCCTGAAAAGCCTGCATAATTCCAGCGACCAAACTAATTTGTTTTTGGGGCAATACGAGGGCTATCGCTAACGCACCGCAAACCAAGGTCACTACGATAATTAAAGTGGCCAGCAACATCGCTCTGGGAAAAGACCGCTGCGGATTCTTAACGTCCCGCGCATGCACGGTGGCAATTTCCATTCCGCAAAAAGACATCATAATCCCGGTTAACGCTACCCAAGCTTGTGAATTTTTTAAATTAGGCAATAGTTCATGCCCGCTAAAATGAATCTGCATCGGCATATCGGAAAAGAGCCAGGTTGCACCCAAGGCGATAATCAATGTCATGGGTAATAATAGACCCGCTATAGCACAAAAATTACTGAAGAGTGCGGAAGATTTAATTCCCAGAAAATTAATGATAGTGGTTCCCCAGAAAGAAATAAGAATGACTGTGATTAAAAATATCTTATTTTCCGCTAAGGATGGAGAAATTAAAAAACCTATGGTGCCGGCGACAAAAGAAAGAATGGTAGGGTACCAAATAACGTTTTCGATCCACTGCATCCATACTGCAAACACGCCCATTTGCGGGCCAAAAGCGCTTTTAACCCAAGCATAAATACCGCCAGGCTCATGATTGTTGGAAGATAATTCTGCGGAAACCAGCGCGCAGGGTAAGAGGAAAAAAATCGAGGCGAGAACGAAGAAAAAGATCAAAGAACTGCCAAATAAGGCGGTAGCCGGTAAATTCCGCACGCTGTCCACAGATACCGCGGTCAACATCGCCAGACTAAACACACCTAAAACGCGGGTCTTATTATTAATCATTCAGTCACCTCATTAACAGACTTAGCCCAATTCCTCCCTTTGAAAACATCCAAAGGGGGAAGTCAGAGAAAATTCCTTAAGTTAGCGCTTACGTGGTCAAGCCATTCTCATTGCGCCGTCCAAACGAATTACGCTACCGTTTAAATATGCATTTTCGATTATTTGTTGCGCAATTTTAGCATATTCCAGCGGATTCGCCAAGCGTTTTGGGAACGGTACGGCAGCCAATAAACTGTTTTTGGCGGATTCCGGAATCTGCGCAATCATAGGTGTATCGATCACACCAGGAGCAATAGTCATTACCCGGATTCCAAATTGGCTAAATTCGCGAGCTGCGGGTAAAGTCATCGCGACTACTCCGCCCTTGGAAGCGCTGTAAGCAGCCTGTCCTATCTGACCTTCCTCGGCGGCAATCGATGCGGTATTAATAATAACTCCCCGTTCGCCATCGGCATTAACCGGTTGCTGTTGAATCATTTG
The DNA here is from genome assembly GCA_963697455.1 of uncultured Pseudomonadota bacterium. Classification (GTDB taxonomy): domain Bacteria; phylum Pseudomonadota; class Gammaproteobacteria; order Coxiellales; family Coxiellaceae; genus JAFEDN01. The sequence goes on along the minus strand of CAVOOI010000032.1, from coordinate 118,232 downwards.
CGCGGCGGCATAGCGCATCACATTGAAAGTACCTATCAAATTAACCTGGATCACTCGTTGAAAGTCTTCCAGCGGCATCGGTCCATCACGACCCACGATCCGGCCTGCCGCCACGATTCCAGCGCAGTTTATGCAGACGTGAATAGCTTTGAACTCTGCGATCACGCTATTAACCGCGGTTTTTACCGATTCGGAATCGCTAACATCTACTTGCACACTAAAGCCGCCGATCTCCCGGGCAAGCTGCTGGGCCTTGTCCTGATCACGATCCAATATCGCAACTCGCATATTCTGCCCAGCCAACCATTTAGCCGTCGCCGCCCCTATCCCAGAAGCCCCGCCAGTTATCAACACAGTTTTGTTATTTAAGTCCATAATAACCTCTATACCATTTAACAAATTGTTCAATTCCGGAAGTTAAATCAGTAGTTGGTTTGTAAGCGAAATCGCGGATGAGGTCGTCCACATCAGCGTAAGTTTGGGTTACGTCTCCGGGTTGCATAGGCAGCATATTTTTTTTAGCTTTCACACCAAGCGCCTTTTCTAGGATGGCGATAAAATCTAATAATTCCACGGGTTGATTGTTGCCAATGTTATAAACCCGGTAAGGCGCTCTGCTAGAGCCCGGCTCAGGTTGAGCGGGATTCCATGCAGAATTGGGCACAGCTGGCCGGTCCAACACTTTTATAACCCCGGCAACGATATCGTCAATATAAGTAAAGTCGCGCTGCATAGCGCCATGATTGTATACATCGATGGGTTGCCCCCTCAGGATTGCCTGGGCAAATTTCATCGGGGCCATGTCGGGCCGTCCCCACGGTCCATAAACCGTAAAAAAGCGTAAGCCTGTGGTGGGAATCGCATATAAATGCGAGTAAGTGTGAGCCATCAATTCCGTAGCTTTTTTAGTCGCGGCATACAGCGAAACAGGATGGTCAACCGAGTCATTGACTGAGAATGGGACCTTGGCGTTCAAACCGTATACTGAACTAGAAGAAGCATAGACTAAATGTTTAACCGGATACTGGCGGCAATTTTCTAAAATATTTAAAGTGGCAGTGATATTGCTGTCTATGTAAGCAGATGGATTTTCTAAAGAGTAGCGAACCCCCGCTTGCGCGGCTAAATGAATCACCTGAGTGAATTTTTCCTGAGAAAATAAAATATTTAACGCCGGCCGGTCTATCAAATCTAAATGAACAAAACGAAATTGAGTCGAATTTTTTAGCTGCAATAAACGGTCATGCTTGAGTTGAACATCATAGTATGAATTTAAGTTATCGACGCCGATAACCGGCTCACCACGTTGCAGTAGAGACTGACACACATAAAAACCAATAAACCCCGCAGCGCCGGTAACTAATATTGTCATCTATTCGACAACCTCTTCAACAGCAATGCGATTTGAACGATAGGCCACACTTTCACCGCGACCTATTCCATAATAAATTATGCCGCGTTCACGCATGTGCACAGGATCATATAAATTTCTACCATCAAAAATAAGCGGTTGTTTTAACTCCGCCTTGATAAGCGCAAAGTCAGGGGCCCGAAATGCCGGCCATTCTGTGCAAATAATTAAAGCGTCGGCTTGGTGCAAAGCAGCTTCTTTATTCGGAGTTAAAATTAAATCCTGGCGGGGCCCGTAGACATTGCGAATTGCATCCATCGCTTGCACATCAAATGCCTGGACAATGGCCCCTGCGTTCCATAACGCTTCTAATAAAACCCGACTGGAAGCTTCACGAATATCATCCGTATTGGGTTTAAATGCAAGCCCCCATATTGCAAACACTTTTCCGGTTAAATTACCCTGGAAATGATGCTGCAGCTTGAAGAACAGACTTTTTTTCTGGCGCTGATTTACCGCATCCACTGCCGTTAATAATGGCACTGGATAATGGATCTCTTGGGCAGTTCGAATTAATGCACTGACATCTTTAGGAAAACAAGATCCACCATAGCCACAGCCCGGATAAATAAAATCGTAACCAATGCGTGGATCAGAACCGATACCCACTCGCACTTTCTCAATGTCTGCACCTAATAGTTCAGCTAAGTTAGCAATTTCGTTGATAAAACTAATTTTAGTTGCCAGCATGGCATTAGCCGCATATTTAGTGAGTTCAGCGGAGCGAACGTCCATGACGATGATACGGTCATGGTTGCGGTTAAATGGCGCGTAAATTTCTCGAAGACAACTTTCAGCTTCAGGGTTTTCAGTGCCGAGTATAATCCGATCAGGTTTCATAAAATCTTCAACCGCCGAACCTTCTTTCAAAAACTCAGGATTTGAGGCGACCGAAAAATGAATCTTAACATTCCGCCGGGCTAATTCTGCGGCAATCACCGCACTCACCCGGTCAGCAGCGCCGACCGGCACGGTGGATTTATTAACGATTAATTGCGGAGTTTGCATGTGCTGCGCAATCGCTTGCGCTGCAGACATCACATAGGTTAAATCGGCTGTCCCGTCGGTTTGAGAAGGCGTACCGACCGCAATAATTTGCACCTCAGCGTGAAGCACCGCGGCGCGAACATCAGCGGTAAAATGAATTCGGCCTTCGGCTAAATTTTTCTTGAGCTTAGTCTCCAAACCAGGTTCGTAAATAGGAATGATCCCGCTTTGCAGCTGTGAAACTTTAGCCAAATCAATATCCATACACAGGACATCATAGCCCATCTCAGCTAAACAGACGCCGGTTACCAAACCTACATAACCGACTCCGTAGATGGTGATCTTCATAAGACGGTACTCATGGCCAACCCTGTACAAGCCCGTTTGTACTCAGCGAGTGTGGTAGCCACGTTCTGATCAGAGAATTTCACGATGGAACCATGATCCAGCCAGAGAATTTTATTGCAAAACTTTTTGATAATGTCATCTGAATGCGAAGCGACTACTAGTATGTTCGAAGCTTCGATCAAATTCGTCAGCCGCGCTTTAGCTTTATCGATAAATTGCAGATCGCCCACGCCCACTACTTCATCAACCACTAAAATATCGGGGATAAGAGCTGTGGCAATAGCAAAACTTAAGCGTACGCTCATGCCAGATGAGTAGTTTTTAATAGGCATAGCCAAGAAATGGCCTAACTCAGTAAAAGTTTCGATGTCTTTTATAATATATTGAATCTTTTTTTTATCAAACCCGTGCAACAGACATCTGAATTTAATATTTTCATAACCGGTTGATTGCGGGTTCATGCCGACACTGATCCCTAATAAAGGTGAAACATTGCCATGAACCTCCAGTTTACCAGCGGAAGGAGCATAAATACCCGCCAATACCTTGAGTAAAGTAGATTTCCCTGCACCATTGCGCCCGATTAAACCTAAACGATCCCCGCTTTTTAAGGTAAAACTGATGTCTTTCAGAGCATCAATATAAGTGACTTGCTTATGGATATCTTCAGCCCGATCTCGGGAGAATGTCTGTAAAACACTTTGCTTTAAAGAACGAGTATAAACCCCCAGAAGAGGATACCTTAATGATACATTACTTAATTTAATTAACGATGAGGACATTTTTTTATAACCAAAATGGAATTTTACTACGCTTACATGAAAACACCCAGAAAGCCATCGCGGACAAAACCGCCAAAAATGCAAGGCAAACATAAAAAGAACTTAAGTGGGGCGTCTCGCCTAACAAAGGTGAACGAATTAAATCAAACAAGTAATTCACCGGATTTAATTTAATAATCAACGAACTCTCACCAATCATGTTTGAATGCCAGGTCACTGGCGAAACAAAAAACACAACCGTAATGATAGCCGTAATAATAGGCGGTAAATCACGAAAACGTGTCCCCAACAGCGAGACAATCACACTCACCGCGGCTAAATTTGCGGTTACTAAGACGAATCCAGGAACCGCCAATAAAATGCCTAGATTTATTTTCACATGAAAAAAGCAGACCACTAATATATATACTACGAAATTATGTAGAAATATTATAATATTTCGCCATAACATTCGTAAAATAAATAAAAAATAAGGTATTTTCATGCCCTCAATAAATTCTTTTGAGGACATAAAAATTTCAGTGCTATCGGTAACTACTGAGGAAATATAAGTCCAAATTAAAATGCCGCAGGTTAAGTATGGGATATATTCATCAAGTTGCTGATTAAATAAGCGGCTGTACACTATACTCAACGCGCCAATAAAGACCATCATCGTCATCGTGATCCAAAGGGGGCCTAATGTCGAGCCTCGATAACGTAAACGAATATCCGTACTCGCCATATAAATCCATAAACGATGCGCGTTGAAAGCATCCAAAACATCTTTTACCGCGTGTTTATATCTTATTTCTTTCACTTAAACTCCGACTAATTCTAATAAATTGGCAATGGTTCCACAGACTTGTTCAATTTCCACTTTAGTTAAATAAGGATGCATAGGCAAGCTAACCACTTCCTCCGCGGCTTGTTCAGTATGCGGTAAATATACTTGTGCACACTCCATATTTTGGAGGACAGGTTGTTTAGTTAACGGCACTGGGTAATGAACGGCTGTCGGGATGCCGGCTTTTTGTAATTCTTTACAAAATTGTTCACGGTCCCGGACTCGAATAGTATATTGTGCGTATACGCAAGTATTATGTTCAGCTATCTTCGGTGTCACCACGAAATCTTTCAGCAATCTAGAATAATGCTCAGCAACTAAATGGCGTTTTTTAATTTCATCCTCAAAAATCGCCAATTTTTCCAGCAGGATTGCTGCTTGAATGGTATCAAAGCGGCCACAAACGCCTATGGAGCTGTGTACATAGCGTTGACTTTGACCATGTACTCTTAATTCACGCAGTTTTTTAGCTAAAGCATCATCCTCGGTAAAAATGGCGCCTCCATCTCCATAGCAACCCAATGGTTTAGAGGGAAAAAAGCTAGTGCAACCTACTGTCGACAATCCGCAGGATTGACGGCCTTTATAGGTAGCGCCGAAACTTTGCGCGGCATCTTCAATCACGACTAGGTGATGCCGGGCGGCAATGGCATTAATTGCGTCCATATCCGCCGTTTGGCCGTATAAGCTCACGGGCATAATTGCCTTGGTTTTCGGGGTAATCGCCGCTTCGATACTGGCAGGATCTATTAAAAAAGTTTGTGGATCAATGTCGACAAAAACCGGTTTCAAACCCAACAGCACCATGGTTTCTACGGTAGCAAAAAAAGTAAACGCGGTAGAAATGATTTCATCGCCGGGCTGTAAATTCAGCCCCATCATGGCAATGAGCAGGGCGTCAGTGCCGCTGGAAACAGTAATGCAATGTTTGACGCCGACAAATTTTGCTAGGGCCTCCTCCAGTTCATATACTTCGGGCCCCATTATAAATTGGGTATGCTGCAAAACTTTTTTAATTCGCAGATCTATTTTTTGTTCAATTGCTTGGTATTGCTTACTTAAATCAATAAACTGCATAATATCCTCACGTTAATATTTACTTTGGTAGTACTGCGCAAGCAATTCTTGCTCCGCCTCCACCCATCGGAGGAGTATCGGAATAATTATCCGCTCCGGCGTGGATTATCAGGCTATGCCCTCGTAAATCTTTTACTTTTAATCGGGGGGCCAAAACCGGCAATGTGGCGTTACTATCATCACTCACTGTTAACGCAGGCAGGTCGCCTAAGTGACCTTGGTCATTATAAGGACCCAGATGCTTGCCAGAATGCTGCGGATCCCAATGTCCTCCAGCCGCCATACCACTATCAGCACAAGAAGGGTTCTCATGAATGTGCATTCCATGAACCCCGGGGGGGAACGTATTTAAATCCGGCGTTATCAATAAACCGTACGGAGTGTCCGTGAAAGTAATCGTTCCTAAGTCAATATTGCTCGTGCTGCTGTTGGGTATAATTTTATAAACCGTTATTTGTGTGGTATCCGCCAGCGCTGCCATAGCCCAAAGTCCAACGACGATCGTCATTAACCTGTACAATCGCATGACAATCCCCCTGGTTAAAAAAGAATTATTAAACCATAAAAGCGAATTTGGAGCAAGAAATAGGCCGGTTATCTTGAACCAACTCCGCCGAATTCGGCGACATTCGCCTGCTCGCGGGTTTTGAAAAAACGGGGCCTGGCGTTGGCGGTTTTCCGTACTCATTCCGCTTCACTCGCTGGCGCTCCTGAAGCTCCATTCCGTGCGGAAAACCGCCAACGCCACCCGTTGCAAAGTTCTCTGGCGAATGCGGCCGAATTCGGCTATGTGCCTCGTTCTCGTTTTTCACAGGGACATAGATTGGAGGCGCCGCTTGATTTGCGGCAGGCTTTACGATATCTTAATCTGACAGATTAAATTATTCATATTGGCGCTTTTACTTTTATGAGAATACTGCACATATATAAAAATTATTATCCGTTTAGCGTCGGCGGGGTTGAAAAACATATTCATAGTCTGTCAGCCAGTTTATATGCAGAAGGTATTGAAAGTGCTATCGTCACTACTCAACAGAATCCTGCGGTTAATAGTGACACAATAGATAATTGCCGGGTCCATTATTTCCCAGCTACGTTTGAAATGGCCTCCTGCCCCTTCAGTTTTAAGTTATTGAGAAACTTCCGGCGGTTAGCGCGTGATTTTGATATCCTTCATTATCATTTTCCCTGGCCTTTTGCGGACTTAACCAGCTTAATTTCAGGCATAAATAAACCCATAGTGGTTACTTATCATTCAGATATTATTCGACAAAAATGGCTTAAAATAATTTACGAACCTATAATGCATCTTTTCTTAAAACAAGCAGACGCCATTATTGCCAGCTCCAATAATTATTTGCAATCCAGTCCAGTTTTAAAAAAGTATATACAAAAAACGCTCGTCATTCCTTTTGGATTAGATCGTTCTCAATACCCTACTCCGCCAGAGGAAACTGTCACCTATTGGCGGGATCAGGTAGGTGAAAATTTTTTCCTGTTTGTCGGGGTTTTGAGATATTACAAAGGGCTGGAATTTTTACTGGAAGCCGTGCGTAACACCAATATCCCAGTCGTGATCGCTGGCTGCGGCCCTGAACAAACCAGACTCGCCCAAATCAAAGCCAAACACAAAATGGATAATGTAAAATTTGTAGGTCAGATCAGTGAGCAAGATAAAACCGCTTTGTATCAGTTATGCCGTGCGTCTGTAGTTCCTTCACATTTAAGGACGGAAGCCTTTTGTATCAGTTTATTAGAAAGCTTAATTTATGGTAAACCTGCTATTTCAACCGAGCTGAATACCGGAACCTCATTCGTTAATCAGCACAATGTTTCCGGATTAGTCGTCCCCCCTGCTAATCCACCGGCAATTAAACAAGCCATGCAATTATTATTAACGGATGAAACATTATATCAACGGTTAAAACAAGGAACGCATACGCATTATCAACAGCATTTTAAATTAGATAGTATGCGAGATAGGCATATTGAGCTTTATAATCAGCTTAGAACTTAAAAAGATGACCCATCCGTATTTCTACGCATATCTGCTGCCGTCATTTTCGCGCAGATTTGTTCTAGGGTTGTTTTAGGCTCCCAACCTAACTGGCGATGGACTTTAGAATAATCTCCTACCAATGCATCCACTTCAGCAGGCCGATAAAATTGCGGATCTACTTTTACAATGACTTTACCAGTTTTAGAGTCGATACCAGTTTCATGCTCATCTTGACCTTGCCAATGAATATTAATATCCGCTGTGCGACAAACCATCTCGACAAAATAACGTACCGTTTCAGTGCGGTTAGTAGCTAAAACATAATCATCCGCTTGTTGTGCCTGTAACATTCGGTACATACCTTCGACATAATCTCCAGCATATCCCCAATCCCGTTTAGCATTCAGATTTCCCAGTTCCAGGACTGGCGCCATACCCAGTTTAATTTTTGCAATCCCATCAGTGATTTTGCGGGTAACAAATTCTAGTCCTCGCAACGGGGATTCGTGATTAAATAAAATTCCACTGCAAGCAAATATATCATAAGATTCGCGGTAATTAATCGTCATCCAGTGCGCGTACAGCTTAGCTATCCCATAAGGACTGCGAGGATAGAAAGGTGTGTTTTCATTCTGTGGAGTAGCCTGTACTTTCCCAAACATTTCAGAAGTGGAAGCTTGATAAAGACGAATTTTTGGGTTAATTACTCTAATGGCTTCTAACAAATTCAACACACCGCAGGCATTAATTTTGGTGGTGGTCATCGGCTGTCTGAACGATGTACCTACAAAACTTTGGGCGGCTAAATTATAAACCTCATCCGGGGCAATCGATTCCAGCAAATGGATACTGCCTGAGCTATCGGTTAAATCATATTCAACTTTATGTAAATTGGGATGATTTAAAATCCCTAACTCTTTAATTCGCCAAAAATTAGTAGAACTGGTTCGGCGATACGTGCCATAAACCTGATAGTTTTTATTGAGTAACAGTTCAGCTAAATAAGCCCCATCTTGCCCGGTAATACCGGTTATAATTGCAGTTTTCATACTATACTCGTCTCTTCATAAACTTTGTTATCAACATTAACCTTAGATTTTAATTGAACCCGAATCAAATGTACCGGTTGCTCCGTTTTATTAGTCAAATGGCAAGCCAATTGCTCATCAATATGTAAAGAATGATGCTGAGCTAGCAGACAAAGCTGTTTATTAACCAAAATCTCTGCCGAACCTTGCACCGCAATCCATTGTACTGGAAAAGGCGACACCGGCAAAGTTAAATTTGCCAAGGGTTTCAACATAAAATGTTCTACTGAAAAATAATCTTCTAAAGCTAAATTTTCAATGTACCCTGAAGATTCATATTGTTTTTTGTGATGTGCAACCAAGTGGCTATTGTGCGATTTTAACTGGCTTACCAAATGTTTTACTTCCTGAGAATAAGCTTTGTCAGCGACTAAAACCACATCAGCAGTGGTCACTATAATTTGATTTTTTAAACCCAAGGCCGCAACCATTTGGCTTTCCGAACTGATAAAGCAGTCTTGGCTGTCTTTGATCAGGACATCACCGCGAATAACATTACGCTCATCATCACAAGCTCCGGCTTTGGCCACAGCGGCCCAGCAGCCTAAATCATTCCATGACGAAGCCAACGGCATCACCACGGCTTTATGAGTTTTTTCCATTACCGCGTAATCTATAGAGATATTTGGGCAGTTTGTATATATTTCACTACTTACCCTAAGATAATCCTCTTTGCTCTCTCCTTGCATAACAGATTGTACTGAGGCATCGTAGACCGCCGCTGCCGATTTTTTCAATTCTTCTAAATATGCTTGCGGCTTAAACATAAACATGCCGCTATTCCAATAAAAGTTACCGCTTTCCACAAATTGTTTTGCGTGAGCTAATGGAGGCTTCTCAATAAATTTATCGACGCGATAAGTATCGGCAGTCAAATGAGCACCTGCTTGAATGTAACCGTATCCAGTTTCCGCGCTGGTAGGAACAACCCCGAAAGTGACTAAATATCCTTGTTGGGCTGTCGTTTGTGCGCGATACACTGCATCAAAAAATAATTCTTGGTCAGCAATATAATGATCCGAAGGTAAAACCAGTAAGATCGAGTCCTCTTCAACATTTTGCAATACCCATTGCGCCGCACAAGCAATAGCGGGAGCAGTATTTTTTCCAAAGGGTTCCAAAATATAATGATAGCCACTCACATCAATTTCTTTGAGATGGTCATGACTCATAAAGTAATGATCCACATTGCACACAATCAAAGGATGCGATGTGTAATTGAGTGCTTGAGCGCGCAAAACAGTTTCTTGCAGTAAAGAGTGCCGGCTAACTAACCGTAAAAATTGTTTGGGGAAAGTTTCTCTTGAGAGCGGCCATAGACGCGTGCCAACGCCTCCAGCTAAAATAATCGGTATGATTTTTAAACTCATGGTTATCTCATTACAATCGACTTGCAAAAACGTTAATTAGATCATAAGATACACACTCAAGCAAGGCTTTAATCTAAGGATGAATAATATATACAATGAAAATAGGCATTTCCGTCACTCCAGTTTGCACAATAAACCGGAATCTCAAGAATATTGATGGGATAGGCACCTATACCGTTAATCTTTGTCAAGCCATGGCTGAGCAAAATGTACAGATAAAAGAAATTTATTTTAAACAATTAGCTGAAACCATGATCCAGGCTCCGCGGCAAGCCATAAATTTTTACTCAACTAATAATCCCTTATATTCTCTGCTTCCCGGCAATTTTTATAATAATATTCAAAACAAAATAGATTTACTGCATATCACTAATTATTTAGTGCCGCGAATAAAAGGCGTCCCTACTATCTCTACTATTCATGACGCCATTATGCTCAAGCACCCGGAATGGCTACATGGCTCTAAAAATTTTAGCCGCTTAAAAGGGATTTTACTAAAGAAATTAGCAAAACAAGCTGATCACGTGATTACCTGTAGTCATGCCGCTGTTGCCGATATCGTCAATTATTGGCAAATACCTGAACAAAAAATTTCCATCACTTATTATGGATTATCCGCAATTTGGCATCAGCGCATCGATAAACTTACACGCGAAGCAGTTTTGAAAAAATATCAACTCAATAAACCATTTTTTTTAACAGTTGGTACATTACAGCCTAGAAAAAATATTGAAAGAATGATTAATGCTTATCTTGCTTTGCCAAAATCCATCACTCAAAATTTTAATCTGATTATTGTCGGCAAAGAACATTCCACGCTAACCTCCCAATCTCTACTAGAAAAAATTAATCAACTGCAAAAGACCGGCCAGCTTTCCTGGCTAAAATATATTCCTTTTGATGACCTACGCTGCTTGTATCAAAGCGCTTTTATGCTACTTTATCCCTCTTTAGAAGAAGGATTTGGCTTTCCTGTTCTCGAAGGCTTTGCTTCTGCAACCCCCGTCATTACCTCTCGCTTTGGCTCTACCGCCGAAATTGCAGGTGCAGCCGCATATTTAGTGGATCCTTATTCAGAAACGGACATTGCTGAAGCCATGTTAGAGCTGATTGAAAAACCAGACTTGCGCAACCGGTTAATTCAAATGGGATTATCGCAAGTTACAAATTTTTCCTGGGAAAAGTGCGCCCAGCAGACACTGGAAGTCTACAAAAAGCTAATATAAATGGAGTTGATATCATGTTATATCCAAAATTTAGATCATGGATCTTTCTAACCTTGGGAGTGCTCCTCCTCTTATTGGGTCTATATAATAGTTTTAAAGCCAGTTTTGCTCTTACCTTCGTTAATTCAGATGTAGCCGACACTGCCATACTTTGGGATGGGGTTCATCAATATGGCTGGATTTTCGTTAAAAGCTGGATGTATACCATCGATAATTGGCTACTATCCTTACTTCCCTTGCATTTTCTCTTATTTGAAATTTTTGGCGCTAATACTAAGGTAATTTTATGGTCTGGCTATCTTATTTTTCTAGCCAATGTAATACTTTGCGGATTAATCGCCTACAGCATCAATGCGCGCATTGCCTCAATCTTAGTACCGGTAGTTTTACTCTTTTCTAATTACTTCACTTATTTATATGGAATGATCGCATTTCCGATTTCACACAATATTACTAACTTATATGGCTTAATATGTTTTCTTTTCGTAATTAAATGGATGAAAAACCCTCGTTTTTTTCATCTGGTCATTATATTTTTCTGTATCGTGGTTGCGGGTTTATCTGATCCCTGGTTATTACCTTGCTATGCGATACCTATTCTTCTTTCTCAGTTCATATTGCTTATTCGTTCTCAACCAACTCATAAAATAAATCATAATGCGTGGCTGATAGTAACGCTTATGCTGGCGTTATTAATTATAGCAACCAAATTTTTTGGCATTTTCTCTTATGTCAAATCCACCGAACTTTCCACTTTCAGCTTCACTTATTTATTTGCCAATTTTGATCTTTTCCTTAAGGCTTTAGGCGGGTTACTTAATTTAATTCCTGACTTTCTTCAAATTAGCCATTCTCACCTCTTTTTGGTAAAAAAACTGAGCATCATTATTATTTTCATATTAAGCTCAGCAATAGCCATTGACATAATCACATTGGTTCGAGAAAATCCTGTGCGTTTGAATTTTTTCTTGACGATTATTTTTTCTTTTCTGTTGCTAATGGTTAGTTTTTGCCTATTAAATACTGAAGGTGTAAAACTCTGGACTATTGACCTTAGCCGCTATCTCATCAACTTACTATTTCTGCTGATATTAGGTATTGCAGTAAGCATTGAATTTTACTGGCATACTTTCCACAAAGCTTTAAAAATCGCGCTTACAACAGTGAGTTTACTTTATGTTTTTACCAGTATCAGTTCAACCTATCCGCTCTGGAAGCAACCCACCAATATAAAAGAAAACGAATTTACCTCTTTAACCAATTTTTTATCTACTAATCATTTAACTTATGGCTACGCCGATTATTGGAAGGCTAATATAGTCACTTTATTATCAAAAAATAAAATCAGAGTACGATCTATTAAATTTTCCAAAAAAAACGGTACGGTAACTTCCTCACTACATTTTCAAACTTCAAAGCTTTGGTACTTGCCCAACGATCTTCCTACCGACACAAACGAAACCTTTATCATCGTCGAAAAAGGATACAGCCTATGTAATGACATTCAATCCTGTACTGCTAAATTAACCCAGCAATTTGGCCCGCCGGCAAAAATACTAACCTACAAAGATAATTTTATAATGATCTGGAACCATCCTTTATTAGATACAATACGGAACGCCCCCGCAGAACAACAGTAAAAGAACTCCGCAGTATTCGGCGACATTCGCCTACTCGCAGGTTTTGAAAAACGGGTCCTGTGCTGGGTGAGTTGATCCGCGCGGAATGGAGCTTCGGGAGCGCCAGCGAGTGAAGCGGAATGAGTACGGAAAACCGCCAACGCCAGGACCCGTTTTTTCAAAGCCTGCGAGTAGGCGGATGTCGCTGGAAGCCCACGGAATAGGTTTATTAACCCCGCCGATCTTCGGCAATTTTAGTGAAGATCTGCTTACTGAAATCTTCCCAGGAATGTTTTTGATATTTTTCGCGGATATCTTGTTCTTTTCTCGCCAATTCATCAGGATTATCCAGATAGAAAGCGATCCGCTTGGCCCAACCTACAATATCATAAGGATGAACATAATCTACTAAATCCTTACCTACTTCCGGCATTGACGAGCTAGATGAGACTATCGCCATTTTTCCATAATTAAGCGATTCAGCAATCGGCAGGCCCCACCCTTCATAATAGGAAGGATATACCGTGAATAATGCATTTTGATATAATTCGCTTAACTCCGCATCGCGGATTTCAGACAAGATAAATATGGATTCTTTAATTCTCGGATCTAAATTAATATCTGACAATAAATCTTTAACTTTCCAACCCTTCATTCCGACCCACACTAATTTCGGCAAATTTTTTCGTCCAGACTCTATTAAATTTAACCAGGCTTTATAAAGAGATATGTGATTCTTTCTTCTTTCAATAGTTGATACAAAAAGAATGTAAGGACTCGTAAACAATTTCATTCTTCCAGGAGCGTCTAATGAATAAGTTTGACGGATTTCACAACCTAACGTTACAACGGATGTAGAAGGGCATGGGAATTTCATATCCAAAGCAAAGTTTTTAAAATCCCGTTCCGTACATTGAGAAACGCAAAATAGATTGTCAACTCCTTTACCTAATTCAGTCAAATAGTGAGAGAATTTTTGAGGGTCGCCCACGTATAAATGAGGAAACTTTACAGGAATTAAATCATGGCAAACAGCATAGTAAGATAATTTCAAAGAATTTTTAATACTCAATATATCTTGGTTTAGACGGGCGTTAATTCCCGCGCAAAGAATGATATCATTTTCTTTAAAAGGGTAAGTTAATTTACGGACGTTTTCAAAAGATGAATTTGGTGTAGAATGACCTTTCCGTTTTGATCTTATAATTATGCAAATTTGCAAAATTTTATAAAAATCACGGATAATGTCTTTAGCGTAATTCTTTATCTCAATTTTAATTTTATTTCTACAAAATTTTTGGTTAACCAATTGGGATAAGATAATGCTTTTATCTACAATAACAAATTTATGTCTTACAGGACAATACTTAAAAAAACTCACATTTATCCCGTTATTCAAACTCCATTTAATTAATTCTTGCTCCACTCGAATAATTCCAACGGGAGGACGCCGCCACCTAATAAAAGAAGTTGCATCAATCCATATTTTAGAGCTATTCATTTCATCCAACTCTCATGGGAAATTATTCTTATCATAAATGTAACTACTCGCACCTAACTTGACAAACGCAGAACGGTCAATTTTAATGGTTACCATATAATAACATAAGAGCAACTCGGCCACTACTGGTAACTATTCAGGCGAGAACTGCTTCCTGGTTTATATGCTGCGCCCCAGCCAAGCTGGGGCGCAGCAATGATCCCCTATGGGGACAGGCAACGTCCAATTTTGGCTCAGATTCGATAAATTGCAGCCGAAAAAGTGGAACATCCATCGGTATGTGAGCATTTTGAGGACGATTTTTCGTCGAAATCTGAACCAAAAGTGGGCATTCTTATCCACCGGCTGAATAGTTACCACTATTGTCATCATCTATTATTAAGATTGATAGACCTGTATAATTTTAATATCGGTATAGCTTCAAGGGCTTAAAGGAATTAACTACACATTAAAGCCAGGCTAAGAAAATGATATTTTTTATGAATAGTTCAACATTATTGTTCTCTACAAGATTTTTTAAGCAATCATTTTGTATATGGCGTACTCATGCCATTCTGTTCTTGCTGCTAATATTATCATTCTTAATGAATTCCTATAACAATCACTTTCCTTTGGGTTTTCATGCCGATGAACCAAAAAAGATTAGTTTTTTGCTAGAAAATACTCAAGATTTTATGCATCCCATTTTAATGTTGCAATTAACAAGAATTGTAAATCTTGTATTTCATTTTAAAACTCCAGAGAGCTTAATTATATTAGGCAGATCAATTTCTGCAATTTTTGGTACATTAACCGTATTTTTAATCTATCATATTGCTAAAAAAGCTTTCAAGCAGGAAAGCTACGCACTGATCACAGCATTTGTCTGCGCTGTTTCCCCTATTTTAGTGATACATGCCCATTATTATAAAGAAGGTATTTATTTTACCGCATTCGCATTATTTTTTATTTATCAGCTCTTCAATTTTAAAGAGAAAAAAAGTTTCCTAAACGCCTTACTCTTAAGTATAGTATTAGGTCTAGCATTTTCGGCGGAATACATCGGCATTCTGTTAGTTCTATTATTACCGGTAGTACCTCTATTAGATTCAGAAAGCAACACTATTCCCTATTACTTAAAATCAGTTGGCATCTCGTGCTTCGCATTAGCGATTTTTGCTCTAGTAAATTATCCATTGCTAACTCATTATGGCTCTTTTGAAAATGGATTAAAATTCGAATTGTTACATGCGAAAAGAGGTCATGATATTATTATTTACCCTTGGTCACATTACTTTTGTTTTCATTTATTACACAGTATTATTCCTGGAATTACAATTTCATTGACGTTGTTGGGCTGTTTTGGGTTAATACTAACAATTATTAATTGGAAAACGCAAATTTTTGTAGTTAAACTGCTTTGCTTGTACGTATTAGTGAACTATTTAATTTTTGAATCCTCTCCTTTAAAACCATATCCTGACTTTATGAGATATATGCTTTCGCTTAGCCCAGTTTTTATTTTATTCACTGTTCTTGTATTTAAAGAAACCCATCAATACCTAAGTATTAAATATAGTAATAATGAAATCGTTGGGAAACTGGCAACAATCCTGTTTTTGATATTATCTTGCGGAATTCCATTTTATAAAACTTTGCAATTAGATTACTACTTACCCAAAGATACCCGGGTCGAGACCACTGAATGGTTTAATAACACGTCAGATAAAATAGCCGTATCCGGTACTGTATTCTATACATTTGTTAATAATAAGACCAAAACAATGCCCTTAATGTTTTCTTTTAATGATTTAAATACTATAAAAAAGGCGAAAGAAAACCATATTCATTATCTCATCTTTAGTAGTTTTTTTTATCAGCGCTATTTAGATACCTTAAATGAACCAGACAAAACATCACAAAATTATATTCTTGGCAATTGGTATCAATTTATTTTTAAGCATTATGCTTATATCGAAATTAAACCAAAATATGAATCTTTCGCTTTTAGCAATCCCACCATACGTATTGTCGACTTGGAGCACTTTAAGTAGATGATTAGTAAAATCCACAAAAATTATTTGGTTTTTGTCAAACATCTTAAATGGCACTACTTAATATTAGCTGCCATGTTTCTGTTTATGTTTTTTCTGGTAAGGTTAATACCCTACCAAAGTGATGACATATGGATGAATGCTTTCCACAATAAAAATTTCACTTTCATTTTTAAATTTTTTAAATGGTCTTATCTCAATCATAATTCCCGGCCAGGAGAGCTGCTGGGCATTTTATTAGCTGACAATTATAAATTATTATATCCTTTATTTTCTGCTGCCTGGATTTTATTAACCGTGATCACTATTTTCACAATGGGATTAGGTCGTCTACCCTTATTTCACGAAAAAAAAAGGCCGGATACTTTAATCTTAGTTGCCATTTTTTGTAGCTTTTTTTTATTTTCAACAGATATAGGTACCAGATATACATTATTCTCAGTCGCTGACGGCGCCAATCATCTATTGGCCTTAATCCCTGCCATGTTACTGATTCCATATCTTAACTTAATAAGAAAAAAGAATATCGCAGATAGTAAAGTCTGGGCATTAATTTTTTTTATGTTTGGGTTATTGGCTGGTTTCACTGTGGAAGATATTCCCCCAGCCGTTGCTATCGTGAGTATTCTGTGCCTTATACTCTATAAATTTAAATACCAAGAAAAAATTCCAAACTGGAGCATTACTGCTATACTTGGACTAATCGTTGGATGGTTGTTTATTGTACTTGCGCCAGGCCCCCATATTCATTTGTTAAATTATAATTCAGGTGACCCATATAAATATGTAACTCACACTTCTTTTTTAGTGAAGATTATTCAGTCATTCAGGATTACCGCTTTTGCTCTTATCCAAAATAGCTTCCTACTCGTCCTTTTTTTTATTTTTCTTTTAATTGCTGCCAGACTCTCATTACGTAATCTAACAATTCCCTTGCTACTCTTTTTGGCTTTTTGGCTAGGCAATCAGGCTTTCTCTTATGCTCTGGGATTTCCTAGCGTACATGATACGCGGTATGGGACTAGTCTATTTCTACTGGCCTCTTTAACTAATCTTGCGGAACCTTACTTTACCGCGCAATTTCGTAAAATTGCAATTGCTTTATTGCTGATTATCATTTCAACATTACCAATCTATTTCTTTCAAGCTTTATTAGTTAATACCCAAGAGCTATATAGAGATCAATTAATTAAAACACAACGCCATCATCTGCCTATTATTATACCCGGATACAGTTATCCATTAAATTTAAATTTGGTTATTAAGCGTGATAGCGAATGCGTTTACTTTAATAAGATATGTATTTTCAGTTTGCCGGCAGACAGCATAAGTATATTAGATCCTAAAAGTTTTTTCATACAAAATTACGTCTCTTTTGCTACTTACCTAAAAGCACAACCAGTGAATATAGTGGCTGGGTTGGTATTGAATACTCAAGCTAGAAAAGTAATTGATGAAATGCGTTGGTATCCAATCAATCTAACATTATCACAATCTACTGGGTACCAGCACTTATCAATTAAGGCTATATTATTTGTGGTAGTCAAAACTAAAGCTCTTGAGCAGCCGCTCGAACTAGACATTGTTCCTGAAATTTTATATCCCCTATATCAAATGACAAAACTACCTGGGTTAGCTATAAATCAAATGATCTTGAATAATTATCCCAGCAACATGAAATTTAATTTGCCTGACGGCCGTACAGTTATAGCTGTAGCTGTATAATAATACAGAGGCCAGTTCACGTTGAGTTCATAGGTGGTTTTTCTTTTCCCAACGTTCCAGGCTCTCTTAACCTCGAAACGATTTCGTCGACCTAAATGTCCCTTTTTTTTAATGCTATCGGATAATTTGGTTTCATTTTTTTCCATCTGTTATATTCTAGTTCTCATATCCACTCTAGGACATTTTTGAGCGGTTAAGTTAGACCACCAAAAAAATCCTTCTTTTACCAAATCAAAAACAATAAAACAGTCATAGTTACTTAATTCATCTATTCGAATATTAAATTCAAAAGAGTCTTCAGGGGCAAGGTTAACCGGTAACTCATACCTTGGATGATCCCATTGAATAATTTTATCGTCCAGATCCAATAAATGAAATGAGAAAAATAATTTTTCCAAGCCGATAAATGGAATAGTAACCGTTCCATTATTTTTTAATTTTAAAGATAAATTAATTGCAGAGGACTCTCGCTCAGAAATGTTTATAACTTGAACTTTAAATTTTATCTCTCTAAAGTTATAAAAAATAGGACTTGGCAATATATTTTTTGCACGGTCTTCAAGATCGGATAATCTCCAAAACTGAGAATTTATGCACTCCAAAATACCTACCGTATGGTCATTTACAGCGTTCGCTAATATTGTTTGGAGATATGTTGGCAAGGTTTGAATATAAAGATCAATTTCAACAATGCCGGCAAAATGTACCAAACATAGCAATTTATTCACATCAATGTTATATAAATTTCCATCATTATCTGCGATTACCCTCAAAGTCAAGCCAGAACGAAAGCCCTGCCAATTATATTGATATTCTGAAACAAAGTTTATGGGTAGATTCTGTTCGGCAACTTTTGCACAAAGAAAATGATTGTCATATAATTTACCGAGTATTATAAGCGATTCCCACTCATTATCATCTTTTGCAGCTTCCAGACAATGTTCAAAAAAACAACGTAAATGAGCAGGAGAATAAAAAACTCCGCTATTAAAATAAAAATCACCGGAAAGTTCAGGTCGACCAACCCAAGGCTTTGAAGGATCGGCAATAAAACTACATTCGGTCAATCTATCGCGACAAACTGTTAAATGATTGCCTGCAACTAATCCATCCAGTTTTTGTAAAACAATAATGTCTGCATCCAAATAAAGAAAACTGCCAATTTTTATTGCATCGGCATAGGCAAAAAACTTCGCTCTTTTCACCCCTAATTCATTAATTTCCAAAAGCAGCTTAGTCTCGCAACCTATTGATAAAAAAAATGATTGTAATTTATTATCATCAATATATACGATCACATGCCATAATGGATGCAGCTTCTTTAAACTCCGGCATAATCTTAATGTATTTAATACATAATTTGTAGTTGTGATCGTAATAACATGCATAAAAATTCCATTTCACTCTAGTTGCAACGTAACTAACAGCATGTAGATCTGTGTGTGCAAATTTATACAATAGTTATCTGTATAGTTTCATTGCATCAAGCCATATTTTAGAATCACTTATTTTGTCACATTTTCATCAGGAATTACCACTAGCTGATCTTGGGCAATTTTAGTAAAAATCTGGACACAAAAATCCTCCCAGGAATGTTTTTGATATGTTTCCTGGATTTTTTTTCTTTTTTCGCCAATTCATCAGGATTATCTAAATAGAAAGCAATCTGGTTTGCCCAACCTATAATGTCATCAGGATGAACATAATCTACCAAGTCTCTACCTACTTCCGGCATCGACGAAGTAGAAGAAACTATCGCCATTTTTCCATAGTTTAACGATTCTGCAATTGGCAGTCCCCATCCTTCATAGCATGAGGAATACACAGTAAACAAAGCATTTTGATACAATCCACTCAACTCAGCATCGCTAATTTCAGATAAAATTAAGATAGATCCTTGCACTCGCGGATCCAAGTCAATGTCTGATAGTAAATCTTCGACACCCCAAGCCTTCATGCCTACAAAAACTAATTTTGGCAGATTTTTCCGACCAGATTCTATCAAATTAAGCAAAGCTTTATAAATACATTCATGATTCTTTCTTCTTTCTATGGTTGACACAAACAGGATAAAAGGAGTATTTAATAATTTAATTTTTTTAGAAGAGGGTTTATCTGTTTGATAAATTTCACATCCCAGCATTACAACCGATGTAGGTGGGCAGGGAATTTTCATCTCTCGAGCGAATTCTTTGTAATCTTTTTCTGTGCTGAGAGAATAGCAAAATACATGATCCCCTTGACTTAACTCAAATAAATAGCGAGAAAAAATTTCGGAATTGACCGTGCATAAATGCGGAAATTTTACAGGAATTAAATCATGACATAAAGTATAATAAATTAATTTTATAGAACTTCTAATACTTAAAATATCTTGATTTAAATAGGAATGATTCCAACTCATTCCAACACAGAGGATAATATCATTACTTTTAAAAGGATGTAGTAATTCACTTTGCTGGATTTGCCCAGATTCTTTTTTCAAAGCTGACTTTGGTCTAGAATAATTTCTTTTTCTAAATAGCAAAGCCGCACAGATTTGAAAAATTCCATAAAAATCACGAATAATTTTTTTAATATTATGCTTTAAATCAGTGTTAAATTTACTAAAAAGAAATTTTTGACTACCAAATCGAGATAAAATTAGATTTTTGTCAATCGTAATAAAGTTCCTACTTGCAGAGTCATATTCAAAAAAACTTATATTCATTACATTGGCAATGCTCCATTTAATCAACTCTTGTTCTACTCGGATAATTCCAATAGGTGGTCTAACCCACTGAACGAAGCAAGTTATATCAAGCCATATTGTAGGGATAGTTTTTTGGTCTATAATTGAATCCGTCATTACATCAGCCCTTTTATAGAATTATTTTAGAAAATACTTGCTGCCCAAAATTATCCCAAGAATTTTTGGTATAGTTTTCACGGATGAGTCTTTCTTTTTTAGTTAGCTCATCTCGATGATCCAGATAAAAAGCAATCCGCTCTGCCCACCCCATAATATCGTGCGGATGCACATAGTCTACTAAATCTCCCCCTATTTCGGGGATTGAAGAAGCATTAGAGGCAATGACCATTTTACCATAACTTAAAGATTCAGCTATCGGCAACCCCCACCCTTCGTAATATGAAGGAAACACAGTAAATAAGGAATTTTTATATAATATTTCTAATTCTTTGTCACTCACTTCAGAAAAAATGATAATTTTGTCTTTAACTCTTGGATCTTTTCCCAAATCAGATAGGAAATTTGTCACCCCCGAACCTTTAGATCCTACAAAGACCAGTTTCGGTAAATTTTTTCTTCCTTTTTCTAAAAGATATAATAACGCCTTATAAATGCATTCATGATTTTTTCGTTTTTCAATGGTTGACACTAAAAGAATATACTCAGTTTTTACGAGATCATGAGTTTCCGGTTGGCCATTCATCTCCTCAGGGCGCACTTGACTACCTAATAAAACAATCCCAGATTTTGCGTGGGAAGCCTTTATTTTACTTGTAAAGTCCCGCCAGTCTTGTTCAGTACATTTAGAAACACAAAATATATAATCAGCATTTTTGGCTATTCCTGAAAAATATTTTAGAGAACAATCTGCATCTATAACCCGTAAATGTGGCAATTTAAAGGGAATAAGGTCATAACAAAAAACATAAAACTTCAGTATCATCTGACTTTTGATAACAGCGATAGCATCATTTATAGAGGCATAATTCCATGTCATTCCTGCACACAAAATCATATCATGCTCCTCAAAAGGATGAGAAATATTATGTTTTTTATTGATTGATTTACTCCAACAGGTAAAACGATATTTTAAATTTCTTAACCCGTTTATTCTTTCTCTTATCAAAGCATTAAGGCGCGGACGATAAGAAGTCGCAACAAAAGCTAATAACAATCTATAACTATTTTTTAAAATATTAAATAAAAGGGATTTAATTTCTGATCGATAACTAAAACCATCATTAGAAAAGAGCTTCTCGCCACACAAAAGTACGTCATTCTGTGGCTGGATCATGCAATTTGTGGATACTGCAGCAAGATCGCAGTATGACAAACCTAACTGATTTGAAATTGCATCCTTTTCAACTACTAGAAATTTTCTTTGGTCTGAATCGTATTTAAAATACTTAATTTCCCTTAGGTGATGTAAACTCCACCTAACTAATTCCCGCTCTACTCGGATAACCCCTATCGGCGGACGGTTCCAATTCCAGTTCACCAAATCAGTTACGTCCAACCAAATGTGATTCATAATTTTAACTCCTGATAAAAAGGTACTAGTGCAGATGAATTATTATCACCAGTCCTATTTTAGTTAGAATTTGCAGGCCAAAAAATATGGAGAATAATAACACAATAATGTGATTACCGCCATTTGCAATGCTCATCTCATCGGCGCGCAAAAAGCATATATTATACACTTCTAGCAATTCCCGGTTATTAACTCAGCGGGAATTGCTGCTGGAGTATGATATGTACTGCCCTTGAATGTAAGCATCAGCTCTGGCATAGTAGAGTATCCATGGCAATCGCATTGAAACCCATTAACGTCCACTTTTCGTCCAGCTTGAACGAAAATTGAACGTTTTGTGTGAGTTTTAGTTCAGTGCGGTTGCCATGGTAGAGTATCCTCAGCTAGGAAACAGGCTCTGAAAAAAGTGTGAATTAGATTCAGGTTAAATTATGCGTAAAATTATTTTAGTAACAGGGGGAACCGGATTTATTGGGTCACACACTTGTATAACTTTAGCCCAAGAGGGTTATCATCCGATTATCCTTGATAATTTAAGTAATAGCCAGCCTGCAGTGATAGACCGACTGGAGAAAATCATAGGATTTCGCCCTAGCTTCATCCATGGAGATATTCGAGATGAATCTTTATTAGATCAAATTTTCACTCAATATCCTATTGAAGCGGTAATTCATTTTGCTGCACTTAAAGCTGTAAGGGAATCTGTTGCTAAACCACTCTTGTATTATGACAATAATGTTAATGGTTCTCTTTGCTTATTGCGCGCGATGCATAAAGCAAATGTAAAAAATATAGTATTTTCCTCCTCCGCAACCGTTTATGGTAACATTCCTACCATTCCTTACCAAGAACATCATGCTCGCTCACCTATCAATCCTTATGGACGGGGCAAAATGATTGTAGAAGATATCTTATCAGATCTTTTTAATGCAGAACCTGGTTGGCGAATAGCTTGTTTACGCTATTTTAATCCCGTAGGGGCTCATTCCAGCGGCTACCTTGGCGAAGAACCACAGGGTATCCCCAATAATTTAATGCCGTTTTTAACTCAGGTCGCTACTGGATATTATTCTAAACTTTGTATTTTTGGCAATGATTATCCAACTGCAGATGGAACCTGTGTGCGTGATTATGTTCATGTGATGGATCTTGCTACAGGTCATCTGGCTGCGTTAAACTATCTTAACCAAAAATCCAATTTTCTCGTCGTTAATCTTGGAAGCGGACAAGGTACATCCGTATTAGAAATGGTAACCGCTTTTGAAACCGCAACAAGCTGCAAAATACCTTATGAATTTGTAAGTCGCCGCGATGGAGATTTGCCAGCGTACTGGGCCGACTCTCAAAAAGCATTCCAAATTCTAGGCTGGAAAGCTAAACTAACTCCACAACAAATGTGTGAAGATACATGGCGCTACTTCCTGAAATACAGCCCCTAATTGATTAGCTTTCCTGAAAAAGTTGAATTATCTCTCTAGAAATATTTTTATATGAAACCCTATTCGTATAATCATGAGATTTTTTGCTTAGCTGGTCATATAAAGAACAAGAACTAAAAATTTTTATCAATGATGTTGCAATAGACGTAGGAGATGTATCCTCAAGCTGATAAGTAACATCATTTAATTCTTTGAAGATTTGCGCATCTGAAACCACTACAGGTAATCCCGCTGAAAAGCAGGTTGACGCACTAGCGCTTCCACCTTCATCACTTGCCAAATATGCCAACACACCTATATCCGCTTTGCGTAAATTATCATGCACAACATTAATAGGCAAAAATTCAATATTAATATCTACAAGTTTATCAAGACCATGCTCATGAATAGCATTTTTACAATCAAGAAAAGTTTCTTCAGAGTCTGCAGAAGAATATAAAGCACACTGAATCAATAATCTTGTGCCAGGATAAGCAATCTGCATTAAACTTATTGCATGAATAAGGTTAACCACTCCTTTGTGTCTTCGCAAAAATCCTGTAGTAGCAATAACAGGGGGATTAATCTTAAAATCACGTCCCATTAATGTCTTTGATGGCAAATTGGACTCTGATACTATCCCCATTGGAATAAGATCTATATTCAAACCAGACCCAGCAGCATAAGCAATTTCTCTGCGACTATGTGAAAGAAATTTAACTCCTTGACGGCTTAGAGTTTTGAACACATCAATATTACACCGATTAATATTGTGGATTATAACAATTATTTTAATATTTGCTTTAAGGACAGCCCGCAAAAACTGCAAGAGAACCCGGGTTCTGAAAAATCCCGGATGATATTGTAATAATATTGCATTAGCTCGCCATTCTCTGAGATGATTAACTAAATCAGGATAGATCGTACTATCAGTATATTTAATATTATCGTAGTGCCATCCTAAAACCACCTCATAACCAATAGGTATATCTAAAATTGTCGATGGACTATCACAAGTAATGATTAATTTAGATACTTCAGGCGGAAGATTTTCAATTAAGCGTAATGTATATTCACCAATGCCACATTTCATTCCTATAGTACTAAAAAACGCCAACCGAAATCCACTCTCGGATTTCGGGGCGGCGATGTTAAATTTTCTATGGAATCTTCCTAATAAAGTGTTTCCCAAAATTTGAGTGATTTTTTCCCATGCAAAATCACTCTCGACGCGAATTCTATTTAAAAGGCCCAAATTAGGAAAAGTTTCACTTGAAATTAAATATCTAATTTTAGAAACAAAGTCTTGACGATCAGCTAATAATATAGAAGCTGTTTCTAACTTAATAATGCCTCGCGCCCCAGTTACCGTAGTTACTATAGGCAATCCCGCAGCCATAAAATCAAACATCTTAATATTGGTGCCTGAACCGGTAAACATTGGATTTATTGCTATATCTGCTGCATGTAGCCATAAAATTTTTTCAGATTCTACAATAAAAGCAGAGGTCACTATTACATTACTGGGTAATTTGCGCTGGAAAGCGCCAGCTACTCCACCTGCAATTACGAAATCAATTTCAGGCAAAGAAGATGCAAGTTCATCAATAATAAAATTAGCTGCTTCGACATTAGGCTTATAATAACTACCCATAAATATTGCACATATTTTTTTATTGGATAAATTTAATAATTGCTTTGCCTGCAGTTTTTCATGAATTGAAGGTAGCATTATTTTTGAAACCATAACTCCATTAGGTACAACACAAATTTTATCCATACTCCATTCATAAATTTTAGCAAAAAGCTCGCTATCGTCATGAGAGCACGTAATAATCAAATCAGCCCGTTGACCAACATCGTATTCACTTTTTACCACACCCTCCAAGATTTCAAATTCAACTAAAGCAGTTCGATTTAACAGTTGCGCACGTAAAAAGCCTTCAACATTCTGTGCGTCATATACTACCAGTTGAGTTGGCTTAAGATATTTTTCCAACGCTGGAAAACTCCATGGATGGGAAAATACCACGATGTCAGCATCACTCATCACTTCAATAGCTTTAGATATATAGTCGGGAGAAAGATGACAAAATCTAGGAAATGTAAGATCAATTACAGTTTTCCCCCCAACACGCTCAGACAATTGCTGTACTGCTGCATAATGAGCATCAGAAAGAGGAACAACTATTTCTTCCAAGCTCGGAGTAAGCATTTGATTTCGAAATTTTTCTCCAGGCCAATCATAAGCGCCAACATATTTAGCTTCAATTTTTTTATTTAATCCATGATAAAGTCCGAATAATCTTAATCTCCCTCCTCCTACTGGCGGTTCTATTGGCTGCATATCAATGATTGCAATCTTAATTTTACTCTTAGGCTCTGGTTTAATATCGGTAAAATTTTCTGAAAAATCAGTGTTACATAATCTATCAATGTTCTTGCTTTCATTGATCTCTGCGCTCATTACACATTTAACCTCATGACCTGAACTCATATTATATTCTCTGATTTAATTATTTTCGCCGCTCAAGTTCATCATATATTCGTTTAATATATTTTTTGGTATTAGATTTCGAATAAATAAATTTATCTTTATTAGCAGCTAAAACTAGTAATGAACGTAACTGATTCTTTAACCAGAGAGACTTTTTAGCCACAATTCGTAGCGGTAATGTAATTCGCCATGATTTACTAGCTTGAATCGCATTCGTCAACCGCTGAGCCTCCTCAGCGATTGTTCGCCAGTGACGACTTCGATGGTCCACTTCCTCAATTTTATTTTTTAAAAGTGCCAGTTCGGAATTTTGCCTCTCTAATTTAGTTTCTAAATCAAGTTCTATATGTTGTACACGAGCGCTCTGTTTCTTTAAATGAATTTTAACAGCCATTATTGCAGCTTTGAAATATGCGCTTTGTTTTTCTAATTCATCAAAAAAAGCCGCTGCTTCAGCCTTATTTTCTATCTCATAACGTTTCGCCAATGTCTGCAGGTCTAATCCATACTCCTTCTCAAATTCAGGGTTAAATCTCTCAAAAAACTCAGCAGGACCATCTTTTTGCGCAATTATTGCATAGTCTGGACTTACCCCACCAATTACATCCATTAATTGCAGTGTTTCCGCAGTAACCAGTTCCGGTGATTCCTGCAAACGTAAAATTTTGATTCTTTTATAGCCATAATATTCAGGCAAATAGGCTAATAAGGCAGATGGTAGTGGACGTTGATGAGTCGGATCAAGATAAAAAGTATTACATCCAACTACCAAATTTTCAGGATTGGGCGTTTCCAAGATTAATAAACCACATGGCTTTAGCACTCTTAACGCTTCACGGATTAAAAGTAATAATTGCTCAAATGGTAAATGTTCAGCAACATGAAATGCGGAAACAATCAGTTGACTTTCATCAGGTGTTTCTTTTAAACATTCCAAAATATCTTGATTTGCAAATGAAAGATCCAATGCAGAACAAAATTTAAGCATCCCTTCATCAAGATCAACCCCATACGCATTAAACCCTGCTTCTTGTTGTAATATCTCTAACCATTCACCACGACCACAGCCAAGATCTAAAGCCATTAATGTAGTGTTTATAGTTTTTAATTTTTCCACAAAAGGCAAATATACTCTTAACCGCGATTTGATTAAATTTCGAGAACCTCTATATCTATCTTCAAAAGCCCGGTAAAAGTCTTTTTCCACTTTGCATTACTCTTAAATTTTGAATTTGAAAATGATTCTTGAAAAGTGACCATAACATTTATATTGCATATTTAATTATTAAACCCCCAGTCTATTTGTATCTAAAATACATTAAATCACAAAAGACCAATCATGAAAATCTGATTCTGGAAAATGGATAAACCCAGCGCATAGTAACTAAAAATATGTTAGGCTGTCAAATCTAATCCTAAATTTTAGAGGCCTATTATGGAGGTTTCTTCTTTAAAAAACCTGTCTCCTTTAGATAGTCGCTATCGGACTCAATTAATGGAGTTATGCCCTATTGCTAGCGAATACGGACTGATTCGCTACCGATTGCTAGTGGAAATTCGCTGGCTAATCACTTTAACCGATATGCCGAACTTCACGCAATTGCCGCCGTTGGACTCTAATAGCCGTCAATTTTTAGAAGAGATCATTAATAATTTTGATCTAGCGGCAGCGGAAAAAATTAAAACCATTGAACAAACTACCAATCACGATGTAAAAGCGGTCGAATATTATTTGCATGATAAAATCAAAGATCATCCCATACTGACTAATTTTATTCCTTTCCTGCATTTCGGCTGTACCTCAGAAGACATTAATAACCTAGCGTACGGATTAATGCTGAAACAAATCCGAGCAGAGGTGTTATCTCCGGCGATGTTGAATATTATTGATCAACTGAACTTGCTAGCCCGCGAACATATGCAACTGCCGATGTTAGCCCGCACCCATGGGCAACCTGCCTCCCCCACTACCTTAGGCAAAGAACTGGCTAATGTCATCGCGCGCTTAAACCGGCAGTTTGAAACCTGGCGGCAACTTCCCATTTTAGGCAAATTCAATGGGGCCGTCGGTAACTTCAACGCGCATTTTGCTGCTTCTCCGGAAATAGACTGGCCGGCGGTCAGTGAGACTTTTATCACTCATTTAGGATTGACGCCGAATTTATACACTACCCAAATTGAACCGCATGATTATTTAGCGGAAATATTCCAAACTTTAATGCGCTTCAATACCATTTTAATTGATTTAAACCGCGATATTTGGGGTTATATTAGTCTAGGCTACTTTGGGCAAAGAAAAGTGGAACACGAAATTGGTTCTTCAACCATGCCACATAAAATTAACCCTATCGACTTCGAAAACTCCGAAGGTAATTTAGGCGTCGCTAACGCACTCGCCGCGCATTTAGCGGAAAAACTGCCTATTTCCCGCTGGCAACGGGATCTCACCGACTCAACTGTGCTTAGAAATTTAGGTGTTGTGGCCGGTTATTCATTGATCGCTTATCACTCCATATTAAAAGGCTTAAAAAAATTAACCGTTAATACCGTGCAAATTCAAGCTGATTTAGACCAACACTGGGAAGTGTTAGCCGAAGCCATCCAAAGTGTATTGCGCCGTTACGGAGTGGTGGACGCTTATGAACGGCTGAAAACACTAACCCGAGGCAACATCATCGATCAAAAAATGTTGTATAATTTTATTGAGCAACTACCACTACCAAGCGATGTTAAACAGCGTTTGCAAGCGTTAACCCCAGCTCAATATACCGGCTATGCCGCGCAATTAGCTTTGCAGGCCCTCAATAGGAATTGATCATGTTAGAATTCAAAACTGTTCGCGCCGCCAATGGCGAAAAAACGGTGCTGACTTCAGTCTTCGGCAAAGCTTTGCTCACTATCCCGCAATTGAATAAAGGCACTGCTTTTACCCAACAAGAGCGCCGCGAATTTGGTTTAATTGGCAAATTACCGCCGCATGTAGAAACTCTGGAAGAGCAAGTTAAGCGGGCGCATTTGCAGTATTTAAGCCATGAAACTGAAATTCAAAAAAACATCTATCTGAACTATCTACTGAATGTTAATCAAGTGTTATTTTATCGTTTAATCAGCGAATATACCGCGGAAATGTTACCGAAAATTTACACTCCGGTAGTGGGTCACGCCGTTGAGCAATTCAGTCAACGCTTTTTTCAGCCTCGTGGATTATATATTTCCTATGAAGACCAAGATCTAATCGAACTTATCTTGAAAAATCGCAGCAACCCTGAAATCCGCTTAATCGTAGTCAGCGATGGCGAAGGCGTGCTCGGTATTGGCGACCAAGGCGCAGGAGCCATGGCCATCCCGGTAGCAAAATTAATGGTTTACACTGCTTTTGGTGGGATCGATCCTAATGTCACTCTCCCCGTCTTGTTAGACGTGGGGACCAACAATAAAACTTTGTTAAATGATCCGATGTATCTCGGCTGGAGGCATGAACGCATCAGCGGTAAGGAATATGACATTTTTATCAATAAATTTGTGGTTGCGGTTAAAAAATTATTCCCTCAGGTCTTTCTCCACTGGGAAGATTTTGGCTCATATAATTCTTATAACAATTTAGCGAACTTTCGCTACGAAATTTGTAGTTTTAACGATGATATTCAAGGAACAGGCGTAGTCGCTGTAGCTGTGATTCTGGCTGCTTTAGCTCAGACTAAAACTCAATTCTCCGAACAGCGCATCGTGATTTTCGGCGCTGGCTCAGCAGGAATAGGCGTGGCGGATAGCATCTTTAAGGCAATGATCAATTCTGGCATTCCAGCTGAACAGGCCAAAGCTAAATTTTGGCTTATCGACCGCCAGGGCTTATTGACAGAATACTCGACCGGTGTCTCACAGGCCCAAGCAGAATTTGTGCGTAACAAAAATGATATTGCAGAATGGAATTTGCAAAATCCACAGCATATTTCTTTATTGGAGGTTATCGAAAACATTCATCCGACTATTTTAATAGGCTGTTCCGCAGTTAGGGGTGCTTTCACCCAGCAAATTATTGAAACCATGGCTCAGTTTGTAGAACGGCCAATTATCTTGCCGTTATCTAATCCTACCGAAAAAGCAGAAGCAATTCCCGAAGATATCATCCAATGGACTCATGGCAAAGCGTTGATCGCAGCGGGCAGTCCATTCGCAGACGTAATCTGGGAAGGCCGCACCTATCCTATCAGTCAGTGTAACAATTACTTTGCTTTTCCCGGTATTGGTTTGGGCGTTACCGCCATACAAGCAAAAGAAGTCAGTGAGAATATGCTGAAAGCAGCTAGCCACGCTCTCAGCGAAAGTACTAACGGGCAAGCGGGCCGATTATTACCGACTATCGAGCAACTGCCCGCCGCTTCTCGCCAGATAGCCGTGGCCGTAGCCAAAGCAGCCATTGAAGAAGGTTTGGCACAAGTGGAACTGCAAGGCAGCGTTGAATTTTTAGTCGATAGGCAGATTTGGAAACCGCATTATCTACCTTATAAAAGAGTTCATGAAGTCCCGGAATAAGATCAGGGCAACTTCATGAAAACCAGGTAACGTTCAATTTCCGTGAGGTAGCCTTTGAAAATGAGATCATCAAATTCAAGTTATTGGCTTAAAAACCCAGAATTTATTGATAAAAAATGTCGCTAACGGCGTAATCAAAATCATCGGTAACGCAGCGATATAAGCAGATTGATGTAAAAGATGCATCAAAAACCAAATAAAAGTTGAATTAATTCCCAAACCTATTAGAGCAACTAACAGAAATTTTAATACTTTCTCTTTACTATGTTGTTTATGCTTAAAAGTCCACCATGAATGTCCAAAGTAAGAAACCATGACTGCTAGCAAGAAGGCGAGAAAATTTCCCAGTAAAGGCTCAAAGTGAAGAATGTCAACTAAAACAATAAATATAGCGGCATTAACGAGAGTTGCTAAACCCCCAATAACTCCAAAGAAAAAGAATTGTTTAATAAGTTGATTCATTACTGTGGTTTCCTTAACGCCTGATTACTCTATTCGAGACAACAAAGCAGCGTAGATCAGTAAAAATAACACCGTGGGTAATGCCCCGGCAATCCAAGCCGGCCATTGGTACACTAAAGCAACCGGGCCTATAAATTGATTCAACATGTAGAACACAAATCCGACGATAATACCCGATAAAATGCGCGCGCTCATACTAGCGCTGCGTAACGAACCAAAAATAAACGGCACACCTAAACAAATCATGACCACTGTGGTTAACGGCTGCAATACCCGCGCCCAAAAAGCCGATTCCAATTCAGTCGCCAGCAAACCTGCCTGCCGCCGGTATTGAATATTCTTCCATAAGGCTGAAATAGTCTGCTGATCCGTTTCCAATTGAGTTTTTTCCTGCAATAGTTCTGGCTGAAATTTAACTCCTAAAGGCATAGTCTGGTAATGCATGACGACTGCTTTAGTAGGCATCAATCGCGTGAGATCGACCTGTTTTAATTGCCAAACCCCGTTTTGCAAAATGGCGCTGTGCGCCGTTAACGATGACAACAAATGATTCTGTTGATCAAAATCAAAACGGGTAATATCTTGCACTTCCTGCTTCGACACAATTGTGCCAATATGCACAAACGCTTGACCCTGATGCAGCCATAACGCCTGGCTGGCCCAGGGGTTCATA
Source organism: uncultured Pseudomonadota bacterium (assembly GCA_963697455.1). Classification (GTDB taxonomy): domain Bacteria; phylum Pseudomonadota; class Gammaproteobacteria; order Coxiellales; family Coxiellaceae; genus JAFEDN01. The sequence continues at coordinate 86,395 of CAVOOI010000032.1, read as the reverse complement.
CTGCGCTGCATTTGTTTTTCTTTGAATTCCAACGCATTGTATTGCCAGGTCGGGGCCCACCATTCTCCGACGATGGTAATGACCACCAGCATTAGTAACGCTGCTTTGACTACCGCCCAGGCGATACGGGCTATCGACACGCCGGCTGCGCGCATTACAATCAACTCGCTGGTAGACGCTAAACGGCCTAACCCAATCAAACTGCCAATAAAACCCGCAATCGGAAACAGTTGATACAAATCAGAGGGCATTTGCATCCCAACATAAGCGAAGACTGAAAAAATATCATAATTACCCACTCCCATCGACGGCAGTTCAGCAATAAACTCTATAAAAGTTTCAATGCCCAATAGCACCAGTACAACTAAGCAAGTTGCCCAAATCACTGAGGAGCGGATGTAATGATCAAGAATACGCATTTTTAAGCTTTCGATAAAATAATAAGCCGATAGCAATCAACGCCATTGCGCCGTGCACCCACCATAAACCGACATCGAAACTCAATAATCCCTTACGCACCCAGGCCCGGCCTAAAAACAGGAAATTACCATAAACGATATACAACAAAATAGCCGGGATTAATTGGCTGAATTTTCCGCCTCGCGGGTTTACCCGGCTTAATGGGAACGCTAGTAAAGAAAGCACCAGAGCTGAAACCGGCATCGCCATTCGCCAATGTAATTCCGCAGCGACCTTAGGGTCGTTACGCAGCGGCCATAGTTCAACCGTGGACGCGTTGCTAGGCCAACCGCTATGAGTTGGCAGTGCTTGAGCTAGCCTTAGGCCATACTCTTGATATTGAATGGTTTGGAAATTAGCTAATCCAGATTCTCCTACGTATCGATAACCATTTTGAAACACCATATACCGGTCATTATTTTGATATGCTTCCTGTGCACTTTCTGCAATAGTAATATCCCATAGTCGTGTACCATCTGGTTTCGGCTTATTTCGCTGCGCGAAAAATATATCGTGCATTTTTAGTTTCTCGCGTTCGACATCCTCCGCATAAAAAACGATATCATTGCCGATAGTTTGGAATCGTTTCGGCATCACCTTTTCAACTGTCGCCTTAGCCGCTGATTCATAGAAAATCTTAATGCGTTGGGTATCCAGAAACGGTTCAACCCATAGCATCAATCCAGCAACCACTATGGTTATGGTAATGCCCACACTTAAAACCACCGCTAAGAAACTGCCCGGACCAACTCCACATGCCGACATCACAGTCATTTCATGATCTAAATATAATCTTCCAAATACGATTAATATACTCAAATACAACGCCAGCGGCATCAAGTATCCGAGAAGAAACGGGATTTGCAGCGACATCAGGCGCATTACCGCACTCATGGTAATGTGGCCACTGGCGGCATAATGCACATAATGAACAAACTGATTACTCATAAAAATAATCAGCAATACCATAATGATTCCAAATAGGCTGGTATACAGTTCCTTAGTAATATATCGAAAGATAATTCCCATGTGCTCATTAAGCCAAAGCTAAGCCATACAATCAATAGGGGATTTGACTTAATAAATTAACTAATTTATCCTATATTTACTCAAAATTGCTATTCTAATTCTAGCCACTTTATTTGCAGGTGATTGAATTGATTTATATTATAGGTTCGGGACCAGCCGGAATTGCCGCTGCTTCTGCTTTGCTCGCCAGAGGCCGGAAAGTAACTATGTTGGATGTTGGCGTTGAGTTGGATAAAGAAATTCAATTGAAATTAGCTCAATTTAGAAATCAACCCAATTTCGATCTATTGAAAGAATTGAAATATGAATTGAGCAAGAATAATGATGTTAAACTGGCTTATGGTTCTGATTATGTCTACCGTCAAAACCAACTGGTTAATTTCGTCACTGATGGCCAAATATATTGTCAACCTTCTTTTGCCAAAGGAGGATTGAGTAATATCTGGGGGGCATTTGTTGATACCTACCATCCAAATGATTTTCACGATTGGCCTTTTACAATCGAAAAATTATGGCCCTATTATCAAAAAATCCTAGAATTTTTACCGATAGCTACTAATCAAATACACGAAAAGGAAAAATATTCTTTTCATTATAAACCCAGCGATCAAGCTAAATACTTATTAGATCATTATCTAAGTTCCGGAAATAAATTATCTAATTCTGGCTTTCAATACGGACCAGCAAAATTAGCAGTCAGATTTGCAGATATTAAAAATCAGCATTGTAGCTATTGCGGAATGTGCCAATACGGCTGTCCGAGTTTATTAATTTATTCTTCAACTGATAGCTTAAATAAATTACTAAAGAACGAAAATTTCATCTACAAAGATAGAGTTTTTGTCGAAAAAATTGAGGAAAAATCTGACGGAATCATTCTGCATATTTTAAAAGGCCATGTTAAGGAAAAAGATTCTATTCCCGGCTCTCAAGTCTTTATTGCCTGCGGTTCTATCCTTTCTACAACTCTTGTTTTAAATTCATTAGGACAACATCAAGAACCTGCCGTGCTTGCAGATTCTCAACACTTTATGTTTCCCTGTATTTTATTTAAAAAAATCAATAAGCCTCAACAAGAAAATTTGCACACATTATGTCAATTATATTTAAAGTTAAAAAATGATCATTTTTTATCCCAAGATGCTCACTTACAAATTTATACCTATATGGACCAATATCAAAAGAAACTGCAAAGAAAATTTGGTCGATTATTTCCTTTTATTAAATTATTATTATCGCCACTGTTGTCTCGCTTGATTGTCATTCAAGGATTTTTACATTCCCAGGATTCAAATCAATTTTCATTACAAGTTGTAGCAAGCGGATTAGAAATATCAGAAATAACAGTCAAATTAGCGAAGATTGAAAACGTCACTACTCAAGCTAAAATTAATCGCGTTATTTCTCATTTAACTAAACACAGTCGCTTACTAAAATTTTTCCCTATCAAATCTATGCTTAAAGTCAGTAAAGTTGGCCGCTCTTATCATTATGGAGGCAGTTTTCCAATGAGTGCTAAACCTACTACTCATTATCAAACAGATCTACTGGGCAGAGTTAACGGTTTTAAACGCTTGCATATTGTCGACGGGGCTATTTTTCCTTCTATCCCAGCTAATTCAATCACTTTCACCATAATGGCCAATGCCTATCGTATCGCCACGGAGTGTCCAATTTTATGAAACCAATCAATTGTATTGTCACTGGCAGCGGGGGTTACGTAGGCTCTTATTTTGTTAAGCGGCTGCGGCAAGAAACGGATTGGAATATTTATGAAATGGGGAGGAATAAGCAAATTCCCTACGAACTCGGTCAAAAAAATAAACTTCACGACTTAAATGGAATTGATGTTTTAATTCATTGTGCTTATGATTTTAGTCTCAAACGTTTTCAAGAAATTTATGAGATTAATGTCTTAGGTACTTTGGAATTGTTTCATCATGCTAAAAAAGCAGGGGTTGGCACAATTATATTTATTTCCTCCATGTCTGCTTTTCAAGGAACAAAATCACATTACGGAAAAGCAAAGTTATTAATAGAAGCAAGCTGCAAGGATCTCGGCGTCATTGTTTTAAGACCAGGTTTAATTTTTAACAAAACCGCTAGAGGAATTTTTGGATCGATTAATAAATATGTTCGATCACTTCCTATTGTTCCATTAATTGGAAATGGTAATCAATTATTTTATCCTTGTTATTTGGAAGATCTATTCCAATTAATCCTGTTTTTAATTAAAAACAATTATCAAAGTTTTCCCTTTCCGATTATTGCCGCTTCCCAATGCCCGGTAACATTCAAAAAAATGGTAAAAATTATAGCTGCTGTTAATCAAAAACAAGTTTTAATGCTGCCACTGCCTTATTGGATATTATATGCTTCCATGAAATTATTGGAAAAAGTTAATATAAATATGGGGCTCAGGTCCGATAGTTTGATTGGAGCTCAATATTTCGATCGATCCGTTCATGACTTTAAATTTTTAGAAGATAATAATATTCAGTTTAGAGCACTTGATGAAGTAAGCTGTTCTCAATAAACCATGCTGACGTTTGGGACGTTGAGGCTGCCATACGTTACGGTTTTTTTGAAACTGGACATATACGGTAAACTCCGAGTTTAGTTTGGATCAACTCGCAAGGTCCTAATAAATTAAAACCGTAAGGATTTAATTGATTCACTAAATCTGATTTAGGTTTATCTTTATAAAGAACAAAATATTGATTCTCATTACTTTGTGACCAAATATTTATCAATTTATTAAAATAAGGCAAATCCGGTCCAGTTGAACTGATATTAGTAAAATGCCAATCCCGAGGAAAAAATGGCCTTAGGTAAGCTAAAGGCGATTCTGCGATTAACACTACTGCTTTTTTCTGCGATAGACTGGGTTGAGGAATTTGCACATCAAAGTAACTACTAGTCCATTTTACTCTTCCCCATTTCATGGGTTTAACCGTAACAGCTAAGAATACGAACGTTAAAAACAATGTAACATTAATAACCCTTAAGTCAGTAAATATATTAACAATTAAAATATATATTAATAATGGCGCCATGATATCCAATACCATTGCATAACGCTGAATAGAAAACTGAAACTGCCATAATAGATAAGAGACAACAAAAAAAATAATCAAAAATTTTGTATACTCTCTTTGCGAGCAATCCTCATCGCATAAGGGCAGGGACTTACGGCCGCGGTTGGTGAGACATAATTTACCGGCATAAATAATTAGCAACAAATAGACTGCCGCTAACCGAAAATCACGGAAAGGAACTTCCGAAGCCAGTCTTTTCCAAGAAAAATAAAATGGATAAAATAAAGTCTGGATGACATTGCGAGGGAAGAATCGATAATCTATTATTTTTTGAGTATAGTAATATGGAGATTGAAATAATTCATTATAATAGGGAAAAATTGGATTTCTGAAATTTTTCCATAATAACAGCATCCAGTAGCCATCTACTAACATAAAACCTAAAAGCGCCCCTAGCAAAAACAATGATGATATCTTTAATTTGCCATACTGATTTTTGAGGGAAATAAAAGCAAAAAATGCGCCTACAAAATAAAGAGCCATCGTTAATTTTAAACCTACTGCCACTCCAAGACACAGCCCTGCCAGTAATGCCAAGAGGAATTTCCGTTCAACCGTACTTTCCGGCTTAAGCAGTACTCCAATAATCAATATTGATAATAAAACCCAGATGGGGATAGTGAGATCATTAAAAGTGGCGCCTATTTCTCCAATCACATTGGCGCTGATCAATCCTAACAACGAGATGGCGGTAACAGCTATCAACCTAGCAACCAAAGAACTGGATTTCTTAATCCAGATATTCGCTATAACAGCTAATAAAAAGAAATTAATGCCTTGAATCGCCCCTAGAAAAAAACCAGTTAATCTAGGCGGTAAATGCTTTATCATTGAGTAATTGAGCGCGTCCGGCAAGGGATTAAAATAAGATGCAGCGCCGGCCGCTAAAAAATCTTGCACAGGACTTGCATTAAAGAATACATATCCATTGTAATAATGGTAATTTTGTAGATCCCAATTCGCATCTTGGCCTAACGTTATCGAAATTAAGCCTCCCAGGAGCATAGTCAACAGCAGAAAAGGTATATATATTTTCTTACAATTCATAAAACAAATTCTACAGTATCCCCACTGGGAATAAAATAGATATCTCCAGAAACGGTCCTTGTCAGATTGGTAACCACACGGTATATTTGCACCATGGAAAAAACCTATCAACCTAGTGCTATTGAGCAACGCTGGACCCAGTTTTGGGAAGAGCAACAATTATATAAACCGAAGGGGAATGGCCAGCCTTATTGTATTATGCTGCCTCCGCCCAATGTCACCGGAACTTTGCATATGGGGCATGGTTTCCAGTTGAGTTTAATGGATGCTTTGATTCGGCGGCAACGCATGCGCGGTATGCAGGTGCTATGGCAACCTGGCACCGACCATGCTTCCATCGCCACGCAAATGGTGGTCGAGCGGCAACTCGCTCAAGAAGGTTTAAGCCGGCATGATCTGGGCCGGGAAAAATTTTTAGAGCGCGTCAATCAGTGGAGTGAACAATCTGGCTCGATTATCACCCAGCAAATTCGGCGGATGGGCGCCTCGTTAGATTGGGAACGGGAACATTACAGTATGGACCCCGTGATTACTAAAGCCACATATGCAGCTTTTATCCAATTATTCGAAGAAGGTTTGATTTACCGCGGTAAACGTATGGTGAATTGGGACCCGCATCTGCATACAGCTATTTCAGATTTAGAAGTCAGCACTGAATCTATATCCGGCCATTTATGGTATTTGCGTTATCCACTGGCTGATAATTCTGCACATATCGTGGTCGCAACTACTCGCCCTGAAACCATGCTGGGAGATGTGGCAGTTGCCGTACATCCGGACGACCCTCGTTATCAAGCGTTCATCGGCAAGCACATCAAATTACCGTTGACTAACCGGGAAATCCCTATTATTGCCGACTCCGCAATAGACCCAGAATTTGGCACCGGCTGCGTTAAAATTACGCCCGCGCATGACTTTAATGACTATGAGATGGCTAAACGCCATCATTTGCCAATCATTAATATTTTTACCCTGTCCGCGGACTGTAATGAAAATGTGCCTCAACAATACCGTGGTCTAGGGCGATTCGCGGCGCGCAAACAAGTGGTGGCTGATCTGCAAAATTTAGATTTATTGGAGAAGATCGAGAACTACACCGTTAATTTACCCAAAGGCGACCGCTCCGGAGTGATATTAGAACCGATGCTCACTGACCAGTGGTACGTGCGCATGCAAGCGATGGCGGAATCAGCCATCCAAGCAGAGCAGCAAAACCAGCCACGTTTTGTGCCTGAAAACTGGCAGAAAACTTATTTGCAGTGGTTGACGCATATTGAAGATTGGTGCATCAGTCGGCAATTATGGTGGGGGCACCGGGTTCCGGTTTGGTATGACTCAAACAATCAAGCTTATGTTGGTTATGACGAAGCCGACGTTCGCCAGCGTTATGCTTTAGCAGCTGATATCGCGTTGCGCCAAGATGAAGACGTATTGGATACTTGGTTCACCGCCGCACTCTGGCCTTTTTCTAGTTTACACTGGCCGGAACCCACTCAAGAACTGACCACGTTTTACCCCACGGCGGTATTAGTCACTGGTTTTGACATTATCTTTTTCTGGGTCGCGCGTATGGTCATGATGGGCTTGAAACTAATGGGCGATATCCCCTTCCAAGAAGTTTATATCCACGGTTTGATCCGTGACCGGCATGGTCAAAAGATGTCAAAAAGTAAAGGTAATATTCTTGACCCGATTGATCTCATGGATGGCATTGATTTAGCTAAGCTGATTACCAAACGCACCACTGGTTTGATGCAACCACAAATGGCCCCGGCGATTAAAAAAGCCACTTCGGAAGAATTTCCCCAAGGGATCAGCGCGTACGGCGCGGACGCGTTGCGGTTCACATTCTGCGCTTTAGCCACCACCGGCCGGGATATCAATTTCGATATGAACCGGATTGCCGGCTATCGGAATTTCTGCAATAAATTATGGAACGCGGCGCGTTACGTATTGATGAATACCGAAAATCAGGATTTAAGCGCTGACAACCTTGAATATTCTTTAGCTGACCGGTGGATTCGCAGTCATTTGCAAACTTTAATCAAGCAAGTGAACCAAGCTTTCGACGAATACCGATTCGACACAATCGCGCATTTATTATATGAATTTACTTGGAATGAATACTGCGATTGGTATTTGGAATTATCGAAATGCAATTTACAGCGAGGCGCCCGCCGCACCTTGCTCGAAGTTTTAGAAACATTATTGCGGTTGTTACACCCATTAATTCCGTTTATCACCGAAGAAATCTGGCATATCGTCGCACCGATGATTCAAACGCCTACCGTTAATAGCATTATGATTGCACTCTATCCCGAAGCTGAAACGCAACAGCAAGATGCGCCCGCGTCAGCGGCTATTGAATGGCTGAAGCAAGTCATCAACGGCATTCGTAACGTGCGCGGTGAAATGAAAGTTCCACCTGGAAAAATGCTTTCGGTATTATTGCACAAGGGTTCTCAACAAGACCGTCAATATATGACTGAATGTGAAATCTATATTAAAAATCTCGCTAAAGTCACTCAATTAACTTGGCTGGCGGCAGACGCCTCTCCTCCCCCGGCCAGCGCGACGGTGGTAGTGGACAGCTTGGAAATCTATATTCCACTCGCTGACTTAGTCGACAAAACTGCTGAACTGGCGCGATTAACCAAAGAAATTGAAAAACTACAACGCGACCAAGAAAAATTAGCAGGCCGCTTAGAGAACGCTGATTATATTCAAAAGGCTCCACCTGCCGTAGTGGAAAAAGAACGTCAAAATCATCAACAAATTACTAATACCTTAACTAAGCTGCAAGAAAACCGCGAAAAGATTGAAAAATTGTAACTGGATGCAGATTTCGGACTCAGTCTAGCATTTTGGTGCGGAGAGAGATAAATAATGTAAACGCTTATTTTCTTTTCTGGCTATGGTCACAGAATCCAAAACTAAGCCAGAGGCCATACTTAAAAAACCTAAAATAGCCGCACTAGCAGCCAGCACCGCACTAGGTAAGCGAGGCACTAAACCTGTCGACAAAAATTCGAGGACAATAGGGACGCCGATAAGCAAAGAAATAAATAAAAATAGTATTCCGATGATGCTAAAGAACCGTAAGGGTTTTTCTGTGCGCAACAAATTAAAAATCATTAGTAAGATACGCAATCCATCTTTGATAGTCGATAGTTTACTAAACGATCCTGCTGGTCTGGAGTAATATGGCGTGGGCACTTCCGTAGTGGGTATCCGTTGTGATAATGCGTGAATGGTTAGCTCCGTTTCAATCTCAAAACCTTGTGATAAACCCGGGAAAGATTTGACAAATCGTCGAGAAAAAACCCGGTAACCGGATAGCAAATCAGTCAGAGATTTCCCAAAAATTCTTTCGACCATAAAGCTGAATAGACGATTACCAAAGGAATGCCCCAAGCGATAAGCGACAGCAGACTGACTTATCCGAACCGCGTTAACCATATCATATGGCCCATCCAACAATGTTTGAATCATTTTTTCAGCGCTGGCGCTGTCATAAGTAGCATCACCATCCACCATCACATAAATATCAGCTTCTATATCGGCAAACATACGGGAAATGACGTTCCCTTTACCTTGTCGCGATTCGTATCTTACAACGGCCCCCGCATCCATAGCCGCTTGGGCGGTATTGTCCGTAGAATTATTATCGTAAACATACACAATGGCTGTCGGGAGAGCTTTTTTAAAATCACAGACAACCTGATGAATGGTAATTGCCTCATTGTAACAGGGAATAACGACCGCTATAGATACTTTATTCATGACTTTTATTATATTGAATTATATTCAACTAATCAATCTTGATTTAACCGATGGTATTAGCCTAAAATGACGCCCATCCTGTTCGTTAAATATCAGCTGGAAATCCGTTGTTTATGAAACCAAAAGTTAGCGCTCTTCAAGTTAGCATTGTAATGCTATCAGGCATTTTGGTGATTGCTTTATTTTTTCGACAGCAGCTATTTTCAAATGGAACTTTAATCTTTGGTGATCAGTATGATGGCTTGATCGAATTCAGCCTCTTACAGCATTGGTATAATTTTTTTCATGGCATAGAAAATTGGCGTATAGCAGGTTATTTTTACCCATATCCAGACACACTAGGATACAATGATGGTTATTTTTTATATGGAGTTATCTATACATTAATCAGAGTGTTTAAAATCAATCCCTTTATAGCCGCTGAGTTGGTCAATGTGATTATTCGGTTGCTTGGGTTTTACGCATTTTTTTATTTATGTCATCGAAAATTAGGTTTGAAGTTTTGGGCATGTTTATTGACAACAGCTATTTTTTCGTTAAGTAGCAGTGCATTTCTGCAAGCAGGTCATGCGCAGCTTCTCAGTGTTTCATTTGCTCCCCTATTGACAATTTTTATCATCAACTATTTCGAGGCATTGTTAGTCACTCAAAATACTTACCGAGCGATTCTATGGGGAAGTATTGCGGGCATTTTCTATGCTACTTGGCTTATTTCAACTTATTATATGGCTTGGTTTTATACTTTATTTGCCTGCATTTTACTTTTTTTTATGGCGTTATCGCAATATCGCTATAGACTGCTCGCTATTAAAAAGCCCTTGTTTATGGCGATTTTCATACCGATGCTGGTGACTCTGATTGCGCTAATACCTTTTTTAATGATTTATCTGCCTATAGCTCATCAAACAGGCATGCACCCTTATATTAGAGAATGGATTCCAAGCATTTTCAATTTAATTAACATGGGAAATGAGAACTTACTGTGGGGCAAGATCATTACACTATTCCACTTCCCTGGGGAGGGTGAAATTACGGTTGGATATCCATTTATTTTCCTCATGGTGCTGATTTTTTCAATAATCTACAGTGTGACCATTACTCAAGAGGATTCAAATATTTTCTATCGCTCGCTTACCTATGCAATCATAGTATCGATTTTGATATCAATCTCAATCTTTCATTTTTCTCTTTGGCATGATATATGGAAATTTTTTCCTGGCGCCAAGGGTCTACGTACGGTTTGCCGGTATTGGGTATTTTTACTATTTCCTATGTGTGTATTAGTTTCTTATTATTTATCTATGCGAGTAGTTTGGTCCCGGTCAGTGATTAATTTTTTAATTCCCATCCTCCTCATTGCAGAGCAGATTAATCTAGCGCATACGGTTCATCTCAATACAAAAACTCAGCAGGCATTTCTGGAGTCAATCAAACCCATTCCAAAGCAGTGCCAGTCTTTTTTTGTGGTAGGCACGCGATACGGCGATACCAGTCCTTCTGCAACCTATTATTTGAATAATGTTGATGCCATGATGATTTCTGAAATAGTTGGGGTGAGAACAATCAATGGTTTTTCAACTTTCGCTCCACCCGATTGGAAGTTTGAATATTATCCTAAAGAAACCTATTTAGATCGAGTTAAATTGTATGCAAAAAAACATGGTATCTCGGCAGGCCTTTGCTCATTTGATATCAACCAGATGAAATGGATATCGCCCCTAATCAACGCTACAGACTCTTAACAAATTTTTGCAGGGCCTGCCAAACCGGAGCCTTTAGTGTTGGATTCCGTAGCATTTCTGCCAAAGAATGAGTATTGATAGTTGCAGGTTGCGGGCCTAAAGCGATACTGGGCGCTGCTGCGACAGGTGTCTGAATTTCTTTAGCTTCTACCCCCAGCGCTTTAATAATAGCCGCCAGTAAATCTGGTTCAGCTTGACCAGCATTGACTGTAGCTACCAGAACTCCATGCCGCCGAGCAGAGCCGGTTAACAAATAATAGCGGGGCGCGTCACGTAGCCGCCAGTTGGTTATCCCCATTGCTTGTAGGTAGAGAGTTTTCATCGTACACTTATTAGACCACATTATACCTTACCTCGCCAACGCATAGGGAATTTGCTATGAAAATTTTAATCGCGGGCAGCGGTCATATCGGCAATGCGATTGGGCAAATACTTTCGCAATCTCATATGGGCTACACCGTTATTATGGCGGATTTAAATCCGCAACCACCTCCAGAGCTACACTTACACGAAAATTTGCGTTATGTGTGCTTAGATATCAACCATACTCAAGAGGTTGCTGCGGTAGTTAATCAATACCAGATTCAGGCCATAGTTTCGAGTCTACCGTTTTTTCTAAATACCACGATTGCTCAACTAGCCAAATCTTTAAAATTGCATTATTTCGATTTAACTGAAGATATTAGCACCAGTGTGGCTGTAGCGCAGATCGCTCATCAAGCGGACACTGCCTTTATTCCGCACTGCGGCGTCGCTCCAGGTTTTATCAATATCGTGGCCCATAATCTGATGCAGCAATTCTCGAAACTGGATACCGTTAAGCTACGTTGCGGCGCTTTGCCGCAACAAAGCGATCACGCACTACAATATGCGTTTACTTGGTCTATTGATGGTTTGATTAATGAATACATCAATCCATGCGTAGTCATTGCTAACCGGCAAATAATTGAATTGCCACCGTTAACCGATCTGGAAACAGTCCAGTTTGATGGCGCAATTTATGAAGCGTTTAATACCTCCGGCGGACTAGGAACTTTAGCTGAAAATTATGCTGGCAAGGTCAATTTTTTAAATTACAAATCATTACGCTACCCTGGACATTGTGAAAAAATGCAGTTTTTAATGAGCGAATTGCGGCTGAGCAAAAATCGTGAAGTTTTGAAAAAAATTCTATTAGAGGCCATGCCGCGCACTTATCAGGACGTAGTGCTGGTCAGTGTCATCGCCCAAGGTTTTATGAACAACGCAGAACTGACGCAAATAGGTTACTTCAAGAAATTTTATCCTGGTATTGTTAATAACCAGCCGTTGACGGCAATTCAAATGACTACCGCCAGCTCTACTTGCGTCATCGTCGACATCGTTTTGCAAAATCCGAGCCAATACCGAGGCTTTATTCATCAATCACAATTTGATCTTAATGAATTTCTCAACAACCGGTTTGCAAAATATTTTCAAAAGGAATAGCTCATGAACAATCAACAGTTATTAACTGGGCTCGGCATTGATGCGGAGAATTCCGGCGCAAACGATGGCACGGAGTGGTGGTCAGCCACTCAGGACGAGGGCATTATCCATTCTCAAAACCCCGCTGACGGTAAAACTATCTCGAGCATTTACCGGTGCTCTGCCGAAGATTGCCAACGAATCATTACCAATAGCCATAAAGCATGGCAAACTTGGCAAACCGTGCCTGCTCCCAAGCGTGGAGAATTAATCCGTCAAATTGGCGTCGTGTTGCGTACCCAAAAAAACTTACTGGGCCGGTTAATTTCCATGGAATCTGGAAAATCCAGCCAAGAAGGGCTCGGCGAAGTGCAAGAAATGATTGACATGGCCGATTTTGCCGTCGGTCAAGCGCGGATGCTGTATGGAAAAACCATGCACTCGGAACGAGAACAACACCGCATGTACGAGCAATGGCATCCCTTAGGCGTAGTGGGCGTCATTACTGCGTTTAATTTTCCAGTCGCGGTGTGGGCGTGGAATGCTTTTATCGCCGCCGTCGCCGGTGACACGGTCATTTGGAAACCTTCTTCTAAAACTGCATTATGCGCTATTGCGGTACAGAAAATTTGTAATCAAGTAATGGCTGAAAACGGCTATTCCAGTATTTTTTCCCTATTAATTACTAATGACCCACAACTAATGACTGAGCTGGTAGATGATGAGCGAATGGCCCTTCTGTCTTTCACCGGCTCCACGCAAGTGGGCCGCCAAGTCAATGTCCGTGTTGCTCAACGTTTAGGCCGCTGTCTATTAGAGTTAGGCGGGAATAATGCGATGATCGTAGACGAATCCGCCGATTTAAACTTAGTGATTCCGGCGGTAGTGTTTGGCGCTGTAGGCACCGCCGGTCAGCGCTGCACTACAACGCGGCGGTTAATCATTCATGAATCCTTGTATGACAACCTGTTGGCAAAATTAATCACGGCTTACCGGCAGATCTCTATCGGCGATCCCTTAGACGAAACAAATTTCATGGGGCCGCTCATTGATCAGCATGCAGTAGATCAATACCGCCAGGCGCTTCTCAAAATAACAGCGGCTGGTGGTAAAATCCTTTATGGAGGACAAGTTCTCAATCGCCCCGGCTTTTTCGTCGAACCAGTATTAGCCCGCGCAGAAAATCATTGGCAAATTGTTCAGGAAGAAACATTTGCGCCGATCTTGTATTTAATGACTTACCGGACTATAGAAGAAGCTATTCGGTTGCACAACCAAGTCCCACAAGGGCTTTCCTCAGCAATATTTACTAATCGATTACAGCATGCTGAATATTTTTTGTCTGCAAAAGGCAGCGATTGTGGCATGGCTAATGTTAATCTGGGTACGTCAGGTGCAGAAATAGGTGGCGCTTTTGGCGGCGAAAAAGCTACCGGTGGCGGACGCGAAGCCGGTTCAGACGCCTGGAAAACTTATATGCGCCGACAGACTAATACCATCAATTGGGGTTCCACCCTCCCCTTAGCCCAAGGCATTAAACTATTCTAGGTCTTAGGCGGAAAGTTTGGTATAATATGCGGGGAAATATGGTTTTAAGGTGGGGTTGATATGAACAAAAAGAACATCGGGTTGATTTCTGCTACTTTTTTGGGTATCTCTTGTGTTATTGGCAGCGGCTGGTTGTTCTCACCCTTTAAAACGGCAGCTATCGCCGGGCCTAGCGCGATCATTACCTGGGTAGTCAGCGGCTTTATCATGCTGTTATTAGCGCTGTGCTTTGCTGAAGTCGCCTCTTTGTACCCCAAACGCGGACTGTCAGCGATTATTCCTTCATTATCTCATAATAAATTTTTTGGCTTCCCTTTTGCCATTGCTAATTGGTTCGGGATCGTCGCCGTCATCGGGCTGGAAGCAGATGCGACCGTTCAATATTTGATGAATTTAACCCCGCACCTAAAACCTTATTTATTCAGTAATGATCAGTTAACGTGGGCAGGTAACTCGTTATCTATTGGTTTGGTCATCATCTACAGTATTTTAAATTATTGGGGAGCTAAGGCGCTGACTAAAGCCAATAACATCCTCTCCATCTTAAAAATAATCGTCCCGGTCGTGACCGCGCTTATATTCATTGGAGTGGCCTTTCACCCCAGCAATTTTACCGTCGTCAATAATTCATTTCTCCCCTACGGCATGAAATCGATTTTGGGAGCGATCTTAACTACCGGAATCATTGTTTCCTTTAACGGCTTTCAATCAATAGTTTCGTTTGCCAGCGAGATCAAAAAACCCGAAAAGACCATTCCATTAGCGTTAGTTATTTCCATACTTTTTTGTCTCTGCGTCTACGTATTATTGCAAATAGCTTTTATCGGCGCTGTCCCGCCGGCCATGCTGGCTAAGGGCTGGCATGAGTTGCAATTTAGCGCACCGATGATTCAACTTTCAATATTGATAGGAATGAGCACTTTCACTTCTATCATTTATTTCGGGGCAACCGTAGCTCCTTCCGGCGCAGGTGTAGCCTTTACTGGCGCCGCGACTCGAATGTTTACCGCTATGTCTCGCACTGGCCAAATGCCGCAATTATTTAATACCAGCCATCCTAAATATAATGTTTCGCGCCTCTCTTTGGCTGCCAACGCGTTAATGGCGATCTTATTTTTATTGATATTTCGCAGTTGGACCCAACTGGCTGAGTTTATAAGTTTATTTCACATTATTTCTTACTTACCCATACCGCTCGCTTTATGCGTATTTCGTAATGCCATCATTACCCGCAATTATCCGTTCCGTCTACGGGGAGGCCATCTCATTAGTTTATTCGTCTTTATAATGTTTACTTACTTGTTCACCTTGGGACATATCAAGACTATCACGGAAATATTCCTAGCGTTTTTGATTCTTCAAATCATCTTCATCGGCGTACATGTTAGGTCAATGAAAGAAATGGTTTCAGCCATCCAGCAATGTATGGGCATAGTGCTGTATTTTGCTGGTATTTGGTTATTGAGCTCGGTATCTCCAACTCAGAATCCACAGATAAATGGGCTTGAGTATGCCACCATGGTGGTCATTTTTTCTATTATCGTCTTCTATGGGTTAATTAGATATCAAACTAACAGTGTCACTGAACTCACAGCAGAACAAAAGCTTTTCATCGACGAAGCAACACCTGCTTAAACCCGCCAATGTTTTAAAAAACCGTCAAGTAATAGCGGATCAACCACTCGCCGGGAGGCCTCTAGACCAATGTAATTAATAAGCTAGGACCCCAGAGTACTATCCCCTCCCCTTTCCAAGGCGTTGTTGAATAATTCATTTTTACAGCACAACACACCTCTGAAGGGTCTGACCTTTTTAATTAATCGCGACAGAGACAGGCATGCCTAGCTCTGTCATTTTATTAATAATTTGGCACCAAATAGCCACCTCGACTTTTTGATGTTCAAATGTCTTCGCCGTCAAACGATTGCCTAATAAGCGTTTAATACGGAACATCCCCGTTTCCGCTAAGCTACGACGATGGTAGCCTGTTTCTACTTTCCAAGCGGCTCGTCCTAATTCACGTGACCGTTGGATAACAGCATCTCGTTTCTCTACCGCTTCGGGGCTGGCTTTCTTTTTATTCACCCTTCGTTCCCTCGAAGTTCTTGAATTCTTTTGCGGCGGTGTGATCAGCCGAAAATGACGCCGTTCTCCCTCTTCATAGCAAGAAAATCGATCATAAGCTCCATCGCCAATGATCGATTCAATCGACGATTTTACCCCGTCCAAAAGCATCGGGACCCCTTCACAATCTTGAATCCCTAAATCAGTCAGCACTACATTCTCTATCTGCTGTGTTTTACCATTAAAGGCCACATGTAATTTCCTCCACAGCCGATGCTTACACCAACCATGTTGCCTGACCTTCCATTCTCCTTCTCCAAACACGGTTAGTCCCGTGCTATCTATCAGTAGATGAAGTTCTTCAGTCCCATTCGCTGTCTGTGGGGATACGTTTACCACTAACTGGCCTTGACGCTTACACAGCAGTGTATAGTCGGGAATCGGGACGTTTAAATGCAACATCTTCACCAGACTTTCTATCAAGCCTTGCGTCCCACGAAACGGCAAATGGAATAATGCCTTCAGCGTTAACCCACACTTTATGGCCATATCGCTATACAATCGGGGGCGTCCCCGCTGGCCTGTCTTTTCATCGGAGCACCAGGTCTTGATCGCTTCCTCGTCAAACCACAAAGTAATACTTCCCCTCTTTACTAAAGCTTGGTTATACTCTCTCCAGTTACGAACACGATACGCTTTTTTAAGCATGGCGAAAACTCCTTTTCTTTTGTCGGAAAATTAGAGTTTATCCCGTTTTGTGTTCGTAACACCACTTCACACCCCTTGGAGCGATTTATTCAACAACGCCCCTTTCCAAGGGGAGGGTTAGGGTGGGGATGGTTTATTACCAACTACCCCCATCCTAACCTTCCCCCTTGAAGGGGGAAGGAATAATAGGTTCAAGACGTGATACGAGTGCTTTTGTTGCTGTTGTCAGGTAAAATAACGTTAAGCTTAAGGACAGCGCTCTTGTCCTGCTGGCTGAAATCAACTTCAACCATATCGGAGCTGATGCGCATATATTTTTCAATGACGGCCAGAATTTCTTTATGCAATAAAGGTAAGAAATCCGGCTGGCCTTTTGCGGAACGTTCTTGGGCAATCACGATTTTCAAGCGGTCTTTAGCAGTGTGGGCTGAACGGCTGCCTAGGATGTTGTTAATCCATTTCATGCTACGAGCTCCTTGTTGTTTTTAAACAATCTTTGTAACAAAGATAACGGTTTTTTAGCGGCATTTTCAGCAGCTCCGGATTTACCAAGAAAACGCCGCACAATTTGCTCGTAATCTTGTCCTGCTTTGCTCTTTTTATCCAGAATCACTGGCTCGCCGATGTTGGAAGCTTTCAGTACCGAAGGACATTCACTGATTAACCCTAGTAAAGGAATGCCTAATAAATCTTTAATGTCCTCTAGCGACATCATGTCGCCACTGGAGACACGCTTATGGGCATATCGAGTCACCACCAAATGCTTTTCAACTTCTTTTCCTTGAATAGCTAACAAAGTTTTACTATCTAAAAATCCTAAAATACGATCGGCATCTCGCACCGAAGAAACTTCTGGATTACTCACGACTATGGCGCTGTCCGCAAAATACATCGCCATCAGCGCTCCCTGCTCAATACCCGCGGGCGAATCACAAATAATATAATCGAATAATTGGCGCAATTCATTCATAATGGCTTCGACAGCCTCAATAGTGAGAATATTTTTATCCCGCGTTTGCGAAGCCGCTAAAATACATAAATTAGGATTGGTTTTATCTTTGATCAAGGCTTGCTTAACCGTTGCCTCATGATGAATGATACTGGCAACGTCATAGATGACTCGGCGTTCACAACCCATTACTAAATCGAGGTTGCGTAAACCGATATCAAAATCGATTACTACGGTTTTATAGCCGGCATTAGCAAGGCCCATTGCAAATGAAGCGCTAGTAGTCGTCTTCCCCACCCCACCCTTTCCGGATGTTACGACAATTATTTTTGACACGTCACACTCCTTTCTAATAAAAAATTGCTAATTTGAATCTTATTGTCTTTTAAAAAAATCTGAAAATATCCAGTTTTTTCTTCCGGACATTCGTCATACAGCAAATAATAACCGGAAATACTGATGAGTTCGGCGTCAATCGATTGGCAAAAAATCTGCGCTTGATCGTCGCCGCTGGCCCCGGCTAAAATTCTGCCCCTTACAGGAGCGTAACAGAAAATATCCCCATCTGCAATGCACTCGGCCCCCGAACTAACCGGTGCTAAAAGCACTAAATTGCTTTCTTTGGCATAGACTCTCATCCCGGAACGAACTGGTTTGGTAATAACGGTATTGAGCCGTTTGGGTGATACGGCAACAGACGAAATGACGGGAATTTCTTTTTGAGCAGGCTGGTCAGACTGGTTATGCCACAATGCCAAACCTAATTCATGCGCATCACCTTCTTCTTGGGGGTACAATCCCTGAATACCGACAGGTATTAGCTGATATTCTCGCAATAATTGCGATAATTTATCAATGTCCAAACCTTTAGCCGGACGTTTGACTTGAGTGACATCTATAATTACCGGCGATTGATGAAAATAGTTCGGCGCTGAACGATGAATTTCTTTAAGCTGCTGCGTAACGCTACGCTGATCGCAACGCAAAAATTTGATAACTGTAACCGGTAAAAAATTGGCTTTTAACTTAAAAGCTTCTTCGCTCTTTTGAGTCAAGCAATGCTCCTTAGAATTTTTGCATCCAATGAATTATAAGCCATAGGCCACCAGAAAACAGCGCCGCCGCCGGTAAGGTAATTACCCAAGCCAACACCATACGTTGAGCAATCCCCCACCGTACCGCTGAAGCTCTGTTACTCGACCCTACGCCGAAAATGGCTCCGGCGATAGTGTGAGTAGTCGATACCGGAATACCTAAATGAGTAGCGATAAATAATGTAATTGCTCCAGCAAATTCCGCGCAACTTCCATGGACCGGCTTCAGTTTGGTGATTCTCATGCCCATGGTTTTTACAATTCGCCATCCTCCTAATAAAGTCCCCAGCGCCATTACAAAGTTACAAGTAATAATGACCCAAATTGGCACATAAAATGTCGGCCCTAATAAATGCGAAGAGAACAATAAAATAGCGATAATACCCATGGTTTTTTGAGCGTCGTTCCCGCCATGTCCGAGACTCATTAACGCCGAAGAAAAAAACTGCACTCTTTGAAACCATCGATCCACTTTAGCGCGAGTAAAATGGAAAAAGATCATGGTGACGGAGTACATTAACACTAATCCCAAAATAAATCCTAGCATCGGTGAAAAGAAAATTGAAGCGACGACTTTGCTGATTCCAGCTATTTGAATAGAATGGAAACCGGCTTTAGCGATGCTGGCCCCTACTAAAGCTCCGATCAAAGCATGTGAGGAACTTGAAGGAATTCCGTAATACCAAGTCAATACATTCCAAAATATGGCCCCGCACAAAGTAGTAAAAATAAGCTGCTTATCTACAATCGACGGGTCAATCAAGCCAGTGCCCATGGTATCTGCAACGTGTAATTTAAAAAATAAAAAAGCGATAAAATTAAAAAAAGCCGCCCAAATCACCGCCCAATGCGGTTTTAAAGTGCGGGTAGAAACAATAGTAGCAATGGAATTAGCAGAATCATGGAAACCATTTAGAAAGTCAAAGATAAGCGCCAATCCAACCAAGCAGCTAATCAGTAATATTTCATTACTCATGATAAGTACCTGATTGACATTAGGAGTACTCCAACACAATACCTTTAATAATATCGGCTAAATCATGACATTCTTGGAGGATATCAGTGCTGTAGTCAAAAATTTCTTTGGCTTTAAGCAAATATTTAAAATCTTGTTCTTCAGTAAATAATTTATCTACGCCTTCAAGCATAATTTGCTCGGCGCGGCTGTCAAATTCGCTGATCTCATTACACAGTTGAATGATACCGGGGGCATTCTTTAAATTTCTAATTTGACTCAACGCTCTTTTCACCGCCCGCACAGCTTGTAGCGCCAGTTCAGCGATCTGAACAATTCCCAGTGGCAATAATTTAAACTGATATAAAACCACCCGGCGGGTAGTGCGATTGATAATATCGAGAATATCGTCCAATTTACGCGTTAACCGATGAATATCGTGACGATCAAAGGGCGTGATAAACGCTTTATGTAACAAATCGAAGGTGGCGCGGGCATAATTATCCGCAGTGGCTTCATGCTCAGCAATCAGCTTGGCGTATTCAGTAGCACGAGGTAAATCTTGGACTAGTTGCACAAAATGTTCGGTAGCGCTTTCGAGTTGATAAGCAGCTTGTTCAAAAAGCTCGAAAAAATTATCTTGTTTCGGTAATAGCTTTTTTAACACGAATAACCCCTAGTTGACTGTGTAGCCGGTAGTTTACCGACTTGACCTCATCCTGACAAGACAATGCCATTAAGTTAAGAAATAAAATCCACAGTTCCTTCCCCCTTCCAGGGGGAAGGTTAGGATGGGGGTATTTAACAATATGTTTTCTATGGAATTTTTATTGTTTTAACCATCCCCACCCTAACCCTCCCCTTGGAAAGGGGAGGGAATAGTACGCCTGCATTCTTAACTTAATGGCATTGTCCTGACAAGATCCCTCCTGTTTCGGGTGCAATTAATTGCACCCCTCTCTCTGGATGACCCCAAAATGAAGCGTACTTTTTTTACAGATTTAATATTTCCTTAAGAATTAAGGTTTATCTTTATCGCTATTTCATAACCAATTGATAAATAATGGATAAATTATGACCAGTTCAATGCTTATAAAATTCAAGCTGCTCAAATCATTGCTTATTTTTTGCATTTTGAGTACGTTAACTGTTGCTTTAGCAGACGATGATGACACTCAATCGCAGTTCGCCTGCACCGATTCTGCTAATGTCATGGACTGTATTGAAAAAAATAAACCCCCCGCCATTGCTGAAAAAACTCCAGCAGCCATTCCGATTAATGGACCAGGATGGGTCAGTTACGGCCCCGTCAGTTTAGGCGCTCGTTATGATAGCGTTTTAGGCTGGATTCCGGAAATCAACTACGTCCAATTGTTTTATGATAATGGTCTTAATCTCCAGTTAGGTTATGGGGCCAATGAACAGCGAGCCAACATTACCTTGGGCCATGCTTTCACACCTCGTCAGCAAATTAAAATCACTTATGAATACTTGACCCAAAACCTGCCTTTTGATTATGCCAGTGGCTCCGTCAATCAGTGGGTTAACCAAAATGCTTTCGGCGCCGCTTACCAATACTTATTGACTAACCCCCTATTCCATAGTATCGATCTTAGCGGTTACTACATTCACGCCAATAGTAAAGATCTCACCAACGTTATTTATTATCAAGATAACGATGCTAAATTAAACTTCAGACGCATTGCAGGCGGTACCGAAGAAACCATTCTGTCTAACTTAACCCTGACGCCTTTTCGCTCACTGTTAATTACCTTGGGCGGCGGTTATAGCCATCTAGTTTATGATACGGAGTATGAAAACGATCAAGATAACACTACTATCGCTTATACCGCAGGTTTAGAATTTTTAATCACCTCTCACACTAAGTTGGGCGCCAATATTGCTAATAGCGCAGCAGAAACCGACAGCAGCGTGAAAATTAGCCAACTATTCCCGGCCCATATCGAAGCTGTGGTTACTGGTCAGCACTCTCAAGGTCAAGCGGGACAACCTGATAGCAACAGTGTGAGTTTAATGTTGTCTTATCCCGCTACAGGTTACGCGGTAACGCCCGATGATAGTTTAAATTCATTGCGAGCTTGGGTACAAACCCCGGTTATTCGCGCACCTCGTGTATTAGCGATCAAGGATGAAAAGTCCGTTCAATATGCGATTAACTCGACGAATCCTCCAGCGCAGAATGTGAAAACCGGGCAGATGATCCAACCCATTAACACTCAACAAATTTTTAATTTTGATCCATCTTTGTATGATAAAGTAGTCTATTCACTGTCGCTTCCTAATGATGGCGCTAGCTCTACCAGTCCGCAAAGCCAGCTCAATATTGATGTAAAACCAGATGGCAGCTCGGTTTATAACGCCATCATTTATTCTACTGGACCTATTCCTAATTCAGCCACACCCAGCGGCGGGGCCAACATCTATCATGTCATTGTGACTGCATTAGGTTATAAAAACGGCTTGGCCAATCCCATCCAAGCTCAGGCGGATTTAGAACTGAACATTAATTTTGATCCTAACAATGAACCGCAATGGGATAAAAACAAAACTAACGGCAGCATTCAATTCGATGAATCCAGTATGTTGTCGGGAATCAACTTAAATAGTTATCTGTCTCCCACCCCAACCCAAGGCGTTCAATTTACCTTGGTGGGTTCATATCCCAACTGGGATCTCAAAACTGATGCTTCGGGAATATGGTATTTAGTCAGGAAAGCAGACGCCAATGGGGCTTTCAGCGCCGGTGATATTAGCAATACCGCGGTGTCTGTTGTTCTAGCAGTGAAATATGCGAATGATCCCGAAGGTACTCCAGGCACTCAGCAGAAACTAAATGTGATGGTGACACCCGACGATAAAATCACTTTATCCTGGGCCAGCGGTGCGGCTTGTCAAGTGAATGGCGGCAATCCTTTGCTAGCGATACAACCTGCCAATGATCAAATTTATCCATTGAATTTAGATCCCTGTGTCCAGTACACCGGCGGCACTGGTAATAGCATTAAAGTGACTGATGACAAGTTAACTTACTCGCTCACTGACACCGATAATTATTCCAAAACTCAAGCAAATGGAGAGGGCATTAAATTAAATGGCAATTCATTAACGGTCAATGGCCCCATTAGCGGACTAAACACTCAATATACTATTGGATTTAATATTAAAAGCGCTGCTGTAGGCAACAATGGATCGGAAATCAAGGCCAGCAATTTTATTACGATCGGCAATAATCTAAAAGTGAACGCTGTGGGTGGCAACAATCTTTTTAGTTTTGCAAATAGCCCCACTTATATTACCTCATTAGTTGTCAACTCATTAAATCCGGGAGGGTCGTATGCGGTGACAGCTTCTGATAATACTACTAATATGATGGAATGCTCAGGATCTATAAACAATAATAATCAATATTTAGGTTGTAATGCCAAACCTCTTGGGCTCTCTGCACCGTTGCCTTATGCACCGGACAGTAAGGGTCAAGTTTCAATCATGTGGTGGTCAATGACAACTTATCCGACGATAAGTTCTATTACCATCACTGCGAACAGCAATTCTCGATAAGATACTGAACCTATTATTCCTTCCCCCCTTCAAGGGGCGTTGTTGAATAATTCATTTTTACAGCACAACACACCTCTGAAGGGTCTGACCTTTTTAATTAATCGCGACAGAGACAGGCATGCCTAGCTCTGTCATTTTATTAATAATTTGGCACCAAATAGCCACCTCGACTTTTTGATGTTCAAATGTCTTCGCCGTCAAACGATTGCCTAATAAGCGTTTAATACGGAACATCCCCGTTTCCGCTAAGCTACGACGATGGTAGCCTGTTTCTACTTTCCAAGCGGCTCGTCCTAATTCACGTGACCGTTGGATAACAGCATCTCGTTTCTCTACCGCTTCGGGGCTGGCTTTCTTTTTATTCACCCTTCGTTCCCTCGAAGTTCTTGAATTCTTTTGCGGCGGTGTGATCAGCCGAAAATGACGCCGTTCTCCCTCTTCATAGCAAGAAAATCGATCATAAGCTCCATCGCCAATGATCGATTCAATCGACGATTTTACCCCGTCCAAAAGCATCGGGACCCCTTCACAATCTTGAATCCCTAAATCAGTCAGCACTACATTCTCTATCTGCTGTGTTTTACCATTAAAGGCCACATGTAATTTCCTCCACAGCCGATGCTTACACCAACCATGTTGCCTGACCTTCCATTCTCCTTCTCCAAACACGGTTAGTCCCGTGCTATCTATCAGTAGATGAAGTTCTTCAGTCCCATTCGCTGTCTGTGGGGATACGTTTACCACTAACTGGCCTTGACGCTTACACAGCAGTGTATAGTCGGGAATCGGGACGTTTAAATGCAACATCTTCACCAGACTTTCTATCAAGCCTTGCGTCCCACGAAACGGCAAATGGAATAATGCCTTCAGCGTTAACCCACACTTTATGGCCATATCGCTATACAATCGGGGGCGTCCCCGCTGGCCTGTCTTTTCATCGGAGCACCAGGTCTTGATCGCTTCCTCGTCAAACCACAAAGTAATACTTCCCCTCTTTACTAAAGCTTGGTTATACTCTCTCCAGTTACGAACACGATACGCTTTTTTAAGCATGGCGAAAACTCCTTTTCTTTTGTCGGAAAATTAGAGTTTATCCCGTTTTGTGTTCGTAACACCACTTCACACCCCTTGGAGCGATTTATTCAACAACGCCCCTTCAAGGGGGAAGGTTAGGATGGGGGTGGTTAACAATAAACCATCCCCACCCTAACCCTCCCCTTGGAAAGGGGAGGGAATAGTACTCTGAAGTCCATTAACTGAATGGCATTGGTCTGGCCCCGGCGAGTGGTTAACCCGCTATTACTTGACGGTTTTTGAAAACATTGGCAGGCTCTGGGATAAAATGATTAATCAGAAACAGGATGGACGTGTCTGCGGTTTAAGCGCGGGCGGGCTATGCCGCGTTTGGTGTGTTCCATAATGTCTAAGAACAGGTTAATTTCAGGATGTTGTTTGGCCAATTCGATTAACTCGGCATGAATTTCAGTGAGCTTTAAATCGCGATGATTGAATAATTGATAAACGCGCTTCAAAGCCCGCATAAACTCGGGACTTATTTTTTGGCGGCGCAAACCGACCAAGTTTAACCCTGTGGGTCCTCCTGGATTACCGGTCACTAACATGTAAGGAAGCACATCCTGGCCTACTTTAGTTGCACGACCTAAAAAACTGTAACTGCCTACGCGCACAAATTGATGGATGGCGGCAAATGCGCCGAGATTGGCATAATCATCAATGACGACATGTCCTGCAATCGAAGCATTATTAGCAAAAATAATATTGTTGCCCACTTGGCAATCATGCCCGATATGAATATAAGCCATCAGCATATTACGGCTGCCGACACGAGTAATGCCACTCCCCGTAGCTTTATTAGAACCACGGTTTATGGTGCAAAATTCGCGAAGAATATTTTGATCGCCAATTTCCAAGAAAGTTTCTCGATCCTGTGGGGTTAAATCCTGGGGATCAC
This sequence comes from uncultured Pseudomonadota bacterium, assembly GCA_963697455.1. GTDB lineage: Bacteria > Pseudomonadota > Gammaproteobacteria > Coxiellales > Coxiellaceae > JAFEDN01. The sequence continues at coordinate 60,922 of CAVOOI010000032.1, read as the reverse complement.
CACCAATAGCGGCAAAATCGTAGATTTTATTGTGCTTGCCAATGCGGGTATTTTTATCTATCACCACATGGGAAGCAATAACCGTACCTTCGCCAATTTCCACATTGGGACCAATGCGTGTAAATGGTCCTATTTTTACACCAGCCGCAATTTTCGCACTGGGATCAATAATTGCACGACTATCAATTACACTATCAATCACTTTTCTGTCTCTCCAGCCAAATAAAAAATATAGGGCAACTATGCTATTTTTGTTCTTTAATGTTCATAAACTCTGCTGTGCAGGCTACCTCACCTTCTACGGATGCAGTGCCGGTAAATTTCCATACATCTAGGCGGTGCTTGGTAATTTCCACATGCAGGCGCAATTGATCGCCGGGAGTCACTAAACGTTTGAAACGAGCATTATTTATTCCTGCTAAAAAAATACAGTTCATTTTCAGGCTCTCTTTGTAACGTCTCATAAGTTAGTATTCCAGAAGCCTGAGCCATTGCCTCAATGATCAGTACTGCCTGGCATCACTGCCATTTTAGGAAAATGCCCATTAAAAAATGGCTCATTGACACTGACATTTTTGATCGCCGTGATCGATTTACCAGGAATGACTTCCAGCACCCGGTCAACCAATAAAATTGGATACCGGTGAGGCAAATATTTTTTTATTGCTTCAATGTCCTTCTGTTTCATCGCGCGAAACCTCCGCAAACACATGCCGCTCTTCTAGGCGGCGTAATCGCTTAGCCATTTTATCAAGTTGATGCAAGCGTAGCATATTTCGCCGCCACGTTACTATGTTTTTGTGCATTGATTCCTGAAGCATATACTCCCGGCTCATCAATTGATTGACCCACCCCTGTCATCCCAGTCAAGATTACTCGATCCGTAATTTTAAGGTGACCACTGATACCGGCGGCCCCACCTAGCATACAATTACGTCCAATATCAGCGCTGCCCGCAATAGCTACGCACCCAGCTATGGCGGTGTGATCACCAATTTTTACATTGTGGGCGATTTGCACTAGATTATCGATTTTTACGCCATTACCAATCACTGTAGACTGCAACGCGCCTCGTCAATAGTGGTATTAGCGCCGATTTCAACCTCATCGCCAATAATTACTCGCCTATTTGCGGGTTTTTACCCACCGCGGCCATCATGCGCTAAACCAAAACCATCTGCGCCTAAGACTGCGCCACTATGAATCAATCACGCGATTTCCAATAATTTACCTCTGATTATAAAGGGTCACCGCGGCTATATATTCGACAAGATGCTCCCAATTTTGCTATCGGCGCCTATCATTGAGTTCCAGCTCCCACGAATGGTGTCGTGCGCCAATTTCGGACCCGATCTTCAATCACACAATAGGCCCAATAGTGGCAGTTGGATCAATTTGACAGTCTTTGCCAATGATCGCACTGGAATGAATACCGGGAATAGGTTCGGCGAGGATAAAGAAATATTTAATAGTTGGAGAAAACCAGTTCGGGATTAGTCACCATTAAGGCGTTGGTGGTACATTGCTTAACGTCTTCTCAGCACGTAAAATAACTGCTGAAGCTTGGGTGTTGATAAGATAAGATGATATTGGGGATTAGCTAGAAAAGTAATTGCAGCCCGGTTTTAGCAGTCGCTAACGGTTCAGCGCGGTCAATTTTGCATGGGGATCGCCGTGTAATTGGCGCTTGAATTTTTTTAGCAATTTCCTCTAAAGAATATGAAGGCATGACCATATTTTTTCCTGATTTTGTCATCCCGCAACTTAGGTCGTGGTGATCCGAGAGAATTCCGTACAGATTCTGGATACCGCCGTCAAGCCTGTCGCTATGACGTAATAGCAAATATTATTCGATTTTTGCTTTATCTAAAGCATCCAATACTTTAGTGGTAATATCTAAATTATCTTTAGAATATAGCAAGCATTTTTCGGTAATACCACATCGAAATCCTGTGACACCCGCCATATCTTTAACAATGCCTTTGATCTTATCTAAGAATTGAGTCATCGCTTTGTTTTGCGCTTCAAATAACTGACGTTGTAAGATCGGTTTGTTGTTGCTGCAATTTTTGTTCTTGATCACGAATCGTATTTTTTAAAGTTTTCCGCGGCTTTGGGATCCATGACTGCTTGATCTTTCTTATATTTATCAATATTTTCTTGCAATTCTTTACCTAGGTTATCAACACTTTGTTTTTGAGTTGCAAATTGCTTTTCCAAACCATCATTGATTTGCTTGACCTGCTTAGAATTTTGAAAAATTTGCTGCATGTCAATTACAGCTACGCTCGCAGCTAAACTGCTATCAGACCACACGCAGCAATGCAAATCCCATAAACAGACCATAAACGTTTCATACATTTTCCTCCAATAATATAACAAACTCAGCAAACAAGTTGTTTGCCAACCAAAAGCTCTATCATATGCTTGCTCCCAAATGAGAAGCCAAAGAATTCTATCTGATCTCTCGGCTTAGCATTGATTGCTTGAGCCAACTAAATTGCAACGGCCCCAGAGGCGAATACCATATTACCATAAGTCCCGCGGACATGCGTATATTTTGTAAATCAATATGCTCATATTAACTTGCCCTGGCAGATTACCGCCATCTACTCGATTGGTTTCCAATATGTTACCGGCATTAAAAGTCCAAGCCGTGCGCACTTTGTCGGTGAAGTTCGGGAAGATAAAATTCATGCCGCCTAATAGCCGAAGTTGCCTCCCAATGCCGCATCCTGTTTAAGTTAGGATTTTGCGGGCCCAAACTATTTGGAGCATACCCAGGGAAAGTTTCAATACCACCCGCATAGAAATTATTAAAAAATGGCAGTGTATCGACATTGCCGTAACCCTCTCCAAAGCCTACAGACGCATGTAGGATTCGATAATAAATCCATAGCCTAAAGGGTAAAAATATTTTAAGTCTTCCGTTACTCTATAGTAACCTAAACTATCGGAAAGCACCGGAACACCTAATTCCATAGCCGAGTGACTGATTAAAGCCACTTGTGGGAGCCATCGCCCGGTCTAAAGTACTATAACCCCAACTTAATAGACCTTTGAATTGATTGTAAGGTGATGGATGGTCTTCAACAAAATCCTGTACTGTAGGGGAAGTAAAAACCCCGTTTACATCATTTAATGTAATATAGGTATAACCATAACCAAGACTAATGCGATTATTCAATGAGACGGGAATACCATAAGTTACCGTACCCCCATAGCCGTTCATAGTATAGCTGGCTTGATTTAAGTCAGTGGACGGAGTAGTGATCGTTGAAAATATAGTAATCGAGCGGCTAATTCCATACGTTGTATAATATGGGTTAGCGTAAGTAAACCCATAGCTTTTTTGATAGGTGCTGGCGTTAAAGTTAATGGATCCATATTTACCAGTGCCAAATAAGTTAGGTTCCGTCAAACTGGCGCCATAAATAAATCCATCGGAAGTTGAATATCCACCTTGGATACTGGCTTTACCCGCATTGACTTCTTTCAGATGATAATTGAGATCTACTTGGTCCGGCTTGTCAGGAACAGGATTGGTATCCACAGTGACATCTTGTAAGTAGGGTAAATAGGCTAACCGCGCTTTCGATTGCTCAACGTCCACAATGGAATAAGGAGCGCCTTCCATTTGAGTAATGCTGTTACGGAGGGCAGTATCTTCAGTTCGAGTGTTCCCACTAAAATCAATATTGCGGACATAACTGACCGGCCCCGGAATTACGGTAAACACAATAAATACTTGACGAGCACTATCGTCTATGCTCGGTTCAGTATTAATAATCGGGAACGCGTGACCTTTACTGGCAAAATAAATTCGGATAGTTTCAGAGCTATTCACCATGTTTTGTTTAGAAAATACCGAGCCTGGCTTTAACAGCTGATCGACATAATCATGAACTGCTTTATTCTCCTCAGGATAAGCCGACAAGCCATTAATCTCATAGCCTTTGACTTTATAAATTGGGCCTTCACTAATTCGAATAAAAATATCCACAGTTTTATTATCCGGTGAGACCACCACCCGTTGATCAATTACTTGGAAACGGAGATAGCCGTGGTTGAGATAAAAAGTTCGCAGCTGGTCTAAATCTTTAGCCAATGTCACTTTGGAATATCGATCATTATGGACAAGAAAACCTAATTTCCACCAAGCAGTGGTTTTAGTAGTAAATACTTTCTTTAATTCTCTCTGAGAAAAAGCTTGGTTGCCTTCGATTTTAATGTTGCGAACCTTGGCAATCGGCCCCTCTTTGACTTTAATATATAAAGCTACGCGGTTGCGAGACTCAGGCTGAGCCTGGGCCTCCACCTGCACGGCATAATATCCCATTTGGTTATATTGCTCGCGCAGCCCTTGAATGATTGAATTAACTTTAGAACTGTCGTAAGGAGATCCTTCCTGGATGCCGATATCTTTCAAGATAGGCAATAACTGTTTGTCAGTAAATTCTTTATTGCCATTAATTTGAATTAATCCGATAGTCGGCCGCTCAGTCACATAAACAATTAAAATGCTGCCCTGGCGTTCCAAACGTACATTAGAGAAAAATCCGGTTTTATAAAGGTCAACAAGAATATTGACGGTATCCTGGGTAGTCACCTCTTGGCCCACATGAATGGGCATATAGCTTAGTACTGTACTCTCTTGGACTCGTTGTAAGCCATAAACTTTGATCTGCTTAACGACGAAGTTTTCTGCATAAGCAGATGGCATTGCCAGAATAAACCAAATTATTCCTAAATATAACCCAAGCAGTATTTTTTCTTTCTTTAGAATAAACATCCCCGCACTTTAACAAAATTGAAACAGTTTCGTCAATGAACGCATTTGGAAGTTAATATTTCCCGCCGCCGCCAAGCGCGCCAGCTAACGGGTGGCGGCGGAGTCCTTTTGCACGCGCAGCGCAGCGAGCATGTAAAAGGACGCAGCCGACAGGACCCGACATGCGGTCTATCCGCAACGTGCTTGGCGGCGGCGGGAAATATTAACGATGTTTGGGCAAGATTTTTATCATAAGTTAAAGTTTTATCAACAAAAAGCCCAAGACAAAAATGGGTACCGTACTCAGGGTGCTATCGACTCGGTCTAGCAAGCCGCCGTGGCCTGGCAGGATACTGCCGGTGTCTTTTAATCCGGCTTGACGCTTTAGCAAACTGACAAATAAGTCTCCCACTACCGCAAATAATGCACAAATTATAATGAGCAGAATTAATAAAGCACGCTGCACCGGGGTAATGGGCAATAAAAAACTAGCCGCTGAAATAACCACTACAACTAATAAAATCCCCCCCAAAAACCTTCCCAGGTTTTTTTGGGGCTAATCCGAGTCGCCAACGCATGCCTGCCCCACCGCCGGCCTGCAAAATATGCTCCGGTATCCATTAGCCAACACACTCCAAAGACGGTAATTAACCACCAAGGCGAGGCCGCTTGCAGCAACACAATGCCTCTCCAGCAGGCTAATAACATTAGCCAACCGCACACCGCTTTTACCCAAGAATGCTGCAACCCTAATAAACCTGAATTATGCTGATACGAGCAAACGGCGGCAGTAGCCCACAACCATACCACTAAGGCTAAATAAAATACTGGTAATACAGGTAGAAAATAAACGATATACAACCCAAGAAGCACAAACAAGAGGTAGACCATGCGCCATGTTCGGGTAAAACCGATCAGTTCTGCCAACTCAACCGCCCCAATGACAAAGAAAATAGCGATAGCGATAGCGAAATCCAAAGGTTTGAACAGCCAAATCATCGCCACAATAGCTAATAACAGTACAACCGCCGTCCAAATTCGGTATTTAAGCATACTGAGTGATAACCTGTTCGCTGGTACGGCCAAAGCGTCTCTGTTTTGAATAATAAAAATCAATCGCACGTTGGAATGCGTGTTTATCGAAATCGGGCCAATAAATATCTTCAAAAAACATTTCAGTATAAGCAAACTGCCATAACATAAAATTGCTAATGCGTTGCTCGCCACCGGTGCGGATCAGCAAATCAGGCTCTGGCAGCTCCGCCAAACATAAGTGTTGCTGTAAGTTAATTTCGTTAATTTCATCGGCGCGCAATCTACCCTCCAACACCTGTTGAGCGATGCGTTGGGTGGCTTGAGAAATATCCCAGCGGCCGCTGTAATTGAGAGCCATAATTAATTGCAACCCCGTATTATGCGCGGTAACCTGTTCACTCATTTCAATATTCTTTAAAAGAGCATCCTCGAAAGAAGAGCGGTCGCCAATGATTCGCAAACGAACATTTTTTTCATTCAGTTCAGATAAATTATTTTGCAAGGATTCTAAAAATAACTTCAATAATAATTGCACTTCATAAGGAGGGCGTCGATGAAAATTTTCTACGCTTAAAGCAAACAGAGTTAATACTTGTAAATTATGCTCTACGCTAAATTCCACAGCCTTGCGAACCGCTTGGGCCCCCGCATGATGCCCTGCCGCTCGCGGCAAGAACCGTTTACGCGCCCAACGCCCATTGCCATCGGGGACTATCGCAACATGCTTCAATTGGTAATTGAGTTCGCTCATTAATCAGATTGCCATTAGATCTTGTTCTTTTTCTGCAGCCAACTGATCCACTTTAGCGGTATATTGATCAGTCAATTTTTGGACCTTGGCGGCCGCCCGGCGTTCCTCATCCTCACTAATTTCTTTGTCTTTAAGTAAATTTTTAAATTCCTGATTGAGGTCACGGCGAATGTTGCGAATGGCCACTCTGGCTTGTTCAGCCTCTTCTTTTACGACGCGAACTAAATCTTTTCGGCGTTCTTCATTCAGTGCCGGCAACGGAATCCGAATTAACATACCTACAGTGGTAGGGTTTAAACCTAAATCCGCGCTCCGAATAGCCTTTTCTACTTTGGAAACCATATCCTTTTCCCAAGGAGTCACCGCCAAAGTTCTAGAATTTTCTATAGCAATGTTAGCTACCTGGCTCAACGGCACTTGCTGTTGGTAATATTCCACGCGTACAGAATCTAATATACTGGGGTGCGCTCTTCCGGTCCGCAATTTACCAAACGCATCTTGCAACGTTTGTACGCTTTTTTTCATGCGGGTTTCGGCCTGTGTAATAGCTGAGTCAGTCATGAAGTAATCTCCTGGTGTCACCGAGAATTGCTAGATTTCAGCGATTCCCGCTGTAGGGAACTGCTGTCATTGGTTACTTGGGTGCCTTCGGGTTGACCCGTAATGACACGTAATAATGCGCCAGGTTTTTGCATATTGAATACGCATAACGGCATATCATAATCGCGGCATTGGCAAAATGCCGCCAAATCCATCACGGCTAATTCTTTTTCTAATGCCTCTTGATAAGTGAGGTGCTCGTAACGAATGGCATTAGGATGCCGCCTGGGATCTGCGGAATAAACGCCATCAACTTGAGTCGCTTTTAAAACAATATCGGCTTCAATTTCTATTCCCCGCAAGCTGGCAGCCGAGTCTGTAGTCACTAATGGATTACCGGTGCCGGCAGCAAAAATAACAATACGGCCCTGCTGAAGATGGTGAATCGCTTTGCGGCGATTAAAATAATCAACTATCCCACTGACGGGTATGGCTGATAACACTCTCACAGGTAACCCAAAACGCTCAAAAGCATCGCGCATCGCTAATGCATTGATCAGAGTAGCCAACATGCCCATCTGGTCCCCGGTAACCCGATTAATTCCTGCTTCGGAAATGGTAACCCCCCGGAAAAAATTACCACCGCCAATCACAATGCCGATTTGGACACCTAATTGATAAATTTCAACCACTTCTTTCGCTATTCTATCTAATACTTTAGGGTCGATAGAATGGTGGCCTCCACCCATCAGCGCTTCACCGCTCAATTTGAGCAAAATCCGGCGATAAACCGGTTGCAAGGCATTACTCATCACTGTCTCCACCTTAATTCAGCAAAGCTTTTGCGCCGCAATTCCCGCTACGCGAGAATTGCTTCCTGGTTTCGATGCGAAGCCCTGGCAAAGCCAGGTCTCCGCAATGATCCCCGTTCGGGGACAGGCGGGAGAGATCGCTCCGCTCTTCTCTCCCTTGCGATCCCTCATCAGGAAAGGTTTCCTACGAAAAAGGGGATTTCCAAACAGAGTGTTTTATTTTCCCAACTGAGATCTCACTTCTTCTGCAAAATCCTGAGTTTGCTTTTCAATCCCCTCTCCGACTTCAAAACGCACAAAATCAGTAACTTGCGCGTTATGAGCTTTCAGCAAAGCGCCTACAGTCTTTTCAGTGTCCTTAATAAAAGCCTGGTCGACTAAACAAATTTCTTTTAAGAATTTAGCGATACGGCCACTGACCATTTTCTCAATAATGTTGTCGGGCTTACCGCTTTCTTTTGATTGGGCAACAAAAATTTCCCGTTCCCGGCTAATCAGATCAGCAGGGACATGATCAGAATCAATTGCTTGCGGATTGGCCGCCGCAATATGCATGGCTAAGTCACGCGCTAATTCTGGTTCTCGCCGGGTAATCGCCACTAACACACCAATACGGTTGCCATGCAAATAACTACCAATTAATCCCTCGGTATGTATAAATTTAATTCGGCGCACTTGCACGTTCTCGCCAAGTTTAGCTATCAGCTCTTGACGCGTCGCATCAATTGATTTATTCGTTCCCGCCATGGGCAACTGCAATAACACATCCATATCATCTACACCGGCTTGTAGCGCACACGCTGCCACAGTTCTGGCAAAGTCCAGAAAATGCTCACCGCGCGCCACAAAATCAGTCTCGCAATTCACTTCTATCATACAAGCACGTTGTTGCTGATCATCCAAGCGAATGACAATCGTGCCTTCGGCAGCAATTTTACCAGCACGTTTTGAGGCTTTAGCTTGGCCACTGGCGCGCAATCCATCGATGGCGGCTTCGATATCACCTCCGCTGGCCTCCAAAGCTTTTTTACATTCCATCATGCCAGCGCCAGTGCGTTCTCGCAGTTCTTTAACCAGAGCAGCAGTAATTGTCATCATTATTCATCCTCGTCTGATTTAGGAGTAGCTGCACGGGAAGGTTTTGTGGCTTTTTTAGCCGATTTCTCTACAGCCGGCGCCACGGCATCATCCTCAGCTTTTTTAGTCACGGCGGGTTTCTTTTTAACCGGAGCTTTGGCTGGTTTGGGTGAAGCAACGATTTCTAATTCAGCTTCATCCGTCACTTCTTCAGTTTCAGCAGTGTCTTCATCCGCTTTTTTCTTCACTACTTTTTTTACCTTCACTTTGGTTTTGACCGGCTGAGTTTCTTCAACTTTTGCGGGAGCTAAATCTAATACTCCACGGGCCTCGATGATGGAATCAGCCAAGGTTTTACAATAAAAACGAATCGCTCGCAGCGCATCATCATTTCCAGGAATAGGGAAATCAATACCGTCTGGATTGTTATTCGTGTCTATGATACCAACGATTGGAATACTTAACCGTTGCGCTTCACGAACCGCAATTTTCTCATTACCCACGTCGATTATGAATAATGCGTCGGGCAAACCGCCCATGTTTTTAACACCTTCAATTAAAGTGCTGAGCTTACCTTTTTCAGCTACCAGGCGGAGCACTTCTTTCTTGGTCAAGCGGGCAATAATTTTCTCATCCAGCAACAGTTCTTCAAGTTCTTTTAACCGTTTGATAGATTGGCGAATAGTTTTATAATTGGTCAACATCCCACCTAACCAGCGGTGATTCACATAAGGCATGCCGCAACGGACAGCTTCCTCACAAATCACTTCACGTGCAGCGTGTTTGGTTCCCACAAATAACACCCGGCCTTTATTAGCGGCGATATCGGATAAGAACTTTAAAGCTTCACGAAAACGTGGCAGGGTTTCTTCAAGGTCAATAATATGAATTTTATGACGGGATCCGTAGATATAACAAGCCATCTTTGGATTCCAATACCGGGTCTGGTGGCCAAAATGGACACCTGCTTCTAACATTTGACGCATAGTCACTTCGATCATGATTTTTCTCCAGGGTTTTATTAAGCCTCCACCTATCCCATCATTCGACTAGCTTATGCCAGCACCCCAAACAATGTGTCGATAAGTGTGTGTATTAAGCAGTTCCCGCAAAGCGGGGCTGCTTTGTTGGCTTTATATCACAATTTAAGGCACACTACTAGCTTTTAGCGGTAATTCTTGAGGCATAGAAATGACTGTAACGATCAAAACTCCAGAAGAAATTCAAAAAATGCGGGTCGCTGGCCGTTTGGCGGCGCAAGTGCTGGAAATGATTGAACCTTATGTACAGCCGGGCATTTCTACCAATGAGCTCAATGATATCTGCCATCGTTTCATCACTGAAACTCAACAGGCTATTCCCGCACCGCTTAACTATCATGGTTTTCCAAAATCAATCTGCACTTCGGTAAACCATGTGGTGTGCCATGGTATTCCCAACGATAAAAAACTTAAGTCTGGGGATATTATTAATGTTGATGTCACGGTGATTAAAGATGGCTTTCATGGCGATACCAGCAAAATGTTTTTAGTCGGCGAGACGCCGCCCTTTGCGGACCGTTTAGTCAAAATCACTCAAGAGTGCTTATATTTAGGCATCAAAATGGTTAAACCTGGCATGCAACTAGGTGATATTGGCGCCGCTATTCAAGCCCATGCAGAAAGCAACCGTTTTTCGGTGGTCCGTGAATATTGTGGGCACGGCATTGGGCGGATTTTCCATGAAGATCCGCAGGTCTTGCATTATGGAAAAGCGGGCACTGGACTGGTATTAGAACCCGGAATGACTTTTACGATTGAACCCATGATCAATGCCGGCCAACGGTTTGTGCGCTTACTTCCGGATAACTGGACAGTCATCACTAAAGATCACAAATTATCCGCGCAATGGGAACACACTCTAGCAGTTACTGAACAGGGCTATGAGGTTTTTACGCTACGCGAAAATGAAACCATTGAATAATTATGGATAAGGGGTGGACGATGGGGCTCGAACCCACGACAACCGGAATCACAATCCGGGGCTCTACCAACTGAGCTACGCCCACCATAAATCTGAAAATGGCGCGCCTGACAGGATTTGAACCTGTTACCCTCGGCTTAGAAGGCCGATGCTCTATCCAAATGAGCTACAGGCGCTTATCCATCGGACTTTTCATTTCATCTCGGGGTAGAGGGATTTGAACCCCCGACATCCTGCTCCCAAAGCAGGCGCGCTACCAGACTGCGCTATACCCCGTGAGCCAACCATCATAACTGAACCAAAATTTTGTTTCAATGAGAGATCTCTTCAGCTATATAAACCCACTCCGCCGAATTCGGCGACATTCGCCTACTCGCAGGTTTTGAAAAACGGGTCCTGTGCTGGGCGGGTTGATCCGTGCTCATTCCGCTTCACTCGCTAGCGCTCCCGAAGCTCCATTCCGCGCGGATCAACCCGCCCAGCCCACCCGTTGCAAAGTTCATTGGCGAATGCGACCGAATTCGGCTATGTGCCAAATGAAAAAGTGAGTATAGCGTGTAAAAAACAATCTCATGATCGTAAAGTATTGCAATGAATAAATTTGCCGTGGCAGGTAGTGGGCTTCCAGCGCATTCGCCAGCGAACTTTGCAACGGGTGGTGTTGGCGGTTTTTCGCACAGAATGGAGCTTCGGGAGCGCCAGCGAGCGAAGCGGAATGAGTACGGAAAACCGCCAACACCAGGACCCGTTTTTTCAAAACCTGCAAGTGGGCGGATGTCGCTGGAAGCCCACGGAATAAGATTCCGGATATCCGGATATGTGGCAAATTTACTCGGCCAACCTACATCAGGTATCATACGTTAACTTTAAGGAGCCTCTATGCAAGATTTACAAAAAATGATTGAAAGTGCTTATGCGCAGAAAGAGAGTTTGGTTACCGGCAATATACCAGAAGGATTGCGTCAGGCTATTTTACAAACGATTGATTTGCTGGATAGCGGGCAACTGCGGATTGCTGAAAAAAAATCTGGTCAATGGGTCGTGAATCAATGGGCAAAACAAGCGGTTTTACTAGCCTTTAAGACTCATCAAAATCAGGTTGTCGATGCGGGTTTTACCCATTTTTTTGATAAATTACCGTTGAAATTTGCCAGTTATGACGAAGCAGCTTTTCAAGCCTCGGGGATTCGAGTAGTGCCTCCCGCCTGCGTTCGCAAAGGCGCGTATATTGCTCCGAATACTATTTTAATGCCGAGTTATATCAATATCGGCGCTTATGTTGACAGCGGCAGCATGATAGATACCTGGGCAAGCATCGGCTCGTGCGCTCAAATTGGTAAGAATGTGCATGTCTCCGCAGGAACCGGCATCGGCGGAGTTTTGGAACCACTCCAAGCGAATCCAACCATCATTGAGGATAACTGTTTTATCGGTGCGCGTTCAGAAATCGCAGAAGGCGTGATCGTTGAACAAGGCGCGGTCATTTCCATGGGCGTGTTTATCACCCAAAGCACTCCTATTTACAATCGGCAAACTAAAGAAATTATTTATGGCCGCGTGCCAGCAGGTTCAGTGGTTATTCCTGGCACTCTTCCCTCCGCAGACGGCAGTTATGGCCGCCATTGCGTGATCATCGTGAAACAAGTGGACGCGAAAACCCGAGAAAAAGTGTCATTAAACGAATTACTCCGTATCGAATAAGGATTTTTATGAACGATATTGCCAATGATGCTCTTAAATTAGCGACTGATTTAATCAATCGCGAATCCATTACTCCCAATGACGGCGGCTGCCAGGATTTATTGATCAACGAATTGGCCGGGATGGGATTTAAAATTCAAAAAATGCCGTCAGGAAAAGTCAGTAATTTTTGGGCGCGGCGCGGCGAAAAAGGACCGCTACTCATATTTTCCGGACACACTGATGTCGTGCCGCCAGGGCCATTAGAAAAATGGCATTCGCCTCCTTTCACCGCTACGATCCGCGATAGCTGCTTATTTGGCCGCGGTGCTGCGGATATGAAAAGTGCGCTGGCAGCGATGATCACGGCCTGCCGGTATTTCCTGGCCGAACATCCCCAACACCTTGGCTCGCTGGGTTTTATGATTACCAGCGACGAGGAAGGCGACGCTCAAGACGGTACTGTCAAAATGGTGCAGTATTTTCAGAAGCAAGGCATCAAACCGGATTGGTGTTTAATCGGCGAAGCCAGCAGCCAGCAAGAACTGGGCGATGGGATTAAGATTGGCCGCCGCGGTTCGCTGCATGGGTTCCTGCAAGTGATTGGCAAGCAAGGCCATATCGCCTACCCGCATCTGGCCGAAAATCCGATCCACCGCAGTTTTAAAGCATTAGATGAGCTTACTCAGGTAAGCTGGGATAGTGGCAACGAATTTTTTACCCCCACTTCTTTCCAAATTTACAATATCCAAGCCGATCCCGGCGCTTCCAACATCATCCCCGGCACGCTAACCGCGCGGTTTAATTTCCGTTTTTCTCCAGCAAGTTCGGCAGAACAATTAAAGCATCACGTTCACAAAATTCTGGATGACCATGATTTAAATTATAAAATTGATTGGAAAATAAGCGGTGAGCCCTTCTTTAGCCCACCCGGCCGTCTGGCCCAGGCCTGCATTCAAGCAGTTCAAAATATTTGCAAAAGAGATCCCGACCCTAATACCACCGGCGGCACCTCCGATGGGCGCTTTATCGCCCCGCTCGGCTGTGAAATTGTGGAGCTGGGCCCGCCCAGCAAAAGCATTCACCAGATCAACGAGCATATCAAGCTCGATGACCTGGCAAATTTAACTTTGATTTATCAAAATGTCTTAAATCAATTATTAGCGGTTAACTCAGACTAATCTAACAAATCCTGCATCCCAAAACATTATCTCCGTGTGAGGTGAGAGCAATCAAGGGTTGGCCATGCCCTGTGTTTATATTTATCCCAATCAAAGGTTGTGCAAGATCTCCTCTAAATGTAGTAACCGCAGCACCTCGCTTGTATGAGAAAAAGCCTCCTATCAGAGCGCCGGTGGCTACTAATACAGGCACAATAGGATGATCCCCAAGCGCTGCCCCCTTTTCAATTCCCCAAGCTATGCCTGCACCCGCTGTTCCAGCAGTGAACATACCTACCAAACCCCATAAAAAACTCTTAGCAGCGTTACTTGCACCATTGTGGTACGCCACCTTTTGACTTATACCACTCACTACTAAAGCCCCACTATTGGCAATCAAAAACCAAGCATAATCCGGCACATTCTTTTTTGATTCTGCAACCGGAGTCGTTGTGGGCGGTGGGGTTGTAGGTGGTGGCGTAGTAGGCGGCGGTGTTGGATCAGTACAATTTACCCAACCGGTGGGGCTAACGCCGGTTGAATCCGGACAACAATCTTCTTTTTCAAAACAAGCGGTAAAATTACCCGGAACCCCGCCATTTTGATCAATACACCACTGGATAGCCGTGGAATTTGAACAGCCTGGAAAAGTGGAGTTACCCGACTTAGCGCTTTCTACCAGAACTGTTCCAATTAAAAATGTCTTAAATAAATTTTTCATTATTTGTTCTCCCATCAGAAATGAATTTTAAAATTAACTCAGAAACAGCTTAGTTAAAAACATCACTGATTTCAATCAAGAAATTCTTAAATTTCAATTAAATCAAGCCATATCCACCTTTTTCGAATATCGGGCATTTGCAAGTTAATATTTCCCGCCGCCGCCAAGCGCGCCAGCTAACGGGTGGCGGCGGAGTCCTTTTGCACGCGCAGCGCAGCGAGCATGTAAAAGGACGCAGTCGACAGGACCCGACATGCGGTCTATCCGCAACGGGCTTGGCGGCGGCGGGAAATATTAACGATGCATGGAATAAAACCTACCTTTAACTGCAAGCCATTACATGATATAATGTACGACAAAGTTAGAGGAGAGGTGCCCGAGTGGCTGAAGGGGCTCGCCTGGAAAGCGGGTGTGCGTCCAAAAGGCGTACCGAGGGTTCGAATCCCTCTCTCTCCGTACCGGTTAATGGTCATAGCGGTCCCTCCGCGACGCTACCTTGTGAATCCCGCCAGGCCCGGAAGGGAGCAACGGTAACAAGCGGATGCGGGCGCCGGGGTGTGGCTGCTGTGACCATTATTTTCAAAGAGATAAAATCAAGTGAGCACAAATCAGCACCAAGTATTAGCGAGAAAATGGCGTCCACGGCAATTTGCCGATGTCATTGGCCAAACGCATGTGGTGCGCGCCTTGTCGAACTCCCTAACCCAAACCAACCTCCATCATGCTTACTTATTCACCGGTACCCGCGGAGTTGGTAAAACCACCATCGCTAGAATTTTGGCAAAATGCTTAAATTGCGAGTCTGGAATTACCGCTCAACCCTGCGACCAATGCAGCTCCTGCCAAGAAGTGGACAGCGGCCGCTTTGTCGACCTAATTGAAGTCGACGCCGCTTCTCGAACCAAAGTCGAAGATACCCGCGATTTACTCGATAATGTCCAATACTCCCCTACTAAAGGCCGGTTTAAAGTCTATCTTATCGATGAAGTCCACATGCTCTCCAACCATAGCTTTAATGCCCTGCTCAAAACTTTAGAAGAGCCGCCCGCGCACGTCAAATTTTTATTAGCGACCACTGATCCCCAACGATTACCCGCCACCGTACTCTCCCGCTGCCTGCAATTTCATTTATTAGCGATGCCGCCCGAACAAATCAGTGCGCATTGCCAAGCCATTTTAACCAAAGAAAATATCGAATATGCAGCCGACGCCTTATTGTTATTAGCCAAAGCCGCTGAAGGCAGTATGCGCGACGCCCTCAGTTTACTGGACCAAAGTATCGCTTACGGCAACGGCAAAGTGCTGTTAGACGATGTCAAAGCCATGCTGGGTACAATCGATACGCAAACCTTGTATCAAATTCTCCAAGGCTTGGCGACGCAAGACGCCAACGCATTACTGACTCAGGTAGCCAAACTCGCCGAACAGGGTGCTGATTTTAGCCGCGCCTTAGCTGATTTACTGTCTTTACTGCATCAAATTGCCGTCCTGCAAGCGGCGCCCGATGCCCCTGCGCATCTCGTAGACGAAAATCTTCGGGAATTTGCCGGGAAAATGTCCCGCGAAGATACTCAACTTTATTATCAAATAGGTCTATTAGGTCAGCGCGATTTACCATGGTCGCCCACCTCACGCAGCGGTTTTGAAATGACTTTATTACGCATGCTGGCGTTTATTCCGCAAGATCAAACTATGGCAATTAAAACCAGCCCCGCTTCTACCGTTACCAAAACACTCTCTACCGGCGCTAGTCCAGCAGGAAAACCAGCTACCGCAGTTGAAAATTCGGCTAAAGTTGCCGCGCGTAATTCAACGCCAACAGTTTCCGCTGATCTTTCAGCAGGAATCGCTAGCAACCGCTCTTCAGTGAGTACCGCCGATTCAGCGCTACCGGTTTGGAGTGATTTAGTAAAGCAACTCGGATTAGACGGAGCCACTAAGATGCTGGCCGATCATTGCGCCTTGCAAGAATTAACCACTGAGCAGCTCAAGCTAAAATTGCATCCTAAACAAAAACCACTACTCAACCCAAAGCATGTCGAGCGCATCCGTGAAGCCGCCAGCAAATATTATGGGCATCCTATTCACGTAGAAATTGTGATAGACGCCGGCACGCAAGAAACACCCGCGCAGTTCACCCAGCGCCAACAAGAATTCCAACAACAGGCCGCAGAACAAGCTATTTTAAGCGATCCTGTTGTCCAACACATGATACACCACTTTGATGCCACGGTTATCAAAGAGAGTATTCATACTAAGAACTTTAACAATCCACAGGGGGAAAAACCATGAAAAATCCGATGAACATGCCGATGAATCGAGAAGGAAGGTCAGATATGGATGAAAATTCGTTATTGGCCGAAATTAAAAACAGTATCGTTGCGATGCAGCAGCAGATGCAAGCCACTTACGCCCGCTTAGGGGAAACCAAAGTCAGCGGTAAATCCAATGATGGATTGGTGGAAATTATTATGACCGCCACTTATCAATTCGAAGATATTAAAATTAATCCACGCGCTTTTGCTGACGCCAACGGTAAATTCAGCCAAAAAGAATTCGAATACCGCTTACGCGAAGCCTGGAAAGATCTGAGCGAGAAAATTCAGAAAACCACCCAAAGCAAAACCATAGAGTTATTGCAAACGATGGATATTCCTGAAGACATCAAGAATATTTCTCTCGAAGAAGAAGACGAAGGCAAATAATCGCAACGTGTTAAGTCCATTAACTAAGCGATTGATTGATACCTTGCAAACTTTGCCGGGGGTTGGCCCCAAGACTGCGCAACGTCTAGCTTTTCAATTATTGGCGGCAAACGGACGTGAAAAAGGTTTGGCGTTAGCCGGCGCTTTGCAGCAAGCCCTGCAAAATGTTGCAGAATGTCAACGCTGCCGTTTATATACTGAAGAGACGATCTGTGGGATCTGCCGCAATCCGCAGCGTGAACAAAGCTTGTTGTGCGTAGTGGAAAACCCGGCAGATGTGTTTGCTATTGAACAAACTGCCAGTTATCGGGGACTTTATTATATTTTGCAAGGCCATTTGTCACCTCTTGATGGGCTAGGCCCACAAGAGATCGGCATTCCCGCATTGTTAAGCCGTTTAGCATCCGAACCGGTCACCGAGCTGATTTTGGCGACCAACCATACTATGGAAGGAAAAGCGACGGCGCACTATATTGTCAGTCATATCGATACTGCGCGCATTACTTGTACGCGCATCGCTCACGGTGTACCGTTTGGCGGCGAGTTAGAATATTTAGATGGCAGCACCCTCAGTTATTCCATGCGCTCGCGCGTACCCATAGAATAAAACTTATTTTTCTGGAGAAAATGTATGTTAGGTAAATTTAACTTAGGCTCTTTAATGAAAGGCGCCAAAAAAATTCAAGAAGTGATCGAAAAAAATCAGGAAGAGCTAGGCAAAGCCGAAGTGACTGGTGAATCTGGAGCCGGATTGGTAACAGTCACTATGACCGGATTATACGTAGTCAAAAATCTAAAATTAGCCGATGAATTATTGACTGAATCCAAAGAAGTGATTCAAGACCTGATTACTGCCGCAATCAATAACGCCAGTCAAAAAGCCAGTAAACTCGCTCAAAGCAAAATGACCGATATGTCGCAGCTATTTGGCGGGATGGGAGATGACAGCGGCGACTAGACGCTGTTGACAATTCATTACGTCATTAACAATCGTTGGTATAATGAACTAAAATAAGCTACGATTAACTTACTAATAGTTTAAAACGAGGGCAAATTATGAATAAATTAAACACAATATTAACAACATTAACCACAGGTCTTTTAATGTTTGTTGGAACCCAAAGTTTTGCTGATTCTTATTACTGCCCTAAAGACCCCACTCAAGATTCTTCTTGTACAAAAACAACATCTGATAATAATACTTTTTATACATGTTCCACGGTTGCAGGTTTAAATAAGCTATCCGGCCAATGGAATAATGCCAATGACGGGAAATTTATCACTCTATTCTTTGACAATAGCTCTGGCAATGTGCAGTGCAGTTATGCAAATTCAAATGACTCGATAATAAGTCAGTTAAATGCGGGGTATAATCCTTCTTCTACTCAAGTTAAAATGGAAGATCCAAATGGTCCTTGGGAAGGGGGGGCAGATCTTGATAAGTTTATATGTGCAGATCAGAATCCGCAAGTATGTGGCATAATAGTAACAGCAGGAGGCAGCGTTAAGAAATAGGATAACGCGCTCCCCCACCCTAACCCTCCCCTCGCAGGGGAGGGAATAGAACATACCGCAGGGGTCGCCGGATAATACCAACTAGAGGTCACACCTCTCAAGAAAGCTCATGATGTGGCCAGGCTCGCAGTACCGCATTGACTAAAGTCGCTAGCGGAATCGCAAAAAATATTCCCCAAAAACCCCAAATGCCGCCAAAAACTAGTACTGCCAGAATAATCACCACCGGATGTAAATCCATAGTTTGGGCAAATAATAATGGAAATAAAAGATTGCCATCCACGGTAATAATGAGGGTGAATACAATCATCACATACCAAAAATGCGCCGTTAAACCCCATTGCAACAAACTCAAAACCAATACCGGAATTGTAACCAATACCGCTCCGATGTAAGGCACTATCACGGATACCCCCACCAATGCGCCCATTAATATCGCGTATTGCAGATCTAATAATTCAAAAGCGGCGGTCGCAACAAATCCCACAATCAATATTTCAATGACGCGGCCTTTAACATAGGCGCCAATTTTACTGTAGACTTCTGTGGAAACCCTTCTCACCAAAATACGGCGGCGCGGTAAAAATCGTTTTAACCAAGCAATAATCACCACACTGTCTTTTAAAAAGAAAAATACCAGTAACGGCACTAAAATTAAATATAAAATCATTTCCGCCATACTGGGAATCAAGGTCCAGGAATATCGCAGGACTGTTTGCCCAAACTTCGGCGATTGTTCTTTGAAATAAGCTAAAACATGCCCCAGATCCGCGTCCGACAATACGGACTGATGTTTTTCCATTATTTTCGCCAGCCATAATTGGGCCATTAAGAAAAAATTAGGGAGCTGATCGACTAAATTAATTAACTGCCGCCAGATTAACGGCGCCAAATACAGCATAGCGTAAATAAATAAGCCTAAAAATAAGATATAAACTGACCACACCGCTAAACTACGCGGACAACCATAACGAATCAGCAATTTCACCGGGGAATTCAGTAAATAGGCGATAATGACACTAATCAGTACCGGCAATAAAATGCGGCCAAAACACTCAATCAGTAATAGACCGATTAACAAAGTCATAAACAAACTGATCGCTTCCGGATCAGAGAAAGTGCGTTCAAACCAAACTGTGATTGATTGAAAAATGGGATTTTTGGACATATACCTTACCTTGTTTCCTTACTCGCAGGCTGTGCAGGCGCAATCTTCATGCTGCATCAAATCAATCATGGACACAGCAGCATCAGCCGCATCACGCCCTTTATGGCCCTGCTCGCCACCTGATCGCGCCAAGGCTTGTTCTTCATTTTCTGTGGTCAGTACGCCAAAAATAACGGGGATATCGAAATCTAAGGCCACTCGTTGGCAGCCATAGCTGACTTGTTCACACACATATTGGTAATGATCGGTCTCCCCGCGGATAACGGCGCCCAGACAAATCACCGCGTCACAATCTTCGCGTTTGGCAAATTGCTGCGCGGCCAAAGGCAGTTCCACCGCACCAGGAACCCAACAAACTTGCCAATCAACCTCTGTTAAATTCAATTCGCGTAAACGTTCCAGAGTACCTGTTAACAAGCGTTCGGTAATGTTTGGGTTAAAGCGACTCACGATAATAGCAATGCTCATAATATCCCCTCTTCTATTTTTAATAGATGCCCCATTTTCTCACGTTTAGTACGTAGATAGCTGATATTGCTCGAACTGGGATTAATTTCCAGCGGCACTCTCTCGCACACCTGAATACCATATCCTTGCAAATTAATGACTTTATGCGGATTATTCGTCAATAAACGTATCTGAGTAATGCCGAGCGCACGCAACATCTGTGCGGCCCAACTATAATCACGCTCATCCGCAGCGAATCCTAAATGATGATTGGCTTCGACCGTATCTAAACCCTGGTCCTGCAGTTCGTAAGCTTTGATTTTGTTTAAAAAACCAATGCCCCGCCCTTCCTGGCGCAAATATAACAATACTCCGCCTTGCTCAGCAATTCGCGTTAAACTCATAGCCAGCTGTTGACCACAATCGCAACGCATTGATCCGAAGATATCGCCGGTAAAACATTGCGAGTGTAACCGCGTCAGCCACGGCTCGTTCGGGTTAGCAGGCCGTTTAATAATCGCGAAAGACTCATCCATAGTCAGGCGATTATGAAAAGTCTGGATAGTCAACTGACCCCAGCGTTCGGTGGGCAATGGTACATTCGCCCCCAATTCTACCAGCGTTTCGCAGCGCATACGGTAGCGCACTAAATCAGCAATGCTGATAATATTCAAATTATGCTGTTTCGCAAATGTAATAAGGTCGGGCAATCGGGCCATGCTGCCGTCTGAATTCATAATTTCGCAAATGACTGCCGCGGGTTTGCATCCTGCTAACCGCGCTAAGTCGACGCTGCCCTCGGTATGTCCGGGCCGCGACAAGACTCCGCCAGCTTGTGCCTTTAAAGGGAAAATATGGCCGGGCATTACAATATCCTCTACTCCACTATTGGCATCAATCGCTACCTGGATAGTTCGCGCCCGGTCTTGAGCGGAAATTCCAGTCGCCACTCCTTGCGCTGCTTCAATTGAAACCCCAAAGGCGGTTTGATGCTTGGAACGATTACGTTCGGTCATCATCGGAATTTGCAACCGGGTGAAATCTTCTTCTTGCAAGGACAAACAGATTAATCCGCGCGCATACTGACATAAAAAATTAATGGTTTCGGGGGTAACATGTTGGGCTGGCAGGATAATGTCGCCTTCATTTTCACGGTTTTCATTATCAACCAAGATGACCATCCGGCCTTGGCGTAAATCACTTAAAGCTGTTTCAATGTCGGAGAATGGGCTGGAGCTACTCATTGACACCTCGTTTACGTTTTTCAATATTTAAACAAGGGGAGAAAGGAACGCGCTAGCTAACTCAATACAGCAATGCTA
The DNA here is from genome assembly GCA_963697455.1 of uncultured Pseudomonadota bacterium. Lineage (GTDB taxonomy): Bacteria > Pseudomonadota > Gammaproteobacteria > Coxiellales > Coxiellaceae > JAFEDN01. The sequence goes on along the minus strand of CAVOOI010000032.1, from coordinate 39,256 downwards.
TTAAGTTAAGAACTCGTCATTGCGAGCGCAATAACGGTACGCTACACCCTTCTCCCATCCGGACTATAACCGTCGGCTCCGGCTCAACCGGATCTGCTGACCTTCTTTCGTAAAAAAGAAGCGCTCGCGGGCTTGTGAACGTATATTATTCAACTACCGCCGGTAAGGATTTTCACCTTGCCCTGAAGGCATGTCCGCACATTATACCAAATTATTGCGCATTTGTCTTACCCTAGTCTTTGCTGCCGCACTCCCGCTATCTCCCAGCAATTCCCGCTACGCGAGAATTGCTTCCTGGTTCCGATGCGAAGCCCTCCTGTGAACTGTCACCAGATCCGTATGTTCGGAAAACGTGATATTTTTCCATTTTTTCGTTATTAAAACGTGATTAAAATCACATTTTCCTAACATAACCCTTGCAAATGAGTAATTAGCCTGATAATGTTTATCCTATGAAACGCGATATTTATCCCCAGCTATTGACTTGGAAAGGATCTAAAAATCGTAAGCCGTTGATTTTAATGGGTGCTCGCCAAGTAGGTAAAACCCATTTATTGTGCACATTCGGCAAACAAGAGTATCAATCTTCGGTTTATTTGAATTTTGAAGAAGATAAGGCGCTAGATCGCTTATTCTCCACTAGCCTTAAGCCCAAAGTGATTTTGGAAAATGTGAGCGCTTATTTAAGCCACGCTATTAATCCAGAAACCACTTTGTTAATTTTTGATGAAATTCAAGAATCACCACAAGCTTTAAACAGTCTAAAATATTTCCAAGAACAAGCTAATGAATACCATATCGTTGCTGCCGGCTCACTGTTAGGGGTATTGTTGGCGCAAACAAACGGATTTCCTGTCGGCAAAGTAAATTTTCTCGATCTGTATCCACTTACATTTTTTGAATTTCTGGAATCTATTGGAGAAACCCAATTACGAAAAATGCTATTCAATCTTGATGCTACTTCGAAAATTGTAGATGTCTTGCACGAACGATTGCTGAGTTTGTTAAAAAAATATTTGTTCATTGGTGGAATGCCGGAAGCTGTATTGGAATATGTACAAACAGAAAATTTATTAACGATTAAAAATATTCAACAGGAAATTTTAAGGGCTTATTTGCTGGACTTTGCTAAACATGCACCCACGGAACAAATTGTAAAAATCACTCAGGTTTGGGAGAAAATTCCGGCCCAATTAGCCAAAGAAAATAAAAAATTCGTATTTTCCGCCTTACGTAAAAGCGCGCGTGGCCGAGAATATGAAACCTCCATCCAATGGCTGGCCAATGCTGGCTTAATTCATCAAAACTTCCAAGTGACTGCACCTAAATTGCCTCTAGTTGGACATACACAAAAAAATGCTTTCAAAGTTTTTCTTCTGGATGTCGGTTTGCTCTCAGCCATGAGTCACATTCCATCAAAATTGGTCGTGGAAGATAATGAGTTATTCAATGAATTTTATGGCGCCTTTACTGAAAATTTCGTCGCCCAAGAATTAGCCGCCAGTAAAAATGCTTTATATTATTGGACAAGCGAAGCTACTGCTGAAGTCGATTTTCTGATTGAAAAAGACCTCAATGTTTACCCCATGGAAGTCAAATCTGGTTTATCGCGTAAAAAGAAAAGCTTATTAATTTACGCCGCCAAATATCAACCTCCACTTTTACTGAGGGCGTCTTTACGAAACTTAAAAAAAGACGGTAACATTCTCAACATTCCCCTCTACTTAGTCGGCCACCTTAAGAAAATAGTGCAACCCTAACAAAACTATAGTGACGAGGACAGAAGTTGATTTGCGCGACGGCGTCTCTGCCGTAGGCGTTCCATGTCACTTGAGATAAATCAAGATTCAAAGCTGCGGGTTGCGTAAAGGCAGGAGTGGCCGCTGGGCCTAAGATTTTGGGCGCAATGTAGATAAGGGCGGATTGAGCTAGATTTTGATTTAAAAAAGCTTGAAAACAATGCCCACCTGCTTCGACCCATAAATCATGACGGCCATCTGCACCGATGATGGCTAGAATGGCAGGCAAATTCAATCCCTCGGCATCTGCTTCCACCGCGACGTATCTAGCGTTTAACTGCTGAAATTGGAGTTGTTTTGTAACAGGAACATTCTGGCTATGAAAGATGGTGATTGACTCCGCAGTTTGAAATACTTGTGCATCGATTGGCAAACTTAATTGGCTATCCAGAATGTATAAAGGTTTGGCGATAACTGCGGATCCTATCCGCGCATTTAGCTGAGGGTTATCAGCCTTAATGGTAGCCGCGGTTGTCAAAATAGCATCGCTTTGCCGCCGCCGCTGATGAGTCAAGCGCTGACACTCTGCTCCTGTCAGTTGCACAGGAGATCCGTCTGCCCCAGCGATTTTCGCATCTAAACTAATGGCTAACTTTACGGTTACCCAAGGCAAACGCTGCTCCAACCAATAGCAGTAGCTCCGGTAAAAATCATTTATTTCTGCGCTAGGCAAATGGTGGCAAGCCACTCCGGCTTGCTTTAAGACCTGTGCTCCCTGCCCTTTCACCTGGGTATTCGGATCAGCCATACCATAATATACTGCGTGAATACGGCTGCGGATAATTGAATCGGTACATGGTGGAGTTTTGCCGCGGTGAGCACAAGGCTCTAAGGTAACGAAAAGCGTTGCTCCTTGAGCCGCCTCGGTTAAAGCTTGTAAAGCCATCACTTCAGCGTGTGGCTGACCGCTAGCCCAGTGCGCACCTTCACCGATTATCTTCCCAGCTTTGACCAGCACTGCGCCTACCGCTGGGTTAGGCGCGCAAAACCCTCGACGCTCTGCTGCTAATTGCAAAGCCCGCTGCATAAACCTCATTTTGTTTGCTTGGGAAATGTCCATTACTTATATGATACAATAAATCAAATGAACGAAACCACTCAACATTTGCTAATAAAAAATCTCGGGGCTGAAAAAATAGTTGCGCAATTACAACCATTTGTTTCACCCAGGCGTCAGCAGCGCATCGAACAAGTACTCAATAATCGCTTACAGAGCATTCAAATTGCCTTAGAGATGCCCACTGATCTCCATAACGCTTTTGCAGTGATTCGTAGTTGCGAAATATTTGGGATATTAAAAATTCATATTATTGCTCCTGATAAGCTCTTGAGTGGAATACGACCCATCAGCAAAGGTGCGATGGATTGGGTGGACATCGCATTCTACCCCAATATTCAAGATTTTTTACAAGAAATGCAACACCAGAATTATCGTTTGGCTGGGGCAATTCCTAGGATCGCCCATCATGTGGATACCGTGCCAATCGAAGAACCCGTGTGTTTACTGCTGGGCAATGAACATAATGGCCTATCAGCCATAGCGCAACAAGCATGCGATTGGCATTACCAAATTCCCATGTTTGGCATGACTGAAAGTTTAAATCTTTCCGTCGCTGCTGCAATCAGCCTGTATGAAACGACGCGCAGAAAACGAGAGCTGTTGGGACAACCCGGAGATCTAGATAATTCTTATTGGAAAAACTACCAGGCGCATTATTACATGAATAGTGTTAGTAAACGGCTGGTCAAGGCTTTATTCAAACCTATCGACATAAAGAGAGAGAAACATGCCAAATGACTTAAAAAATAGCCGCCAACAAATGGCCAAACATGAAAATTATCACTATAAAAAATTTAAGAGTTTCTCTGAATCGAAAACCAAACCACTTAACAGGGTGCAACCTGAGAAATTTTTAATAATCTCTACTGAATCCCAAGAAATCATCATCAGTCCAACCATTGATTTAACTCGGGCCAATCCATTGGTTTTTCTGTTAACTTTATGTTTTTTGATAAATGTTTCGCAAGCTGCCCGGGCTTCAAGAAAAACTGCTAATAGCGAGGATTTAGTCAGCGCTGAAATACTCAGCTTTCCTGCATCAACGAATCATTTTACGTATACGGGTAAAGTTTGTAATAGTACCCTTGATTTCGCTGGTAAACCAATTAAGTTGCTGTGTTCCAAAAAGGCTAAAAAAATTTATAAAAAGGATAAATCGTTATGGACTCAAAATCGAAAATTTTTAGAAGATAATTTGGAAGCTTTAAAGAATGAGCCGCTCAATAAATGCAAAATGTTGTCGCTTTTGGAACGGCCTAATTCTATTCGATTTTTTTCCCCTACCGAAATGTCATACTTTAGCGGATCTCAGAGAAAATTAACCATAGGTCAATATGATGCTGTGAGTAGTGAATTTAAATTTTTAACTAATTTAAAAAGTTTATCTGCTCTGTTCCGTACTAATAAGAAACATGAATTACATCACGGCTTTATAGCTGGTGAGAATAAAGAAGCCAAGCGAGCAAATGGAACACCGTATCCTTTTTTACATCAAAGACAATTGAATGAAATAAAAAAAGCATTTTCTTATGGAAAAATTCGAGTAGACAATCTTTTAGTATTATTGGATAATTCAAATACTAACCATCCCGATATTATTAAATTAAAGAAATTTTCAATAAATTATGAGCCAGCGCCCATTGAATACTTTCATGATCTCGATGCCGTTGAATTACTGATTAAAAAAGGATACTTGAATAAACAACTCAATATTCTTAATAAATTTACTATTGAATCTAATAATTCGGAGAATCCATACGGTCTAAATTTATTTATCAAAAAAATTATTAAGTTATCTGATTTGGACCAACAGTATTTGTTTATTTATAATTCTGTGAAAGATCCTCAGGAAAAGATGCGAGCGGTATTGTATGACTCATTAATTTTTTCAAAAAAAGCTGAGAGTGTCTATGGTCAGGAATCCGAACACAAACAAGTTATGGAAAAAGATGCTTATATTAATGAGCATTTGAGTTCATATCCCCAGCTTTTTCAACTGCTATACCCTGAACTTTATCAATATCATCTGCAGTTTAGTAATCAAGTTTACCGAGACTGTGTTACCAGTAGTTTATCCTTAAAACTTTAATCGTTTGACAATAACATGGGATCGTCACTAAAAACACTATCCACGCCCCAATCGAATAATTGTTGGGCGCGCAGAGGATCGTTAACGGTATAAGCGGCTATATGTAATTTATTTTTTTTCAAAGAATTAAGCCAAGTTTCAGAAATAAATTGGTGATCTAAATGCACGGCGACACAATGTAACTGCTTGACTACTTTCTGCCAGCCCCGATGCTCTTTTCGCATAATATAAGCCAAACTTAAACCTAATTTATGCGCTGCCATAGCCCGTAAACAGACCACTGATTCGCTGGAAATAATTGGTTGCGGTAAATGACTGCCCCAATAGCGGGAGAGTAATACGCTAACCTGATCTGCCAAACGTTTAAAATCGAATAAGCTACCCTTCAAATCTAAAATAATGCCACAACCTTGCTTCGACGCCACTTGTAACCATTGATCTAAGGTAGGTATTTTCTCATGCGCAAAACGCGAACTAAACCAACTACCCGCATCCAATTTTTCAATAACGGCATAAGGCGTTTTACGAACCATGCCCCGGCCATTGGTGCAACGATCAAGTCTAGCGTCGTGAAAAACCACTACTTCCCCATCCAGAGTTAAACGGACATCCACTTCGACCCAAGCCGCGCCTAATTCACCTGCTTTTTCTAAGGCCGCCAACGTATTCTCCGGAGCATAAGCCGAAGCCCCCCGATGTGCGATTAATTTAGAAACAGGCCAAGAATTTTTTTCAATCATAGGCGACTTTATACCACACCTGTCCAATAAAATTCAATTACCGGCCAATGCAAAGGTTAGTCTAAGCTTTCGAATATCAGCGCATTTGCCAGTTAATATTTCCCGCCGTCGCCAAGCGCGCCAGCTAACGGGTGGCGACGGGAAATATTAACGATGTTTGGGTAAAAATGCGTTAGCTCTCTTATAGTTACTCTTGGAAATTAAGTATAGAATACAGCTCAAATTCATATTGAGAACGTTAGTGTATGAAAAAATCTCTTCCCAAGCGGCATCGATACGAAAGTTTGGATCGTTATGCGCAACAACTTGGATTCGGCACTATTTATCATCGGATAGATAAGCATACCGGCTTAAACGCTATTATTGCCGTCCACGATACCACGTTAGGCCCAGCTTTGGGCGGCTGCCGTTTATATAGTTATCCTTCTATCAGCGCAGGCCTTGAAGACGCTCTGCAGCTAGCCCAAATGATGACCTTAAAATCCGCTTTTAATGACATGCCGCATGGCGGCGCTAAAGCAGTACTTATCAAACCAAAGCAAATTGCTGATCGAGCAGCCTACTTCCACGCCTTTGGAGATTTTGTGCATGAATTGAATGGCCGTTATATCACTGCCGTTGACGTTGGCACCTCCACGGATGATATGGACCTGATTGCGGAGCGCACTCCCTACGTGATCGGCGCTGCCAAAACCCACCGCAACGAGCGCGACCCCTCCCCCAGCACTGCGCTTGGAGTTTTACAGGGCATTGCAGCGGCCGTGCATTTTAAACTGAAACGCTCAGACCTGCAGGGCGTTCATATTGCCATTCAAGGCGCAGGCCATGTCGGTTATTATCTGGCGCAATTACTCCATAAATGCGGGGCGCGTTTAACTATGAGCGATATCAATCAAACCGCTCTGCAACGTTGCGTGGACGAATTTCAGGTAGAAACGGTAGCGCCTGCAGCTATTTATGCAGTAGATTGCGAGGTTTTCGCGCCATGCGCAATGGGAGGCGTTATCAATTCCCAAACCATTCATCTCTTTAAAGCGCCCATCATCGCAGGCTCGGCAAATACTCAGTTAGCCCACCACCGCTTTGGTAAAATCCTCTACGAAAAAGGCATACTGTATGCTCCCGATTTCGCAATTAACGCCGGCGGCCTGATCAGTGCCGCAATCGATTACACTTACCGCGACGCCAGCATGGCAGATGCAAAAATTGCCAAAATGTATCACAATATGCTGAATCTATATGAACGATCAGCTCGCGAAAATCTGCCACCCACGCGGATGGCGGAAATGATTGCCATAGAAAAACTTAGAACGCACCAAAAACAGGAGAACATTTAGATGATTATTTTTAATTTACCAGATTTAGGTGAAGGTTTGCCTGACGCTATTATTCGTGAGTGGTATGTAAAACCCGGCGATAATGTTACGGCGGATCAACCTCTAGTCTCCATGGAAACCGCTAAAGCTTTAGTAGACGTCCCCGCTCCTTGTACGGGTGAAATTGAAAAATGTTTCGGTAAACCTGGAGATACTATAGAGACGGGTCAGCCGCTGGTGAGTTTTGTCAGTGAAACTGCCGCAGCAGAATCATCCAGTAAACAAACAGCTGGCCATGGGTCCGCAAGTGGTGATAGCTCACAAATTAAAGCTACTCCCGCAGTACGCGCTTTAGCAAAAAAATTAGGCGTCGATCTTGCCACTATCACTACCCAAAGCGAACGGATTACTGCGGCTGAGGTGGAACAAGCCGCCCGGCATTCGCAAAATTTATCTGCTCCGGGTTTTGAAGCGCTGGCCCCCGTGCGCCGGGCAATGATTCTCAGCATGCGCGAATCGCACAAACGCGTGGTACCCATTACTTTATCCGATGACGCGGATACCTCCGCTTGGAAAGAGCATCAAGATATCACCATACGTTTAATCCGGGCGGTAGTGGCTGCCTGTCAATCTGTCCCTATGCTGAATGCGACGTTTGATGACGAAAAAATGACTTATCGTCTCAATTCAGAAATTAACTTAGGGATTGCTGTGGATACTACGCATGGACTGTACGTACCGATTATCAAAAATACTGCTGCTCAGGAGAATTCTCAATTACGCGAGCAGATCAATCGATTTAAACAACAAGCGCAGGAAAAAAGTCTAGCGCAAGCCGATTTACATGGCGCAACGATTACGCTTTCTAATTTTGGGGCTGTTGCTGGACGTTATGGTAATCCGATTATTGTTCCGCCGATGGTGGCGATTGTCGGAGTGGGCAAGGCGCGCGATGCAGTGGTCGCTGCCGATGGCAAACCGGCAATTCATCGAATCATCCCGCTTTCAATCACCGTGGACCATCGCGCTGTCACCGGCGGTGAAGCAGCGCGGTTTTTAAAAACCATGATGGATGAATTAGCCAAGCCATGATATAATAGCAGCGTTTTAATTTAAGCCGAGATGGTGAAATTGGTAGACACGCAAGTTTCAGGTACTTGTGGGGAGACCCGTGGAGGTTCAAGTCCTCTTCTCGGCAAAATAAAGCTATCCCTTCAGGAACCCGCGGCTTGTTATTTACCCTGGAGAGATGGAGTAGTGCTGCTCAGTGGAGGGTTTTTTGAGCTTCGGGGACGTGAGTTAAATACACTCTCCTTTTTGAGCGCAGAATCGATTATATTTTGCCCATACGTTCTGTTCATCCAAGAAAAATCACTTGGAGTTAAAAGAGCTTTCTTCTGGTCAAAAACTTTTTTAAGGTAATTATAAGCCTTGGGAATATCCTTTTCTACACCAATTCCATTTTTGTAGCATCGATATATATTGTACTGAGCTTCGGCTAAGTTATGCTTATCAGCTTCTTTGTACCAGTGAAAGGCTTGTTTTTCGTCCTTTATAATGTACCCCTTTTCGTACCAATGTCCTAACATTAGCTGAGCTTCTGGGTGGTTTTGTTTAGCGGCTTTGGTAAACAGTGACAACGCGAACATCGCGAGTGTGATATCGTGTCCGTTTACACCCTGTCTATTTATATAGCAAACCCCTAACTCATATTGAGCTTCTGCTAGTCCCTTGTCAGCAGCTTTCCTAAAACACTCCACCGCTTTTTTGTAATCTTTCTCTCCATCCTCTCCTCGCTTGTAATAATTACCTAAAAGATTCCAAGCCCAATCCAGTTTACATTCATTTTTAGCAGCCTTATTACACCATTCTTCAGCTTTAAGACGATTGAGTCTAACCCCTTCCCCATATAGGTAGCACCTAAGTATCGAAATTTGAGCTTCGCCATGGCCTTGCTGGGCGGCTAATTCATAAAGCCGTGCTGCTTCTTGTTCATCTTTCCTTACGCCAATGCCATTTTTGTAGCAATTACCTAGTTCAAACTTAGCATCAGCATATCCTTGGTCCGCTGATTGCTTATAAAACTGGATTGCTCGCTTTTCATCTTTCTGTAAAATGCCGGGAATGCCTTTTAGATAACAATTGGCTAAGTTAAATTGGCCTTGTTTATCTCCCTGACTTGCCGTGGTTTCAAACTTCCATTTGGCTAATCGATAATAGCGGGCGGCTTCTGCAGCGTTCTGGGTTACGCCTATACCTTTTTCATAACAATTGGCAAGCCCCAAATAGCCTGCTCCGTCTTGGCTGTTAGCTTTTTCTTTGAATTCCTCAAGCTTTATTAATTCAGGCGACTGTTTTGATTCTGAAACCGGTATGGTATCCGCAGCAGCGAGGACTTCCTCCAGCTGTTCTGGTACCTGTTGAGGTGTATTCCAAAGAACTAATTCAGACTCAGATTGGGTTACACCGGTATTTTCTACATAATATTTGGCCAGCCCCAAGTGGTCTTCTGCGTCCTGAAAGTGAGCCGCCTGTTTCTTTAACTGTGTGATTTAAAAAACCTAATTGAAATTCTTGTTTCTTCATAAGCTACCTTTACTTAATTTTCGATTAATTAATACTTTTTTAATTTATGTAAATCATTATTTAAGACAGAAAGGAGTATAGATCAGTAAATAGTCAATGTCAATCTAGCGCTTTAACCTGTAGAGCCGAAACTGTAATGTCCGCTTGTCATTAAGGTCTATGAGCACTGATTGGAAATGACTGAAACGTACATAAAAAGGACTTGACAATTTTCTTCTGCGTGTTAACCTCAAAATATAAACTAAAAGGAAGATTGGTTTTTTAGAGAAGGAAGGGTTGAAATAAATTACTGATAGGAGCGCAAGTCATGAAAGCAGATACCTCTGGTTTAAATGAATTCTACGATTTTATAGCGCCTTATTTAAATCACCCGGAGCTGGCTGTAACTGGAAAATTTGGGAATCTTTCTGAGGGTTTCAAAAAAATTTTCAGTATCAGATTAGCTTTATACGAAGCACTTGCATCCTCTGATCCTTCTAGCCATATATTGAGGATGACCTTAATTTAAGACTTCAATTGAGATAAGTGAAATTAAAATTGTCATCCAAACATATGAGAATTTATTATTAAATGCTGTTGTTGAAATTGAAAATTATCAAATTAAATTTGAGCTCAGAGAGTTTCAACTTGAAGAACCTAATGCTGACCTCGACAATCTCAAAACTAATCTAAATACCGCTGCCGACAAAAAATTGACAGTAGCAACTAGAATAAAAGCGATTGAAACCGCTAAATTGCTTTCTAAAAAATTAAAGCAAGACCTAGAAAAACAACGGCAAGAAAGGCAACAAGCTGAGGAAAAAGCAAAGGCAGTACAACAGCAACATGAGCAAATTAAAATTAAGCAACTTCGAGAGAGATTAGAAGATTTAAATGGAGAAATAAAAAAATATCACAAAGACATCGTTACTCTACAGAAAAAATACAATAAAAAAGTTGAAACCTATAGTTCTACACGTGCGCTTATTCAAGAAGTCAGCACCGATGTCGAAAATTATAATCTAACTAGAGACAATGCCCAAAAGAGGGTTATCTAATTAAAGCTCAAAATATATATCCGGTAATTTTATGCTCATTTCCTGTTTTGGGGCAAGAAGAATTAATTCCTGAACCAAAGCTATTATCGCAGCCAACTCCCATTCCTACAAGCAACCAAGAGACTATCAAAAATCTAGAATCGGTTTTAGCAAAAGCTGAGGAAGCCAAACAAAATTTATCAACCATTCATTCTAAAAAAACCATTTCCCTCAATGAAACTCTCACCGAAATTAGTGAAAAAGGATCACTTTTAAATGAGAAATTACAATATGCCGAAAAAGCACGATCAATTATTGAAATTCAAAGTCCGATCCTTTATAAGGAATTATCTACTCAAATTAAAGAAAATGTAGCTGAGGCTCGTAAAAATATTGATAGTTTTTCAAATTTTGCCCGCGACAAGCTTCAAACAATTTTTGATCAAATTGGAAGCTTGTGCGCGTTAACCGCTAACAGAAGAGACCTTAAGCCATTGCGAGAAGAATTGAACTCTCTTGCTACGAAAATCTATGACTGCTCAATCACTCCCCAAGATTTATTAGACAAAGTGTTATGTATACATTCTTTATTACCAATTTACTCTATTCTCCAGACACACACACAAAACATAAAAGATATTCTTAATGAAGAAATAGGAGTTATTAACAACTTCAAAAAAGAATTAGAAGTTACAGCATCAAAAAATATCACTCACTTAAATAACCAAATTGATTTTCTTAGCCCTGATCCAGAGAAGAAGAAAAATAGTTTAGAAGCAGAACTATTGGTGGTTTTGCAAGATTTGCAAAGTTTTATCACCAACCAAAAATCCGCAATATCAATCAGATGCGCGACGAAGTTATTGGAAAGTATTCAATCTCAGCTGCCTATTTACTCTACAATTATTCAAGCTAATGAAGATAAAATGAATAGAAACATAACAGAGTTAGTCACTGGAATTAATCAATTGCTTGACGAAGAAAAACCCATTCTCTTGACATGCACTCACGAAACCTTATTTGCAGCCAGAAAAAATCAGCATGAGAAAAGTCGTCAGAGAATCGGACAAACAGTTCAGCCAACTCACCCATAAAATTGTTAAGATAAAAATATATCTTTACGGGTAATAATTTGCTCGCGCTCGGGGCCTGTCGACAGCATAACGATGGGTGTGGCGATCAGTTCTTCGATTTTCGTAATATACTCTTGCGCGGCGTGAGGCAAGCGTTGGTAATCGGTAACACCATACGTGCTAGTTTTCCAGCCGGGCATGGTTTCATAAATGGGTTCGCAGCCGGCTAAAATTTGCGGATCGGTCGGCGGGATTTCAAATATCTGGTCTTTATACCGGTAGCGGGTACAGATTTTAATAGTTTCCAATTCATCTAAAATATCCAGTTTAGTCATCACCAATCCGGAAAGACTGTTAGCTAACACCACTTGCCGCATCAGCACGGTATCAAACCAACCGCAACGGCGTGGACGACCGGTATTAGCGCCAAATTCATTACCTCGCTTGGCTATCTGACGGCCAATATCATCCGTTAATTCGGTGGGAAAAGGCCCGGCGCCGACACGGGTCACATAGGCTTTGCCAATGCCCACCACTTCATCTAAATACCGCGGACCAAATCCAGTGCCCGTTGAAGCGGCGCCGGCGGTAGTATTCGAAGAGGTTACAAATGGATAAGTGCCTAAATCGATATCTAATAAAACGCCCTGCGCGCCTTCAAAAATTAAATTCTCGCCCCGGCGGTGGAAATCATAGAGTAGCTGATTGATATCAGTCACCATGGGCGCAATTCTTGGCCCATCACTAATAGATCATCTAAAACCTTCTGCACATCAATGGCTGGTTGCTGATAATATTGAGTCAAAATAAAGTTAAGGTAATCAGCTAAGCTGGACTAACTTTTCAGATAGCTGCTGAGGGTGCAGTAAATCGATCAACCGTAAACCACGGCGGGCCACTTTGTCCTCATACGCCGGGCCTATGCCGCGCCGGGTAGTGCCGATCGCCAGTGGGCTGTCTCTCGCGCTTGATCCAAAGCGGCATGATAGGGCAATAATAAACTACAGGCCGGACTAATCTTTAAACGCTCCATAACCGGAATACCGTGCCGGATTAGTTCGTCGATCTCAGCTAAAAAAGCTTCCGGAGAAAATACCACACCATTGCCGATTAAGCATTGCACGTGCTCGTGCATAATTCCAGAAGGCACTAAGCGCAACACAATTTTTTTGCCTTGCGCGGTATAAAGAGTGTGGCCGGCATTGTGACCACCTTGAAAACGAATTACCGCCGCAGCGTGCCTCGTCAGCAAATCTACGATTTTACCTTTGCCTTCATCGCCCCATTGGGAACCCAAAACTACTATATTTTTACCCATAATCACTACCGTATTTATTTCTCTGACTTCGCTTGTTGGAAATATTTAAAATATTGACTATCCGGCTTTAACACCATAATCGCCCGGTTATTACTGAACACTTCACGATAAGATTGCAAGCTACGGAATAACGCATAAAATTCCGGATCTTTTTGATAAGCTGCGGTATAAATATCAGCGGCTTCCTCGTCGCCTTTTGCGCGCAACTGCGAAGATGCCCGGTTGGCGTCGGCAATCATTTTAACTGCGGTGGTATCTGCTTCTGCACGCAACCGTTCGGCCTGGGCCACTCCACTTGAACGGTAGCTGGTCGCGTCCTGTTCGCGTTTGGTGCTCATGCTTCTAAACACGGAATCTTGCACTTCCGGCATTAAGTCAATACTTTTAATCCGCACGTCAACGATCTCCAACCCTAAACCTTCAGCCACGGTATTGGCGGAGGCCCTGCAGAAATCCCATAATATCCGAACGCTGATCGGCGACCACCTCTTGTAGATTTCTTTTACCAAACTCAGCCCGCAACGAATCATTAATTTTTTGGGTTAATAATTGTTTAGCATTATCGGCATAACCACCGGTGCGCGTATAATAAAGCTCCAAATCTTTAATCCGCCATTTTGCATAATAATCAACAAATAAATATTTCTGTTCTTGAGTTAGAATCCGCGGTGACTTATCTTCTAAATCCTGTAAACGCGTATCAAATTTTCGCACATTGACAATAAATGGCGTTTTAAAATGCAAAGCCTGGACCGTAAATTTTAGGAAGGCCTTGCGCATCTTTTTCAATACTGCCTAAACGCAAAGTTAACGCGGTTTCTCCCTGATTGACAGTAAAAAAGGATGAAAACAACAGAATTAAAATAATTAACCCAACGATCACACCCCCGATTGTTTTAGGATTCATCGGTTATCTCCTTCATCAAGCGGATAACTAGGGCGCCCGACTTAAGTTGCCAGCCGGCGTCTGAATCAGCTGAGTTTGCCGAAGTGGTGTCATGGTCGGCGCTGAAGATGACACTGGCGTCAGTACCGAGCTGGTTAACTGATTTTGCGTCTTCCGGGTGAGCTTTGCAGGAATTGGTCCAACGGCAAATATAGCACGTTATTGCCCCCGCTATCCACTACAATATTGTGAGTATTTTTTAACACGTTAGTCATGGTATCCAGTATAAGCGCTCGACGGGTAACCGCAGGCGCTTGTTGATAAGGTTTTAATAACGCCAAATATCTCGCGGTAGCACCGGTGGCCTGCGCCATACTGAGTATTGGTATGCATCCGCCTCTTGAGCCATCACGGCCGCTGCACCCTGTGCGATTAATACTCGTTTTTTTGCGTAGGCTTCCGCTTGGTTAATATAACGTTTTTCGTCTTCAGTTGCTTTGATTACATCGTCAAAAGCGGCGGTGACTGCTTCAGGCGGTCTGGATGACTGTAAAGTACTTCCCGAACTTCGATGCCGCTATGATAATCGGATAAAGTTTGCTGCAATAAATTCATCACCTTTTGGGCTAATTCTTCACGGCCGTTGGTGAGGATAGGATCTAAATTCATTTGTCCAACCACCTGCCGCAACGAACTGGAAGCCGCTTGTTGTAAAGTAGCGACCGGCGCCACCACGCTAAATAAGTAGTTTTTCAAATCGGCAATGCGGTATTGCACTTGGATTTTAACTGAAACAATGTTGCCATCTTGAGTGAGCATATCCGATTCATATGGGAAACTGTCGACTCTTTGAATATTGACACTGTAATGCCGCTCAAATAAGGCGGGGATCCAGTGTGGCCCTGGGCCGACTGTACGTTCATATTTTCCAAATCGCAAAATAACCGATTGTTCTGCGGGTGAGACTACAAAAATTCCAGAGAGGAACCAGATAACCAAGACAATCAGAATACCTATCCCAACTATCCGGCTTGGTTTTAGCGAGAGGCCACCGCCCTCTTTGCCAAAAATTTTTTTAAACAGGTGCGCTAAATCCGGCGGTCCCCCTTCATGGCCACTGCGCCAGGGATCTTTTCCTGTGTTATTTCGTTGCGTACTGTTTAATGGCATTTCATCTCCCGGGTTGCCGTCGATATTCTATCCAAATAGTCATTCATCTGCAAATAAATGGAGGTAGTCAGCACGCTGAATTCTAAGCTGTAGTTGGTAATTACCTTCTTCATCAATTTGTTCAGATTGCACTGCACCCAAATTGTATAAAACTGCTCTCAGCTTGGCTTGCTCCGGTTTTAAAATCACTTGCGGGTTAATGATTTCTCCCGGTAATAATTCACGCAAAGCTTCCTGCAATAATTCCAATCCCGCGCCGGTTTGTGCTGACATCCACACCTCAGTAATGCGCCCATCGGCATTGCGGGTCATCCGCGCGGCCAAACCGGGACGGCAATCAATTTTGTTATAGACGCGCAAACACGGGACCTGATCGGCTTCAATCTCGTGGAGAACTTTTTCCACGTCAGCAATGCATTGCAAATATTGAGGTTGGCTCGAATCGATTACATGCAGTAGCAAATCAGCTTGTTGAGTTTCTTCCAATGTAGCGCGAAAAGCGGCGATTAAATCATGAGGCAAATCTCGAATAAAACCCACCGTGTCGGCAACAATCACCGTACCGATCGGCGGTAGTTGAATTTGCCGGTGTGTGGGGTCCAAGGTTGCAAACAATTTATTGGCTACGTAAACCTTACCACCCGTCAGTAGATTAAATAATGTCGATTTTCCAGCATTGGTGTAACCCACCAGCGATACTGCAGGAATAGCCGCACGTTGCCGGCCTCGCCTGCTCTGCTGCCGTTGACTGAGTACTTTCAGCAAACGCTTTTTAATAGTTTGGATCTTACCGCTGACTAAACGACGGTCGGTCTCTAATTGAGTTTCACCCGGGCCGCGCAAACCAATGCCGCCCTTTTGTCTTTCCAAATGCGTCCAGCCCCGCACTAATCGAGAGCTTAAATGTTGTAATTGGGCCAATTCGACTTGTAATTTACCTTCAAAAGTTCGCGCACGCTGAGCAAAAATATCCAAAATTAATTCGGTGCGATCCAGGACTCTGCACCCGCACATCTTCTCCAAATTTCGTCCCTGGGCTGCGCTGAGCGGGTGATTGATAAGGACTACTTCCGCTTCCAACAGGCCTACTTGGTCTGCAATTTCCTGCGCTTTGCCAGTGCCTACAAAAAATTTCGCATTGGCATGAGCCAGTTTGCCGGTAATGACTAACAGGGTTTTTACACCCGCGGCATCCGCCAACGCTTGGAACTCGGCTAAATCTTCCGCAAAAGCGGCTTGATTCATTTCCATATGCACGAGTATCGCGCGCTCACCACCACGATGCCTATCGATAAAATGTTCTTTAGCAATTTTCAGGTATCATCCTCACATTGCGCCATATTCAGCATGATAAGCTTCGACAGCCGGGATATGCATTTGCAACTCATGATGCTGGTGCATGTACTTCAACACATCTTGCAGATTAATAATACTGTGTACGGGTATATGATACTCGTGGATCACTTCTTGGATCGCGGAGCGTTCTCCCTGCCCTCGTTCCTGACGGTCGAAAGCTATCAAGATACCGGTTAACTTTACGGGTAAAGAGGCCATCATATTCAAAGTTTCACGCACCGTAGTACCGGCGGTAATGACATCATCCACCATTACGACATTGCCACACATCGGCGCACCGACAAACATACCCTGGTCGCCATGGGTTTTCTTTTCTTTACGATTGAAACTGTAAGCTACCTCTTGGCGGTATTTAGTAGCAAGCCCAATGGTGGTAGCGGTTACTAACGGAATTCCTTTATAAGCGGGGCCAAATAAAAGATCATATTCAAATCCACATTCATGTAAGGCGGCTGCATAAAATTCACCTAAATGCAGCAGGCTCGTGCCAGTGTTAAACAATCCCATGTTAAAAAAATAGGGACTCTGCCGGCCGGATTTAAGGGTAAAATTACCAAATAACAATGCGCGATTTTGGTATAAAAATTCAATAAAAGCCGTTTTATAATTTTGCATATCTAATACTGTCCCCGCAAATTAAATTAACAGAGTATTGTATAGTAATTCTCATTAAAACTGAACATACGGAACGTAAACCCACTCCGCCGAATTCGGCGACATTCGCCTGCTCGCGGGTTTTGAAAAAACGGGTCCTGGCGTGGGCGGTTTTCCGTACTCATTCCGCTTCACTCGCTGGCGCTCCTGAAGCTCCATTCCGTGCGAAAAACCGCCCACGCCACCCGTTGCAAAGTTTCGCTGGCGAATGCGGCCGAATTCGGCTATGTGCTACATAATAAGCCTGGACCGGTGTCAACTTTTTTGTATAGATCAATCTTAATATTTTTACAAAATTGAATATAGAGAATATTTAGGCTAACAGGCGCCCAGCAACGCTACTGACTTCCAAAATACACATAATTTTCTTAATTACTAATTTTATCATCATAATTAACTCCCTTTTGTTTTCACATCTATACAACAAAACATCAAATATTAATAAAATTAAAAATAATAACTCATAAATTAATAGCGTCGAAGGAATTGAACCCTCACCTGTAATCCCTAACACTGCTGTTAGCTTAAATATTCTCCTTTCAATTAAAAACCTGATAAAAATGGCTTAGCCAGCTTTTCTAGGCTATATAAAGCGGTTTCCCACTCCGGTGGTGATGGGTGATACACTAATGGGCCTATAAACTCTCTATACCTTTTCTTATGCAGTGACCCTGTACTCAACAAAGATAGGCCATGCTTAAGTTCAGCTTTAGGAGCATCAAAAAAGTTCGGGTGCTGCTTACCAAATTGCTGACGATCTATTTCTATAACTTTTTCAACCAATTGGTGTACCAAACTGATATTGCAGTTATTCTCTAAGGCCAGATGAATATCATAAATATGTCGAATAAGTGTAGGGTCATCTTCTCTATTATTATCTCGATTAAATGCCGCTGTTCGCCTTAAAATAGAAATCATTTTTTCAGAAACAATAGATTCCAAATCCGTACAGGGAAGACCCAAAACCTCACTATTTAATTTTTTAGCATCGGCATAAAAGGATTTAATTTCATTAGAAATAGCAGGCCGAAATAAGGTTGAAACTACTAATTCTAGTCTGATTTCTGGCCTTAACGCTTCAAAATCATTATAACTGTTGGGATATTGCAATGAAATCTGCTGAAAATGATACTCATTTCTTATTGATGGATCTGAGTTAAGTCTAAAAATTTCACTTTTTCCTATACTTGTTAGCACATGCTGATAAGCGTCTTTTAATAAGCCCCTTTTCTTAGTTCTACTGAGATTTGCAACTTCGATTCCTTCTACTAACTTGATATCAACATCTTCCGACATCCGAAAAATTATTTTATGAACTTTCTCTAAGCAGGTACCACCGGAAAAAACTAATTGATAGCCAGGAACTTTAACAGTTTCAAGAATTTTCAAAAGCTGTACTACATAATAATCTTTTTCAACGATTGCGGGATGCGATATTCCAAAAGTATCCGCCACTTCGAGAAGTTCCGTTTCAGTTATTTTCATCCTTTAGAAACCCTCAAACTAAAACGATTAGCTCCAATTTTTCTATTAAACCGGCTATAAATAACCACTGAAGCGTTGATGGGTAATTGCGTAGAACCTTTTTGATACTCTTTAAATGCTTTACTAGGCTCCCACTTCACATTCATACGGTCTAATGCTTCTTTTGCTACCTGATTAAAACCACCTGTTGCGGCTAACATAGGTTTATTAGTTAAAGAGTTTAAGCGTGCCTTGGCATATAGACCATAGCCAATTTTCATGAGGAAACCTTTTTTTACTAAACCTAATAATGCCCGCCCTACTTGATCATATCCACCAAAAGCAGCAAAATCACGACGCATAAAAACATTTTGCCTAGATTGGCAAATTCTGGCTTCGATTTTTGATTTTAGAGATTGTTTAGTCATATATCACCTTAATGTATAAATTATAGCAAACATACGACACCTTCGCAAGCAGTAAAGTCTCTCCCACCATTGGGCTAAAGACAATCTGCGAATTTTCTTGTTATACTTTTCGCATGAAAGATGATCCTATTGGCAATTATGACCACATGGCCGATGTTTATGCGGCGGTGGTGGATAACAAACCTATCCATATCTATTATGAACGGCCAGGCACTTGGTCGCTGTTGCCTAAACAATTAAAAGATCTGCAAATCTTGGATATAGGTTGCGGCTCAGGATGGTATGCCGAACAACTGATTAAGGCAGGTAGCCAGATTACCGCTATAGATGTCAGTGCACGCATGGTGGAATTAACCGAGAAGCGGCTTAAAGGGCAAGGCCGAGTGATTCAAGCCGATTTGGAAAAACCGCTGGATTTTCTCGCGGCAAATACTTTTGATCTCATCATTGCCCCGTTAATGATTCACTATATTCAAGATTGGTCGGCGTTAATGCAAGAATTAGCACGCATACTCAAACCCAACGGTTTATTTATCTTCTCCACTCACCAGCCTCACAGTGAGTTTCAAATTTTCAAACTTAACAATTATTTTACTCAGCAAGTGGTACAAGATTATTGGCCGTCTTTAAATGTTCATGTCCAATTTTATCATCATACCTTGCATGACTTAACCGAGTCGCTATATCACGCGGGTTTTTTGATCGAAAGAATGATCGAACCGCTGCCGCAAGATGGTCTCCAGCAAGATCCCCATTTATACCAACTCATCACCACTCAACCCTGGTTTTTATTCGTTCGGGCTATAAAAAAATGACACTGGCTTATGGTTTGTTGATTTTAGCTCAACTCATGGTCGCCATTAATATCGTGGGTTCTAAGTTTTTAATTTCAACAACGCCGATTTTATTTCTAATCACCTGCCGTTTCCTTTTGGCGACTATTTTCTTACTGCCAATCCATTGGTTAACAAAAAATCGCCGAACTAGCTTGGCTCAACATTTTAAAAAAATTAATAAAAAAGATTGGCTGCTCATCATTGTTCAAGCTATTTGCGCCGGTACATTATTTAATTTCTTTATGGTCTTGGGATTGCGTTACACCGATGCACAAACTGCCGGCATTATTACCAGTACTCTGCCGGCGCTGATCCTGATTGCCTGTTGGCTGGTGCTGAAAGAACCTCTTACCCTCAAAAAATGTATTTGTATTGGTTTTGCCACTCTGGGCCTGTGCGTGATCAGTATTCATAAAAGCGTCAGCAATACGCATGCATATTGGTTAGGCAGCCTATTGGTTTTGATCGCCTTACTCCCTGAATCTACTTATTATGTTTTAACAAAATTCCAAGGCAACCGATTACCCGTTTTCCTCATGTCGGCCACTATTAACGCCATTAACGCAGCGATTTTAATTCCTATTATGCTGTGGCAGGTAAACTGGCAATCATTACATTTTTCTGAATTTCAGCTTATGATTTTAATCATGATTAGCCTCGCCTCGGGTCTTTTTTATGTGTTCTGGTATTTAGGTGCAGATAAAGTGGATTCGGCCCTGGCGTCGCTAGCCACCGCAATTATGCCCATCGCCACCATTATTATCGCCTGGCTAGCCCTCGGAGAAACCATTACCGGATATGATCTTGCCGGCATGGGCCTGGTCATTCTATCTATTATTGCTTATGCATACAGAGTTAAGTCTTGATTGACTCTTATTGACTTGGCGGGGCTTTCCTGGAGTAGAAATAGCTCAGTTCACCAATTCCAGTATTATTGAGATTACGCACGTTAATATCCAGCAAACTACCGGCAACAATATTGGCAATGGCGCGGCGATCTATAATCAACTGATTTTTGGGTGCTAACGCAGGATGAGAGCGGCTGCTCAGAATTACAATCCACGTCTGAGTGAACGGGTCCGCCCAAACTGAAGTCCCAGTCCACCCGGTATGACCGAATGACCCCACCGGCAGCAGCACGCCACGGTTAGAAAAGCTGGAATCAACATCCCAACCTAAGCCACGAAGTTCCGTTATTCCTAGCGGTGTTTGCGGGGTAATCATTTTCAAGATAGTCAAAGGTCCTAATAAATAGCGGTTGCCGTTAATACGGCCGTCATCTATTAAGCACTGCAAAAAAACACCTAAGTCATGCGCATTTGCAAATAATCCTGCTATACCGCTGACCCCACCCATTCGTTCGGTTGTGGGATCATTCACCTGTCCCCAGCGTGGCTGTTGAAATTCTGGGGAACAAGTAGGTGCAATTTGCTCTCGAGAAGTTAAAGGGGGTAAGAAGGTAGCTGAAGTCATATTGAGAGGCTGAAAAATGTGAACGCGGGCGTAGTCATCTAAACGTTCACCCGAAATTAATTCGACCAGATAACCTAAGGCAATAAAATTAATATCGCTATAAATGAACACTTTTCCAGGCGGATTAATCAGCCCGATTTGTTCCACCTGCTCTAGACCGGAAACATACCGTTGAGTTTGATCTTGGGGCACATTCCAAGCTGGCAGAATGGCCTGCAAACCAGAGGTATGGGTCAACAACTCCCGGATTGTCACGTTTTCTTTACCGTTTGCAGCAAAGGCCGGCCAATAAAAAGCAACATGGGCGTCTAAATCTAATTGGCCATTTTCAATCAGTTGCATTATGGCGGTCGTGGTCACTACCACTTTAGTCAGTGAAGCCACATCGAAAACGGTATCAAATTGCATAGGCGCAACCGTGGGAGTTATCTGCTTATTCCCAAAAACTCCTCGATAAATGATCTGACCACGGTGACCGGCGAGTACAACCGCTCCCGGATAATAGCCATTCGCAATCGACTTTTCTACTAAGGGGCCAATCTTGGCCAAAAGGTCCTGCCGAAGCTCAGGCTGGTTAACAATATAAATTTCCCGAGTTCCGGAAGGGAAGCGTCGAGGTTCTGCGGCTTGAATCTGGGGGGTATTGCATAAATTCATAGATATCATAATAATTAATATAGGCCTAAATTGCCATTAATAATACTCCTAGTACCCATTAGATATCTTTGATATAATTTAAAGATTAAACATTCAGGATGAGGTGTGTATGAAATTTTCTTTTCCCAAAATTAAATATTCTTTAGTTCCTTTAATAGCCTTATTATTATCCGGTTGCGCCTATGGGCCAATCTATCCTTGGGCGCCATGTCCTGCTGGCGGCCCTAATCTTATCGGCTGTTATTACCCTAATCCTGGTGGTCCTGGGCCAATTCCTGGGCCAATGCCTCCTCCTGGCCCCCGCTTATGTGCACCTCCTTGTGGCGCTTGCGGCCCATGCGGATTCTATGGCTGTACAGCATATCATCCCAATCAGTTTTATCGCTGCCACAACAACCGATGCGTTACTTACTCTCCTTATGCACCAAACAGATGTGATCCTGTCCCTTATTACACCGGCTGCAAATATACTGGTTGTCATGAACACAATTACAGCTATTACTTTTAATGTAAATGGACATGTTTTGGCTTAACTAATTTTTCAAAGTCGGCATAACGCATTTTTACCAATTCACTATGGTTGCCAGCGCTGAAGGCAATTTCGTCCTGATATTTAATAACGTCATCAACATACACGTCCACATCAAACAACTCTCCAATTGGAGGCACTGCTCCCGTTTCGCAGCCTGGAAAAGTATCTTCAAATTCATATTCATGCGCTAGCTCCACGCTATGCGCGCCCAACTCCGTTTGCAAGGCTTTGAGGTCCACTTTATAGTTAGCCGGCTCGACTAAAATACATAATTTTCCGTCAATCCTCACTACTACGGATTTAGCGATTTTCATCCCTGGTATATGCGCCGATGCGGCTATTTCTTGGGCAGTATAAGCGGGCGTATGGCTGATAGTCGTATATTTGACCTTATGCTCGAATAAAAAATCAGTCAGATTTTTGCTAGGCATAACCCTAACCTCCTGATTTTAAATCATTTTAAGCACGTTAAATTAGTACTCTCTAACTTAAGTATAGTAGTTTTTATCTATTTTGACTTAAAAATGACCAAATGGGGGTCAAGTCCTTAATCCTTATTTGATATCAAATAAGGATTAAGGACTTGACCCCTTCTAGAAAATGACCAGGCATTGCAGGAACGGGAATAATTAAGTAAATTGTGATTATGAATATAATTCGACTTGAGAAAAAACTTTTAAATTATACCTCCAAAGCCATCGCTGATTATCAGATGATTGCCCGGGGTGACCGCATCCTGGTCTGCCTTTCGGGAGGGAAAGACTCCTATACCATGGTTTGCATGTTGGAGGAATTACGCAAAACTCGCCAAGATTTTTCCCTGCAAGTATTCACCCTTGACCAATCTCAGCCAGGGTGGGACGATCAGGGACTGAGGAATTGGCTGGAAGAACGTCAAATTCCTTATGAGATTATGAAGCGCAATACTTACGGCGTAGTCAAAGAAAAAATTCCGGAGGGTAAAACCTATTGTTCATTATGCTCCCGGCTCCGTCGAGGTAATATTTATCAATACGCTCGCGACCATGGGTTTAACAAAGTAGCTTTAGGGCATCATCGTGACGATCTGATCCGCACTCTACTGATGTCCATTTTATATAATGGTCAAATTAAATCTATGCCCCCTAAACTGCTGACGGATGATCGATCATTGATTGTTATCCGTCCATTAGTTTATTGCCAAGAACAAGATATCATGAAATACGCGCAATGCCTGCAATTTCCCATTATTCCCTGCAATTTATGTGGCTCGCAAGAAAATCTCAGCCGAGTGCGAGTAAAAAAACTAATTGATGAGCTAGCTAAAGAAAATCCAAAAATACCTAGCAACATTTTACATGCGCTCAGCAGTGTGCAACCAAGTCATCTCATGGATCGAAAATTGTGGGACTTTACGAGCTATTCCAGTATCAAAGCCGATTGCACTAATGATCTAGCGGAACTTGACGCTTTAGGAATGAATGAGGCCTAGCTCCTTAACCATGGCAAATTCTTGACGCAATTCGTCCAAGGTAATTTTTATTTTTTGCTGACCGAATTCATTATGTTTAATTCCCAATACCGGTTTCACTTTTAGGCCCTCAGTTCGGCATGGAAATGAAAAAATCAGACCCGGGTCTATATCATATTCGCCTTGCGAACAACGGCATACCGAGTAAATGTCTCCGGCAGGAGTGTCGTGGGTAAGATGCCATAAGCTATCTATCACCCCATTCGCCGCCGAAGCCGCTGAGGAAGCGCCACGCGCTTTAATGACTTCTGCACCACGAGTTTGAATCATAGGTAAAAATTGGTTTTTTAACCAATTGTCATCTTGAATGACCGCGGAAGCAGGACGTCCATCAATTAAAGTATGTTCAAAATCGGGATATTGAGTGGCCGAATGATTACCCCAGACAGCCATTTGCGCTACTTTAGTCAGCGGTACTCCGGCCTTAATCGCGAGCTGACTGACAGCACGATTTTGATCAAGCATAGTCATTGCAAAAAACCGGTCGCGAGGCACAGCAGGCGCACTATTCATGGCAATCAGACAATTACTATTGCAAGGATTGCCCACTACAAACACCCGCACATCATCAGCAGCTTGTTCATTGATCGCTTGGCCTTGTTTAGTAAAAATTGCGCCATTCACTTTGAGTAAGTCGCTGCGCTCCATTCCAGCTTTACGAGGCATTGCGCCCACTAATACCGCCCAATTTATATCGCGCATAGCCACGTTAGCATCATCGGTCACTGTCACTTTAGTCAACAAAGGAAATGCGCAATCTTCCAACTCCATCACCACACCTTTTAAACCAGGCAATGCTGCTGGAATTTCTAATAATTGTAATTCAACATTCATATCCGGCCCAAATGCTTGTCCGGACGCTAAACGAAATAATAATGCGTAACCAATTTGACCCGCCGCTCCAGTAACCGCGACTTTGACAGTTTTTTTCATGTTGTCTCCTATTTTAGAATCTCTAACCACTGCTCCGTCCAACGTGAATCCGCTAGAGCAACAAAAGCTGGAGTTAGGAGAGATGGTGTACGGTTATATTGCAATGTCTTGCCCCGTAAATCAACCACCGCGCCACCGCTTTCCGTTAAAATACATTGTCCGGCGGCCGTATCCCATTCACTGATGGGACTCAGGCGCGGATAAACATCGGCTTGCCCATCTGCTAACAAACCAAATTTTACTGAACCATTCACCCGTAAGATCTGAAATGAACAACGATTATTAATCAATTCAGCTAAGCGCTTGCCTCGCGAATATTGACCGATCAGCACTCGCCAATCTGTGCGTACATCATTTAAAGAATGAATTTTTTGAATAGCACCGTTGCCAACTTGTTTGTATGCCCCTCCACCTTCCCAGGCATAATAAACTGTGGCGGCCCGCGGCACATAAATCATTCCCAACACCGGTCTATGTTCGGCTATCAAAGCGATATTAATACTAAATTGCTCTAAATGATCCAGAAAACCACGCGTGCCATCCAGCGGATCGACCAACCAATATTGGCGCCATTGTGAGCGCTGAATATAATCCAGACGTTCGCCTTCTTCAGATAAAACCGGAATCTCGGGAGTCAGCAACTGTAAGCCCGCGATAATGACTTGATGGGCTGCCAAATCAGCCTCGGAGCAAGGTGTACCATCCGATTTTTTCTGGATCAATAACTTCTGATCCTGATTCCAAAACTCCAATAATATTGCGCCGGTTCGTTCAACCAACGCTTTGCATCCGGCGATTAAATTCTGATAATCCCTCATTAACGTCTCACAATAACAGCCGTCCCCAGCTCAACAAAATGCTCTTGCAACCACTTGGCGTCTCCATAAAATAAATGGATGCATCCATGGCTACGATGCGTAAAACCAGTCAAGTTATAAGCGTGTAAAGCGTACCCTTGATAATAGTACATACAATATGGCATATGTGACCCGCCCTTGCTAGCGATGGGATATTCATTTGAAACACAATCCGCCCCCTTCATCCGGTAAATTTTGAATACCCCGGCGGCGGTCTTGCAGTGTAGCGGGCTATCGGAACACCATTGGTCACCACCACTTGCCGGCCCCCAATTTTGTAAGCGGCCTTGCGAATCATAGGCGGCAAATGCAAACACTCGTAAATCGACTAGTAATAATTTTTGACCTGGCGGGGCGATTGTTGCAGCGAACGGCCCCAAAGTCATAAAATTTAAATTCTGCCAAGAATTGGGAACCACTAACCAATGACGATACTTTAAAGGTATATTGGTACGATTTAAACGCTGCACGATATCGCGCTGATTTGAATTGGGAAATTTATTTTCCCAACTATCACCCGGTTGTACAGCAATGCAATGTAATCCAGGTTGTTGACACAAACTAAGCCCATAAGCTTCCGGACGTTGTGAAAACACCAAATCAGTATTTTCATGGCCCAAAGCAGAACCAGGATTAGTCCACAAAGTTAATAAAGAAGTAAGCACTAAAATTGCTTTTAATTTCGAAGGCAACATTTCTACGAATACCCGTCATTTTTATGTTAAAATAAAGTATGTCTATTCCTTTAAGCCTTTATATCCATATTCCTTGGTGCGTCCGCAAATGTCCTTACTGCGATTTTAATTCACACGCACTACGCGATTCCCTTCCTGAGGAAGAGTATATCGCAAAACTTTTAGCCGATCTACGCAGCCATCAGTCAGACTGGCAAAACCGGGCTATTCAGAGCATTTTTATCGGCGGCGGAACGCCTAGTTTATTTTCAGCCTCCGCATATCGGCAACTTTTTAAAGGCTTACATCAATATTTAGATTTAACTTCCGGCATCGAAATCACCCTTGAAGCTAATCCCGGGGCTAGCGAAACCGAACGGTTTTTTGGATATCGAGAAGCGGGCATCAACCGATTGTCTTTAGGCGTGCAAAGCTGGGACCCAGCAAAATTACAGCGATTAGGCCGGATTCACAATGATGAACAAGCCGCGGCAGCCATAACCATGGCGAAACAAGCAGGGTTCTCTAATTTTAACATCGATATCATGCACGGTCTGCCACAGCAAAGTCTGGTCGAGGCATTAGCCGATTTGGAAAAAACCATCGCTTGTCAGCCTACGCACATTTCATGGTATCAGCTCACATTAGAACCCAATACTTATTTTCATCGCTTCCCGCCCGCTTTGCCTGATGACGAAACTTTATGGGAAATACAAGAACAGGGGCAAAGATGTTTGCGAGCAGCAGGTTTTCAACAGTATGAGGTGTCAGCTTATTGCCGTGACGAGAATTATGCTCGTCATAATCTCAATTATTGGCAATTTGGCGACTATATTGGAATCGGCGCCGGCGCGCACAGTAAAATCACTCATGCTGGGGATGGTTCAATTTGGCGTTTCTGGAAAGTCAAAAATCCGCGAGATTATCTGAATCAGCAATCGATATTAGATGGTCAGCGGCAGATCCCCGCCGATGAACTGCTATTGGAATTTTTGATGAACGCTCTGCGCTTGCGGCAAAAGATTCCTTTATCTCTGATCACTGCACGCACCGGCCTGACTTATGAAACTATTTATCAAAAGCTGCTAACCATATCTAATCCCGACTTACTGGTTCTCGACCAGGAATATGTCGCCGTTACCTCTTTAGGATATCGTTTCCTCAATGAATTATTAACTAATTTCATGCCTTAGTTAGTTTACGATGATAACGCTTATATAGGGTTTTGATTAGTCCATACAGACTGATCATAAACCAGGCTATTTCAATAATGCCGGAAGCTAAATTCCAATAAAAATATAACGATATTAAAATTAATCCTGAACCGGCGGCATTGAGTAGTGAATAGCTTATCCAACTGGATTTCATTTTATCCACTTGTAATAAAACATAAGCCAATAACACTAAAAAAACCCCGATTATACCTAAAAGATTAGCTTCACTCGAGAAAAAATCCACCATCATAATTCTACCTCATTTAAATCTAGGGTCACTTCATAACCGGAAAATTTGCGGATGTTAATGACTCCCGTATCAAAAAATAAATACTGCCCTTTAATTCCCTGTAAATTCCCGCTTACTACCGCGGCCTTATCAAAGGACAACGAAACAATTTTTGACGGGTAAAATTCAAGCGGATAATTTAATTCAGTCACGTCATGCCCGGTTAAGCGAATGATATCATCCTTTGGAAAGGTGGCAAGCACTGAATTCAACGCTGCTTCAGCTTTTGTCAGTAATTGAGCGCGTTCGGTTAATAAATCAAGTGGCGCGGCAGATTGCTTAATCAATTTGCGCCAATCGGTTTTATCATTAATGAGCTGCTTTAAACATACCTCGATTGCTCCAGACTGATAACGATTGGCCACTTTAAAAATCGGTAACGCTTGACAGGCGCCCTGATCTATCCAGCGCGTGGGTTGTTGAGTATGACGGGTAATACCTACTTTTAATCCCGATGAATTCGCTAGATAAACAATATGGGGCTGCGCACACTGAGCATGCGCCCAATCATTTTCGGGGCACGCAGCGTGGGCCACGTTACATTTTTCTGGATGAATAACGCAGAAATTGCATTCGGCTAACCGCTGCATACAAGGATAACAATAACCCTGTTGAAAACTCTGTTTAGTTTTGCGGTTGCATTGAATACAATAAATATTTCCAGTAAAACATAACTGCAAATGGCGGCCTAGACGATTATTCAAGGGAATTTTATGCTCATTCAACACCAAACTATATTCGATAGGTTTGGCGAACTGAGCTTCCATTTTGCGTAAAATACCAGTTATTGTTTGCATGTTATGTTTTTCGGTGAAATATATATTCTTCTACCGGTTTGCCTTGGATAAAATGTTCTTGGATGATGCGCTCTAAAACTTGCGGCGTACACGAGTGATACCATATTCCATCTGGATAAACCACGGCGATGGGGCCTTGGATACAAATCCGTAAACAGTTCGCTTTAGTGCGGAACACGCCTCCCGCTCCAGTCAAATTCAATTCTTTCAGCCGGTCTTTTAAATAGTTCCATGAAGCTAAGCCGTCTTCCAGTGAACAACATTTCGGTTTAGTCTGATCGCAGCACAAAAAAATATGATATTTGATTTGGTCCAGACCCAATAGTTCCACTTTATTCGCTAATTGTGAGCACTCAGTAGTATTCATATTATTTTCTCCTTAAATTCCACCATTCTTTGGAGAGAAATGCGGGCTTGGTTCATGACTTCTGCAGCTAAATGGATTTGATTATCACCGCGGCGTAACGAATGCTCTAAATTATCTAACTGATTCATCGCCATCCACGGACAATGACCGCAACTTTGGCAAGTGGCCCCTACTCCGGCAGTCGGCGCCAATAAAAATTGTTTATCCGGAGAAGCTTGCTGCATTTTATAAAAAATATTCTGTTCGGTGGCGACAATAAACGTTGGATGCGGCAAAGTTTTACTCGCTGCTAATAACTGTGAAGTCGAACCGACGACATCCGCCTGGTCAATGACGTTTTCCGGGGATTCAGGATGAACCAGCACCGCAGCCTGTGGATAGCGTTGCTTTAATTGCATAAGCGCTTTACTTTTAAACTCTTCATGGACAATGCAAGCCCCCTGCCACAAGACCATATCCGCTCGAGTTTTGGTTGCGATATAACGCCCTAAATGCCGGTCGGGGGCCCATAAAATTTTATGGCCCAAGGAATCCAAGTGGTCGACAATTTCCAGTGCATTACTGGAGGTCACAACCCAGTCTGCGCGAGCTTTCACTGCCGCTGACGTATTTGCGTAGACCACAATAGTGCGATCAGGATGTTGATCACAAAAATGATTGAACTCTGCAATGGGACAACCTAAATCTAAAGAGCAGG
Organism: uncultured Pseudomonadota bacterium; assembly: GCA_963697455.1. GTDB lineage: Bacteria > Pseudomonadota > Gammaproteobacteria > Coxiellales > Coxiellaceae > JAFEDN01. Next base: position 9,465 of record CAVOOI010000032.1, on the reverse strand, counting down.
TCGCTTCTAAGGTAGGCATCAGCACCCGCTTTTCAGGGCTGAGAATTTTAGCAGTTTCGCCCATGAATCTAACACCGGCGATAATCAAAGTACTCGCGGAATGTTTCTGTCCGAACCTGGCCATCGCTAAGGAATCGCCGATAAAACCACCCGTCTCTTCAGCCAATTGCTGGACGGATGCAGGCGCGTAATAATGGGCAATAATGATTGCATCTTCAGCCGTCAATAAAGCTTTTAAGCTCATTCTTGCTTATCATCCGAGGCGGGATGATGATGGGCTTGCCATTTTTCAAAGCCGCCGATAAGACTATACACGGTCACAAAGCCTTGATCTTGAAGATGCTGGCCAACCGCCTGGCTACTAATGCCATGATAACAGTAAACTAATAACGCTTGGTTTTTTGCGGTCTTTTGGCAAAACAATTTCATGTCAGCCACAGATAATTGAATAGCGCCTTCAATATGTCCTTGCCCAAAACTATCCTGATCACGAACGTCAATAATCACCAGATTACCGGCTGCTATAACCTGCTCGGCCTCTTCGGGAAGTAACTGTTTGATCATACTGGGTTCCTCGAACCTAAAATTGAGACTGTAATTTACCATTTTTTAAAAAAATAAAATACCCCGGCCTGACGCCCCGGCACACATGAATGATACGGCCATATTTTATAGAAAATTGGCCGAATTCAGTTGACATTTGGCCGTAAATTATATAACACATTGATTTAATTGAGATTAAACAGCAACTCCATGGCTAAAAAAATGGCCGTATTGGCAGTCTTGCAGAACGAAATGACTAGGAACAATAATCCAACCACATATTGTTCAACGTTTCCTGGCAGCGGCCTTGGCTCAAGCGTTCTTCAATATGTCCAATATCCACAAAATTTAAAGGCTGATGCTGCCAAGAGCAGGCGTAGACTGCCTTGCTGCGTTCGCCGGTTGCCGGGTTAATCTGCCATTGCAAGCATTGTGCACAAACTCCTTTGAGCATACATTGCATCGGGCCGTAAACCGAACCCATTACCGAAAGCCCCTTCGGCCACACGTCTTTTAAAATATCAGCGCGGGCAAATTGTACGGTTTGCAACAAGCAATGCGAGCCAATGACCCATACTTGCTGTACTGCCGCTAAATCCGGAAATTGCTGCAGGGCTGCTAATACATCACCATTTTGCAGGCTGAGATCTTGAGGACGACGGGCTTGGATAGCGCCCTGCTCTGTCAGCCAAATAATTCGCTCTGCTATCGCCTCAACCGGCCCTTGACAATACACTTCATCAGCACGCTCAAAGTAACCTAAATACCAAACTCGATGGCCTTCGCTGCGAAATTTTTCCGCCATGGATAAGACAAATGCCGGAGAAATGATATCGCCAATAATCAGCACCGTAGATGGAGCAAATAAGCGCGGGGCTTTGCGCACCGGTAGGCCCCATTAACGCTAGTGGTTCACCTGGCCGTAACCGCTGCGCTAAACGGGAGCTTACTCCCCGCTCCACTATGTAAAAAGACAGTAATTCAGGATCATCTGCATGAACAACCCCCAACAAAGGCATTCCTTCCATCTGCAGGGCAGTGGCTTTTACCGTCGCGGATTGACCTTCATAATTTTGCACCCGGTAAAATTGGCCGGCCTTACATTTGCGGGCAGCAATAGGTGAGCGCACTACCAACTCGATGACTCGTGAGTTATGGCGCTGGACACTCATCACCGTAGAAGTAAACAATTGGTGGATTTTCGCACGAAAGGCCTGATATTCAAGCTCATTTCCAGGTTTTATCCGCTCTTCTAAAACCCGGCAAATTTCAGGGAAAACCCGTTTTGCTGAGGCGATGGCCTTGACGACGCTGCCATGGAATATGGGATGCGTATCGCCTAAAAAAGTAACCGTTCGATGATCTTTCGCATAACTGGTAAATGCGCCAAAATGCGGAATTTTAACATGTCCGCCCGTGTCAATGTGGCGTAAGTGGCCGTGGATTCGCTCATAACGCCGGTATTCAAACCGGTCTTGCCGCAAAAAAGTACCGCGATGTTCAAATTCATAAGCCACATTTAGACGCGCGCCGGTGGCAACTAAAACAGTCCGGGCCGGCAAAGCTTGCTCCTCATCTGACGACACCCACTTCCCGCTTTCATCCCAAATTGACCAGCGACAACGCAAAGCTTGGACCTGGCCGTTCTCATCCAGCAGGGCTGCGCGCGGCTCTAATCCTTCAGCATAGTAAATTCCCTCTTCCAGCGCTTTGCTCAGTTCTTCATGATTGCGTCGGTAAGCCGGGGACTCTTGCATAGTCCGCCGGTAAGCGATGGTCACCCCACCCCATTGCCTTAATAAACGCAGGAGATCAGGATCCCGCTGTTCAATTTGAGCTTGCTGGCGCTCAGCGGCTATTTGAGCGGCATGTTGCAAAAACTCAGCTAAAATGGGCAAATCAGCTGGTAAAAAACGTGATCTGACGCTTTCTTCACCCTTTTGAGCTATGAGCGCTTGATAACGAGCCGCCATCTTTTCAACTTGGACGATGTAGTAAGCTTGCACTTCAGTGGCCGCATCCACTGCGGTTAATCCGCCTCCAATTACCACCACCGGCAATCGCACTTGTAAACTGGCTAAGCTAGTAGCTTTAGCCGCACCCGTCAGTTGTAAAGCCATTAAAAAATCATTGGCTTGGCGCATCCCAGGGGCCAGGCTATGGGGAATATCCAGTTCTTTAGGCAAGCCGGCTCCAACCGCCAAGGCTAGGTGATCAAATCCCAGCGACCAAGTATCTTCCACTTCTAAAGTACCACCGAAGCGAACACATCCAAATGTTTGAAAATAAGGTCTTCTTAATAGGGTTAAATAAATCAGTTTTAAAAAATTTTTATCCCAGCGCACGGTAATGCCGTATTCTGCAACACCCCCAAAACCATTCACTATGCGATCCGCCAAATTCTCGGTGATCTCTTCATAACGATAAATTGGTTCAGTCAGGTAGCGGTCCGGCAAAGGCTCTATTTTTAAACCATCCACCCCTACCACCGCAAACCCTTCCATCAGCAAATGATGCGCTAGACTGAACCCGGCTGGACCCATCCCCATAACCAAAACCTTTAAGCCGTTATAGGGTTTGGCCGCCCATTGATCAGGGCGCAATGGGTTCCAGCGGGTCAACAGGTCATAAATTTCTACTCCCCACGGCAGATGCAATACATCAGTTAAAATTCGGGTCTCGGTTTGAGGGATATTGACCGGCTCTTGTTTTTGATAAATGCAAGCCTTCATACAATCATTACAGATTCGATGTCCGGTTGCCGGGCACATAGGGTTATCTAACATCACCATAGCTAAGGCTGCGATCCCAAAACCATCCTTTTTCAAAACGTGCATCTCAGAGATTCTTTCTTCCAAAGGGCAGCCAGTTAAAGCATCACCTGCGGTACTAATTTTAAGACCTTGAGAAGGATCATCTTTTTTTACCGGAAATCCATGCGAACAAAAGTCGCCCTGATTTTTGTGGCAATAAACACAGTAATCAACCTCGCCCATTGCCTGGCGTTGAGTCATTCTGGGGTCGGTTAAATTAAACCCGTCTCGATGACGGAAGGTAGTGCTTTCCAGTCGACCAAACTTATCGTCCGGCATAGCTTGAATTTCAACTAAATTTTTAAAATTCAAATGCTTGGGGATTCTAAACATTTCCCAGTGGCCCAAGCTCTCTTGTCCTTCAGGGGTAGTCATTGCGGCTACGCACCAATCCACCACCCTAGCAATTTGCTCACGATATACTTCTGGTTCTTGCAAGTAAATTAAGCCTAATCGAGCAACTGCTAACTGGCGGTCATCAGAATCTAATCTTTTGGATAAAATTTCACTGTCAATCCATTGATTTAATTCTAAAAATATAACCGGATGATTTGGTTTTCCACGAACGCGGCGCGCCTGCCTCATCACATAATATGCCTTAAAGGCAAAAATCGGCTGGTGAGTAAGCGTTTGCGCCTGCAAACGTGCAGCCGCTTCTTCAATGTTAAATAATTGAGCGATAAATTCTTCTACAACCACCGCACAATCGATCAGCATTTGGCTGATTAATTCCGGGGGGGCGCATTTTGCATCTTGGCGATATGCTAATATCTGAGCATGTAAGGCGGGATTGGCAGTTTGCAGGGTAATCAAGAAATGTTGATCTAACTTTTGTAAGCCAGCGGCAGTCAACAGCTCTTGAAAATGGTAACCTTTTAGGTTAAGTTGATTTCTTTTCATTATGGAGCATTGTACCAAATCATGCAGAAGATCGATAAGCATTATGTCAGCAATATAGACATAAAGTTAGCGGAATTTGACGCGATTAATCCCAAGTCGGCTTCTCAGCAGGCTGAAATCAAAAAATATCAGCGTATTGTCCGCCTGCGCGACAAAAAAGCGCCGTTAGCCCAAAAAGGCGATAAGAAGATTTGGGAAGATTTTTAAAGCCTTATGCTTTTTCCAGCAGCTTTTGCAGCTCACCACTTGCATACATTTCGCTGACGATGTCGCAACCGCCGATAAATTCACCTTTTACATAGAGTTGCGGAATCGTCGGCCAGTTCGCATAATCTTTAATTCCCTGACGAATAGCCTCATCGTCTAAAACATTGACTCCGACAAAATCAGTGCCGGTTTTCCTTAAAATTTGCACTACCCGGCTGGAAAAACCGCATTGCGGAAAATCGGGGGTGCCTTTCATGTACAAAACCACGGGATTGGTGCTAATAGTTTGGGTAATTTTCTCTGCTATATTCATGTTTTTACCTCTTCTGGGGTGAATGTTTGCAACGATAAAGCATGGATTTCGCTGTGCATCCGCTGGCCCAATGCACTATAGACCAATCGATGCCGCTGAATTTGAGTTTTTAGGGCAAAAGCAGGACAAACGACCCTGGCCTCAAAGTGATGACCGTCACCCGAAACCTGGGCGACACTTTCCGGCAAACCAGCCTCAATCCAAACCTTAATTTGTTCAGGAGTAACCATTTGGGTATAATACTATAATATGACTTATGTTGTAACTGAAGCTTGTATACGCTGTAAATACACCGATTGCGTGGAAGTTTGCCCCGTGGATTGTTTCCGGGAGGGGCCTAATTTCTTGGCGATCGATCCGAACGAATGCATTGATTGCCATTTGTGCGTGCCCGAATGCCCGGTCAATGCTATCTTCGCTGAAGATGATGTACCGGCAGACCAAAAAGAATATCTCGCCCTGAATGCGGAACTCGCCAAACAATGGCCCATGATCACCGCGCGTAAAGAGGCGCCGCCTGATGCGGATGAATGGAAAGAGGTTAAGAACAAGCTACCTCACTTGGAACGGGAATGGCCAAAATAATTCCTAAAGTCGGCTTACTTTCTACCGGCGATGAATTAATCAACGGCAATGTGTTAAATACCAATAGTTTCTTTCTGGCCCAGCAATTATTCGATCATCATATCCAACCAGGCTTGCAAGCTACTGCCAGCGACGATCAAGCGGAAATCGAAACCGCTTTGCAATTTTTGCTGGCTAATCACGTTGCCTTAATCGTCACCGGGGGTTTGGGCCCAACTTCAGATGACCGCACCCGTTTTGCGTTAAGCAAAGTACTCAATACAGAATTAGTGTTTGATGAGCCAAGCTGGCAGCGAATAGTAGAACGCTTCCAGTGGTTATCTCTGACCGTCGCCGATACTAATCGCCCGCAATGTCTCTTCCCTGCCGGCGCCACTATTTTTCCTAACGAAAATGGCACCGCTGCCGGATGTCTAGTGATGCATGGTTCAAAACCGATTTTTATGCTGCCCGGGCCGCCCTTTGAATGTTTCCCCATTTTCGAAAAATACGTGCTCCCCTATTTAAAAGCGCATGATTTTGCACGGCCACTATTCCGCTGCGAATGGTTATTACTGGCTGTCAGTGAAAGCAGCATAGCCGCGCAATTAGACCCGCTAATGCAAAACTCCGGATGCACAGTCGGCTACCGGATCAATCAGCCCTATTTAGAAGTAAAACTATTTTCCGCCGACCCAGAGGCGTTAGAAAAATTACGTCTGCAATTCGAAGCTCTGATCGGTCAGCGGTCAGTCAGCACTCAAAAACAAACAGCTTCGGCACAATTAAAACAATGGCTAATCGAAACCGGCCGCCGGATCAGCATCGACGACCAAATCACCGGGGGATTACTCAGCACCGCATTGTTGAGTCCGGAGTCTTATCCTTATGTCACTTTCACTGATCAGCAGCAAACTCCGCATAGTATTCACATAACGCTATCGGGGCTAACTGGTTATTGGAATAATTTGAAAGAAGATTCAGTTTTACTGATTAAAATATTCTCACAGCATCAAGACCATCAAGTGACATTACCAGCGCCCTTTCGCAAAGAACGCACGCCATTATTCGCAATGGAAATAGCGTGCTGGAAAATTTTGAACTTTCTCAGTCAAAAATAATGAAACGACGGCTTAGGCTGAATATAAGATAACCGAAATTATCCCTATTTTTTAAATCTGATGTTGATGATTCAGCTTATCGGCAACCCAGAGTTTTATAAGCGACTGCCGAGTAACGCCTAATCGATGCGCTTCTTTATCCAGTGACTCTACCATCCACTTAGGAAAATCTACATTAACCCGCTTTGCTTCCAACCCTGGGCGTCGAGCCTTAGTCAGATCAAGCGAGTCAGTAATATTCTTACCAGCGTCAAATTTTCTATCAAAATTAGATGCTTTCATAAAGTTCCACCTCTTCTTTTCGCGAACGTCTTACAGAGATCAATCGAATATTTTGACTTCGATAAGTCACCACAGCAGACCAATGCCTGCTAGCAATCATCCCTATTATTAAATATCGAGGTTCATCCATCTTCTGCGCCGGAATTTCCAACCGCTCTGAATCCTCCCATAAAGCTTGCGCCTCATCGAAATCAATACCATGCTTTTTCTTATTGGCCATGCTTTTATTTAAATCGTATTCAAAGCTCATATCAATAATATGGCACAAAAAGTATAAATATGAAATACTTTATATACCTTTTTAGTCCTAATACGCCAACTTAGGCGTCTTGCGCTCCTCCTTTTATGATTAGATTACTCAAATGAAAGAACCTTCATTAAAAACCTAATCTGTAACCTATATCCTGTTGTAAAGTTTTTAAAATCCGGTTTAAATTGTTGCGATCGGCCAGGGTGAAAGCTGAGATATCTTTTTTATAGCGCGCTAATTCATTCAGATAGGCGATGCGTTCAGGACTATGCAAAGAGGGGTAAACTCGATCTAATAACTGGTAAATGTTCTCTAGTAAATCTTTAGTTTTCATTTCCGCAACCACGATGCGCGAGGAAGGCGGCGGTGAAAATAGCTGAGAATGCGGAGCTAACCCTGCCAATTTATTAGGTAGAGCTTTTCGCTCTCCAAATTCCAGGCCTGAGATTTTGCGTTCAACAGATTTAAATTTAGCTCCCCCAGGCTTAGCGGGAGATTTTACTTCTTCAGAGAGCTTGCGGTTACGCTGTAGAAGTTGCTCAAGCACCTCCTGCTTCCCACCCCTAACTCTGTCATCTAATTCAATAACCCGTAAGGTGGTATTTTGCTGCAATATTTCAATGAAAGAATCTTCTAAAGCCAATGCTTTAATTTTTTGGATGCGGGTATTTAATACCGCTTCAGCTTCGGAAACTTTTTGTTCATGCAAAGATTTTTCTTTCTCAACGAGAATCTTATGTTCTGCTTTAGCTTCGATAAGATGAGTTTCATACAAAGCTTGGGCCTTCTTGAATTGTTTGGTGAAATTTGACTGTTTAAACTCGGACACTGATTTGATTGCGGGCACTGATTTAACTGCGAATTCAAATAATTCGCTTACACCTTCACCTGTCTTGGCAGAACATTCAAAATACGGAATACTATATTTAGCCGAAAAAGCTTCGATGTCTTCTTTATCTATCTTTCGTTGATCAAGCAGATCAGATTTCGTCCCTACTAATATTTTAATTTTTGCAGGATCTTTTGTAGCAATATGAGTTGACCCCTCGTAATCAAAGGTATATTTTACAAGTTGCCAAGACTGATCATCAGTGATATCAAAACAAAATAGAATTACATCCTTACTAGCGTAACTCCTATGTAATGGGGCATAACTTCCAGCATACCAAAAGAAAACTTTCCAAATGGTATGATCAATTGCTATCGTTTTATTTTTTAAATTGTAATCAGCGTCCATAGTAGGAAAGCTCATAGTTGGAAGTTCTCTATCTATCAAGCGTTCTAGTAAGCAGCTTTTTCCACAAGGCCCACCTTTTATAAGAATGTTTATAATCTCCTCATGATCTTTCGATATAATTTTAGAAAAAACTCTCCCTGCTCAACTGGACTTATCGCAATTAAATTTTTACTATCAAGATAATTAAATATCTTTTCACGTATTAAAGTTATGTAGACTCTCGAAGTTAAATTTTTCGGCCCCTCCATAAGTGAGTAAGTCATAAGTTTAGCGCGGTCTTTACTCTCGAAAATTTTCAGCAAATATAATGTGTCTTTTTCAATCTTCTCTGGAAACTCATCAGCCACGATAAAAATACGCTTGTATTTTACTAGTGGCTCATTATACCCATCATCTTCACTTATTTTAGTTAACTTTCTTTCCCCTGGGATATTAAGTTCAGTAGCATAGAAAGGAGCAATTTCTTTTTCTTTTAATTTCAGCTTTAGATAATGAATCGATGCATTACTCCTTAGAAACAAACTTAATAATTCTAAATTTTTCTCATCCAATTCAACTTTCAGACAAATCCAAGTACCAGAATTAACTGCATTATTTATTTTTAAAAGCAATTTTGAACCACTAGGTAAACTCTGCATCTGTTTTTCCCATAATGAGTGTAACCAACTCGACCACAAACAGCCCTTATAGTGACATTGCAAGTGATTGAATTGTTGCGAAACCAACATAATTTCCCTTAATTTAACGCAATTTTCGATATCAATGCGTTGCAACTGCAGCGCTGATAATGGCCGATATTTGAAACCGCCTTTGTCTCCGATATAGCGTAGCTGTGTACAATTTTTTAGTTGCAGGACTTGTAACCGTGTGACTCACCTATTAAATTCTCTAAGCTGCTGTCGCTGAGATCCAGCTTGCGTAACTGCGGCATCTCATCTAACGAAAAATAAGTTAATTTAACATTGCGAACACATTGGAAACTTACTAATTCGTTAAAACCTGCTAAGCGAATTTGCGTCCATGCCAAGCCGTTAGCGCGCAAATGTTTTAAGTGTGGGCAATAGCGTTTAATGATGCTGAGTATTAACCGTTAGATGGTGCATGGCTAATATCTAAAGATAATAACGGCAGTTCTTTAGGTTCTTTTAAGATATTAGTGAGCATCGCATCGGTAATGATTTCCGGCGAAAATGCGCTTAAATCTAGCAGGCCAAGAAACGCCTGCCAGCACATAC
>CAVOOI010000031.1:0-38347 GCA_963697455.1 uncultured Pseudomonadota bacterium | reverse complement strand
CTAAGTCCTGCCGTAATGCCACATTGAGTGAGCGGATTCCCCCGCCCACCGGCGTAGTCAAAGGTCCTTTAATTCCAATATTGTATTCCCGCAGCGCAGCCAAAGTTTCAGCAGGCAGCCATTGATCCTGACCATAGACGTGAGTGGCTTTTTCCCCGGCATAGATTTCCATCCAGGAGATTTGACGCTCGCCACGATAGGCTTTGTTGACGGCGGCATCGACGACTTTACGCATCACCGGGGTAATATCTACTCCAATACCGTCACCTTCAATAAAAGGGATAATGGGATCATTAGGAACGTTGAGGGATAAATTGTCATTAACGGTAATTTTATGCCCGGTTTTCGGGGCTTGGATATGTTGATAAGTCATTTTTCTCTCCTGAGTGCATCTGCAAAACTTAGTTAAACTTTATCATGATTAAAATTAGTCAACAACATGGCGTCTCCGTAACTGAAAAAACGATAGTTCTGTTCGATAGCACTTTGATAAGCCCGCATGACCAGATCATACCCGCCAAAAGCAGTCACCAACATCAGTAAAGTGGATTTAGGCAAATGGAAATTAGTCAGCAAAGCGTCTACACAACGAAAAGTAAAGCCGGGGCGTATGAATAACTGAGTTTCCCCATGGTAAGGCGCTAGTTCACCTTGCTGGGCGGCGGTTTCTAAACAGCGTGCAACCGTAGTTCCCACTGCCAAGATCCGCCCGCCCCGTTGACGGCAATTATCAATAGCAGCGCAGGTGTCTGCGGAAAGCTGCATGTATTCCGGCGCATCTTATGCTGATCTAATTGAGTAACCCGCACTGGTTGAAACGTGCCGGCCCCAATATGCAAAGTAACATATGCGATCTGTACGCCCATAGCTTGTAAAGCAGATAAAATTGGCCCGTCAAAATGCAAACCCGCGGTGGGAGCTGCAACTGCCCCAGGGTAACGGGCATAAACTGTTTGATAGCGTGCAGTATCTATATCATTGCTGACTCGTTCCATGTAAGGCGGCAACGGGATGACGCCATATTGGTCCAACAATTCTAAAACGGGCGTCTCGCTGTCAAATCTTAAATGAAATAGATCATCTTGCCGGTCAAGGATCGTGGCAGTGAACGCTGCCGCCAGAAAAATTTGCCCGCCTATTTTCGGTGGTTTACTAAAACGAAGATGCGCCAGGACTTCATGAGCAGATAAGATGCGCTCAATTAAGCACTCAATTTTTCCACCACTGGGTTTTTGACCAAATAAACGCGCCGGGATAACTTTGGTGTCATTTAAAATGATTAAGTCCCCCGCTTTTACCCAAGATAATAGATCTGCAAACTGCTGGTGGAGCAGGTTTTGATTACCTACATCCACCGTCAATAAACGGCTTGCGCTGCGCCGGTCTAACGGGTATTTAGCAATTAATTGTTCGGGTAATTGAAAATCAAAATCGCTGATTTGGTCATAAGACATTGTGGAGACTCGGAAAAATATACTATAGTTTGCAATTCTCGCTAACAGGAATATTAACATGCTGTTCAAAAAAAGCCAACTTGGTTGGCATCTGCTTTGCCAAAGCCTGGCGGTTTTACAGGAATGGAAAAAGTTATGGGTTTTCTCGCTGATTGGGCGCGGTTTCTTTTTTCTGATCCTGACCTCTATAACTGTTCTAGCTTGGACCCTCCGCATGGGAAAAATTGATTACCAGAGCTTATCTACCAAACAAATAGCCTGGGGATACGTCATCGTATTGCTCGCACTTTGGATTGGGAATATCGTCTCTGCCTATTTTAACGCTGCATTGACCGCTTGCCTGATTCAAGTTGAAAACCACCAAAAAATCAGTCTCCGCCAAGGATTACGCTCAGCTCTATCTCAATTTTGGATAATTTTTTCCTGGATTGTAGCGCATTTTACGCTAGGCCCAGTGATTATGATTTTTCGAAGTAAATTAGAGGAATATCCGCGCATCAATCAACTATTATCCGGACGTAACTGGGGATTCGCCGCATTTTTGGTTCCACCCCTGATTATTCATGAGCGGCTGGATTTTTTCGTACTTTAAAACGCTCAAGCCAATTAATGCGAACTTATGCGGGAAAACAGCCGCGGATAAACTACAGTTACACCTGGATAAGTTTGGGACTACCATTTGTGAGCCTTATCCCTATGTCGGTAGGTTATCATCTAAATCTACCAGTCTGGATTACTCTGGGTATTAGCATTAGCTTTATACTTTTACTGGGAGTTGTGGTGATGTTTAACGCAACGTTGACCATTATTCACCATGCTTTATACCAAATATCGCTTATGGGAAGACAACTCCGCATTTTAATACCAAGGAGCTGGCTGTCGCCATCGCTCCCGTGGAACCTGAGAAACCCACTTGAAACGGTAAATGAAGTTTGTAGACTTTCTGTAAAAATAAGTTTACAATGCTGACAATATTTAAATATAACGAGGCCACATCGTGTCAAAAGAACTCTCTTCACTGTCTTATGATTCTTGCCAAAGCATCTTGCAATCATGCGTCAAACCAAACAAATCGAACCCATTGTTAAGGATTTTATTTTGGAAAAATATCGAATCTTACGATCCAATCTGCAAACGGCCGATAAAATAGCCGATTACGATGAATCACTTCACACTTTGCTAGGAACATGGCTAGCGACTGACAACTCACTGATCAGTTATGAGAAAAATTTGACAAGTTTTTCCCATTGGACAATGAATGGAATTGTTTTATTGAGCGGCGCAGCATCTGCTGGATTTGGTTATCTATTTTATTCGTATGTTGCACAATATCCCAATATAATAAACACTGAATTATCTGGGTATCCTACCCCTACTTCTGCAGAAAAGGCCAAAGTGTGGAGTAATTTTGCAGCATTTGGCTCCTCAGCAATATGTTTCGGAACTTTTCTAATCATGAGAGCTTTCAGCCAATTTCATAAAGGTTTTGGGCCCTTGCTTATGGTCCCGCTCCTCAGCTGTTTCCCTACTATTAAGACAAGAATTGCAAACTCTACGCAATATCAATATTTAAATTCGATATTTAGTGAGCAAAGACTCCTCGCGAGGCAACCTTACTCAACCTTTTTTAACCCCCCCTTCTTTTACTACTTAATACCTGACTCTGACAGCAATGGTTTGCTAATCTATGAAAGTTGATGGATCAACGTTAAAATATTTAGATAACAGTTTAATATGTTGTAAACTAAGAACAACTCACAGTGTCAGATCCGATATGAATGACAAAAAATCCTATTAATTCAATTCACTAATTTAAAAAAATAGTTATGTCAGATGCGGGATATGATTATATTCTAAAATTTTTAAAACTGATTTAACATAACTTTTTTTCTTGCTTAATCCCTTATTATTAAAGTTCTTTTTAAATTTGGCGTCGGCTCTGACACCAATAGTCGGGAAAGCGTACCGGTCAGGGCAAAGGGAAACCATCCACATCTTTAGGGTTTGAACCATTAGTAAAACCTAGGCGTGCCTTTTCTCATCGTAACCCTAAGGAGGGAAAAATCCTGTTAAGTTGCTGCGCAGAACGTTTCGAAACATGAGCTTGTTCTGCAAATTCTAACCATCGACTACGAATAAAAAGAATGTGATCAATTATCTCTATAGCTGAGTTGGCGCTGATTTCTAATTGACTCGCTACTTTTAGAAGATGCTCTTTCGTTGGGTTGGCGCCTTCTCCAGCAATGGTCATCGTATGTTCTCCAGCTACACCTGCTGAAAAGGTTAAATCATAAGCCGGTGATAACTGCCAACCGTGATTTAAGAGTAAAAAGGAAAAATTTTTGCTGTGATCGTCACGATTGTGCATAAGCACATTAAAAACCATTCGTCGAAATCCCTCAATCACCATTAAAAAATCTTGGGTAAGTAGCCAGGTCGCTTTAAGAAAATCAATGTAATCTAAATTAGGAATCCGAAAATCGGCATGCAGTAAACCACTTAAAGAGTGCATATGAATGCGTTGATTTTTGTCCCTATCAAAACGAATTGTAGCAAATGCTCTGCCGAATTTTTCAATGTTAAATAGTTTGGTATCCGCCATCTGAATATGGCATGCTTTTGCTATTAACGCATAAGCGTATTCAATTTCAGCGCTATCGTTGATGTCCATCATCGAAGAGAATTTAACCAAATAATGTTGAAATCCCGAGGGGAGAATCTGCACTCCTGTACAAATTTGCTGATTTTCAGAATTATAACCGACCAAAATTTTAGGACGTGCACCTCCAGAGGATCCGCCAGCGATAATTAATTCTGGTAAAATATCATCTTCATGTCCTTGCAAAATTTGTTGGCATTCAGAGGCTAGTAAACTCAAACTCAATGTCTGTTTTGATTTTTTAACCTTGATAGGGATAGCCGGCTCATAACTTAGCGCGCCCATCGCTCGATCCCCTAAATAGGCCAATCTTTCTAAAGGCGAAATCATAGTGGGATTCATATCATGCTGGCGAAAATAACGATCCATCAGTAAGAGACCCCATCCATCTGGCAATGAATCATAGAAAACTCCGGGTAAACCTTGAAAAGTTCTAGATTCATCTTGATAAATTCCTGCTTTTAAAGGTAACTTAAATGGAGAAATTTCTATTTGCTTAGCAATAAAGTCAGCAGAATATTGAAAGTAAATATCCTGTTTCACTTGTGCTAATTCGCCGACCTTAATTTTTTCTTCACTTCGATGCAAGAATACATTTAGAAATATTTTTTTCATAATGGTTGCCTACGACCTCGTTGGCGAGTTTGCAGGGATTTTTTTAATTCTTGCATAGTCGTTGGTGAGGGCAAAGATAACACTGTATCAAAATCATCAATGACTTTTAAAGTAAAACAAAGAGACAGCAGCCGGTGTAGCGAGATTGCTCCAGTCAACTCAAAATGTTTTATTGAAGCGACAGTCACCCCAGAACGTCTGGCTAATTCCTCCCGACTCCAGGCTCGCGCCAGCCGATGTTGACGCAACCGATCTGCAAGTTCCTTAGCGACTTCTTGAGGGGTTTTAATGGATAGTATTTTGGCCATAATTATTAATTCTCTACTTTTATAGATACTATATTACCTATTAAGCTAAAAATCAATTTTGGAACGGACATTCTGTACTAATTCTCATGATGATGCTATGGTTTTTCCATTGCTTGAAATTGTAGTTTTCTGGAATCGCAGTTTCGGAACATATTGGAATGAGAAATGGCGGAGAGAGTGGGATTCGAACCCACGTGGGGCCGCAAAGCCCCCATCCGATTTCGAGTCGGTGCCGTTATGGCCGCTTCGGTATCTCTCCAGTAGAAATTTTAAATCGTTTTGCGACTTGTTGATAAGCCGGAACTACGCCGCCTAAATCTTGGCGGAAACGATCTTTATCTAAGGTTTCGTGAGTCACAGCGTCCCAAATCCGGCAAGTATCAGGGCTTAGCTCATCACCCAAAACAATTTGGTCGTTTAAAAGACCGAATTCTAATTTAAAATCCACCAAAATCATACCATGCTCGGAAAAAATTTGCGCTAAAATCCGATTGGAAGCAAAGCTCAGTTCCACCATCTGGTCCAACTGCTTTCTGGTCGCCCAGCCTAAACTCAAGGCATGATAATCACTGATTAATGGATCGCGCAGTTCATCATTCTTTAAATAGATTTCATATAAAGGCGGCGCTAATTTACGGCCAATGGTGATTCCTAAATGCCGGCAAAAACGTCCCGCCGCAATATTACGCATAATAGTTTTTAACGGCAGCATATTTAATTTTTTTACCAGCGCTTGATTGCTAGCGGAAATCGCCTCAAAGTGGGTGGGAATGCCCGCTTTATTAAGCGCTGTCATTAAAAACGCATTAATCTGATTATTAACTTGACCTTTTCCCAAAAGCGTCTCATGTTTAATGCCATTAAACGCAGTGATATCATCACGAAACTCCATGATGATTAGATTATCTTGATCGGTGGTGAACAAGGATTTTACTTTGCCGGCGTAAATTAAATTATGTTGATTCATACTGGTGGCTATCTTATGTGGGGGCAGGTAATTGAGTTTTACTCTTTTGCGGAACTAATTGACTCCCTGGCGGCGTCAATGGCGGTGCAACGCCGAATGGAGTAGTCTGAGCCACCGGCGGAATAGGATAATAACTTTCGGCAGTCGGGTTTTTAATGCCTTGCGGCGCCGTAATGGGTGGCAATGTAACCGCATATTTGGTAAACCGTGTATCACCAGGCTTTGAATGTGAACATGCTGTCGTCAACAATAAAACCGCTAGTCCGAACCCATATTTTAGATTTTGCATATTACTTAATGTCCAATTTTTTCTTTAAAGCAGCCACTTTCTTGTAATGCTGACCGTACTGAGTTATGAAAATGTTCATTTAATGGCGTTAACGGCAAACGAATTCCGCTTTTAATCATGCCCATTTCCTGCAACGCCCATTTAACCGGGATTGGATTGGGCTCACAAAATAAGAGCTTGTACAAAGCCCCCAACTGCCGGTCATATTTCTCCACTTGCTCACGATCATGCTTGAGGGCCGCAGCACACAATTCGTGAAAAGCTTGCGGAGCGACATTGGCTACTACCGAAATAACCCCCTTACCTCCCGCCAATATAAACGCGGAAGCGGTGGCGTCATCGCCACTGAGCAAATCCATTTCGGCGTCGGCTAATTGAGCTACACGGCTAACATCTCCAGTAGCTTCTTTACCCCACAATTTTGGTATGACGATTTAAGCGTAAAATCGTCTCTGGTAATAGGTCACAGCCGGTACGAGAGGGCACATTATACAAAATTTGCGGAAGCGGCGTCGCCTCAGCGACAGCGGAGAAATGCTGATATAACCCCTCCTGCGTCGGTTTATTGTAGTACGGTGTTACGATTAGCGCAGCGTCAGCGCCTAACTCCATCGCTTGCTGAGTTAATTGAATAGTTTGCTTGGTAGAATTAACTCCGGTCCCCACAATTACTGGAATCCGGCCTCGGACTTGATTGATAACCCGCTCTAAAATTTGCCGACGCTCGGCAGGTTCGACGGTGGGAGACTCTCCCGTCGTGCCTAAAATAACCAAGCCATCAGTTTTACTGGCAATGTGCCATTCAACTAATCCAGCTAGGCTGGCGTAATCTATCGCGCCACCTGGCTGCATGGGAGTGACTAAAGCGACTAAACTACCGTAGAACATATCACTTTCCTTCAATAAGTATCTAAGTAGAATTCTATGCTATTATGGGGAGTCCTTGCAATGTTTGATAGGAGACTTTATGGATATCAATCAACCTGTCCCTGAGGCAGTATTTGAGTCAACCACCGGCTCACAACAGCGTTTGAGTGATTTTCGCGGCCAAGCAGTCGTGCTTTATTTTTACCCAAAAGACAACACCCCCGGCTGCACTTTGCAAGCCGAAAATTTTAGGGAAAATTTCAATAAATTTCAAAATATTAACGCAATAATCTTAGGTGTTTCTAGAGATAGCATCCGCAGTCATCAGAATTTTACTCAAAAACTTCAACTGCCTTTTGTGTTTATCAGCGATAAAGATGAAACCTTATGCCGATTATTTGATGTGATCAAACCCAAGACCATGTACGGTAAACCGGTGCGAGGCATTGAACGCAGCACTTTTTTAATCGACGCTCAAGGTATCCTGCGCCGCGAATGGCGCAGCGTTAAAGTCGAGGGTCACGTTGCCGAAGTACTAGCCGAATTAAACTCTCTCAAAATCGTTAGCACGCCGACGGTGGATTTTTAGGACACTGAAATATGAGTACGTTTTTTTGAATCGAACAATACATATGTTCGTTATTATCAATCGCATAGTCGCCTAACCAACTGCCATGATCTACTTTGTAGTATACAGTGCATTTTCCACCATTGTCTGCAGTATATGTGAATGCCAACTTACCATCCGGTAAACTGGGAGGAGGATCTTGGTCAATACAGTTGTACATCTTGATTTGAGTCGCCTGATTAGGAGTTGGAGGATTTGTATTTATATTAGCACTTAACACGTCAGGAAAACTGGTAGTGTTAGTACAAGGATCGCCAAAGTTATTATTTGTATCTCCGCTCCTTCCAGTTAAATTATAGGGAAGCCAATTTTCTGTTGGATAGGTATGAATGACGCTATCACCAAAAGCAGCTGTTTCCACCATCAGTGCCGCCCCAATCATGCCCAATATTAATTTACTCTTTTTCATAAAATTACCCTCCATGTTTAAGTATAGAAGGCAAGCCAAGATCTTTCATTCGATTATATTCTATCTAATTGAAAACATTAATTTTAAGATCATAAATTCGAGCAGAATCCCAAAATCATGACTCTTAGGGATTACTCCCTATCGCTCTGCAATGTCCATTGGTACAGAGGAAGATAGTAGCTGCCTTCCGGCCTAGATTGGGTTTGATAGAGAACTAAGTCGAAACGGCAATAGAATATTCCGCGAGTACTAAAGGGTTCATGGTTAACACATTCCGCCGTTTCCCCCGGCATAATGTGATATGGGGTAAATAAGGACGCTGCTCCACGGGAAAATGATGGTCGGCCACCGCTTGTTGAACCTGATGATATAACTTAGCTAAGCGCGCAGATAAGTGAACATATCCGGCAATTAAATCAGCTTTTTCTTTCGGAAAATTATCGATTTTACTGATTGTAATTGAAAATTCATGGATTGATTCAATATATCCTGAAAGATGTTCAATAAAATCTTTCAGCAAATCAGGTTCGATTTGTCCAAAAAAATGCACAGTCAGATGGTGATTAGCTTCAGCCGTCCACCTAATCGCCGAGTTATTTTGCCATGCAGGATGTTCTTGAATTAATAAATCCTGTAAGACTTGGATATTTTGCACAGGAATCGGCAAACCCAAAAAAATATTCATAAATTATCCTTGATTTTTGCAGCGCCATAAAAGTAAATTAAGAAATCTTTAATGTAGATTCATTATTATAAACTGAACTAATTTTATTTAAAATTAGAAAAATCAATTTCAATCAAAGAGGATAATATCTATGAAAGGATCATTGAGAGATACTAGAGCCCAGAGTGTTTTTTCCCCTTCAACTGCGCAGAAAGCTCAACAACTAGCAACGGATTTAATACGCTATGCTCAAACTTACTATAATAAAAACATCAAATCCATAGAAACAAAAGCCGCAGCTAAGAAAGACAGTATAGAAGCCATAAAGAACGCGATTTCCATCGCCGCTGAAGCTAAGAATCCCATAGAAGGATATCGAGGATTAATGCAAAATCTTAAATATCAAAAGGAGCAGGCAATAACACTGCATCAGTCTAGAATAAAAGAAGATACCTCTACTAGCGTTGTTAATTATCTAGCTTCATGGCTTCCCGGTTATTCCGGAAGCAGTAGTGGATTTCAGAAATCAATCGAGCGCCTAATAACCGAATTGGAAAACCAAGAAAATTACAAGATAGGAATAGGCGGAAAAGATCTATCAAGTTTCTCACTTAGCAACAGTTAAACCTTTCATCAGCAATTAGCTGATAAAATTTTGGCCCATACTTTCGAATTTTAGCAGATTTGCCAGTTAATATTTCCCGCCGCCGCCAAGCGCGCCAGCTAACGGGTGGCGGCGGAGTCCTTTTGCACGCGCAGCGCAGCGAGCATGTAAAGGACGCAGCCGACAGGACCCGACATGCGGTCTATCCGCAACGGGCTTGGCGGCGGCGGGAAATATTAACGATGTTTGGGAAAAAAATTTTCGTGAGTAGAACAATTTAAATTTGGAGGTTAACCTGAAAAATTATCTAGCAGAGAGCAATACTTGCGCTCATCGATATTCGTGCCGGAAATAATAATCCCTACCCGCTTATCCGCTAACTGCTCTCGTAACGGGCCCATCAGCGCCGCAAGACCTACTGCAGCCGCAGGTTCCACCGCTAATTTCATTTCGCTAAATAAAAAATGCATTGCCTTGACGATTTCCGTATCTTTGACAATGGTGATTTGATCTACCGATCGCCGACACAATGAATATGAGTACCACTCAGCCTTTGGCGGAGACAAACTATCTGCAATAGTCTTAATTTCTGAACAGATTGATGGTTTGCCGCTTTTAAAGCTTAAACTCATCACCGCAGCCCCTTCCGGCTCAACTCCGATCATTTGAATATCCGGCTGGAGTTGTTTGTAGGCGTTAGCCACGCCCCCAATCAAGCCACCGCCGCCTATCCCCATCAATAAGGCATCTAAATGACCGACTTGTTGGTAGATTTCCAAACCTAAAGTGCCTGTGCCTAAGGCCACATTTTCACCCTCAAACGGATGGATCAACACTCTGCCCTCGGCTTTTTGAATACCTTCTATCTGCGCAAACATCTCTTGCATGCTTTCCATCAGCAATACTTCAGCGCCAAAATATTTACATTTATTGATTCGAGCAGGACTGGCGGTTTTAGGCATTAAGACTTTTGCATGGATACCAAACTGTTTCGCCGCATAAGCAACTGCAATGGCATGATTGCCGGCGCTGATTGCGATCACCCCGTTCTGACGCTGCTCTGGCGTTAACGCCTGCATGTTGAGAAAAGCCGCACGAACTTTAAAACTGCCGCCGTATTGCCATAATTCCAATTTTAGCCAAAGTGAAAACTTAGGCCCAAATTGCTCAGTCAGTAACGGGGAGCGGCATTGCCAAACCGGGGTGGTCAATATGCTGTCACCCAAATTTTCCCGGGCTTTTTTTATCGCAGCTATGCTGGGGCCGATGACATCAGAGGTAGGCTGCTCGATCAAAGCATCTGCCCTACTTCATCAGCAATCTCATCTTGCATCTGCGGATTAGCGCCACCGCAATGTGTAAACCGCGGGTCACAGTTGGAAAACCAACCACCTGCGTCAGTTGTACATCCACCTAGAGGCAATACACTAAAAAGTAATAAAAAAACCCAAAAAATTTTCATTTTTTCTCTCTCCTTAAAAAATAATTTTAGTGGAAAGTTTCCTGCGTTACTCGTGCTCAGGGGCTACGCGGTAGATGCCGGGGGCATTTCGCAAGTAACCCTTGTAATCCATGCCATATCCAAATACATAATGATTATCGACAATCAAGCCGGTAAAATCTGCCCGGGGCAATCCATTAGGCAAACGGGCCGCTACTTTATCGACTAATACGGCGGAATAAATATGCTTCGCCTTATGCTCAGCACAATAATCAAGCACGCCTTTGAGAGTTAAGCCACCGTCGAGGATGTCATCCACTACAATCACCGTCCGATTTTGTAATGGAATAGTAGGATGGCTTTTCCAAACTAAATTCTTGCCGGTAAGGTCATTATGATAACGGCTGGCATGCACATAATCGATTTCGAGGGGAAAATTCAGACGTGGCAATAAATTGCCCAAAGGCACTATACCGCCCAATACTACGCACAGGAAAACTGGATTAGTATTCGCCAAGCGTTCGTTAATTTGTTCAGCCATACAATCCAGTGCGGCTTCTACTTGCACTTTAGTATACAGGCATGTCGCTTTTGCCAACACTTCGTGTATGTGATGAGGAAGATCAACAACCAAAGGAAACCTCCTAAAATATTGCTAATAAAAGAATAGCATAAAGTCAGAAAAAAGCGTAATGAATGGGGTCAAGTTGAAGACTTGACCCCACGCATCCGCCGTATTCGCCCCGCAGATTCTGTACGATTATAGGGTAATAACGCGTCCAATGCTGAGACCGCACCTGTGCGATTATTGCACACCAACAATAAATCACAGCCCGCGGAAAAAGATTCTATCGCTCGCTGCGCGTAATCTCCCTGGCTCGACGCCGCAGCCATAGTTAAATCATCGCTGATAATCACACCTTTAAAGTTTAATTGCTGACGCAGTACCTCCTTAAGCCAAAAAGGGGAAAAGCTAGCAGGACGATAATCAAGCGCCGAAAAAATAATGTGCGCAGGCATAATCGCGTCTAACTGCTGAATAAGAGCCACAAATGGCCGCAAATCCTGATGCCAAAGCTCCGACCAATCACGTTTATCAATGGGTAAATCATGATGTGAATCTATAGCCACGGCGCCATGACCAGGAAAATGTTTGCCTACAGCAGGAAAGTGCTGGGCATGGAGTTCACGAACGATTAAGTCGCCCAACGCAATCACTATATTCGGATCTCTATGTAAACTACGCTCACCAATAACCGCACTTATGCCGTGATTGAGGTCCAGGACCGGAATTAAATCCAAATTTACTCCGCATTCTCGGAGTTCAGTGGTTAATACGTGAATAGTCTGGGTGAGTTGTTGATAGCAGGATTGCGGGTCGCGTTCATAAAGAGCGCCCCACTTTGACATGCTCGGCAAGGCGGTAAATCCTTCGCGGAAGCGCTGCACCTTACCCCCTTCTTGGTCGGCAGCAATTAACGCTAGCGGATTTATGCGGCGAACCTCTGCGGTCAACTCCCGCAATTGCCGGGGATTCTGATAGTTGCGTGAAAATAAAACTATCCCGGCGCAAACCGGATGGCGCAATAACTCTCGCTCTTCCTGGGTTATTTTAGTACCAGTTAGGTCAATCAGAACGCAGCCGGTCAGGCTCATCTTTTCTCTCTTGATTTCTTAAAAGCATGCGGTAAATGACTGATATTATTTTTTACTTGATCATCGGTCTGCCATGAAACCTCATCGATGCGAATAATATTATGCAACGGGATGTAACAACGCCGGACTTCTTTGGGATCAACGCTGGCTTTAGTTTGACCAAACTCCAATAAAGTATCGGCTTCGATAAAACCAACCAGGGTTTCCTCAGAAATATATTGCGCATAAATTTCGTGAACTTCTTCTTCTTGGGAAAATACAATTCGGTAAATAACCGGGCGCTCAGAATTACTCATGTTCTCACTCCATAGAAGC
Organism: uncultured Pseudomonadota bacterium; assembly: GCA_963697455.1. Classification (GTDB taxonomy): domain Bacteria; phylum Pseudomonadota; class Gammaproteobacteria; order Coxiellales; family Coxiellaceae; genus JAFEDN01. Next base: position 25,471 of record CAVOOI010000031.1, on the reverse strand, counting down.
TTCAATTTCTCTTAAATAGACTAGTTCTTCAGGGGTTGATTCTCGATTTAATACTCGATTGCGCTGTGGAAAACGGCTGAAACGCTGAATGACACCATAATGATGATTGGCAAACCGCAAAAAGCTATCATAAATCACTCGAGTTTCAGTAAAAGCGAGCTCAGCCAACACTTGGTATGAACGCACGGCCTGTTCCTGATGATGTAAATTTTCGGAATGCAATAATGGAAAATAATAAAATACGCGTTCAATTAAACTCAGCGAATGGTCGGCTTCTACGCTCATACCTTGCAAACAAATCGACAGTGCTTTAGAGTCCTGCGCAAAAGCTTGCGGAGTATCCCGGTAAACATGCCGGGAAAATTGATCCAGCAATAAGATCAAAGCCAGTTGGCCCCGCGGGCTTTCCTGCCAAAAATCATATTTATTTTGGACCGATTTTTCCAAATCGTCTTTAAACAAGCGCTTAATTTCTTCATCTGTTTCAAGGTCTTCCCCAAACCAGATGCGCGCACGGTGTTCGCTAGGGATGATGGTTTCTTCCACCTTCCCTAGCCAGAATTTATTAATTTCTTCGGCTCTCTGAATCATAGTGGCGAAAGTATACCTGAAACTAAATCTTCTGTCATAGCACCGCTAGTATGTATTTCTGCGCCCTGCCAGCGGCGTAACCAGGTGAGTTGACGCTTGGCGAGTTGGCAAGTGGCATAATAAACACGTTCGTGCAAAGTGGCTAAATCTGATTTGCCTTCTAAGTATTCGAAAATTTGCCGGTATCCCACTGTACGCATAGCGGGTAAATCGGCGTGAATACCTGCTTGCTGGCGTAATGCCTCCACCTCGGCAATGAAACCTCGTGCAAACAAAGTATGCAGGCGCTGTTGAATGCGCTGACAGAGTAAATCTCGAGGAGGCACTAAAATAATATGCTGGAATTTGTAAGGAGAACTCTGTAGAGCCTGGCCTTGCCAGGCGCTGATCGGTTTTCCGGTTAGCTGGTAAATTTCCAAGGCTCGTTGAATCCGCTGACCATCGGCAGGATGGATGCGCGAAGCTGCTATGGGATCAACCTGTTGCAATTCAGCGTGAAGGTCGGCCCAGCTTGTGGCGCTGGCCCGGCCTGCAATTTGAGCGCGCAGGCTTGGGTCTGCTTGCGGTAAGGACGCTAAACCATGTTGTAATACCCAAAAATACAACATGGTCCCACCTACCAAGAGGGGTATTTTCTCTTGACGATGGATATCTGATATCTCACGCAGAGCGTCTTCGCGAAAACTGCCGGCTGAATAAGGATCGGCTGGATCGCAGATATCAATTAACCGGTGTGGCGCAGCGGCCAATATTTCACTGCTGGGTTTAGCAGTACCTATATCTAAACCACGATAAACCAACGCCGAATCCACACTGATAATTTCAAACTGCGGATACCGCTGTACTAGCTCCACCGCTAAATCAGTTTTACCACTGGCGGTCGGGCCCATCAAACAGATTACGGGTAACAACTGGCTCATGTTAAATTTGAGGTTTTTGCTGATAAAAATACTGCTCCACAGCTTGCCAATCAGCCACTCGATTTATTTTAGGGTGATTGGGTGCTGCCTGATTCCAAGGATAATCACCAAACAATAATCCTGAAATTCCTTCAGAAACGGCGTCTTCTACATAATGTGGTAAATCATCAATGAGATATTGGACATTATGCGCCAAACAGGCGGTGGATTTTTTAATTGCCGGCCCGTTATCTTTGCTCCAATGGTTGCACAGCAGCACAGCGGCAAAGGTATTGGGAAAATGTTCTCGAATCCAGCTTTCGGTTTGAGTTTTATGCTGCAGCATTCGCGAGGTAACGACAATAAGTTCATAATTCTGCTGTAATCGCTTTAATACACGCGCCGCATCTGCCAGCGGCAAAGTCGGGTCACGATTTTCAAAATAGTACGCACTTTTAGCGATTGCCGCATCCCGATCGCCGCCCCATACTTTATCAAACTGGTAGGTGTTAAAATCAGCGAACTGCAGAGCCGTTCCATATTGACTATTGTGCCAGGGTACAAGTCCAGATACGAATGGGGAAAGGACTTCATCTATATCAACTGCAATCACCGGTTTCGCCATTATTATTTCTCCGCAAGCATTAAATGCTCATTATACCATGAGAATAGAAACCGGGGGGATTTTAGCGGCCTCTTAAGAAGAATTTGTCGACTTCTGCCCAGGTGATTTGTTTCCAAGTGGGGCGGCCATGATTACAGAAGCCGCTGTTGGGAGTTTGCTCCATCTGGCGTAATAATGCCTCCATTTCTGGAAGCGTTAACCGGACGTTGGCGCGGATGGAATGGCGGCAAGCGATGTTGCCGAGTATTTCGTTAAGAGTGTTATTCACTCGTGCGCTGCTGGCGTGGACGATCAAATCTGCCAGCACATCATGAATAATTTGGGCGATATCAGCCTTCTGTAATAATACTGGAATTTCCCGCACCAAAATTGTCTCCGGCCCCGAAATTTCCGTCACAATTCCCGCAGCCGAAAATTCACTTTGATATTTTTCCCAAACTGGTAATTCTTGCCGGTTTAATGTTAAGGAAATGGGGATTAATAAAGGCTGCGCCACGACACCTTGCTCAGCTTGATCTTGTTTCATTTTTTCATAAGTTAAGCGTTCATGCGCCGCGTGAATATCTACAATAATCAATCCCTGCTGGTTTTGAGCCAAAATATAAGTATTGCGCAATTGCGCCAAGGCAGTCCCCAGCGAAACATTTTGCGCAGGGGCTGGAGTAATCGAAGCGTAATTCTGTGGAGGTGGCTCTTGCACCGCAAACGCCAATTCTCGTTGCTGCTTTGAGGGACGGTAATGATATGCAGGATTAGCCATGGACGTGGTTGCCGGTTTTGACGCAAAATCAGTGGATTCAATGGGCAAACTGGTCAATGAATTTAAGCTTGACTCTTCCAGCGGCTGATTAGAAACCATCGTACTCACTGCAGATCCATCAGAGCGAATTTTTGCCAGAGCTTCGCGGATAGTGTGAACGACAAATTGATGCACACTCCGGCCATCTCGAAAACGCACCTCATGTTTAGTCGGATGGACATTGACGTCAACTTGATGCGGATCACACGATAAATACAAGACATAAGCTGGATAACGGCCATTAAACAGCACATCTTCATAGCCTTGGCGGACCGAATGCATCAGTAACTTATCCCGCACATAACGGCCGTTCAGATACCAATATTGCATGTCTGCTTGGCTGCGATGAAAACTAGGCAACGCCAACCAGCCTCGCAATTGCCACTCTCCCGTGGTCAATTCAATCGCTATCGCCTGGTTTATAAACTCAGAACCTAAAATTGCGGCGACGCGTTGCTCACGTTCAGCTTGAGTGGCCGCGGGATTAGTTGCAAAAACTAAGCGCTGATTATGGGTAAGACGAAAGCCAACATCAAAACGGCTCAATGCCAATTTATGCATCACCGCCTCAATATGCTCAAATTCAGTGGCAGGACGGCGCAAAAATTTACGCCGCGCCGGCGTATTAAAAAATAAATCTTGTACTTCCACCGTGGCGCCAGGAGGGTGCGCAATCGGCTCTGCGGGGTTTTCTGAACGTTCATGATCGGTGTTATCCACACACCATGCTTGCTCTGCTTCGAAATGCCGCGAGGCTAATTTTAAACGGGATACCGCACTCACACTGGCTAAGGCTTCGCCGCGAAATCCTAAACTACCTACACCTTCTAAATCGGTAAGCTGAAGAATCTTGCTGGTAGCGTGACGTGCTAAAGCTAATGACAAATCTTCTTTAACAATTCCTTTACCATCATCACGCACGCGAATCAATTCTTGCCCGCCCTGTTTAATATCCACAATAATTTGTTTAGCTTGCGCATCTAAACTATTTTCCACTAATTCTTTGACTACCGATGCAGGCCGTTCTACAACTTCCCCGGCAGCAATTTGGTTAGCTAATAAAGGCGATAAAATCTTTATCCGCATAATGGCCCTATTTATTTTTGGAGTGCATGGCCAACCAGGTGTCCGGTGGCGGCCGTTTGAGAAAATATTGTTTGATACCCAACATCATCGCATGCGCCAAATTATATTGATAATCTAAATTACTTAATTTAACTTCTTCTTTATTGTTGGATACAAATCCAGTTTCGAGCAATAACGATGGGATATCTGGAGATTTTAAAACCACAAATGCCGCTTGCTCAACTTGATTATGGTGGAGGTGCGCAAAATTATGAATGTCGTCCAGTAAATTTTGTCCTATTAACAAGCTGGCTTGAATAGTAGCCGTTTGCGATAAATTGATGAGTACTGAACGCAATACATTGCCTTTATCCGTTAAATCCACCCCGCCCATCAATTCTGACTGATTCTCTCGAGCCGCCAACCACCGTGCGGCCTCGCTGGTCGCTCCACGCTGGGAAAGTGCAAACACTGAAACTCCGTGCGCCAGTGGATCTGGATAAGCATCCGCATGAATAGCAATGAACATATCCGCTTTATTTTGCCGGGCAATCGCTAACCGTTGCCGCAAGGTTAAATAGTAATCGCCGTTACGAGTGAGTACAGCTTTAAAACCAGGTTGTTGATTAATCAATATTTGCAATTTTCTGGCGATACTTAACACTATATTTTTTTCATGAATTCTATGGACTCCAGTAGCGCCTGGGTCTTTACCACCATGCCCGGGATCAATCACGATGATGATTTCCCGAGGCCGGTCATGAGATATGACTGTCTCAGGTTGTGCTTGAGGATTTTTCACCAGGCTAATTTGATTCTGCACACTAAAAGTAATATTGATTGCGCTCGGAGGTAATTTTGCTTTTAAATCTAAAACTATGCGTAAATTCTGCGAGGATTGCGCAGAACTGCGAACTTGTTTAATTGGGGTATTGATTAATGCTGTAGCACTTAAGCGGTTTTGAAAATTCTGCGCCCCGGTAATATCCAACACTAAGCGATCTGGACTAGATAAAATAAATTGATGGATTTTTACCGGCGTGGCGCTCATAAATCTGAGAGTCCAAGCATGGGCTTGCGGATTTTTATCAATGGCGGTTAACGTCACCGTCTGTGCCAAACCAAGCGTCGGCCAGATACCAATGGCAATCCACATTATTAAAGATAACCAAAAATTCACGGGTTTAAATCTCCTGCATCAATACCTTACGGCCAATCCCATCTTTAGGAATTTCTATCGTGCAGGAAACATTGGGTTTTGGCAAGATCATTGCTGCCTTTTCCGGCCATTCTATCAAACAAACCGCGTCTGGCTGCAAATAATCTTCTAAGCCAATATCCCATAATTCTTGCGGATGGTTTAAACGATATAAATCAAAATGAAACAGACGCAAAGAATTCAATACGTAGCTTTCAACTAAAGTGTAAGTAGGACTTTTAATGGTTCCAGTAAAATTTAACGCTCTCAACAATCCACGCACTAGCGTAGTTTTACCGGCGCCTAAAGAACCTTGCAAAAAAATAATCGCTCCAGGATGGCAAAACTTTATCAGTGTTGCGCCAAATTCCAACATGGCCGCTTCGTTATCAATAAAATACTCTTTGGTCATAAGATGTCACAGAGTTTTTCTTCCTCTCGACGCGATGAATGCACGTATGTGGCCACCGCCACTTCTTTGCCTTTAAACGCCAAGCCCATTTGGAGAATATTTTCCAATCCTTTTTGTCTGAGTACTGTGGCGTAATCCCGCCGTTGAATTTGCGCCAAAGCGTCTTGCGCAGAAACATTTAAATCACTTTCGGTAGCCACCTTAAATTCCAGAATAATTCCCCATTGCTGCGGATCTTTGGGAATTAATAAAACATCATAACGGCCATAGCCGCTCTCGCGGTTGGAATGGACCTCATGCGTTTCACTTAAACCAACTATCATGCCTAAAACCAGGCCGTGATAAAATTTCTCAGGCTCATGGCCGGTAACGTCAAAAACACTGGCGGTTTGCAACAGATATTTTTGCAAACGCCGCGTAAATTCATCCACCCGGCCTTCGGTTAAACTGAGCAAAAATATTAGATGCCCTTCATAACCGAGCGGGTCCGACAGCCAGCCCCGAATGATGCCTCGATACAGGCTCGCGACTTCATAATTAGGCGGCAATAGTTCGCATTGCACCCGATCATCTTTTCGTTCGGCGTGCAATACTTTTAAATAACCGCTGAAAAATAACAGGCTCCACAACGCGCTATCGCTCCTGTTTAAATCGCCAAATACTAAATTTTCATCAATCATCGCAGAGATCGATTCATTTTGTACGAGTGATTCCAGCTGCATTTTGACCAAATCGTCGCTGCGCGCCAGTAAATCTTTTACCAAAGCGTTGTCGCTGGTATTGATCCAATAAGGTTGTAATAAACCGCCTTCATTAACAGAATTCGCTAACGACCACGGATTGTAAACAGTCGTCTCTCCAATTTTGTAACCGTTGTACCACTGGCGAATACCCGCGTAACGATCGCTCAAACCGGCTTTTTCCAGGACTTCGATCACTTCCGCTTCGGTAAAACCAAAATATTCGCTGTATTCCGAACTTAAAAGAGAATAAACCTTGATATTATTTAACCCTGAGAACAGACTTTCTTTCGCCACCCGCAAAATACCGGTGATCACTGATTTTTCCAAATAAGAATTACTTTTCAGAACTCCCCCGAGAACACCACGCATAAAACTAATCATCTCAGGATAATAATTGGAAATATAACTGGATATAATCGGTGTGTCGTACTCGTCTAATAACAGCCAGGGCCTGACGCCGTGATGCAGGAATAAAAATCGGGTTAAATTTTTTAAAGCATCTTCCGCATCTGACTTTAGTATGCCTGATGCACGATTACTTAAAATGGTCTGGAAATATTTTTTATCATCTGACTCCAGATGAGAACTGGATAATAAATAGTGATGTTCCTGATAAAGGTCTGCTAACAAATATCCAAATTTCCTCAATGCCAAATCAAAATTATCATTTTTAATATCCTTTAAAGTAAGCGCAATTACCGGATAGCGCCCTTGATATTGTAGATAATCATTCCCGAACGTGCTGATTTTTAAACCATCAAACATTCCCTGCGTTGGCCTGGAATGTACATTTTCAGCCAAAAAGTGATGCAACATTGATAAATTCAGCGTCTTGCCAAAGCGACGCGGACGGGTAAAAACTAAAACCTCGATTTCTTTATTGTCAAGAATCGCTTTAATAAACAAAGTTTTATCGACAAAACCCAGCTCTTTTTCGCGAATTTTACCAAAGTCATCATAACCAATAGGTAATTTAAACATAATTGTATTTCCGTGCTACATTTCGTAGCATACATTATGCCTGACTTAATACTCAATCGCAAAAAGGACAGCAATTCTCGCTGAAGCGAGAATTGCTTCCTGGTTTTGATGCGAAGCCCTGGCAAAGCCAGGCCTCCGCAATGCAAGGGAGAGATCGCTCCGCTCTTCTCTCCCTTGCGATCCCTCATCAGGAAAGGTTTTTCTATTTTTATTCAATGGGTTAAAATTCAGCGGGAATTGGTGAGGATCTACCAGCAATTCATGCAGCAATTCATGGATTAACTAAGGCACGTAAATATATCAATAAATCAGTTGCCAGCAAACCTCTTTCGCCAGATTCTGCTGCGGCCTGATCTGCAGCTAGTGAATGGATTAATACTCCGGTCTGTGCGGCAGCTAATAACGATAATTTTTGCGCCACCAATCCGCCGATAACGCCGCTGAGAATATCTCCCATTCCGCCGCTAGCCATACCTGGATTTCCAGCCATACACAGTTTGGAGGACGAATCCGCGCCTTTTACTAAAGTTCCCTTCCCCTTTAAAACCGCCACTCCGCCATATTGATTTTGCAATTGCTGCACCGCCTCTACACGATTTTGTTGAATTTCGGCAATAGTGCATTTTAATAAACGTGCGGCCTCGCCAGGATGGGGAGTCAGTATCCACCGGTCATTTTGCTGTGGGTTTTCTGCCAATAAATTCAAACCATCCGCATCGACAATTTTGGGGTGAGAGGTCATTAACAATTTATTGAATAGTCCTCTCGACCACTCGCTTTTACCTAATCCCGGGCCAATCATCAATACCGTCGCCCTGGCCAGCAAGTGATCTAAATCTTCTGGAATTCTGACGGGATGGCACATCAACTCCGGGCGTGAACTACTGACAATACCCAGTTGTTCAGGGCGGGTAGCCACACTGACTAAACCAGCGCCTACCCGCATGGCCGCTTCACCTGCCATCCGCACGGCTCCGCCCATGCCAAAATCACCACCAATCACTAAAACATGACCGTAATCACTTTTGCTGGTATCGGGAGAACGTTTAGGCAGCAATAATTTTAATTGTTCCCAGTCTAATATTTCCATTGAATTCCTCCGACTTCCCCCTTTGAAAAAGAGGGAAACTGACTTAACGCTTCCTGCGTTTCTTTTTGGGTTGCGCAAATCGATTGCTGGGGGGATTTTTTTCTTCTGCTAACTCAAAATCCATCAGACGTTTATCTAAATCCACCCGCGCAACTAAAACTTCGATTGGATCACCTAGACGATAAATTTGCCCGGATTGGCGGCCTTGAAGTAAGTGGTTGGTAGCATCATGCCGGTAGTAATCATTCTTCAAAGAAGTAATGTGGAGTAGCCCTTGTACATAAATATCGTTTAATTCTACAAACACTCCAAAACTGGTGACGTCGCTAATGATGCCTTTGAAAACCTGCCCCTGTTTGTTCAGCATATATTCGCACTTTAACCAATCAGTGGCGTCTCGCGTAGCTAAATCTGCACGCCTTTCGGTAGTCGAGCAATGCACGCCAATTTCATGGATAGATTTTTGAGGGTACAAAAATTCTTTAGAGGCCTTTTTATGAATGAGATATTTGATCCCGCGGTGTATCATCAAATCGGGATAGCGCCGAATGGGTGAGGTAAAATGCGTGTAAGCGTCATGAGCCAATCCAAAATGGCCTTTATTTTCTGGGGAATAAATCGCTTGCCGCAAAGAACGCAATAAAACCGTTTGCAAAAGATGCGAATCGGGACGGCCGGTAATCCGCTCTATTAGTTTGGAATAATCTTTAGGGCTTGGTTTTTTGCCGCCGCTCAAACGCAGGTTAAAAGACTTTAAAAAATCCCGTAAAGCTAATAATCGCTGCTGTTCCGGCCCTTCGTGGATTCGGTACAAGGTCGGAATTTTATTTCTTGACAAAAAGTTTGCCGCGCAAACGTTAGCGGCTAACATAGCTTCTTCAATCATGCGATGCGCAGCAGTGCGGCGCATCGGCACAATTCGTTCAATTTTTCCCTTATCCCCAAACACAATTTTAGTTTCAACCGTGTCGAAATCGATAGCTCCGCGCAGTTGACGCTGACTTAATAATTTTTGGAAAAGCTCATGAAATTCTTGAAGATGTGGCAATATTTCCGGCAACTCCCCAGTGGGGCTTTCAAGCATTTTCGTTACTTGCGTGTAGGTTAAACGCGCCTGGGAATGAATCACAGCCTCATAAAATTCATGATCTTTCACTATACCTTTGGCGTCTATGCGCATTTGACAGACCAATACTAGCCGGTCAACTTTGGGCTTTAACGAACATAAACCATTGGAAAGTGATTCAGGGAGCATTGGCAATACTTTATTAGGAAAATAAACTGAGTTCCCCCGAACCTTAGCTTCAATGTCTAAGGCGCTGCCCGGTTTCACATACTCGGCCACATCCGCTATGGCCACAAATAACCGCCAGCCATGTTTGGCTTTATTAGTTAACGGCTGACAAAAAACCGCATCGTCAAAATCTTTAGCGTCTTCTCCATCAATCGTTACGAAAGGCAAATGCCGTAAATCAATGTAATTGCGATTTTCAGGCACTGCGGCGGTCACTGGAAAACTTTGCGCTTCATTGAGCACCGCTTGCGGCCAGGTAAAGGGTAAATTGTGAGAGCGGATGGCTAACTCCACTTCCATACCCGGCGTTAATTGATCCCCCAATATTTCAATGACTTTTCCCAGCGGCTGCCGGCGTTTGGTAGGCTGGGCCACAATTTCAACGACTACGAACTGACCGGGTTTGGCATGGTTACTCTGGTTTTCCGGAATAATAATGTCTTGGGTAATTAATTTATTATCAGGGTCGACCAAAGAAATACCGTCCTCGACTCGATATTTGCCTACAACTTGATGAGTATTTCGCTCGACGATTTCAGCAATTTGGCCTTCACGCCGGCCTTTATTATCGATCATCATGACCCGCACCAGGACTCGGTCATCATTGAAGACGGTATCCATTTCACGGGCTGGCAGGAAAATGTCTGGGCTGCCATCATCGGGAATTAAAAAACCAAAACCATCGCGATGGGCTTGAATGCGCCCAGACACCAAGTCCAATTTCTGGACTAAGGCATAACTGCCGCGGCGGTTAGTCATCAATTGCCCATCGCGAAGCATAGCCTTTAAACGCCGCCGCAAGCCCTCCTGCTCTGCCTCGGTTTTAATTTCCATGGCTTCGCAAAGCGCCTGCCATCCCAGTGGGCGGCCCACATCGGCCAAGAATTGCATGATGAATTCTCGACTGGCTACAGGGTTTTCATATTCAGCGGCTTCCCGCTTCCTAAAAGGGTCTTTTTTTCGATATTTTTTCATAGCAAGTATTATCCTAGATTCTTAAGTGGTAATCTAGTCATAAGTACTCACTTTGTAGAAGGGAACTGCGTTTGCAGGTTTCAGAGCGCTAGTAGTTATATTTAGTCTATGATTAAAGGACAAGTTCTAAGGAGAGTTTTATGTGGTATAAAATACTAACCATATTACTGATATCATTCAGCTTAACGGCTTGTGACACTCAGGAAGAAGGCCCGCCGGACACCACCTCATCGCTGTGCGCAATGTTAAAACCAAAAGTGTCGTCAGATAATTACAAAGAGACTGATCTTGCCACTATGAAGAGAAAAAACCCCACCGATCAGGCGAAATTGATGAACGAATATAATTCTTACAGTTGTCCTGAAATCTTAGATCAGGCCCCTCCTCCTAACTATACACCCAAATAGTTTCATTTATTGCAAAAAATCCAGAGCTGGACGATATTCTTTATTTAGATCTTTGGCGACTCCCGGATGAGTGATATATCCGCAGCACACGTTCAAACCGTCGCGTAAATGGATGTTGTCCAATAAAGCTTTGTGATAGCCCTTGTTTGCTAACTGAATCACAAAGGGCAGCGTCGCATTATTTAATGCAAAGGTAGAAGTGCGCGGGACCGCCCCGGGCATATTGGTCACGCAATAATGCACAATATTCTCAATCGTATAAGTGGGTGAATCATGCGTGGTGGGCCTACTGGTTTCAAAGCATCCTCCCTGGTCAATAGCCACATCCACCACTACCGAACCTGATCGCATCCTTAACAGCATTTCTCTGGTAACTACTTTGGGCGCAGCTTCCCCCGCGGTCAGCACCGCCCCAATCACTAAATCAGCGTCAGTGACAAACTGCTCGATATTAGCGGCACTGGCGTAAGCGGTGGTAACGCGTCCACCGAATTGAAAATCTAATTCCTGCAGCCGGTAGAGGGATTTATCCAAAACTGTCACTTTAGCTTCTAAACCCATGGCCATGCGAATGGCGTTTGTCCCCACAACTCCACCACCAATCACCACTACTTTACCTGGAGGAACGCCTGGAACTCCTCCCAATAAGATGCCGCTGCCACCTTGTGATTTCTCTAAACAATGCGCTCCCGCTTGGATTGACAAACGGCCAGCCACTTGACTCATCGGAGACAGTAAAGGTAAATCGCCCCGGGTCCCGGTAACGGTTTCGTAGGCAATGGCAATGCAGCCTGATTGGATCAATGCTTCGGTTTGCTGAGGATCTGGAGCTAAGTGTAAATAAGTGAATAAGATTTGGTTTTTTTGTAATAAAGCAAATTCACTGGGTTGGGGTTCTTTTACTTTTACGATCATTTCCGCTTGTTCGAAGACTTCTTTAGCAGAAGAAACTATTCTTGCCCCAGCGTTGAGGTAGTCTTGATCAGTAAAACCAATACCTGATCCCAAGCCGGTTTGCACTATCACTTGATGATGGAAGCTGGTCAGTTCACGCACACTGGCGGGAGTCAAGCCTACACGGAACTCTTTTATTTTGATTTCAATAGGTACACCAATAATCATGCTTTTCTCCTTTAAGGTGACAGTCTACTATTTAAAGAGGCTCCCCATTTTAGTTTGAATTCTAATTGGTGTAAACAAAACCTTTGCCCTGCATTAGCGATAACAATCTGAGTTAAAAAAATAATATATATTAAAATCAATAAGTTATATTATAAATTTAACTTTATACTATAATTAATAGTATCAACGAAGAGAGGTAGGTCATGAAAAAGTTAAAAGAAAAGCTGCGTAATTTATATTCCGTCCATGATCAAGAAGATAAGTCAATCGCCTTAATTTTAGCAACCAGCGCCAAAGAGGCTAGAAAAATCTGGTACGACACCTCTAATCACGAATTAATATTTGTGACCAAAACCCAAGTGCAAAGAGTTCATTTCAAAGAAATCAAAAAAGCATTTATGCCGAATAAACTCAGCCGGTTATTATCCGAAAAACGCATTAAACCCAAACAATCCCTATTATGTACTAAGTTAGCACGCTACTACGCTATATAATATGAAGTTACTTAAGCTCTAACAATTTCTGGATTGCCATTATAATAATATTCGCCACATGGATATTGATTGCCGTTAAACCTAATCCTTGTAAAATTATTTCTGGAGTTAATTTTGTTAAATCTGCCCAGGTTTTTTTTTCTAACCAACGGCAAATATATTCACCGCCCGCAATGAGCACAACTGAACCGGTGGCCTGAAATTTTGCTTCTACTATCTGGTCCTGATAATCCACGTATAATGCTAACACTTCTTGATTTTCAGCATTGCCAATTTGCGCGTGGCGCACACTGGCTATTGTCTGCTCTAACCGCCCAGCGTGTTCGCGATGATGAAAATAATAAATTAACGCTTCAGAATATTTCATAACCAGAGGGGCGACAACTGCCGCAATTGTTCAACCTGCTCACCAATATGCTTAATCGCAAAATCGATTTCATCCACAGTAGTGAAACGGCCAAAACTAATCCGCAAAGCATTGCGCGCGCGCTCAGCGCTCAGCCCCATCGCTTTCAATACCGGCGAAGCTGTGGTATGCGCAGAATGACAAGCTGAACCCGTTGATAATGCTAGTCCGGTTAAACTTAATATCAATGCTTCCGCATCTACCGAAGCAAAACTCACGTTTAAACAATGGGGCACGCGTTCAGAGAAATGGCCGTTCAGCTCAATGCCCACGATGTTACGTAATCCTTGCCATAAACGCGCGCCCAGTTCAGCCGTATGCAGTTGGTCCTGGAAAAGCTGGGCCTTGGCAATCGCAAATGCTTCTCCCATTCCCACAATTTGATGGGTAGGCAGCGTGCCGGAACGCAAACCAGATTCTTGCCCACCCCCATGAATTTGCGGTGCTAAACGAATGCGCGGGGTTCTGCGCACATACAAAGCACCGATTCCCTTAGGCCCATACACTTTGTGGGCCGAAAACGAAAGTAAATCCGCTGCAAATTTCCGTACGTCAATCGCTATTTTTCCAGCCGCTTGCACTGCATCCACGTGGAGAATAACGCCATTTTTTCGGGTAATTTGACTAATTTGCTCGATGTCTTGAATTACGCCGGTTTCATTATTGACCCACATAATTGAAGTTAAAATGGTGTCGGGCCTAATCGCGGCTTGCAATTCATCTAAATCCAGTAATCCTTGCACGGTGGGATTTAAATAAGTGACAGTGAAGCCATTTTCTTCTAAATGGGCGCAGGAATGCAGAACCGAGGCGTGTTCCGTGCGCATGGTAATGATATGTTTGCCTTTCCGCTGATAAAACCCGGCCACGCCTTTTATCGCCAAATTATTGGCTTCAGTGGCGCCGGAAGTCCAAACAATTTCCCGGCTATCGGCGTTAATCAGATCAGCCACCTGTTGACGTGCGATCTCAATTAATTCAGCAGCCTGCCAGCCATAACGATGGTTTTGTGAAGACGCATTGCCAAAATGTTCTTGCGAAGCTAAGCACTCGACCACCCTGGCCAATACACGCGGGTCTAACGGCGTACTGGCCAGGTAGTCAAAATAAAAATTAGAACTACTGTGGAGGAGCATGATGCTCGAGTGATGTCCTATACAACCAAATACACAATAGAATCGTTACTATCGCGCCTAAGATTATTGCAATCGGCGCGAAATGTGCGGAGACCAATGCCAAAGCATCAGAACTACCTAAGACCACAAATGGGATCGCTAAAATAACGCCCATTAATGCACTCCCGGCGACGATGCCGCAAGCCAATAATGTCCCGCTTTGACTTTCTTGCTCAGACCTTTTTCTACCGCGCTTAGATAAGTGACTGATCAATGTGCCGATAAAAATAGTGAGCGGGATTTGAATAGGCAAATAGATAGCTAAACCCATACCCAGCACAATAAAACGCTTGCCGCGCTTTTTCAAAAATTCATCAACAATAATCCCAATCGCCGCCACGACAGCACCAATACCAACCATCGCCCAGTTAATATCATGAGTCAAAACACCTTTCGCGATAGTGGCCATCATATTGGCTTGAGGCGCAGCCAGCATTTGACTGGGATCCATCCCCGGACGAGGGAATACGCCCCCCATACCATAAGCGTTAAATAAAAGATTGAGAACCGGCCCAATCACTAACGCGGAACAGATGATACCCAGAATAAGAATGAGTTGTTGTTTCCAGGGCGTGGCGCCGACCATTTGCCCAGATTTCAGGTCTTGGATATTCTCCAAAGAAATGGAAGGCAATGCAGTGACTATGGCCGTTACAATTAATATAACCGTCACTAATTTGCTAATCTCCACCAGATCTTGGCCCTTAAACAACAGTAAATACATGCTGCCCAGTAATAGAATAGTAATAATAATTAAACCGGATAAAGGACTGTTAGTGGAACCAATTAAGCCGGCAAAATAACCACATAATGTCGATAGCAAAAATCCTGCAATAACTACAAAGATCACGGTCGCTAACGCCACCAATAATAAATGGCCATTACTGTAATTCAAACCCGCGTTAACCATGGCGCGGTAGATTAAAAAGAAAACCGCGATGCCTACCAACAAGGTGATGCCCATGATCCATTTAAACGGGATATCACGTTCGGTCCGTAGCAGTTTGCCTTCAGTAGATAAATTCCTAATCCGAGAGGCGCTGAATGATTCCTTAAAACCATTAATGACCGGGCGTAGTAAGGTCAATAAAGTCCACACTCCTCCTACCAAGAGCACGCCCACCCCAACGTAACGGCTTTGATGACTCCATATTGCCATCACGGCGTCATAGGCGGACGCTGCTTTGGGAACACCCTGCACCCAGGCAATCCCCGGTACAATCGCTACCCATCCCACTAAAATACCCGCTATAAAGCTGATACCCACTTGAAAACCAATAATATAACCTGCTGCAATTAATGCCGGTTCAAAGCTAACGCTAACGCCCAAAACAGTTTTACCTACATAAGCCCAGGCGTCCAATTCATCACCGATTAATTTAAAACCGGCTTGAACTAGGCTAATCAATCCGCCAGCACTCGCACCTTGAATTAAATATTTGAGATGTTTGCCTCCTGTAGCGCTTACTTTCAAAACGTTACCTACAGCAGTGCCTTCAGGAAAACGCAGAGTCGGCATGCTGAATAAAATTCGTCTCAACGGCACTGAAAATAGAACTCCAAGAATCCCTCCGGTAACGGTAATCATTACAGTTTCCCAATATGGGAATGAATTCCAAGCTTGGGTAATCACTAATGCGGGTAGAGTAAATGCCATCGCCGCGGCGACCCCTTCGCCTGCTGACGCGGCTGTTTGAATCATATTACTTTCTAAAACGTTGGAACGTTTAAAAAACTTTAATATGCCCATGGATAAAACGGCTGCGGGAATAGAGGCGGCGATGGTAGTACCTATCTTTAAAGCTAAATATGCGTCAGATGCTGCTAAAACAGCCGCTAAAATAATAGAAAAAATGATGACTTTTAAAGTCAGCTCCGGCAGTTTTGACGAGGCTGGAATCAACGGCTCGTCAGCATGAATGCTCTTCATCTATCACCCCTCTTGATAATGCATAATTTTTAATAAAACTCCGATCATAACATTTTATTGATGGCTGTCAACATGCCTCTCAAAATATTAACTTCAGAGTCATCCAATTGGGCACGATTAAATAATCTATGTAAACGCTGGATCAATTTTTTGGGGTGTTTAGGATTCAGAAATTCGATGCTAACCAGGGTTGATTCTAGATGCGCATAAAACCCGGCAATATCTGCATTAGCCGCTAATTGCCGCGAAATTTTCACCGGCCCCGGTTGCTGAATCAGCGTGGCCATGTGCAATTCATAAGCGCAAATTTGCACTGCAGCGGCTAAGTTTAACGAACTAAATTCTTGTGCTGTCGGGATATGGACATGAATATTGCTATAAGTTAACTCTTCGTTAGTTAATCCTGAAGATTCCCGGCCAAATACCAGCGCCACTTCTTGTTGAGGGTGCGAATGTACGATTTGACTAGCACATTCTCGAGCATCACACTCTGGCAAGTCTAAACGCCTTGAACGTGCGCTAGTGGCGTAGACAAAGTGACAATCCGCCAAGGCCTGCCCTAAATCGGCTGTCACTATCGCGGTTGCCAATATATCACCCGCGCCAACTGCCCGATCACTCGCTTGCTGATGTGGAAAACTTTCAGGCGCGACTAAATAAAGACGGGACAAACCCATATTTTTCATGGCACGGGCAACCGCCCCAATATTGCCGGGGTGGCTGGGATTAACTAAAACGATACGAATATTCTCAAACATCCAGGTATTTTATAGTAGTTCACAGCCGCTGTCCTATCTTAGAGCTAAAATTTTTGATACTCTAAGCTCATGATACATCCACTTCTTAATATCGCCATTCAGGCAGCACGCCAGGCGAGCAAGACGCTCTTAAGGTTTATGGACCGCCTCGATTCAATAGAGGTCAATCGCAAGGCCCGCAATGATTTCGTTACCGAAGTCGATAGGCGCTCGGAGCAGGAAATTATTCAAGTCATCCGCAAAGCCTACCCTGAACATGCGATTTTAGGAGAAGAAAGTGGCTACAGTGAAGGCAATGAATTTTGCTGGGTGATCGACCCCTTAGACGGAACCACTAATTACATTCATGGCTTTCCGCATTTTTCCATTTCGATTGCAGTAAAAAATCGTGACCAATTGGAAGCTGGTGTAGTTTATGATCCGGTTCGAAATGAATTATTTGCGGCGGCACGAGGCAAAGGTGCAAGCTGTAATGACCGGCGTATCCGCGTTAGCGCTGCGAAAAAAATCGAAGAAACCTTAATCGGCACTGGATTTCCGCATCGGGAAATTGACCACGTGGATACTTTTATGAAGATATTAACCACTATAACGCCACAGTGCGCCGGTATTCGCCGCTCTGGTTCTGCTGCTCTAGATTTGGCATACGTTGCTGCAGGACGCTTAGATGGTTTTTGGGAATTGCACTTAAAAGAATGGGACATGGCGGCTGGCGCGCTGCTAATCCAAGAAGCCGGCGGTGTAGTCAGCGGATTTAACGAAGCAACCAATTATCTCGAAACCGGCAAAGTAATAGCAGCCAATTCAAAAATCCACAAAGCCATGCTAGATATCATCAAAGAAACTTTGGTTTATAATAATAGTTCAAGAGAATAAACCTGCAAACGCAGAACGTTCAATTTTGCCCCAGGTTAAACGAAAAAGCAGCCGAAAAAGCGGAGCATACACAGGTATGTGAGCATTTTGAGGCTGATTTTTCGTTTAACCTGGGGCAAAAGTGGACGTTCCTATCCACAAAGTGAGTTATTTAGGGAAGTTCGTCTTCTGGGCGTTTGGTTGGGGTTTGCAGGTGTTTGCGTTCCAAGCCTAAGGCTACCGCCAGTGATCCGGCGACGTATATTGAAGAATAAGTGCCGATGACAATACCGATAGTCATTGCCAATGCAAAACCATGAATCATCGGGCCACCGAAAAATAATAATGACAAAACCACCAATAAGGTGAGCCCAGAGGTCATAATGGTTCTTGATAATGTTTGATTGATAGATAAATCCATAATTTCTAGCGGCAGGCCCTTACGAACTTTACGAAAATTCTCACGCACCCGGTCATACACTACAATGGTATCATTCAGTGAAAATCCAATAACTGTGAGTAAAGCAGTCAGCACGATCATATCAAACTCTAAATGGAAAAATGAAAAAATCCCTAGAATTAATACGGGATCATGAATCAGCGCCACCGCCGCAGCCAAAGCAAAACGGTATTCAAATCGAAATGCAATGTAAGCCATGGTACATAACAACGCTACCACCACCGCCAAAATCCCATTCGTCAATAACGACTTACTCACTTGCGGCCCAATAAATTCAGAACTGCCAATCGTAGCGCCGGGCAATGCCGCACTGAGTTGTTGCTGTAATTTTTCCTGGGTCAGGCCTTTTTCCGGCGCTAATCGAATTGATAATTCGGTACGGCTATAACTTTGCACAATGGCTTGCTTAAATCCAGCAGCCGCTAATTGAGCGCGGACTTGTTCCACATTAGGCGGCTGCGCAAAGCTAACTGAAACTTGGCTGCCACCGGTAAAATCCAGTCCCAAAGTTAGCCCTTGGGTGATTAAAGCAATAATAGAGACAATAAAGACTATTGCGGAAAAAATCGCCGCGCCTTTACGTTGACGCATGAATTGAATTTTCGTATTTGTTTTAAAAAATTCCATCTTTAGCTCCGCACCTCTTTACTGGCAGGCAATTTAATACCGATGGATAATTTTTTCACGTTTCTCCAACCATAAGTTAAGTTTACCAAAGCTCTGGTGAAAAACACCGCAGTCACCATTGAACTCAAAATTCCAATGCTTAAAGTGATTGCAAAACTTTGCACCGGCCCTGTTCCCAATGCAAATAAAATAACCGCAACAATTAACGTAGTCACATTAGAATCGACAATCGTAGAAAACGCCCGCCCATACCCAGCAGCAATACTGGCTTGCGGCGACATGCCATTCCGTAATTCTTCACGAATGCGCTCATCAATCAGCACATTGGCATCCACCGCCATACCAATCGTCAACACCATCCCGGCAATACCAGGTAAAGTTAGAGTAGCTCCCAGTAAAGACATCACCGCAACGATAAACACAGTGTTTAAAAGCAAGGCCAAATCGGCAAAAATCCCGAATAAATGATAGTAAAACATCATGAACAATATCACCACGGCCATGGCAACCACCATAGAATTAATGCCCTGGCGAATATTGGCTTTACCTAAACTGGGGCCAATTAAACGTTCTTGTACAAAGGTCAGGTTAGCAGAATAGGCGCCTGATCGAAGTTGCAGCGCCAAATCTTGAGCCTCGCGTTGCGAACCCAAGCCCATAATTTGAAATTGCGCACCCAAGGCGCTATTGATATTAGCTACATTAATGATGTTGGCGATTTGCCGATTTTGCGAGGTCATCTGCCCATCCACCATTTTTTTGACCGTTTGCGTCTCCACATAAACGGTGGCCATCGGTTTATTAATATTGGTGCGGGTAATTCGATTAAAGAAAGGCACCTCACCACCGCCGGCACGCACACTGACTGCGGGCCGCCCATTTTCATCGGTCGAAGCAGTCGCGTGGAGAATAGAGCTACCATGTAACACAATCTGATCTTTCAACAATACCGGCTGGCCTTGGAAAGTGTATAAAGACGACCCCATAGGGACAATTCCGGTACTCGACGCTTGCGCGGCGTCATGCTCAGTATCCACGAATTGAAAACGTACCGTGGCGACCTTACCAATAATAGCTTTGGCCCGCGCAGTATCTTGAATACCAGGCAAATCCACGCTGATTTGATTTTTACCCTGCTGTTGAATCACCGGTTCCGCTACTCCCAATTCATTTACCCGGTTATTGAGAATGCTGATATTTTGAGAAACTGCATATTCAGCCAGTCTGGTTTGCGCCTCTCTGGTCAGTGCGGCAGTTAAACCATACCCTTGGGCAAGAGTAGAAAATTGATAATCCGGATATTCCTTTTGCAATGCAGCTTTAGCGGCATCAACAGATTGAGGATCACGGAATTCAATCACTATTCCCCCTTGCGGGCCCGGGGTTAAATTACTGTAGCGAATTTGCTTGTCACGCAGCGTGTTGCCCATGCTGTGAGTATCATTAACAAGCTGATCTTTAAGCATAGAATCGATTTCGACTTCTAAAAGAAAGTGGATGCCCCCACGTAAATCCAAGCCTAATTTCATCGGTTTGGCGCCAATATCTAACAACCATTTTGGAGTCTTATCAGCCAAGTTTAAAGCCACGGTATAATCTGTGCCTAAAGTAGCTTGCAGAATGTCTTGCGCTTTAAGCTGGCTATCCGCATCTTTAAAACGAATCAAATAAGAATACGGCTGACGTTCAATTGACCGGTACGTAATTTGTTGAGCAGTCAACGCATTAACTATCTGGTCGCCTAATTGCGCGGGCATGGTGGCGCTACCCTTAAGCTGGGGTTGCACCTGGATAGCATAATCTTCACCGTATAAATTGGGTAATGCATACAACACTCCCAAGATAATCAGCACTGCTAGTAATATGTAACGCCAAAGAGGATAACGGTTCATAATTAGTCTGTAGATTCCAGGGTGCCCTTTGGCAGAATTGAAGCAATCGAACCTTTTTGAATGGTGACTTCTACGCCCTTAGCGATGGCAATAATCACATAGCTATCTTTTAGGCGAACAATTCGGCCCAGTATGCCGCCGGCGGTCATCACTTCGTCCCCCACTCCTATACCGCTCAATAATTTCTTTTGTTCTTTGGCCCGTTTTGCTTGCGGGCGAATTAAGAGAAAATAAAACACTAGAATAAATAAAATCAACATCGGCAACATATGCAAAAAACTGCCTTGCTGGGGCGTTGCTGGGGTAGCGCCGGCAGGAGTACTCGTAGTTTGGGTAGTTTGGGTGTCGCCCGAACCGAAATTAAATAACGACATGATCAAGTCCTCTTTTAGTAGATTGAAAATAATTGTCAATGAAAGCGCATAATGTACCGTTTTCTATGGCTTGACGCAAACCCCGCATCAACTGCTGGTAATAATGTAGATTATGTACGGAATTTAATCGAGCGCTTAAAATCTCCCGAGTGCGGAAAAGATGATGTAAATAAGCGCGGCTATAATTCTGACAAGTATCACAACTACATTCAGGGTCCAGTGGGCGTAAATCATTTCGATATGGGCTATTGCGGATTCGCACTATACCTTGGCTAGTAAATAAATGGCCATTCCGGGCATTACGGGTAGGCATAACGCAATCGAATAAATCGACTCCTCTGCAAACTGCTTGAATGATATCTTCAGGAGTGCCCACCCCCATGAGATAGCGCGGTTTATGAGTAGGCATATGCGGCACTAACTGATCTAACACCTGCAACATCAATTCTTTAGGTTCGCCCACGGATAAGCCGCCGATGGCATAACCGTCAAATCCAAGCGCTTGCAATCCATCCAAAGACTGGCGGCGTAAATGCGGATACATTCCGCCCTGGATAATGCCAAATAAAGCGTGTGGGGAATCGCCATGGGCCTCTTTGCTGCGTTTAGCCCAGCGTAAGCTGAGTTGCAAAGAAACTTGGGCTTGTTCTTCAGTAGCAGGATAAGGTGTGCATTCATCTAAAATCATCACGATATCGGAACCTAATACGCGCTGCATTTCCATCGAACTCTCGGGAGTCAAATGGACCATGCTGCCGTCGATGGGTGAACGGAAGGTAACGCCCTCTTCAGCCAGAGTTCGTAGCTTTGTCAAACTAAAGACTTGAAATCCGCCTGAATCCGTTAATATGGGACCTTGCCAATGCATAAAATCATGTAAGCCACCGTGGGCTCGGATCACTTCAGCGCCGGGACGCAGCATAAGATGGAAGGTATTACCTAAGAGGATTTGTGCGCCGGTGGCTTTTACTTCTGTGGTAGTCAGCGCTTTGACGGTGGCGATAGTTCCCACCGGCATAAAAGCCGGTGTATCAATCACCCCTCGAGGAAACTGCAAACGGGCACGCCGTGCCACGCCATCAGTATTTAATAATTCAAATTGCATATTTTCAATTGCTCATGTGTATTTGCGGATACGACGCTTCATTTCTTGACTACTAATGACACGATTCCTCCTAACATCTTCCATCCCGCGCTCAATCATGCGCTCAAACAATAGCTCACGCATTATTTCTTCATAAGAAGCATCTTCAGGCTGAGAAGCAATAATATTAGTCATAATTTCTCTGGCATTTTGCATTTATATCCCCAAATTGTATTTTAAATGAAATTTTAATGGAATGCAATTTCTAAATGAGTTTAATAGCGCCTTTAAATAAGCTAAAAAAATTAGAGGTAGTTTGCTGAGCGACTTGACTGAGGGGTAGTTTTTTTAATTCAGCTAACCGCGTTGCCACCAAGCAGACATATTGCGGTTCATTTGGTTTTTTGCCGCGATGTGGTACTGGGGTAAGGTAAGGGGCGTCAGTTTCAATCAAAATCCGCTCTAAGGGCACTTTTTCGGCGACAGCGGTCACTTCAACCGCATTTTTAAAAGTGATGATACCCGAAAAGGAGATGTAAAAATTAAGCGCTAGTGCTTGTTCGGCCATTTCCCAGCTTTCGGTGAAGCAATGCATTACTCCGCCGATTGCTTGAGCGTTCTCTTCTCGCATAATTCGAATGGTATCTTCACGCGCATCGCGGGTATGAATAATCAAGGGTTTTTTAAGCTGTTTCGCGATATCAATGTGCAAACGAAATCTTGCCTGTTGTTCTTCCCGGCCTTGTTCATGGTAATGATAATCTAATCCAGTTTCACCTAACGCAATGACTTTGGGGTGCTCTGCAAAAGCCAAAATGTCTGCGCGGGTAACCGTTATTTTTTCGCTGGGATGCACGCCGACACTCGCTGAAACATGAGTAAACTGTTGGGCAATATCCAGAACTTCTTGCGCATGCTCCAAATCAACACCTACGCACAGAATATGTTTGACTCCTACCCGTTTAGCCTGTTCGATTAGCGCGCCTAAATCACCTTGATAGGGAGCCAAATCTAACATGTTTAAATGGCAGTGCGAATCCACAAACTCCATAGTAGCCTCCAAAATTAATCCCCAGCTCAGCAAATTATCCTAACGTTGCACCTTCTGCAAGTTTATTATGCTATAATTCGCGTCAAAAATATTTACCCACCCCGCCATATTTTTAAGAGTCGCCAAGAGGATGCGATAGATCGCATTCCGGGTCCTGTCGACTGCGTCCTTTTACATGCTCGCTTCGCTGCGCGTGCAAAAGGACTCCGCCGCCACCCGGTTAGCTAGCGCCTTGGCGACTCCTAAAAATATGACTCTGCAAATGTGTTCATTATCGAAAGTATTTCAATGCAAACATTATTGGCCCAAACTTTCGAATTTTGGCAGATTTGCAAGTTAATATTTCCCGCCGCCGCCAAGCGCGCCAGCTATGGGGTGGACGCGGAGCCTCTTGCGCGCGCAGCGTAGCGAGCACGTAAGAGGCGCAGCGGACAGGACCCCTCTTGCGGTCTATCCGCAACGGGCTTGGCGGCGGCGGGAAATATTAACGATGCCGGGTCAAAAATTTACACTTTAAGTAGCCTTGAAATATGAGAAATAATCGTCAAAAAATCGTAGTGGGCTTATCCGGTGGAGTAGATTCGGCGGTTTCTGCGTTGATGTTGAAACAACAAGGATTTGAGGTAGTCGGTGTGTTCATGCAGAACTGGGAAACTGAAAACGATGATCCGCATTGTCATGCCCAGCAGGATCTTAGTGACGCGCGGGCCGTTTGTGACTTACTTGGCCTTCCATTTCAAGTCGTTAACTTTGCTAAGGAATATTGGGATCGGGTTTTTCAACATTGTTTAGATGAGTTTGCGGCGGGGCGAACTCCTAATCCTGATATCTGGTGCAATAAAGAAATTAAATTTAAAGTTTTTTTAGAACATGCCTTAAAATTGGGAGATGCTTTGGCCACCGGACACTATGCGCAAATTCAACATATTGATGAGACCGCGCAGTTATTGAAAGGCGCAGACGGGGCTAAAGATCAAAGTTATTTTCTGTATACCTTGGGCCAATACGAGCTAAATCATTCCTTATTTCCGGTAGGTCATTTGCTGAAACCCCAAGTACGTGAAGTAGCCAAACTCGAAACCCGGAGCGGCCGCTCGATTTTTCTTCTCGGAGTGCTGCGAACCGCCGAGCGCGCGGCGGAGGTGCTTTGCCGTGGCATCCCGCAGCTTCGCGTGGCCGGAGTGCAATGCCCGCCGATCGGTTTTGAAAACGATCCCGCAGAAATACAAAAGATCGTGGACTGGCGCCATGCAAGCCATGCCGGACATCGTGTACGTCGGCCTTGGCTCGCCAAAACAGGAACGATTGATCCGCGACCTGCGTCACGCGCTGCACCCCATGCGTGGTGGCTGGGCGTAGGGTACAGCTTCAGTTTCCTTGCCGGCGTCGGCGGCAAACCGGTGAGATCGAACGTCACGCCGGAACAGCGCCCGCCGGTCTGCCTCGCGGCTGGAGCGAGCCTCTTTCTCAAGCCGGCAGAGACGAACGCATCGATCGGATTCCGCACCCAATCCTTGTCGTTTACTTCGGGAACGTCGGGACGCACCGGCGGCAAGAAAGGCCACTTGCCCTGCTTGAACTTCGTGCTGGGCCTCCGCATCGTTCGGCAACGAGGCGGCCGGGGTCCGCCGATCCGCCGCTGGAAATGCCACCGACAGGATGACGAGCAAACCGAACGGAGGCCAGGTGTCGCAACCATCGAGCATTTTCGCCGGCGGAGCCGATCGCGCCAGAGGGCATATCGGCGCGCATAGGGTGGGAGCCAAGCAGGCTCCCATTTTAGTGCTCCACTGCATCGAAACGCAAGCGATTCCGTAGGTCAGCCTTTCCAGGCTGACGGCGACCGGAAAAAAGTCAGGCTCGAAAGTCTGACCTACGTGAAACCGTAAAACCGCTCAACGACTAAGATACTCCCTCCACGGCGTCCAATAGTGTTTCTCCAAACCCTGGCTGACACCGCAAAATTTCGTCGGCCACGTTGACGTGAACCAATTCGATCCGCCCCCCCGGCCCGGATCGGAATAGAACTGACAACACCAGCACCGAGTCCATCCCGCTCGACGGCAAAAAGTGCGTTGACCGCACAGGTTTGCACGATCAGTTTTTTCGGCTCGACGTGCAGAATC
Source organism: uncultured Pseudomonadota bacterium (assembly GCA_963697455.1). GTDB lineage: Bacteria > Pseudomonadota > Gammaproteobacteria > Coxiellales > Coxiellaceae > JAFEDN01. The sequence goes on along the minus strand of CAVOOI010000031.1, from coordinate 38 downwards.
TGTTCCCGAAATTGCGCCGTTGAATGCTCGAACGCTGT
>CAVOOI010000030.1:0-3212 GCA_963697455.1 uncultured Pseudomonadota bacterium | reverse complement strand
AAGGCGATCGCACCCAGGTCTACATAGAAGCCTTCGGCACGTTGCCCGGCAAAGAAGGTATCATCACTGATTTTGTGAACGGCCTGCTGTGCCAGCGTCGCATAGTTGGGTGTGGACGATGGGGCCAATGTTGCATGGGGGACAGGCCAGCCCAGCTACCCAGGACGTTGGATTGACGCTCTGCGCCACTTTGGTCACTGTATAGAACTGGGGCCTGTTCCAGTTCTTGCTGCCGATCCAGTCAATGGTGCCCGTATTGTACAGAAACGTCTTGGGATCTCCAGCGCCTTTGTCTCGAACGTGAACTGGTAAGAGACGTCCGCGATTTCTGTCTCCATCATTGTCAACATGGACTTCATCACAGGACGTCGTCGCCGAACTCATAGAAGTTCGGGCCACCATCTGGCTCCTCCAAGGGACGTGTAGTTGGCAATAATGGTCACTGTACCTGGTTTGTCCGGGCTGACAATTACTCGCTATCCAGCCATGAGCTGCTTCATGCAACGTAATCGCAAATATCAGCGGTAAAATCGCGACGACTGCAGATTGTATGGCTAAATTAGTGTTCACTGTTTAAGTTTCGTATTCGAATACTTGGACGACTTTGATTACACCACTCACATTTCGTGCAGTTTCAGTGGCTAATTTGGCTTGATTGGGTGTGACCAAACCCATTAAATAAACAATCTTGTCTTCAGTGACCACTTTAATTTGTGAAGAGCTCAAACCGCGTTTGGCCAGCATTGCGGTTTTTACTTTAGAAGTAATCCAAGCATCTTTACTTTGATCAATGGTGGTCAATACTGGGGAAATCTGCACTTGATTATAGATTCTTCTGATGCCGCGGATCTCGCTCACTTCGTTATAAGCACGCTGCTTCAATTCCTCAGATTGAGTTTGACCGACCATTAAAACGATGTGATTAAACGTCGCAATCGTTACCCGCGCAACGCCTTGCAGCTCAGGATCTGAATTCAAACGGCTGAGTGCTTTATTAGAAATTTCTTGGTCTTGGAGAATGACCTCACTAGTGCGTTTATCGTAAATAATCGCGCCGCCGGCAGTTGCGCCCACCGCAGCAATGATCAAAGGTATACAACCCGTTAAGCAAAATAATAAGAATGGTACTAACAAATTTAAAAAATAACGTTTCATTATGAATTCTCCGCCGTAACAAATAAACGATGATCGATAAAATCACAAAGACAGTGAATAATCAGTAAATGCACTTCTTGGATCCGCGCCGTTGACTGAACCGGGACCCGAATTTCCACATTGGCGCCGTTCAACAAGGAGGCGACTACCCCGCCATCTCTCCCAGTGAGCGCAACGATTTCCAGTTTACGCTGCTGGGCAGCCAAAATAGCCTGCACGACATTTTTAGAATGGCCACTGGTGCTAATAGCCAGCAATACATCTCCTGGCTGGCCGAGCGCTTTGATTTGTTTGGAAAAAATCTCATCATAGCTATAATCATTAGCAATGGCGGTAATTGTCGAGGTATCCGTGGATAAAGCCACTGCCGGCAGACTGGGCCGTTCGGTCTCAAATCGATTTCAGCATTTCCGCGGAAAAATGTTGGGCGTCACCTGCTGAACCGCCATTACCACAGCTTAAAATCTTGCCGCCGTTCAACAATGATTGCACCATGATTTCACCAGCGTCATGGATAGCTTCGGGCAGAGCCTCTGCCGCTAAAATTTTAGTCTGTATACTTTCTTCAAAATGCTACTTAATTCTATATACATATCCATGGTCAGTATTCTACCTCAAATGCGTTTTTAATCCAGCAAATTTCTTCACCGGGGGACAATCCTATCACGAGAAGCGGCCATTAATTTTATCTATGGCGTTGTTTTCTTATCAGATAATGCCAAGCTGCTTTTATGATACGGTGTTGTTTATGCCAAACCACGGTTTCCACACTTTCACCATAGTCCCAAGCTTTGCGATAGCGCACTTCTACAAACACTATGGTTTCCTGATCAGCGCAAACGCCCGGGTCACACATAATTAAATCGATTTTTCCGGCTGGGCATAGATAATTGCTACATTCCCAAATCAAACCGCAGCTTTCCAAATAGTCCCGGGCTTGCTGTTTGCTAACTGTCCTAATATTCTTTTCATCGAAGTATTTTACAACTGCAATATTTAAGGTTAAATACCGGGAATTGAATTGATCCGAAGTTCTCGCTTCAGCGAGAATCGCTGGAAATTGGTTGCGGACGGCCATTGATGATTTGCGCCCAAGTCAATTGCCGGAACCATACTTTATTGGCCTGTAAAATTAATTTTCCGGTCGCGCCATCCGTCTCAGGCATTAATTTACCGGCGCTGATTTGACGGGCTAATCGATAACTGTCAGCGCCTAAAGCGAAAAACTGCGGTTGTTTTTGGGTAGCGAGCGGCCAGCTTTTTTGCGCGCTTTTGTAAAACCCACTGTCGTCCGGCGAAAGCGTCTGCGGAGCGAGTTCCCAGGGTATGGCACAAAATATGACTCCATTTAGATCTTGATCAAGCTGCGGATCCGGCGTTCCACTATAAAGATGCGAAGTAGCATAAACCGGAATATTTGCTGCGTAATAAAAATTAATTAAAGGCCGTAACTCTCGAGCAATTTCAGGCTTTGCAGCTATAAAAATCATATCAATATCTTGACGCCGGTAGGGAATAGTGCGCATTTTGGACTGACCTCATCGTTGCCGTAAGACTTCGCCCGCATTTCAGATTGATCGACATGCAGCAATTGAGAAACTTGATTAGACAGTTGTTCTGGAGCGTCATAATACATTTGACCGGCAACTTTACCGCCTAATGCCGCCCATTCACTTAAAAAAATTTGGGCGACTCGCTTCCCCGACGCACTGGCGGGGACGATAGTGACCGCCTTTTTCCTGCCGTCATGCCAAGCTTTATCAGCTACTTGCTTCGCCTCATCTTCCGGAGCCAAACTCAATTGATACAGATTAGAAATTCCTTGGGCAATGGGTAAAGTATTCAAAACCACAGTGGGGACGTTAAAGGAACCCGCTTGTACCAGCTGCATTCCTTCTTCTTTGCTTAAGGGGCCTACCACTACATTTGCGCCCTGCGCAATCGCTTGATGATATAAAGAAACAATATCGCCGCTGCCGGTATCCGCTCTCGGATGGTCGGCGCAGCGGCGTCATCTGTAAAGATTGGTAATAAACTGCCAAAAAGCCGTCGCGAAT
>CAVOOI010000029.1:0-123241 GCA_963697455.1 uncultured Pseudomonadota bacterium | reverse complement strand
AGGATAGGCTTCGAGGAGATACTGGTGATGTCGATAGAAAATTTCAGAGAGTTTATTGCTATGTAAACAATAGTGACGTAATTCGTGCGCTACGTTAAATACTTTATGAAATAGTGGATCACTTTTGTTGACGATAATCAGACCTTTTTGGCGATCATAAATGCCAGCAAAGTCAGGATGACGAGTCTCTTTAGCCATGATTTTTAGTCCGGCCAGGTTAACCATTTTATTGAGATTAATGGGAGGTAGAATGTCTTTACCCTCCCCATAAGCCTCTCTGAGTAAATCCATGGTTAAACACTCAGTCGAAAGCCAGAAATTCCCGGGATTTTTTAAAAAAATTTAGAATCATGGTTATAAATTCGTAGTATTTTTCCTAATAAATATTTTTTCGCTTTAGGTAAAAGTTAATAACATAATACCAATACCCGGCAACCAAAGAATTAAGATTTCCCAACAAGCACAAAAATTTACTTTAATTTAAAATAATTGCTTTGCCAGCAGATTCTATAGAGAGGTTATTTTTATAGAAAGGCACAATCACAACCGTTAAAATAGTTAAAATCTTTATTAGATTTTTGCCGCGTTGAATATTTTTTGAAAAAACGAGCAGAACTTGAGTCATGTGAGGGGTGTTGCGTGAAAGTTGAGGAGGAGTGATCATTTTACTTTCTTTTCCAGTAATATCATCTTTATCTTCAGTAGTGCAGTCGCATAATGATGCAATTCTATAGACTAAATTGGGTTCATGGATAATTTTTGGTAGTACAATATGGGTTTGTATATTTCTCTTCTTTCGTCCTTAATTCCTGATATATCAATTTATATTCTAATTCGTTAAGCTCTTTAGAAAGTTTCATTTGAGCGGATTGAACAGTTATTTTTTTTGCAGTGCTATTAACTGTCAAATATAAAGTATCCATCTCCACTTTTTCAGGGAATGTTGATGACAACAAAACACGTCCATACTGACCAACATTAATATCATAGAGCATTTCATTAATAATTTTCTGCTGATACTTTTCAGATAAATTTCTCAGTTGAATGAAATAATAAGCTGTGTCTAAATCTGAATCTGCAGAATTCAATTCATCATAGCATTTAAGTAAAAAATAAGAACTAAAGACAGCAACTCTAATTCTAAAAAAATTTGTAGTTTCTAAATGGTTCCTTAAGATAGGTGCTAAAATTGGTTTTTCGAATTTATAGAAGAAAAGACTATTTTCACTATCTAAATCCGAATTCTTTAAGTATCAATGGCGGCTGCGTATTGTTTTTGTGAATAAAGAAAATACCCATATCTAACACGATAAATAGTATAAAAAATTTTATGATAATAGCTATATTCTGCTTGAAAGGCAGTTGATGTCAAAAATTGTGGATGTTGCCAAATCCTCCTCAAGAATCTGCTTGATACCTTCGATACATACCCTGAAGTTAAAATCAGCTTCTGGATAGTTTCCAGTAGCATGTGCACAGCACGCCATTTTGTAATATATTTCTGCACCTATACTTACTGTCAGAATATCTTTATGAGGTTGATCTAAAAAAACCTGAAAGCATTTCATCGCATTTTTTGCATCGCCGGTATAAAAATATTGATCCCCTTCTATTACTTTTGAAAACACATGCCCTCTTTGAGAGAGATATAAAAATGTAGGAGCAGTTAAATTTATATCAAAAGTAACTAAATAAGAAGAAGGATTTGATTCTGTAAAAACTATTGTATGCTTAAGTGTATTACTTTTCGAATATATCTGAACTTTCTCAATACACTGATTAAAAAATGGGAGAGCATCTTTCGTGTATACCAAAACAATGTGGCTCATTACTTTTTGTAACCACAGTGGCTTTATCATCATCTTCTTTATCTGTTTTAAGATCTTCTAATAATTCGAATACACCAGGTTTTAAAAAAATAATACATTTAAATTCATGCTCTACGCCATGCCCAACTGAAGCAGATTTCAGATAAAACCATTTTTCTCTTTTTCTAAAGAATTTGAAAATTGCATAAATTGTTTGGACTCTACCAATTCTTTTCTTTCACCATCTTTCGCGTTTCTATATATTGTAACGCCTTTTTTCTTTGGATCAGCTTTAAAATCTGAGAGACGCTCTATATCTATCCTTCTTCGATAGATACCTGCAAAATTATTTTTCCAATATTCTAAGGCATTAAAAAATTTTAAAATATCAGCTTGATTTTCATTCAAACCACCTTTGTGGTCCGAAAATTCACAGAGTTTTTCCCTAATAAATTTTTCTTTTTCTTCAAGTTTAGCATCTAAGATTGATTTACACGCCAAATGTTTTTGTAAATTTAACTCTCCTTCTGAAGAAGCAGTTGCTAAACAGCCATGTGCGCTATGACCTGGAGGTGGATCCATTTCGGATATTCTATGAAATGCTAAATATTCTGACCAATAGAGTTCTATATCTAATATTTCTATATCCTGGTTAATTTCTTGTATGGATTGATCATTTTTTTTAATTTTGTCATCTATTTTACTAATAAGTTCATATATTTCTTGTGCTTTTTTTCTATTTTCTGTGTATTGTTTGAATTCTCTGACAGGATTAATAATATCCCTGATAAAATTCATATAACCAACAAACTGATTGACTGTTGTTGTGGACTTCATTTCTGAATGGTTGAAAGCAATTGATGTATATTTAGGAAAATCTATTAATCTTCCTTCTTTTCTTAAAACTTCCGCAGCCATTTTTGCAGATATTTTTTGTTCTTCTTCAAGAATTTTTTTCCCTTCAGTTTTTATTATATGTTCAATTCTGTAGCTAATTTCAACCAATATGGGTTCTCTAATCATAGTGGGGGACATGGTTTTTGTTATAGTTTTAGTTAAAAATTTTATTTGTTTTTGATCTAATTTTTGGTCTCCTTGTAAATTGGAATCTGCTATTGAATTAATAAATTGATTCATTGGCAGTGAATTGAAAGCATTTATATAATCTTTCAACTGTGACTTAAAGACTACTTTAATTTTTTTTGCTTTTACTTTATGTCTTAAAATTGCTTGAGTAAACGAGATCAACTGAGTTGATAATAAAAATTGTTCAAATATTTTTTCGATATCCTTTTTATTTTGAATATCGTATTGATCAAGTTCTACAAATTCAGGAAATCTCATAAATTTTTTCCTTTTTATGGTTTAACACTTTGAGATCAATAATCTAAAACATCGACACCTCAAATTGTTCCTTTAATATTCATTTTTGGAAAATGCTTTCTGAAATTATACTCCATATCATCTTTGGATGACTACTATAAAGAGAAAATTACCCGAAAAATAAATGATCAATTTTTAAGCGAAACACGATTAGAGTACCATAAACTTGTCACTAAGAATTATAACTTTAGGAAAAAGAATGGCTTATTCGAGAGGAAGATATTAAATTGGCAACTGGCTTTTGTGAATTTTTTTCCATTCTGATGCGATTGATTAACCAAAAAGCCTTGAGTATTTTGCGAAAAGCTTCCGTTTTCCATAAAGATTTTGAGTTGCTGTGAAATACGTTGGGGAGCGATTGTTGCCGGGAGTGATTGATCAGACATAATCATGTTGTTACAAGCGAAAAAATAAGTATTTTTCGCAGAGTATTTACTTTAAATTTATCGTCTAGTATGAGTAAAATAAATATAAATCAACTGATTTTTTTGCTAAAAATCCCGGGAATAGCTAATCGAAAGCAAGCGTTCTTGACTCAGGGGCATTCCAGGTTTTTCCTTTTTTTCCTTGTTGGTGAGTGCTAAAAATTTTTGACCCACCTCCCTCTAGTTGCTAATCAAATTGACCTGCCCGTAAAGCCCATAATGACATTCCAAAGGGTGGGTCTCTTGCCAGTATCGATGGTAAATTCCATGCGCGGGACAAGTGGTCTTTTGATCATATTTTTATCTTTTTTAAATCTTCAAAACGTTATTGTAACGTTATAAAAAAATAATAGGATGATTTAATTCTCTATTGCTGTATGAGATTTCAACACCGCCACCTGAATTTCCGCTGCCTTTAGCGCCTGTTTTAATATCTCTTGTTCCCGTGATGCATCAGCTAACTGAGTTTCCAGCTTTAAGATCATTTCTTCAGCTAATTCGGCACGGCCTTCCGCTTTGGCTGCCGCATGATGTTCTGTATTTTGTTCTATCAATATCTCTTTCAGTTTCTCTGAAAATTCCTGGATTTGGTACTCTAGTGTGTCAATCCGTTCTTCGCGAGCGGAAAGTTGTTTTTCCAGCGACAAAATGCTTTGCTGGGCAGTGGCCTGTTCCGTTTGGCGCTGTGTTTCTAACTCTTGGTATCGAGCTTCAGATTCTTTCAGGAGTTCCGCTGTTTCTTGCAGTTGAGCTTCTATTTGCGTGCGAAAAACAGCCTCATCGGTTCGAATAATTTGCGCCACCCGGCCAAATTCAGCCCTCAGAGAGCTTTTTATACTTTCGGATAACTCATGGCCTGCTGCTGACTCTTCTAATGCGGATTCACTGCGCCATCGACGCAAATATTCCACAATTGTTGAATTAGAGCCGCCGCCGAGACGAGCCCGTAGAACACGCACCGAAGGCTTCTGGCCCTCAGCGAGGATAACCTGCAGTGTTTCCATAAACGCAGCGTAAGTCAGTTCTTTTTTGATCATATTTTGCCTCCTTTCAATAAATGTAACGTTATTGTAACGTTATTATTATTAAATTTGAGCAGGTTGTCAATGATTCTTAGGGAATTTCCCAGGATGATGACAGCAAGCGCGGGGAGTCATTTTAGCTAGTGGGGAGGTTAAACCCTCTGTGAGATTTTAGTTTTAACCGACTAGCAATAAAGCGGCTCAACCTTTGAGGGCAACGTGGTCACTGGCGAAGTCTGTTCTGAAATTCATAGGGAGAGGCTTTTAGCCGTTGGAATCTGAATTTCCTGAATTTTTTTAGCTTTTGTCTGCAAGTGAGTTTTTTGATTTTCTAATGCTTGTATCCGTTGTTGTTGTGCTTTCAATTGGTCTTCAGTGACTACCCCTTCACGATCAGAAAGATTACAGGCTGGAACCACCAGGTCGGCGATGTAATTTTTTAATTCATGATTCATTTTTTCACGCTGCTGTTGAGTTTTAGAAAAACGCGAAAATAATCCATACCAACCGGTAATCGATTTTTCATAATTCTGACGATGACTCTCTATGAGCAGAATTTTTTCCTGAACAGCGTTTGAATCAATAGTCACTGGATTACTTTGCAATTGATTTTTCATCTCTTGCGCGGTGTTTACCAGATCGGTCAATGCCTGATGTGATGATTTACTGAGAAAACGGGGACTTTCAGAATTTTTGAGAAGAAAATCACGGCAGGTTTGAATCACTTGCCCTAGAGTATCCGACAATTGCGCAATGCGTTTTTCGTGTGCGATTAGAATTTGGTTGCGATGTTTGCTAAAAATTAAGTGATCTTGCTGCATTTCCTGCTGCAGCGTTTCAGCCGTTTTTAAAATCCGCGCGGCATAATCGCTCAAGCGTTGCTTGCCCTGGTGAACCTGTTGCGCTAAGGTTGCCTGTATGGGTGTTTTCAGCACCTCCCGACACAAGTCTTGATAAACAACACGGGCCTCTTTTTCTACCTGAATTTTATGTTCAATGGTGCGGTCTGATAATCGCATTTCTGTCGATGCTTTTGAATAAGGAGGTAGTTCCGCCGGTAGACTTTGACGGATGCCGTGAGGAGAAACCAGAGTCACACTATTGGGTTTTCCAGTCAGTTGACTGTAGTTTTTACCCGCCTGCTTGACTTGTTCCTCCAAAATAATCAGTGCCTCTCGCTGTTCTTGATAGCTTTGCCGAGCCTGTTGATAGGCTTGCTCAAACGTCACTGAAGGGATTTGCCGGTCTTTAGCCGTCTGATGAATATCCCGACGTACCGTTTGAGTGACATAAGCGATTTCGATCAAATCATCCGCTTGGCGCAGCCAAATTCGCCTTTGGTCGTGCGTCCATCTTCGACCAACGATTTGAGCAAGACAGCCGGCTGCCGCATTTTGCCAGGCGGTTTCTCCCAATAAACAGTTCCATTGCTGGCATTGCTGTATGATTTTTAAAGAAAGATATTGTAGTAACGACAGTTGATCAACCTGGGATTTTTGCAACGCCGCTTCTATCATCCTCTGAACCTCCGGAGTATTGAGAAACGACTGATCATGGGCTATCCGCAAAGTGATTTCCGCACGTTCACAGATGATTTGTAAATTTTTCATAGATACCTCTTTTAACAATAAACCGGATCAGAGCAGCATCCGGCCAGTTCCCGGCAAACAATGGCCGGGAACTTCAAAGTTCCTTTCTATTATTTTTCCGCACCGCGGGTTAAGGGATCTGGATAGGATGATCAGGCAAATCACCATCCGTCCTTAACCCATCCGGCAAGTCACAACGGGCGGCAGTGGCTTGTCTAAAGTAGTTTGCAGGTCACCCGCAGCCTCTTGACCTTTGACATTCCAGATACCGCACAACCAGGCGACACCCAGAGACAACACGGTCGCCACTCCTTTCGCGAATTTCATCGCCCAACCATCCCGGTCTTGTTCAATGACCGGACGTTGAATCTTGAATTGCGCCCTAAAATCCTTCATTTGTTCCGGAGCAGATTTCACAGGCGTGTTAAGAGTGGCTTGCAGCGCGCTCACTGCCTGATATTTTTGCACGGCCAAAGACGGGGGCTGGTCTGGTTTTCCGATAGCGCGTGTGGGTTCTGCTACTAATTTCTCAACCGATGGTCTGGAGTCAGTGACCATTTTTACCTGAGCGCGCTCATTCACGGGCGGTGCGCCAAATAATAGCGTCCCTCTTTGAGTACTGACCGTATAGTGTTGCTCAGAGTCGTTTTTGGCTTCCTTCTCAACTTCCACGGCCAGATGATTTCGATAATCCTGGCACAATTGCTTGAGTTCCTGCTTCTGGCGGGCGACCGGCAATAAAGTCAGTAAAATCTTCTGAACTTCAAGGCACGCTTGCTGCTGACCGGATTGCCACGGACACCAACGCCGGATCGCGTTTCCCAGCGTGCTATAATGGGTGATGTTGACTAAATCCACCTTATCCAGCAATCGGGTCAGATGCACCGCTAAAACGGCGTTAAATATTTTTTGCTGATGATTAGCATCGGCGCTTTTCCCTTTGGAACGTCTTTGTGATTCCGCTCGTGCCTGCCTGATAACCGCCTGGGCTTCCTGATCTAATGCCTGGCTAATATTAAATATTGAATTTTGCGCCGTACATTGATGATGGGTTTCTAAAAATTGTTCAATCAGTTTGCTCATAACCTTTCTCCTAAAATAAAATCAAAAAAAAATCCATTCAAAGCATTTTCCCGATCTGGTTTATCTCGGCATGTAAGCCATCGAGGGTTTGTCGACAACCTGCTGCATTTTTTCCGAGGCTTCTTCTCCTTTGACGCTGAAAATGCCACACAGGACGGCAACACCTAACGTTAAGAGAGCAGTGACCCCTTTGAGAAATCGCATGGCCGTGCTGTCTCGATGGTCTTCCAGTATCGGTTTTCGTTGTTGCAACGCTTGTTTAAATTCCTGAACCTGTGCCGGTGCCGGTTTGGGGGTGGTCAGTGACTGTTGTAGTGTGGTCACGGTTTCATATTTTTTGATGGCTTTTTGCAGTCCTTCGTGTTGATTCAGCGACAGGGATTTTGCTTCATGTGTGAGGAAGTGATCTAAAGTAGACGGTTTCTCAATCGGTCGTAACGGCTTTTTAAAAGAGGTCGTCGGTTCGGGCAGATTGAAACCGTATTGACGAGACACGTTAGGAAAAGCACTGTTGAGTTCTGATCGGATATCTGCTGCCAGGTGTGCCTTATATTCCTGACAAGCCCGTTGTAACTGCTGTTTTTTGCGGGCATCGATTAAACAGGTCATCAGTGCTTTTTTGACAGCGTCACAGGTTCTAAAATTATCCTGAGAGGGATTGGGATTCCACTCAATGATCAATCGTCGAATGCGTTTGAACTGGTTGAGGTCGTGCAAATTCACGCTGTCCAACTCCGCCGTGACACGCGCCTGCACACTAATATTGATTTTACTCTCAGTGACTGAATAGGCCTGCATAAAACCTTGCCGATGCTGACGCATGTGTTCAGCCGCTTCCTGGTAAAGGCGCTGGGCTTCATGACCCAGACTGGGTGAAAACGGCGCCTGGCGTTGTGGATGCTCTTGATTCATGAGCGCTTGAATGAATTTTGACATAAAAATACTCCTAGTTTTAAAAATGAATGAATGAATGAAAAAAATGAGAATATTAAATTCTCGCCGCCGTATCAGACCTGAATTGTTCAGGCCGCGTGGGTTTTAAAACGGTGAAAGGTATGAGGATTGAGTGTCAGTAATCGGTTTAAATCGATTCGGTAGTCGATTCAGTTCTTGCTGTGTTTTTAGTATTTTCGGTATGGGTTTTTTTATTGTTTTCGAATTCTTCCAGTATTTCTGCTTTGAGCAAAATTAAATTATCGGTATTCACGAGGGCATTCACCAACGTACTCAATGAAGGCATCCACCCGGTTACTTTGGCAATTTCTTTCTGAATCTTCAGGAGACTTTTAAAAGACTGATCATTCAGTAAATGATTCTTTCGAGCTTCTGCTTTGTTCTCAGCGTTCATTGTTTCATGCGGTAATGTCATAAAGGATTCCTGTCGTTTTGAGCGTGGTCAGTCAATGCTAAAAAAATCGATAAATGGATACGCTCTTGGAGACGAGTCTGCCATCATTTTTTTAAAAATAACACGTAGTTTCATTCAAAATATTTCCCGATATGCACACTAAAATTTCCCGAAAAAACGTTTATTTTTCCCGAATCGGCGGTTTTAGTCTGAAAAAGTAGAGCTAAGTGATTGATTGTTTTTCTCGTCGGGAAATTTTAACCCTGTGATCGGGAAATTTTAGATAGTAAATCGGGAAATTTTTTAGCTGAGATTACGTGTTCATTTTCGTTTTTTCCTGAGATGATGGTTGCCAACGTAAAGCAAAAAACTCTTATTTTTTCGGAGTGAAATGACAATGGATATCCAATGGTTTTTAATCGACGACATTCGCCCCTATGAGCGAAATCCCCGCCGGAATACCAAGGCGGTGGATAAAGTCGCCGACAGTTTAAAAACTTACGGTTGGCAGCAAGTCATTGTAGTAGACACTGAGCATACAATTATTGCCGGTCATACCCGCTGGTTAGCCGCGAAAAAATTGAAAATGGAAAGAGTTCCCGTATTGGTAGCTAACAATCTGACACCGGAACAAGTCAAAGCCTATCGCATCGCCGATAATCGTTTAAGTGAAGAGGCCGAGTGGGATTCCGATTTGTTATGCCAGGAATTAGCCTCATTAAAAGAATTGAATGTGGACTTGTCATTAACAGCCTTCAGTGAAATCGAGTTAACCAAATTGCTCGGCACGTTGTCGGAAGCGGATGAAGAATCCTCCGATTGGTTGACGCCGCAAAATATAGTGGTCAGTCAACCGGGTGATGTTTGGGAATGTGGGCCTCATCGGGTGATGTGTGGGGATGCCACTTCTCCTGCCGATATAGCTCGACTGATGAATGGTGAGAAAGCCGATTTAGTGTTTACCGATCCGCCCTATAACGTCGATTATCTTCAGGCGCATGGCGCATTCAAAGGGCGTCGCATTCAAAATGATCACATGAATCCACAGGCTTATTTGCAGTTTTTACAAACGGCTATTGCCAGTGCGGTAACGGTGGTTAAACCGGAAGCCTCCTGGTATGTCTGTCACGCTTCCCAATTTCAGGAGTTAGTCAAACAAGCGTTGGAGTCCAACCAGCTAATCATACGTTCTCAAATTATTTGGACAAAAAATCATTTTGTATTAAACAGAGGCCGTTACAAAACGCAGCATGAACCCATTTACTACGCTTACCGCCGAGGCCAGACGGATGCGTGGTATGGGGATCGCGCGCAAAGTACGGTTTGGCCTTTCGATAAGCCGTTGTCTAACGATCTTCATCCGACGATGAAGCCTTGGGCGCTGGTACAAAAGGCGCTGCATAACAGCAGCTTAACAGGCGACCGGGTGCTGGATATGTTTGGCGGAGCCGGATCCACCCTGATCGCAGCCGAGCATACGCACCGCCAGGCGTATCTCGTAGAGATCATGCCACAGTATGTGGACGTGATCTTGCGCCGCTTTGAGAAACACACCGGCAAAGCGGCGGTGTTGTCCGGAACAGACCGGACATTCGCGGATTGTGTATCAGCGCGACAAGGCATCGGTCATGGAGAGTCAAGGTTATGAGTTGACGGAGAGCATTCAACAAAAAATAGGTGAAGCTCTGCGCATTGGGGCGAGTTATGAACTGGCTGCCCATTATGCCGGCATCCAGGTGAAATGGTTTTGGCGTTGGAAGAAGGATGGTGAAAATGAACAGAGCGTCTTTAACGAAAATTATCATCAAAAGTGCAGGGCTTTTTCACGAGACATTCAAAAAGCCCGCGCCGAATATAAAGTGAGTTGTTTAGTGAAGATGGAGAAATTAGGCCATAAACATTTTAAACCGCTGCATTGGAAATTTGAGCAATTACAGGGACACAGTACCCCTAAAAAACATCCGAAAAATAAAAAACGCAGGAGTGAGCGTCATGAAAATAAAAACAGTCATACAGCAGTTTAAAAATACCAGCCAAACACTGGGCTGCCGGCTCTGGTGCGCGTTGTGTCAGCCTAACAGTCTGGCCTCCGTCCGTTTGTTAGTGATGGTGAGTTTAATCGGTCTGTGGGGTTCCGCTTTGGCGGACGGTACCGATATTTTAGCCGGCACGGACGCCAGCTTGTGGGAAACCCTCAACAACACGGGTAAAAAATATATTTACGCCATTGAAGGCATTTTGGGGTTAGCGGCTTATATGAAAACCAAGAATTTGATGGTTTTAACCGGCATTGTCGCGGTGTCTATTTTCTTTAACATCATTCTTTCCATTGCCGGAGAAAGTGCATGAGTTACCGCATTCCACAAACGCTCGATGAGCCGATGAAATTCATGTTATGGACAATCGATGAACTCATCGCGTTTTTAGCGCCGTTTCTCATCTTGATGCTGGTTTTAAACAGCCCGGTATGGGGCATGATCACCGGAGCCGGTGCCTTATTTGGGATTAAGAAATTAAAAGGTGAACAGGGACATTATTTTATGTATCACTGGATGTATTGGCATGTGCCGATGTGTTTGAAACTCAAAGTGACACCGCCTTCGTATTGGCGGGAGTTGATTGGTTAATGGAATGATGCCGGAGGCAATATGCAATTAACGCACTATAAATCACGATTACAACAGATGCTGGCACAGCGTAACGGTTATCTGGTGTTGGCGGCGCTATTATCCGGCGTCTGTTTATTATTGACGATCAGTGTCTGTCGGCTGATTGGTCGGGAACGGATTGTCATTACGCCACCCGTCGTGAATCAAGCTTTTTGGGTAGAAGCTAGGGCGGTCTCTCCCGAATATTTATCCCAAATGGCCTCATTTTTGGCTCAATTACGACTGAATCTCACTCGCCGCTAATGCGGCTTATCAGCAGGAAACTTTATTGCGCTACACCGATCCGGCTTATTACGGTGATTTAAAAAATGAGTTGGTGAGTGAAGCTGAGCAATTAGAAAAAACCCATACCAGTTTGATTTTCTATCCGGTGGAAGTGGCGGTTGACGCCAAACAGTTGACGGCGCAACTCGCCGGCGATTTAAGCGCCACGGTGGGCAATGATCATCTGCCAGTACAAAGAATCCATTATCAACTTCAGTTTCGCTATGCCGAGGGCAGATTATGGCTGAAATCCTTCGAGGAAATTAAAAACAAAGATGAGCATTCAAAATAGGAGAATATTATGCTTAAAACACTTGTTAATCGATCCTTATTTAAAATACCCTGTTTGATAGCGGTATTCTATCCGGTGTTTCTGTTTTCAACGCCGGTCTACGCTCAAACCTTTGTGATAGAAGACAACGCTCAGGTTTCTGCCGCAATATCCGCCAAAGAATTAACTCGAATTTCGGTGGCAGGGGATCGCATTACGCTGGTCAGAGGGTCTGAAGGCGCTTACCAGATCAGCAACGACACGGTTCAGGGTGCGGTTTTTATCAAACCGACTAGCCATCAACCGGCGGTTCAAAAAATTTGTCCTGCACAAAAAAATAAAGATCACACTCAGAATAAAACCAAAATTCATTGTCCAAAAAAATCAAAATTAAACAAATCAAAAAATAATAGCCATGATTTAAAACCCTTTTATTTATTTATCAGCACCGAACAAGGTCGGCATTACGTATTGAACCTGACTCCTTGTTCTGCCCGTCACGCCGATAATTTGGCGCTAAAGCCGCAGGAATTGGAAAAAGAAGCGGCGAAAACCTGGGAAATCAGTGAGCGTTACACGCAAACGTTAATTCACCTCGTGGATGAAATTCTTCAGAAAAAAATTCCATCCGGCTATGACCACACGGTTTTGAAAAAACCCAAAGAATTTAATTTTGGAAAATATTTCGATTTGAAATTAACCGATCAATATACCGGTGCGCATTTATCGGTGGCAATTTATCAACTGACCAATCATTCCAAACAGGCGCAAACATTGGCTGAAGAGGATTTGTATCAATTCGGTGATCGCGCCATTTATCTGCAAGCCGTAACCCTTGCCCCTCATCAAACCACTCAACTGATTAAGGTGACCAGCCATGTCTAAACAATCTTACGATTCTGATAAAAATGGTGAGACGCAACCCAGCCGAATCAAGAAAAAGCAACAGAAGGTATTAGCTATTAGTCTCATTCTTTTGAGTATACTCGGCTGGAGTTTTTATTCCTTATTATCCAACCACGCTCAATCTCACCGAACTGTGGAGAAATTATCCTCACAACGAATGGCGCTGGATAATCCGACCACGCATGTTGACAGTTCCGGGTTGTTTATTGAGAAAACTCAAAATGAATTGAGCCAGGCACAAAAAACCACCTCTGCATTGCAACAACAGTTAGAAATATTGAAAACACAAAAAGAGCAACAAGAAAAAACCAATCAATCTCAAAATGAGAGCATGCAGGGATTACAAACTCAACTGAGGGCGTTGGAAGAAAAATTGAATCTGGTCAATCCGGGCTTACCCGAAAAGAATCATAGCCAGAATGCTGATCCCACCTCCCCAAACCTCGATCATCAGGCTGAGGTGGTTTCCCTACAGCCGCTGAAAGGCGTGAACGATGATGTTTTAGCATTATCCCCGCTAAAAAATCAGTCTTCGGCAGTGCCTCTGATTAAACCTTCTAAAACGCCCGATACTTTTGTCCCTGCCGGCACTTTTGTACGTGCAGTAATGTTGGGCGGCGCGGATGCTTCCACAGGGGTAAACAGCCAAAGTAATCCCACCCCGGTGTTATTTCGGCTATTGGATACTGGCACATTACCCAATCATCACCATAGCCATTTGAAAGATTGTGTCGCGACCGCAGCCGCTATCGGTGATATTTCGTCTGAGCGGGGTTTGATGCGCCTAGAGCGTTTAAGTTGCGTCAGCCCTAATCATCATGAAGTGATTGAACTATCCGTAGAAGGCACAGTCTTTGGGCCGGAAGGTAAAAACGGGGTACGTGGTGTACCGTTATGGCGCGAGGGTGCTTTATTAAAACGCGCTTTTATCGCCGGTTCGTTGTCAGGTTTTTCCCAAGGGATTGCTTCGCAGTACACCACGACCGCTCTTTCAACGACAGGGGCAGTCACCAGTGTCAATAATTCTGATATTTTTAAGTTCGGGGCGGCACAGGGCGTCAGTAACGCGATGGATAAAATTGCTGACTACAATATCAGGAGAGCCGATCAATACCATCCCGTCATTCAGTTATCCGCCGGGACGATTGTGGATGTTGTTTTTTTAAAAGGGTTTTATTTAGACGGTCAGAAACACGATAACGAAAAAGAATCGATCTTGCCGCCGTTTGAATCGGTGGCAACCACTCCAACCATACTGCCACCCAGCCAAGCGGTCACCCCCGCAACCAATTCTGCCATGGCATCGCCGTTGCCGGTTTCTCCCTTACCTTTAACACAGGCGCAGATTAACGCACTGCAAACTCGTCATCATCAAAATCAGAATCAAACCACCGATTTTTTTAAATCTTAAAAGAGGAGTTTTTTTATGTGGTATTTTCAACGTTCAAGAAAATTATTGACTCCAGGTGTCATTCTCGGGTGTAGCTTCATGTTAGCCGGTTGTGGGGAACTCAATTCTCAATTCACCTGCCCGATGAAGCCGGGTGTCAATTGTCAAAGCCTGGATCAAGTTAACTCTCTGGTGGATCAAGGCAAATTAGCCGAAGCGAAACCGACAACCCTGTCATCTAATGACCCGGTGTTGACCGTGAATGTCAGCTATTCTGCTGATGAGGGAGTGAGCCGTTCCCCAGAACAAGTGATGCGGCTGTGGATTGCCCCTTACCAGGATAATCGAGGCAATTACTTTTCATCCACCCAAGTCTATCACGTGATTCAGCCCGGCCATTGGTCTACTGATCCGGCTATCGAGGACAGCACTCATGCTTAATGCTCAAAACTCATTGGATTTGTCGGCCTTATTCGCACGGGTTGCCGGCTGGTTCGGTGAATCACAGCCGACCGGTTTCGATAAAAACCATACCCTGGATTCTGAATTGAGTGACCTGTTAGCACAGTGTCCTCTTTCCAGCTTATTACCCTACGAAACCTACGATCCTGAACATGACCTCTTTATCAATAAGCGCAGTGTTGGTTTTATGTTAGAAGTAGCTCCCCTGACCGGTGCGAACGAAGCCAACGTGCAAATTTTGGGTAGCCTGTTAACCGATGTGTTGCCGATCACGGCGGATTTGCAATGTTTGTTTTGGGCGTCGGATAAGATCGGTTCGGCTATTGATGCGTTTGCGCGAGAGCGTTCCGCTGCCGGCGAGATGTTTGCCTGGCTGGCGCAAAAACGTGCCGAGTTTTTAAAACAAGGCACATTGGACTCCCTCACCAAGAGTGGTTCGTTTATTTTAAGGGATTTTCGGTTATTTTTAGTGATTTCCATTCCACTGAAGGAAATCACCACCGATACACAAACCCTCATCCGATTACGCGAAGATTTTGTGAGTTCTCTGAATTCCGTCAACATGGCCAGCCGCTCCATTCCAATCACGAATTTTATCAGTCTGTTGATTGATTTACTCAATCCTTCGACCGATCCTTATTCTTCGCAACAGAGGTGGAACGAGTTTGATTCCCTGTCATTACAACTCACTGACCCTGAATATCAATGCCAGGTTTATACGGATAAATTAGTGGTGAATCGCTCCGGCAAAAAAGCTTGGGAGATTCAATGTTTCAGTGTCCGTGATTTTCCAGAAACATTAGGCTTATGGCAAACCGGCGAAAATTTGGGGCAATTATTTAATTCGGCTTTGCAAATTCCTTGTCCTTTTATCATGAGTTTTCATGTCCGTGCGGAAGACGTCGAAAAATCTGCCGCTAAAGCACAAATGAAATTTATGAACAAAGATTCAACCGCTAAAAGTCCGTTAGCCAAATTTAAACCCAGCATTGGCAAAGAGCACCAGGATTGGAAGTTTGTCCGGGATCGCTTAAGCCAGGGTGATCGCTTAGTCAAAGTCTTTTATCAAGTCATTTTGTATACCTTACCGGAGCAGTCTCATAGCGCAGAACGTAAGCTGCGCGATTTATATCGCGCCAATGGCTGGAAACTGCGTAAAGAATCTTATCTGCAACTACAGTCCTGGTTGGCAGTTTTGCCGATGATGATGACGGAAGGTATGTTTGATGATTTGAAACGGTTAGGCCGTTTGCGCACGATGAATGCGTTGTCGGCCATCAATATCGCGCCGCTTTTAGGGGAATGGAAGGGTACGCAGCGTCCTAGCTTATTCCTCCCTGGACGGCGCGGCCAAATTGCTATCTGGAACCCGTTTGATAATCCAGAGGGTAATTATAATGTCGCCATTGCCGCCACTTCCGGGAGTGGCAAATCGGCACTCACTCAAGAATACATTGTTGCATTGCTTGGAGCCGGTGGCCGAGTCTGGGTGATCGATGTCGGTCGCTCGTATGAAAAAACCTGTAAATTATTGGGTGGTGAGTTTATTGAGTTTAAATCCGATCAACCCATCTCGTTGAATTTATTTACTTACATTGATCAAATGGATGATGAATCACTGGAAATTTTAAAACCTTTACTGGCAGCGATGGCGCGACCGCAGAGCAATGTCACGGATGAAGAAATGACATTTTTAGAAAAAGGCGTTAAAGCGGCCTGGGATCAAAAAGGTAAAAACGCCAGCATCACCACAGTTGCCGATTGGCTCAGCCAACAAGCCAGTCCGATTTGCACAACGCTTTCCCACTTACTTTATCCCTATACCAAACAGGGCATGTACGGCAAATTTTTTGAAGGCCCTTGCACATTGAACATCAACAATAATTTTATTGTTTTGGAACTGGAAGAACTGAAACAGAAAAAAGATTTACAAAAAATTGTCTTGTTGGTGTTGATGTATCAAATTTCCAAGCGAATGTATTTGGGCAGCCGTTCACAAGTAAAATCCTGTGTGATCGATGAAGCCTGGGATTTGTTGGGCGGTGATCAGGAAGGCGCGGCCAAATTTATCGAAACCGGTTATCGTCGCGCCCGACGTTATAACGCCAATTTTGTCACCATCACGCAAGGCATTAATGACTATTTCAAAAATGCCACCTCTATCGCGGCTTATGAAAATTCCGCGTTTAATTTGATTTTAGCACAAAATCGCGAATCGATTGCGCAACTGCGTGCTTCTAAAAGACTCCCGATGGACGATTACACTGAAAAATTATTTCAAAGTGTCCGGCGTGCCGATGATTATTCAGAATGTGTGATTAAAAGTCCGCAGGGATTATCGATACACCGAATTATTTTTGATCCGTATTCGCGGATTTTATATTCGTCAAAAGGTGACGAATTTGAAGCGGTTAAAAGATTGCAGGCACAAGGGCTGTCGTTACAGGCGGCCATTGAGCAGGTCGCGCAACGACAATTTAATTCATCTCAACCCAAGAGGAAAACCACATGAATAATCATAGTAATCATAAAAATAACGGCTATTATCCTCCACGACCGAATGTCGCTTTAATCGCAGCGCTTATGATGTTAAGTGCTTTAATGGGTACGACGATCAGTATCGTGTTAAATCGAGTGATTCTGCCGAGTCCTTCCATAGCGACGGTGGATATGACGGGTTTGATGTATCGATTTGTGAAATCTGAAGCATCAGGATCGGCTTCTTTAGCTGAGAAACGTATCGAGGTACACGCATTCAGTCAACAACTGGAGACAGTGCTGAAAACCATCGCACGTGAAAAACACGTGATTTTAGTGCCTAAAGAAGCGGTGATTGCTGGCAGCCTAGACATGACGGCGGAAGTAGCGGCGCGGTTATCGTTGTCACGCTCTCCTTCAGTTTCACTCATGGAGAAATCGGATGAATCTCAATAATCCCCGTCATCGTAAAGTCCTATTCTTACTTGTGCTAGGAAGTTTTTTGAGTGTGTGCTGCCTATCGATTTTCGCGAAGAATTTAGGCGTCGTGGGCGTGACTTATCCGATTGCGGAGACTGATTTTGTCACCATGGCGCAGCAAAAAATACGAGAGAAATTAGGCAGTGACGGCGTCAGTGGTTGGCAGATTCAGCAACAGGAAGCGGTCAGGGTTGCAGCGGATCGCCCGGTTTCGGTCGAGGGATTGCGTCCCACAATCCAGGCTCGACAGTGGTTTTGGGATCCGTCCATCGTTATTCCCCATGATGTGCGATCTGCCAACGGCGTTATGGTAGTCAAGGCCGGTACCCGATTCAATCCCTTGGAAAAGAACACCTTAAAAAATGATTTGGTTTTTTTTAATGGTGATGACCCGGAACAAGTATCCTGGGCGCAAAAACAAAATCAAGCCTTGAAAGGCCGGGTTTTATTGATTCTGGTTAATGGTTCTCTGCATGAAGCCCAATCGCATTTTCCGCAAAAACACGTGTATTTTGATCAAGGCGGACAGTTGACTCAAAAATTACAGATCACGCAAATTCCCGCCATCGTCACTCAGGTGGGAAGCCAATTGGAAATCAGTGAGGTGAAACCATGAAACGATGGTTAAAAATACTTTTGCTGCTCACAGGAATTAGCGGGTGTATTTCGGCTGCTGTCGCCGGTATAACCCCTTGTACCGGTCGGCTGATCAATCCGGTTACGGACATCTGCTGGGATTGCTTATTCCCGATCACCATCGGTTCGACCCCGGTGATGACGGGGGTTAATCCGGACACGGTTAATCCACCCGATACGATTTGCATGTGTGGGAGTTTTCCATTTCCGGATATCGGTGTCTCAGTGGGCTATTGGGAACCGATGGAGCTGATTGATGTCACCCGTTCACCTTATTGTTTAGTCAATTTAGGGGGGATCCCGCTTATGGAATCACCGAATGACGGCGCGGTGGCAGTGGATGATCCGAATGTCAATACCGGATTTTTTTATGTCCATGCCTACCATTTTCCGATCATGCAAATGCTCGGTATTCCTGCGCCACGCTGCGCGGATTCCGGCACACCCATGCTGACGTATTTAAGTGAGTTAGATCCGACCTGGGAAGATGAAAGTCTGGCATTGATTCTATTTCCTGAAACACTGTTATTTGACAATTTACCAATGCAGGCGGCGTGCAGTGTGGATGCCCTCTCTGCTTCGACTTGGCTACCGAATGACGAATTATTCTGGTGTGCCGGTGCGCAAGGCACAATGTATCCGCTGACCGGTTCTGTCGGCGAATATATTGGCGGCGTGCAAGGTACAGTCTTATTGAGTGAGCGGCTGATTTACAAATTGCATCGGCTGGGACTCATGGCGGATAGCAGTATCGGGGATTTATGCAGTTCGCATACCACCATGACCTTACCCAAGTCCCGCTATCGTTATCAGATGATCAATCCGATTCCTACAGTGACGCCGACAGGTTGTCAACCCTTTGGACGGACAACGATGTTATGGGGATCGATGTTAGAACCCCCCATTAGTACCGAAAATTATGGTTATTTGATCTGGCGTAAGAGAAATTGCTGTTATTTTTGATTCGTGACTATTCAACACCATCAGGAGGTAAAAGAACATGGATATATTAACATTCGCTGCTGCCGTGGCGGTCGTAGGTCTCGGTGTGAGCGTAGCGGTTATGGCCGTTGGATTAGATAAACAGGATTCTGATCTCAAGTCTCAGCAGGAAGCGCATGCCATGGCGGCGTCAGCTACACCGATCATACAAAATTCTGTTTATGTCTTTATTTCATTTTCCATGCCAAAAGAAAGTCTACAACAATGGGCAGCACAGGCCAAAAAGGTACATGCCCCGCTGGTGATTCAAGGATTAGTAGACGATTCATTCACCAAAACCCAACAAGCGGTCGCCGCTTTATCTAGCGAGCATCAAAGCGGTGTGGTGCTGGATCCGCGATTATTCCGCCAATACCACATTCAGCAAGTGCCGACGGTGGTCGTTGTAAATCCGACCGCATTGAAACCGTGTTTGCCCAATCAAAGCTGTTGGCAGCCTGACACCCCTGATGTGGTCAGCGGAGACATCGGTCTGGAAGCGGCTTTGCGAATCGTGGCTGATCGAGGCGACAATGCCGTGATTGCGCAACGGCTATTAGCGGCAGAAAAATTATGAGCACTTCATTTTCGACGGATGAGAAAAATCAAAAAAAACTGTGGCACTTTGTGATGATCAGCGTCAGTTGGAAATGCGCCGTTATTTTGATCTGGTTTGTGATGGTCTGGTGCCTACCGTCTTCCGCAAAAGCCGATAATTTCTGGGAAACCCCAGCCGGTGGATGGCATTGGTATCAAGATCCTCAAGAAGATCAACCTGTCCCTCCCGATTCGACGGTGACTCACGATCCCATTACCACGATGGAGGCTTTACACCATCAAGTCCAGCAAACATTGGATCAAGCAATTTTAAATCCGACGGAAGACAATATTCGTCAGTATATTGCCTTACAAAATCAACTCGGAGAACGCGCACAGCATTTTGCAGAGGTTTGGAAAAGTGTGTTGCTTAACTACCCTGAGCTGGATTTTTCTCTGCGGCATCCCACGAACAATCTCGCTAAACAAATTGACTTGGATAATGCTCATCAGCAAGAAGACGCTGCTATTCATCAATTTGCCCAGCATAACGGTTTATTCTTTTTTTATCGCAGTAGTTGCCCTTATTGTCAGCGATTTGCGCCGATTTTAAAGGATTTCTCATCACGTTACGGTTTAAGTGTGATTCCCATCACCACGGATGGCATTTCGTTACCTGAATATCCAAATTCTCATTCAGATCAAGGTCAAGCCGCGCGTCTGAAAGTGAACGTAGAACCCGCACTATTTACGGCTGATCCCCAAACTCATCGAATTATTCCGGTCAGTTATGGATTATTGAGTGAAGATGAATTGCGGGAAAGAGTACTCACGATTGCACAACAAGCGAAATCACCGGAGAAAAACCCATGAAATATCCACTGATAAAAAAATTCGTCATTTTCTCGTTGTTTTCTTTCGTCACGGTCACTGCTTTCGCCAGTGTCAATTCCGATCTCAATAATTTTTTTAATGACCTTGGATTTTCCGACAATACCACGGCTCCCAATGCCTATGCCGGTCAGGAAGCCGGCTATTATAGTGGCGGCAGTTTATTTGCGCGCGACAGTGTGCGCGATGTGCAAATTGCGCAGGTGCAGTTGCCGAGTTTTCGTTCCGGTTGTGGTGGTATTGATTTATTTACCGGGGGATTTTCATTTATCAATTCTCAGCAACTCGTCAATTTAATGGAGAACATTATTAATAATTCGATGGGTTATGCTTTTAATTTAGCCTTAGAAAGTACCACACCGGAAATCGCCAACGTGATGAAATACATCAATACGATAGCGAATACCATTAATAACGCTAATATCAATTCCTGCGAAACCGCCGCCGGATTAGTGGGTACCGTCTGGCCGAAAACTCACGAAGCCCAACAACAGGTTTGCGAAGATATCGGTAATACGAAAGGGCTATTTACCGATTGGGCGGCAGCACGTCAGCAATGTAGCACCGGCGGCGATATGACCCAAACGCTCAATAAAGCGCAAAACGATCCCAATTATCAAAGTATGTTGCTGACGAGTGGTAATATTGCCTGGAAAGCGTTGCAGAAAAATTCGTTTTTGAGCAGTGATCCTGAACTCGCTGAATTACTGATGTCATTGTCCGGCACGCTGATTTTGCAGGGTGGTTCCAGTGATGACGCCAGCCATCAATTTAAAGTATTAGCGTCTTTGAGCTCCGATAACCAGTTGTTAAAAGCCTTGTTGCATGGCGGTACCGCTAAAGTGTATGTCTGCGATTCTACTAACGCTGAAGGTTGTTTAAATCCCACCATTCAAACCCTAAACATCTCGCCGGATTCCGGATTGCAGACTCAAGTGTCTAAGCTATTGCAGGACATGACCAATAAAATTTTGACGGATACGGCGTTGACTCAAGCCGAAATGGGTCTATTGCAAACCACGCGGATACCGCTCTATAAAATGCTGAACGTGGAGAGCGCCTTTATCGGCGATAAAAAAGTGCTGGATATTGTCAGCTTTGCTGATGTGATCGCCACCGATATTTTATTTCAATATCTCGATGAAAATTTATCCGTGGTGCATACCAGTGTCAATAGTCTGCAATACCCTGAATCCATCATGGAGCCGTTTGAACAAGGGATCAGCCAGGCGCGTGCGGGTGTCCTTTCAGCACAACGCAATGCGACTTCGCAGATCAGCCTGGCGGCGCAACTCATCAATCAAACTCAAACGATTGAGCAAATGTTGGCGGGCGAATTATCGTCACAAATGTCGAATACCCTGCAATGGGCAGATCGGTTAAGACATTAATAAAAAAACCATAGAAACGTAGAGGAGAATGTCAAATGGCACAGGAAATTGCAGTCATCACTTACGGAAACGGCGATATTCTGCGAGAAATGTTTAACGCCATCGCTGCCGCGATGGGGGATTCTACGTTTAAAACGCTGATTCATCTGAGCATCTTATTAGCCGGTACGTGGGCGATAGGCAAGCTCATTTTTAAACGGGATTTAATGGTCGGTGTTGGTTGGATTGCCCTTTATTTTATGGCGTTTTATGTGCTGTTTTTACCGAAGGCAACGGTTAATATCATTGATCGTGTGCAACAGGGTAAGGTTTATGCAGTGGATAATGTGCCTTTGGGTCTCGCCTGGTTGGCTAACGTCACCACGGCTATCGGTGATGGATTAACTCAACTGATGGAGCAGAATTTCTCGCTGCCGGATGATTTACGTTATGGGCAGACCGGTATGGTCATGGCGTCTAATCTGGTCACAGCGGCCAGTACTTTTCAAGTCACGGATCCCGATTTTGAACATAATTTACAGAGTTTTATTCATCAATGTGTCTTCTATGATGTGCTGTTACATAAATATTCTTCGCAAGAATTATTCACTGCACCCAACATTTGGCAATTTGTGACGGAACATGCTTCTCCGGCGCGCGCGTTTTTATATAACCAGACCGTAGTCACCTGCCGGGATGGTGTTGCCTCTTTGAATCAGGATTGGCAAACGGCGATTACTCAGGCAGAAGGTCGCTACGCAGCACGATTATTTCCCGAAGAGACTGAAGCCAAAACTCAATTACTCAAATACCTACCGCTCAGTTACAGCTTCTTAACAAATTTGTCCGAAAACGCTTCGGATTTGATGCAGCAAAATATGATGTCGAACGCTGTTCAAAGCGGCTTGCTGAATTGGAGTGCGCAAACTAACGCGCCGGCGGCGTTGGAGGGGTATGCATTTAATAAAGCCCAACAGCAAAACCGGATCTCGAATCGCACCGTCGGCGATATGGCGGCTTACTGGCTGCCGTTATTGAAAAATATCTTTGAAGGGATTTTATACGGTTCTTTTGTGTTTATTTTTTTATTAATCCTGTTTCCATTTGGTCTGATGGTGCTTCGGCAATATGCGTATTCACTGCTCTGGTTACAACTGTGGGCCCCCTTGTATGCCATCATCAATTTGTACGTGAATTTTTATGCCCAGCATCGCAGTTTAGGGGCGATTACCTTCAGCGATGGCATGCAGGGATTGGTGTTGGCGACGCAATCCGGCTTAGCGCAGGTCAACTCCGATATGGCGGGATTAGCCGGTTATATTTCGTTGAGCGTGCCGTTGATTGCCACCAGCTTAGTGACGGGAATGCATAATGCTTTGTCCCACTTAGGGCAATATGTGGGCGGTGCGGTGCAATCCAGCGCCACGGCCAGCGCCGGAGAAGCGGCTGCCGGCAGCTTTAGTTTAGGTAATACCAGTTTCAGCACGCATAACGCCTATAACACTTCAGCAAACCATTTTGATGATACGGCGCGAACGGCTTCGGGATCAGTGACCGATCAAATGCCGGGTGGTTCAACCGTCACGATGACCGCCGATGGCTCCGTGGTCATGAATAATCAGCCGGCGATTTCCAGCCTGGGTACGCAGATTAATTGGTCGGAAGCCATTCGCCACAGTGCCACTGAGCAGGCGGATAAAGCCGTATTCAGCCGCACTCAGTCATCAAAAATCTTATAACGAAGCGATTTCAGCGGCGGAACGAGGTGCCTATGAACTCAGCCGTCATCAAGCGTTATCAGAAGCCAGCGGGTCTTCGTTTATCACCAGTCAGAGTGCAGCCGATATGGAATCTTTAAATCAGCTACATCAACGAAATTTACAAGTCGGTGAAGATCATCAGGCATCAGAATCATCTTCCCACAATAGAACAATAGATGCAGGATTGAGAGGTCAGGCTGGCGCAGGGATTGGAAAAACTGGTGACATTGCAAATGCTTCTGCTTCGCTTGGGGGCAATGTGGGTGTTAGTTGGGCATGGCAACATAATCAATCAACGCAGCATTCTGCTTCGGATTCTGAAAATTTCTCAGAAAATAAGGGTTATTCACACAATACAGAGAATGTATTCCGTGGTGTTGCAGAAGGGCATTATAGAGCCAGTACAGAAGAAGGGCAAAGAATTTTAGACAGTATTTCAACATCATTGGATCGTGCGCACCAAGAGCAACAGCAAGCTTCCGTACAATTTCAACAAGCTGAAACGTATAGAAAAGTTGCCAGCATTTCTGAGGAACAGGCAGCCAGCATAAATGCTAATGCATCCCAAGAATTTATGAATGAAATTCAAAAAGAGCAGAGCTTACGTTCTATTGAAAAAACTATGGTAGACCATCCTGAGCAGGCACAAGACTGCCAGAGAATTTGTTCAAGAAAAAGTAGGACAATATTTTCAAAATTTTAAGGAGCAAGAAAAAATTTCGCCAAACCAAGCTCAAGAAATATATCGAGAGGATTCACGGCTTATGGATAAACAGGCACAAGAAAATTCACCTGAATTATTTTATCAATCTAAAAAATCCAGCATGCGTACCGATTCAGAAAATGTGGGATTTAAGGATGATAACTTTGTGGATAAAAGACCAGCAGAAAATGTTGGAAAACTAATAGTTGAAAAATCTTTGGAAACAGAAAACGACAAAACACGACTGAACACAATTCAAGAAAATATGAAAAAACAGGTATAAAAAAACTCAGGATGATATTTTTTAATCATGATGAAACCAACGACGATAGGTAGATTGATATTCAGCGCTGGCAGGATTAATAGGATCATGATCCCAATTTTCCCGCATTTTTTTTGCAAGATCAAATTCATTTTCAGAAAATTTCTGATGATGAGAGACAGGAGTATATTCTGATAAATATTCCAGGGAATTTAAGGATCGATTACGAAGAGAATTATTGAAAATGTTCATGCGAAGTATTAAAGAAATAAAATTTATAACAATAACAAATGTCATGATACCTAAAAAAATGCTCAGAGGTATCTGCATGAATAAGTTGTTCCATGAAAAGAAGTGTACAGGGCTATGACTATTAAATTGTTGTATGAGAAAAAGAAAAAAATTAAATAAAAGAATACTGGTTATCGCACAAAAAGCAAAGATTGATTGTTTTGTTTTTTTTAATGCATTACCTAAAGAAAATTTTAGATGCTGTTTTGATGTATTTCGATCTTTAAAATAAGGCCGCAAAAAATGAATCCACAACACCAATCGGCCTAATAACATAAACCAGCATCCTGAAACGATGCTGAATAAAATAAAGGTGAACCAATGTGTTTCAATCAAAGCACTGATGGAGAGAAAAGACAGAAAGCCAAAAACCAGAACACCTGCAATCAGCGCAGTCAAGAACTGTTTTTTCAGATGTTCAAGCAATCGGGGATAGGCATCCGAAATAGTCGAATTGTTTTTTGCCATATTTTCCTCCTAGTAAAAATCCACTATTTACTCGGCTATTTTATGCCGTTTATATCAGTCAAACAAGATTACTCTAAAAACGGCATAATGAATTATCAAAATTTATCCAAAATTTTTCATTTATTTCAACTTATCCAATACGTCATGATGGCATTGCATCATTTTTTTCATCGAGTGCTTGACGGTTGCGTCTTTGGCGACCGACACCGGTTGCAAAGTCTGCGGTTCGCTGATAAAGCGCCGGATTGCCAAATTGATCAAACGGGACAAATGAATACCGGGATTTTTTGCCAACCATTGGGTGATGCGCGATTCCAGGTCTATATCCAACCGGACAGAAATGGCGCGCGGCGATTTGTGACTTTTTGTTTTGGGTTTTGTCATTCAGTGTATCCCTTTCACTTACAGAATTTGTATCTCATTGTATCACAAAGAATGACATTGTCAAGTATTTTCAATGACTTGCTCAGGAGATGGAACTATGCTTAAAAAAGAGCGCATGAAGCAGATCACTCGCGGCGGCCAGGTCATTTTGCATAATCTGCGCATGATCGCACAGGTTTTGCAGAAAGTGGCTTTATGGCTATTACCGGTGGGTCTTTTGGCGGCAATAGGTTGGGTTTTTCTGATCACCCATCCTGATGATCGATCAATTGGTCGACAATGGCTGTTGGCTGAATTTCATTTGTTTTTCAACAACAGCCATTTTCGACAAACCTTCGCCTTTCCCAGCGGACAAACCATGAAAGCGACCGTTGGACAGATTTTGTCGGCTCCGTTTGTGCAGGAAAGTGTCGCCCAATTGCAGGCAGCCGCTTGCCATAGCTTATGGGTTGGGCTGATCGTTTGGGTGTTATCAATCATTGGCGTACTGATTTGGTTAAAAAGGCGTGGTCAAGCTTATACCGCTAACAAACCTCTTAAAGGCGATCAGTTGTGCGACGCCGCTGTGGTAAGAAAACAGATTATGGCTCAAAGCAAGTCTCCTGATCGGGATTTTTTAGTGTTTGGCCGGGAACGGTTGCCGTTGCCTCCATCAGCCGAATTGCAGCATATCTTGGTGCACGGCACCACCGGCACTGGAAAATCCACGGTGATTAAAGAATTATTGGATCATATCCGCCGCCGAGGTGAGCGCGCTATTGTTTACGATAAAAGTTGCAGCCTGGTCAGTCAGTTTTATCAACCAGAAAAGGATAAATTACTCAATCCCCTAGATCAGCGCGGTGCGGATTGGAATATCTGGCGAGAATGCCGCGATAAAACAGACTATGAGAATTTAGCGGCGGCTTTAATTCCCATGACGGCGACGGCTCAGGATCCGTTTTGGATCAACGCCGCCCGCACGATTTTTGCGGCGGCGGCATCCCGCCTACACCAGCATACCAATCCCAGGATTTTACCTTTGTTGAAAACCTTACTCACCGCCAACGTCGGCCAATTACAGGAGTTGTTAAAGGGTACGGAAGCCGAAAGCCTGATGTCGGAGAAAACGGAAAAGACCGCGATTTCCATTAAATCGGTGTTAGCAACCTACTTAAAGTCGCTGTGTTATATCCGTGATATAAACAATCCTTTCTCGATTCGCCAGTGGATACACGATGATCAGGCTAAACAATGGTTATTTATCAGTTCCACCGGTGATCGGCACGAATCGTTAAAACCCCTGATTTCAGCCTGGTTAGATATTGCGATCAACGCGCTGCTCAGTTTACCGGAAAATCCTAAACGCCGGATCTGGGTGATTTTGGATGAACTGGGTAGCTTACAGCAATTACCTTATTTGACCAGCGCTTTGGCGGAAGCCCGTAAATTTGGGGGTTGTTTTGTGATCGGCGTACAAAGTGCCGCGCAATTAGCAAAGACTTATGGTTTTGAAGGGGGGCGGGAAATTTCCTCCCTGCTCAATACGCGGTTTATTTTTCGTGCACCGGATCCGGAGATCGCTCAATGGTCATCGAAAAACCTGGGCGAAACGCTCATTGAAGAAGTCCGCGAGGGGATTTCCTATGGAGCCAACACCATTCGGGATGGGGTTTCTATTCAGAAAGTGGAAGTCCAGAAGCCCGTCGTTTCACCTTCCGAAATTTTACAATTAAACAATCTGATGTGTTATGTGCGCGTGCCGGGCGCATATCCCATTACCTTATTACACATGGAGCCATTAAACCGCGAAGCATCAGAAGATGGATTTATATTACGTTCGTTTGAACCCGATCCGTTATTGCGAGAGATGGAAAAGCTATCGGCTGTTGGTGATGGCTCTGGAAATTCCGCTTCTTCACCTGCCACTGCGTCTGCCTCTGTTGTTAATCCGGTGGAGAGTATTCCCGTGGAATCTGGCTCAACCCCTAAAATTCAATCCCTCTCGGAAACAAAATCCATTCAAACCGAAAATAGTCATCCCCAGAAGTCCCCGACACCGGTAGATCCAGAGTTGGAGTCTTGCGATGAAATTGGTTGAGGTCAGGTAAAGATAAAAACCAGGAGAACCCAGGATGCTTTCCACCAAAGTCATTAAAAATGTCGAGCAGGCCGCACATTATTTTTTAGGTCAAGAGAATTATTACACCGAAGGGAGTTCTTTAACCCAGGAACAAAGCCAATGGTGGGGAAAAGGAGCCGCGTCATTAGGGCTTTCCGGCGCGGTGGATTCCCAACAATTTACGTCTTTATTACAAGGTCATTTTCCCGGTGGTCAGCAATTAGGAAAAAAAGTCGATGGTGAAATCATTCATCGCCCCGGCTTTGATCTTACCTTCAGTGTGCCTAAATCCGTATCCATTCTAGCGTTATTGGGTGAGGATAAACGGATTTTTACCGCCATCGAAACGGCTACAGATCGCGTGTTGGAAGGGATTGAACGCGAGCAGGCTAAAACCCGTGTGAGAAAAGACGGTGTTTTGAAGGTCGAGCGCACTGGTAACTTAGTCGTGGCTCGATTTTTGCATCACATTTCACGGGACGGTGACCCGCAACTGCATACGCATTGTGTGGTGATGAATGCCACCCTGCGTAAAGACGGTCAATGGCGATCCCTGGCCTCAAAAATCGGTCATTATGCGCAGGACACCCCGGATACCCCGGACGGTTTTTTAGAGGCCGTGCGTCATCACCAGAAATATTACGGCGCATTATTTCGGGCGGAACTCGCGTATGCCCTGCAACAATTGGGGTATACGGTCGAAAAAACCGGCGCACACGGATTTTTTGAAATTGCCGGAATTTCGCGGGAAATGATGGCCTTATATTCTCAACGTCGCCGGGAGATTGAAGAGTATTTGAAATCCCAGGGGTTATCCGGTGCAAAAGCTGCCGAATTAGCGAATTTGAAAACCCGGCGCACCAAGCAGGCCATTGACGAAAAAACCTTAAAAACCCTGTGGGAAACCCGAGCCGCTTTACAGGGGGTTTTGGCTTTTGAAGAAGCTCGACAGGTGGTCGCACAATCACGTCAGCAAGCGCAAGTATTGTCTTCTCCTGAATCTCTCCAGCCGTTATCGGTTGAAACCATGGAAAAAGCTAAATTCGCCATGAAAGAAGCCATCGCGCATTTGTCTGAAACGCAGGTAGCGCTCAAGGAAACCGATTTACTGGCGCGTGCCATTTATTATGGACTCGGTGATGTGCCGGTATCGGCGTTGATTCCCGCATTGCAGGCGGTACAACAATCCGGAGAACTTATTCCAATCACCGGTGACGAAAAAAACGCAAAAGGCGAGCAGCACTTTACCACGCCGGCTTTGTTAGGTTATGAAAAGGCATTACTGCAAGCGATTCATCAACCGCATCCCAGCGCGCAGCCCATCGTTGAAGCCTCGCTGTTGAAAGATTTTTTGCAACAGCATCCTGATTTAAGCCGTGAGCAGCAACAGGCCATTCGCACCTTATTTTCCAGTGATCGGCAACTCATGGCGCTAATCGGCTCCACCGGTTCCGGCAAGACGCACCTCATCGAACCGATGATGATCTTAGCCAAAATCGGCGGCTACCAACCGATTTTGCTGACTTCCAAACAGGCGGAAACCATCCAGCTTCAAAAACAGATTCAAAGAACGCCGGCTAATCTACGTGAATGGTTGCAACGACTCTTTGACAATAAGCAGTTTGATACCGTTTTTAACTATTTGAGGAAAAATCAGGAAACACCCTCGCGACTGGAATCCTGGGTGCAGCAACATCTGCATGCGCCTAAAAAAACCATGCTCTTTGTCGATAACGCCACGCAATTGTCTTCTCGACAGGTGTGTGAACTGAAGGCACAAGTACAGCGGAATCACGGAAGATTAGTGCTGATCGGCGACCCACAAACTTCACTCACCTGGCGCGCCGGCACGCCTTTAACCCAATTGTTGGCTCAGGGCATACTGGCGGCTGAACTCACCGGCCAACAGCGTGAGCCATCCGATCCTTTAAAAACAGCGATCACTCATTCCTTACAAAAAAACATCGTGGCTGCGTTTGCGCAGATCGGCCAACGCCTGATTTCTATTGAAGACCGGGAACAACGCCATGCGGTGATGGCGGCTCAAGTGGTTGGGTTATCTCCCGAAGAACGGGCGCGCACCGTCGTGCTGGCTCCCACACAAGCAGTTGCGCATGAGTTAAATGTGGCGATTCGTGAATCACTGAAAATTCGCGGAGAAATTGATAAGAGTCATGAAATCTCCCTGACGGTGTTATTGCCGCATTATCTTCGATTAGCAGAACAACAGTCCGCTCGTCATTACACCACCGGCCAGTGGATCCGATTCCACCAGGATGATCGCTCTTTGCGGGTTCATCGAGGCGATTATTGCCGGATTGAAAAAATTGATCAAAAAAATAATGAGCTATTACTGAGAAACAGCCCAGACAAAAAAGGCAGGATTTACCGCTGGAATCCGCATCAATCTCCTGAAGGGGCTATCGAAGTGTTTGATGAAAAAACCCGCACCGTTGCCGTCGGCGATACTCTGTTGTGTCATCGTTCCAACAAAGCGCATGGTCTGGTGAAGGGAGATCGGATCATCGTGACCGCTGTCACTGAACATCGTCTTACTCTACGCCATGAATCCGGCAAAACATTGCCACCCTGGAAGTTATCAGAAATGTCATCACGCCATTGGGATTATGGCGTTGCCCTCACACCCTTGCAGTCTTCCCATCGACATCCGGATATTGTTATCGCCTATCAAAACAGCCAATCCCGTCAAAGTCATCAGCGCGCTTTTTATCACCTTTTGGCGCAGGCAGGTCAACAGGCATGGATTTATACCGAAAACAGTGCCCAATTGTTAAAAACTTTAGAAAAACATACCGGCGATAAATTAACGGCGATAGAGGCTATGTTACAAAACCCCGGCTCTGATCCCAAGGTATCACCTACCACGGCGGATTATTTGCGGCTGTTAGAAACCGCCGTTCAAAACGCCCTACAGCGGCTCACGTCCACGGCTTTGCCGCTTTCTCAGTCGGATGCGGTAGCACTGGCCGCTCAAGAAGCGGTACGGTTTGCCCTGGCGTATCTCAGTGAAAAAGAGGCTGCCTTTGATCACAAGGCGGTGATGGCAGTGGCATTAACGCATCGTTTGGGTCATGTGAATGAAAAGGTGTTACAACATGCCGTTCTGGAAGCCGAAAAACAAGGGGAGTTGATTCGTGGGGTGTATTCTATGGAGGGTACGCGCTGGACGACCCGCGAGGCCTTAACACTGGAAAGAGAAATTATTCGCCTGGCTCAGCAAGACCGGGGAATTTTGCCGCCCAGAATATCCCAGGAGGTCGTTAACGCCTATTTAGATAAAACCCCGGCCAGTGAAGAACACGCCAGGGTGTTACGGGAACTGGCGGTGCAAACCGACCGTATCGTGTTATTACAAGGTTTTGCCGGCACGGGTAAAACCACCTTACTGCAACATATCGAACAGTTACAGCACATCCAGGGCGCTTTGCAGGCAGGCCAGCAGGCTTTGCTGTGTTTAGCGCCGACCCATGCCGCCGTCAAAGAAATCCGAGGCCGTGGTTTAGCAGGCTATACTTTAGATCGGTTTTTATTGAATGTCGCCGCTGGCAAGATCACGCCGGAAGCGTATCGAGGTCGCTGTATCGTGGTAGATGAATCGTCCATGGTATCGAATCAACGCCTGGGTGATTTTATCAAAGCCCTGATTCATCTGGATGCTTCGGGAATGTTAGTAGGCGATATCCATCAATACACGTCAGTGGATTCCGGTAAACCGTTTGAAATTTTGCAGCGGGTCGGGTTATCGATGGTGCATTTGACCCACATCACCCGGCAAGAGGATAAAACCCTGAAAGCCGCTGTAAACGCCGTCTATCAGAAAAATTTCTCCCAAGTCTTTAAGATTTTGGAAAATCGAATTATTGAGGTCGGCGGTTTTATGGATGATGAAAATAAGCGCCAGGATAACCGCGCCGAGCGCATGGCTTTGATTGCTGAAGATTACGTCAGCCGGGATGCCTTAAAACGGGCGCAAACCCAGATCATCACCTTAGGCAACGAGGATCGGGTGATGCAGAATGCTTTGGTTCGGGAAGGGTTAATTCTTAGGGGGGAACTCGCCGGGCCGCGTTTGACCACTGACATATTAGTGTCCCGGCGCTTAAGTGAAATTGAGCGCAGTCAGGTGGGATTTTACCATGTCGGGGACATCCTTCGCTTTAATATTAGCCAGTCCGGTGGCATTCACAAAGGGGAATACTGGCGGGTCGCCGAATTCACCCCGGAAGGGCAACGCCTGCAACTGGAGCGTCCCGGCTCGGATCCCGTGTTGTGGAAACCTCAACCCTACCGAAGTGGCGGGCGCGCTGGAGTGGAAGTCTATGAGATCGAGCGCCGGGAGTTAATGGCCGGCGATTTAATCCGCTGGACACGGACGGATGAGGCATTAGGGCTGCTCAGCCCGGAACTGGCACGGGTGGAAGCGGTTATTTTGTCGTCAAAAACCCCAGAAATCCCCACACCGGCTGGCGCAGCCGTTGGTGAAATTGGGAAGCCCTCCTTGCAAAAGCCGCCCATTGATCCGGCTAAAATCATCGTCCGTTCACTGCAATTAACCGATCAGGGGCTAACACCGACCGGCAATCCGATTGAATTGGTGAGTACTCACCTCCGGCTACAGCATTGGGATCATGCCTATACGATCACGGGTTATGGCGCGCAAGGCAAAACCATTCGTGAAACTCTCATCAATGCCGAAAGTCATCGCCCCCAACTCACGAGTCAGCGGTCATTATTAGTCATACTCACGAGAGCTACCCACCAGGTTACGCTGTATACCGACAGCAAAGAACGGTTACTGCAGGCCATTCAAAAAAATCCCGGTCGTAAATCCAGTGCGCTGGAAGCTGTTGGGGAGCTTCCCCCGGCATCCGCTTCACGGTCATCTTCGGAGCTAAAGCATCCTGAAATCTCTCAAGACCGCCGGGGCTATGATCAGATCGTGTCGAAGGCCTTTTATCCGGATGAAGGTTCGGTTCCGGGGATGGGGTCGGCAGAGAATCCGGATGCCCGGCGTTTATCAATCTCCCAGCCTAAAGTCCGTCCAGAAAATCAACATTCTTCTGAAAATAAACTGACTGTCAAATCTGAGTCCATCCCAACAAAAACCATGTCATCCCCCCGGCTAGATGCTCAACGGATCAGCCAATCTTTAACGGATCAGGCGGAGCTCGTGGTGGAGCAATTATTGGGCGAACCGAAAACCAGGACTGGCGGCCAATACCGGTATGGTACTAAACAAGGCAGCTTAATTGTGACGATGAGCGGCGACAAACGAGGGTTGTGGCATGACTTTCAAACCGGTGAAGGCGGCCATTTATTGGATTTAATCGCCTTTAAAAAAGACCTGGATAGGCGGCGGGATTTTCGGGTGGTGTTGCAGGAGGCCTTAAAAATTTTAGGCACTTCTCCGGCGGATATCAGTGTTCAGGCCAGCGCCCCAGCTTCCCCACCTAAACCCGCAAAATCGCCGCCGACGGCATCTCAACCCCTCACCCCGGAACAACAGCGCAGCCTCCACTATGCGCAGCGGTTGGCCAAAGAAAGCCGACCCCTTGCAGGGACTTTGGCGGAACGCTATTTAAGGGAACATCGCGGTATTGCTTTGGATAAATTCCCTGAGAGTGTCCGTTTTCATCCAGGCATTTACTCGCGCCGAAATGAAAGTGTGCATCCTGCGCTGCTGGTGGTGGCTAAAGACAGCGCCAATAAGGTGCAAGCGGTGCAGGCGATTTTTCTGGATAAAGACACCGCCGAAAAGGCCGATGTTGAAGTCAAAAAACAGACCTGGGGTCGTCCTTCCCAGGGATCGGTGGTGTTGCAATCGCTCGGAAAGACGCCGGTCAGCCAGGCGGTCACTTATCTGGCCGAAGGCCCTGAAACCGCTTTGAGCGTCTATCAGGCTTTAGGGGGTGCGGATGTGCGGATCACCCTGGGTAAATCCAATTTTAAAAACATCGATCCGAGCAAAACCCATCAAAATATTGTCCTGTGCCTGGATAACGACGGTCACAGTCCACAGAGTGACCGGCTGATCCGTTTTGCCGCCGAACAGTTACAGCAACAAGGCAAAACCGTCTGGATGGCGCAGCCCAAAATCGAAGGCCAGGATTATAACGATGTGTTAAAAGAACAAGGGACGGCGGCAGTGAAAAAGGAATTACAGCAGGCCGTCTCTTATACGGATACTAACCGTTTATCCCCAGATAAAATAGCCCTCGGCATGGATTCTGAAACGGTTTCTACCTGGGGTCATCAATTAAGCGAGTCTCGACTGGCTCAGGAGAAACAGATACAGGTGGAAGGGTCGTCGTTGTCGCCGGTAATCGAAAAAAAGATTCCATTATTTCAAGAAACCATACCCTTAGAAATTCCCTTGAATATTAAAGATCGGCGTCCTTCCCCAACGCCTTCACTCTCACCGCCTCAGCCGACTCCGCAACGGGAACGTGAACTGGAATTGGATCTTTAATGATCTTCTGAATGAGGGGTATCATTCTGAGCGTTTAACCAGGCTTCGACCCTTGAGGTGGCTTTCTGCTTCGCTTCCTTTAAAAAGGCATTGCGCTCGTCAAGGCTGCGTTCAAACCCATTTTGAATGAGGTAACGGATGAGATAACGTGATTCCAATTCCCAGGTCAACAGTTTTTTTTGAGGATCCAGAGAGGCGGACTGTTTTGAATGACCGTTGGAATGATTCTCCGCCGCTTCTTCGACTTTGAGTCCCAGTTGAATTAAATGCCGAATATAATCTGCCGGAACAAGCGACTTTTTCTTAGCCTGCGCCTGAATTTTTTTATAATCGTCATTCGGAATATTGATACTGCTTCGTTTCATCCTGTTCTCCAATTTTCTAAAAAACAATAAATAGCCCTGTTGCAGCGTCCATCAATTTCACTCACCTGTTTTACCATAAAGGGTGTTGGATAACACCTGTTTTTTAAAAAAATGGCTAAAAACAAAGGGATTGGAAGGAGGTGCTGATGTGTGCTGCCTGAAACCCCAGCACCTCTTTGCACCTCATCCACAAAAACCGCTATTTTTCGTGCATGACCGTACTGCACTGTAAGGGTTTGAATGATTGAACTTTTCCGCACAAGCACTCATAGTGCGACGGGTGTGGATCCTTACTAAAAAGAAAAGACGCGATCTGAATACACTCTCATCTAATTATATATTCAATTTTTTTGAGAAATGTATTTTTTCCATGGATTAAATTTAACTATTTTTTATGTGTTTTACAAACTATTTATAATTTATAACGAGTTATTTATTTTTTATTTTTACGTTGAGATTCGAAGGACAATGAATTTTATTTTTTTAAATAGCGGATAAGATTGAGTTTCAGTGATTTTCATAATAATGGATTAATTTCACAGCTATTTTACAGTCATTTTAAAGTGATGTGAAATTTTTTTCACTTTTTTAATAACACTTAATTTTAGCTTGCGGTTCACTTTTGAATGCGTTAGGGTCCCTAGTGGATGGTGAAACCATTTTTAAAAAATGGTGGAACTGAAAGTTAATTTATCAATAAGAGGTATTTTTATGGCGCTATTAACTCCACAACCAAAATCTAAAAAAATCCCGATTTCATTACGATTTGATGAATTGTTATTAACACAAATTAAATCTTATAATGAATGGGTCGGCATTGAGCGCATTGATCATTTTTTTGAGCAAGCAGCGCGCTTTGTTTTGGAAAAGGATAGAGACTGGCAGAAAAAAGCCGAACAATTTCCACACGGAAACTCTCAAAATCAGCAGGAATAAGCATGATGAAAAGAATGTAAAATCACCTCGTTATTTTGGTGATCATTCAATTGAATGGGTTAGTTCTTAATGACTTTTTCTTAGCGTTTAATTTGGAATCTAATCGCTGAATTTATCGTTTTAATTGTTTTTTGTATCGGCAGTATTCGTAAATATGCTTGGGTAACAGAAGGCATGCCGTTAATAGGCATTGTGTAAAAGAGTAACGCCAGCGCAAGGAAAATATCTGTATTTTCCCTCTCAATCCGTGAGTCGGCAATATGCTTTCCAAGAGTTGAGGAGTGAATACAGCGTCTGGATCGCTGTATTTTTCGTATTCCTCCTTGCCATCATTCTCAGAGTTTTTCTCGAGTTTTTCCAGTTTCTGGAGTGACTGCAAAATCCATTGATTTACTTTCCATCGAATGCACAAGATTTTGTTCGCGCTCATTTGTCGACAGGCTTGTAATAGTTGATGGGCTTCGGTCAGGGAATGCGCGTGGAATGCAAAATTCTGGTTTGCTGTAAAGCATTTTACAACATGGGTGATGGTGGTGGGTTTTTGAATCATTAGTATTCTCCTTATGGTCTTATTGAAGTTCGTGTGTTTTTTTTGTCGCAACAAAAAAGTTCCTTTTTTACCCAGCTTTTATCCTCTAAAAAGAGGACAAAAGTCTGAATTTTTACACTATTAATTATAGTTTTCTCTATAGCTTTTTTAAAGATACAAATAACTCTTTTTATTATATTATTATTAATATTTACATATAGTTAAATTTAAAAAAGATTATATTTTTTCTTTAAAATTCCTTGACAGTTCTAGCCGGGTCCGCTACATTTATCATATATAGGCAAGGGAATTTTCCCGGCTGATTTTAAAAGTTATTTTTTACTAGGAGAGTGAAATGTTGACTACGATTGAACGGGAAAGTCTAAAAAAATCGATTCAAAATGCCCAGGAGTTGGCGCGGAACCTGCAACAATTGTCGGCCTCGGAGAATCCATTGTTGGCCGATATTGCCCTGGATTTGATGCCTCGATCAATTTCAGTGTGTCGGCGATTATTACGCTTGGCATCGTCTGTGGCTTGTTCACCGGAGGCTGCTGCTTAAGGCGGTCTTGTTGACTTTAGCTTCAATTTATCGGGAGTTTTTTATGAATCAAAAAATGAATGAGATTGTAAAAACGATTATCGATCAGTTAGGGGGTGCCGGTTTGTTACGATTAATGTTAGGTACTCGACAACTGATTTTCAATGACCACGGCATTCGTTTTGATATTCACGGATGCTCTAAAATTAATCGCGTCCAAATTGACTACGATGCAGGAATGGATTTATACCAGATGAAGTTTTTTTGCGTGTCGACATCTAAAGCTTCTCTCAATTTAGTTTCTGAATATGACGATGTTTATGCGGATCAACTGTGCGATAGGATTGAATCCGAAACCGGTCTTTTTTTAGGGCCTGTGCGAATTCAGATTGCCGAACAATATGCGCCTGTTTAGCAGGGAGTTTCGCTGCTGTTTTAAAAATATTTTTTATCAGGAGAGTGAATATGTTGATCACCGTTGATCAGGATAATTTAAGAAAATCTCTTCCAATCATTAAAGAATCAATGAAAAACAAAGCACATTTGATCTTTTCAGATGAATGGGGAAAGTTTGTGGAAGCGGAATGTACTTACTACTTTCTCATAGACCCGCTCGAAGAAGAGATTATAACCAATATCGACCCTTTGGCGCATTTATACATCATCACACGGTTACAAAAGAAACTCTACAGTCTCAATGGTATCCGTTTATATCTTAAGGGGTATCTTAAAATTAACTGTATACAAATCGAATACGATAAAGAAACGGATTTATATAAAATGAAGTTTTTTCACAAGAACCCATTCGGTGCCTCGCTTCGTTTAATCGCTGAACATGAAGATGTTTATCCGCACCATTTGGGTCGTATTATTGAAGCGGAAACCAAGTTTGAGGGACCTTTGTTTGATTGATCAATTTAGAGAGCTAAACAGTATGTCTGAATGGAGAGAAGTGCGACCTATTCGTCATCGTTCCTCGCTGAAAAACATTCCCGAAATCATTCGGGTTTGTTTCTCGTATTGGGGTGAGGGTAAATCGGGACTGGTGATTTACATCGGTAAACAAGTTTTAAAGAATCTGGCGATAGACGAAAACTCTAGAATTCGACTTTTTATAGACGATGATAATCCACGAAAATGGGTCATCCTGTCATCGGATGGCATCAAGGGTTATCAATTAGGTCGTGCTTCTAAAGGTTGTGTTAAATGCCAAATTATGTGGCGTGTTGATATCCCCCATGAATGGGAAAGAAAAACTCGGCGCGTGGATTTTCAATTGACTACAAAAGGCATCCAAATTAATGCTGAATTTCAACCATCGCCCTATTAAATTTTTGACTGTCGAGTATTTTAATATTTCCTGCGAATAAGGAAGAGAAACCCGGCGAATGAATTTTCAGTGGTACTGAGGGTGCAAAAATTAACGCTGGATTTTAAGTCCTCCCGCAACGGTTTCGGTATGAGAGGTTGCGTTATTCGGCCTCTGTTGGTTTTGGTATGGCCGTTGATGAAGCGCCTTGAGCGACGGCTGGGGGTATGTCGTAAATGTGCGCTATCGCCTTCATGACAGCCGCATGGTGTTCCGGGCCGACCTCAAAAAGCCGAATAAATGCCGCCGGGGCTTCGAGTACTGAATAACGAGAGGCGTTTAGCCGGATCCAAAAATCCGCAACTCGCGCCGGCGACATAAAATGGGTGGCGTTAATGCCTTGTTCATGCAGGACATCAATGGCAATAGCATAACACCATTTTTTAATTCTTTTGTGGGTGCTTTTGTATTTTGAGTCCCCTGCCCATTCGCGGAGCTGCGGTGGCGCTATTTTTTTGATCTTGCCGTACCGCGCCGCCGCCGCTTCTAATGCGGTACAGGTTCTACCCGCCGGTTGTTTTAAATTCAACAGCGTTTGAAAGAGAGTATAACTTTCCGGGTCGGAAGCGCAGTTTGTTTCCTCCAGGGTGTCTGTTAATGCGGGTACACCGGCTTTAGCCAGGATGCCGCTCTGAAAACCATTTTTAATGTCAATCTGTTCCTCAATCCGGCGCGCTTGCTGAAGTAAGGTATTGAGGATAATTTGATGGGGGATAAAATCCAGTCCCGCCCGGCCAGCCTCCAGAGATAACCGGGTCAATGCCGTCAGTAGGGGTGTTGGTATTCGAACGGATACCTTTTCCAATTGATCAACATCCACCTGTAGGGATTCGCCGAACCGGGTTTCGGCCAGCCAATTGTGGAGTTGCACGATTTCGTCCGGTTCCAGTTGCTCCCATAAGGCTGGAAAATCATCGGTATCGATAGGCAGTGACCCTAGAGAACCGAGTTGTTTGAAATGGAATTTAGATTTTTGAGTGGCTGGATCTATGGCTTTATACCGACGAAACACATCCACCCGAATCTTTTTTTGAGTTTTTATCAATCGCATTTCGAGCATTTCGGGCAAGCCTCCCTGATGGAATCCAGGGAGGCGTCCCTCCCAACAGTTATCGGTAACGCAGTACGTCGGTCATTTCGCCACGGCCACGGGTATCCAGATTGTACCAAAAGAGTTGACCGTTGTGACCCTCTGTATTTGAATTGTCTTGGATATAAAGGGCAATTAACGGACTGCCGGGAATCGCATCTTCAATTCGGATCTGTTTTTGAGAGTCGATGGAAAATAACTCGTGTAAATCTAAGTATTTCGTCCATTGACTGGCCTGTTCCGGATTGGAGACAAAATCCCAGCGCAGACCGCTGATCACGCAGTATTCCACCCATCCTTTTGGATTTACATGAAAGGAATCGATGACGGGCGTCGGTGCCAGATGTCCGAGGGTCGAGATCCAACGCTTCACCTGCTCGCTGACAGCAATC
Organism: uncultured Pseudomonadota bacterium; assembly: GCA_963697455.1. Lineage (GTDB taxonomy): Bacteria > Pseudomonadota > Gammaproteobacteria > Coxiellales > Coxiellaceae > JAFEDN01. Next base: position 83,567 of record CAVOOI010000029.1, on the reverse strand, counting down.
AAATCTTCTATAAAAAAGTGCCAACAATTACGGACAAGCTGGTCGTAATAGAGAGCGTTTGTGACCTGATCAGGAGGCTCTACGAAATAGGCGCGTTTAAACAGAGGGAAATCTGGCAAGGTGCGCAGTTGCCCGGTCAGCTTGGGATGTCGCAAAAAAGTATGGCTGTTCAGCGAATAGTGCTCAAGGTGGCGAATACGCTGGGCTAAGTGCAGGTGAATCGGTGGTGTTGGATCATCTGGCTGGATGAGGCTGGCTGAGGGTGGTTTGCATTGCTGATTGCAATGAGTCGTGGCGGTAGTGGCTAAAGTATCATGGGTCGTCATCTTATTTTCTCCTATACCCAAGGGGTTTTTTAGGCTGCTCTCCCTGAGCGGCCTTTCTATTGAACAGTTTAGGCCAGAAAGGGGTGGGCGTCAATAGAAAATGAGATAAATAAATATCTCAAAATATAATAATTAAAAATAAATCAATTAATTAATATTAAAAGAGATTTATAAAATAGTTTAAATTGACCTTGACAAAGGGTGCCTGGGTCCGCTAGAGTTAATACCATGGAGTTCAAGAGGATTGGCCTCTTAACCCAAACAAAAACACCCATCGGGTATAGGAGAACGTATGCAAATTAGGGACGCGCTTTCTATTTTAAACCTTCATCAACATCCCATCACTTTAGACGATATCAAAACAAACTACCGCCGCGCTGCTGCTAAATACCACCCGGATCATAATCCGGCAGGGTTGGAGATGATGCAGGTGATTAACGCCGCTTACGAAGTGCTCAAGCAGGCGTATGCGGACAATAAAATCAATCAAGAGGATCATGCCGGCGACATTCCGGATTACGGTGAAGCCTTTAATACCGCATTAAACGCTATTAAAGGGCTAGGATTGGATATTGAAATATGCAGCGCGTGGATTTGGGTAAGCGGTGATACCCGGCCACATAAAGAAGTTTTGAAATCCGCTCATTTTTTATGGTCGCCGCATAAACAGCGTTGGTATTTTCGGCCTGAGCAGTATAGATCTCGTAATCGTCAATCGTGGAATATGGAAAAAATTCGTTCGGTTCATGGTAGCCGGGCAACGGAAGAAGAGATTATCCATCGCAGAGTAACCGCATAAAGAGTGTGAAATCCTCTGGATTGTGTGATCTGTTCAGAGGATAAAGAAATGGATCAGGGTAATACCCTGATCCTGTCGAATCTATTTTAAGAAAGGAGTAAAAAATGGCTTATTTAACGCTTCATTTAGAAGATTATAGGAGGGTTTTTATTCAGAGTGTCCGGAGCTAAGATCGGAGAAGCCTGAAGCTGGGCCGGGTACGGATGCTGATAGTGAAATCGATAGAGAAAACTCTGCAAAGGAGGAATCGAAATGAGTACCGACATCAAGTTGACCAGATCCATGATTCAAGTAGCGCATGATTGTGATGAAATCATCAGCGAATATCGGAAACAGATCAATGAGGAGATTGAAAGATTTGTGACGGGTGATTGTGATGGGATACAAGTGAAGACTTTATTAAAGGCAAAATTGGGCGATTTAGAGCAAAAAATTGCGGACAGGTTACAAAAATACGCCCATTTCGTTGGCCGTTGATCCCATGAGAGTTGGCATGTGTTGTTGGATTATTCTGTGGCTGGATTGCAACCCATTCACTTCAGGTGTTTAAATAGGTTCTGTGATGGAAGTTTTTTTTTAATTCTAGATTAAGGAGTTAAAGGTGGCTGCCTGGTATAAAACAGATGGAACGGTTAAAAAAATTGACATTCCTGTAGATCCTGAAGAAAGTCTGGCGCTGATGCAAAAATGCGTCGGCGGTTACATTGAGGTGATTCATCGCCATGAGAATCAAATTTATTTAGGTAATGAGGAAGGGCGTCTTTTAAATTTGCCGAGAAACCCATTTTTTGATATTGATTTTTATGGTGATGTGCTTCGTGTTCAAACACCGGAGGAGTTTGATTTAAATGAATGAAAGAGATTTTTTCTGAAAAATAAAATAATAGAAACTCTGGCGGTTTTCTTTGGAATCGTTAAAAATAATTTAAATAAGGATAACTTATGTCATCACCTATTTTAGATTTGCCCAAAGCTTCTACTTTGGATCTTTTTAGTGGAGAAAAGGGTGACAATGATTACAAGGCTTTTAAAGATGAATTATGCCCTTGGCATAAGGAAGCTAAGGTTTATTGGAATCAACTCGCTGAAAAGTATCAATCTCATTTGGATGAAAATTTCGTTAGTCAATTTCCAGCAAAATGCATAGATCGTCTTTGGGAGTTAACATTAATTCAGTATTTAGCTTCCCAATCACTAAAGGGTCTACAGTTGATTGATTTTCCAGTTAAAAAAAATACTAGCAAGCCGGATTTTTGTTTTTCTTATCAGGGTCAGCTATTTCATTGCGAAGCAACGTGTGCCGGCGGTAGCGATCCAAGTCATTACCCTAATATCAATACTACTCTGAAGGAGATAGATTCTTTAGTAAGACCTATGCCAATTTCAGAGTACAGGGAGCGTTTAACCAGTGCTATAAAAACTAAAATGGATAAATATAATTCAAGTTATAGGAGCCAAATTGGGGAGAATGCTGGTTTTATTATTGCCGTTTCGATGGCTAAGATCCCCTTCTTCAATCAACCGCATATCCCCAGCGTGGATATAAGCTGTGTTTTTCCATGCTCTCATAATATGACTATTCCGATTTATTCTGACCTCAAAAACGGTCAAGTCAAAATGGGTGAACCTTATCATGTTTACGAGGAGAGCTTTAAGAAAAAAAAATAGTGCGGACGGATCAGATATATGTACTGCTTATTTCTCAAATGAAAAATATGCACAGATTAGTGCGATATTAATTTCGCATGATGGTCATGTGTTTTTTCCAGATGCTGATCAATATGGATTTATTAAGTGGGGAAAATGTAGAAATGATTTTTTATTGATACGCAATCCTTTTGCAAAAATACTTTTACCGGCAGGTATTTTCCCTGGTTATCGAGAAACGCTAACTCAAATTAATGAGGGAAGATTTCATATTCATATTAATGAGTATGAGTAACTAAATCTTAATATTTTTATTGATTATGTATCGCTTATATATTATTGAGAATATTGCTGCTGTTCTGGCTTTTATTTTTTTAAATCGCATTTTCCTTGGATGTTTTTAATTTTTTGTCAGTAATCATTTTAATAATTTTTTGTTTTTTTCTTCATCTTCAATATGTTTTTGTATTTCCATGAATTTTTTCCCGATTGCTTTTATCTGATTTCTTAAAAAGATTAACTCAAAGATATATTCTTCTTTCGGTTTAACTGATAGTAAAGAACCAACAGAATTATATAAACTTAATGCAGTTAATTGCGCTGGTTCAGTGAATCCTATATTAGACGGACCCGCAATAATTTTATCATCAATATTTCCATTTATTTTAGCTAAATCGAAAAATAGATTTTTAGGTCCGGCATGTACAGGGATATTAGAAAATTTGTAATATGGGTACATGTGCATTTGCTGTAACTCTATTAATATTTCTTTTATAGATGGAAGTCTACCGGTTTCTAGTTTAATAAAATTAATTACCCACCCGTTTTGCTTCGAGAAATTTTTACCATATAATTTTTCCAATTCTAATTTTCTTTTTTTTAATTTAGGAATATTAATTTCATGTTTTTCAATTTCTAGAAATTCGCTGTGTTCGGCGTATAATTTAGCTTCATTATAAGTTTCTATATCTATGTAGTCCATATATTGTTTTGCCAAAGAATCGCCTTTACTGACTATCAACATTGAAAAAATACTTGTTTCAAATAAAGTCCGCCATCGACCCAAAGCTCCGGATGGGAAACCATTTTTTAAAAGTGTAATTATTTCCCCTGCAATGAGAATAGAACGTCCTAAAAGTCTTAATAAGCTTAAAAATAAGGTGTTTTTGTGCATTTTTTCAATATTTTTTTCTCTAAAATGTACTAATTTTGATAAACATTTTTCAAAAAATATTTCAAGCAGGTAAAATGCCTCAGAATAAGTATATAAAATTCTACCTACAAATCCTGTTCTATAATCTCTGTTTTTAAGAATATTGATGTAGTCATTAGTATCTTGACAGATCATTTCAGATCCATGAGTATTTTTCTCAAGCTCATCTAAAAGAGATTGTAAATTTAAAGATTTAAATTTGTTTTTAGTTGTTGACAACTTATTGATAAGTATTTCCAATACATCCATCTACTTGTCCCTAGGTTTAGTATTATTTTAACCAGCTTAGATCACGTCCTATTAAAAGTTCTGACATTTTTGCATGATGAGTGTTATTCATAGCAACCAACTGTGTTTCAAATTTATATTTCTTAGCTAATAAGTGAACCTCTTCTGCGTTATCGTATGTCATCAAAAAATTTCCTTTTGCGTTAGCCATTAACTCAAATAATTTTTCATGATCAACCTGATGGTATTTATATAGGCGAGATCCGGCTTTCTTTCTAGATACCGTATAAGGAGGGTCAACAAAAAAAACGACATCGTTATTATTGATATGTTCTTGGATTATTTGAAAGCCGTCCCCTTTTATAAAGGAAATAGGATTTTTTATTTTTGAAATTTCAAGAATTCTTTTTTTTAGTGTTTGAGGGTACCATCTGGATAAGATGCCTTTCCCATTTTCTCCTTTTTTTAAAGTTCCAGCACCATTAGCAAGAATACCTCCATGATTAATTCTATTTTGAATAATTGTTTTAAACGCTATGTCTTTATATGAATTAGAATAGTGAGAGAATAAATTTTTAACCGTTTCCGTATTTAGTTCAAAATGAGCAATTTTATTTGCTAACCATTCAGCATCATTCTTATTATTGATAATAGTTTCCCAAACAGAAGCGACTTGCTCATCTATTTCTACTAGAATGATTGAGTTTGCGAGGTCTTCAAATGCTGTAGTTAATCCTACAATCCCCCCTCCCGCGAATGGTTCGACAAACAACTCGGGTTTCCTAGAGAAACTTAACATCCACTGGCGTATTTTAGGTATCAGCCATGTCTTACCTCCAGGATAGCGAAAAGGGCTACGTTTAGGTATAGAAGAAATATTAACAATTTTTTCGGAAACTTTATTTTCCCAAAATTCAAGTTGTTTCATAATAGACCTATTTTCCAAAATCATGATTATTAGATGGAGGCTCAACTTCTGGTGCAACTCCTGATGGAAGAGGAATACCTATAGTTTTACCTTTTATAATCCTATCTTTTAAATAACTCATAAATTGGTTTACATCGCCAATATTAGGTGTAGTAATAGTGATTAACGCTTTTTCGAAGGAAGTATATTTGATTGCTTTTTTCTTTAATAAGTAATTATCTTCTTTTTTATTAAATTCATAAATCATCCATGCTATATCAGCATCTTCTTTATTTACTTCTTCCAGCGTAGGTAATTGATTAAAAAAACTTTCATCTACTGCCACGGCTATTCTTTTTCCCCATCGGTGTAATATGTTCCCTTTATAGATTAACTGAGGAGCGAGTCTTTTTCGTGATGAAGATAGGTAATCTGGACTGGGATAATTTTTAGAAGGCCATTCCATTGTGCTATTTAGAGAAGGATCTTGCATGTATTTATCAAAAACATTGCGAACATTACCTGTTATATAAACAGCTTGAACCTCTACTGCACCGAAATCCGAAATTTCTCCCGTCTCATCAATTGACGCAATAACAATATCAATATTTCCTGCTGACTTACCGTATAAATCTTTTAACCTAGCTTCGGTAAGCGCTACATATTTTTTCCCAGGAAAGAAAAAATCTGCTGCATCTGAAATAATATGAAAATTTTCCCTAAACCGGATAGGACAGGTAGCTACGATATTACCCTTTTCAAATATTGAACATACTCCAAGAGGGTTGGTAGCACTGCTTTTGGTACAATTTATTCCTGATGAATTATGAAAGGGACAAAGCCTTCCCTGGCGGTGACGTATAGCCACTTCCGTCATGTTATCTGTCGGATAACCAAAAACTTCAGCTAGAGGGTTTTTGGGCATCTTCTTCTCCAAATTGTGTTAAATTCCAATAAGTAGGTCATTTTACTGGCAAAATGTTAAATTTTTGACCAAAACGGGTTGGGCAGTTTTTCTTTTCAAAGAGCCATATTTTTGAGTTTACCTGAATTTGAGAAAGTTCTCGACCTCAGTAAAAAATTGTTTGTTGTAAACATGCATTAAGAGCCACGTTTATTTGGGAAGCTAAATCTCGAAGCCGAGAAAGTCAAAAAAGCATTTAAATTTAAATAGATAGAAAATGCAATAATAGAAATACCATACGAGATCTTTTTAAACCCAAACCCCACTGAGTAAAGGAGAAAATGAACTTCAGAGGTACCCTATCCGTCTTAAACATTTAAACTCAGTTGGCTTAATCAGTTATTGAGGGTGGTGTAGTTTTAGTGGATTCACTAGTCAGTGGCGATATTTGATGATCACGATAGTTACTGCTTAATTGTAAGCAGTAGGATTTAAATTTTGAGATCGTATTCGTATTTTTTATTTTTTGAGACTTTGTTTTCAAAATATTGAGGATGTCATCTCGTAAGACTTTGGCTTCTTCTAACAGTGAACCCGAAGTTTCAAGAGTCTGAGAAATATATTTTTCTTTTTCATGAGGCTCTTTGAGTGCTAAAAAAATTCCTATCATCGGAATTTTGTAATCATCTTCTAATTGTTTAATCCTTTTTATGATTTCCTTTTCTTCATTATTCAAATTTAAATGCAAATCTAATATTTTTAGTAGCTTCGGCAAAGGATTATGAATAGTTTTATTTTCTATGGGAAGATGTACATTTTGTTTTAGAAACACCAGTGCTGTGTTAATTTCTATGGATTTTCTTTCAAAAAAATCCACCATTGTGTAACTCAATTCGTAGGCATCATCTATATAGGAAAGCTCGATATTTTTTCTACTAAAAATAAAAACGGCAATTTGCTTGAATGTATCGGTTAAAATTCCTAATATAAATCCCAAAATCACAGAAAGGCCATGCATATTTTTCTCCGATTAATAACTACAAACTTTTATTTTCATGCCGCTGATTTCAAAGCGCATAGTTTTTATTTATCAAGCTTTGTAAGCACTTTTTATCCGATTTTTCTTTTATTTTTTAACATTCCATATAACTGCATTTTTTTTCGTAAAGTTCCCCGACTCATTGCCAGTAAGCGGGCTGCGTGGCTCTGGTTTTGATTTGCATATTGTAGAACTATTTCCAGCATGGGTGCTTCCACTTCAGCTAGGATTAATTCATAAAGATTCGTGGGTGGTTTTTCTTGCAACTGAATAAAGTATTGTCGCAAAAATTCGCGTACTTGATTGCGCAATGTGGTAGATGTTGATTGAGAGGGTGGCGTCTCTACCAATACGGCAGATGCTTCATTTTTAGTCAAAGTAATGGCTTCGTTCATAGCGGGCGCTCCTGAATAATAAAAAGTACAAAGCTGCTTTTTTAATACATTGGCTGGGCCTTTTTTGGCTTTACTGACGGGGACGGAGGTTATCTTATCGTCAACACCGTCAAAGTCAAAGGTTATTTCAGAAAAGGATAAATAATAATCAATTAATCCTCGCGCATTTCAGTGGATTGTCTTTTCTGTTATAGTGCATGGCGATTAAAAAGAAAGAAGGCGGCAAACTTGGAGAAATAATGATCTTCCCATACCACCGCTAATTAATAGAGCCGATTTGTTTAAGGATTGATAGTTATTAACAAGGAGTGACCTCATGAAAACCACAGTGCCTTCCGATCAAAAAAACCAACCGTATTTTTACACAAAACCTGCTTTGGTATTATCACCCCCGCTGCCGGATGTGACGGAAGACGCTAAAAAACGTCCCATCGCCGAAGCGTTGATGGCTCCGGTCAAAGTTACTGTGGACATTTCAGATTCCATACAAGACGGTCATTTTACGGAAGAAATCTTTGCCGAGCCAGTTATCACGGAAGCAGGCGATACCTATGAACGGGAAAAGATTGCCGAATGGTTTATTGATCATGATACTAATCCGTTAAATAATGAGAAACTGGACAGTAAAAAATTGCTTCCTAATAATGCTAAATTGCGCGAAGTCAATCGATTTCTTGATGCCAATCCTACGGTGCGAGATTCCGATGAATTATATTTACCTCGCGGCTGGGTAAAAGAATTAGAGCAAGCGTGTGTTGAAGGGAAACTGGATGTGATCAAGCGTTGGTGTGATCGAGATCGGCGTCTGGGCAGTTGGACGTTTGCGTTTGAAGAAAAAGAATATTACTGCTTGACAGGGAATACGGATGCTTCTTTGGCGCTACATTTATAACCAATTCCTTGTGGCTTGGTCAGGTTTGGGAGATAATAACCTTAAAATTCCGTGTAGGAATTTTATCAGCATCAACAGGTCACAAGGGGTCACGATTCCGTATGGTCGGCGAAAATTAGAACAAAATAGCGAAGGTTGTCTTTGTTAGTAAATTATTTAAAAACAAATAGTTATGACTAGGTGCCTTTTGCTGGACTTAGGGTGAAAATCCCCACCGCATGGCTTCAAAGAATTCAACCTTGGGTTTGTTTTAATCAGGAGGATTATTTATGGCTCGTTTACCCGGTTCTGCCTCTACCCCTTCAATCCCATCCACAGAATTGAAAACCACCGCCGAAGGCTTGACGCTCCAATCTACCGCTACAGGTATTCAGCGCAAGTATTTATTGTTTAAAAAAGTGCTCAAAGAAGAATTCCTGCGAGAATTGGAGTACTTATGGGATGTCGCCAATAATCGTGCTACTCCGCGAGATACGATGGCAAAGATTATTGTTGATCAGCTAAAAAATGTAACACCTTATCTTCCTGTGGTCGGAAGTGGTGTGACCGCGGCCGTGGAACAATTGGGCGCTGTGGCTGTGTTTGCCGCGAATCGAGTGCGTGATGAACGCACAGGTACCCTGGCACGTTTACAAGACGAACTGGATTTACACCATCTTGGTATTTTGTTAGACCTCGTTGCTGAAGAAGCCTGGCGACGTTATGAACATTTTATTACCCATCGCTTGAGTCACCAGCCGGATAAAGGGGTGATTCCCTTTGCACGCGTGGGAGCGCGGCGGATGCTAGAACGTTTATCCCGCAGTTCGCGTCAACAAGACGACAAAATAGTGGTTGAAGTCAACGAATCGACTTTATTAGCAGGATTGATGGAAGGACGTTCCGGCACGTGGATTGAAGGATTTTCCAATCACACGTTGGAATTACAGCAAACGAAAGGAAACTTATTCAATCAAGAAGTATCTCGAACAATCAGCGCTGAGGACGTCTATGCCCGCCCAGGATTACGTCATATAGAAATTCAAGGAAAAGCGCTAGTGGATCAACTGTATATTCGGGAGAAAGCTAAACACCAGGAATTACCGGAATGGAAAAAAGCATTCAACTTGTTGAAAGGGGATACTGAAGCGTTTTACTCTTTTGGTTTTGTGCGCTTTAGAACCACGACAGGTTATCGCCACGATCCCCGAGCAAGCTACGTCTCCATGCCTTTAGCGGTGATTCAAGGACGTTATGATTTTAAGCCGCAAGATCGTAAAGCCCTCAGCGCCGAACTCCAAACGGAATTGGCACAATCGTCACCCAGTATTTTATCCGTCAGCCGGACAACAATTTTGTGGTATGTCACATGGTTAAGAACATCAGCCGGCCAAGGCAAGAGCTTGGTGGATTATGTGAAGAACCAGTTGAAATGCCCGACAGTTGTTCGTGTGATCTGTCACGATGATTTAAGTGGTTTGGACTTAAAAGGAGCCAATTTAAGTCATACGGATTTAAGCGGTGCTATCTTAAGCGGTGATTTGACCGGTACGCAATTCAGTCACAGTTATTTGATCGGCGCGACGTTGAAAAACATAACTAGCCTGCGCGGCGCATCATTCTACCAAGCTCGATGTGAGTTTTTAAGCGCGGAAGGTATCAACTTTAGTGGCGCAGATTTAACGCAAGCACAGTTCGATTATGCACGCTTGCATAGAGCCCAATTCACCGGGTGCAAAACATTAGGTGCACAATGGCGGGGTGCGGATTTAAGAGAGATGGTTTCCGATACAGAACTGTTATTTGAACAAAAAACACAAATGACAGAATTAAAGCAAACTCTGGCTCAGCAAAGGCAACGGTTGAGGGATGTTTATCGTTTAATGCAGCAGCAAGCGGAATCTTTATGCACTTTACATCAACAACTAGCAAAGAAAGTGACCGCCATGGGTGATCGCTTGGGCGCGGCGGAGGAAAATCAGCGGATATTGAATCAACTAGGCGAGCAGGTGCAGCGGTTAATCGAGCAACAAACCAACACGTTGGCTTTTCAAACCCATTGCCAAGAAGAGATGACCCAGTTGCGCAGTACGTTGGATCAGGCTGTGGATCCCGTCGAACAAAAACAACTCAAGAGTCAGCTACAGGCCTTGCAATGTGAATTAAGGGAAATAAAGGAAAGCAAAGAACCCCTTTCTTTAGCAGCCTTGCAAGAACGTGCAATAGTAGAGCCTGTTTTTCAAGAAGAAGTGAAACGCTTAGAAACTCAACTGAACCAAACACTCACTCAACAGCGACATGCACAATCTGCAGCAGTACAACAGTTAGTGGGTTCCTTACAAGAACTACAACAGGCTGTGGAAAAACGACTCGAAGAAAAACTGTCTGGCCTTGCTGCTTGGGCGAATCAGACTTATCAAGCTTTGCAAGAACTCAGAGTGGAGCACCAGTCAACACAGCAACATTTAACGACGGTACAGCAAGAACTTCAGCAACTGCAACGGCAACAACAAATCTATCAAAACGAACAGAAACAATATCAGCAGGAATTAGCGGCATTACGCGGTCAATTGGAACAAGGTGCTGATCAGAAAACGTTGGTGCCGGTGCGCGAACGATTACAAGCCTTGGAAGAAAAACTCGCTGAGAGAGCGGTGGATGTTACGGATGAAAAAAGCATGGCGGCTCAATTCGATACCTTACAGAACAGTTGTCTGGATTACAAAGCAGAATTAGAAAAGCTAGTGAGCGAACACGGTGAATTACGAGCGCAACATCAAGCGGCAATAGATACAGCCACTCATCAGGCTGCTCAGTTTGAACAGTTAAAACAAGAACTCCTGGCGCAACAAACAGTGCAAAGGAAGCAGAATGAAACGGCGTTAGTTCGGTTAAAAAGCGAACTTTCTGCCGTACAAGAGTCATTAACACGCAGTCTAGTCGTAGGTGGTACGACAACCGGCGATTCTCAAGTATATCAAAAGGATAGGACTGTCTTGACAGCCCAATACACGAGCCAAGATGCTAAGAAACAACTGGCTGCGGAGTCATTAATGACACCAATAGCGGTGACGGGTCCGATTGCGAGCGCTTTGAAAGATAGCCATTTTACCCAGAAACTCTTTGCGGACCCTGTGATTACAGCGACAGGAGATACGTATGAACGAGAACAGATTGAGACGTGGTTGAAAGATCATGATACGAATCCATTGGATAACGAGCGATTGGAAGATAAAATTTTACGGCCGAACAAGGCGAAGTTGAGGGAAGTCAATGAATTTTTGGAACAGAACGCTAGTTTAAGGAATTCAGATGAGCTTTACTTGCCGCGAAGTTGGGTAAAGGAATTAGAACAGGCGTGTATGGAAGGGAAATTGGAGGTGATCAAACGTTGGTGTGATCGGGATCCTCGGTTGGGCAGTTGGACGTTTAGTTTTGAAGAAAAGGAGTATGAAGCCTACCGAGGTAAAACCATGCTGCATTTGGTTTGTGCAAAAGGGACGTTAGAAGCGGTGGGTCATTTACTGGCATTAGAAGAAAAACGCGCGGAAGGATTAAGTTTATTGCTACTACTTAAAAAAGATAGTACAGGTAAATTACCGATTCATTATACCATGACTCCTGATCGGGATCCGCAAATGATGCGCCAGTTAGCGGCGCAAATGGGTAAACACTTGGCTGATGTAGCGCCGGTTGATTTACCGACGATGCCGGGTGAAAAGCAGCGACAAATGACGGCGTTGCATTTAGCGGCAATGAGTAATGATGTAGAAACTATAAAAACATTGTTGGCACGTCAAGTAGACTTAACGGTTAAAGATGGTCAAGGCAATACAGCTTTACACGCTGCTATGGCTTGTGGGGCAGTAGCGAAGTTGCATAATGGTGGAGTCGATCATGAGGCGGTCGATGTAGTGCGTCTACTGATTGAAGCTGGCGCTGCAATGGATGTAGAAAATGATGCAGGGCAGACCGCCGAACAAGTGGGTTTAGCCTGTGGACAGGAAACGGCAGTTTTAACCCTGCGACATTGTATAGCTCTGTTGGCGCAGCGGCAACAGACTCAACTGCAACAAGCTGGCTCGGTAGGTATTGCATTATTGCAGATGCAACAAGTCATGGAACAGTTGCAAAGTATAGTGAACGCGCAAGCGGCAGAGATCCAAGAACTGCAAGCTACGATAGAGGAACAGAATAAGGTTATTAGGCATCAGCACGCAGAACAAATGGCACACTTAGAGCAAAAAGAAAGTAAGGAATCCCTGGTGTTGCACGCAGAATTACGTGGTCAACGTGCGGTGATAGAGCATGTTGAGCAGCAAGTTAAAGAATTTTCGAGTTCTATGCGCGATAGCAAAGTGTGGGAACCTGTGCCATTTGTTAAGACACCGGCTGAATTACGTAAGGCATTAGCGGCAAAATTGCTTGCGAATCCATTCGCCCAAGATATTAAGATAATTTTACACGATACAAAGGAAAATAAGTCCGTATTAAAAAAGGAGACCGTTATTTATGATAAATTCAACTTTTCTAAGTTGGTGGGTACCTTGCCGGATGGACGTTTAGTGGCAGCCTATGGTGGTTCCCAGGAATCTAAGCGTTTGATAGTCATGGATATGATCCATAACAAGAAAGTTTTGTTGCCTGGTGTGGTTTCTACATGGACTGGTTTAATGATTACATCGAATGGGCGGCAAATAGTAGGAGAGTTAGTTCAACCTCCACGTTCTTCAGTGCCGGCGGTATGGGATATTGAGCAACAAACTTGTCAAGAATTGAAATATATAAATGAACCAACCTGTGCTCGTCGCTTAGTAACGGCCTTAACGGATGGTCGTTTGCTAGTGAGCTATCATAAGATGAATTCAAGTGGAAAGAAAAATTCTAAAAGTGAGTACGAGTATGATTTCGATTCAAAGATTAACCTAATTGATACTATTAATCAAAGGAGCACTACCCTTATCCAAACTAATAATCGGAAATTATATGATTTCTATCAATGCTTAACGGTATCCCCGGATAATCAACTGTTGATTACTGATTTTAATTCCTCGGATTTTAATTCCTCGTTAGCAGTATTTGAAATAGCCAGCGGTAAACACTTGGTGACGTTAGCAGAATCAGAAGTGAAAGACGTGAGGAGTAATAAATTAAATTGGTATGGCTTTTTCAAGCATTTAACAATCACAACTCATGGGTATGTTGCTGGGTTTAAAGCAGATGATGCGCAGTACTGGTATCTTAGAACTTGGGATATCAAAAAAGGAACTTGTATATCCAGTATAAAACTTTCTCAATCTCAGCCAACAAGCCTTCTTGCATTACCGAATGGTTTCATTGTGAGTTCTACATGGGGTGGTCCTGTTCAAATGTGGGATGTAGAAAAGGGTTCTTGTACAGGGTTGGCTGAGAATGGATACCATTTTGATGCTGCATTATTGGTCGATGGTCGCATGATTGTCAATGAACAAGGTAGGTATTGTTTCTCTGTTTATGATCATGTAGGTGGATGCGCGATAGAATTAAATCTAAGATTTTGTGCTCGATTCTTGGAATCTGATCCAAGCTGGACTGTTGGAGCGGATCATATTCAAATTAAGACGAGTTTTCCTTGTGAATCAGAACTCAAAGCCTTAAGCACCCTGTTAGAAACGGCCTGCCCAGATCATCAATTGACGATGGCACTGACGTCGACTTCGCTGACTATTACTGGATTGAATACGGAACTACGATCTGATTTGGAAGGATTATGCCAAGCGTTGAGTATTCCTAAAGCGATACCGGGTGCTCAGGCAACAATGAGCGGAATCGCCTCTTTATTGAGTCGCCCGGGAGGATTATATGCACCCCTGCCGACGCTATCAGGAAGACCGGTTTCGGGTGTGACCACACCTACCACCGATCCAGGAGTCTCTTCCTCCAGCACGAGTGCATCCTCTTCAACAACCTCAAGTAGCCAAGTATTGTAAGGAGCTAAATCATGAAATTAGGATCATCAGGCGACCAAACGACAATCAAACCATATTTTTATACGGCTTCACCTTTAGTGTTACTACCTACCTTACCGGATGTGAGCCAAGATGCGAAGAGACAATTGGCTGCAGAGTCATTAATGACGCCAACGGTGGTGACGGTTCCGATTACCAGTGCTTTAAAAGATGGCCATTTTACGAAGAAAATCTTTGCGGATCCTGTGATTACAGCGGCAGGGGATACGTATGAACGAGAACAAATTGAGACGTGGTTGAAAGATCATGATACGAATCCATTGGATAACGAGCGATTGGAAGATAAGACTTTACGTCCGAACAAGACGAAGATGAGGGAAGTCAATGAATTTTTGGAACAGAACGCTAATTTAAGGAATTCAGATGAGCTTTACTTGCCGCGAGGTTGGGTAAGAGAATTAGAACAGGCGTGTATGGAAGGGAAATTGGAGGTGATCAAACGTTGGTGCGATCGGGATCCTCGGTTAAGTAGTTGGACGTTTAGTTTTGAAGAAAAGGAGTATGAAGTCTACCGAGGTAAAACCATGCTGCATTTGGCTTGTGCAAAAGGAACGTTAGCAGCGGTGAACCATTTACTCACATTAGAAGAAAAACGCGCGGAAGGATTAGGTTTATTGCTACTACTTAAAAAAGATAGTACCGGTAAATTACCGATACATTATGCCATGACCACCGATCGGGATCCGCAAATGATGCGCCAGTTAGCTGTACAAATGGGAAAACACTTGGTTGAAGTAGCGCCCGTTGATTTACCGACGATGCCGGGTGAAAAGCAACGACAAATGACGGCGTTGCATTTAGCGGTGATGAACAACGATGTGGAGACCATTATGACGTTACTGAGGAATAAAGTTGATTTAACTGTAAAAGACAGTGAAGGAAATACGGCGCTACATGCGGCAGTGGCGTGTGGCGCAGGAGAAGCGATTACTTTACTTATCAAAGCGGGTGCATCATCAGAGGTTAAAAATGATGCGTACCAAACGCCAGAGCTGGTTGGGACTGAGTGTAAACAAACTGCTGCGGTCGAGATGTTGAAGAAAAGTATCGCTGAACTAGTACAACAACAGCAGAGTCAATTGCAGCAAGCGGGTCCGGTAGGGATCGTATTATCGCAGATGCAGCAGGCAATGGTAAAATTGCAAAGTTTAGTGAAAGCACAGGCGGCAGAGATCGAGAAGCTGCGAGCTATGAAAGCAGAACAGGATCGAATTATTAAGCAGCAGCAAGCAGAACAGATTAAATTGCGAGAAGAAAAAACAAGTATGGATTACGCAGTATTGCATACAGAATTGTATGAGTCGCGGGTTGCAATGAAATGCGTACAAAAACAATTAAAGCACATGACAAGAAATATGTCTGATGATATTCAAGTACAGGAGATCATTGAATTTATTCGGACTCCCATTGAATTGCGAAGGGCATTGATAGCAGCTTTACCGGTTTTTCCTTGGGCGAAGAGTCTTAAGATGATTTTACATGATCAAAAAGAAGATAACTTGGAGTTAAAACAGGTAACTACTATTTTAGATAACCCCATTATCCCATCAGGTATTTCACAATTAATTGCTAGTTTACCTAATGGACGTTTGGTGATTAGAGGTAATACTGGTCATTCTTATGGTCGAGATTATCTTGCCGTTATTCATATACCTTCTCATATAAGGCTAGAAAAAATAACCGATCTTCCTCTGTCAAGCTCTTATAAACATGTGCTTTTGTCAAACAACAAAGTAGTAGGACAATCTTCTGGTAATGTAAATCAATTAGCAATATGGGATTTTGAGCGAGAAACTTATCAAGAATTAAAATGCTCGTATGAGGCTGGTTTTGAAATAGCAGCTTTTTTTCTTCTTCGAGATGGGCGTTTGATAGTCAATTATAGGAAATTTGATTCAGGAACTCAGACTCATACTCTCAAGGTGAGCTTTATAGATGTTGTTGCTGATCGAAGTACGACACTAGCATTCGATCAAACACCTTATATCCAAGCTGTAACCGCAGATGGTCAGTTTTTAATTGGAATTGAGCGTGACCACCGAGCATTAGCAACATTAGCAGTATGGGAAGTAAACAGCGGCAAACGCACGATGACATTAGCAGAATTTAAGGGCGGACCGGGGACATCAGATTATCAAGAAAGACTCGATAATTTAACGATCACAGCTCATGGATATCTTTTTATTAAGACGTGGCAAGGTCGTCCTGGTTTTGTTGGCAACGCTTACCTCAAGACTTTTGACATTGCTAAAGGAATTTGTATTGCTACGACTGAAATCGCAGAAGATAATATAGGTGCTTTTCTTGCGTTAACCAACGGTTACGTTATGTATTTTTGTGGAAAGCAGAAGAATATCTTAAAGGTATGGGATGTACTAAAAGGAGTTTGTATTGCATCTATTAGTAGTTTTGACGAATTTTTATATTTCAATGTAACATCAGGTGTTAAGTTACTGCCTGATGGTCGTGTATTCATTATCCTTCATAAAGAATTTCGTATTTATCAGATTGTAGGGCGATCGATTGAACTTGAGGTAAGCTTTCGTGTTCAATTATTGGAATCTGATCCAAGCTGGACTGTTGGAGCGGATCATATTCAAATTAAGACGAGTTTTCCTTGTGAATCAGAATTCAAAGCCTTGAGCACCCTGTTAGAAAGGGCCTGCTCCGATCATCAATTGACGATGGCATTGACGTCGACCTCGCTGACTATTACTGGATTGAGTACGGAACTACGGTCTGATTTGGAAGAGTTATGTCAAGCGTTGAGTATTCCTAAAGCGACACCGGGAACTCAGGCAACAATGAGCGGAATCGCCTCTTTATTGAGTCGCCCGGGAGGATTATATGCACCCCTGCCGACGCTATCCGGAAGACCGGTCTCGGGTGTGACCACACCCACCACTGTTCTAGGAGTCTCTTCCTCTAGCACAAGTACATCCTCTTCAACGATCTCGAGTAGCCCACTATCGACTATTCTATCCTAAGATATATTTCATTATAAGCAGGAGTTAAATCATGAAACTAGGATCATCAAGCGACCAGACAATCAAGCCGTATTTTTATACGGCTTCACCTTTAGTGTTACTGCCCACCTTACTGGATGTGAGCCAAGATGCTAAGAAGCAATCGACTGCTGAGTCATTAATGACACCGATAGCGGTGACGATCCCGATTCCGAGCGTTTTGAAAGATAGCCATTTTACCAAGAAACTTTTTACGGATCCTGTGATTACAGCGGCAGGAGATACGTATGAACGAGAACAGATTGAGACGTGGTTGAAAGATCATGATACGAATCCATGGGATAACGAGCGATTAGAGGATAAGACATTACGGCCAAACAAGACGAAATTGAGGGAAGTGAATGAGTTTTTAGAACAAAACCTTGGTTTAAGAGATTCAGAGGAACTTTACTTGCCGCGAAGTTGGGTAAGAGAATTAGAGCAGGCGTGTATCGAAGGGAAATTGGAGGTGATCAAACAGCGGTGCGATCGGGATCCTCGGTTGGGCAGTTGGACGTTTAGTTTTGAAGAAAAGGAGTATGCAGCCTACCGAGGTAAAACCGTGCTGCATTTGGCCTGTACAAAAGGAACGTTAGCAGCGGTGGATCATTTACTAGCATTAGAAGAAAAACGCGCGGAAGGATTAGGTTTATTGCTACTACTTAAAAAAGACAGTACAGGTAAATTACCAATTCATTATACCATGACTCCCGATCGGGATCCGCAAATGATGTGCCAGTTAGCCATTCAAATGGGAAAACACTTGGCTGATGTAATGCCGATTGATTTACCGACGATGCCGGGTGAAAAGCAACGACAAATGACGGCGTTGCATTTAGCAGCAATGAACAATGATGTAGAGATCATTACGACGTTACTGAGGAGTAAAGTGGATTTAACTGTAAAAGACAGTGAAGGAAATACGGCGCTACATGCGGCAGTGGCGTGTGGCGCAAGGGAAGCGATTACTTTGCTTATCAAAGCAGGTGCATCATCAGAGATTAAAAATGATGCGGGACAGACTGCCGAACAAGTGGGTTTAGCCTGTGGACAGGAAACGGCAGCTTCAACCTTGCGTCATTGTGTAGTTGCATTGGCACAACAACAACAGGCTCAACTGCAACAATCTGGCACGGTAGGTATTGCATTATTGCAGATGCAGCAAACCATGGAACAGTTGCAAAGTTTAGTGAAGGCGCAAGCGGTAGAGATCAAAGAGCTGCGGGCTACGATAGCGGAACAGGGTGAGATTATTACGCATCGGCACGCAGAACAGATTGCGCAATTGGAGCAAAAAGAAAGTGAGGAAGCGCTAATGCTGCATGCGGAATTACGTGGTCAACGTGCAGCGATACAATTTGTTAAGCAGCAGATCAAAGAAGTTGCAGGCTATACACGCGGAAACAAAGTGTGGGAACCGGTTCCATTTGTTAAAACGCCGGCTGAATTACGTAAGGTATTAACGACAGCGTTGCTTACAAATCCATTCGTCCAAGATATCAAGATGATTCTACATGATGTAAAGGAAAGCAAATTAGAATTGAAACGAACTGCTATTCCCCTTGGTGATGGTATTTATGATATCTCTCGTTTGGCTGGTTCACTTCCTGATGGGCGTTTGATAGTTGAACGCCATGATCTTCTAATGATTATCGATGTAATCAGGAATGAGAGGATATTACTACCAGGTCAGATACGGCGTACTACTGATTCATCAGATTTAGATAATTTCCGGATTTATACTATTGCCAAGGGGCAAGTAGTAAAACGAGTTGGAGATAGCGTTCAGATGTGGGATATTGATCAAAAAGCTTATCAAGAATTGAAATGTGCTGCTGCACCATCAGACTATCATATTGGTGCGATATGTGTTTTTCCAGGTGGGCGTTTATTAGAGAGATACTGGAAGCCTAAGAAGCATGGAATGCCGTACTGCGATTCAAAAATTGATATTATTGACATAACTGACCATTCACGTACAAATTTTATAGAACTACAAAGTAATTTTTTCCAACACTTAGTAATAAGTCCTGATGCTCAGTTTCTGTTGACGGATTTTAATGATTCATTAGCAGTATTTGAAATAGCTAGTGGTAAGCATAGAGTAACATTAGCGGAATCAGAAATGAAAAACGTGAATAGTCCGATCTCTAATATGATATCTTTTAAGTATCTAACGATTACATTTGATGGGTATGTTATTGGGTATATGCATCATAAGTTAGGCCAAACTGAAAAACATTATCTTAAAATTTGGGATGCCGTTAAAGGAATTTGTCTATTCACTATAACACTCAAAGATCAGTTAATAAATCTTATTGCACTCCCCAATGGTTACATCATGAGTTTTGATGCAAATAGTATTAAAGTATGGGACGTAACAAAAGGTTTTTGCATGACATCTTATGAAGATGTTGATAAGTTTTCATCAGCAAGGGGAACGAATGTCACTTTATTGAATGACGGTCGTGTACTTCTTTATTATAGTGGTTTATTGTATATATACAATCATGTGGGTGGACAATCAATTGATTTGAATTTAAGATTCCGAGCTTCATTATTAGAGGCTGATTCACAATGGATTGCGGATGTGGATCATCTGCAAATTAGCACTCATCTTCCTTGTGGATCATCACTCAAAGAGTTAGCAGATATTGTGCAAGTCGTATGTTCGGATCACCCCCCTACTATAGCAGTGACGTCAACTTCCCTCACGATTACCGGGTTAAGTACAGAATTGCGTGCTGATTTAGAAAACTTATGCCAGGCATTGAGTATTCCCAAAGCAGCGCCCACTACTGCCCAAACTCAAGCGATGGTGAGTGGACTTGGACTCACGTCCTTACTAACTCGCCCGGGTGGATTATATGCACCTCTATCAGTCCTGTCGAGTGTGGTGACTGACTCTGTTGCAACAGGAACCTCTTCTTCTTCCAGTGCATCCTTTTCAGCGGGTTCGAGTGGATCGTCGATATCGACCGCTCTATAGAGGCTTAATGAGGTAGGATGTGGTGTTGATCGGCTATGGTTTACTGATCTTATATAGTATAATAAATTCAAATTTATACTTCTGTCATTAAGCATGTGGGGGGTGTAGAAATATACTCAAATCTTAGCAGTCGGTGTCTAAGGATTTCAATTTTTAGTTTACTTAATGAAGTAAGCCAAATATCAAATTGCATTTCTTGAGTAGATTTTTGAAAAATTTTTTGTAGTAAGATTTTTGAATATCTTTTTTGAAGAGACTTAACAATAGTAATATCAAAAATTTCTTTAGAAACTTCTGCAATAATAGAGTCATCTAGTATTACCATTTTAAAAAATTCAGCTATGATCTCTATGGCTGTCAGATCGTCTATTCCGTAACTTTGTGAAAGTGTCATTTCTAAGTTAAATTTGAGAAGATTTTTTGGAGATATTGATATAATTCCACCCGGTGAAGAATAAGTCATTGACTTCTTCAAGTCGTCCGCACTTATAGAAAGAAAACAATAGCGGTAACTACAAAGCAATGAAAAATAATTTAAATAATCTGCCCATGAACAGAGGCCTGTATCTCTCATTTGTTGTATTAAACTTATAGAGGAAAATTGTTCGGGTAATTTATTTTCGCCCATTGCAGTATATGCAATATTAAGAAGCCCATCATCGGTTAAAACAGATACGTTGTTTTCCTGAGCGAGTCTGAAAGTATCTGTAAAGTATGGCGGCAGAACATTATCCAGCTTATTTTCATTAGAACTTTTAGAATTTCTTTTGAGATTATATTTTCTTTCAGAGTTATCTAATAAATTTGCTGCTTCAATTAACTTTTTTCGAAAAGCTTCTGCTGCAGCCTTATCTGTTTTAGAATATTGTAAACTGCCATTCTCTATATTTAGGCTTCCTAAGTGACTGTCAGAAGTATACATTTCCTTGGCTATCTCTCTTAAAAGACGCATCGTAGAGGCCGGAGTACATAAATTCGGAACTGATTTAATCACTAATTCGAGAATATTAGCTCTTACAAGTATTAGTGCTGTAAAACCATCTAAAAAACAGGGTTTTCCTGTCAAAGCTTCTTTTGCTACTTGTAATTGCCTATCCCAATCTTCCGGTTTAGTATTATTGCAAAATACGAAACCTTTTTGTTCTGAAGTAATTCTTCTCATGGCAGAAAATATATTTCCTTCTGATTGACATAAAAATGAGATAGGCAGTAAACTATTTTTAAATGTTTCAAAAAAATTATCTCTTCTTTGAGAAGATTCTTTTAAAAACTTAATCAAATTCTTAGAGTTAAATTGTCCAGTTTCATCAGCTAGGCTAATCTTCCAAATCGATGCAGTTCCAAGGTCAGCTACTCGATTCATCGCTACTTGGCAACGTATTACTAAGTATGCTATAGGCGATAATACATAAGTAATCTTACGCTTTTTATCTGGAGATGAAAATTTATTGGCTGGCCAAAAAAATTCTTCTTGAAGATTTTTGTTTATTATAGCTCCATAATTGTCTGTGTTAGGAGCAAGGAAAATGGCATCTAATTTTTTTTCTTCTTCACCAATATAAAACCAATTTTCTAATCCGCTAATTTGAAAAAATAAATTCTCTGTTATAGTTTTTTCAGATTCTAGAGAAATATTTTTAAAATTGTTTAACTCATTAATTAAATGAAACGCCTTCGCGAAGACTTCATCTTTATATTCTTTCAAGCTATAAAAAGCGTTGAGAAGGATGGAGACTGCTTTATCAAACTTATTTTCTAAATCTGATTGTATGTACATTTGGGATTCGGCGATGGCCATTGAAAAGGTACGTTTGATATTAGAATATTTAGAATATATATCACAAGCAGCTTCTGAAGACTTCATCAATTCAATAGAATTCACAATTTGAACAAGAATTTTTTGGGCTATTTGTTCATCTAAATACTCGGCTTTATCTAAAGCTTTTTCTGCATGTTGTACAGCATTGCTATCGTCACTCTGACAATGATAAGCAATTGCTAATTTGGCATGAATATAGGTATTATAGTCTTCTTTTGTTGAAGATTTTATAATCTTATTACTTATTTTAATAAAAAGATCCCAATAGTTATATTCATAGGCTAACTTTTCAATCTTGAAAAGAGTACAAAAACTGATTCTTTCCAAAGGAATCTTATCTATAAGTTCGAGAGCTTCCGATGCCATACCATTTTGTATTAAGGCTTCTGCGTATATGAAATTTGCATGATCGATATTATCTTGTTCTATATTTATTAATCCTTTAAGGTTTATAACTAATTTTTTATCTTCTAAAAATGCCAGAAAAGCTAAGGAAAAACTCGTATCATTTTTAACATTGAGTAAATTTGCAATATCAGAAGGATTTTTATTTGAAATTGAAGTTATAAGTTCAGTAAGGTCATTACGATGCGTTTTTTTAATGAAGTCGCACAATTCTTCTTTTAATATACTGTGTTGTATGGCTTGTAAGAACAATAGCTCAATCAATTTATTAGAAGGAAGACACTTAGAATGTAATATATTACTTATTATTTTTCGCCAATAATCTACATTTAATTTCCATAGAGGGAGAAGCCGTTCTAAAGTGTCGTTAATAAAGGGGTTGAAATAACATTTTTCGATAAGATCAATTATGCTATTATGCATATCGTTTAAATCAGGAACATCGGTAGAGTAGTCTAACAAGTGTCGATATATAACAAACTCCTGAGTTAATAAAGCTATTTTTTCTCTGATATGTAAGGGGTTTTTAAGCGCTATCTTCTTTTCCACTTCTTGTAAGATATCTAATCCGTGCATTAATTTATCTGGGTTTAAAGTTTGATTGTTGAGTAAGTCTGAAATTTTAAACAAGGTTCTAATTAAATGAGGTTTAGTGGAGTCAGGTTGCTGATTTTCCCATTCGTTAATCAAAATTTCACTTTTGCTTTTTTCTCCGTTATCGTAAGCTAAAAGCGCACATATACGTAAAAATTTACTCTTAATAAGCAGGTTATCGATACTGGAAATAGAAACGTTTTCATCAAATTTTTGTTTATTAATATACATCCTTTCTAAAGCTATTAAGAGAATCCGAGGATTTTCTGGATCAATTTGTCGGAATTTTTGTTCAAATTCATTATTTTTATCAGAACTTTCTGGAAAATTGTTGCAGATTTCTATATATTCAAACATAAGCTCAATATTGTTAGGGAACTCTTGCGCTAATTCCAATAATATTTCTTTAGAATTTTTAATTTTCTCCTCTTTTATATAGAAAAGAGATCTAATCAATTGATAATCAATAATAAGCTCTGAATCATTTAATCCTGAAATGAAAATAGAAATTTGACTAAATAAAATTTCTGCTTCTGTTAAGCGATTACGATAAATTAAATCCCGACAGACTAAAAGCATTTTCTTTAGAATGTCCTTAAAAGATTTATCTTGATTGTTTGCTTTTCTGATATCACGGATAAGAGTCTGAGAACTAGGGTTAATGTTTTTACTAATTCTATCCATATATTCTTTACGGTCGTTTTTCCACTTTCTTAATGTCTCCGCTGTATATTTGTTTATATTCGCTAGGTCATCAACGATCTTATGATGTTCGAGACAAAGATAAAGAAGATTATGAGCTTGGTTTCTTTCTTTTTGGGAGACACGATCATCGTTTCTTGGGCCACCGGAATTTCGAGAAATAATATGAGCGCATTCTCCTACAAGAGAACCTTTTTCTTCTTGATATAAGAGTTTGCTACATTCAGGATGACAACACATGCCGCCACATTCGGACATGACTTGAAGACGAACTTTGTTTGAAACGCCTGTGCATTTTATCTCACTCCTTGGTTTGGCTTTATCTTTTAGGGCTGGCGGCTGTTTTTTATCCATAACAAGAAACTCCCAATCTATATATTTGGTGATGGGTCAATTATATTAAGAAGACCATTTGTGAAATCGTGAAAATGACGATCCGGTTCAATATATCGCTCATTGGTTTTCTATTTGGGGCTGGTTTAAAATTTTTCAAGTGGAAATACTGCCTTGGGAACTTCAGATTAAACTAGGGTCGCACACCCAGACCAAGCGCCTTTGCATTTGAAAAAAACCGAACGCTTTATACTGATTCCACTATACATTGCTCTAGCTGCCATAGTTGAAGAATTATGTCCGCAAATTAAACTAAAGAACTCGATACTTTTTGAGTTGAATTTAGTTCAAGGTAACAGTTTTTTTTGCTTTATACATTTTACCGTATTTGTATTAAATTTATACAAATACTAACCATTTACGATTATCTAAATTGATAATCACAATAGCTTGTCTTTCCACGATTTAGACCTTAAGGCAGGGTGGGTTTTTAATTTTATGTGTAGGTTATTTATAGCTCTATAGCCTCCTTTATGATAGGATCATTTCCAAATTAATATGAAGCTGGTTTTACGATCTCATGTCGTAGGTGTAATCTGGGTGTAAATGTGCAAAGAAAAATATAGAAATTTATAGTAGTTTAAAGAAAAATAGAGAAGATCAAAAAAGTAAAAAAATCTTTAAATATAAATAGATAGAAAAATATAGACAAAAATAGAAACCCTGATACGAGACTTTGTAATCAGCCGGTCGTCTGTTCGATTCAGATCGCCAGCTTCAATATAATCAAATAGTTATATGATCCCCCGATAGGGAAGGATTATTTTTTGCTACATTAGTGCTACGTTTTATATGGATGAAAGTATAAGGCAATTTAGATGGCAACAAGTATTGGGAAGCTTTGGGTAGGTAAATTATTCGGTACTAATACCGGTAACTTGTTTATAGAGTTTAAAGAAACCGAACCTGGCATTCAGGGTTTTGTGCGTGTAATGGACGATAAATTTGGTATAACAGTATATGAGGTTACTGGAGCATTTACAGATAGACTGAGAATAACGAGTAAGCCAACTAAAGAAGTAGATGAATGACCAGAAAATTGGGATTCTAACGTTGGAAGCAATCCTTACCCCTCAGGGTCAGCTTAGAGGAAAATGGGAGACTACTATAGGTACAGGCGGAACTTTTAACGCTTTCCCTCATGATTTTTTTCCAGTACATTTTGATTCAATAACGCCTGAGCAGATTCATGCAAAAAATATTGATATTGATTCTATCCGATTATTTATGGTTGATATTAAGCAACTCTTTAATCAAATTAAAAAGGACTTTACCTCAAGTCGATTGATCGTAACCTATAATATAAATTACGGAAGTGAAATTACGAAATATGAAGAAGATTTTTTAAAAGATGCGCAACATCTCGATATTTTGAATTATTTAAGAATGCATATTCAGGAAATAGAAAGTAATGGAATTGCTCGTACAGTCACGATCGAGTTAAGAGCACATGGTGCTAATAGCCTACGTGTTCAGGGTGTGCAAGAATCATGGGTGATAGGTAAAGCGGAAGGTTTAGCTATCTTTTTAAAGAAATATAAAATTGCTCTAATTACTGCGTATAAAAAATTCGGACTCAATATTGGCGCGTTAATTTTTATGGCAATGCTTGTTATTATCCCAAGTATAAATTCTACAATATTTCGTGGTCTATTCGTACTTTTCATATTTTTATTGCTTCAAATCTTTGTATGGGTACATTCTCGTTTTATTCCAAACGCTTATATTTGTATGAAGGAAAAAAAACCAATATGGTTAGAACGGTACTGGCCTAATCTAGTATCATGGGGGGCAGGTATAGCAAGCACTGTTATTGCTGGTTTAATTTATTATTGGATAATGAAAGCTCATTTATAACCTACCCATAAGTAGAATTGACAAATATGCTCTTCTTTTTTAAGGATAAGTTATGAAAAAAATAATCTTATTAATTTTTATTTGGATTGGATGTTCTGAATCATTTGCTGAGCAGAGCAATTCTACCACAATAAATCCAGTAAATGAGACTGTGGTAGAAAAATGTCAACAATACGACGGTGACCAAAAAAACCTAGAAGAAAATTCCGCGTTCTATTATTTTATGACGGGTATTTGTAGGTTAAATTTCATTCATGATAATGCCAGTTTTAATGAAGTCGTTGAAAGGTTGAATAAATCTGTTTCTATTAATGGCAATAGTGCATATCCGTACTTTATTTTAGGCGATTTGTTTGAAGCAAAATATAGGAGTGGTAGTCTTTTTTATGGGGCAAAAGGTGCTCCCCAAGATTTAATTCAAGCTATAAAGAATTATGAGAAAGCTGCTGATCTTGGTTCTAGTTTGGCTCAAAATAATCTTGCAGAAATATATCTCAATGAAATTAATATTTCTGGTAAAAACCAAACAAAAGATTCGTGGGATGTTAAAAACGATAAGGCACCAGTTCCCCTTCCAGATGTCAATAAAGCTATTTTCTGGCTTACTAAAGCTGCTAAAAATGGAAACACTGCCGCACAAGGTACGTTAAGTGATTTATATAGGCAAGGTATTGGAGTTCCCCAAAATTATGTTCTTGCTTATGTATGGGAAAACTTATCTGTAGCTTCATGGGTACGATTAAATGTACAGCCTTTCGATAAAATGGCTGAAGAAAATTTAAAATGGAATCAGAGAGATAGAGATGCACTTTATGAAAACTTGACTCAAGATCAGAAGACTGAAGCAATGAAATTGCTTGAAAAATATGAGAAAAGTTATTTTGTTATGCCAAGTGAGATTGATCTAGGATGTTTTAAGATTCAAAGCTCGCTCTCATCTCTTAATATAGAAAAGTTAATGAATGGACTCTCCAGATAAGATAGCAGTCAACATGTATAAAATAGATGGCAGCGTGAGCTTGCCATTTACAGCTTTTTTAAAGCTGCTCTGTCACCTCTAGCAGCTTCCTTAAAAAAATAGGGGGCTTTGACCAAAATTAGTTTTTACGATCGAAAATTAATTAAATTAAATCTTGCCAGTCTGGGACTTTATTAGTGAGAAAAATTCTTTTAGATTTTCCGCACCATTCATCAGGTCGTAGTTCTAATTGATTATATATATAAATTGTTGTAAACCAGCCATTATATTGTGCCCACAAATAGTCGCTATGGTTCCCATTTCTATATATCCCATCAAAAGGTATATTCCCTAGATGATTTTCTCTTTTGTCAATGAAAATGCGTATTTTAAGTGTATTTTTAAAATCAAATCCTGAGGAGATGGTATATTTTATTTCATTAGGGATTGACAGTCCCAATTTGTCTAATTGACAACCAAAGCATTTTATAAAATAGCAAAACAAATTTTTTTGCATTTCTTTTGATTTTCGTTTACCAAAAATTAAATTCATATTCATGAATCTGTTCTTTTTAATTTCTTTAAAGTTATTTCGGATATAGGTTGAAAATTCTTTATACGCTTTATCGTATGGCTGAGTTGTCTCGCTATTACATTTTGCACAAAAATTAACATCATGTTTTAACTGATTAGAGCTAGCGCCCTGAATAGCAAAATTTTTATTTCTATCGAAGTCCGTTTTGAATATTTTTTTATTTTGGTAGCTTCTCGATCCAAACAAGGCTTCTACATCTGTTTTTTTGATTATGTGTTCTTTTGTAGTGGCAATGCCACCGCAAATCCAACAGATTTTTTCAAGAATTTTACTCATTTTATCTTCCTGTTAATTATTGAATTTTATTATATAATTGTTCGATGTTCAATAAAACTATCCAAATCTGACCGCCGATATTTAACCAGCCTGCCTATTTTAACGTAAGGCAAGCCATAGCGCTTTACACAAGCCCACACCGCAAGAGTACGAGGGGTAATCCCTAAATATTCCGCAGCCTGTTTTCGAGTTAAGAGGTCTGTCCTGGTTTGAAAAAGCTTTTTAAAAGCTTCTGTTGGTTCTGTTTTTTTCATATTTCTCTCCAAAATGTTAATTGTTTTCAGCAGAAAACCATTCGGTGATTCTCAAATAATAGTTTCATTAGAGAAAAAAGGTTTGGTTTCCCTGTTCTCTGGAATTTGACTCCAATTTTAATTCAATTAAATTATTGTCCGTTCATCGTGATATCCCTTGATGATTAAGTGTTTTTGATGATGATTATGTTATTACAAAAATACAGTGAAATTTCACTGTGTTTTTGGGTTAGCATGATTTTTATGAATTTTGACGGAATTAAAATTAAATCGTAGGAGCGATGCCCTCATGCTTGATTACTGGATCAGTAAGGCCATTCGCTATTGCGGCTCTCAAAAGAAACTCGCGCGAAAGATGGGGGTAAAACCAGAGCGTGTGAGCTATTTATTGAATTCGGCACGTAAAATTAGCATAGAAGACGCTATTTTAATAGAGCGCGCAACCGATAATACCGTATCGCGCCATCAATTATTACAGGGTCTCAGCACGGTTTTGAAGCAGCAACTAGATAGTCATTCCTTTACTATTCATCATCTCCCGATCAGTGAACGAGTCAAGCAGGGTATAGCCTATGAAGAAGCCTTGAAAACCCAGGAAAGAAAGAAAATTGATCAAAATAATCGTCAAAAATCTTCACTGGCGCGTCAAAATTTTGACGCGAAAAAGTATCGGAGTGATGTGATGGCAGCAAAATATGTAGCTTTGGGTAATCACCAATCCTACCGAGAGGCAAAGCGAGTCATTGAATTAGGCTGTGCCAGTTTAATTCGGGCGATGGATGAAAAAATAATTGGAATTTCCACCGCAGCTCGGTTGACGCAGTATCCCACCGAAGAGCAGAAACGCATTCTCAGTTTAAGTCATAAAGAAATCGTCGCCTATGCGAAAAAAGCAAAACAGAATTTCAATAAAAAATTTGATTTATCTAAAGAAATGATGATCTTACAGATCATGGTGCGAGGCTATTTTATTTTACAACAACCAAAAGGAGATAATGATGGGTCGAATTAGAACTGTTAAGCCTGAGCTTTTTAAGCATGAAGGGCTATTTGAAGCGGAACAACGCTATCAGCTGCCTTTACGTTTAGTTTATATTGGCTTATTTACCTGCTGTGATCGTGAAGGGCGGTTTCGTTGGCAGCCGCGTCGGTTAAAACTAGATATTTTGCCTTACGACAACGTTGAGATGCCAACTGTACTCGATGCGCTGGCAGAGTCGGGTTTTGTGGTGGCCTATGAAGTCCAAGGGATCGTTTATGGTTATATTCCAAGTTGGTCTAAGCACCAATGTATCAATAACAAAGAGTCCAAAAGCCAGATTCCAGATATCAAGCAAGGCCTTGTCTTAAAAACGCCGCTTGATTCGACCAATACCAACTATTTTCTGGATGTAAATAGCCTGAATGTTCATGATTTGAATGCGCAGACCATGGCTGCTTCACCCGTGGCTCTCGCGAACCCCACGGCTGGATTACTAGATCATGTGGCGGCTTCAATTTCCAGAAAATATATTAATTCGCATAAGAAAATGATAATCAATGATGGAATTGTAAATGTGTCGTTGCAGGAAGAGCAACGTCTACTATTTGAGAGCAAAATTACAGATAGGCAATTTATAAATGCTTGTAAAAATAGGGAATTATTACAACCACCGCTCGCGCCGCCAACGTGTGAGCCTCCTGAAGATCACGCTACTTTATTTGCCTTAAATCAGCACGAGGGGAAAGGAAAGGGAAAGGAATATGGAAGGGAATGTGGAAAGGAACTGGAACTGGAACGGGAAAAGGAAGGGTGTGGGAAGGAAAAACCCAAACACGATAAATCGTCGTCTGAAGCGCCGCTAAAAATTTTTGCTTATTGGCAGCGCATCATGAATCACCCCAAAGCTGTGTTAGACAAAAGCCGCCAAAAAAGTATTCACAACGCCTTAGCGATGGGTTATGACATGACCGCATTATGCCAAGCCATTCGTGGGTGTGCCTGTACGCCCCATAATATGGGGCAAAATGATCGAGGCGAGCGCTATGATGGCTTGCATGTAATTTTTAAATCTGCTGATCAGATCGACCGCTTTATTCGCAACGCGACAAATCCACCGCGTCCTTTGGGCAAATCGGAACAACGGTTGCAAAGCAATATTGCAGCGGCTGAACAATGGTTAAGTCAAAGCAATTCTACCGAGGAGGTCAATCATGGAAGCCAAAGATAAAAAGCGATTTGTAGAATTGCTCACTGGTCTGGCGCAGATGTTTGTCACGGACATTTCTATGACAGATATTGAAAATTATTGGCTTTTCCTGCATCAATACTCGCTGATAGATTTTGAAAAAGCGGTAATTAATTACTGCATGAGTCCTGAAGGTCATCGCTTTATGCCTAAACCAGGGGAGTTGGTTGCAGCTTTGGAAGGTAGTTCTCTACAGCAGGCACAACAAGCTTGGACAAAGGTCATGAATGCTATACGTCGTATCGGTGGCGATAAAAGCCTGGTGTTTGATGATCCACTGATTCACGCGGTTATCTACGACATGGGCGGATGGGTGCGGTTATGCGAGATGTACGTCAGAGACGAACCATTTAAGCAACGAGAATTTGAAAGCCGATATGTTAGTTACCGACGTAATCCCCTGGCTCAATATCCCCGACAAATGACCGGCAGAACATATGCCAGTCATTTGATGCGAGATGGTGCTAACAACTCTACACTGATGTTGGTTGGCGATGAAAAAAAAGCACTAGCGGTGTTCAAAGGTGGTCAGGAAGCGGCAAAGTTATTGAGCTATAAGCCATTACTGCTGACCCAGTTAGAAGCCCAAGACTCAGCCAAAGATCAGGATGAAACTGCATCATGAGTACTAAAATCAGAATCGCTTTGATCGAAGCTAACCGTATTTTTCGTTTAGGTCTTAAAAAATTAATCACGGACGAAGTCATTGATATCGTCGGGGAAGCTTCCACCGGTAGTGCGGGGATGGAGTTAATTCGCAAAAAACAACCGGAGGTGGTGTTATTATCTAATGATTTGCTGGATGTGACTGCCAACAGTTTTTGTGAATGGATGCATCGCCATTTCACTCAGACTAAAATAATCATTCTGTTGAAAAACGCGGACATGGCTATACTCAATCGTTTATTGAATACTTCCGCCAAAGGCTTTTTAACGAAAGATTCAAACTATTTGAACGCGGAAATTATTAAAACCATTGCCAAAGGTAAAACCTATTTACAGCCGGATTTAGGTTTGGATGTCATTCAGCATTCCTCTCCAACCGATATCCTAACCGATAGGGAGTATCAGGTATTAATGCTGATCACCCAGGGCCATACCCATGAAAGGATTGCGGAACAGTTGCGGATTAGTCTGAAAACTGTATTTAATATCAAATATCGGGGGTTTAAGAAGCTAAAAGTTCAAACTATGGATCAACTGCTGGAACTTTGGTAGCTATTTGTATATTGACATCCATTCAATTGGTATTGTATTTTAATCGGCATCATGACTGACTGCTTAGACATTTATTTTCACGCTCGACTTGCTGGACAACTAAAGCAGAGAAGGACTGATGGAAAATTAAGATTTAAATATAACGAAAAATATTTAGAATCACCAAATTGTTATTCACTTTCTGTTGCACTTCCAATACAATCTAATCCACATAATTCTAGAGTTACGAGCGCTTTCTTTGCTGGCTTATTACCTGGAGAACCAAAAAATGTTTTTAAGGAGCTGAAAAATTATATTAATAAACCTCTAGGAGAAATTCTTATTTGTCGAGAAGGAGAAAATTTTACAGTTTCACGTGACTATCAATATCTAAATAATGATGAATTAGAAAAAGTTTTGAAAAATGAGAGCCCTACTGAAAATCAACTTCCCTTATTAGGAACACAAATCAAATGTGCGGTGTTGGTTAATCGATCTAAATTGATCCCAACAATAGGTCTTTCTCTTAATATACCAACCTCTCATATTTTAAAACCTGCTATCAATCAACCAGATAGAATTTTTAATGAATTTTTCTGTATGCAATTAGCGGAAAAGGTTGGTATAAATACTGCAACTACACATATTAGAACTGACGACGCTATTGATTTTGAATTTTATCGAAGCAAAATGGTAGCAGATGTTTTTGGCATTCAATCTCGATCCAAGTTAACTAACATGACTCCATTTGTTTCTGTACAGCGTTACGATTTCATAAGGCAGGATGATCGTATCATACGTTTACATCAAGAAGATTTATGTCAAGCTTTAGGAAAACAACCACATAAGAAGTTTGATATAACGATTATGCAATCTCTTGGGATAATCAGAAATAATAGTATTAATCCTGATAGTGATTGCCGAGAATTTATTAAACGAGTTATTTTTAACTATCTAATTGGTAATAATGATGCTCATGGGAAGAATTTTTCTTTTTTGTATATTGATGGAAAACCTCAACTAGCTCCTGCCTATGATTTATTAAGTACAGCAGCTTATCCTGGAGAATTTGATAATAAAATGGCCATGTCAATCGGCGGGGAACGTGATTCTGAAAAAGTATCAATAAGAAATTGGAGGAAATTAATAAAGCAAGCAGATTTTCCCAATGGAATGCTAGAAGCTGATTTAAAATATCTAGCAAGTACATTACCTGCCTTGTCTAGTTGGCTGCAATCCGATCTGGGGAAGGAATGGATTATGTCACCGATTTTTAGTATTATTATAGATATAATAACTAAAAGATCGGCAGAAATTCTTAAACACTTTACATGACTTATTGCTAGACGATTCGATTTGTAAAATTTGAAAAAATGAATTATTCAATATTAATAAGATCGTATTTTAGATTTTAATGTATTGATTGGAATAAAATATATCAAATTCAACTGGGTATCCGATTTCTATTTTTGAAAACTTATTAAGTGCCATCTAAACTAATAAACTAATAAGTAGCTATATTTTGATATATCATAAAGAGCTGAATTAATTTTTTAATTCTTGATGGAGATGAGTATTACGGCTCTAACATCCATTAAAGAAGTGAATATGATAACAAGCCAATGGGCATTGTGGAAATTAAATTATCTAAAATATTGCCAAAATAATTAATGGGTAAATTACCCGAGCCACAAGAGTTAGAAAACGAAATACTTCCCAAAATAGAAGTAGGTGCTAAATAAAAAATATAGTATCTTTTCATAGGAAATTCGACATCTCATCTATCACAGTCTAAGACTAATGATGCTGCGTCTACTCATTTTTATCATTAAGTAAGGAAATTTTCTCGGGTTTGTAAGGTAAATTTCCCGAGCAGAAAGGTCAATTTACCCGGATAGATTACCTGTTCTAAATTTTTTTCCTCTGTCAAACTGATCTCCATTCAATATTTAAATTTTTAAAAAATCTCTCTAGGAGTTTTATGGAAACTAAATTAGTTCCAGCATTAATTAATGCGGTTATGAATAACCAGGTTACCAAAGTTTCTTGGTTGCTCAAGCGAGGTGCAAATCCGAATGGATGTGAAGATAAATTGTTATATTCGCCTTTGCATTATGCCGCAGCACATTGTAGTGCGGAAGTAGCGCTGCTTTTAATCAAAGCAGGCGCTAATTTAGAAGCGAAAGATAGCGATGGCAATACTCCATTGGACGCGGCGCTCTTACATAATAATCAAGCGTTCATAGCATTGTTTGAAAAACCAAATCGAAATAGTCAACTCATAGAAATAGAGGTTGATAATGAAAATAAAAAATAAAAAAATGCGCTTAAAGTTAGCCTGCTGGGGGATTGTCTTCACCAGTTTATTCGCTGCATTTTCGGCAGCTAGCGCACAACCTCTCGAATTGATACAGACTGGCCGATACCTGACTATTAACAGCCAACCCAAGTCAGAACAAGCGGATTTATTGTCACCCATCATTCAGGTGCATTTCCTGTCAGACGTTAAAACTGTCGGCGATGCTATTCATCACTTACTGCGATATAGCGGTTATTCTCTAGTTGAAAGCAAACAGCAAAGTCCTGATTTGCAAAATACGCTTCAAAAACCATTGCCGCTGGTCGACCGTGATCTGGGGCCAGTTTCATTACGTCAGGCGTTAGGGTTATTAATCGGCCCCGCTTTTGATCTAGTGGCTGATCCATTAAATCGAACGATTAATTTTCAACTTAAGCTTAAATTTTCACACGCTAATTGATGAGGTCATTTTATGTGGGGATTTTTTAAAAATATAAAAGATGAAGAAAGGGCCATTACAGGGGAATTGCCGCAATGCAATCCGCAGACTTTTCAACGGCAAGGTTTGTCAGCCGTCATTGCACACCTGTTTACCTTGTCTATGTTATTCGGCTTTGGGTGCTATTTGAAACATGAAATCGCTCCTATACAAACACTTTCACAAGTTTCAATAACACGCGAAGCCGATATTTTATCGCAATTGAACGATTTAAAATCTGAACTTGCAGTCACTCAGGCGAATCAGCAACAGATCGGCGCGTTAAAAGCGGACTTAATCCATTTGCAACAAAGCGTAGCGACAGAACAATCTCTGGATAACCTGATCAAAAATGTCGATTTGAAGAAAATTACTGATCAATTAACACAATTGAAGAAAACGTTGCACTTCGGGGCGACTCCGATGTGTCCTATTTTAAAAAACCACGTCGCTCGTCGAGCGGCCAATTTCAGTAGGGTTCTACCCTTCAAAGTGGAATCTCTGGATAGGATGGCTGGTCAGTCATTTGCTTCGGTAATTTATCGCCAAGATAGAATTCCTGTGCTACTGAATGACTCTGTAGCGGGCTGGAAAGCCGTGCAAATGGAGGTCAGCGCTGGTGCGGTGGTTTGGGAAAATGCAGAACATCATCGTGTCAAAGTGAGCATATCCCGGGAGCAGTATGTTTAAAGGGCGTATCAAATTCAGTGGGATATTGTGCGTACTGTTTGCGGGCTATCTGTTATTCAGCTTGTCGAGTAGTGCGTCAGAAGTAGGCAATACTCAAGAAGTGAGTTCAGTCATTCGCAATACCACCGCGGATTCCTCCACAATAGGTACGGCGCAGGATTGGGATTTATCCGCGAAAGAATGGACATATTATCAGCAATTAATGCAGGGGCCGAACGGGCGCTGGTATCCACAATTATCGCCTGCCGCGGTATTGGGTCTTAATGCTGTAACTGAGGAAGAACGCGAACACTTTGCAGAAATCGTAGCGAAGGAAGAACACGATAAAGTGGCTCGTGAACTGATTTTTAATCATCGGGTATATTTAGCTATGCGCAAGCTGTATCCAGCAGAACCCGTAATTCAACCGTTCGATAAAACCTTGTTCAATCCTAATCGTCGGAGTCAGCCATGAGTGACATAAGATCCAGCACAAGCTCAGTTTCAAAGTCCTCGGGTATATGGGCGACAGTGATGACTACTATGGCAACCACTTTTTTTATGACTGCGGCAGCGGGATGTTTTTTAAGTGTTGTCTGGGGCGTTCGCAGTTGGCATCAACACAGCACCGCAGTGGCATTAAATCAAATAGATGCTTTGCTGACTGTCCATTCCTGGGCATCAAGCCCACAATGGATCAATCAAGTGATCTTCTTTTATAGAAAGTCTCGTACGTTGACACTTCAAACCTCTTATACTTGCTCGGATCAATTATTTTCGTTCTCGCAAAAATTACCCGCTTTCCCACCAGCCGGAAATCACATCAATCCTTTTTCTCAGAAATTTTCGCAAACCTGTGTTGGTTTTAAAAATCAAATTTTGCCTCTGCTCAGTGGTATAGCCGCTGTAATCCTATCGAGATTATGGATTCTCTTAACTGCTTTACCTTTATTTTTATTTACCCTTAGTTTGGGTTTAGTAGATGGTCTAGTGCAACGCGAGATTCGTAAACACCAGGGTGCGCGCGAAAGTACATTATTGTTTCACCGCATTAAACGAGGCGGAACAGTGATTTTCTGTTTACCGCTGTTGGCCTATTTTGTATGGCTGTCACCAGTATCTCCGTTGTGGTTTTTGATGCCAACTGCGGCAGCAACAGGATTGTGGCTGACATTGAGTATTAGATATTTCAAAAAATATGTTTAATCAGGAAAATCGCATGAAAAGTAGAAAACACGCATCTTTAAACTGGAAGACTTGGCTAATGGCCAGTCTGATCAGTGTAATCACGCAATCTGCCTCAGCTTCGCCTGAACAGGAACGAGTTTACCTGTTACAACTGCTACATCAGATAGACGCTATGCAGCCGACTCTATTAGCTGCTGCAAAAGAGCAATCTAAAGATGCACGCATTCAGTTCCATTATACCGCTTACCGCGATGCAGAAGGTCAACTGCATCATGGGATTTCCGAAGACTTACAATTGATTAGATCTGGAATTGAAGAACAATTGAATCATTCACAGATTGAACCGAGATCTATACCGCCAGTCAGTGGAGACTATTTTGAAACTGATTCGGAGTGGTTGAAATGAATGCTACGACATTAAACGCTTGGGAGATGGCTGCCGGAGTGTCAGTATCTAAAGCCAGTCTGACTATCAGGACATTATTATTAGCTACCGTTTTTATCTGGGCAGT
This sequence comes from uncultured Pseudomonadota bacterium, assembly GCA_963697455.1. GTDB lineage: Bacteria > Pseudomonadota > Gammaproteobacteria > Coxiellales > Coxiellaceae > JAFEDN01. The sequence continues at coordinate 46,812 of CAVOOI010000029.1, read as the reverse complement.
CTGGTGTATTTACAGCGAATTGCATTATGACCGGCATCACGGCATTGATCTTTACGATGTGTTACGAAAAAACCTGCGCGTGTTATTTGTTGTGAGTGTTTCGATTATTTTGGTTTTTGTGAGTTGAATGATTTCACCAAAGGATAGCGCTATGTTGAAAAGATGGATGAATCGATTATCGCAGGGGTTTTTATGGATGAGTGTGTGGATGGTTTCATCGCGGGCCTGGGCGGATTTACCCAAACCACCAGATAGCGATATGGCTTCCGATAAAAACGACTGGATCGACGTCGGAGGCAACCTGGCTTACAAGAGTCTGCGTTATTCCTGCATGATCATCGGCGCGATGATTTTAGCCGGAGCAGCTTATGGCATAGCCAAAGCTTATCACGCAGCACAGGAAAAGCAGGATTTAGGCCATTTTTTTAAGCATGGCGCGGTAGCGGTCGCTGCTGCTGCGATTGGCATCGGATTGCTGTATGCCGGTTATGAAATTATTCCATCAGCCTAAAGGATAACGCAATGATACTCACCCACATTAATCATAAAATGCCGATTTACAAAGACTGCACACTAATGGAGTGTTTAATTGTCACCAGCGCCATACTTCTGATCGGTGGAACCATATTATCTATACTGAGCCGGATATTGTTTGGATACGGCTCTATCGGCGGTGCTATGGTGCTGTTGTCATTCGTACATCTCTCACGATTCTGCTTAAGCCGTTTACAGAGATTGAAGTATGGTAAACCCTATGGATATTACTCGCAATTATTTTTAAAGACACTTTCGCAATGGCCATTAGTCCAAATCTTTTGGCAGTCACCTTGCATTCTGCGTGAAGGGCATTGGTCAGTCAGTCGGAGGAAAAATCATGCTTAATTTCAAGGCGTGGAAAAAAGAAGATCGTGATATGGCGTTAATTCGCGCGCAAAGAGGATTTATCGGTATTCTTTGTCTGGGTTGCTTGATTTTAGCCGCGGGTTGGATGACAGCGCCATCTCATTTGCGAATTTATATTCCGCCAGATATTTCTAATGGCGCAACTTTCAAAATCAATGACGTACCGAATCCCCTGATTTACAGCTTTGCCTATGAACTTTGGCAGGAAATTAATTACTGGCCGGATGATAACGGCCAGGATTATGCTAAAAATCTCAAGCAGTATGCGGCTTATTTAACGCCTGCTTTTCAACAATCCTTATTACAGGAATTGTCTGAGCTGCAAGCCGCTGGCCAAATCCAGCGGCAACGATTTATGGAAGGTATTTCGGGTGCAGCGTATGACCCGCAGAATGTGAAGAAATTGGGGCCGGATACCTGGGAGGTGGATCTCAATGTTCGATTGATGGAATACAAAAACAATGAACCGGTCAAAGATGTTGAGATTTTATATCCTCTGAAAATTACCCGTCGAGATGTCTCACAAAGTAATAATCCGTATGGCCTAGCTTTAGCTGGATTTATTGCGCCGCCGATTCGCGGGAAAACTTATATTTAATCTTTTTGGCAGCAGGAGTTAAACAGTGAAACAGTTATTAAATTCAAGCAGGTTTCGAAATAGTATGATTGGATTGAGCATATTAACCTCTCAAGCCATAGCTCAGCCGCTCATACCCGTTCATTCGTTGGCTTTAACTATGCCGGAGCAACAAGCTTTACGTGCGGCTTTGCCACACGATACTGAAACGATGACCACTTTGGTTTGGCAGGGCGATCCTTTATCATTGCAGTTGCCGTTGCATCAAGAAAGACGCTTAGTTTTTCCAGAACCGGTACAAGTCGATGTGAACGGTCAGATTACTGCCGCGCAACTGCACATTATCAATGATCATCAAAGTGTTTATTTGACGGCGCTCACTGCATTGGAAAATAAAATTCGAATTTATATTACACTTAAAAATTCTGGCCGCATTATTTTTATAGATTTGACCACTACTAATCAAGCAAACTCCTCAACTTCCGCCCAGGTCATTCAGATTAGTGTCCCTGCACATTTAAACGCAGCCATCTCTACTGACAGTGTTAATCATAATTTTCCTGTGACTGCCAATGCTCCGAACTGGTCTGAGTCTCAGGTTTTTTCAACTTCCGCGGATGAATGGGTGCAGGCAATTCGCTTCGCATGGCAGCAACTCTATGCACCTGCTTATTTATTATCTGACCAGCATGATTTTATCCGGTCACCGCTTCATTCTTCATTTTGGTTATCGGGATTATTTTTCAGTGATTCAGTTTTTACTCATCCGCTGGCTTCCTGGACTAAGGATAATCTGGTGATCACTGCCGTAGAACTTCGCAACCCTTCTCCTCATCTAACCACATTAGATTTACCGCATGATTTATGTGGTGATTGGCGGGCAGCCGTTATTTATCCGCGAACGGTGTTACAGCCTGTGGGGAATCAGTCTGGGGACAGCGCCACACTGTTCTTAATTTCCAGTGAATCTTTTCATCAAGCTTTAGGGGGATGTGATCATGGCCGCGCATAAGACCAACCGATTACTGATCGGTGTTGTAGTATTTCTGGGCGTTGTTTCGATTGTCTGGATGCTGGTCCATAAAAGCCAGCCATCAGGATTGTCCATGAAAAAACCCATTCGACCAGTGCTGCATAATGTTTCTAACAATGCTTCTCAGGACAGCGCAGCAGAATCATTAGACACTTTAACCGTGCAATGGACAGCGACTGAGCAGCGAATGAAGTCTGTGGTTGCAGACAATGCCCAACTACAACAACAAAATAAAACACTGTTGCAACAACTTCAAGAAAAAACCAATCAAACGACCACGCAATTATCGGCGACTATGGAACAATTGCAATCGCAGATGCAAGCTTTATCGACTCATCCAGCTTTGGAAAAAGAAACTGATGATGTCTCACTTCAACCGATCAAGACCGTACCTGAGTTGTCTGAAATATTACATGGCGGTAATCCAAAATTAGCAAAAGAGGATATTCACACTGAAACACCTGATGACAAATTACCGCCAAAACCTTTTTACACCATACCCTCTAATGCGACTGCCGTCCAAAACCGATTAATGACGGCGCTAGTAGGCCGAATTCCTGTCAAAGGTATAGTGACTGATCCTTATCCATTCAAAATCGTATTTTCCGATGATACTCTGGCTGCCAATGGCCTGCGTGTTCCGAATCTACAGCAGATGATCGTCAGCGGTTATACCGAAGGTGATCTCAATTTAGTAAGCGTGCGTGGTTGGGTAACTTCACTGACCTTTGTCTTTCAGGACGGCACTATTTCAACGACCACTTCTAATGATAATAACATTGGCCAGTATACTAAAGAGAACGCTCTGGGATATTTATCCGACGCCTATGGCAACCCATTTATCCGCGGCCAGCTGATTACGAATGCACCCACATACGTCGGTATCAATGTTGCTCTAGGCGCTGCGGAAGGAGCAGCTAATGCCTACGCGCAATCTCAAACTACTGCCGGTACTACAAGCGTTGGCACAGCGACTTCTTCAGTGACCGGTTCACCCAGTGCCTTTATCGCAGGGCAATCCGTCAGCAATGCAGCAGGGCAGGTGCAGCAATGGTGGCATGACCGCGAGGAGCAGTCTTTTGATGCGGTATATGTGCCTACGGTGAATATTAAAAATCATCAGCCGCAAACTGTTGTCGTCAATTTCACTAAAGAAATTCACATTGATTATGACCCGCAGGGGAGGAAAATCGTTTATGCGCATTCAAACAATAATACTAGCATTGATCTCGATTAGTTTTCTGTTATTAACCAGCTGTTCTCACGTCGCAGGCAATGTCATTGCTGACAGTGGGCCGACGATGGAAAAAATTTATGATGATTTGGGTGATAGCCACGCTCCTACTCCATCCTTGAATATTGATCATATGGCAGTCGCTTCAGAGCGCGCTTTATCATCTGGCATGGAGCCGCCTACTTTTTCTAAGTTGGGAAACCCAATACTTAAATTGTATGTCTTTCCACATTTGGCGGGAACGGAAATGCTGCCTATCCCAGGCTACTGGACGGCTTTTTCAGCTTATTCTCGCGATTATTACGCGCTGCCGTTGTCAGTGAACTCTGATATGAGAAATCTACAATGATGAAGTCATTTTTTTCTACCTCATTCAAGCAACGCCACTCTCATCCTGCGGTATCAGTGGCTGATATTGAGCGGGGGTATCAAAAGCTACCTTCGATTGCGGATTATTTGCCTTGGTGTGATGCGGATGATAAACATAATGTGTTTTTATTAGAAGATAATCTGAGTTTGGCCGTTGGATTTGAAATCACACCGTTACCCTGTGAAGCGCGCCCACAGTTGATGATGGAGAAAATTGCTCAATCTTTTAAAGAATCTATTCAAAATGCCATCCCGCAAGAAAAAAATCATCCGTGGATATTACAGATTTTTATTTTGCGTGAGCAGTCATTGGATTCGGTGATGCAAAAAGTCCGATCGGTCATTGACCCTGAGCGGTATCATGAACCGTTAGTTCAGGAGCATTTGAAAACTTTACAATCTCATTTAGAGTATGTCAGCCGAACCGAAGGCATCTTTTTCGACCAACAAGTAACACAGCAAGTTTTTCGTGGCGGATTTTGGAAAGTATATGCCTTTTTATATCGTAAAAAATCAGATAAAAATAATTCACATTCAAAATTGGAAATCATCCAAAAAAACCGAGAAGCTCAGTGGGAAGACATTAAAAAAATTTCCAGAAAATTGAGTGATCAGTGGCGTGCTTGTGGTTTAGGCGTTAAACCATTGCGTCCTGCAGATTTTTATGACTGGATGGTGCAATGGTTTAACCCTAAAAAACAGGAGAATTATAAAACCATTTTCCCAGCTGCAGATTCCAAACCCATTGGCTGGAATTTTACCGAACAACTATTTTTTACAGCGCCGGAGACTTTTGAGAAAGGCTGGTTGTTTGATGGCGTGTTGCATCAGGTTATGACGATTCAAGGCATGAGTGCTGATCCAGTCATCGGTCATCTCAGTGCTGAGCGCCAGCGTGAAACCAATGATAAAGTTTTTCATTTACTGGATCATCTCCCTGAAGGCAGCATTTTTTCTATGACGATAGTTCATCAGGCGCAGAGCGAAGTGGAGCTGCATTTAAAATCGGTATATGACAGCGCCGTGGGTAGACACGCTCAAGCGATGAAAGTGAAAAATCAAATTGAAATAGCGGAACAGGCGATTGCCGATAACGACCCCATATTTCCATTAGTGATGGCAGTCTATATTCGCGCCAAAGATTGGACAGAATTAAAAGACCGGGAGGCACAAGTCGCAACTCTGCTCAATAATAATGGCATCAAAGTGATTACGGATGATGAACTTATCCAATCGACGCGTATTTACGTTATTTACCGATGTGTTACGATTTTGAAAAAGATAAAAAATATCATTATCGTTCGCAGTATGTTGCCTTAAGCGATATCGCTAAATTGTTACCGTTTTATGGTCGGAGCCGGGGGACAGCCAATCCTGGTATGATTATGTTTAACCGTGGCGGCGAGCCGTGGTTTTATGATTTATTTCAGGATAAGACCAAAAATTCTCATTTCCTGCTGCTGGGTGAAACTGGGACTGGAAAATGTAATCTACTCAATTTCCTGACTATGCATACGCTGGCGTTGTATAAACCTCGATTCTTTATTATCGAAGCAGGTGGCTCGTTTAATTTACTGGCGGACTATTGCGCCAGTCTGGGATTAAGCGTTAATAAAGTCAAAATTAATTATAACCATCCAGTATCTTTAAATCCATTCGCCGAAGGATTAAAAGTCTTAGATCAAATTGCCGCCTTAGAAGAAGAGCAGCGGAGCCAATGGTTAATTGCCCAAGAAAAACGTTTATCGTTAGAGCAGACCGGCGATGAGTTGTCAGATGAAGAAATGGAAGCCGATAGTCGCGACATTCTAGGAGAAATGGTTCTGGCGGCTTTGATCATGATTACGGGCGGAGAACCTAAAGAAGAAGAGCGTATTCGCCGCAGCGATCGGATGCTGATTATGGAAGCTATCATTCGTGCAGCAGAAAACGTTCGTCAGGCAGGACAGCAACAAATGATTGCTTCGGATATTGTGATCGCCTTTGAGCAGTTGATCGATAGATGCGATCCGCAGCGGGATGCCAATAAAATTAGTCGAATTAATGAAATGATCGGCGGATTAAATTATTTTATTACTGATTTAACCAGTCGCCAATTTTTTAATATGCCGGGCGATCCTTGGCCATTAGCGGATGTTACCGTTGTTGATTTTGGATTATTTGCTCAGGAAGGCTATGAAGATAAACGGTCGATTGCGTTTAGCGGCGTCGTCAGCAAAATTCTGGCGTTAGCGGAAGCGAATCAATATAGCAATCGCCCGATTGTCGCCATATTTGATGAAAATCATCTCTTCAGCAAGCTTCCTTTATTAGCCGCCATTCAAACTCGTATCGCCAAGATGGGCCGCAAACTTGGATTATGGTTGTGGGTTGCCACGCAAAATCTCAAGGATTTTGCGGATGAATCGCGCAAGATGCTATCCCTGTTAGAAACCTGGATGTGCTTGGCTTTACCGTTGGATGAAATTGAGCAGGTTGAGCGATTTAAGGTGTTGAGTGAAGAGAAAAAGACATTATTTTTATCAGCACGGAAAGAGAAAGGTAAGTTTACGGAAGGTGTACTGCTCAGTCCCCGGCTCCAAGGATTATTTCGCAACGTGCCACCTAAATTGTATTTAGCGATGGCCGCCACCGAGCAGATTGAAAAGCATCAGCGATTATTAACTATGAAGAAACTGCAAAAATCTGAGTTAGAAGCGATGAAATATTTGGCGAATGAAATGATGGAACGTCATCCAGAGGAACTATATGTGGAATAAGAAAACAGTATTGCTCCATTCATGGTTTCAGTTATTTTTTGTATTGCTGATGACTCCCTCTGCGTTCGCTAGTATTGATTCTGCGGAAATTATTAGCGATACCTTATTGGGATTACCTGCCTGCCTGCATTATGAAGTTCTCGGTACTTGTTTTTGGTTAACGCCAGAGGGTGCGACGATAGCCACTCCTTACGTTCAGCATTATTTACCGGATGTGGTGGTCAGTGTCTTTAATCAAAATGACGGCAATCCATGGCTGGAGATTCACGATACCTTCGACCAGGCCGGTCAATTGGCCGATGAGAGCATGGTGAAATTGATTGCCGATGTGCCTGCGGCGGGCGGTCAGCATTCGTTTCAAACACCTTTGGAGCAGCATGTGTTTTTTAAGCAGGTAGATGTCATCGGCAATCCCGCTTTACCCTTATTGCCGACTGCGCCAGTATTACTGCCCGCAGCGGCTATTCCTCTGCTGCCTTATTTCCAATCCATGCTGGATAGTGCTTTATGGCGGGGCTTTCCACCTCAAGCCCTCCCGGAACAAGCCTACGCTTACGGTGCGGATGTGACGCACTATATCGGCAGCGGCCTCACTATCTGGGGCGGCGTTTATCCATATGAAGGGAAAACTTTTGCCGGCAATGACTGGAAAGCGGGAGCAGTCATTGCTCAGCGCGCGGTTAATATGCTCACCGCCAGTAATGAATGGGGACATATTTATAAATCATTACCTATTAATTGTGGCACGGAATGCGAAGCCGCGACCATTCACGAAGATGATGATCAAACTCAGTTTCAGGCCATTTACCCGGCATTTTCTTCTTTATGTGAGGTATTTGGCCGTTCTTCAAGTTATGGCGAGAATGTAAAAGCACCTGCTGATGGCGCATATCTATGGATAATGTGGCGGCGTTACCAAGGATGTATTCCTGCCCCAGGTTGCATGTACATCAATAAAATTGTGATTTAGCAGAATCAGACCGGAGGAATGAGATATGACATCATTTGATGAAAAACAAAAGCGCAGAGAAAGGGCGAAGCAGAAACAAAAGAACCGGAAAATAACTCGGCAGCAAAACCGTTCAGGAAAATTGTCTAAAAAGAAATCGCGTTCTGTGATTAAAAAGGAACATTGGCGTCTGATCAAGCCCTATTTTTCTTTTAAATGGAAGGGCAGTAAAAAGAAGCTCTGGGTTTTTTTAATTGGCCTAACGCCTCTCATGGCAGGTGCAGCGACTATTATTCCAACGCAGGATGAGATCAATCATTTATATTATCTTATTGGTGGCGGCAGCGATTATGGGCCGCCGCCAGTGCCTTATTCGACACCGATCAACTTATCCGTGAAAGCGGATTTAGGCTTAGGTAATCAATGCGGCATGTATAATCCGGCATTATCTATTAGTAATACGTTGAATAACTTACAAGATAGCGTCAATAATCTCACCGAAAATATCATTGCCAATGCTACGGGTAGTATTACCGAAATGCCGATGTATTTTTTAGCATTAGCCAACCCTACGCTTTATAATTTACTGAATAATGCATTGATTAGTGCCCACACTTTGACTGATGCTTCGGTTAAATCCTGTCAGGAAACTAAAGATCAAATTGCTCAGGGCAAAAATCCTTATGCAGATTGGGCGACGCTTTCGGTTGGTGACTCCTGGAAAGAACATCTTTCGTTGACCGCATCTGGCGATGAAGATATCAATGATGCCAATGCGACCATCACCCAGGATGCAGGGGACGATGGTGTGCTCTGGGTACAGGGTAAATCTATGAGTGATGGTTCTGTTCATGCAGGCGGCAAAAATCAGCCGCCAGTGCATGTAGTGGAAGACACCATAAAAGCAGGCTATAACGCTTTGCTCAATCGAGATGTAACCAGCGATCAGCCTGCACCTCCCAATAGTGATTTAGCCAATCAGTTTGCTGCTCCGCAAGATGCGATTAACTGGATTACTAATGTGCTGGGCGATCAGAATGTCACGACCTGCATCGAGTCTGGTTGCCAATCAGGACAAGGCACGATAGCTGGCCGAGGTTTGTTACCACTGATGACGGTCTGCACTGCTCAGAATAATAATGATTGCGTGGATACACTCAATTCTCGACTACAAGCATTAGTCTCAGGGGAAACGCCTATGACTAAAGACAATTTGCTAGCCGTTTCCGCTGATGATTTAGTGATGAGTCCGCAGACCATTCATACGATACAAGATATAGATACTTCACAGCAGGGCATTTTCATTCACAAGCTGGCTCAGGAAGTCGCTATGCAGCGGATAGTAGCTAAAGCGCTCACTGCTCACGATATTCTGCAGGCTGGGCGACAAGTACCCGCCGTCTCGACGAACCGTCCTGCTCAATTAATTTTGCAGGATAAGATGACCGACTTAGATAACGGCATCCGCTCACTTAGTTTTGAAGCGCAAGTACGCAAACAGATGATGTCAGATACTTTGCTGAGCGTCATGAATTTTTCTACCGTACAAAAAAATCAGGCGTTTGATGTTGGTCAAATCCAGAATACTCAACCGCTGATGCAAAATAGTGCTATTCCCAGTACGGTCAATGGGGGACATTAATGATGACATTTGGCGTGCAATCTTATCCTGAACTCTACACTACACTTTTGGGTTGGCAACTTTATGATGAAGTTTGGGATATCCTGTCGCAAACCGGTCTGGCATTCCTCCCTTTTATTGGTATGGTGTTGCGCAATATCACCCACCCTTATACTTCCCAGGAAACGAAGGATGCGGGCAGCACCTCACTGCGTCGGATGGAAGTAGATTTTTTCAGCGCACTATTATTTATTTTTTTTGCGGTTTCACCGGCTTTTACGCTTGATCCTGCAATGCTGTATTACACGCCTCTTTGTCAAACCAGTGGCCAATCCAGCACTTATCATCCCGGTAACACCGGAACGACTTACGACCAGGCATTTACTGTACCCGCAAGCAATATCTTGGTTCCTATCTGGTGGTATGCGGTCATAGCGTTTTCTGAAGGCATTACCGCTGGCGCCAATACACTGATCTCTTGTTCCCCGGATTTGCGCGGTATGATATCGCAAGTAGATATGGCGAAAATTCCTGATGCGGAATTAAAACAGGAAGTGCAGGAATTTGAACAGGAATGCTTTATTCCAGCACGCACCCATTATTTAGCGGATGTTCATAGTAACAATTCAACACTGACGACTATTTCTGCTGAAATTGAGCAGTATGGAGAAAATGATACAGAGTGGCCTGGTTCTCACGCTTTTCTGCAGACTTATTATCCTCGTTTAACTGCTTCACAGCCTGTTAAAGGTTTTCCATACCAGGCTAACCAGGATATCAACGCGGATACGGATGCCAATCAGCCGCCAGATTATAGCACGCCAGCATGTGATGTATGGTGGAGTAATCCTCAATATGGTTTAAGAAATCGCTTAAAAAATGTGATGGCTGAGGATTATTGGAGTCAATTCAATACCATGACCAATAACGAAAAAGTCCAGGATGATGTCATCAAGACAATCATTTTTAATAGTCAAACCGGTTACGATAAAGCGAGCGATATGGTGGGTGATTGGGGTTATTCACATGTCGCCGTGGCTTTGGGAACCTGGTTTCATCAACTGGATCAGTATCCAAAACTGTATGCGGCTGAAGAATCTGCGCCAATTATCCAAGCGCTGTTATTATTATTGATCTACACGTTTCTGCCATTAGCATTAGTCTTTAGCAGTTATCGCGCTGGCAGTTTTATTTCTGGCGCAATCATTATTTTCTCGCTGATTTTCTGGACGTTTATTTGGCATTTAGTCAATTGGACAGATTCGGCATTAATAACAGCGTTATATGGCGATAATTGGTTCTCGCATCAGTCACCAAACGCTACTTTGGTTGATATGATGACAGGTGTACTTATCGTGGTTGCTCCTTTATTTTGGTTTAGTTTTATGGGTTCGATGGGTATTGCAATCAGTGGATTGGTGTCTGCTGCATTCAGCACTTTAAATGAACCAGGAGAGGGAGCGGCCAAAGTGGGTTCCCAATTGGTACAAAATTATGCGATGAACAAAGGCAGTTCTTTAAGCGAAAAAATTAAGAAAATAATGAAATAAATAATAGAGATTAACCCTTATAACGATGACGATGAGGTGAGGGTTTTGAATCAAATAATGAGGGATCTTGTTTAGATAATTTTAGCATTAACTCACGTGTTGTGGGGTGATTTTGAGATTTATTAATGCGAAGGCAGAAAACTATAGTGTCAATTAGAAATTTTAAAATATGAAGCAAAGCCTTAATTAAAGGAGAACGTATTTTTTTTTGTGGTTTCTGTTTCATAAGGTATCCAAATTGAGAGGAAAATATGTTGATCTTTGTGCGATGTAAAAAATTATTTTGTTCCTTCATCATATATTTCAGCATCCTGCTAAGTATGGTGCTCATTGCTATCAGTTTGGATAAATTTTACCCAGACTTATTGTCTCATCTGGCATCTATTATGACGCAACATAAAATTATTTTCACCTGTTTTCGTCTAATTTTATTAGTTATTTTGTTTTTAGCTTGGCCAATTTTTATTCGGTGTGCTGGTAATCAACAAATATGGACTAAAGAAAGAACTCATTTCTGGATTCATCGTCGGTGGACGATTTTCAGTTGGTTGATTTTATTTGAATTGCTGGTTAATGAAAATGTTTTATTTCATTTATTAAATTGGATTCATTAATGTCATTACAGAAACCCTTATCTGGATTATTACGCCCACCGCTGGAGTGGTATAGCGCCGGAATAGCTGCTGCCGGGGCGGTACTGTGTATCAGTTATGCTCGTATTTTCTTATTTGCTAATGAGTCAGTAGCGTATCCTGTCGCATTTATTTTAATGTTTAGCAGCTTATGGCGGTTCAAGCAGGGGTATCGAATCTGGCGTTACCAGCGTCTGCTGAAGCGGATGCCTACCTATCGCATGAATTCCGCACAACTACCTGTCAGTCGCCATACTTTATTTTTAGGAAAGGGGTTTCTATGGACAACGGAGCATACGCAACGATTGCGTGATTTAGATTTAGAATATAACTTACATTACAAACAACCTTCACGCCTAAAACAGTGGGCGCGGCGTAAAGAAACTGATTGGGAAAATCAATCCGGATATTTAAGAAATCTGACTAAAATATTTTCTCACGACAAATCCTGGAATCCATTTCGTCCTTATCCGCCGGTGGGTGGGCAAGCCTGTATCCACGGTGTTTCCGAAAAAGAAGCCAATATCGCTATTCCGCTTTCTGAAAGAGCTAGCCATCTAGTTGTGGTCGGCTTGCCTGGGATGGGTAAAACCAGGTTTGCAGAAATTCTCATCGGTCAGGATATCCGTCGCGGTGATGTGGTGATTGTCCTGGATCCTAAAGGTGATGCCGATTTATTAAAGCGTATGATCATTGAAGCTCAAATTGCCGGACGTGAGCGTGAATTATTAGTCTTTCACTTAGGCTTTCCGCAGTTTTCTTGCCGATATAATCCTGTGGGTAATTTTACTCGAGTTACTGAAGTAGCGAATCGCATTTCTAATCAACTGCCCAGTTCCGGCGATTCGGCTGCGTTTAAAGACTTTGGATGGCAATTCATTAATTCGATGGCTATGGCCTTGGTGTCAATGGGTGAAAAACCAGATTACCAAAAATTGAAATTTTATATTACTAAAATGGATGTTTTACTAGAAAAATATCTTAATTTCTGGTTGCCGTTGGCCGCACCTGATTCTGAAGTTTGGATTAAGCGTTATTTACAGGAGCATAGCGAAAAGAAAAAGCCACCTTCCCGGTCTGATGCGATGATCGCCTATGTGCAGGCTCATGCTTTGATTCATAATCCCGTATTTGATGACTTACACCATGCCTGTAAATACGACAAGGAATATTTCAGCAAAATAACCGCTTCTCTGGGGCCGCTGTTAAAGAAACTGACTACTGGTAAAGCTGCTGAATTATTATCTCCGAATTATGAAAATATCACCGATCATCGCCCCATTCTCGATTGGTTACAGGTTATTCGCAATAAACAAATAGTATACGTGGGGCTAGACGCTCTGACCGATCGTGAAGTGGCCACTGCAGTCGGTAACGCCATGTTTTCAGATCTGGTATCTGTCGCAGGCCGTCTGTATAAATTTGGGTTACATGATGGTTTTTATAAAACAGCATTATCGGAATCACCATTGCCTCGTGTCTGTATTCATTCTGATGAGTTTAATGAAATTATTGGCGATGAATTTATACCTTTACTCAATAAAGGCCGAGGTGCAGGTTTTACAGTAACGGCATACACCCAAACCTGGTCAGATGTCGAGGCTCGTTTGAAGAGTGCAGCGAAAGCAGGGCAGGTGGCTGGGAATTTTGGCACAATTGTGATGTTTCGCTGTCAGGAAGTCAGTACTATTCAAATTCTATTAGAAAAATTACCCCAAGCGCCCATATTGCGCACTGTCCCAGTATCGGGCAGTTCTGACACACCGCACGGCGATCAAGGCATTTTTTATCAATCTTCTAATCATGACAGTTTCACATTGGCAGAACAGAAGTTAATTTCAGCGAACGATGTATTGAATCTACCTAAAGGACAGGCGTTCTGTTTATTGGAAGGCGGCAAACTTTATAAATTAAGAATGCCGCTGCCACAAGCTGAAAATTATTCTTTACCAACCAACTTGCAGCATTTGTTGGAGATGGTGAGTCAACCATCACAAATAAGTAAACTATCTAGGAGATGCTCATGCGAAATAAACTACTGAATAAGCAATCAGATTTACATATTCGTGGAGATGATTTTTTTAAAGCTTTATGGCCCTGTTTATCAGGTGAAGTAATCTCTAGTCGTCCAGAAATTAAGCCCCAGTGTGATGAATTAGAGTCTTTGATCAGCGCGCCAGTCGAATTGTACATCGCTTTATATGAAACCACGTTATGGCGTTTCATGGAATTTTGTCAAGCTATGCCGCAGGATATACTTCAGCCTCACCCTTACAGTTTGCTCAATACGGCGCTGAGTACCGCGATCAACGCTTTGAAACTGCGTCGTGGCGCGATGCTGCCTCGCCACTCCAACAGCGAGACGATTGCTGAACAAGAGCCGTTGTGGACGTATGCCTTATTTACTGCGAGTTTATGGGCAAATTGGCCGAATATGCAGACGGATAGAACGATATCACTTTATAAAAGTGAGCAAGAGTTTCTCGGCTTCTGGCATCCAGTTGCAGGTTGTCTTTATGAGCCGAAAATGTTTTATAAAATTTTACTACAACCACATTCGGCTAATATAGATAATGTAGTCTGCTTAGCTAGCGCTTTGGGCAAGATTATTCCATCAGTTGGGCTTCGCTGGCTCACTAGCGAGCTGAAAGTGTGGTCGAATTGGTGGGAAATGATTACTCAAACAGCCGGGGAGCGTAATGAGCTAAAATCCTTAATCAAAGTAGCTCTCGGTGCTTCTGCTCAGTCAACAGTATCTTCCATGTCCTCGAGTCTGCAAGCGCACAGAGAAGCGCAGCATTGTTCAGAACTACCTCTTAATGAAACCATTTCTGAACCAGCTACATTAGAAGCTTGTGTTTCAGCAGATAATCATTTAGTGCTTGAATCTAAATCTAGCATTATCGAAGTTGATGAGTCCCTCCAACAGCAAGCACTAGCAGATTTAAATCAATGGATTTTGAAACAATGTTTTGCGGGCGGGGCTGGCAATAATAAAAAATGGTTTGTGCGAATCCATTCCGGCGTTCTGATTCGCTTTAGCGCTTTATCGGAGTTCATAAAAGAATATAACCGCTACGATTCACCCGAATCTCTCTTAACTGCGTTAGCGCCCTATTTAAGAAAAGAAGATAACCAATTCATAGTGCGTTATCACTTTGTTTATTATCAAGGTGAAGAAGTGGTGCGTGGCATTATTTTGCTAAAAAAGTTTTTATGTCAGATTTTAGAGACTTTACCAGCAGAGAATCAATTTATTCGAAATGTATCATTTACCGTCAATTCAGAGGAGGTTTAAAATGAATCAGAATTTATTAGCGAATCGATCAGCATCAGAGTTGCCTGTTACTGAAGTAAAGGTCAGTCATCACTTAACGGGTGATGTTGCGCTCTATATTCATACGAAAAAAGCTCAGTCATTGTGTCAAGGCTCTTGGGAATACCGGAACATGGGTCTTTTCCAATTTGCTGCAGTCATGACAGTTATTTATCAAGCCCGCGATCAAGGCGATCCCTATGCGGATTGGACTATCAATAAAATAAGAACAGAATTAGAAAAAATAGATACCACTATTAAACAGACAATCCAGAAATATGAACAAGCTTTACAGGAATTTCGCAACTTAGAAGTGCAGATATTCGGCAGTCGTCATCCTCAAAAGTTACTCTTGGAATTTGCAACACCGTTAAGCTACATAGCTGCCTACGCCATCGCTGATTTAGATTATTTATTGCGCCAGGCTTATACTTTTAGACGATTAAGTATCATACCGGAGTCTCAAGAAACCCCTTATGGGTTACTAGGGGTGCTCAGGTCAGCCTTAATCAAATCTCGACAATGGCATCATACCGGCATCACGAGTCAGGATATTCGCGAAAAAAATCAAAAAGCCGAGCGTGCTCAAACCTTAATGGGTAAATTGCCAAAGCGAATTTTAAATGAATAAAAGAAACTTGAGAAAAATAGGGTCGCTTATGCAAAAAACCTTTAAATTTGCTGTTGCCTGTAGATATGTGAGCGAGAAGCCAGCGAGTGTGGGCAAACGGTGGGTAACGTGCGGCGTTATCCACCGTTTGCCCACACGTCCCAAAGGGCGCCGGCTGGCGCGAAGCGCTCGCTCACATATCCATAGGATTAATATAAATAATAAGTCCATTAATTTGACACAGCAATTCTAATTTTGGCATTCCATAGGCTCATTCAATATTTTTATTATGAAAAAACTATCTGATTTTACCAGATAACCCATGGATTGAATGGCGTTATCAGCAAGAATCATCACCATCATACCCTCTTTTTACTTCTTCAAATTAAAACAAGGGGTATTGCCAGTTAAAAATCTCTAAAAAAGCAAAAAATACTCAATTTTGAATTTCAATAAAAATATCCCTTCTACACTAGACCCTTTAGCTCGTTTATCCTTATATCAAAACACATTCACTCTTTAAATCATTATTAACTGGTATTAAACTTTAATTTCAGTTTCTCCATCATGAGCTGCAACATCGCGTCCCAACTCTCAAAGAAAATATAGTGCGTCAACCTGCGTAAATGCTCAAAGAATTTTCGACGAGCACCTGGTTTTTCCCGAATCTTTTGGTAGGCTTCACTCGTCATCGCTAATACCGTATGGAATAAAAATGCCAATAAATTCAGTACCGCTAGCACATTACATAGGTTGCTTTCTCCATGACCAAAATTATGTTCCAAGTGGTATCCGTGGTTTTTGAGCGTGTTATTATTGTAATCCATGGATTCCGATAGAGCACGTTCCCCTGATGATCACGGGTAGTCAGTTCACACCAATTCACTTTTAAAGGCCCTGTTTCCCATTCCGCTCATGCCGCTTGCCAGTCCATCGTTTGATTTCCAGGGTTTCCACCATCTGCAATCTTTTCAGACCTTTCACTTCCTCATACAGGGTTTTATGGGACTCCGGTTTGCACGTCAAAATAAAATGGAATTTTGCCGCTAATACGGCTTCGCAAAAGGGCTGATGACTGTATAAATCATCTCCTAACAGCGTCACTCCATATCCTTGATAGCGAAAGGAGTGTTCCTGCAGCCAACGCTTCCCAGCCGCCAATTCACAATCCTGTTTATCGTGACCATCTTGCGGCACTATAAATTCAGGGGGTAAATCAATCACATGAGGACATCCCGGCTTGACCAAAACCGCCGTCACCATGGTATGTGAATATTCTATCTTCCCATTTTGATGCTCCTTCGTTTTACAGTGTTCACAATAGATTTTGTTCGAGTGGTGGGGCTCCACACCGTCAAAGGCAATCAGCAAATCTTGAGTCAACCGTCGAAAATCATCCAGTCGCCCTTTTTCAACCAGACCATCAAAAACCACATGAAATACCGGGAATAATGCCCTCGGCTCCTCTTCATCCAACAGGGCGCGTATTTGATTGTCGGTAGGAATTTTTTCAATCTGGAATAAGTCGTGCATTATTATTTCCTTGATCCGTTTCCATCGTTTGCTGGTAGGACAGAAAAGAGGGGCACTGCAGATAAAACACTGAAAACGCACTGAGGACAAAATCTTCCATGGTGTACTGTCGATTCTCCCCCTTCCTTTTGTCCTTGAAAGTTGCAGCCATTCGGCGAATGGTTTGCGTCATGCTGCCAAAACTCAGGATAGGCTTCGAAATAGCCTCTGCTTCAAACGGTGCAATCATTGCCACACTCTTTTTCTGTTGCCAAGTGTCGCCCTATTGTACTTTACAGATGGGAGTCTGGCGATCTCGAAGACCAAAACTAGTTGCTGCTCTTAGTTAGGGCTGTCTCATTCTAAATTTGCTGTATGAGAACATCTAGTAATGCAACAAAGTTGAACAAAAATCGGCAAAAAAACGTGACATAGATGATGATGCAGTGAGGATTTTGAGGTAAATTGTCCAAGATCAGACTACTACTGGATGCTCACGGTGCAGTGAGATAGCCCATGCTCTTATGACGTGCCGTTTACTATGGCTAAATTAATTGCTACACTGCTATCAATTTTTTTGTAAAATGGAGTTTATTTATGAAAGGAGTCTTTGCATCTGAACAAAAAGAGTTGCCCGGTGGATCTTTCCAAATTTTACCCGATGTATCTGAAAATAAGGAAAAAAAAGCGCAAGCTGAAAAATTGATGCATCCTATCGACGTCAGTCACATAAAAATACCAACGAATATTCAAGATGAAAGATTTGATCAACTTATTTACCGAGAACCCTATTTTACTCAACGTGGAAACACTTTTGAATTTGAAAGAATTACCGAATGGCTAGGAAAAAATGATACTGATCCCGCTGATAATGAGGTGCTTGAAAATAAGACTTTAGTGCAAAATAAAGGCTATTTAAGCCGTGTAAGTCAATTTTTAGAGAAAAACCCTCAAGTACTTGATTCTGCTGAGTTATATTTGCCTCGTCGTTGGGTTAGCGAGTTAGAATTGGCTTGTGAAGCAGGAGATTTGGAAAAAATAAAGCGTTTATATGATCTTGACAAAAGATTATTCAGCTGGACATTCGATTTTACTGAAGAAAAATATGCACAGTACCAAGGTAAGAATATTCTGCATATTACTTGTGTGCGGGGTAAACCTGAGGCAATCCTTAAACTGCTTGAGTATATAGAAAAGCGTGCTGAAGGATTAGCCTTATTAATGCTGCTCCAAAAAGATAAGCACGGAAAATTACCGATTCAATATGCCATGGAAGCAGGTGACAATCCGCAATTAATGCGGATATTGGCGGCTAAAATGGGTAAACATTTGCAAATAGTAGAACCCGTAGTACTACCATCGATAAATGGTCAAGAAAATCGATATCAGACCGCTTTGCACATTGCTGCCATGAATAATGATGCTAATTTAATAAAATTTTTAGTCGAGCATAAAGCAGATGTACATATCAAAAATAGTGCTGGAAATACTGCCCTGCATTTAGCGCTGGGTTTAGGTTCAACAGAATCTATTGAAATATTAATTCAACTCGGCGCTTCGGAAGTAATTGAAAATGATAGCGGTTTAACACCAGAAAAACTAGGAACTACACACAGCCAAAATGAAGCGGTGCAAATTCTCGGTCAAGCTTTGGAGCAAAGAACCAAGACACAGCAAAGTCATTTGAAAGATCTGGGACCATTATCGCAAATGATTTTCAATATGAAATTCTCTTTAGAACAACTTGCTATTAAATCACAAAGGCAAGACGACGAAATTGGTAATCTCCGTGAAACGATTAGTAATTTGTATGGTGAAATTGGTTATTTAAGATTAACTGGACATGTTCTAAATCGGGATTTTATTTATAATCGTAGGCAAAAATCCACCTCTGGTAGTGGTCTCATAGGTTTATTCGGTCTACCTTTAATGCTTTCACAAGAAGTGAAACAAGATCAACCTTGTTGGACTCCCAATAATTTTGGCGATAGTCCGATTACTAGAAAACAAGCTCGCAAAATGATACTTGAAAACCTACCTCCACAAGCACAAAAGGCGGTATTTTTCGTAGAGGAAAAAGGAGGCAGTAAAGATTACACTTTTACCTCTTTGGAATATAAAGAGCTAAAGTTAGCTTGTTGGAATATGTTACCGAATGGTAGCATTATCGCGAGTTACTATAAAATCGATGAACATGGTTACAAATCACTTAATACATTCTCCATTAGAATATGGGATCCTAAAGGTAATGTCACTAAAGAAATAAAAATTGAATATAAAATAAATGCTTTGTATCCATTATCTAATGGCGGTTTTATTAGTAGCTTTGAGGAAGGAATTGATATTTGGAATGCAAAAGGTGAACGCATTAGCACGTGGAAAAATGAAGAAACTCGGGGTGTTACCCATTTTGCAGTTTTACCGGATGGCCAAATAATTGGCGCCTTTTCAAATTCAAGTTCACGATGGGATCAAAAATCCACAGACCCAATAAAAATTTGGGATCAAAAAGGCGAATGTATCCATAAGATTTCTGTAAATACCGAGTATAAACGAATTGTTGTGGATTCTAATCCGCCACAGAAGATTCAATCTCAAACTTTGTATATTACGGTTGATGATAAAAATCGACAATTCAGTATCGAATCAACTCATATTAAACCTCCTTTTCGTTTTAGTTTAAAGGAATATGAACTTGATTACCTTTCTGATAATATCATTCCCGAAATGGGTAAGATTTATATCAAGGATAAGGGAGATTCAATCGAGTATTTATTTTTCGGAAATCGTAGGTCAGGTTCTTTTATGAAAAAGGACTTGAAGGAAGACGGTAGTAAGGATAAGAGAAGCAGGGGATGGGGGGGATTCTCTTCCCCTTTAACTGATTCCCCTTTAACTGAAATCAAAGAGGAAATTCCAAATTCGTTACATTCAAAGAACATTCACCTGTGGAAGCCATTTTTACCAAGAATTGTAGAAATGTTGGTGAGGCAAGGGGATATTGAAGACAGTTATGCCAATCTTAAACGGCTATTAGAACCATTTAAAGCAGATGGATTCCCGCTAGAAATTACTGAAGATAAATTCCGACAAGACGTTGAAAAAACTAGGCGTCGGGACGGTGGACAATGGGAGAAATTTTTAAAATTAGCAAATCCTTACACCCAAGTAAGAATAATTTCTGAAACTTTAATTGTTTGGAACGGTAAAATAGTTGTTGGGATGTCTGATGGAACAATCAGCCGTTGGGAATCCAATGGTGCATTTTTGGGGAGATTTTCAAAACCTGTCGCTGCGGAAGTCTCGGTTTTGACCATTTATCAGGAGAGTCTCATCAGCGCCACAGGACATTACGTTAATTATTGGGATAATGAACTAAAAAATACTAAGTATATATACAATAGTTTCTCTTTGAAGAGAATTTCCAAAATACAAGCTTTTTCGAATGATATATTAATGGTTTCCAGCAATGAACAGACTGCCTTTCGGGACAGAGGCGCTGATTTATTTCACCAAATCAATACGGGTAAAAATGTCACTGTACTGTCTGATCGACAAGGATTCTTATATGAATCGGGAGAGAGCATCATTTTTAAATTTGTGGGAAGCCCCATGGTTTTGAACTTGGCTTTTCAGAAAGAATTATTGCTTGCCAATGCTAAATTGCAAATATTAAATCGGACGTTGATAGTTAAAACGATGAGTCCTTGTTCGGCAGGATTAATTGCATTGGGGGCTATGTTTCAAAATTTATGTGGAGAAATACAGCTCAAGATCGAATTTACCGAGACTGAAATGCGTGTTCTTGACATTCCTGCAATGGATTTAGTAGAGGATTTAGAAAATCTTTGCCAACTCTTTGGTGCAGCAAAATTTATTCCTATTCCAAAGCCAATCATCAAATCGGAAGCTGTTCAGTCGCGTTTAGAAGAAACAAAGACGCATCGAGCGACTGGCGTTCCGGTTCTGCCACTGACTTCTCCGAGTGGTTTAATGGCAAGTACCAATAAACCTGCCACAAAAGATTATTTCAATACGACCACAAAAGAGAATGATGTAGTAATTAAGTTTAAGGGTTAATTATAAATCTGTTTTAAACGTTTCATTTTTGAAGAAGCCGCTAGGGCATAAAGGGAGAATAAATTTGAGGAACTATACAATTATCAGGTCTTCCCCAGATAATATTAAATAACGCATTCGTGTTAGCAAAATTACGAAACAATATAAGCAAGGAATCATTATGCATTGCATTGGAAGAGGTCGTAAACTATTTACGATTACTTGCTGAAGGGAAAGAAATTGAACTTCCTATTTTTATTGGTTTTAGCGGTATTGGTTTTAAAAATTTTCAATTTCTTGAAACTGAGCTAGGAACAATTATTCCTTACAGTAAAAACTTGATTGAATTACTCCCTCATTCCTCGGTACCGCCTATAGTTAATCTCGATGAATATTTGGGATTTATTTTAAAAAATAACTATAATTTAATTGCTAAATTTTATAAACCATCGGAAACCCATGAAAATAACTCAAAAAGTTCTAAAATTTTAAGAGAAAAAATCGATTCTTTACAGCAAAAAATATGCTTAGCCTTTGCTTTAGCTATAAACCATAATGCTCCAATCGGAGCAAGTTTTAGTTGGATATTATTCTTTAATCCTTTATCTTCCGGACTAGATATTTCTTGGCGAAATAATATTAATTTATCTGCAAATTTTCATTTTTGTGAGCAAAAAAACTGGGAGGAAATTAAATATTGGGCCCGCCAAGTTGATTTTAAAAAAGATGATAAAATACGAATAGCTCTTAATAGAATTGTGACATCTTTAACCGATCAAATAAATCCAGAATCAGGTTTTATAGATTCTGTAATTGCTTTAGATAGTCTTTTTGGTAATAAAGGCGAGTCTACTTTTAGAATATCAATGTCAGTCGCAGCCTTATTAGGAGATTCCAAAGAAGATAGGAAAAAATTACAAGAAGATGTATCTAAAATATATAATTTTCGCAGTGAAATTGTTCATGGAACGATCAAGCAGGATTTCAGTAAAGGTCTAGAATTGAAAAATCGATGTTTATTTATAGCTATTAATTGTTTAAGAAAAATGTATACAGAAAGACAAGATTTAATTGAATATGATTCTGTTGCTAGGTCTAGGGAGCTTCTTCTTGAGTAGTTGTCATAAAAATTTAATTTTAAGATATTGAATTTTTAAAACAATATGATATAATAAAAAAATCAAGTCGTTGTTCTGCCCGACTTTTTAAACCGCAGAATCAGATCAGCATCATGGCGCGATGAGAGCCGCTGACCGCAATCTTTGGATTGTTCGCGTTATATTTACAAATTCTTGTAAGTATTTAGCTCAATAACATTTGTTATTGATTTCTTCTACGCTTCAGTGTTCAGATTGGTTCATTAATTATTGAACGATCATTCTGACCTACTTCTGCATTTCAGTTTAATATATGGAAGCTATATGGCTTTAACCATGGATTAATTCTGGAAGATAAATTCCAATTGAGTACCTTGAATATGCTACAGGGCGTGAATTCGCTAAGTTATGTTTTTGGTCTTCAATTTGGATATTTTGTATTTTAACAATCATGACCTTTTAACCATGATTTTTAACCCGAACGGGGAAAATATTTCCTCCTTCGGGAGCAATGTTTTCTCCGGTCGATTTTAACTTTAACTTTAATCAGGAGAAAAACAATGTGTTTAAATCAAATCACTTTAATTGGCTATGCGGGCAACGCGCCGGAAGTTTTGAAAGAAACTAAAAATGGTAAATTTGTGCGCTTCTCGCTAGCGACCACTAAAAAATATACGGACGAAGAGGGGCATCCACAACAAGCAACTCAATGGCATACCGTATATGCGAGTAATGGCCGAGGTACTGCTTTAGCTGCGCATTTGCAAAAAGGTGCGCTACTCGCAGTAACTGGCGAACTTCGTTACAACCAATGGAAAGATAAGAAAACCAGTGAAATCCGTAATTCGGCGGGAGTATATGCGGATGACGTAAAATTTTTGAGCAGTAAATCTGCATCAAAAGATGAAGCGCCACAAGCATCTACTCAGCCATTGGTCAATGAAGATCATGACATTTCTCTTTAAATTTATTTTTAAGAGTAAGTCTAAGTCTTTTCAGCAAACCCAGAGGGGAAACATATCCTTCTGGGTGTGTTTCCTCTTATTAAATAGGAGAAATTCGATGCCTTTGGAATCGTCAGGTTTTCAAGCCTTACCTAGTATGGTCATCGCTAAGGAAAATGGTGCTTATTATTTTACGCGATCCGTGAATGAACATGAAATTGTGCAGACTGCGCAGGCTTTATTAGCCCGGCGCGTGTTAAATACGGTGTTTATGGCAAGTTCGCAAGTCAGCAAAGATTTTTTTATGACTCAGCTATCGGAGTTGGATCATGAGGTCTTTTGCGTCGCGTTCTTAAATAATCGGCATCGAGTTATTGCTTGTGAACGAATGTTTCGCGGCAGCTTGCATAGTGCTCAGGTTTATCCACGAGAAGTGGCTAAAAGAGCGTTAGAGTGCAATGCCGCTGCAGTTATGTTCGCTCATAACCATCCTTCCGGACATCCGGAACCGAGTAGAAGCGATATCGTCCTGACGCAGGAATTGCAGAAGGTTTTGTTATTGTTTGATATTCGAGTTTTAGACCATCTGGTGATAGGAGGGGGTGTGGTAAATAGTTTTGCGGAACTGGGTTTGTTAAAAGAGCCGGTTCAATAAAATAGTTTCACCACAAGAACTGAACACCCGATGCACGGGGAAAATAATTTCCCCGTCAAGGGAGAGATGTTTTTCCTGTGCATGGATAAATTAATTTTTTTTCATGTAAAACAAGGAGAATTGCAATGGGAAAATATCAACCCTTTTCTTTTCGGGGCTGTGGATATGTACAGGATTTAGAATTGACTGATCATACAGCTAAATTAAGCATTCAAGTGGTGCAACTGCCGCCAAATGAATGTGCTGATACAGTTAATTTGGAATGTACTATTTCACCAGCGCTGCAAGAAAAAATTCGGCAATTGAACTTACGGTGTCCATACACTTCAGGTGTCATGGTCTGGTTCGATGTTGTCTTTAGTAGCTTGGGCGCTTGTTTTTCAGATGCCTCCTCAAATAGTTCACAGATTGTGCTGTTGAAAGGAGAGCTGGAAACAGTTAGGTCGTGGAAACGTGATCCTAACGGTTTATGTCCGCTATAAAAATGGGTTAATTTAATTTAACCAGTCCACCTTGGTGAGGGAAAGATACCCTCATCCGGGTGTCTTTACCTCTCTTTTTTATTAATGAGAGGAACTATATGTCAAAATTAAAGCCCAAAATTTATGTGGCTTGCCTGGCAGCTTATAACAATGGTCAATTGCATGGCTGTTGGCTTGATGCTACCCAGTCTGTGGATGCTTTACATCAAGAAATTCAGAACATGTTGTCTGAAAGTCCTGAGCCATTTGCAGAAGAATGGGCAATACATGACTTCGAAGATTTTGCTGGTTATTCATTAGAGGAATATACCAGCTTAGAAACTGTCGTCAGTATCGCTGAATTAATTAGTGAGTATGAAAAATTGGGTGTTGCTGTTTTAACTTATACTGGCGGTAATTTAGAGCAAAGTCGGGCTATGTTAGAAGAACAGTATCACGGTTTCTACGATAGTGAAGAAGATTTTGTAGAGTCTTTTTTGGAAGAAACCCATGAGATTCCTAAATATCTGGTTAATTACATCGATTATGAATTGATGGCAAGAGATTGGTTTATGTCGGATTTTATGAGTTTCCAAATTAATCATCAGGTTGCTGTATTCAGCACTTGTTGAATAGCGATTACTGATCGCCATACCCCATAAAATCATTTGATTTTATGGGGTATTTTGTATTAAAAATCAATCTGACTCTCAGCTTAGAATTGAAAATTTTAGTATATATTTTACAGAGCCTGGTCTTCAATGTAGACTATTTTAGTAAATCAATACTAAAGAATGAGGAGAGAGGTAATGAAAATAGTTTTTTTATTCTATGATAATATGACCGCCTTAGATGTCATCGGCCCTCATGAAATACTTTCTCGCTTGCCTGGCGCAACCGTACAGCGTGTTGCTCTCAATCCCGGTCAAATACTGACGGATTCTGGAGTGAGGCTCACTGCAGAATATGGAATATCCCAAGTAACCAATGCTGACGTATTATTGATTCCCGGTGCAGGAAATGCCGCTACGTTACGTGAATACCCGAAAATATTAGATTGGTTGCGCAAAATTCATGAAACCACAGTATGGACGACTTCGGTCTGTACCGGTAGTTTAGTTTTAGGCGCTGCAGGTTTATTATCCGGTGTGCGCGCTACAACCTATTGGGCGGCGCATGACCGTTTAAGCAAATGGGGCGCTAAACCGATAAAATCACGGATCGTAGAGGACGGCAAAATTATCACTGCCGCTGGTGTGTCTGCGGGAATTGATATGGCGTTAATGCTTGCGGCCAAGATTTCAGGCCAGGAAATAGCTGAAAGACTGCAATTAGGCATAGAGTATGATCCTGCTCCGCCTTTCGATGTCGGCGCGCCTGAGAAAGCTAATCCCAAAATCGTGAATGTGTTGCGAGCGAAATTGATAGCTTCGTTTGAAAGTGTGGAATAACTTTCTGACGAGGTTAAATGAATTGCCTATTTTTAGACCTGTCAAGGAAGTTGAGTAAAAATATTTTCCAGAAATAAGTATTGATTTTCCTCAAACGATAGGCCAATAATAAGCCTGACGGCCAAGTGCTTCTAACACCTGGCGCGTCAGTAACCACATTAATTTGAGTTAGAAATTAACATGGCTGAAGATAGCTTAACTGTTTTCTCGTCTTTTTTAAACCGGCTCGTCTGGCCGGATACATTCCTTTTTGAAAAAAAACGTATTAATTTGCATATTTTCTATGCGATTTGGTCGTGTGCGGATGGTTTTTACCGTTCTCACTTTCAGGTGGGTCTGTTATCTGGCCAGGGACGGCGAGTTTCGGAAGTCATAAAAGAGGATGTCAACCGGTTGGGTGCCCAAGGTCATGCGCAGCGGCGCTATACTCGGGTGACCCCACCTGTCTGGCGCTTCTGCGTTGTGGTGCTTTTAACTACCGCAGGAGGAATTTATGAGTCAGGATCATTGGCATTCTCAGATTACAGAGATTTTTTTCAAAAACATCACCGCTTCTTTGCCTCAATACCTTTTTTGGAAAAATGCGCATTCAGTTTATTTAGGTTGTAACCAGAATTATGCCCGCCTAGTGGGCTTGAATTCACCGAAAGACATTGTTGGTAAAACGGATGCCGATTTACATTTTCAACCCAGCGGTCATACCGCGGATATTTTTGTGCGAGGTGATCAGGATACTTTATCTGGCCATCCCATCACCAATCAAGAGGAAATTTTAGTACTACCCAACGGCCAGAAATTAGTCACTTTAGTGAGCAAGCTGCCGATTATCGAAGCACAACAAATAGTGGGCGTCGTTGGCTATTTTTCCGATATCACCGAGTTGAAAGAAAAAGAGCGAGAACTCAGTCAGGCTAAACAGCAGGCCGAAGCCGCCAATCAAGCCAAATCCCAATTCATCGCCAACATGAGTCACGATATCCGTACACCTTTAGTGGGGTTATTAGGTATGGCTGAAATTCTGGCTCATAAATTAAAAAACCCCGACGATCAAGCTGCCATTCAGGATATTCTGGCCTCAGGCCAATTATTACTTAATCTGCTGAATGAAGTGCTGGAATTTTCCCGGCTGGAAAATAGTGCGATGCCAGTTTATGAGTTGAAGTTTAATTTAAAAGAATTGATAAACCAGATGGTAGCATTGGTCAAACCCGCGGCGGACGCTAAACAATTGCCTCTGCAGATTGAATTTGATCAACATATTCCTGCGCAGCTAATCGGCGACCGCCACCGCATTCAGCGGATTGTGCAAAACTTATTGACTAATGCCGTTCGTTTCACCCATCAGGGCCAGGTCACAGTTGCTGTGGAGATGGTGCAAAAAAAGCGTGCGTGCGCTTTGATTCGGATTCTGGTTCGCGACACCGGCATTGGCATCCCCGCAGATAAGCAAGCTATTATCTTTACGCGCTTTAGTCGGCTGCACCCGGCGTATCAAGGCGCTTATCCGGGAGCAGGGTTGGGATTGGCGCTGGTTAAGCGGTTTATCACTGATCTGGAAGGGGAGATTGAAGTTGAGAGCCAGGAGAATCAAGGTTCTACGTTTACCTGCGTGATTCCTTTGCGAATTCCTTTGTTGCAGAAAAAAATTGTCTCCTCGACTGTCGAGTCTGCTGGGCTTGAAAACAGGTCTGTATCGGCCATTCCAAATTTTGATCATTCCATAAAGGTGCCTGGCGAAAAAATTTTCTTGTTGCTAGTAGAAGATAATCCCATTGTGCGCCGCGCGGTGCGAAATCAATTTGAGCAGTTAAATTGCATAGTAGACACCGCGAAGGATGGCGCAGAAGCTTTGGAAAAATCGCAAAAGAATAATTACGATTTGATAATTTTAGATTTAGGTTTGCCCGATCAAGAAGGCTGTGCAGTGGCCGCCGACATTCACGAGCGGGCAGTCTCCACTCAGCGCGGCCCTTTGTTGGCAGCGCTCTCTGCGCATGTAGATGATGAGCGTCGGCAACAATGTTTTAAAGCCGGAATTAAGCGCGTTTTTTCCAAACCACTCGCTCAGCCACAAGCTAAAGAATTACTGGATTTATTAACAGCGCCCCGTGTTAAACACTCTCCCACTACTCCTATTTGCCGGAGGGATCATCATGGCGCACATTGATGCAGTGACCCAAGCATTATCACCCTTGATTCAGCGGATCCAACAGCATCCGTTGTACGAGGCGATTCATTCTCTGGCACATTTACGCATTTTTATGGAGCATCATGTTTTTGCGGTGTGGGATTTTATGTGCCTGCTCAAAGAATTACACCGGCGTGTTGTTTCTACTCAAGCGCCGTGGTTTCCGCCGAAAGATGCTTATTGCGCTAATTTAATCAATCAAATTCTAGTGGGAGAAGAGGGTGACGTCACCGAAGACGGCCAGTATTATCTCAGTCATTTTGAGTTATATCTCGCGGCGATGCAAAAAATCGGCGCGAATATTCAGCCGATTCAGAATTTTTTGCAATCCTTGGCTTCCGGCGCTTCATTGTTTCAGGCGGCGAAAGCCGCCGGTTTATCGTTCAGCATTCGACAGTTTATGCAAACTACCTTCAGTTTTTTTGACAACGACACGCCGGTCTTAGCGGCGGCATTTGTCTATGGCCGTGAAGCGATCACCGCTTCGCTGTTTACCCCATTGTTGCAACGCATTACTCAGCATTTGCCAGCAGAAGAACGCGCGCAGACGAACGGATTAAATTATTATTTACACCGCCACATTCAGCTCGATCAGGCAGACCATTTACCGAAAGCGTTATGCATGTTGACCCGGTTGACTCCGGAAACGCCTTCCGCCTGGCAAAACGTACAACAAGCAGCCCACCGATCGCTTGAGGCTCGGATAGATTTTTTATCCGGTATTCAGATGGCTATCAATGCGAACGGAATCATAAACTGTGAATGAGCAATCAATAATTGAGTCAGGTGCATAGTATTTATTTTCCCGGTATTGACTTAGTTTGTGATTAATGTATTGCGATTGAGTAGAACAATTTTTTCTCTAACGAGTAGATTTGTGGGGGTTGAAACTACAATCAGTCCTTGAATGGCTTAGACTACCTATGGATTTTCTATTTCAATTTGGTTAATACTTTGGTCAGTTATAACGCAAATGACATGGTAAAACCCAAGAAAAATTGACTTAATACTTTTTTTATTAGAGAATATCTAGCGCCGGAGCTGTTGTCCCTAGCTAAAACTGGTAAAGAATCGCATTTTTTGTTTAAACAAAATTCTGTTAAATGGAGTATTATTATGAATAATGGTTTATTATATTTGCTCAGAGACAATCGCCAGCATAATGAAAAAATGTTCGAATTGAAAAATAAAGAAAAATCAGATCTAATGGCTTCTAAAATTAGAGAAAATGAATTGGAACTCCAAAAAAAGAATTTTGAATTAAAAGAAAAACTGGACACTGAAAAGCAGAAAAAGGAATTGGAGCTTCAAAAAATAGATTCGGAATCAAAAGGAAAATTAGAAATTGAAAAAATGCAACTTGAGAAAAAGCTTGAAAGTGAAAAGCAGCAATATCAAAAGGAAAAAGATGAAAAGGATCGAGAATTAAAATCCAAAGAACTATCGTTTCATAACGAAAATTTAAAAAAAGAATTAGAAATCAAAGATAAACAAATTTTACTAGATGAAAAAATGATGCCTTATAAACTCGAAGAATTGAAAGAACATACTAAAAAATCCTTAGCAGAAGCTGAAAAAGAAAAAGCAAAGACTGATGGAGAGAGCGAACGTGCCGAGCAAGAAAAACAGAAAGCGGAACAACAACGCTTTATAGCTTTTAGTAATAAGATGATAACTGATCAGAAGTGTTTAGAAACGTTCACTGGGCCTCATCAAGAAGGAACAAACACTTTAAATCATTCGGTTAAAGCCGGTTCTTTTTTGTTTATTATAGGAATCTTGCTACTGATCTGTGATAACCAAAAAGACTCGTCGCTTTTACTAACAGTAATTGGACTTATGGCTATTATCAGCGCTCCCTTAACTGTGGGGCTTGGGTATCATAGAGCACGAGAATTGGATAAACAAGCTGCTCTCAGCCGAGCAAGTTTACTTAATTCACATAAAGAATTACAATTGCAAACCTTTATTCCTGAACAAAGAGCAAGAGGACGACAATCACGTCTCAAACTCCAGCATAATGAGGATTCTGAAACCAAATATAGTCAGTTTACTTAATAACTCATTTAAAACCTGGAGTAAACAAATATGAAAGAAAAAACCATGCCTGATGTGGAATGCAAAATAGCTTTTAGTAATAAGATGATAACTGATCAGAAATTTTTAGAAACATTCACTGCGCCTCATCAAGAAGGAACAAAAACTTTAAATCATTCGAAAACTTTAAATTATTCGGTTAAAGTCGGTTCTTTTTTGTTTATTTTAGGGATCTTGCTATTGATCAGTAATAACCAAAAAGATTCGTCGATTTTACTAACAGTAATTGGACTTATGGTTATTATCAGCGCTCCCTTAACTATAGGGCTTGGGTATCATAGAGCACGAGAATTGGATAAACAAGCTGCTCTCAGCCGAGCAATTTTACTTAATTCATATAAAGAATTACAATCACAAACCTTTATTCCTGAACAAAGAACAAGAGGACGACAATCACGTCTCAGACTCCAACATGATGAAGATTCTGAAACCAAATATAGTCAGTTTACTTAATAACTCATTTAAAACTTGGAGTAAACAAATATGAAAGAAAAAATCATGCCTTATGCCTATTTATGTCAAGCTGGCTATGATGTGGAATGCGAATTAGATGATTCTAAGCTGGAACTGAAAGGCTGGAAGTTTGAATCGACTAACATAGATGTTCCTCTTGAAAAAATATCAATTCGCACATATCGAAAAGGTAATGAAACCGTTATATTATTTAAAGTTGTCGATTTAGACTACAAAGATATTCTGGTAAACTCATTTTGGTTAGCATGCAAGGGATTATCTTTTCAATGTACTGATGCGGTAAAATATACGAGAAGAATTCAAGCTGAATTACAGGATTCTAAAAAAAGCAACCAGCATGGTATATTCTGTTGTTCTCGTCAAAAAGTTATCCTTATAGGGCATTCACTGGGTGGAGCTATTGCTGAATACGTCAGTAAAGTTTTAGATCTGGAAGCATACACCTTTGATAGTCCCGGCATCGAAAATACTAATAAAAATTATCGGCTGCATCGCAAACATAAAACTTATAATTATGTTGCCGAGCCTAATTTAATTAATACTTTTTATTCTCATCCTGATGGAGTCATTTATCTAGATTGCAAGCAAAGAAACGACAGATATAAATCAAAACGGAAATTTAAAGATATATTGTTGCGAGAGGAAAAATTAACAACGGGTCTATCACATGCTCTGCATTATTCTTCATTAGTGGTCACCAAAGGGCGTGCGGCGTTTCCTCAGTCTATGATTGAGGGAGGACTAAAAAAGGCAAAGGAACTGACTATGGGGGATTCTATAATATATAGAACTTGTTTTTGCCATAAATTAGAAGAATTGATTAATGATCTAGAAACTTGTCATTTTGTTTCAATAAACCATTGGCTTTCACTAGAAAAATTAGTTTCTAAGTTATCTCAAGAGCAATTCGATGTAGCCGATATCCTAGTTGAACCACTTAAGTTGTTATCCAAATTAGAGAAAGTTACCCATCATAATGAAGAGCTAGAGAAACAAATCGTTAGAATAATGGATTTCGTTTATAAAGAGAATCAAACAGCGACGTCTGGATTGTGTTATATTTTATAAATTATTTTTATGAGAAACGAAATTCAAAGCGTATATATCAAGAATTTAATACTCAATGATAATATCTGTGTTGTATTCTTTAGCTATTCCTCTCAAAATTCTAATCATGCTACTATTGGCGTTGAAATGATAGAAGATAGCAAGCATACTGTTTCAAAATTTGACCGCATCATTAAAGAAGAAGAGAAATCTTTTACCAATGATGTGATTAATTTTGATTTCGAAGAAATGATCGTTTCCTGCTTTTCGAATACAAATAAATTAAAAATGATCAAAGCCACAAAGGGAAAGATAATAGAAAAAACTTTTTATATAAATCCATATAAACGTATGGAAATAGAAGAAAGTGTTAAAAGTCTTGCAATATATTTCCGATATTGGGTTTTGCCTTTTTATTATGTCAATAAAGAATTTCTCATTCCGCTGAGAAAACAGGCTGCGCTAGGAAAAAATCAATATTCACCGTACAATTTCTATAACAATAATTGTGTAAATTGGTCTGTGGAGCAATTACGCACTAAGCTTAAATTAATAATTAAGCCTGCTGTAGCAAAAAATGAAGATATTTTCGATTTATCTTTAACTCTCGGTGCATTTCATAAGGGATTGTCTTGGAGTAGCCCGGCGGCATATATTACTTTGAAAAATATAAAAGAAGATAGAATTCTTAATCTGTTTTGGTATGTGCAACATAACAAGATCGAATTATTTCGAGATGAAGTTAAACGGAATGAAAATGAAATTTTTTATTTGATTAATACAATAGATGAATTAGGTAGTAATTTATTACACTATATTTTCAGATGTTGCAGAACTAATTTTATTCATTTAGTGCCAGATATATGGATAAAAGAAATATTTATGACTCAAAATTCTGATGGTGAAACAATTAGCCATATTCTTACATTAGAAAATATGAAAATTTTTACAATATTAATTGGGAGAAAATTCCAGAAAGAAATAATTGAAAGTTTCAAAATTGAAAACAAGAATAAAAAAACTCCAATCCAAAAATTATTTCAAAATAATAATTCTATTTTAATAAATCTATTAATGAATTCTTTTCCAAAGGAAATTTGGCAAATTATCATAAACGATGAATTTAAAAAAAATTCTAACAATCCGCGCTCAGCTTTATTTCGACAAAAACTAATATGGGATTATCATGCGGAATCTAATAATTTTGATAAAAGAGTAATATGGTATGACTTAATTAAACATTCTGCGAAGAAAGTCAAAAATGATTTAATGAGTAAAATTGTCTTTAAGTTAGTCATCCCTATTTTGCTAATAGCGTCATTATATGACTATCGTTTTACTTTTTTAACATTAACTTTTATTGTCGCTCTATTTTCAATAAACGCTAAACAAACTTATAATAAATATCCCCATAAGGCAATGATTAATTATTCGCCATCTGGCTCCACTAATTTTTATTCTAATATGTTATTTTTTTCATTACGGGAAGCTAAGAATGTAATTGAGACTAAACCCTCATTTTCAATCTAAATTATTATAAATGAAAAAGAGTGTTAAATTTTAGCCTTATACCGCCGAAACCAAATCCGCATATTTCGATTTAATACTAAAATTAATCAACGGATTAAAATTTGCATTCATCTAAAACCTTGCATAGAGATTTTATTGTCTAACAATTACACGTATATTTCCTGGAAGCTGGGGTTTATGAATACGAATTATGGCATATCAAATATGCTGATTAGAGATTTATTAAAATAATCTTGTTTTTCTATGGCTAAAATAAAATATCTAACATGCGGTTAGGAAAAATGGTATCAAAAAGCTGCTACTACAAACAAGGATTCTGCATCGACCACTGCTGAGTTGAAAAAAGAATTGAAGGGGTCTTCCGCTGTGGCTGGGAATTCCAATAACATTTTTAACAACCGTATTCGATTACCCAGTGGGGCGCCGGTTTCCTCACGGCGTAGTGTATGCCAGATTTAAAGTTTGTGAATACACTAGGGGTTTCCTGGTTCTCTCACTGCCAACGTACAGGGATTCCAGGAAGATTCCATGATGGTGTAATCCCAAACTGGAGTTATTCTTTCCGAGCCCCTATTCTGTTTTCCAAGTGAGCCTTTCAAAGCGATTAATGAGTGTTCCCATCTGAGTCTCAACTCTTTTAAAATCTGCGGATTGGCTAACCAATTTAACAGTTTTTCCTCTTTCCTCAATGGAAGCATAATCACATTCCCACATCACATACGGCCTGTCTCCTACATTCATGCGTTCTAATACTCTCCCGGTAGGTACTCCTAACTTAGCCAATATTTTTGTGGCTTGCAAACGTAGTTCATATACCTCTTTTTCTTTACCAGGCTTTGGAAAGTATTCATTTTGAACGACAATATGGCTAGAATGGTTGGCGTAAACTGAAGAAATGAGTAAGCAAAGTGACATACAAATAAATAATTTAAACATAATATACCCCACTTAATGTACTTTATATACCTTTTTTATGTCTTGACGTCCCTTTATTCCTTAATACTAGATCAAAAAAGGATTTTTTGAATAATTTTCAACCCTAAAATTACAAAACAAATAAAAGTGAATAACCATTGTCTGACGAAATTGAAGGATTTAGACCAAACCGATTGACTACTCTGGGTCTTTCAGAAAGAATACTCACTAATGTTCTTGTATTGTAAGGAGCGCAAAGGTAGGAAAGCTCATGAAAATTGGTCTCTATATCAGTCCTAGTCAAAATTCCACATATCACGATTCTATAGAGCAAGCAGTCCTGGCTGATCAGCTCGGTTATACCAGCGTTTGGTTGACTGAAAAGCACTTTGACCAAGGAAACCAATTATGGTCTTCCCCTCTCATTACCGCCGGTTATATTGCAGCAAAAACACAAAATATAAAAATCGGTTTTGCTGCCTGCATCAGTACCCTGCATCATCCGGTAAGATTAGCAGAAGATTTTGCTAATTTAGACATGCTGAGCCACGGTAGGCTCATCATCGGTTTAACTCGAACTAGTTTAAGCAATCATTACCATGAGGTTTTCCAATCACCTGTTAAAAAAGCCTGGAAAAAGTTTGACGAGCAATTTGAAATTATGCAAAAGCTTTGGCAAGACAATTTAAATTCACATTCGGGTTCATTCTATAAAATTCCAGCTACCCAACTCTATCCTCCATTGGTACAAAAACCAATGCCGCCAATATTTTTCATAGCCGGGAATGATGAATCCATCATAGCGGCTGCACGTAAGGGGGTTGGAATTTTTTTACATGCTTTCCAAAATCTTAAAACCATTAAAACAAAGAAAAAACTTTATGAAGATCACTTCGTAGATGTATTTAAATTAGGCCCACAGGTTATTTTAAGCCGCTGTCTTTACTGTGGGATCAGTGATCAAGAAGCCAAAAATGATATTGAAACTCCTTTCATACGTAACATTGAAACGCAATTTCCAAAACTAATTGTCTCATTAGAAAATGAATATAAAATGTCGATTGATTTCAATTTTTTTGACAAAGAGTTTTGTTTATTTGGCAATACGGAGAGTTGTGTTGCAAAGATTAATACTATTAAAGATGAAACAGGAATTAATAATTTTGCCTTTATCTTTAATTTTATGACGTTGGGTCACCATCTATGTACCAATTCAATAAAGAGATTTGCCCTGGGTGCTTTACCAAAATTAAAAAATAAATGTTCGCCAAAAATAACTGTATAATCGTGTGCTGATTTTTAAGTTAATACCTATTAGTCGGCAGATAGGGTCATTTTAAATGTTTAACAAGAGTGCTAAAATTGGTGACTAGAAACCAGGTCGAGTTAGGGACAATAAATCGTAATTGTTTTTAACGATAAAAACCATCTGTTATTTCTGGATTACAATAAAAATTAATCAAGATTAGGAGAAATTAAAATGACTAGAATGGCTTATGTGGTGAAAACCTTATCAACTATAGTTCGCCCAAAAACAATTCCTAAGCTGGCTGCTGTTTGTTTAATAGGCAAGATGGCTTATTGTGCATTAGGCGATAGTAAAGCAGACGATGACCTTACCAGAAGTCTCCATGAAGCTGAATCAGTTCCTTCTGATAAAGGTATCAATTATGATGCATTGTTTGCGTCTGACAAATTTTTTCAACGATGCCGCGTGGCCTTAACCCTTTCCCGAGGTGATCGCAATTCTGCGACGACTTTTTCCAGCGAGTCTTGTGATACTGCGCAAAATATCCTGATTGGTAGACTCCGAAGAGATAAAATTGATCAGACTATGACTACTGTCCATATGGCCATATCCAAAAGAAATCTATTTTCCACACAAACAAAGCCGGTTTTTCGTGGAACCGAGTTGACCGTAGAAAAAGCTATCGTAGCCACTACTGTTGCCAAAAGTTATTAAAACTAACTTTCCAGAGGGCATCTAGAAGTTGTATGCGATTGAGTTGACGTCTTGGAAGGAATTCAATATCATTTACACTTGAATGGATTATCTATTATTCAACGGGAAGTAAATATGGTAAATTTTTTAGCTTTTATTAGAGTTAACATCAATAAAACGATTGGTTATCTTCTCCATGTATTCCGGTGTTCTCTTGCCGATCGGTATGTTCAGCATCTCATCCAGAAGCAAGGTATTACGGTAGATGTCCCAGAAGAAGCTAGAAAACGTTAAGAAGCCTCCGGACTTAGGCTCATGTCTGTTCATGCTGTGCAACTTCGTAAAATTATTCACATCGACATGGATTTCTTTTATATATCTGTGGAAGAGCGCGACCACTCAACAGCCATGGGGGCTATGTGCCTGCCTTATCGCTACGTCACTGAGTTTTACTCAGTGACGTAGCGATATCTGGAAAGATAACTCATTCAATTAGAATAAAAATTTTTAAAAAACTGTCACTGTAAACAAGGGACAGCTAGGAAACTCTAAGGGATGGTATTTTTAAAAAGACCACCAATTTCAGCTTAATTTAAAAATAATTTCTAAAATTATTGACTTTATCTAAAAAATATTTATTATATACATAATTGGTCGTCGTTCTACACGACATAAAACTATAGAACATAATGATAACATGGGTAATCTTTTATCCGGTTATCATTTCCTCTTCTCTAGGTTACTTACTCGGTAAATAACGCTAATAATATTCTAAGTGAGTATTATTCTCTCTTGTTACTTATTGCCCACAAGTGATAAGTGCGTCCTTTCTTTAAGGGTTCTATTAATTTAAAAATAACTTAAATATAATCAAATAACGAAAAAAAGATCCAAAAGACATCTAAGGAAATAAGCGGAATATTTAAAAAAACATAATTGAATTAATCAGTAACTATTGAAACATAAATAAGTAATAAACTTTAGACTATTGAAATACTATAAAGTAAAGCAATGAATAAAGAAAATTTTTTAACTATATATTATAGGAGAACAAGATATGACTAAAGAACAGGAAACCATAAAAAAACAAGAATATAGATCTAATTACTTATCAGAAGATAAAATGAAATTATTAAAGCAATGTAAAACAGATATTTATGAAGCTATACAAATAACACCAAGTATAAAAAAGATAATTCACGAACTGATTACAAAGAAAATATCGAGAAAATAAAAAATAAATTTACACACACTTACTATCGTGATTAACCATTGATTCTTCTCTGACTTGTAGCCGAAATTTTTCGGCAATTCACACTTTACGGGGTGTGCGTTGAGACATAACACTAACCAAAATCAACCGTATAAACTGGCTAACGATAATAGATTAATAAAAAAATAAAGGAACTTGTATGAGTATTAAAACTCAGCTAAAACGATCTCTGGGCATCATTTTACAAAAAGATCGTGAAAATGCATATGCGATCCGCAATGACCGGGCGCAAATATTTATGGCGTATTGCCGGTGAGATAGTGGATTTGGGCTATAAAATTCCTTCAGTCGAACACCTAAAAGAAAAGCATATCATTGCTTTAACCCGACATTGGCAAGAGAAAAATTTGTGTAATAGTACAATAAAAAACCGGCTGTCGGTACTGCGCCGTTTAGCTGAGTTAATGGATAAAAGACAGCTCATCCCCAGTAATAAAGCACTGCAAGTTGGTTCCCGCCAGGCTAGGCTTCTTGGAAGCCGGGCTATTCATAACCCGGATGTTTCTAAAATTACTGATCCTTATGTCCGTGTCTCTGGAACTGCAGCGGCATTTTGGGCTTAGAAGGGAAGAATCACTTAAGATTAAACCACATGTTGCTGACCAGGGGAGCAAGCTTCTCCTCTTAGGTTCATGGTGTAAAGGGAACCGCAGCCGTGAAATTCCGATTCGCACTGAAGAGCAGCGTCGCTGGCTGGATGAAGCTAAACTTTTAGCTTGGAATGGGCAGAGATCATTGATTCCTGAAGAAAAATCCTATATTCGTCATCGGTATGTTTATGATAAACAGCTTCGTAACTCTGGAATCCGCTCTCATGGTTTGCGTCATGCTTATGCCCAGCAACGCTATAAGGAATTAACTGGCTGGGATGCCCCAATCGCTGGTGGCCCCCAACAAAAGGATTTCAATTATGAGCAGCGCCGAAAAGACATCGTAACGCGCATGATTTTAACCGAAGAGTTGGGTCATAGCCGCATTCAGATTGTCAAAAATTACATAGGTTAATGGCACAATTTATTTAGAGAGTTTAGCTGCTAATTTTCTGTGAAGGTTCCTCTTTGCTATGACTCGCTTTGAAAGCAGCAGCTGCTAGCTCACTTTGATGTTTACTGTTTTGTAACTCTTGAAGTTGTCGTTCTAAATAATCGATCCGCTTTTCTAAGCTCTCCTTCTGTTTTTCAATCATCGTTTTTTCAGTGTTGACCCGCTCGTGTGCCAAGGAGGATTCTCGGTATAGTTGTTCAATTTCTTTATTGCGTTGTTCGATATCTAGAAGTCGTTGCTCCGTCACAGCCTGACGTTTATCTTGTTCAATAATTTGCTGATTAGCTTTATTGGCAGCAGTCGCCAATGTATCTTTTTCAAGCGCTGCTTGTTGAAGTAGTTCCTGGATTTCTGTCAGATGCTGCTCGGCGGTTGCTACTTGCCCCGCCAGTTGCTGTTTAACAGCGGTGGTTTTGCGGGCGCATTCCGCTAATATGGCCTGTTTAATCTGAGGAGAGAGTTCTTCACCCATTGCTACCAACGCAATATCTTCCTGTTCTCGACGCCACTGTTGCCAATGTTTCACGATAAGATTTGGAGAGCCGCCCGTTTTGGCCATGATCCCGCGAGCGGTGATGGTTTGTCCTTCCTTGAGCATTGTTTGGCAGGTACGCGCGACTTGCTCGTAGGTAATTCCAGTTTTTGCCATAAAAGTCCCCTTTTAAAATAACATATAGTTATTGTTATGTTATTTTAAAAGGAAGCCCTTTGTCAATGCGAATATTTAATTAATGGGATAAGTGAAGAGAAAATTCTGCTGCACTATTAGCAGTAATGGATGGCTTTTTTTTTCAAACACTATTCATGAATGTGAGGAAATATTGTGCTTAGAAGTGCGGCGTATAGCTTGTTATCATATTGATTTTAAATAAAAAATGTATTAATAGAGAATTTCCTACAGAATTTTATGGGTTTATCTAGCATACTTTCTGAGCTAAAAATGATTAAATAATGAACATATAAGGAATTTAAAAGCATTAAAAATAAATATAACTAAATAATATAACTATAAAAGAGGTAAAACATGAAAAAAGCTGTAAAAAAATATTCTGGACCGTTAAAGAAATTGTCTCAAGCCCTGATTAATATTCAGACAGGTTTGGAGATAATCAATAGCTCCGGGGCATTCAAAAGTTCAGCCCAATCTAAAGAGATGATAAACTATACCCAGCAAATAGGGCAAATGGTCAAGGAACTAGAGGGTATAAAAAGCTTCATTCTGATTGGTGAGGATTATATAAATTTTTGTTTTCTGATTATTCACGGCTGTGATATGGCGGATTATTTGCTCACTCTAAAAGGCAGTAGCGCTGTTTCTTGCCAACACGCGCTTAGCTGGAAAAAATTAGTAGTAGAATTTAGGCCTTTATTACAAGAGAACGCTAATAATCCCAGCCATAAATGGATACCTTAAATAGAGGAATGGGTTACAAAAAGTTGAGTAAGCCCTAGTTGTATCTTGCAAATTTCCAATCACAACGTTGGGCTTATATTCTTACGAATTGTCTTTAAACAATACGCCTGGTGTTTTCTTGCATCGCTCCACGCAATCGCACGTCATGCCGGGAGAGCAGAGAAATTCACAATAGGTTAAGCAAAATACACCTGTGGTATAATAATCTTGTTTAAGTGCTTCAGATGAACAATATTGCTTTCCTACCTGAAGAAAGGCAATTCTTAAAGCATCTTGTTCTGGGTTTCGGGGGCCGCTTATCAAAGAACTCGTGAAGCACAAATTAACATTTTGCTTGGGATCTTGAAATTTCTGAATTGCTTGCGGGATCTGAGGCAAAACATAATCTCTATAATATTGAGGATAGGGAAGTGATCCGTATTTCTGATTAAGGCTAGCGGATTCTTCATCTGTTTTTGCTGTGGCTGCTTTTTCCTCCGGATAGGCCATACGCCCTTCCAAAGAGGGTATCGGTACAACCACGCGGGCCTGTGTGCCCCAACCGCCCCATGATGCCGGATTAGCATAATATTTAGGACAATACTGATCGCCTAAATTAAAAAAAGCGATTTGTTGAGCTGTGAGCCGTGGATTAGCGGCCAATGGCTGTTGCATTACAGTGCATAGCCGTTGATCATTGGGATGTTTTTTTAGCGCCTCTTCCGCCGCCGGTACTAGGGACATGATTTTTTGATTTCGTGCTTCGACAGGATGTTCATATCCAGTTTCTGCCTTATCGATTGCATTATCAATACCGATCTGCAATTTTAGAAATGTTAAATCCCACAGATTATCTGTAGAAGCCGATATTTTAGCTTCAGACTGATTTTTCCAAGTTTGAAAGGCGGCTATGCGCTTATTAAGCAGTGAATCGGACGGGTAATATTTATTAACTTGAGCTAGTGCGCTATCCAATGCTTTACTTTGCGTAGCTAAATTTTTTTCAAGAGTAGGTATTTCCTGTAACAAAGTTGATTTTTGCGCATCATTGGCTTGTTGAATTTTTTTGTTTAGTGCTGTGCGCGCAAACAACTTATCTTCGTATTGATTAAATGCCTGAAGTAAGGTGTAGGTAGCATCTTGTTTTTTATATTGATGCGCTTTATATAAGGGTCTTGCAATGAATACCCATATTGCAAGAATAATTACAATGCCTAGTATTGTATAAGTCACATATTTAAACGAAGTAAATTTCATAATATCTATATTAGTACACTGAAAAAGGAAACTCCAATCTGTGATTCAGCTTTGTTATTAGAATTTTTAAGGATTGCTAAAGTTAGTAGTTGGTAATTATCAAACATCTTTAAATTTTTGATCATGTCTGGAAACATTTTTTTCTATTCTATATCCTAACCAAATCATGAAAAAAAAGCCCCATATTCCGATAGCGATTGCAATAAAGCCAATTATTAGACGTCAACTATCTTGGCCGAGCGTCAAGTTAATTATCGCCTAATAGCCAATAGAGTCTTTTAGTAACAAGCCGCCGATAATCCCTAACAATAGAATTAAAAAAGCGATACCTACGATTTCTCGTCCCTTCGCCACAACTATTAGCTGACCTTATTGGTGATATATCGGCGTTGTTGCGTAATTAGTTCGTAACTTATTGATTTATATATGTTTAATCTAAAATTAAACGAAAAATAAATCAAATATAATCAATAGCTTACCTATTTACGCAACAGCGCCTGATATATCAATTAACCAATTAATTTTATGTTAAATTTATTTTTATAAATTTTATTAAATCAAGAATTTCTTATAGAATAAAGTTCTATAACTTACGTAATTTTTTATTATTTCCTATAAACATCAATAAGTTGCATAAATAATACGGAAATTAATGGTTCAATCGTGTACAATTATCAAAGGGGCAGATGGATAATTGTTGCAATTCGGATCAATTTTGTGTACAATATGTACTTATCTAAAAAATGGTCAAAAAGGAAGCTAAATTTGAAAAATTAAAAGAGAAAACGATTAGTGGGGATAATAGCGATGAACGATAAAAAAGATAAAGACTTAGAACACGTCACCTCCATTTCTCGGCGCTGTTTAAAATTTTGGCAAGATCATTGGCGATGGCTGCTTAAAGAAGTTATTTTTGCCGCAGTAATACTTACAGTGGTAGTTCCCGCGATTGAGAGAAGTGATCAATCGAAATATCAAGCAGACAGAGATATGGATAATTATATAGAAGTCATCAGGACATTAGGCTATCAAGATGAAGTAACTTATACGTATTGCCAGCAACGAGAAAAAGATAAGATATACCATCAAGAATTTGATCAAAACTTAATGCTTATTAATAATGAAAGAACAAAG
The DNA here is from genome assembly GCA_963697455.1 of uncultured Pseudomonadota bacterium. Lineage (GTDB taxonomy): Bacteria > Pseudomonadota > Gammaproteobacteria > Coxiellales > Coxiellaceae > JAFEDN01. Next base: position 4,786 of record CAVOOI010000029.1, on the reverse strand, counting down.
GCATTTTTTTCTTTGCTTACAATGGGAAAAACTCTGAAAAAAAATCACCTATTAAAAGGAGAAGGTTATGCTGCTGTTGTTAGTTTTGGGCAATGGAATAATAAATTACTTGATGTAGAATTAAATGTATGCTCCCAAAATTTAAAAAATCCCAAAGAATTAAGAATATGGACAGATGAAATAATCAGTAAAATCGAAAGAAAAAAATGATGAAGAGTTAAACAAATAACTCTTCATCTTAACTAAGCTAGAAGCAAGCTGCGGAAGAAGCTTTACGCTTGCTCAGTAATTTAGATATCAATTTTTTCATTTTTATCTCCTATAAATTTTTAAACATCATTAAAAGGTCAACAGTTGTTCATCTCAGTGATTTAAACTGTATCCCAATTACCCCAGTACAATCTACAACTTGATCTTTGAGTTGCGTTTTGCACCCGAAAAAGATCATAATACTTTACTTCCTTAAAGTAAAGTGAATGTAGCATTAGTGTAGTATTAACAAGAAGCAGCAAAAAGCTCTACCCTCTTAATTTAAGGTATCCGATATGTCAATTTTTTCATTTTTACTTTCGATTTTTTTAAAAAAGTTAAAAAATCGAATCCTGTTGTTTAAACAAAGTATTTGCTATTTAGCCCTTCAGCTCAAGCCCTTAAATTCTTTACATTACATAAACATATTGTTTAAAATTAACCAAAATAATAACTATCACTCTCTCAGATAAATTTTTTATTCAATTTTATGTACAAAAAATGCCGCATTGTATTTTTAGGTTACTTAAGGTAAATTTAGAAAATGTTGCGATTTTCTTGATCTTATTAATTGTGAAATGGAGTGCAAAAAATGGTTTCAGTTACACAAATGAAAGAAGATTTAGATTATGCAAGGCAGTTAATCTATGCTGTGGATCTTGATGCGGTGATTAATAGATTAGTGAAAATTGAAAGCTGGTCTCAAAAAGATGCAATTGCTGCCGTACAGCAGTACCGTAATTACCTTTTCTTAAGAAAAAAATATCCCGATCATAATCTGCCGCCTTCTATAGATATTGATGATGTTTGGCACGCTCATGTTCTTCACACCAAAGAGTATCGTACCTTTTGTAAGGAAGTTTTTCATAATAAAGAAGATAAATACCTAGATCATGACCCCCATCTAGGGCGAGAGGGTAGTGCAGAGAAACTGGCACAATTGTTTGAGAGAAACACAAACACTCTATCATCAGGAGTTTGGAAAATATATCTATCCTATTAGGGAAGGTAGATGGTTTAACAGATTCTTTGATAGATTGCGAGACGGGCTTGTGGCTAAGTTTCCTAAGCTAACCCAACTTTTAAATGAAGGTAAATAAAAAAATTTTGGCAAAATTCATAAATTATGTTAGCATGGAAATTCTTAAGCAATAAAGTTGAATAAATGGGAATAATTACAGTTGGGACGTTAAAAAAGAATTTGGTATGATTACCCTCTATATAAAAACCTTTATGTATTATATTTGGCGGATAGGTTTTGTTTTCGTTGGTTATGTTGGGGTTCAGGTTTTCGTTTTTGGTATAACCTCACCTTATACAATTATATTTTTCATGGACTTATAATAGTGGGATCAGCGGCGATAGCAACTGTACTATATGTACGTTTTAATTTCTTTTTGTGTTCTTGGCTGGCTGTAGGCCGGTTTCTGGTAGAGAAAAAACTTCTTTAGCTTCAAAATACCAATAGTTCTGACTGACTTTCTGGCTTTAAGAAAACTATGATTATACTTGAGAAGTATTTTCGCCAAACTGAAAATATATTTATTACGGCAACTTCAAAGACAGTAAAACTCATAAGATTACGTCGTTGATGTCAAATCAACATATTCGAATCGCTAACTTGCTGATTTGAATGTAACCGTCTAATTATAGATCAATTAATAAATATTTTCGTATAAGTATTATAGGAAATCAGTTTGGGTGTGCAGCAGTAAATTGCCAATACGATGCACATTCTTGCATTTTTTGTCTTTGAAATTGAATGTTTAGCTTGATGAAAGTGACGAGTTTTCGCGGCGCTTAAGTTATAATAGATCAATCATAATTCTTGATTTTTGCGGATTTCTTTAATGATAGATAACAAATCTGCTTCTTGTTTACCAATTTTTTCAAGATAATGTTTCGCTTTTTTATCTACTTGGTAAGAGACTAGAAAAATGAAAATCGCAAAAATAAACGTAATTATGGCTGTTATAAAATTGAAGTGAATTGCAGTGAATCCAAGACCAATGGTTAATATTAATAATGCAAACCCCATTTCAATCAGATAGGTCGCGCTAATCATCTTTTTCAAAATACCAATTTGAATCATTCCATTTAAATTATTTTACACAATCTTATTGTAGCAGAAAATAGAGTTTTTATTTTCCTCAAATTTCTCCATAATACGCCTCATTAAAATGGTGATTTAATATGTTAATTAAATGGGTACTTAGAGTGCAGCATACGTATTTTTTTGCAATATTTAATATAAATATCAAAAAATGCATTACCTCAACCCGGCAGCCTATCTGAAAAAAACATGTTTTCACTGAGTTGCCGAGCTACAAGAAGTTTGAGGATTATGACGCCTTACTTCCTTAATCACTTTTGAATTTGAGGTTTGCTGCTCCTAAATCCTGCTCCTCAACGGGGAGCAGCGGTTTACCGCCTCGTAGCCTTGGCTAACTTCCAGTTCCGCGTATTATTTAGAGGAGGGGCGATTTTAAATCGCTGAGACTATTTTTGCAAAAAAGGCAAATTTTATCGTTTGATTTAAAATCGGCGATGGCGCTTCACCAAAGTAGCGCGGATTTATTGTGTGATGCAAGTCATAATTTTTGTAATAAATTAAATAAAGGAATATAAAAATATAGAAGAATAAGCCATGTATTATCCATAAAAGAAAATGATGGGGTAGATTGATCTATTGTTTAATCCAGTCAAGCATTATGAGTCTTGATATTACATTTTTGCCTGAGACAAGGTAGCAATTATTTGCTTCTCTTCGATAAGTAAAGGTGAATCTTCTTTAAGAGTTGGATTTATAGATTTTATGTATAGATATGGCTTGTCAATCAGTAATCTTTTAAAAATATTGCTTTAAGTGGTTTAGATAAGCAAGTATATAACAACCATCATAATATGGCTTATTTTTATCAAAAATTAGGATAGTACCCATTGGGAAAATAGGCAGCATTGAGCTTTCAATTCTTTGAGCGCAAACGAGTTTTCGCTGAGTGGAAAGAGGTAGAAATGCTATTATTTTTGGAGAATATTTTTTTGGGGAAATTTAAAAGATCGTTTGTTAAGGTGTTCCAATTCAAAAGCGGAATATTACTCTCTAGAGTAGGGTGTGATTTTTCGGAGCGTCCAATTAAATAGCTAATGGGAATGTTCAGGGCATCGCAAATAGCTTTGATGGAACTAATAGTGGGATTACAGGAGGGATCAGTTAGTAATTCTTGAACGGTTCCAATGGAAATTCCTGCCTTTTGAGAAAGGCTACTGAAATTAATCTCTTATTATTCATCAGTTGACTTAGACGTTTATTAAAAACGATGTCTTTTGGGTCAGTTGCTCCATTTAGTCATCCTTGTTTGTAGGATAATGATAAATTTGACAAGTCAAATTTTTTCACTATAATGAAAACCGTTTTTCATTATAGTGAAGATCTCGGTTAAAGCAATCAGCTTGTTGGGAAAAGTTTTGATATTATATCAAACAAAAGTCTTAAAGACTTGATGATAACAGGAAGATTGAGTAGCCATCTTAATTGTATATATTATGAGAGGGAAAGCAATGCCAAAGCAACAATGTTCGAGAACTGCTAATTCTTGAAAGTCACCCTGGATGTTGTGGGTTACTTAACTATTCCTTTCCAAAATGAAATTACCTCAATCATCAAATTAGGAAATCAGATAATTCAAGGTTATGAACTTGTACAGAATTATAAAATAAATTTTAGAATTATAAATATATTTTTTAAACATTAGGGTTTTGTTTTCCTAAGGAGTCCATATGTCAAGGTAGAATTAAATAAGAAATTGTTCTTTATGAGTGCGCCTCACCCCTAATGCGTCGGAAAAAGGATAACAGATTATTTAGGTAAAAATTATCCCGGAGTATATTTAACGCCGCAGGAGGCGAAATGTCTAATTTTTGTATCCAGAAGTTTACGAGCAAAAAGATTGCCGAGGTAATGAAGCTAAATTTTCGCACTGTAGATATTACCGCGATAATATTCGTTGTAAAGTACCTCAGCGCTAAATGGAATTGACCCACTTCTGCTAATGAAAACTGACCCACCTCATATTTTGAACAAATAAAATATCAGTAAAATATCAATATTATTATGATATTTTATTCTGTGCCTGACGCTTCTGCATGAGCATGAAAATAAATTTCTCTATTGGCGCATGATCATCGTTTTTCTAACGGTAGCGGTTCAACATTTCTGGTAATCAGCGGAAGATCACCAGAGAGGGAACCTCAATGCAGCAGGAAGAATTGTTTATCTTGTCAACGTTCGTTTTTCATTCAGCATAATCCTTGCCAGCAATATTGTAGTCAGCCGGGCTGTCAAAAGAAGAGAAAGAATCAATGGCGTCAACGCAAACGCAGGCAGGACAGCGACTATCGCGATAATCAGCGGAAGGCTGATCAGAGTTGGCGGCAAAAAAACCCGGCGTATTGGCAACGCTATCGGTCGGCCCATCAGGACTATGTCGCTCACAACCGGGATCAACAGCAAACACCAACTGAACGAAGAACAGGC
>CAVOOI010000028.1:0-6230 GCA_963697455.1 uncultured Pseudomonadota bacterium | reverse complement strand
AGTTATTTTTTGGGGTGGATTTGGGGAGTACCCGGGGCATTAATTGCAGTACCTTTAATCTCCATCTTTAAAATAATTTGCGATAATGTTGAATCTTTAAATTGGTTAAGTGCTTTCTTAGGTGAGTAAATTTTGTAACCATTCATGTTACCTATTGCAAGTCCATTTAGCCAAACTGAGCGTAAAAATAACGAAAATGCTTACGTATAAAAAAGCTTCTCCCCCTTAACGTAATTGAAATCATTTGGGTTCCTCTATAATTCATTCCAAATTTTGGGGTCTTCATCGCCTAAAGTAAAAACAGAAATACCGCGCAAATGATATTTTTTTACTAATTCTAATTTAGCTTGAAAGGACGCTGCATCTTCTAAAAAAAGATATTCATTTAACCAATTATGCTCAAAAATAGCATAATGGTTGTAATTTTTTGCATCCCATTGCAATTGAATATTATATTTATGTAATAAATAATTAACCTGTGCATAACTAAGAGCTGCTTGTTGCATAGAGATTGCGGGCAAAGAATTATTTGCAGACGGACCAGTAAACCAATAACTGGAGCTAGATAAAATTCCAAGTGAGACTTTTTGTGAAGGGATAACCGTTAAAATATTTTTAATGGTTGCTTCAACCCAGGGTTGGCTTGCGAGCGGCCCTGGGGTAGTTGGATCTTGTGCTGATTATAAGTCATATGGTCCGCATCTTGACCTAAAATTTTTATATCATAGGCACCTTCCCAAATTCCAGAATCTTCTTCAAGAAGTCAGAAGGTGGGGGGCTGAAGAAACAATGGGGGCAATAGCAAAACTGACTAGTAAGCCTTTATCATGCATTGCTTTAGTAATTGCTTGATAAAAGTGATAACTTCTCTCTATCATTTAAGGCCACAAGTTCAAAATCCATTTGGATGCCAGCATAATGTTGCTGTAAGCAAGTAGTAATTAACGTGTTGATGGTATTTAATTCAGCTATTGGATTCATTAAAAGTTAATGAGTATCTTGGGTATTGAATTTGGCATTGGTTACTAATACCAATAATTTGATATGATGTTGTTGGGTAAAATTTTTCACAGCGCTGTCGGTAAAACCCCAAACAAACCCGTCTTTATCTACTTGATAAGCTTGGGATACAAGTATATCAATTGATTTCCAGTGCTTAACTAGACTAGTATAGGCATTTTGAAGTGCAATAAAATTGTCGGGATTCGTGCTGCGGAGAGTATAAAATAAATTTTCGCTAGCAAAACTGGGGAGACAGTTTGATAGTAAAATAAGGCTTAAAATCATTTTGCTAATTAGTTTCATAAATTCCTTCTTCTTAACCGTTTGCAGTATAATCTTTGCAGGAAAAGTTCAATCTGGTTTAAATCCGGACTATCGATCAGCAGGGTAAACGTTACCCTTCTTTTGTAGTTACTATACAACCAATTTTTCCTGTTCCTAATCTAAGTGTAAGCTCCTCACCATAATTTACTTGCAGGCTATTACGAATAATCTCTTGAGTACTGGCGTGTTCGGCAATAGCATAACCTCGTTGTAAAGTAGTTAATGGACTCACAATATGCAAGGTATGTGCCAGGTATTGCAAATTTTTTTGATGTTGTTGTAATAGATGTGGCATCGCAGCTTGTAACTTTTGATTTAATAGAGTGAGCAATTTCTGCTTTGTATCAATCAGCGTTTGTGGATGTAAATAACTCATGCGCAGTGAGAGATGATTAAGTTTATGAGTGTAATGTTTTAATAAGTGAAATTGAGCTAATATCAAGCGTTGTTCGAGCTGATCAAGCTGCTGCATTTGTTGTTGAAGTCGCTGCCCTGGGTGGCTTAGTCGTTGTTGTAGATGTTGCAAATGTAAATGGCATTGTTGTAGTTTAGTGCGAATTAACTTAATTAAGCGCTGGTGCATTTGTAATAGCTGTTGCTGACATTCGAAAGTATTCGGGCTAACATGTTCGGCTGCTGCAGAAGGGGTAGGCGTGCGCAAATCAGCAACAAAATCGGCAATAGTAAAATCAATTTCATGGCCTATACCCGTAACGACAGGGAGATGGCTAGCAAAAATAGCACGAGCCACTATTTCTTCATTAAATGGCCATAAATCTTCCAGTGAGCCACCTCCGCGCGCTAAGATTAATATGTCACATTCTTTTCTTAAATTAGCCAAATATATAGCCTTAACAATTTGTGCTGCTGCTTCTTTTCCTTGTACAGAGGTAGGGTAGATAATGACCGGAATGGCCGCAAAGCGACGTTTTAGCACACTTAAAATATCACGAATAGCGGCGCCCGTAGGTGAAGTAATTACCCCAATTATTTTAGGGAAGCGCGGTATAATCTGCTTTTGATTAGGATCAAATAATCCTGCGGCCGCTAAACGCTTTTTTAGTTGTTCGAATGCAATTTGTAGGGCGCCATCTCCCGTTAGCTCCATATGATGAACAATAAGTTGAAAGTCGCCTCTGGGTTCATACAGGCTGACTTCTGCAAAAGCAATAACATGTTGGCCATTTTCTAGTTTAAATTTAAGTTTTTGAATAGCAGAACGAAAAATTGCGCAGCGTATTTGTGCTTGTGAATCTTTTAATGAAAAATAACCGTGTCCCGAATGCGGCTGTGATAGGTTAGAAACTTCCCCGCAAATCCATAATTGTCCAATTCTTTTCTCCAGCGTAGTTCGTGCTAAGCGGTTAAGTTCAGTGACACTATAGATGTGTTGATTTAATTGATTGGGGGATAATATTTTCATTAATTTCTTAAAGGTAATGGTTTTAAATAGTCTACCCTGCCACCACTACTGGGACAATCAATTTTTGCAATGGCACGCTTTCAAAGCAACCGACTCTGTCGTCACCTGTCTTCGTAACTAGACTTTTCACTGCATTCAATCAATTGGCCTTTTTTATAAAATATTAAATTGAATGATCACATGATTAAAATCTTTCAATGGACAATTGAAAATTTTATGATAAACTGGAAAGGTTTTATTCATTCATTATAAGGAGATAAAAATGAAAAAAATTTTAATGCCTGTAGTTGTTTTTTTTGGCATTTTTAGTGCTTCAACCCAGGCTGGGACTGTTTACGTTGCTAATGGAACTGGTGGAATGTTAACAGCTGTTGTTCAACCTTGTTATGGTATTGTGAACACTAATGGTCTTCCTGCGGGCTGGGTCTGTGGATACTCTAACACTAATGTATTACCGTATATTATTCGCACAACTAATCAATCCATTGCAGTTACTTTACCCAATCAACCCAGCAGTAATCCTCCCACGGGATATACCTGGTCAACTACTCAAACCCCATACGCTTATGTGCCTTATCAATATGTATCTGCTGTAGTAAACGGTACGAGTGTTAAACCGATGCAACCTTGGGCGAGTGGTGGCGATGGTGATTGTGGCGCCACTTTCAATACCGGAACTGTGATTCAACTCAGTGCTTATGATTCTATGTTAGTTTGCAATGGGGTTACAGCCACGCAAAATTAATAGCAATATTTCTATGTCGTCTCACGGCTTCTCCGCGGGACGACATATTGCGCATTATGGCACAGGTAACTCAGCTTTATCTCGGCCGTAAACATCTTCAATACGAATAATGTCATCTTCACCCAAATAGTTACCTATTTGTACTTCGATAATTTCACAAATCTCATCTGTTAAGTTTTCAATTCGATGAATGGCTTCTTGCGGAATATAAACACTGTCATTGACAGTATAAGTTTGTTTATTCTGATTAATAGTTACTGTTGGGCTCTTGTAACGACTACCCAATGTTCAGAACGTTTAAAATGTTTCTGTAATGATAATCTTCCCCCCGGATTAATAGTGAGAATTTTAACTTGATAATGACCATTAATACTCAAGGTTTGATAACCGCCCCAGGGTCGAGTATAAAAAGTACCAGATTTATTTAGGCTCATAAAATTTACCCTGTCATTATTGTTGTAAATAAACGAGTACGTAACCACGAGATCCGCGCAAAAAAATCAAGATATAGTTAGCCTAACATGTTATTAAGCTAGAGTAACACTAAAAATAAGAATCAAAACCGCTAGCACTAATAATAAAATCGCTGTTAGCATTCGGCTAATGACATTTCTAGGAGTTTTTACCAATTTTTGTTCCTGCCATGTCCAAATATTTGAAGTTAAAATAATACATACCATAAATAAAGGCCACGCCACAATTGGACCTAATGTGCCAATTAATAAAGCAGCTTTACTATATAAAATTAATGATCCATACCAAAATAATCCCATCAGTATAGCAAGCTGAATATTTAGAAAAGATCGTCGATGAAAATACAGGTGAATAGATTTGTGCTTTAAATGTAAATAAATCATATAGGCTACATACGGAATAAAGGTGAATGTTAAAAAGATTGGCCAAATAATAACAGAAGCTGCTAAATCTGATAGGCCAATTTGTAAAGCTGTTAATTGTATTTCATGGGTAGCAGCGAACGTAAAATTTTGCAATCCAAAGAAAATACCGGCCATAATGGCCAGTATGATACCCAAGGGATAGTGAGCTTGATGATGATGGTAATAATGTTTCTCGCTTAGATTAGCGGGGGAGACTTTTTTACTTATGTCAGATTTTTTGCCGGCCTTATAAGATAAAATAAGTCCAAACAGGATTAAAATGGTACCCGTAATTGTCATTAAACCAAATGAGGTATTGAATTCGTGAGGATGCAAAATAATTAAAGGTAATAGAAATCCTACGCCGGTTCCAATACTAATATTGAGTAAAAAGCTTAAACTCTGCCCGATTTTTTTTAAAGCTTGGGCAAAACAAATTTGCCCAATACCAAACAAAAGGCCACCAATCCCCACTATTAATAGCGTAGAAAATGCAAGATGTCGATATACTAACATTACATTGGGGTCAAAGAAGAAAATGCTCACCCAGGGAATAATTAAAAAGGCCCATAGAGCAAAATTTAGCCATATATGCTCAAATTGCCATTGCTTGGTGCGTTTGCTAGGTAAAGCAAAGGAGCCATTGATGATCCCTGCGCAAATGGCATAAATGATTGCTAATAATAATGGCATTGGTATTCTTATCCTTATAATACATTGTAGAAAGCCAAGTTTAGCATTAGACTTCTGCTAAAACCATCGTCTTTCATGAATTTTTCAATAAGGTTTATTTAAAATGGTTAATATATTGGCTTTTGATACCTCAACTGATGCTTGTTCGGTTGCTATTCAATTTGAGTATCAGTGTTTGCAGCGTATGCAAATTGCTCCACGGCAACATGCAGAATTATTATTGAGCATGATTGATGAATTATTAAAAGAACATCAGTGTCGATTACAAGATTTAGATATAATTGCTTTTGGGGCTGGCCCTGGTAGTTTTATAGGAGTTCGAATTGCTGCTTCTGTGGCTCAAGCCTTAGGGTTTGCGGCTCATCTCCCGGTTGTACCGATTTCAACCTTGCAAGCATTCGCTCAAACAGCCTATCAAGTTCACCAAATTGAAAATATAGTGGCTGCATTTGATGCGCGTATGGGAGAGATTTATTGGGGTGCCTATCACTTAAATGCAAATTTACATTTACAAGCCATTTTAGGTGATCGCTTATCTTCTCCGCTAACCTTAATGGCGGAATTAAAGTTTCCTTGTGCGTCACCTTATTTATTGGTAGGGAATGCATGGCAGGTGTATCGGAATGAGTTAGAAGACTTACTAAACTTAGGTATGAAGATTGACACTGAGATTTATCCCACTGCAAAAGCTATAATTCCATTAGCGACATTAGCTTATCAGCAAGGTCTGGCTATAAAAGCCATCGATGCGCAACCGGTGTATTTGCGTAATAATGTAACTCATGTACCCAAAAGGAGCTTGTAATGTTTATTTCTCGTATTAACCTTAAAAATTTAGTTATTTTTACCAGTTTAAATATAGCTTTATTTAGCTCATTCAGTGAGGCAGCAACAGTTAATAATACAAAAAATGTTTCCAGTATCCAAGGATCATCCGCAGCCGATATTGCAGGAGTAGTGCAAACCTTACAACAACAAATTCAGCAAGTTGCTGATAATGTACCTAAGCAATTACAACAACAACAAGCTGTCACCCAAAAAGCGATTGTGGACTTGCAACAGCAATTTCAAAAACAAATTGCCCTGTTACATCAACAAATTCAGCAAGTGCAAGATAGCTTGAATAAGCAATTGAATACCGAAGAAACAGGTGGCAATACGTGGC
>CAVOOI010000027.1:0-6631 GCA_963697455.1 uncultured Pseudomonadota bacterium | reverse complement strand
AAAAAAATTATTTAACATATGGAATGATGACATAAGCAAAAATTAAACTTAACCACGCCCATCCAGCCTTAAAGAAGAGATCAAGTAAGCGATCATGCCATCCTTTGCGCTTGGCATGCACCATACCTAATTTGGTTTCAATAGCAATAACGCGATTATCCAAAGATGAAAACCGACTATTCATTTCGGTTTTAAGACTACCAATTTCTGCATGCATTTCCTGCTTGAGACTTGTAATCTGATCAATAACACGGTCAATCGTTCTATTCACTGCCATATCTTCCTTCATTTGAACCAATTCAGTTTGTTAATTGAAATAGGTCTTTTGCATTGTTATTAATTGTATAGCCTTTAAAATAACCTACAGTATATTAATGTTTTTACCTGAAATCGATAGCAACGTTAGAGAGAGTTGGTAAATAAAAACTCAATCCTTCAAAACCTTACAAGTAGGAATTAATTTGATTGATTCTCTCCACTGATATGAACCATATAGGTAAGATATGAAATCGTCATTCCTGAATAACACGCTTCAACATCACAATAAGACATACCAAAATCCACCAGAATAAATAAAAGCTCATTGATATGGTTACGTAATTGTTGAATCGATGCCTGTAAATCAGTTTGATTAACTAAACAATTGAGCCAAACATTCACACAAGGCTGGCCTGCATCGAATCGTGTAACCACTTTGATTCGCGCATACCATTTGCCTTCCTTACAATAAACATCAGTTAAAAATCCATGCCGTGGAGCATTAAAGTGGGAGTTTGGAACATCATCGGTTTCCTCCGAAAAAATTGAAGGAGATACCCAGAGGGAATTTCCCTCATTGGTTGATGAAAACAACTACCGGAATAGTTATCGGTTTGAACAGTGTCTTGCGACACGGTGTTGTGAACAACCTTGCGATTGCTACAGCATTGCATCACAACTGAGTGGTCTTTATTCTGCAATTTAAAGTCGTGCAGAACAGCGACTAATCCTCTAAGAAATGGGTCAACTGAGTAAAACGTATTTTTACTTGTTGTGAATAGCGTTGATTAAAATACGGCGTGACAGTGGTAATTAGAGATACCTTTTAATAAATCTTTTTCACTCGCAATGGATTTAGCAAGTAACCACGTGCCGATTTTGACATTAGTGCAGGGGTTAGACTGCACATCCTCTTGCGTAATACCATATCTCTTTAATACTGGCACCCAAGAAGAATTAATCTGTAATTCACCATGTCATAAGTATTATTTTTATTTTTAACTAGCATTCCCGTCTTGCCTCTTTCTATGTTCAATACAGTGATAATTAATTTAGCGGGAACGTTATATTGGATGGCGGCTTCCTGGATACAATGCAAAGGAATATCGGTTGCATAAATTCCAGACATATCATCGCTCTAGTTGAAAATGAGGTAAGAATTCAAATTTAATTTCTTTATTCAGCACTTCATTAGGAAGCTGACCAGAATTTTTCAATCATTTTCTAATGTTAAAAAAACATCTGTTTTTTCTTTGATGTCTTTTCGTGTAATGCCTGTTTGTTTCCAATCCGTCACAGCATATATAAAAGAACGAAACTGTTTAGTCAGTAAATCAAATGTCACAGGCGCATCCAAACAAATCCCTTTTTTTCTTAATGTCATCAATAGCCTAAGTACATAATCCAAATCAGCTAACAAATAGGCCGCCATAAAAGCAAAAGAAGTCCTAAAAATAAGTGGGATAGCGGTTGGATTTGAGATTAAATTCAACTCGATACCACGTAGTGCTTTTAATTTAGCTTGATATTGATTTTCTAAATCTTTAAAAGAATATTTAGCTTTATTCATTTCATTGTAACTTTTTAGCAAATACCAATCCGCATAAGGATCATCAGCTTTGGATGCTTCAACTACATCAGAAATTAAATGAGCGTATTGTCTTACACCAGTTCGGTTAATATTTTTCCAAGAGCCATTAAATAATGCTATCGCCAATGGTGTATGTAAAATGATTTTGTCAGTCATGATTGCCCTCACGAACAAATTTCTTTTTGATAAGAACGGTTTAATTTCATTAATGAAAATTGCGGTAAACCATCCATGTTCACAAGAATGCCTTTTATCACCTTTCGATTCGCAAAATTGGTAGGAGCATAAAAATGATAAATATCATTGTTGTTAAAGATTAATACATTTTTATTTTCCAGTTCTGCTAATAATGAAGGTTTGGAAAATGATGGATATTCGCGTAAAAAAATGTCTATGGCTTCTTGTTTAACAAACAGCCCCTCTTTTAGTCGAAATACATCATCTGGAAAATGAGCAGCCTGACTGCCAATCCATGTTAAGAAAATAGAAATGTGACTTTGTTTCTCTTGTGGGCAGCGATTTCCTTTGGCCTGATGAATAATATGTTTAATTTCATTGTCTGGCGTTGCCACTTGTAAAACAACGTCCCACCATTGTTGAAAAAGACATCGATTTTTTCTTAACCATTTAGGTGAGGAAAGGGAATAATATGGTGTACCAATGCGGCCATTAAAGCATCAAGATGGCTTGGTGGATGATTTATCAAACGAACTTCATAAAATTTAGCCTGCTTGTATAAGGAACCGGTTAAGGGGTTCCAAATCTTTATCGTTTGTGCTACTATCAACCATTTTAACTTCACGATTAGTTAATAAATAAATTAAATTATCAAAGAGACCGGCAGAAAAAAGCGCATATGTCCAAACCGCTTCCTCTGAGGAAATTTGTTCTGCGCTGCGTTTTTAGGAAACAATCTCCCCGTCTTAATTGCAGGATTTTTGTTGCCAGATTTAATTGCCGCTCTAAATAGCCGTAGTCATGATTAAATTCAGTCGATGAATAAACCATGGCTTGGCATATTTGGAAAGGTTGTGAAGTGTTTTTAAATATAAATGATTGTAAATTTCACTAGGACAACTCACTAAATTTTTAATTAGAATGGGATAGTGATATATTTTTTCTGAACGCAATAATCTTCTCATTCAGACATGGGAAATGATCTCGCATACGCCCTCGAGGGAATTTTTAGCAATCTGTAGTCGTTTTTTGTTGTTCGCGCATTGCTGAAATAATGGCCTCGATATTTTTTGGCACATCGATATGGTCTTCTTGCTGAGGAAGCGGCATACGTAGCTTGTAAAGCTTACCGCCTTCTAATAAACAAAATGCTTGTCCTTTAGGTAGATTCAACACATCATTTTGTTCAATCAGACGTTGTTCATGGTGTGTAAATCTATCTTCATTGGTAGAGCGATAATAAACCCCTTCTTCACCATGAGACGTGTCTGCACTGCTAGAGACGGTGTGACTCGTAATATGGGTACGATAGGCAACTGGCTTAAAAAGGTTTCAACCGTCGCTGCTTCCTTGCAACGAAACATAACCACGGTACCCATATTCCCTGACACTTGGCCCGCTTTTGCTGCAGTTTTTAATCTTACTTCAACATCTGACCAGGTTTGTGTATAAGCAGTTACAGTACTGCACCACGGCCTTTATTTAAAAGCGGAATAAATTCATCCCCAATGATTTCATTAAATTGATCTGCATGCAAACAATACGAGGAAGTGGTACATCTGTTGTTGCATCATAGCCATCATTTAATCCAAATTTATATAAACGCCCCGCAACTGACACCAAATCCCAAATTTTGCATTACCAATTGCCGAAGCTACTGCTTGATCAGTCAAGGCATCTAGACCCACATCTACAATTTTTTTGCTTCTGATGACTTGAAACCAATCTAAAATGGGTCTTTCATCTTCAAAATCATCGTAAGCAGGAGATAATAATCTGTGATTTTCCGGTTGTCAGTTTTTTTAATAAGGGTCCGAGTGAGGCCGTAATTTTACTAAAATATTCTCGGTCATAACGACAGGCATTGTATAAATCATCAAAGATAGGATTTTGAATAAGATTCTTATCTAACATAAGCAACCAACCCTTCGAATTGAGTCATGGTATGCCTTTCTGTTGAATGATCATCAATATGTTTATCAATCCACTGTTATAGTCTTTATCGATTTGCGGAAGCGCAAAATTCTAATACCGTTCTAATAAGACATCCATTTTTGTGATATAGAATTTTACTTTTTGATAATCAGGCTTTTCACCCATTGCAACGAGTGCCATGGCAATCGAATTAATAAACTGCCAACCAAATTCTTTAAAAGCCGCAGACTCTCCTGAATTGGCAACTGGTTTGAAATGCGGTTTCGACTTCAGTAATCAGTGTAAAATTACCAATGGAATTATAACGACAAGAGTATTCCGGAAAGCCTAAATGGAAATAGAGTTAAGAACTCTTTTCGCCGACATGCAAGTTTTGCTTCCATATACATGTGAAGCCAGCACTCGACATCGCCTCTTCGGGTCAAGGACTATGACCACATCCCCTCGACGAATATCTTGGCTAATAATTAATTCTGCAACCTGTCTTGCCCGACACCGGGCAACCCTAAACTAATAAGTGACTGGCTCGTTCTATTAAATTAATTGACACATCTTTTTTCACTGTCACTCACCGCGTGAATACAGGGTTCGCCGCCAATATTAGGATAAGGCCGGAGAGGATTTAACCAGTGATCAGCGTTTAATAATTGTGCAATGTGTTTTGTGAATGGTTTCTCGTTCCATTGTGATTCATTTTGCCTAATCCAATGGTACAAGCGCGAGGGATGCTTAAATTTTAAGTTATAATCCAGTCCAAATCACGTAAACGCTGAGTATGCTGTGTTGTCCATAGAAACCCTTTTCCTAAAAATAAATGGTTTTGGCTAACCGGCATTTCTTTAGAAGACATTGTATAAGTTGGCATTCGTTTTAATTTTCGCTGATACTGCCAGATTCGGTGGCCTTGTTTGAAACGACAGGTTCCAAGCAATATTAATGCACAAGATACAGCTTGCGATACACGCCCAGTTACTAGAAAGTAGGTCGGATGGCTCATTAATAAAAATAAACACTTTCAAAGGTGATAATGCTGGTGATCCATTCGAGCGGTGGCCGCAACAATCCTTCAAGTGGCTTCGCATGCTCATAGTTTTTATCCTTATATTATCTGAATTAATTTTGCGATGATGTTTTCACAGATGAGTAATTCGAATAAAATAAGCCAACCTACTATGCGAAATCGTTGTGGTAGCCACTTCATAATAAACAAGCTGGGGTTGTTAGCATATTTGGCTAAATATCGAACTAAATATGGCCAAATAAAAATGGTTACTAAGATTAAAGCTCCATCTTATGAAGAAAAGAACCATTGTGTAATGGGTCAAGTAATGCATGCAATTATCAATTAGCGGCATGGGAATTTTATCCTCTATTTTAAAATGAGATTGTTATGAAATTTTTTATTAAATTAATGCGATTTGTTTGCAAATCTATTTTTGTTCTTTTAAAAGTGATTATTATTGTGTTAGCGAGTGATACTTTATATAAAAGTATTGAAGAAGATCGTAAAGGGATAGAGATTATAATTATTATTACAATAACAAAATTTCATACCTAGATTAATCTTGATTTATAATAAAGCTGATTTCCCGATTGCTACCGCAGCATCTTTTGTTACTTTTTCCCCTTTAGCACCAGCATCAGCACCAATTTTATTCGTTCAATAGATAAATTACTGACAATATCCCCCACTGCAATCCCCATCGCCCCCATAAACATAAACCAGAAAATAGGCGCAAAAATAATGAGCGAAACAGTAATCATGTCTGCCAATGTTGCACTAGCACCTTGTTTCGCAAACCAGGTCGTGTAAAGGGCTTGCATTAAAGTGCTATCTGCCCAACTGACTAAGTGCCAGATAAAACTCCAGAAGATAAGCGAAAAAATTAGCATTGATCCTGTGACAATCGCTTTTGCTCGAAAGCTGCTAAAACATTAAAGCAAAGGGGAGAAAAGCATAAGTAACAATAACAACATGGCTTGTATAATCGGCGCTGCTTCAATGGCGGCATAGAGCTTTGGATATTCTCTAATTCATTAAACCAAACTCCAAGTGATGAAACCATAGATGAATAAGCAGTCTTCATCCATCAGATTATTTGCATAATCTATAATTATATCCATTCATATTATGACTGATGATACGTTTAATAACATCATCTTGAGTTTTTTCATCACCAATAAAGCGTTTATATTCATCCGTAAATGTTTTAGGTATTGCCAAATAAACTCTATTTTTTAATCCACTTTGACTATCATTCCACCATTCATAACAAGAAGGAGCACCATAGGCTGGTGGATTAGCTTGATTGACATCTGCATTAATATCTTGCGCACTATTATAATGAAATCCTGGAATTGGTTGTGAAGCATTGAGATTAGGATAATAGAGTTCGCTAAAGCCATGCGACCCTAACCATTCCGTATCTTCCACTCCATGTTTTTTAATATTATTTTCAATCCTATTTAAATTTGCTGTGTGATTAAGTTGTTTATCTTGATTAAATTGTATACGTGCAGGCAGATAACATTCTTTTTAAAATTCTGTAATTCTTGTTTAACCTCTTGATCAGTAATATTTGTCATGTTGACTTGCGTTACCATTTTTCGCAAATCCGGTGGGCATTGGATCATGGTCTTTGCGGAATCGGTAATCCCTTCAGAAATTGC
>CAVOOI010000026.1:0-61205 GCA_963697455.1 uncultured Pseudomonadota bacterium | reverse complement strand
GAGGGGGGTACACTCGTCGTCGAGGGCTTCCCCGTCGAGAGAATGATTAAAACCACCCGCTCGCGCCTCGAAATCCGCCAAGAACCCGACCGGACGGCCTCGGTGGTGGGGGCTCTTCTCGTGGCGGTCGGCGGCACCAAGCGCTGCTGTCGCTGACCTTGATCCTCTCCGATGGACCTTCCCGGTGGGCTACGGCGCTCTATCCCGCGATCCGAATGTTCGCCGCGCTCCAAAGCTCAATGCACCGTATAGTATCGCCACTCGAATCTTTTACTAATACTTATAAAGGCACTAGTAGTTGGCAAACCGCCCCTCATTTCATTACTTCTCCAGACCAATTGTCAAACCAACTCACTAAACTAAATGAGAGCCGGTTTGTGATTGATGCTGGAACCGGAGAATTGATTTTTGGAAGCGCTGAGCTCGACGCCAATCATTGCACATTAGCTACTACAGTTATTTCCGGAGGTTTTTTCTGCAGTATGCGTTCAGAGGAAACCGCTAAAATTAAAAGCCAGATAAATGACACAGAAAGATCTATAAAAGTCGATAACATGGATGGTTCGCATACGCCCACAGGACCAGGTGTATTCACGAATATTGCATTATACCTGAGAGCTTTAGGCGCCGGGAAAAAATTCTACTTTGAAGATACTGAGCAAGGTAGAAACACTGAATACAATATGGCGTTAACGGCGTCATTAGACATTATTTTCGATAAAATTCCTCCGACACAGGCGCAAGCCCTTTATATTAGCGGTTTTGCTGATTATCCGCAGATATTGAGCAAAGTGGCAGCAGAAACTAATCCCGACGACAAGCCTGAAACCACGATTGTGCTGGGTTTACGTCTGTTAAGTCATGCGGGACTATTGGACCCGACCAGATTTAATATCATAAACCAGTATTTTTCGCTCGGCCTGAATATGCTGGATTTAAACACCAGGATTCAAAAAAACTATGTGTTGACGGTAACCAATCCATGGGATAAAGCCACGCAAAAGCTGCCTATGGGTAAAAGAGGTTTATTTGACGCTAGAAAGAAATCCATTCAAACCCAAGAAATCCAACCCACTACTTTAGTGAGCAAACTTTAAAGTCTTGATGCCATAAGCATTAAGCTAATCATAAGTTGTGTTACAATAGATTTTTTACATTAAGATTCATCATAATGAAAAAGGTAATATCTTTTGTATTTCGCGCCATCGCCCGCTACTTCCTAGTGATTATTGGCATAGTGGCTGCTTTTATAGCCGCTGTGGTTGGCTTTTGTGTTTTTATCGAAATGCAGCTCCCTAACGTCAGTGTATTAAAAGATGCACACATGCAGGTGCCGCTGCGCATTTATTCCTATGATGGCAAGCTTATTGCTGAATATGGCGCTAGCCGCCGTATGCCTGTTGGCTTGGATCAAGTACCTAAACCCCTGATTCAAGCTATTTTAGCGACCGAAGATCAACGATTTTACTCGCATCCCGGAGTGGACTTTATTGGCTTGTTCCGCGCGTTTAAAGTGGTCGTGGGGACGGGTCAGAAAAGTCAGGGAGCCAGCACCATTACTATGCAAGTGGCCCGCAATTTTTTCTTAACGCATAAGAAAACTTATATCCGGAAAATCAGAGAAATTTTATTGGCTTTAAAAATTGAACGCTCATTCAGCAAAGATAAAATTTTAGAATTATATTTGAATAAGGTTTATTTTGGTAATCACGCCTACGGAGTAGCTGCGGCTGCGAACGTTTATTATGGTAAGGAGCTAAATCAGCTTACGTTGGCGGAAATGGCGATGATCGCAGGCCTACCCCAAGCGCCTTCTAGAAATAATCCGATTGTCCGGCCTGCTGCTGCGACTGAACGGCGCAATCATGTGCTGTTGCGTATGCTGGGTGTAGGTGAGATCTCGCGGGCCCAATATCTGCAAGCTACCCAGGAACAAGATCACGCCAGTTATCATGGCCCGTTAGTTGAAGTGAATGCCCCCTATGTGGGAGAAATGGTGCGCCAATATATGGCGCAACAATATGGAGACAACGCTTATGACCAGGGCTACAGCGTGTATACTACTCTCTCCAGCCTGTTACAAAATGCAGCTGATCAAAATTTACAGACCGGGCTAGTCGATTATACTGAGCGCCACGGTTATTCTTCTACTAAACAAGTACTCACCCGCGATGGTGCAGATTGGCAAAACGATTGGCAGCAAAAATTAGCCCAATTAAGCTTACCTTTTAATGTATTGCAGCCAGCAGCAGTGCTCAAAGTGAATGATGATAGCCTGCAGGGATTGTTAGCGGATGGCCGTACCATTATCATTCCTTCTTTGAGTAACGGCGCCAGGGGCGCGGCGCCGGAACAGGCTAGTAAAATTGCGCAAGCGGGCGAGGTAATTTGGGTCCGTTTGGTGAATCAGGTCTGGAGGTTGGAGGCATTGCCTCAGGTTCAGGGGGTTTTAGTTTCCATCAACCCACAGAACGGCGCCTTGCTGGCTCTGGTAGGGGGGTACGATTTCGGATTGAGTGAATTCAACCGGGCTACCCAAGCTCAACGCCAGCCCGGCTCGGTGTTTAAGCCGTTTATCTATTCGGCGGCATTAGATAAAGGATTTACGCTTGCCAGCACGATCAATGATTCTCCAATCGTGATGGACGATACGGGAGAAGATAGTGTATGGCGGCCCCGAAATGACACTCGACAGTTTTCCGGGGTCACTCGGCTACGCGATGGTTTAGTAAGATCCCTCAATATGGTATCGATCCGGTTGTTACAAGAAATGGGAATTCCTTACGCCGTTAATTACGCGCAGCGATTTGGATTTAATGCTGACAACTTACCTCAGTCTTTATCACTAGCGCTTGGAACAGGTTTGACTTCGCCACTCACAGTGGTGACAGCCTACAGTGTATTTGCCAATGGCGGATATCGAGTGACTCCATTTTACATTGATCATATCACTGGCGAAAATCAGCAAGTTATCTTTTCGGCAAATCCAGCGCATGCCTGTGCGCCTTGCATTGCCGACCCAAATGCTGCGCAAACTCAGACTAACCTTGCGCCGCAGGTAATTGATTCGCAGAACGCTTATTTAATTAGTCAGGCTTTACAAGATGTGATTGTTCATGGCACTGGACGAGCTGCATTAGTGTTGAAGCGAGCAGATCTCTCTGGAAAAACCGGTACGACTAACAACAAAGTAGACGCTTGGTTTTCCGGTTTTAACACGCAAATTGCAACCACGGTGTGGATTGGTTTTGATGATTTAACTTCCACTCATGAATATGGCGCCGATGCTGCGTTATCTATCTGGATTGAATTTATGCGCACTGCCTTAGCCGGAATGCCGCCAAGCACCATGCCGCAACCTCCGGGTATTGTCACTGCACGCATTGACCCAGCGACTGGATTATTAGCGGGAGTTGACCAGCAAAATGCCTTGTTTGAAGTTTTTCGTCAAGGCACTGAGCCACATACCCAAGCGCCCGTAACCGCAGGAGCCGCTACCGGCAGCGATAGTAGCGGAAATCCCGGATCTGAAGATATTTTTTAAATAAAATATTTTTTTCCTTGCCCATTTCCTTCTTACCCATACACCATGTGAAATTTACAAAATTGCAATTGATGAGTCGGGATTTTAAGATTTTCTTAACCTTTATGTGCATATTATATTATATATGAAAACAGAGGGTTAAAGATGAGAAAAGATAAGTTATATAAAATTCAAAGTTTATTGTTAAGCTGGAGCAAAGAAACAGAAAATATGATGAAAATTGCTCAAGCTGATAATCTCTTAAGAGATTCAAAGCAAAGCCAGACTCTTAAGAGTTATTATGAAGTTTTGAGAGATATCACCCAATATGCTAACGATTTATTTGTATCAAAAAGCTCTTTTAGCGCTTTATTAATTCTTAGAAAATTACATCAAACTAGCAATCAATTTAGTGATAAAAAAGGGGAAAAAGGATATCCTAAAGTTATCCATGCTCTCAATCCGTACGAAATTATCTTTGCTCATCAATATTTATATTACACAAGGGAAATCTTCGATAACTTGTTAGAAGCTGTAGATGAGTTTAAAGAGGAAAAATTGGGCAACTTGTTTGGGTTTTTTCCAAGTTTTTTGAAACAAGAATCCATTGTAAAGCATGGGAACGAAAACTGCCGTAAGCTCGAAAAAAGTCTTCCGCAATTTTTAATTTCAAAAGAAGCAGATTTAAAAACCATTGAATCTCCGGCATTCGTAGTGATGGTTGATGAGAAACATACTTTAACTTCACCGGTTGACGTATGTTTAGTTAACTTATCGGCAAATTCTCATATTTATCGAATCCAGCTGAATGTCACCACTACAGAGCTTGAACTTTTATCAAATCCATTAATACAAAGAACCGAAACCAATAAATTAATATATAATAATTTGATTTATAAAATTTGTGCTTCGGTTAACTATGTTTTCCCTAGTCATTCGAAGATGATCTATACCCTTCAGTAACCACCCATAATATCATTGGGTCAATCCTATTACATTTTTAAAAATAAAGAGCAATGTGTTTTGCTCTTTTTTGGATAATTTTTTTGATTTGCTCAAATATCGGTGAAGTGATGCCTAGTTTTTCCAGATTATTTTGTAATGAATCGGCAAGAGTAGGCAGATTACTGGAAACATTCCGCAAACTATTTTCCAGCACTTTTCGAGCGGAGGCGTTATCTTCTACTAATGTTTGCCAATGTTGCAATAACACGCGATTAGGGTCATTTTTACGGCCAATCCTCATTGCCATTTTTTTGCTTAATTGTGGATAAACGGCGGTACTTAATAAATCATAAGCGGGAGCTAAGCGCGGCTTTCCGTTAAAGTATAACAATGAGAAATTCTTACCGTGTGCATCCGCATTGCCAATTAAATAATTAAAAATAATTATTTTTATAAATTCTAATTTATCTACGCTGGGTTGAGCGCTATGATTTTGAATCAAATCCAAACATTTTAGAAGGGTCGGGCCCGTATTGTTTTCTTCATATTTCATTTGTGGAACAATACTCAGAGCTTGACAAAAATCTTCTTGATGTAGTTTATGAATGATAGTTTGACCTGAATCGGTTTTTTCTGTAAACCTGTCATATCGATTAATGAGTAGAAAATCAGTATCCTTAATTTTTTTAAGACGAGTCATTGGAACGTTAATGCCAGCCAATATTGCCAGTTGCATACAAAAAAATTCATTATGTACGCTGCCGGGATACGAAATAATAGGAATTTTTAAGATATCAGTAGTCGGCATTCCTAATGATAAGGCAATCGTATAATTGTTATTGGGGTGATGTATAGTAATGATAGGCAATTTATTTTGTGCGCCGGCTAAAGAAAGCCTGATGTTTTTTTCATCTGCCAAAAAAGGGTTATTTTTTAAATTATTTAAAATTGTGAAGAACTCTTGATCAGTCAGAATTCGAATTTTCATATTATTTGAATCTGCTATCTTTGATTTTTCATCTTCGGAATAAAGCGAGACAGCGCCTGCGCATTCTCCCGCGACAGCTTCTAATAAAGAAAAAATATTTTTTTCAGAAATACGTAAACAATCGGCCAGTTGATGACGAACATCCCCCTCCGGCAGCAATCCTTCAAAAAAAGCTTGCGAAGCCAGATGATCAAAAGGTTGACCACGCAGTGGTAGTGCAATAGAAAGTGGTAACGCCCCATCTGAATTAAGATATTCTCTGTTGTATGCAAAACTTAGCCGACCGCTGGAATCTTGAGATAACTTGCCCACCGGCCGATCATAAAAATAAACATCTAAAAGACGAGTCATGGAGTCTTCTCGTCAGTTTGTAAATGAACGCCCAGCATGTGCAATACTCGTAAGGTTTTGCCCAACTGACAAGTTTCCTTGCCCTTTTCTAAATCCACAATAAAACGTACTCCCACTCCTGCTGTGGCCGCCAACTCAGTTTGAGTAAGTTTCTGTATCTTACGAATGGTCTGAACCAACGTTCCGACATCTTGTGGATTCTTAATGAGGCCCATATTCAAAATCTCTATTTTACCGATAGGGAAATTTTAGCCTATAAAAGCTCCTTTCCGCAACTAAATTTACCGATCGGTAAAAGATAGCCAAAAACTCCTCCAGGATAGGTAAAAAATTCCCGATCGGGAATTTTTTTGGCCAGAGTGAAGGATCATTTTTTCCTCAGCAATGCCTGCTGTGCTTCTTAAAATGATCTTTATGAGACTGGACCCTTTTGGTTGAAAATCACAAAGCTTGGGCAATCAAGCGGCCCTTGCAATCCAAAGTACTCCAAACGCCATCGGCCACGCCATTCATGGTGAGTTGTTGTAAGTGGATATGCAGGCGGGTATACCAAGAATGACTTGGGTCGAGCTGCTTGGAGATTACCGCATCTATGGAAGTGAAAAATAGTGCATTCTCTTGCTGAGTTTGCATGGTGCGGTATTTGATCAGCACGCCATTGCGCGCCTTTACCCCAGTTTGCTGGAGCTGAGTTAATGATCCAGCATAGACGTCTGGAGAAAATTGCAGACAATAGTCTGCGGGAACGTTGGCCCTGCTAGGCAACACTGAAATAATAGTGACTTTCCAAATTAATTCATTCGCTGCAGCTAATGGCGCAGCTATGAATAAAAGGCCAAGTACCCCAAACATCTTGATTAATTTCTTCATACTATAACTCGTACTAATTGAAAGATTAAACTCGAAGTCGTCTGCTGACGAAATATTTCCCAGCCATCAGGCAAGGTTAATTGCAGATCTTTTTCCATCTCCATATAGATTAAAGCGCCTGCTTTTAAAGAACCAGAATTGAGTAACCAATCATTGGCTGCGGCGAGCAAACCCTGATGAAAGGGCGGATCTAAAAAAACGATATCAAAAGGCGCTTGCGGCAGCGACGGTAAATGTTTGCAAGTCGCGCCGCCCATCGTAATCGCGAAGCGGTCCGGGCTGATCGCTAATTTTTGAGCATTAGCATGTAAAGCAGTGAGCACTCGGCGATGACTGTCTACAAAACAACTAAAACGCGCGCCCCGTGATAGCGCTTCAAAACCTAATGCGCCGCTACCGGCAAATAAATCTAAGCAGGTTGCGTTATTAACAAATGGCATTAGCCAATTAAATAAGGTTTCGCGGATCCGATCTTGAGTAGGCCGTAAGCCGGGCAGTTCGGGAAATTCAAGCCGGCGGCTGCGCCATGTTCCACCAATGATGCGCACTGATTGCATGACAGTCTCGAATTATTGGGTACTCATTTTTGACCCACCGTCACCGTTAACAGCTTGTCGGGATTGATATAAGTTTGAAACGCTTGTTTTATCTGCGTAGCCGAGACTGCATTCACTTTATCTTGGTAAGTATCCAAGTAATCAAGGGGGCGTTGATTGATTGCCATTTGCGCCAGAACCGAGCCAATTTGTTCATTAGTGGCCAAATTTAAGGGGAAATGGTTAACGATATTTTGTTTGGCCATTTGTAATTGCTCAGGTTTCGGGCCTTCTGCTGTATACTGACGCAATACTTGTTGGGCGATATTCAATGCCTGATTTTTCTCAGCAGTACGGGTTTGCAACACAATGACAAAAGGACCTCGATAAGTCATCAACGAAAAAGAGCTGGAAACATCATAAGCCAGGCCGTGTTGATTACGTACTTGTTCAAACAACAAAGAGCCTAGCGGCATAACGCCCAGTAGGTAATTGCCCACCATCAGCGGAAAATATTCTGGATTTTGCCGGTCTATCCCCAATTGTCCAGTAATGATAGTCGTTTGTTGTGATGGAAACTCAATTGGGCGCATTCCCGTCCCAGGATTTTTATTACCGATATTCAAAGCGGGAGCCGGCGTGCCTTTAGGTAGCGCAGCCATCAACTGCTCAGCAATTTTTTCAGCATGCGGACGATCTAGATCGCCCACTAAAATTATTTTTGCATTGGCGCTGACAAAATAACGCTGGTAGAAAGCCCGTGCTTGGTCTTGAGTCAGTGCGTTTATGGTTTGAGCTGTTCCAAGCGTAGTATGACTGTAAGCATTATCGTCATATAAATTCTGATAAAAAGCATTGGTGGCCACTGAGAAAGGGTTTTGTTGCTCCTGATTAATGGCCGATAAAGTTTGTTGTTTTACCCGCGAGAATGCTTGTTGAGGAAAATTGGCTTGTCCTAATACTTCGGTAAACATTTGTAAGGCTGAGGTGAAATACTTCGGGTCGCTCAAACTGCGTAAGGAGAGGGTAGTGACATCGCGGTCGGTTTGATTACTAAATTCAGCGCCAACCTGGTCAAATACATCGGCGATTTGATCGGCATTATGACTCTTGGTGCCTTCATCTAACATAGATGTCACCAAACTGGCGATTCCCCATTGTTTATCGTCGTAAGCAGAGCCAGCGGTAAAAATAATTCTGGTATCGATCATCGGTAATTCAGGAGTATGTACGAAGTATACTGGCGTCCCTTGTGAGGTTTTCCAATACTGAATATCGAGGATGGATTTTTTTGCTGGTGCGGTTGCGGCGCTTACACTAGCGCAAACCCAACCAAGCAAAATGGCTGATTTAATGAATAGCTGACGACGCATGGGATTCTCCGGTGTTAGAGGGAGCGTTTGGCTGGATAATAGGATCGAGAACGCCCACAGTTAATTGATCAGGTTTTAAATAGAGTTGCGCGGCTGAGCGAATTTGTTGGGTGGTAATGCTTTCAATACGGCTAACAAATTCATTCTCTGCCTGCCAGGATAAACCAGTCACTTCAGGTAAGCCTAGGGTGATGGCTTGAGCTGTTAATGAATCTTGATCATAAATATGCCTGGATATTAACAATGCTTTCGCCCGCTCCAATTCATCAGCAGAGACTAAATCATTTTGCAGCCGTTGCACTTCATCCTGCAGCGCGTGTTGTAAATCTTCGCTGGAAGTTCCTTTGACCGGTGTGGCTGAGATCGTAAATAAATTATTATATAAGTTGTAAGGATCATAATCGCTGGAGGCGCTGACCGCTATTTGTTTGCCACGCACTAAATCACTATTCAAACGTGAGCTATCTCCGCCACCTAAAAGGTAAGCTAAGACAGTTAATGCATAGGGATCAACGGATTTAGGGTCTTTTGTTAAAGAGGGCGTATTATAACCTAAAATTACCCAAGGGACCTGGGCGGGGATGTGCACGTTAACTCGCTTTACTCCAAGCCCTAATACTTCTTGCTGAGATTTTAAAGGGGGTAGGGTTTTAGCGGGTAAACTCCCGAAGTATTGCTTAGCTAAGGTTAACACATTGTCAGGTTTAACGTCGCCGATCACGATTAATACGGCGTTATTGGGGACATACCACTGATGGTACCATGCGCGTAAATCATCCGCTGTCATTTGCTGTAAATCGCTCATCCAACCGACCACGGGATGGCTGTATGGATTATTGATGTATGCGGCGGCGTTAAAGCGCTCCAGAGTCAACTCTTGAGGGGCGTCTTCGGTTCGCATTCGCCGTTCTTCCATGACGACTTGAATTTCTTTGGCGAAGGCGTCTTTGTCTAGAGTTAAATTCGCCATACGATCCGCCTCTAGTTTAAAACTTAACGCTAGCTTGTCGGCGGGCAAAGACTGGAAATAAACAGTGAAATCAGAGGAAGTCATCGCGTTTTGTTCGCCGCCATTGGCATTGATCAACGCTCCCAGTTTACCAGGACCATACTGACTGGTGCCGCGGAACATCATGTGTTCCAGAGCATGGGAAATGCCGGTAATGCCCCGCGGTTCATAGCTGCTGCCGACTTTGTACCAGATTGATGAAAAGACCACTGGAGCGCGGTGATCTTCCTTAACAATCACTTTAAGCCCATTGTCTAGTTTATATTCATGAATTGCCGGGGGGGTAGCTGCGAACATTGCGCTAGGTAATAAAACCATCAAAGATATAAGCAAACGCCGCATGGTTGGTGTCCTTTGGGTTGAGAGGTTGGCATAGCATAGCCGGAATTTATCACATTAGTCAAAGAGCAGCTATTTCTAACCTACGTACCCCCTTCTCAGTGACTGTGATTGGGACAGATTACTTGACTTTGATTTAATTTCTAATAATATACAAAAAATGGTATTGGTTTATAGAATAAAAGGAGATTTATGAAAGTAATTAAATTTTGTATTTCATTGTTAGCTATTCAGAGTGCTCAGACTCTCTCAACCGAGAAATCAGCTTCCATCGTTAACACAACAGGTATTCAATTTACGCCTCAACCTCCAGATTTGCCCTTCGGATTTATCAATGCCACATGGGCAGGTTGTGATATAAATGGATCAATAGCCTATTGCGATGAAATGGTTGAAAAGAATCAAACTAATTCCTCAAAAGAATGTTTTGAAGAAAAAGGTTGTTGCGAAGGAGATTCAGATACCGGATTTATAGCTTGCCCTCAAACTTCAGGGGCGAGTCATATTCTTTATATCAGCATTGAAGCTATTTCTTTGCTTACCATATGGCGTATCCTGTGGGGAGGGGGAGATTGTCCACAATTAGGAAATCCATCCAAGTATGGGCTAAGTATAGGGGCGGGAGTAATGTGTTTTATATCTTCTATATATGAATTTAACGCATCTAATAATCCAGAAACTTTGCAGAAGTCAGCGGTAAATGTTGCGATATCATTTGCTTCAGGATTAGCTGCTGGATGCGGCACTGCTCGGCTATTACGTTGGTTTGAAAATCGTCAAAGAGATTCACTTACAGTGCCGCTTAATCAGCCGCAACCAGACGTAAACCCCAGGCGATGCTGTTGAAAGGAAGTATATTTGGCCTGTTATTAATTTTGATTCTGCTAAAATTAAATTATATAACTTCCAGCATCGAAATTCTTCTTCAGATAATTACCTTCCGGGAAACGGCGAATGTAATTTTACTTTTCCTCCTGGTGTTAACATCCAATACGGATATAGCTGCACTATGGTAACACCGAAAGTTTGACTGTGAAATTTAGGACAAATTACTTGACTTTGATTTAATTTCTAATAATATACAAAAAATGGTATTGGTTTATAGAATAAAAGGAGATTTATGAAAGTAATTAAATTTTGTATTTCATTATTAGCTATTCAGAGTGCTCAGACTCTCTCGACCGAGAAATCAGCTTCCATCGTTAACACAACAGGTATTCAATTTACGCCTCAACCTCGAGATTTACCCGTCTGGTTTATCAATGCCACATGGGCAGGTTGTGATAAAAATGAATCAATAGTCTATTGCAATGAGACGGTTGAAAAGAATCAAACTAATTCCTCAAAAGAATGTTTTGAAGAAAAAGGTTGTTGCGAAGGAGATTCAGATACCGGATTTATAGCTTGCCCTCAAACTTCAGCGTTAAGTCACTTTCTTTATGTCAGTATTGAAACTATTGCTTGTTTGGCCTTATGGCGTATCGTGTGGCACCCTTCTTCATCAACCCAATCAGGAAAAATAGCTGAGTATGGGGTGGGTGCGGGGTCGATTGTAACGTTTGTTCTATCTTTTTTATATGAAATTAACGCATCTAATAATCCAGAAACTTTGCAGAAGTCAGCGGTAAATGTTGCGATATCCTTTGCTTCAGGATTTGGCGCCGGATGCGGAACTAGTCTGCTATTCCGTTTGTTGGGGAATTGTCGAAGAGGGCCACTTACAGTGCCACTTGTAGAGTCGGTTAATCAGTCACAAGTAGAATCAAATCCTAGGAGTTGCTGTTGAAAGGAACTTTACTTCTGGTGATAGGGTTCGGGGGAGACTCGCGGTTCTTTCCCGCCTTCCAAGCATTGCCTGTCTGCCTTTTTACGCAATGACTTGATTTTGCTCAGTATATTGAGTAAAATTAATCAATATACTGAGTAATATTTTAAAACGGTGGTAAACTCTTGTTTAAAAGAGAGATTTTAAATAACTTATCTGCAAGGATGCAGTCTCCGCAAGCTTTAATTCAGGTCTTAATGGGCCCACGTCAAGTCGGGAAAACTATGCTTGCCCGTCAATTAGCGGAATCGAGCAACATGCCTTGCATTTATGGTTCCGCGGATAGCGCGGGATTGCCCGAGTCGAGTTGGATTCAGATACAGTGGGATCTTGCCAGACAAAAACTATTGTCGAGTCCAACTGCATTATTGATCTTGGATGAAGTACAAAAGTTGCCAAATTGGTCGGCCTGGGTTAAACAGCTTTGGGATGAAGATCGTTTCGCTAACCGCAAACTAAAGGTTATTTTATTGGGTTCCGCGCCTTGGTTGATGCAAAAAGGTTTGGCAGATAGTTTAGCTGGACGGTTTGAAGTTATTCCAGTGCGTCACTGGACTTTTGCCGAAATGCATCAAGCGTTTGGATTTAATTTAGAACAATATATTTATTTTGGCGGCTACCCTGGCGCTGCACAATTCATTGATGATCAACCGCGTTGGAAACGCTACATTATTGATTCCCTCGTTGAAACTACGTTGTCGAGAGACATCATGTTGATGACTAGAATTGATAAGCCAGCTCTGCTGCGTCAACTATTTCAACTAAGCTGCGACTATTCAGGACAGATTTTATCTTATCAAAAAATGCTTGGCCAATTAGATGATGCAGGCAATACTACGACATTAGCCCATTACCTAAAATTATTAGAGGCTGCTGGTTTAGTTGCCGGATTAGAAAAATATTCTCCAGGTAAAGTGCATCAACGCAGCTCCAGTCCTAAGCTGACTGTGCTGAATACCGCATTAATGTCAGCCTTTTTCACCAATGATTTTGCTCAGACTCGCGCAGAACCCAGTTTATGGGGGCGGCTAGTTGAGTCCGCCGTGGGTGCGTATTTATGTAATCAAATCGTTGGTACGACTATTGAGGTTAACTATTGGCGTGCAGGACACGCCGAAGTGGATTATGTGTTGGTGCAAGGAAAAGAAGTGACTGCTATAGAAGTAAAGAGTGGTTATCGTAAATCTTCTCTTCCGGGTATAAGTGCTTTCGTCAAAGAATATCACCCCCACAAAATCATTCAAGTAGGCGATCATGGATTATCTTTAGAAGAATTCCTGCAAACTAGTTTAATTAATCTGATCAATTAAAATTTTAAACGGTATCCCAGAAAGTTTTTTTGATATTGATATCATGTCTTGCAAGGTTGAAATCAGAGAGTAAAATGGGAGATAATTAAATTCTCAGAGGAGGAAATAAAAAATGAAAACGACTATTTACTTAGCTGTTTTTTGTGGAACTTTGGCAGCGAGTACTGCTTATGCCAATAATGTTACTGTAGCATCTCATCCTGATAAAGTTTGTACTCCTGGTGAGTTTTGTGTGCGAATCATATTGCCTACTTTATCTGGTCAACGAGGTGAAGAATTTAGTTTGTATATGGACTATGATTTTGTTTTTAAAGGTATACCAGAAAGTAATACGGCTATCTGGCATTTTTCCCCGGGCAACCATATGTTAATGTATATTTGGCCTATTATTAATTTTGATTCTGCTAAAATTAAATTATATGATTTCCAGCATCGAAATTCTTCTTCAGATAATTACACTCCGGGAAACGGCGAATGTAATTTTAATTTTCCTCCTGGTGTTAACATCCAATACGATATTAAAGTCAATTACAATGAGCAAAGCGGATATAGCTGCACTATAGTGCACTAACCTAGGCGCCTTTCTCAGTTGACTGCAACACACCGTTGATCGAAAGTTTGACTGTGAAATTTGGGACAAATTACTTGACTTTAATTTAATTTCTAATAATATACAAAAAATGGTATTGGTTTATAGAATAAAAGGAGATTTATGAAAGTAATTAAATTTTGTATTTCATTATTAGCTATTCAGAGTGCTCAGACTCTCTCAACCGAGAAATCAGCTTCCATCGTTAACACAACAGGTATTCAATTTACGCCTCAACCTCGATTACCCGTCTGGTTTATCAATGCCACATGGGCAGGTTGTGATTGGAACGAATCAATAGCCTATTGCGATGAAATGGTTGAAAAGAATCAAACTAATTCCTCAAAAGAATGTTTTGAAGAAAAAGGTTGTTGCGAAGGAGATTCAGAGACCGGATTTATAGCTTGTCCTAAAACTTCTGCGTTGAGTCACTTTTTTTATGTCTTTACTGAAACTATTACTTTTTATACCTTATGGCAAATCATGTACCGCAGTTCTGCATCAACCCAATCAGAAAAAATATCTGTGCGTGCGACGGGTGTGGGATCGCTGGTAACGCTTATTCTATCTTTTTTATTTGAAATTAACGCATCTAAGAATCCAGAAACTTGGCAGAAGTCAGCGATAAATGTTGGGATATCCTTTGCTTCAGGATTAGGCACCGGATGCGGAACTAGTCTGCTATTACGTTGGTTGGGAAATTGTCGAAGACAGCCACTTGCAGAGCCGCTTATTAATCAGTTACCAGTAGAGCCAAATCGTAGGCTTTGCTGTTAAGGAACTTAATTCTGGTGATGGGTTACGACATTAGCCCATTATCTAAAATTATTAGAGGCTGCTGGTTTAGTCGCCGGATTAGAAAAATATTTTCCAGGTAAAGTGCATCAACGCAGCTCCAGTCCTAAACTGACTGTGCTGAATACCGCATTAATGTCAGCCTTTTTCACAAATGATTTTGCTCAGGCTCGCGCAGAACTCAGTTTATGGGGGCGGCTAGTTGAGTCCGCCGTGGGTGCAAAATCTGGCAAACCCCGGGCAAAGACGTGACTTTTCTCTTTGATCTGGTAACCAAAAAATCGACAGCATACGACCTTGCTTTTTTATCTTTAAACAGATTTTCCAAAAGTTTTTATAACAATATTTCTGAGATCAGAAAAGATGGGTGAGACTTGATTTGCCTGGTATCGTTTCTGATTGCCGATTTTTTGAATTGTTATTATGTCGGCCATCGCTAATTTTTTCAGTTCCCGCTGCACAACCCCTGACCCACATCCGATTATACGAATGATTTCATTGGTGTAAAAGCTTTGTTCAGGATGGGAGAATAATAAGGCCAGCACTTGCCGTTGTGCTTTGGAAAACAGCGCTTCTTCAGAGGGGGTATTTTTTTTATTTTCAGTCATGCCCATATTAGGTATTATAATACCCTTTTTGGGTATTTTCAAGGCCAGCCTTGAATACGATCACAGCCATAATCTTATCAATGGCGATAGAGAATGATATCGCTATATGCTAAGCTTTCTAAGCTCGAGCTGCTCATCTATTCATCAAAAGAGGAGAAAACCATGCTTGATACGGCTACGGAAGTTAATCGACAAGGAAAAGTGAAATGGTTTTCTAAGGAGAAGGGATATGGTTTTATATCAGATGAGCAAGACCAAGATTTCTATTTTTCTGTTAATAATGTGAAAGGGCAAGAACTCCCAACCATAGGCACTACCGTCAGTTTTTACCCTCATCAAAATGAGAAAGGCCATCGGGCAAAATCAGTTAATATACAACAACTATCCAATGATACCAATTCATACGCCACTTGTTCCGGTTGTAAGAAAAAAATGATTCCAAGAATTGTTTTTAGCGAAGGCAGGATTGATCATTCTATTTGCCCTTTTTGCGCAACTTGGTATAAGAATTTTATTAAACCCTGGAAACGTGTGCTGTTCTTTTTCTTAGATATATTAATTCCCGGGCGATAAAGCTGCAGACGATGCGAGATTGGTTCATGCAGCTGCGAGCGTAAGCTTGTGACTTTGCGCAATGGAGGAAAACAAACATGAGCAATATAACAAAAGTGCTTTTTTCAGTACACGAACATGAACTAAAGCCTGAGGTTAATGTTAAAGAGTATGACAGGAAGTCAGCCATGCTTTAGTAAATTTAAAAATTTACGGGCATGCTACATGCTCATCTTATAAAGGGATTCAAAGGTAAGCGCCGGGGAGGATATGTGTGTTCTCTGGATTTGGGAAAACGAACGGGCCATTCTAGAAAATTTTGGAACTATTGATAATCCAAAATGGTCAGTGAACTAGCTGTATTATGAAAATAAGTCCTTGCCAAATATTTAACTTGCCACCCTGATAAAATTCAATTTACCTGTTATTCCGTCCTCCATAATGTTGACTTTATATTTAATTATAATAACCCTTGAGTTTGTCATCATTTCTTTCTTTAACTGATTGAATTAAAAGTATTTTTTAATATTAGTGTGATATTCCGCGAGCTAGAGGACACTGGCGAATGGAAGGTAACAGTTTTAATGCTCTTGCTTTAGTTACAGGAATATAATATGATTTTCATATAGCGCTCTTGGCAGTACGTATTTCCATACTAGTATAGCGGAAATACCGAGCCCAAGAGCATTTTTTTTATCCGGTGTTTGATAAGGAGTTTTCCAAATGCCTACAGCAATACTGGTTGATGGTGGTTTTTTCATAAAACGTTATCGCCATCTTTACGTTTATACCACTCCACAAAAAACCGCTAAAGATTTACACGAAATATGTTTGCGACACTTATCAGTTAAACAAAAAGGTCAGGAAAATAAAGAGCTATACCGCATTTTTTATTATGATTGTCCTCCATTACTCAAAAAAGTACATAATCCTGTTACCAAAAAAGCTATTGATTTTGCTAAAACAAATGAATCAATATTTCGTCAAGATTTTCATAAGGAATTGCGTAAATTAAGAAAAGTGGCTTTGCGATTAGGAAGGCTTGCGGATTATGCGGATTGGCAAATAACGCCGGAAAAAACTAAACAATTATTTAATGGCGGTATCGCTATCAATGATCTAAAAGATAATGACGTATTCTATAATGTTAGACAGAAGGGTGTTGATATGCGGATTGGGCTAGATATTGCTGCATTAGCCTTTAAGAAACAAGTTGATCAAATTGTATTAATAGCAGGCGATAGTGATTTTGTACCAGCCGCAAAATTAGCAAGAAGAGAAGGTATTGATTTTATCCTTGACCCTATGTGGAACCCAATTAACCCTGATTTACATGAGCATGTCGATGGTTTAATGTCTACTTGTAAAAATAGAAACAGTGACCACGTAAGTAAATCAGAAATAGAAAAGGCCAGCTGCTTGGCCTAAGTAACTCATTTACAAGTCTTGGTGTCAGACTGATTCTAATAAAGACGTAGTGCTGACGGTTGGTGGCGGGTTAAATTCTTGTGAGTTATATGCGAACAAGTGCATTCATCGTAATTTTTATAAAGATATTTTAACAACAAATCGGAAGTTTCATAAATGGATTCAGCAACAATACTTGAGATTATGAACCAGCTTTTACGTTTTTTGGCAAAAATAGCATGGCCTATTGTTACATTAATTTTCATACTTAAATTTAAGTGCGACATAAAAGAAATTTTTAAACGTTTAAAATATGCTAAAATTTTTGGAAATGAAATTGAATTAGAGGTCATCAAATTTAAAGAAACTGTTGAAGAGGCGCGAGAAGAAGTTTGTCGCAACGCTAGCATAATTGCAGAAGTAGATGAGAAACAATTTTACCAACAAGATCAAGATGAAAATGAAATTTTAGAAGCTGCTAAGATCAACCCTAAAATAGGCATAATGAAGCTTTCAGCTACTTTAGAAAAAGAGGTTCGTATTTTGGCTGGTTCTTTAGGCCAATTAAAGCCAAAGATAAAAAATTCAGCATTTCATCTATGCAATTCACTAATCGAAAAAAATTATCTACCCTTAAGTGCCACTAAGTCATTAAAAATATTTTGGGATATAAGAAATAAAATTGTACATGGGCATGTGCTAAAAGATGATGAAAATATTCCTCCAATTTTGGATATTGGCCTTGCTCTTCTTAGAACAATTAAGTCCATTCCTCATCAAATTAATATTGTATGTATATCTGGTATAGATATTTATTCTGATTCTTTATGTATTAATCTGATTAAAGATGCAAAAGGTCTTATTTTGAAAATGATTGACTCTTCTGGGGCGACAATTGCTAAAAGAATTTTTCCAACAACAAACCCGAATCATTATAAGTTTGGCGAAAAAGTTACATGGGAATGGAACCCTTCTAAAAGATGGGCAATGACATGGTATATCAACCCAGATAATAATGAAAAGACGAAAGCGTGGGATAATTCTGAAGAGTTCATTGGCCGAAATATCGAGGATGTCTAATTAAGAAGGATTTACTTCCGTTTACTCATTTGCTGGTTTTCTGTCTCTCTCTTATATAGAAAATTAGCCAGCGATTATTACTAAATTAAGTACTTAAAATTTATTTTGTCACTGTGTTTTTGATAGATGTAAGAGGATTG
Source organism: uncultured Pseudomonadota bacterium (assembly GCA_963697455.1). GTDB lineage: Bacteria > Pseudomonadota > Gammaproteobacteria > Coxiellales > Coxiellaceae > JAFEDN01. The sequence goes on along the minus strand of CAVOOI010000026.1, from coordinate 42,965 downwards.
CATGATAGGTGTGCCTGTCGCTATCTGCTCAATGTTTGACGCTGATGACCGCGCAGTTGATTTGAACTTAAAATATTGCTTTTAGAAATTATTTGGGTAACAATATCAAGCGTACAGGTCAAGTGATGACACACCTGACCAGTACTAACCACGATTAACACGGAATTGTTAACATGGCTGAAAACAGCTTACACGATTTTTCGTCTTTTTTAAACCGGCTATTCTGTCGCATGGCAATCGCATTGAATTAAATTTTTCAAGAATTTTTCAAAGTTCCTTCCAGAAATAGTTTTTATCTGAAGTAATAACGCAAAAGATCTAAATGTAAGTGTCATTTTCCAAATATAAGTGCTGAATAAATGAGATAATTTACTCTGTTAAAAAGTAACTACAAACAGCTTACAAGTACCTGCCAGAAGAACCAAAAAATGAATTTAAGATTGTTAATTTTTATTTAAAGCGTTGATCCGCTGTAATTACTTTAAGTAGATATTGATGATCCCACCCTGCCGTTTTGCGACGGCAAGAGATCCCATGTTTATGCGTAGATTCTTGCTTAAGGAGATTCAGTGCTATCCGTCTCACCAGCGCTAAATTTTCAGCAGAATGCCCAATACGAGATTGATTCAAGTCTTCGCGGAAACTCACGTCTAGAGACCAGTGTAAGTCTACTTCGATTTGCCAATGTTGACGAACCGCTTTCACAAAAGTGTTGATCTGCTCGTAGGTTAAACTGGTAACAAAATAGCGGGTGGAATATTCAACTTGATCATTGGTGGTTCGGGTAATATCCACTTTCCCTATCCCTTTTAAACCCGGAAACCGGACGCTAAAACCCGCTTCTTTCCGAGCAGATATCAATGTATAGCGCCGTGTTTCGATGCGGCCATGGTTGTGAAGTTTCTCTACTCTGCGTAGGTGCAACATATTTTTATATTTCTTTTCTCCACCTTCCGCTAAAGCAAAAATGGCACAGACGGCTTGATACAACGTCGGCTGATTTTCCTTGAGTGAAAGAACATAATTCGCTCCCTGCCTAATAATCTGTCTGGCAATTTTGGTCTGACAACCCATCGCATCAATGGTGACGGTAGCCCCTGTGACATCAATCATTTCCAGTACTTGGGGGATGGCGGTAATTTCATTGGATTTGGCAGCGGTTTTGACTTGCGCTAGCATCATTCGATTTCGAGTAGCCCAAGCACTGACCAGGTGAATAGCAGGATGTCCCTGTCTTTTATTTCCAGACCCCCTCACTGTTTTCCCATCCAGGGCAATAATTTCTTGCTTTAAATCAATACTTAAAGAGGCTATCCATTGGGCAAAACATCTCTCAAAGGCCACCGGGTCCAAGCGAGCAAATACATGAGCGAATGTATCCGGCGAGGGAATCCCACTCGGTAATTCTAAAAATGTTCTTAACCAAGATTCTTTCGCTAAACCAAATTTATAAATTTCTACCCAATTATCAGCCCCACAGATCGTGGCGAGAATAGTGATCACTAAAATGTCGGTCAAGTTGTATCTAAAATTACGATGGGACTTTAATCGAGGGTCTTTGAGATCTGAAAAATGCTCGAGAAAGGTATTCTCCAATTTCATCAGGCGCTCCTTTCCTAGTATAAAACTCTCTGTTTTATAAAGAAAAAAGGCTGAGAAATCAAGAGATAGAAAAACTTCTAAATTTGAAATAAGGAGGGGAGAAATTCAATGCGATTGCCATGTATTCTGTCGGCGTTTCCCTATTGAACAACATTTCAAGCTGCATATTTTTTATGTGGTTCAGTTGTGCATGGGCGACTTTTGTCGTCCGACGGTTCTGGGAAAGCAGCCGAGACAGATAGGCGGGCTACTAAGACGATTCGTTGATGCAAGGTGGCTCCAGTCCATGCGCAAGTGCGGCATGAGCTGGTTCCCCTTGCCTGTGCCCACTTGTGTTGTGGTGAATCTACAACTAGAATTTCGATTTAAGGGAGGGCGGGTCTTCATTAAAAAACAAAGCAATGCGGTCATCTTATTGCCGATGAAAGCTCCATGGCGGCCGCTGTTCGATAGTTTACATAAATTTTCTAACGATTTTATGACTACCAGAGATCAGCCTAAGATTCAGCAACGAGAAGACCTTTAGGATTATGGAACAATGCCGGACTGTCGTAACAAGGCTTCGGTTTGCGGGGGGCGGCTACGGAATTGAATGAATAGTTCCAGCGGTTCAACTGAGCCGCCGCTTTCCAAAAAGGTATGCAGAAATTTTTGGCTGGTTTCGGGGTCAAAAATGCCTTTTTCTAAGAATAGATCGAACGCATCGCTGGCCATTACTTCCGCCCATTTATAACTGTAATATCCGGCAGCATAACCGCCGCCAAAAATATGCGCGAAGCTATTTTGAAAACGGTTAAATGCAGGAATGGGTAGTAAGGCAGTCTGCTGGCGCACCGAGTCCAAGATTTTCTGAACTTGATGGTGTTGCTGTGGATCAAACCGCATATGCAATCTAAAGTCGAATAAGGCAAACTCAATTTGACGCAGCATTTGCATGGCTTGCTGGAAGTTTTTTGCGGTGCGCATCCGCTGGAATAATTCTTCAGGCAGCGGTTGCCGCGTAAGATAATGCTCGGCAATCATTTGAATACATTCTTTTTCCCACGCCCAGTTTTCTAAAATTTGGCTGGGCAGTTCCACCGCATCCCACGGAATCCCATTGATACCAGCAACCGGAGTATAATCGACCTGGGTCAACATGTGCTGTAAACAATGGCCAAATTCGTGAAACAGTGTTTCCACTTCATCATGAGTGAGCAGGGAAGGCATTTTGCCCACCGGAGCTTGAAAATTACAGGTTAAAAACGCCACGGGAATTTGCAAACTACCGTCCGGCAGTCTGCGCCGTCCGCAATATTCATCCATCCATGCACCGCCGCGTTTGTGCGGGCGCGCGTATAAGTCAATATAGAAATAACTGCGTAATTGATTTTGGCTATCATACATGGCGTAGCAGCGCACGTCGGGACGCCACACGTCCACGCCTTCGACTGGCTGACAACTCATACCAAATAAACGTTGGACTATCGTAAACAATCCCGTCAATACTTTTTCTAAAGGGAAATAAGCGCGAAGTTCTTCTTGAGAAATATCATACCGCTGCTTGCGCAGTTTTTCACTGTAATAACCGACATCCCATGGCTGTAAGTTTTGTTCACCAGTTTGATTAGCAGCAAATTCTTGGACCTCTGCAAATTCTTTTATCGCTTTAGATCTGCTGGCGTCTAACAAGCTTTGGAGAAAATCCAAAACTTGTTGAGGGGCGGAAACCATTTTGGTCGCTAACGATAATTCAGCATAATTTTTAAAGCCTAGTAATTGGGCTTTTTCTAAGCGGTTTTCCAGCATTTCCTGAATGATTTTGCTGTTATCCCAACGTCCGGCCTGCGGGCCTTGGTCAGAAGCTCGAGTGACGAAAGCGGTATACATTTCTTGACGTAAACTGGCGGAGTCGGCATGGAGCATAATGGCTAAGTAGGAGGGTGCTTCCAGGGTGAAGAGCCAGCCGGGTAATTGTTTTTGCTCTGCTGCGGCGTGGGCTGCGTGCACGGCGATTTCAGGTATACCGGCTAATTCATGTGGGTCAGTGATGTGCTTGACCCAACCTTCAGTGGCGTCTAAAACATTTTCTTCAAAGCGAGTCCCTAATTGCGATGATTGTTTGGATAATTCGGCAAAGCGCTGTTTTTGCGCTGGCGGCAGAGAAACACCGGCTAATTTGAAATCACGTAAATAATGTTTGATTACCATTTTTTGGGCTGAATCAAAATGATTAAATGCTTCGCTTTCGGCGATTTGGGTAATCGCTTGGTAAAGCGCTTGGTTATGACCTAATTCAGTATGATAATCAGTGAGCATGGGTAACCCAGCATTGTAAGCTTCGCGTAAAGCTGGATTATTAGCCACTGCATTTAAATGACTGATGGGCGACCAGAAATGATGGAGGCGCTCTTCTAAATCTTCCAGCGGGTATAGACAATTTTGCCAGGTAAAAGGTTGGGTTTTTTGCAGTAATTCCTCGAGAGTTTGGCGATTCTCATCCAAAATCTGCTGGAGTTGGGAAGTGATCATTGCTGGATCAATCGTATTAAATTGCGGTAATTGTTTCATGTATGTCTCACTGCGCGGCTACGGCCATTTTTTTAACACCAAAGATTTTGGATAAATTATTTGTAAAAAAGCATCGCTATTTATTTCGCATTCTTGAGCAATTTTAAGATCAATCCTTTGATCGCCAATTAATTCTTTCATGCGCGCTAAAATCGAATGCTTTTGAGCAGATAGCATTCTATTAGTTTCGCTATCAAATGTAAGCAATAACAAGTCTATATCTCCGCCTTTAGCTTGGCTATCCGTGCGGCTACCGAACAAGCGTAATTCCGCGTGATTTTTACCAATAAATTCTTCGGCTGCTTTAGCGAGACTGGTTACTTCATCCTGGGTCAAGCGCATTCATTTTAGCCTTTATAGTTAATAATCGCGGAGTTTCTTTTTTCAGGCGCTCAAAAAATTGAGTTAGATCATTTTCAGAATAATCATGAGCAGTGATGTTGCGCAATTCCCGAATACTCATCCACGCCCGGGCATCTTCAATAACGCCCAACTTCTCACCTTGATTGACGAAATCGCGTAAAGTCCCTTCGAAGCCGGGATCATTAGTTAAAACGTAGGCGCGCAAATATCGCGTTAGAAAAATATCCACTACCCGGGCAAATCGTGCTGAAAAACTTTCCCAGGTTTCTAAGCTTTCTTCATCTAGCTGGGTAGCGTCAACTGGGAGCTTTTGAATTTTGTTATAACTGTATTCAAGATGACGGAGCGCTTTTAATAATTTTTGCCGTGAAATAGACAACAGTTGTTGATAAGACATAATGGGCTCTTGTAGTTTAAAATTTTATCGCCATTCCGCGGCTTAACCGCGGGATGGCGGAGTTTTTAATGGGCTGATCCTATGTTAGTATACTAGGCATGTCTAAAAAAATCACTCATAAACCACGGTTACTTACCGGGGACACTCCCACCGGCAAATTGCATTTGGGGCATTGGGTAGGGTCGGTGGAAAACCGCGTTAAACTGCAAGATGAGTATGAATGTTATTTTCTATTGGCGAATATTCATGCTTTTACTACTCGCGCCGACCGGCCTGCGGATATTCGGCAAAGCGTCCTTGATATCACCGTCGATTATTTAGCGGCGGGGATTGATCCGCAGAAAAGTGTCATTTTTATTGAATCGGAAGTACCGGCGATTTATACGCTGGCTTCTTTGTTCAGTATGCTGATTCCTTTTCCGCGATTAATGCGTAATCCAACCCTGAAAGATGAAATTCGGGATAAAAAATTAGGGGATAATTATTCATTTGGTTTTTTATTATATGCGGTCTTACAAGTCGCCGATATCCTGGCGTTTTTACCTGACGTAGTGCCGGTGGGCGAGGATCAACTGCCGCATTTAGAAATGACTCGTGAAGTGGCGCGGCGGTTTAATCAACTTTATTGCGGAGTTGACCCGCATACAGCGGATGCGGATTATATTAATGCGGGAGGATTATTGCCGGTAATCACGCCGCTGGTGGGCCGCGTCGATCGCTTAGTCGGTCTTGGCCCGCCGAATCCTGAAGGACGTTTATTGAAAATGAGTAAGTCGCTGGATAACGCTATTTTATTAAGCGACGATGCGGATACCGTAGCTAAAAAAGTGATGGGCATGTACACCGATCCCAACCGGTTGCGTGCGAGTGACCCGGGTACGGTCGAAAATAATCCGCTGTGGATATTTCATGATATTTTTAATCCTGATAAAACTTGGATAGAGCAAACTAAAGCGCAATATCGGGCCGGTCAGGTTGGCGACGTCGCCTGCAAGAAAAAATTGATTGAAGTATTGAACGCTTTGCTGGAACCGTTTCGCCGGCGGCGGGCTGAATATCAAAATGATTTAGCGCAGGTGCTGCAAATTTTGAGAGAGGGTGCTGAACGCGCTAATGTTGTGGCGGAACAAACTTTGGCAGCAGTAAAAAAAGCTGCCCGACAAGATTTCTAACAACATACATCCCCACCCTAACCCTCCCCTTCGAAAGGGGAGGGAATAGTACTCTGGAGTCCTTAATCTTAATAGCGATAATAATCGGGTTTGTAGGGACCTTGTTTAGAAACACCCAAGTATTTGGCTTGCTCAGTGGTTAATTCCGTTAGTTTGGCATTAATGCGCGCTAAGTGTAATCGCGCAACTTGTTCGTCTAAATGTTTGGGCAACACATGCACACTAACCTTATAGCGTTCGCCATGCTGCCAAAGCTCCATTTGAGCTAATACTTGATTGGTAAATGAGTTTGACATGACGAAACTAGGGTGTCCCGTAGCGCATCCCAAATTAACCAGCCGACCGCGGGCTAATAAAATAATCCGCTTACCATCCGGGAAAATCACGTGATCTACTTGCGGCTTGATGTTTTCCCATTGATATTTTTCTAAAGAGGCGACGTCGATTTCCACATCGAAATGGCCGATATTACAAACAATGGCTTGATCTTTCATGACCTGCATATGTTCCAACCGGATCACGCCGTGATTACCGGTTGCCGTCACGAAAATATCGCCCACGGGCGCGGCTTCTTCCATAGTCACTACGGGGAAACCTTCCATTGATGCTTGCAGTGCGCAAATAGGATCTATTTCGGTAACCCACACTTTAGCGCCAAGAGCCTGCAGCGCTTGCGTGCAGCCTTTCCCCACGTCGCCGTACCCTGCCACTATCGCGGTTTTTCCGGCAATCATCACATCGGTTGCGCGTTTGAGGGCGTCGATTAAAGATTCACGACAGCCATATAAATTATCAAATTTAGATTTGGTAACCGAATCATTCACGTTAATCGCTGGTATTTTAAGCGTGCCTTTCGCCGCCATCTCGTATAAACGGTGAACTCCAGTAGTGGTTTCTTCAGTCAAACCTTTCAGATTTTGCAGCAGGCGCGGATGCTTTTCGTGAACCACCGCAGTTAAATCTCCGCCGTCATCCAACAGCAGATTGGGTTCCCAGTTATCGGGCCCCTGCAACGTGTGTTCAATGCAGGCATAATATTCTGCTTCAGTTTCGCCTTTCCATGCGAAAATAGGAATTCCACGCACAGCCAAGGCAGCGGCGGCGTGATCTTGAGTCGAATAAATATTGCATGAAGACCAGCGCACGCTGGCGCCCAGCTCTATTAAAGTTTCAATCAGCACCGCGGTTTGAATCGTCATGTGGATGCAGCCTGTAATTCGAGCGCCGGTTAAGGGTTTTTTTGGCCCATATTGACGTCTTAACGCCATCAGCCCAGGCATTTCCGATTCGGCAATGCGAATTTCTTTACGCCCCCATTCGGCTAAACTAATATCTGCAATTTTATAGTCTTGATGGGTAGCGGTAGCTGCTGTGGATTTATCGGTCATGGTTTCTCCTCACGCAGTGCTTCAGCTTTGTCGGTTTTTTCCCAAGTGAACCCAGGTTCATTCCGGCCAAAGTGGCCATAAGCCGCGGTGGCGCGATAAATGGGGCGTAATAAATTTAAACTTTGGATAATGCCATAGGGCCTGAGCTCGAAATGTTTGCGCACCCATTGGCTGATTTGTTCATCGGTATGCTTGCTGGTACCGAAAGTGTCGATTCGAACTGAGGTGGGTTCGGCTATACCAATAGCGTAAGATAGCTGCACTTCGCAACGCTCGGCCAAATCAGCGGCGACAATATTTTTAGCGATGTAGCGTGCTAGGTAGGCCGCTGAGCGGTCGACTTTGGTGGGATCTTTACCGGAAAAACAACCGCCGCCGTGGCGAGCCATGCCGCCGTAGGTATCGACAATAATTTTGCGTCCAGTGAGTCCGCAGTCGCTCACCGGGCCGCCAATGACAAACCGGCCGGTTGGGTTAATGTAAAATTTGGTGGTTTTGCGCAACCATTCTGCGGGTAAAATCGGCTTAATAATTTCATCCATAACCCCTTCTTCAATGGTTTTTTGGGTTACTTCTGGGTTATGTTGGGTGGAAAATACCACGCAATCAATGGCGATGGGATGGTTGTTTTCATAAATAAAGGTCAGTTGGCATTTACCGTCCGGTCTCAGCCAGGGTAATAAACCGCTTTTGCGAACTTCTGCCTGGCGCTGCATCAAACGATGCGCGAAAGTAATGGGGGCGGGCATCAGGACGTCGGTTTCGCGGGAAGCGTAACCAAACATCATGCCTTGATCTCCCGCGCCTAATTCTTTATTTTTGCTGAGGTCGACATCAACACCCTGCGCGATATCCGGAGATTGCTTGCTGATAGCCGTGAGCACTACACAGGTATCGGCATCGAAACCATATTGATGGTCGGTATAACCGACTTCACGAATCACTTTGCGAGCGATTTGTTCTAAATCTACCCAGGCGGTGGTGGTGATTTCTCCAGTGATCAGCACCATACCCGATTTGATAACGACTTCACAAGCCACTCGGGCAGAGGTATCTTTGGCTATTATGGCATCCAGAACTGCGTCTGAAATTTGGTCCGCTAATTTGTCTGGATGGCCTTCAGCTACTGATTCAGAAGTAAAAACACTTTGCGTTGTCATAAAATAATCTCAAAAAAATAAAATATAGTTCGCGATAATACCATGCCTGATCTTATTTAGGAAAGTGCAAGCAGAATCCACCCACTAGAAAATGTTACCCACATTTGACATCATCTAGGCATTATGACTGGTATCAGGAGTACTATTTATGAAAAGCCTACACCTCCGAAAAATTGGCGATAATTTAATGCAGCGGCTAAAGCAATCCGCTCATGAGTTAGACCCATTGATGGGAACCTGGAACAAGGAAGATTTAAAAGAATTTCAAAAGAACGCAGGCGCTTTTGAAAAAATTGATGAGGACCTTTGGAAGTGAATCAAATATTGCTGGACACCACAACTCGATTCTATGCGTGGGGTTCGTAGACGTGACGTACAATGTATAGGGGTCGTTGTTTGGTTTCGATAAAGATTCGTGAAATATATTCGCCTAATATTCCGATACCGATCATATTCAGGCCGCCGAAAAATAAAATCAATGCGATTAATGAAGGATAGCCGGGGACGTCGTTGCCATACAACAAAGTGTGGATCACGATATAGATTCCGTAAATTAAAGCAAAAGTTGCGGTCAAAAAACCGATATAACTAAAAATTTTTAAGGGCGCAGCGCTGAACGAGGTAATGCCGTCTAAGGCAAACCGGAATAATTTTCTATAATTCCATTTTGATTTGCCAACCGCCCGCTCAGGCCGGCTATGAGTGACAATACAGGAGCGGAATCCCAGCCACGCAAATAAGCCTTTGTTAAACCGGGTCTTTTCCGGTAGAGTCAAGAATGCATTAATTAATTTCCGGTCTAGTAAGCGGAAATCACCTGCATTAGGAATTAGCTGGATGTCTTCGGAGAAAAAGTTAAAGATCCGATAAAAGCAATTGGAAAATACCCGTTTGGGAAAAGAGTCGAGGGAACGGTCATCACGCACCGCGATGACCATTTCATAACCCTCTTCCCATTTGGCGATTAATTTGGGAATCAGGTTAGTAGGATCTTGTAAGTCAGCATCCACAGGGATTGCGGCGTCACCTCGCGCCGCCGCAATCCCTGCTGTGAGCGCGGCTTCCTTGCCAAAGTTTCGTGAGAGATCGACAATTCGCAGGTGGGGGATGGTTTTCTGGAGTTCTCGCAGGCAAGAGAGGGTGTTATCCGTGCTGCCGTCATTCACAGCAATGATTTCGTAGGGTCTTTTACAGATTTCCAGGTCCGGCAATAGATTGTCAAATAATATCGACAATCCATCGGCTTCGTTTTTCATGGGGATAATAATGCTAATCATAATAATGCATATTTATAACAGATCAAAAGGCGTGAAACAATCGAGTAATTCCCACTTCAGCGAGAATTACTGCATTCCGAGCAAAAAACCGCAGAAAATTGCGCAGCCAAACCAATGATTATTGAGAAACGCCCGAAAACAAGCGGAGGGCTCACGTTTACGGATTAAATATTGTTGGTAAACAGCTAGGATTACGGCGCACCCCAATCCCCAATAAAATGCTATCCCCAGTTGACAGTAATAACCTATCCATAATAGAGACAAGAGCGCAGTGGCTTGGAGACAACCAATCATTAATCGATCATAGTCGCCGAATAAAACTGCGGTTGATTTTATGCCGATTTTGACATCGTCCGCCCGGTCCACCATCGCATACAGCGTATCATAAGCTATAACCCATAATCCGTTCGTCACGAATAACCACCAGGCTATCCAGGGGACCTGGTCTTGCACGGCGGCAAAGGCCATGGGAATTCCCCAAGAAAAAGCCAAGCCCAGAAATGCTTGCGGCCAATGCGTAAAACGTTTGGTAAATGGATAAAGACAGGCTATGCACAGTCCCAATCCCGCCAAATAAATCGTTAAGGAGTTGAGAAATAGAACTAATCCGCAAGCGATTGCGCAGAGTAAACCGAAGAGTATCCATGCACTGCGGGGGTGCAGAGCTTGGGTTGGAAGCGGGCGGTTTTGAGTACGCGCTATTTGCCATCGAAGCGGCGGTCGGCGAGGTCATTAATTACGCACCCAGCGGCGCGCATGATAATCACCCCCGTGATAAAGATGATCAAGATCAATAGCGGGGGTATGCCGTGCGCGGCGATCCATAATCCGCATAATGTGGGCCATAGCAATAATAAAATACCTATTGGTTTATCGAAGCGCATTAAGCGCCAGTATTCCCGGATTTTGCTCATATTTTGAGATTATACGGGAGCAGGGGTTATGCGCAAAGCGCTTTATGAGGGTGGTGGGGTGTCGTTGCTGTCAACCACTACCACTTTGGTGCCAATGGTAGTGAATTCTTCGTTCAACCATTGGGCATCTTCGATGTATAAACGGACACAGCCATGGCTGGCGTTGTAGCCGGGAACCGCCGGCGAGCCATGCAGGGCATAGCCTTGGTAAAAGAACATACAATAGGGCATAGGGGCGCCGCCTTTGGTATCAACCGGGAATGTTGAGGAAAAGCAGTCGGCATCCCTTTTACGGTGACCTGATACATCCCCGGCGGGGTTGTGCAGGATTCTTGGATATCCTTGCAAAAATCCTTGCCTCCGGAAACGGGCCCCCAGCGGAGCAATTGGCCGTTCTGGTCATAAGCTGCAAAAGCCAATTTAGATAAATCAACTAAAACCAGTTTCCGATTGGAGGTATTCATTTGGGCTGGGAATGGCGATAGGTCTAGGATGTCTAGATTAGTTAAATCTTTTGGCACTAGCACCCAAGAGCGGCCCGAAAGGGGCAAATTGGTGCGATTCAGGCGCATGACAATATCTCGTTGGCGAGGGTCCGGCCAGCGCTTTTCCCAGGTATCGCCTTTTTTAACCTTCGGGCACGAAAATTGCTGGTAGGTACACAATTCTTTGCCATAGTAAGCTTGGGCCGCAGACAACCTGAAAACCGAGGCTGCTAGAATAATACACGATACGTATAAAATACCCTTTTCCATGTGATCTCCCTTCTATTCTTTATTCATTGATAATTTTCTGTACAGTCTTAATTATATACCAAGTTTGAAGGTTTTTAAGCTTTCTCATCCTCGCCCCCTGCCTCTTGACGGGTGCATAGGGAAAGAATTAATATTCTCTTAAGGCTGATGCGCTATTATGGAGCTCTTTGTGACTATTCAGTGATGGGGCTTTTGCTTCAGGATGGAGACAAAAAATAATTACCCCATCGAGAACCGAACAGTCATGCTTCGTTAGTTGGAGGCTGAAAATTATGCTTGATTCCATGTTTGTGGAAACGATGTCGCGAGCAATTAGCGACTACCGCCAAATATTAAAAAAATATCTCACCCCCGCGCAGCGCGCGAGTAAGATAGCCGAATTGCGGCTAAAAGATCATACTATTTTTGATGATGAGCCCACTCTTTATCAAGTAGTACACGATATTTTACGCGATATAGAAAAAAATATTCGCGTGCCCAATGAAGGATATTATTCTTATTACGGCATCGTGCGATTTGCTAAATTTCTCCGTGAATATATAGACAATTACACACTGGAAGGTAAGGTAGTGATACACAAGGCGCAAAGAGCCTCTAATTTACTGATTAAAGTCATTCAACTATTATCAGGCGAAGAGTTGACCGATGGGGTTTCTCAGGAAGTCATTTCCGCTCATCCGTTGTTGATAGAATTAAGTTCGAAAGAACAGCTGGCTCTTTATAACAGCACGCTAACCAGGCTAAGCCAAAAGAATAAACCGGCTTTTCGAGGAATCATAGAAGATTTCCGTGGCCGTCTTAATGAAACTCTTGCGGTAGCGGCATAGTGTCCACGCTGGCTGCTCATCCCTTTCCGATTTTTATGCGGGATTTGCCGCGTCGTCAATTTGTCCTTGAACTCCTGGCCGGTTTGCAGGCGCAAAATCAGTTAAATGCGAATATTGTATTATATTGCGTATGGTTTGCTTTAACTGAACAAGGGCGCTTACGCCGTCCCGAATTTAAAAAATTGCAGGCGGTTTTACATCCTTGGCATGAAAGGATTGTCGAAGGATTGCAACAGTTGGGTGATTCTTTAAGTCAGCATCGCTCTTTGCAGCTATTGGTAGCGGATGAAACGGATATAGCGAATCAATTTGAACAGCAAATGCTGGCGCAAGCGATCACATCCGTTAAAAAATCAAAGCGAAATTGTCAGCAACAATTGATCGACGCTAGTCATAATTTAGCTACCTATTATAAGCTGATGCGAATTCATACCGATGATACACTTAAGCAAAGTACGTCAGAAATATTACGCTTGTTTTTTGTGGATTGTAGCGATCTGCAAATAACCGCAACCCTAAATCAGGCATTAAACGCTGCTCATATTGACGATGGCGGATTTACCCAGCTTTCATTGGTCTAAGATATTGCTCATAGTTATTACCCAAATTCGGGTGCGCTAAGTTCATACGAAAAACATTCCACACGGCTTCAGGCTTGGTTTCCAAAAAGCAAAGCGCATTAGTGTGTTTTTGCTTGCCATAATTGCATTGATATTGATAACACTTAATACAAGCGAATGGCGATACTATGTGCTGCTGGTTAAAGCCGATGGAGCCGATCAGGCTAGGATCGGTAGGGCCGTAAAGTGTCACCGAAGGGACGTTTAACGCAGCAGCTAAATGACAGAGGCCGGTGTCACTGCAAATAGCGCCTGCCGCCCCTTGCAAAATTCGAGCTTGTTCTGATAGGGAGCAAAACGGTAAAACTCGTGCATTCGCATAGCCGTCGCTGATTCTTTCCGCCCGGGTCTTTTCCGCTTGATTTCCCCAAGGTAATAACACATGAAAGCCCTCGCTTTGCGCCAGTTCAATTAATCGCCGCCAATAATTTTCCGGCCACATCTTCGACGACCAACTGGCGTTGTGCACAAACATTAAATACGGTTTAGGTAAATCAAATTTCAATGCAGGGAAGGGGTAATCCCGGATATTATAATCAGGCGGACTTTGGGGGCAGTGGTAATCCAAGGCATTCGCCAATAATAACCGCAAGCGCTGAATAGCATGCCAATCTTTGGGGACGTGATAGCTTTTTTGATAGGCTAATGAAGCCGCCCATTCGCTGGCGCAGCATCGATCTATACCACGGCGTGGCCCACGGCTGAGCAAAGTGACTATGGCGCTTTTCATCGAAGATTGACCGTCGATAACCAGATCATATTTTTCTTCGCGAAGAGATTTTAAAAACTGAGTGATTTCGCCATCCTTAACCGATTTGCGAAAGTTCTTGCGCCAATACCGGTGTCGGGTGGGGATGATTTTTTTAACGGCTGGATGCCACAGCCCCACTTCGGAAAAATTTTTATCGATCACCCAATCAAAGGTTATGCCAGGAATGGCGCGAGAAGCGTCAGTAAGCGCTGGCAATGCACTAATTAGATCGCCCATGGAAGTCAATTTAACGAATAAAATGCGCATGAATTAATGGTTCTCTTTAGTTGTAGAGCGGAGGCCTAAGCGCCACAGCTCCAGGTTTTTTTGAAAGCTACTTTTAGCGTTCAATTTTGCAAATAGTAAACCGGTTTTACCATCCCGAAAACCTTGGCGTAAAACGTAAGTGCGAAAAAAAATCCACACGGCGTTTAATCCCGCTTTCAGGGGATTGGAGCGCCGTCCTTTGGCAAAACGCAGCTGTGCGGAAAATAATGCATATTTTTCCATTTGCGCGGCCCAAGCTGTCTTGGTCCTGGACGAGTTATGGAGCAAGCGTTGCTGTAACAAGCCAATTTTGCCTTCACAAATCACTTTTTCGTGGATAAAATCTTCAGTGAATTTTCCAGCATCGCGCTTAAAAAGGCGCAGTACTTTATCCCTGGCCGCATCGCCGTATCGTTGAAAATGTCCACAAAACATATTCGAGCGCGGTATATAAAATCCTTGAAAATCATGACTGCGAATAGCTTGTTGGATTTCAGCCTGAAGTAGGGGGCGAATCCATTCATCCGCATCAAGCGATAAAATCCAATCACCCTGCGCCAGCTTGAGCGCTCGATTTTTTTGCGCCCCGTACCCAGGCCAGTCTACCGAATAAACATTTTCAGTATATTGACGGCAAATTGCCACGGTTTGATCAGTGCTCCCAGAATCTAGAACGATAATTTCATCTATCCAGGAGGCGATAGAGCATAAGCACCGGCCGATATTCTTGGCTTCGTTTTTGGTAATGATAATGGCGCTTAACGAGGTCATCCTCTGATTTTAAGTTAAATGCATAAAAAGATCAATCAATGCCGCTGGCAGCGCAATGCCATTAAGTTAAGAACCCGTCATTGCTTCGCTAGGCGCTCGCAATGACGCGTAATCTGCGGCGCCTTGACAGTGACATAGTAAACTCATAGAATTTCTAAACTAAATTTATATTAAATGTGACTAAACATTATTAAAGGGACGGAATATGAAGCAGCCCACCCAAGAGCAAAAAGCTCTTGAGCAATACGCCACCCTCGCCCAGCGCAAAATCTTAAGCAGTCAAGCGGATTTAGGGCTAAAAGATCAAGCTATGCCCGAAATGTTATCCTGGTGCCGGGAGCAACAAAATATTGTTGTGCTCCAAAGTTGCACCATTCTAACCAGCGAACCCACTTCCCGGTTGGTGCAGAATTGTAAAATCGTTATGCATAATAAAGGATTGGTCCCCGGCCTGGTTTTTCCTGCCACCAGCGACTTAATCAAAATACTACTAGAAAACGCTGAAGAGCGCCGCCAGCAAGACTCTAATCAGGAAGGTGCACTGGAAGTCAGTACTCAGCAACAACGGTTGCGGTTATTGGTTAAAGGCGCACTGGATATGGAGGCCACCGATATCCACATGGAAGTCCGTGCGGAAGTAGCGCGAATCCGGTTTCGTAAGCATGGTGAATTATTTTTACATGCGGAATGGCTGCCAAAGCTTGCCCGTGAAGTGGCTTCAGTAGCGTTTAATAAAGAAACCGATCATAACATCACCCACTTTAATCCCCTGGTTCCGCAAAATGCCTCTATGCCGTTGATGATTGATGATAGAGAAGTGCGTCTGCGTTTGGCCAGTTTGCCGGCGCATGCCGGTTTTGATGTGGTGATGCGAATTCTCACCACCGCTGAACGTGAAGTGCCTACGCTGGAACAACTCGGTTATGGGCCTGAACAAGTCGCGATGTTAAAACGCGCTTTGCACATGCCTTACGGCGCCGTCGTGCTGGCGGGGCCGACCGGCTCAGGTAAAACCACCACCTTGGCCGCGTGCATGCAGTTAGTAGAAGAGTTCCGCAAACTCTATTCGATTGAAGATCCAGTAGAAAAAGTGGTGACCAGTGTCACCCAAGTGCCGGTGAACACCGAACACTATGACCGCAGTTTTGCCAATATGGCGCGCACGGTATTACGCATGGACCCGGACGTGCTGGTATTAGGTGAAATGCGCGATGAAGACACTGCCGGCGTCATGGTGCGGGCGGCCATCACTGGACACTTGGTGTTCTCTACCGTCCACGCCAATAGTGCGCCCGGCATCGTCACCCGCTTGGCGGATTTAGGAGTTTCATCGGAATTGCTGGCTAGTCCGGATTTATTAGTTTGTTTAATTTGCCAGCGGTTAGCGCCGTTATTGTGCACCTATTGCATGATTCCGCTAGAACAATCCGAACGGCATCGGCCAAATTTTGATCGGTGGCGCGAACCTTTTGGCGACCACTGGGGCATGGTGAAAGCGCGTGGCCGCGATTGCGCGAAATGCCACGGGTTGGGTATTGCCGCCCGTACCGTGGTAGCGGAAATGATTTGGGTGGATGAAATGGGCCGTCAATATATTCACGAGAACAATATTGTCAAATGGAAAAGATATTTAAAAGAAACCGGCTGGCTCAACTATCACGATCAGCTTCTCGGTTTGGTTAAGCGCGGTTTGGTTGACCCTATAGATGCAGAAGCGCTAGCCGGGGAGTTTAGCTAATGGATACCCAAGGCCTCTTAAAAGAATTACAGTGGGAGCCGCTCCGGCTGCGCTGGCAACATCTGCAATTTGGTCGTAAATATCAACAAGCTTTTTTAGAAGACCTCGCGGCTTTAATTGAAGACGGCGTGCCCGCGAGTCAATCCATCGATGTCATTATCAGTGTTTCAGGCGGAATTACTAAAAAAGTGGCTGAATCAATTTCCGTCAGCCTTGCCAAAGGTCAGAGCTTGGCAGACGGCATGCAATATTGGTTTTCGCATGCGATAGTGGAGATGATTCGAGTCGGCGAAACCAATGGTGCGTTACCGGAAACTTTGCGCGCAGCGTCCACCACTTACACCCAATACGCCAGCACCTTAAACGCATTTCTCACTTCAGTGCTGTATCCTCTCAGCGTAGTCGTTCTCGCGTTAGGAATCACTGTATTCATTAAAAATTCAGTGCTGCAAAGCTTTTTGGATATTAAACCGCTGGATGGTTGGCCGCAAGTTGGCAGGTCGTTGTATCACATCGGCGCAATCATTCAAGCTGCCTGGTGGCTGATATTGCTCACCGTAGTATTTTTAATTTTAATTATTAACAATATTCTAAAAAACGTTACCGGTGAGATCCGCCGGTGGATCGATGATATTCCTTTGCTGTCTTTGTACCGGGCCTCAGTAGCGGCCCGGTTTATGGAAACGCTAGGATTGTTAGTGGCTAACGGCGTAGTCGTCAGACAGGCGCTCAGCACCATGCAGTATGACGCTTCGCCTTATTTATCTTGGCATTTATTGCAAATGGAGTACCATCTTAGCGGTGGTCAAGAAAATATGGGCGATGTTTTAGATACCAATTTGATTAGCCGCAGCGATTTAATGCGGTTGCGAGTGGTTGCCAAAGGCAAAGGTTTTGATCAGGCCTTAATCAGTTTAGGCCGTCAGGCGCGATTGCGCACCGCGAAAAGAATTGATCGAACCGGTAAAATTATCGGTGGATTATTCCTAGTCGGAGGTGCAGTCATTGCGATGACGATTGTATTCGGCATATATACCGTAGGAAGTTCTTTAGCTTTTTAGGTTGTGCATTGAAAAAAAAGTGTGATAAGCTTTGTCATCAGAAATTATTATTAACAGGGAGCAAATATGAAAAAATTCGCAGGTCAATTAAGGCAAGCAGGCATTTCTTTGTTGGAAGTATTGCTGTCTTTGGCGATTATTTCAATCATTTTAGTCATGGCTATGCAGTATTTTACCACAGCCGGAAATAACCAAAAATTAAATATGGTGCGAACTTTTATCGGCGCCGATATGGCGGCGATTCAAGGTTACGGTATTAATAACAGCGGTGATTACGCTGGCCTGACGTGGGATAGCTTGGTCAGCGGCGGTTATTTAAGCAATGATACGAAAAGTTTAAGTTGCAAAGCTGATGGCACCGGTTGCTCCCAGGTTACTCCTTGGGGTAAAAATGTATCTCTAATTCCGCCTGGCACAACTGGTGGTCCAGTCACCTTAACGGTTGATTTACCCAGCGCCGCCTTATGTCAAAATTTGGTTCAAAGTTATGGGGCGCAATTTGTAAGTTGTGATGATGCTGGCACAGCAACCGTTAACGTTAGTGGTTCTGCTTAAGGAACTCATTTGCTTAAGGACAAAGGTTTTTCCTTATTAGAGGTGTTGCTGGTTTTAGTATGCGCAGCCGCGATTATTTCGTGGTCTGTGCATCGCTATCAACAGCAACAACGCCGCAGCGTTGCTATTCAAGCCCAGGCCGATATCAAGTCTCTCCAAAGAGCTTTGGATAGTTATTTTCATGAACAGGGTTGCGACAGCAAAGGAGAGTTTAAGCTGTCAGCGTTGGAAGTGCCCTGTCAAACTTTGCAGCAAAGTGGCGATAATGTGGTGTGCAGTCGACCGCCCCTGATCACTGAATATTCAGCTAGATTAATAAAAACCAATGAATCCACCACCGACACCCAGCCTAAACCAATTTATCAATTAGAAATTCAAGCCACCATGTCGCCTTCTTTAACGCCTGACGAAATTATCTGGTATCAACAGGAATTGCAGGCGAAATCAGGGAATTTCCGGCATATCCTGGTTTGGGATAGTTTACCCACCAATACTTACGTCCAGCTCGGCGATAAATCTTGGATTCTAAACGGCGCAGGCTCATTTTTCCGCGCAATTGAAAACGGCCGCGGCGCAACCGGAATAGTCCTCTCCGAATACTCAGGTTCTTACTGCGCGAATCGAACAAGCCGCTTCATGAAAACCAGGTAACGTCCACTTAACAAATCTTTTACTTGCCAATTTGGAAATGCTTGTGATAAATTGATGCTCGAATAAGTTGTTAATCAATATGGAACTCTTAGATGATAGGATTGCACGTTAGCAAAAATAAACGCAAGCAAAACGGATATACACTTATTGAGTTACTGCTGGTTTTAACTGTGCTCGCGCTCCTCGCTTCGCTGGCGGTGAAAACCTATCGCGATAAAGCGTTGTCAGACCGCATTAATATTGCGGCACTCAATATTCAACACGTTTTAGAATCGGGAATGTCGTATAACGTCGCTAACACTGGGATGTGGCCGGAAAAAAACTTCAATCCCTGCAATAGCGGCAGCGCCGTTAAAGATCAAACCTTTGTCAATAATTATCTGCCTAACGAAAGCAACCAAAGTAATTTCGGCAATCCGTTATGCTGGAACGGTGACGATCCTAATGACAGCTCAAAGGTACAGCAGGGCAAGCGCTTTTGGGTGGCCCTTAATGTGGGCAGCGACCAAGCCGCTACAAATATTGCGCAACGGATTGCGGCGCGTTTGCCTAACGCCATCATTACCAGCACGCCTGATGTTGAAACCACTGCCGCCCCTTCGAATACCTGCACCGCAGGACAGGCTTGTTATGTCAAAGCCGTAGTCTCCGTGCCTTCCGCGACTACCGATAACAACAATAAACTCACCATCAGCGCCCTGGGATATTGTGACCCCAATGTGGGACAAGTTTCGCAACCGGGCTCCGGAGTGGGCGCCTCTTGTACGCGAACCACTCTGGGAGTGCAATTCGGCAGCATTGTCGATTCCGGTTTGAAGGACTTGGATTCTTTAGGCCAGTACCAGATTACTTTTCAGTGTAAACCGAATGAAACTCCCAAATTATATGTAAATCCCGATTTCTTAAGAGAAGCCCGCTATTCAAGCAGTAACCAGGGTGTAGATAGCGCATATCAATTATCCGGCGCCACTGAAGCGGGCTCCGCCGATTCAGAAAATAAGCCGACCGTATGTAAAACGAAGCAAGATGGCAGTGTTACTTGTACCGTAACCCTCAAGGCGACTTATGATGCGCAATCCGGATACGCTGCTTCTGACGTAGGTTGCACGAACCCGATGCTGGCTAATACAGGCGGCACTATTTGTAACTGTCCGGTTATTAACGCTAAGGGTGATCATCAATGCCCGGATACAGCAGGCGGAATTGGCGCCTCCTATGTGGCGGCCTGCGCCGCACCATCCGCTGCCGGTTTAGCAGAAAATAATAAAAATATTTGGTAATTGAATTTAAATTTTAAACATTAACTCAATGAGGTAAAATTATGGACCGTGAACGTTCAGGTGAATCGAATAACCCGCCCGCAGATAGTAAAACTCCTCTTTTAGGTAATCAAAAACGAAATACAGGGAAACAAAATAAAGGGTTTGATATAGATGAAGCCACAAATCTAGATGAGCAAGACCTATTCAGTCACAGAGGTCAAAGTTCGCAAACTCGCACTCCGTTTCCATTGGCGAAATTCCCACCAGTAGATGAACAGGAGCAAGACGATGCAGAAGGAAAAAACATTAGACAACCGAAAAGGACAGAGTCTGAAGAAAAAAAGAATGTATCCGCAGCGGAAAAACGTTCTATTAAAGAGATGAAATATGAAGAGGATGAACAGCCCCCAGAGCTAGGTTTCTGGGTACCTGCTCCAACTAAAGGAGACGGTCATTGCGGAATCCATGCGATGTTCGGTAGGCTCGACGACGAAACTGGCGAATACACCTGTACCAGTGCTGAAGTTAAATTCATTAGAAACGGGTTAAAAGTTGCAATTGAAGGTGTCGTCGATTTAAAAGCAGATGATCCCAATCCAATATTACCCTTAGTGCAAGCAGCAATCCGTGAGTTAATTATGTCAGCACATGATAATCCACGCGGTCAGTTGGGTCAGCACGCGGAGGCTTTGCTATTGGAATACGATGATTATCTGCTTAATAGTCAAGACCTCGATCAGACTGTATGGGAGGGCTTCGCAAATCTTCTACGAGCAGATAAAGATGTTTTAAAATTTATTAGTAATTATGGCGGCAATGGCGAACAAAATTTCCGTACCCAATTTTATACTGCTTACAATTTAAAAGATCTTCCAACTGATGAGAAATCCTCATTATCTCAGCTTATGCAAAAAAGTGGTTTGGATGTAGCCTTCAAAAATCATAAGCAATTATATGCTGATCAGTTTAAATGGAATATTACGCCGGAACTCATTAGAGAATACGCCACTTTTATAAGTGGTGATGTCTGGTTACTACCCTGTGAATTACATATGTTGGCGTATATTAATGATGTCACACTGATATATTATCCTGCTCCACGCGCCGAGCCTGAACCCATTAATCCCGGTCGTAATTCTACAGTGCACGTGCAGTTTGACGGCATAAATCATTTTGTCCGGCTTTATAATCCGGTCCAGATATATCAGCAAGAATTAAATTTCTTTCATCAGGAGAATGATGACGAGGAAGCGACCAGAAACCAAGGGGAACAAAAAGGCTGGAGTCTTAGCCAAGCCGCTCAATCCCTCTATCATTGGTGGAATGATACTTTACCTGAAGTTACCCCTAAAGCTGGGAAAATTCCTCCTGAACCGCCCAAAGCAAAATTGAATGGTTTGGATTTAGAGGCAGGATTAAATAATCTGGATAACGATCTATTGTTTCTCGATTCTTTAGCTACTGAAAACGATCGGGTTATTCAGCAGATAGCGCCGCCACCAGCAGATGAAAACAAACCTACCGGATGTTGCGCAAGACTTTGGGTTTATATGGCGAGTTGCGGTTCGCGGGTTAAAGAAAATTCACCCCGTTGGAATTATCAGGTGACCGGGCTGGCTGCAATCAGTTTGGGTGTGCTCTACAGTATCTTAAAAAAGCAAGATATAAACGGAGTGATATTAGGGAGTAATGTCCCCACCAATAACTCGATATTATATGATACTACTGCAGAAATGTGGAAGTGGCTTAAAGTTTATATCCCGATGCTGAGTACCTCTGTGAGTACAGGAGTGAGCACATTGACCAGCTATATGGTTTATAGATTGGTGCTCGCTAATATAAAAATACTGAGTGACATTGTGGCCGAGTCGCGCGCTCGTACTTTTGCGCTTGAAACAACTCAAAATAACGCAATTATTCCCACGCTGAAGGATATACGTGATTTGGTGGCGATAGTAGTCGCAGAGAACCGTCAGCACAGGCTAGAAATCGAACACCTTCATCAACGAATTGATCAATTGCAACTTGGAGCGCCTGCTCACAAGCCTGATGAACAAAGTGGAGAGACTAAATTGAAAGGGAAAGGACTAGGTCTCGAAACCGATGCTAAAGCGATATTACTAGCAAATACAATGAGAGGAAGAACTAAGAAAACTAGTGAAACAGTTAAAACAACTATGCTAACTCGTCACACAAAAATTGCAGATCAGAAGAAAGCGAGCGAAATGGAGACAAAAAAAACGTTTACTGCGAAGAATCGTGTAGACCCAGAAAAGCTTGCTGAACTAAAAGCTGTAAGACAAGCACAAGTGAAAGAAGAAGAGGAGCAAGCAAAGCAAAGAATATTTGCCCGACCCAGCCAGAGAAAGCTGCTTAACTCAAACACTCCTTCTGTGCAAGGAGGCCGTGGCCCAAGTTCCTTGCCTCCTCCAGCTCCCTATAGCGTTAAACTAGTGACACAACCCGTAGTTAATAGAGGAGCGTCTAAGCCGCCTTCATCATCATCATCTTCTTCTTCTTTTTCAACGTCAACGGCATAATGAGAATAGGGCATTTCGATGGGGATGAGTATTTTTGACTTCCGGATTTTATTCCGGAAGTATTTTGTTTGAAAACCAGGAGAATATCGTGAAAAGATTTAATCAAGGAAACCAGGAAGACACTAAAAATCAAACCAACGGACAATTTGGGCATGATGTATCTAAAGAGCGCCTAGAGCTTCAGAAATCCCACCCACTTTTATTTGATGAAATAACTCGTCAAGAATCAATTTTGCAAGCTAAGGACAAAGAGAACCGATATTCTCTTTGTGAAGCAATAGATAGTACGATCCGCTTAGGAGACAAAGGAAAATATGGAGTTGGTTCATACATTCAATTTAAAGAGAAGATTAAAGCTTGGCTTGTAAGTAGTCAGGATTCCGATTTAAAGCCTGGTCCTGAGCAGAAGAAGATATTGGAGAAATTAAAGCAACAAGTCCAACTCGATGATTCGAATTTTCGAACAGCGGATCGCGACTGGCGAACTGCCGCACAGGGAGATTTAAGCGAAGATCAGCAATTTACCGGGCTCGCGTTTGAAGAAATTTGTTCTATAATAGATCGTACTTTAAAAACTAACTCTATTGTAATCCCTAAAACTAAAGCTCTCTCGCCGCCACCCCGGAAAGTGCTTCCCCCAAAGCTTCCGGCGGCCCCTATAGTTAGAAAGCAGCAATCATTGACTGAGGCTTATGCGAGACAAGATGCGCGGGAAAAACTAGATAAAGCCGCTACTCTAAATACTCGCATCCTGCCTGTTAAAATGGATGAAGTGTCGAGGGAGTTAGCCGCACTGTTTAATAGTTATTTGGGGGATTCAAAGCCCTATTTGCTCGCACCATTATTTGAAGCTTATGATTCTAAAGAGGGCGAATTTCAAAGCCGTCGTGATTCACTGGATGTTCTAGTCCAGGGTTTGAATAAAGTTAACCGCAAACATTTATTTAACATGTTATTAAATTCCCGCATTAAATGGCAAGACCGGGATCGTGTCGAGCGGGCGTTGATGCTTGCTAATCCGAAGATCATGATCGATCAATTAGAGGATTATTTAAATGATAATGTAACCTTCAAGAGGTTAGAACCCATCATCAATTATCTCCTAATTTATCAAAAAGAGTTTTTTAAGAATGAGAATTTTCGTGGTTTAGAATTAACTTTTATAGGTTTTGTCCGCTATTTCATAGTGATTGGACAATTAATGCAACAGCAGCCGTTATTTTTTTCTGATTACAAGGCTTCCCCTCCTAATGTTGCCTGCGCCATTCTCGATCAGCTCAAGCCTGGAGATTGCCGCAATGCGTTAGCGTATTTATTAAATAAAGGTAAGGGGTTGTCCTGGGTAGCAGCATGGTGTCGTCCTACTGATCGACAAAAAGTCCAAAATCAAGTTTTGGTTAATCAATTACTGGCGCAACTGCTCATTAATCCAGGTAAAAAGACTAAAGTGTCAGACTTAGAACACAGTATCAAAGCCGTCAACCAAATATTTGCCTTGGGTAAAGATCGTGAAGTTCAACACCAAGTGATTACGGGCGTGTTGGACATGATTGAGGCTTCAACGCCAGCCGAATTAAAACCATCTCCCGGATCGACTCCGGGATCCAGCAATATGCAGGCTAAATTAGAGGAAGACAAAAGCAGTTCATCATCATCTTCTTCTTCAAGTTCAAGCTTAAGCATTTTCTCAGGTTCAAGCACATCAGATCCATTTGACACTTCGCTGTCAGAGGATATCCCGCCACCTCCGCCTTTTACATATCCATCCGTTGATTCCTCATCAAACGGTAGTGTATGGTCATCATCTTCATCTTCTTCAAGCTCAAGCGTTGATTCAACTTTTTTTACAGCGCATTTTCAGGGTCCCATTCCTAAGTTGAATTCGACTATATCGAATTCGTCTCTTAGTTTTACTTTTGGTATGACTTCAAGCAGTTTCGCTCTACCATTGGTTACTTCGTCATCCTCAACCTCTTCTTCTTCTTCGAGTTCATCCTTTTTCCTTATTGCATATGCACCTGTGCAGGTCTCTGAAGGCATTACGGAATTAGGCCAAGAACGCAGACATGTCCAAATCGATACAAAATTAGCGCTGATTTATACGCATTTAGCGTTATTGATCCTGCAACATTGGGAGCAATTTAACTCACAACCAGGGGTGTTCGATAATTTAAATGATTATTTCCTGGAGATTATTCGGCGAGGTGAGGATCATCGTTTCTGGTTTATTCGCGCAGTAACGAATGCCCAATGGGCCAGCCCGTACCAAGTCATTTGCAAAAGTGAATTACTAAAAATGTTTTCGGTGCAGTTGTCTATATATTACGGCCAAACTGTCATTGAATTTATGCGTGAAAGCTTAAGTTTAGACGATGATTTTGTTGCCGATGCCAACCAATGTCTATTATTAGACGCGCTTACTGAAGAATTCGCTGAAAATAAAGTTAACGCTGGTAAAGCAGTTGCCTTCCTCAAAGATCAAGATAAAGAAACATTAGGAGAAACTTCAAAAACACAAACGGAAGTAGAGGAAGATAAAACGGACAAGGAACTTGATTTTAAACAAGTCAGAAAGAAAATAAACGAAATGACTGAGCGCTTCGAAACTAGCGGGGATTCTGATGCAATAGTTGAGCTCCCTGAGGAAGAAGCTAGCGAAACTTTTAGAGAAACCGCAAAGGCACGATTAAAAACGGCAATGGCATTTAAACAAGCCTTGTGCAGCTACCCTGAAGAAGGACTAGATGAAACGAAAATAGCGGTTGAATTGCAGCAGGCGCAACAAAGTCAAGTGTTAGCTGATAGCTGGACGTTGAGAAATACCTTGCCGATCCCAGTGTTGCTAAGATTAATGTTTGCATCTTTGCCGCATTCATTATTCGGATTGCATGGTTTAGACCAAACGAAAAAACTGCGATATACTTTAATCGCTGCCATTATCAATAGCTGCCGCCAACAGCTAGGGTTAGATAAATTAACTTTAGCAGAGCCTACACTGCAAGAAGCCCAATTCGCTTTTTTTAGCGCGGTGCAATACCATCCCCAGCTTTCAAATATAGAAAAAAAAGGATTCCAACGGTTCGTAACAGAATTTCTGACCGGTGAAAATTATAGCGGAATTATTTTAGGTAATTCATCCGCCACATTGTTGGCTCAGTACAAATCATTATCTCCGGATCATAAAACTCTTAAGCCGCGCACTTTTTTAAGTATTCATTTTCTCAATCAATGCAGGCAGCGTTTTACAGTGAATGGACATTTCAAAGAACCCGCTTTGGAAGATCTCCAGATATATTTTATTGAAAGCGTACTGCTCAATGATGATCATATTGACGATAGCCATAAAATTGCGTTTATAGACGGTTTGAGAACAACAGAAATAAATACCTTGAAGACACTTATTAATAAGCATCGAAATGAACGATTAGGAACTGTGCAGAGCCGTCTTGAGCAATCTACAAGGATTTTGGATTATATAAATAGTTCACAGTTTATAAAAGCCTCAGACGCCAGCTTGAGTACAAGCGAATCAACTGCAGAATTAATCAAGCAGGTAGGAAGTGAGTTTAAGACTACGCCTGCAGGAAAAAAGAAAAATAAAGAGGACGAGCTTGAGGCGCCGGATGATATGTTCGAGGATGTGGATGAAAATGAAATCCTATCAACTCGGAGTAATATAGTGGAATGGGATGAAGTTAACGATGCAAATGCAACTCCCAATGTAAAAGATATCAAAGAAAATAAATATGATACAACTGCCCCTCACCATCCGATAGAGGCTGTGCAAAATTTTCAAGGAGCTACGCTAAATCATCAGTTAAATGTGATATATACGTTATACACTCCGAGTGACCCAGAAGAATCTGCACCAATAGCGCTGATGGAGGAATCCCAAAAAAACAAAATCAACCAACAAATATGCAAAGATCTTAGTAGAGTAGGTACTCCTCCGATGCCGCTCACTTGTTGCTTGGAAATACTGCATATTACCCATCTTTGGGATGAGTTTATTAAATTATCCAACAGCGAGGTATCGTCATCCCGCGGCGCACAAATATCGTTGATCGCGGGATCCAGCACTGAATCTGGCATTTCCTTGATCCCACGGTCAAGCCGCGGGATGACAATGTCAAGTGGGATGATGGATACACTCCAACACCTACAAAGCATTGCGAAAGAAAGTTGGGTTCAAAAATATCCACCCCATCTAAGAAGTTTTCGAGTAGGGTTGGAATTCCTATTATTTGCAGATCTTATACCGCAAGAAACAGTTTTTTTAATCGAATTTTTAGCTAAAATTTGGCGAAAGCATAAACAAGACTTATTACCATTGATGGCGAGTGAATTTTCTTTCCTAAATTTTGCCCGAGGAGACAGCCGCAATGTGCAGTTTTTGCAAGCTGGTATCAAGCTTGCTGAAAAAATCCCTTTCTATCATTCAGTCATGCAGTCTTTAAACCAGTACATTTTGTTCAGCGTACCCAGTGTAGGAGAGGGTGAGCCAATCCTCTATGCTACATTCTCCTTCGTGTCTTCTAACGTCGCTGATTTAAAATCGATGTATACGCCAGCCAAGCCACAAGCTATCCCCACATTTTTAACCCAACTGGTACGGCATTTTATTCATCATGAAGAATTGTTAACAATACTTTATCAACATGGCGCCAGTCAGGAACTAAATATTATCCAGCGTTTAATAGCTTTTCGGGTCCAGACTCTGTCCCTATTTATGGGGATTGTTATAAATCCAAGCAAAACCAGTTTGCATCAACATATCGCTTCATTATTACAATTCGACAATCAGGTATTCACTACCCATTTTATTCAAAATTTAAAGAGTGCTTGGGCGCCTGAGGTCATTTATGACGCTTGCCGTTTAACTTTGTTGCAGCAAGGTCTAAGATTAGAGCACAGCCAGCTTCCCCCCAATATTTGCTGCAAATAATTGTTTTTACCAGTCAGTATTATAAACGCCCGGCGCAGCGTCGTGATCGTGATGCACAGCCAAAATCGATTGTAAGCGTTTATCAGTCGCAATTGCTCGATCTGATCAGGTTTCTATATCGGGCATTAGGTTTCGGCTCCATTTTGAGCCTACCAAAAGATCAACAAGGTTTTAGGCTTGAGTACGTGACCGGGACTAAAAGTGTGTATATGCGGGTATTCTATTTGGCTGGTTTGGTATGCCAAGGCTGGGCCGAGGCGAATATACCTAACTCGGGCGGGGCGTCAGTATCACGCTCTAAGCTGGGAACAAAAAAACAAGAAGCTGAGACCGTAGTCAATACGGCTACTTTGAACGAAGCTGAAGCGTACGTGCAGCGGTATTTCGCTGAGGGAAAAAATTCATTTCCCAGCTTATTCAGCACCCCATATGCGCAAATGCTGCTGCTGAGCTTGCTTGAATTACCCGCCCCTCTTGAGTACGTAACAAGTTCACACACAGAAGATTTTATCTGTCTGCGGGTTTTAAATTGTCTGTTAAGTCCGGAGACTGATGATGACAATCTCTTAACTTCCTTAATAACACTAATACCATCTGATGGAGAAGCGAAGGCGCCGCCATCCTTGATCCAAAGCAAACAACAACAGTTTGACCAACTAAGGGCTGCAGTTGCGGAGTTTTGTCAACCGGAGAATCCAGAAAAGATCTTTTTTGACCGATTATTATCCTATGTAGCAGAGCGACTAAATTTACCCGACGCTGTACTGGAAACCAAGTTATCACCTAAAAATTTAAATGTAATTGGAATCTTCACGCACTTAAATTGCAATCACACTCTTAAAAATTTACGAGAAACTAAACCAGATTCCGCACGGTTATTATCCGAATTGCCGGAAAAAATAGCCGAAGAACTCACTGCCAGAAATACTCTACTTGAAAAGAACGGCGGGCTCGATAACCCCTATTGTGCTGCATTGTGGGAAAAGCCGTTATTAGCCATTGATCAGGTGGTCGCTGCATTGAAATGGTCAATACATCATTTGCCTCTAGGGAAACCTCCATTGCTGGCTGAAGATGCTAAACTGGGTGCGAAAGATATCATTTCGAAATTAGCATTGAGATTAGAAATTGAAATAGAAGCCAAAGGAGATGTTGAAGAAAATGGCGAAGAAAAGAATGATTTGGTTAGATCAACAGGATTTGGCGGAGTTCGAAGAAGAGCAGTTTCAAGTGCGAGTGTAAGGAAAAAAATCGAGTTCTACCATCAGCTTATCGTGATCAAGCTGGCGCAGGCCTACGGTCCTGTTTCTGTACGTAAAGCAATGATTGGCCAAGCACTTTCTCTGATAAACACTCAGCTTGAGCAGGATCCGCCCCGTAGTCGGCCAGAGCGTGAAGATTGTTTGGCCCAGCTTATTTTACTGGCGAAAACAATTGAGCCGAATCTGCTGTTTGCTTTTGGCCGCGAGGCGGATTCTGTAAAAAAAGCCTTACAGAAGATAGTTAAAAATTATAAAATTAAATGTGATATTACCTATATCCAGGATTTTTGTATCCAATTTAGTGCGATCCCCTGTTTTGAAGAATTGCAGAGTGACTTTAAAAAGGATACGCCCGTATTGCTCCAGAATCGAGAAAGTCAAATTAAGAAGTTATTTGATAATCATTTTAAGTCGGTTTTTGAAGATAGGCAACGACGTAACCAATTAGTAAACGAATTAATAGAATTGGATTTTCCTGAGGCTCGGCAGCCTCCTGACTTTATTTATGTTTATTTCCCCAGGTTTTTATCGATTTTTTTGCGTGGTTCTGGTTTGGAAAGAGGGATTATGAACTGGGCCGGAGAGTTAGATCCGTCACCGGGAAATGCGGATAAACTACGGCAATGCTGTTTTGCCATCATCGACCTGACGTCAAGAGGGCGGCGCAATGAGGGTATCAAAAATCAATTATTTAATTTAGTAATCCAACAATTATTAACCCATCTGGTTTGGGAGGATGGACGACAAACTGTGCGTAGTTGTTTGAAATTGTTACATACAGCACATGACATTATATCAAAGTCTGAACTGGGATCCCCACTTGCGAGTTTCCTAGGCGGTCTTCCCAATGGGTCTCATTTAAAAATTTCTCACGCTTATTTCGAAGATGAAACCCATGTGTTGGCGGCTAAGTTATTTTGTGAGTTTAAGCTAGATAATGTTGCGCAAGTTTTTTCTGATTTCAAGCCATTGGTAATTTTTAGCCCGGAAGAATTAAGAGGTTTCGCGGAATCGGAGGAATCGCCATCCAAGAGTATTTTGGGCTTTCCGATTGATAAAAGTTTCTTTGCTCTGCTTAAGGGCTATCTCTCTGAGGAGGATCATGCAGAATTAAAAGATTTTTTGAAAAACCGCCGTGGTGACCTACAGGTTCAAAGAACTATGGCAAAGATAATGTTGGGTCATTTTCATAAACGATTCGCTCAGGATCAGCGCCGGCTATTATTCAGTTTCATTCAGAACGCCAAAAAGTGCGACTCGTATCTGACAAGCATTGATGAAAAGAGTAGCTCTCAGCCTATGAGGACTCCGCAGTTCACAAAATTGATTGAAGATGAAAAATTATCACATAGTAACGCCTGTATTTTTATTCGATCTGAACACGACTTTTCTTGCATACATGTTAAGAACGGAATTCCACAGCCTGAACAAAAAATAATACTTAAATCAAATAGTCGGTTTGAGAGGTTAGAATCGCTAATTTTTCAGTTAGATAAAAGGGTAGATAAAGATGGTTATTTGTTGCTTACGCCAGAAGCAATAAAAATTATTACATCAAATACGAGTTACATCAAAGCTGAAAATTCCTTGGATACTTTTTTAAGTGATGTTAGTAATGCTATATGGAAAAGGAAAAACCCGGAGGGGTATTTTTTCAAGATAGTTACTAGTTTGATGGTGGAAAGCAAGGATCAAAAGCATATCATTCTGACTGCCAAAAGAATTGCTGGTCTGATTACTACTGTGCGTGGTTTGTTTCACGATACCCAACTGGGTAAATCTAAGGGTTCACTAGACAAATCTTGGGTTGTTAGCCGTGTAATAGAAGCTGCCAATAAACTGATACCGAATTATTTTTCTTCGTTTAGCGCCCAGCTAGGATCTTTAACAGTTTTATTTAAAAATCTTAACGACTTTATTTCGGGAATGAGGTTAGCGGGTGACCTCGGTCGCATTAGATCAGGAAAGCGCGATCGACCCGTTTTTCAGATCCCAATACTTAAAGATTTATTTAACCAGAAACATATCAGCTTGGCGGTAATGAAAATATTGTGGGTCTTAAGTGATTATACACAGTTACCTTTAGATAAACGTCCCGGCTTTATTCATCAGAATTTAGAAATAGCTGATATCGAACGCTTAGTTGAATTTGAGCGGAGCAAGCAATCCGCTCCTCACTTTTTGAGAGTAACTGCTCTGCTGGCTTATCTCAGAGGCCTTCCTCAAGACGGACTAAACAATGATGACCGCAGAAGAATAAAGCGTCTGGAACGCCACTTTCTAAAGCAACACCCTTGGCCAGACCAAAGCAGAGAAGAGGAGTTGGCTGATCGCTGCTCTGAATGGTTAACGCAAGAGATAAAGCAACAGAAGCATCCACGTTCTGAGTCAAAACAGACAGTTTCCGAACTGGCGAGTCGAATGGAGTATGTTTTTAGAGCCCAACCGGACCTTAAGTTTACTTCCGCTGATGATGCCAAGGACACTGCGCTACAGTTCTTATCCAGCTTGTTGGGGAGAGCTGGACAAATTGAGTTGGTTGACAAATTACAGGAGCGGCCTTCATTATCAGATTTACTGACTTTGCTGCGTCAAGCTATTAGTTTGCTCAGTCAATCCCAGCATTGGCAAGTATGGCTTAAACTGTTACAACAATTATCTCCAGGGCTGGAGATTAAAGCCAGCAATAATCGCAACTATTTCAATGACTTTTTAGCGGGGTTAAAAGAGATTCAGGACGAAAAAATTTCTAAGCCGGTTATACTGCACTGTTTACTGTCAATTCAAAGCAGTTTGCACGATCAGCCCAGCGTTTTTGATCGTTTAGTAAATCAAAAGCAACTGCACGTCGCTGAATGGGTAAAACGAATATATTCTCAATGGAAATCTCCTGAAGTCACCAAAAATAAAGCGGAAAATTTAGCGCACTTGTTTAAAAGCTTGATGGATGAACTAGAAAAAGATTCTAGTTTGCCCATTTCTTACCAGACTATGGCAAAACTAGCAACCATGCGGCGAACAATAGAAGCCGAAAAACTCGAGGATGTTAATTTTGCTTTCCTGAATGAATTGGAAACTGAAATTAATAAAGCGGCTCATAGTGCTCAACTACAAATGCTCAAAGATGCGCGCAGTATTTTGACTTGTGTGATGACAGAGGCCGAGATTTCTTCAAGCCCGCAACTGTGGCAAGACAAATTAGGAAAAGAAGCTTCGCAGCTAGGATTGCTGCAGCAAGACTTTATGCGTTGGCGAGATATCGCTGGAGCGCTAGACTTCAAAGTAGAAGGATTGAAGTCGAGTAGTCTCGCGCGTGAAACGATTAGTCTCGCGCGTGAAACGATGATTACGCAATATCGAAAATTATTAAACAGTCATCCGGCGAGTATGAGAGAGATAAAGAGTAAAGAAACGAAATATGACCAACCTAAAGAAACAAAAACCATCAAATCAACCCAGACGCATTTTGCAGAAATTTTTCAGCCCGGCGAATCAGTCGTGGTTAGTTTTTTCAAATTCTATTTATCCGAAGGTAATACGCTGGAAGCCAATCCTCCTCAAAACCAGGATTATCTAAATCGGATAACTGCAGGTTTTATTTTTAATACTGGGCATGAGGTGCTAACCAAAGTACTCCTGCTTATTTTCGAGATTTTGAGACCTAAAAGTCCACGGGCATTTACGTTAGGCCCAACTACTGGGTTCACTGAGTTTAACGCCATTAATGCATTAGAAAACTGTGCAGAGCTATTCTTGAATAGATTATTGTTGGAGTGGAATGAAACGGCTCATGAAAAAATACTAAATTTGCAAGATCAACCTGATAAATTAACAACATTTATTGATGATTTAATAGCGCGGGCTAGAATACTATTTCGCGCCTATTCAAGACCGCCGCTGTCAATAAATAATCGCGAAGTGCCGCCACTCCCAATACGTAAAGGCGATCACACTTTAGATGGTTCATTAAGCTTATTGCATCATCTATATGCTTTATATATCAGCAACCCAACAGACTATTCAAAAGATGCTCAGGAGTACATTGCAAAACATTGTTGGCGAAATGGCAATAATCTTATTGGATATCCGACAAATAATAATAAAGAGATTAAAGTTGTAGCTGTTAAATCTGAAGAAGAAAAACGCCAAGCTTTGGTGCTGAGAGCTAAGGCACTCCCAGTTCCTAATAAGTTGTCGACTCCATTCACTTTGCCGCAGACTGTCACGGAGCAAAAGAGCGAATTCAAGCCGCTTGCTTTTGAAGATTTAATTTATAATGTGATGACGTGGACTAGCGATGATCTTAGCGAGGCAGGTTTAAAGTCATTGGCTCAAGTTCTTGCGGCCAACACTACAGATTATGCAGCGCAGGAATTAATTAAAAATATGGTTGCGGCATATGCAAACGCGGGTATTTCAAGAGCCGAGATAGTTGGAGCTTTACTGAAAGGTTTGCCGCCGATACCAGAGCCCCCAAGAATTCGGTTTCTAACCCAAGAGCCGTCGACAGATCAAAAATCTCAAATTAACGGGAGAAATGAATGGTTGCTGATCAAAATTGGCGGCAAATACAAACTAGGTTTTTACAATGAATTTACTAGCATATTTGAGTGTGCGCCTTTAGAAGATGAGAAACTTATAGATCAGGACATTGCTGAAGAGATGCTTATGATCGAACGTGCAAGGGGACGGGGGGCGTCTCCTGACAAAAATGAGCAAACTATTCTGAATTTAAATAGGGTTCGAGAAAATATCATTAAAGGCTGTCTTAAAAATGGGGTTCCTCTGCTGGCCTCCCAATTTGCTTGGTATAAGCAATGGTTATGGCTGGCCCGTCTGGCTTCACTGCAGAGTCTTCCTGAAACTTTAAAGGAATTTACTCGGGAGCATTGGCAAGCTTTGGGTATTATAGATTCAGACTATCAACCTCAATTAACTGGGGGCCTGCAACTTTACGAAGAGTATTGGCCGGAGGCATTGCCCAAAAAAAGAGAAGCCTTTTTAGCCAAAACCGGCAGTAAATGGCCGCGGGTTGGTTTAGTTGAATCTGCTTTTAAGGCTAAAGTAATCGAGATAAAAGAGGATAAAGGAAAGAGTTATTTACATATTAATTTGGACCGCTTAGCTCAACACTGGGAAGAGCTGTTTAAATCCGTTGGAATCAGTGGCTATCAACAATTTGGACAAGACGGCATAGTACCTTTTGACTTTAATGATACACAAACTTATGCAACCAACATTCAACGGATGTTAAAAAATCCTTCATTGTCGAGCTGTATGTTGCATTATTTAGCTGAGAAATGTGTTCGTGATTGGCAAGCGGCGCTTGAACGCGAATTTAAAGCGGAGCAGCTAGCACCGTCTGCAATTTTACATTCGGCTGTGGCTGCATTGCGCGCACAAGTAGCGAAAGTTGATGATGAACAGTTTGGCGAACACTTGCTTATCCATTGTGAATCTTTTGCGAATGCAATAGATGAAAAGCAGTCAAATGAAAAACCGATAGAAATTCTCGAGCGGCAAGTCCAGGCTTTTTTTGATATCTTCGTAACTCAAGATCAACAAATTCACAGCCTGTTTTTGGAAAAAACGCTGCGCTGGGCGGTGTCGCAATGGCGAGGAGATAATGGCAAGTTGGATTTGGTGGTAGCTATATTATTATCAATCCTGCATCCAAACGCGCGATTTGCACCTGAAGAACTGATTCTATCTAAACTATTAGCCAAAGCTGCGCCAG
The DNA here is from genome assembly GCA_963697455.1 of uncultured Pseudomonadota bacterium. Classification (GTDB taxonomy): domain Bacteria; phylum Pseudomonadota; class Gammaproteobacteria; order Coxiellales; family Coxiellaceae; genus JAFEDN01. The sequence goes on along the minus strand of CAVOOI010000026.1, from coordinate 8,400 downwards.
GCGATGCCAAAGACTTAACCGCAGCGTTGGATCATGGTACTCCGCCGATTACAGAGTGGACGTTAGTGGAAAGATTGAATACGTTAACTCCGGAAAGCAAATTCCAGAATTCTCTAAGCGGTAGCGGGCTGACCAATCTGACGCCGCTCATTCAACATTATCTTCGAGAAGAAAAAAGTTCGGCGGCTGAATTTTTTGCTCGCGCGGATTTCGCTAAGGCCTATGATCTGGTCAGTTTAGTCAGTTTGATCTTGCGTGAGCTGGGTTTTAATCGCGATACAGTCCTGATTGCATGCCGCAATCTAAAAACCATCCAGGCGGAGCTACTGAATTATTTAATCGGGATCAAACAAAAACACTTAGAAGAAGAAAAATTATCTCGTTACGATGCAACCACCGCCAGATTAGATAATTTGATTCATTTACTGCGGCAACCAATCGAAGTAGATGCTGACTTAGCGTTTGCCATCAACGACATTCCTCTGGACTCGCGGCAAGTTATGCAGTGGTGTGTGAATTCTGGTAGTGAGCAGAACCCACTTAAAAAAGATTGGCATAAGCGTTTACATGAAAAATGTTTGGCTAAACAGTTGCGCAATGCGCTAACAAACCAGCCTTCAAGCCGGGAACGATGGAAAGATTTAACCAAGCAGAGTGAAGATGGAGGGATAGAGGATGTTAGCTTGCTCCCTGGGCTATATATTTTTAATATCATGATTGCATATGTGGAGTGGATTACTTTTGCCAATCAACAATTTGAGGAGATGTCCTTAGGTACCTCAGAATGGGCAAAACCAGTAGTCAGTTTTCTAGAGCAAACAAGTGTTTATTTCGATTTTGATTTTTTTCAAGAGATCAAGATTTCGAACAAGGAACAATATATTAAAGATACATTGGATGTCAGTACCGTGAGTGATATAAATGTAAAATATGAAAATTTTACTAAAGTTATTGAAGTTGTATGCGCAATATTGGGAAAAGAACTTGCAAGAGAAATGACGGCTATAGACTTCCCTACTCAAATATCTGAAGCAGATTTGGCGTGTATTACATTAGAATTTCCCGGCATGGTCTGTTTTTTAGAGACAAACTTGGGTTATGAACTTGATTTATTTTCTGATGAATTAAAATCTAACAAGATTTGTATCAACAAGAATGGTAATTCATTGGAATTTAAAGTTTCGAGTCTTTCTGGAACGCCAATACATGGTAAAATTAGCAGACAAGCATTTGGTGAAGATATACCTGAAACCGCGGACATAATGAGTATAAGTCACCTGACGCCATATCTACCAAAAATTGTGGAGATTTTGGAGGGAAGAGGTCACATCAAACCAGCTGAAGAAAAGATATTGAATTACGTAGATATTTTGTTCTCGAATAATCCTCGTTCGATTCTTCCTCCCAAAATCCGACAATCAAGGTGCGCTCGTCTTATGGAGAACACCATTGGTATTTATGCCACTGGCCAGCGTGACCGTACCAAAAATTTGACTGAAGTGATTATGCGATCGCGAATAAAGTTACCATTACGAGCGCAACTGACTAAAAAAGCACTTATTTATATTCGATTGTTGGATAATGTCCCCACTCCGATGCCCCTGATGTACCTGAAGGAACTAGCAACATGTCAACTGGTTCTAGTAATGAAAAAAAGTCAAGGTCAGTATGATTTAGGGTTCATTAATCCTCCTGCAATTATCAAATGTTCAAAGCCAAACTTACCGGAGGAGGAAAAAGCAAAAGTGGTTAAAGGACAGCAGGTGGTAATCAGGAAAATAAATGAAGAATATAAAATAGGGTTCTGTGGGAAAAAAAGTCAAAAGTATGAAGAGCATTCTTTATTTGCTGCCAATGAAAGGAAGGGAATAAATGTGGAAGACAAAAACGCGGCTGCATTATTAGATAAGGCGCCTGAAGGTTTGATCGGAATAAACCAAATTGCGATTCGCTACGCTGTCACCAGTGCTTGTCTTGTTTGGGAAGGGGAAGCTCATTATCTTAAAGATAGCAAAGTGGCAGACCCAGACTATCCTCTGTGTAATCGAAGACCAATCACTGATCCAGATTTGACAGCTCAACTCGACACATATAAGCCTGGGATTATTTTGGACGATAAAATTCAACAGAAGATTTTTAGTATGAGTATGCCGCCTTATCCAGGGACTTCAGCTGCGCCGGTTTCAGAGCCCCGATTGCGGATTTCATCGTCACCGCAGCATTCTGTGCTGATTTCTCCTCCACCCCCCCAGAACGTTGAGCGAAAAGAAAGAGGTCAAAACTTACGAGAATGACGTCAATGGCCTCATAAAAGAAATACCCTCGGGGAACCCACTCCTATCTAGTGTTTCGAATCAATTAATTTATGCCAATACTTCTAGTTCTAGTTCATCTAGCTCCAGCTCTACTGCTAGTTCGTCTAGTTCCAATTCGAACTCTAGCTCCACTAGCTTAGGGTCTAGTTCAAATACTCCAAATTTGGGGGGACGTGATAATTAGGAAAAAATAGATAAAGTTTTTGAATAGTGATTTTTGTCGTTCCCGCGAAGGCGCATGGGCATCAACTGATGCATGCGCACAAACAGGGATGACAAATTTTTGTGCACAACGTTTAAGTTAATGTTGATAAGCTTTCGCAAGCATGATGAACAAGGGCGCAGTCACAATCTGCGCATATTTGCTTAGGTTTTTCAGAGACACGCTTTCATTTTTGAAAAAATTAGATTATGATAAAAAACTTTTAAATAGACGATTTATTATATTGCGAATAGGATTTTTACTTATGAATAAACTAGCCATCCTTATCGGCCTTTCCATGTTCTGTGCAGGTTGTGCTCCAGCAGTAAGGCCACTTCCAGCGCCATCTCCTGTGCAAAAAGTTGCGTTGTTGCCGCCTCCTCCCAGGACCGGAGTATTTGATACGCCGCCGCCAGCGCCTACTACGTTACCAGTGATCTATCCAAAAGATGCGATTGTTAGACAGAAACCTTTAGCGAATATTGCTATCTATCCAGGTTCTTTAAAAGAAAATGTCGAGCGGATTGCCGCGCATTACGGCTGGCATCAAGTGATCTGGGATGCGCCACAAGATTTTAAATGGGTGGGCTATGCTCAAATTCAGGGCGACAATTTAGCCAGCGTGTTGCGCCAATTATTAGACGACTATCCATTACAAGCGATTTTCTATCAAGGTAATCACGTGTTATATATTCACTCCAGGACGTTAAAATAATGAAAAAATATCGCTTAACCCGGTTAATGAGTTTAATTTGTGGAACCTTATTGCTTTCCGCTTGCGCGCTACCGCCTTTTCAACAAGCTTATGAACGAGTTGATCAGACGGATCGCCAAATTGCCGCCGACAAAGGCGCGGACAACGAACGCGCGCCCCCCGTGATTAGCCGTCCCGGCTTTTATATTGATCAGCATCCTGTCACCTTAAGCCAAGATCCGGCTTGGATGCGCCGTTCGGTAACGATGACTGCGCAAAATATGCCGTTAGATCAGCTGGTCTCGCGATTATTGCGCAACAGCGATGTGAATGTGCGTTATGATAATACCGTGCAAGCAAAACGGCCGGTCAGCTTACATTATTCTGGCAGCGTCAGAGGCGCGCTGGAGACCGTCGCCGCTAAAACCCGTTATTATTTCATGGTTGATGACAACGTGGTGAGTTGGTCTGCTTATCAAACCAAGATGTTCGATATTTCATTTATGCCAGGCTTCTCCTCTTACATGGTGGGTCGAGGCCAAAACAGCACCTCAGGTTTTGGTAATGCTTATCTGGGCTCAGGCGAAGTACAAAGCGATGTGAATGATGATCAATACAGTAGCTTGCAAGCGCAATTGTCAGTATGGGAAGATTTACGCAATGGCCTAGGCAAACTGATTTCTCCCGACGGTAAATTTATGATTTCAGAATCAACCACTACCGTGACGGTGCAAGCGATCATCCAGATAATATCGATTCCATCAGTAAATACCTAGATCAATTAAATCATACCTTGTCTCAGCAAGTTGCGATCAGAGTCCAAGTGTTAGATGTTAGGTTGAATCAAGATTATGAACATGGGTATCAACTGGGATGCTATCATTAAAACCTTTACTAATTTTCAGATCTTAGGCAGTCTGGCGGATGCAACCACTTTGTCTCCGGTCGCAATGGCCGGCGGTACTACTTCGGGCGTGGCTTCGTTTATTATCGGCAAAAACGAGCATCGAACTTTTATTAATGCGCTGGACTAGCAAGGAAAAGTACACGTAGTGACTAATCCGCAAGTCGTGACTATGAATAACCAAATTGCGACTATTCGCATCACTAACGATACCAGTTATGTGAAGAGCGTCAGCACCACCCAAACTCCGGATGCAGGAACTACTTCCTCGATCACGCCGGGGACAGTCACCGATGGTTTCACTTTATATATCCTGCCTGAAATTCAGGGTGATAAAGTATTTATGCAACTCAGCAGTACTTTATCCGACCTGGATCATCATTACTAAAGCGGACAATGCCGCGGTAGGGGCGGATGTAGCCAATAATCCGAATCATTGTGGCTATTCAAACGCCTACGTTATCCCAAAAAGTATTTAACCAGCGCACCGCGGTCCAATCTGGTGAGACGCTGATTGTGGCGGGTTACCGGCGCGTACGTGATGCAACTTCCGATGCGAAATTTTTTACCTTCGACGCGCTAGGTGCAAAAGGCTCCAGAAGTGAAAACATTGAAACTCTGGTGCTGATCACGCCCATCGTAATGAAAGAAGGTGATCAATGAGTCTGATCAAACAGACCTGACGGCGTACAATTTGTAGTGCAACCCTACCGGGAACGGATTGCTATCGGTAAACGGGGGGTGATGGTGCAGCGCATTCGCCTGCTGTCGGAGCAGCACGGCCAGTATGTCGCGCTTTCTCCGCTGGGGCCTGGTGCAATCGAAGCGGTTTTTTCTAAAGAATCTGGATATTTGCTGGGAGAAAGCATCTGGATTCAGTTTGAAAAACCAGCGTATTTAATTTTTTGCGAACGGTTATCCAAAGATAATAACCAAGTCTTGTTAGTCGTGATCAGAGCTAACGAAGTTTATTTGGATGTCATGGTGGACAACGATAAACTGCGCGCCGAATTGCTACCATTGATGGCGATGCATGAATCTTTCCGGGTAGTTACTTGCGGCGATGTGACCTTGTCTCAGACTGAAACGCCGGGGCATTTTATATTGCCAAAAAACTTGATCAGTACCTTTGAAGTAGTGGCAGGCCCGATTTTTAAAAATCTGCCTAAATTGCCTAGCACCCAATTGCTAACCCTATTGCTGGCATTAAAATTGCCATTGTTGGGTTCGAGAATTTCCCCAGCCATGATTGCTGTCTCGGCAGCGGTTGTTCTGGCGATTGTGGGTTGGATTTATGTGATGAGTCCTCCTTCAAACTCACAGGTGGTATCTCAAAAAGTCGTGGTCCAAAAACCGGATTTGAATTATATCGATTTTTATTCGGCGATGAAAACGCCAGCGCCCGAACAGCAATTAGATGAACTGGCGCAAACTGTGCAGATCTTTTATGGTTTGCCGGGATGGCAAGCCGGTGATATCCGCTATGACGGTCACCAATATCATGTGCAACTGACCCGTCAAGGCGGAACTTTGCAATGGCTTATGCAATGGGCGGCAGAACAGCATTATCTGCTCAGCCTCGGTTCTAAAGGCGCTGAAATTGCAGTGCCTAGCCAGTTAAATGACCGGCCAAAACCCAAAGCTTTATATCCATTAGGCCAAGTGATGGCGTCGATTATCGATCAATTAGATTTATTGTTCCCGAACCAGTCCGTGAGTATTAGTGACCCTAAAATCTTAGGTCAAACTAAATCGCGAACGATTACTATTAATTTTTCCGATGCTTCACCGGATACACTCATGTTAATAGGGAATACTTTGGGAGACAAACTACCGCTGTCCATTGCAGCGATGAATGTCGGAGTTCGGAGTGGATTGCTCAATGGAAATGTTCAATTATCTGTGTGGGGAATATAGCCATGAATATCATAACCAAACTTAATATTAGACAAAAAGTAATGTTAGTGTTGACAATCTTAGCGGCGGTTTTTTTAGCGTGGCAGATTTACAATTTTGTCCATGGCGCCACTGCTCCCACCCGGCCAGTGCCGGTTGTTGCCGCCCCAGGCACGGGAACACCGGTGACAGCGCTGGCGGGTTCTCTGCCTCCGCCAGTGGTTCAGCAATTGCCGACTAACCTCGATAATTCAAGCCTAACTCCTCGGCAGCAAGAGTACTTAAACTTAGTTCGCGAATATCAGATTACGAAAATGAAGCGGCAGATTTTGGAAGAACAAGCCAATCTGGCGTCCGCTCAAAAGCGCATTGCCGATGCTGCTAAAGGCGGCGGTTTAACGGCTATGAACACTCTTCCCGGCGATAGCAACTGGGCTTCACAACCCACTGGCGATTATCAATTAGCCTATCTAGACCGCCAGGCTGGTCGGTGGACAGCAACCCTCAGCCAGGGGGAACAGTATACCCAGGTACGCGTAGGTACCAAGTTGGGCGATGGATCTCGGGTGGTTTCGATCACTAATCAAGGAGTTGTTCTCCAACCTATTGAAGGTAAGAATATTACTCTCGCCTTTCAAGGTAGCGTGAATGACGATAATGACAGTACACCTGGATATACGGTCTCTTCACATTTACTGACTAGGAGAGCTGCCAACTTAGGTGTTGGACCCAAACCCAATAATGCGCAGATTGCAAAAATGCTGGCATAACCTCGGCGCCAGTCACTTCAGCGCCGCCGGGAACCTCGGTCCCTCCTGCCACCAATTCAGCGCCATCTACGCCAGCGCCAGGTGCAGTAAACGCCCCAGCCCAAACAGATATTCCCGCTGCGCCGCTGACGGACACGCCAGCTCCTAACCAATCTGTCCAGCTGCAGCCAAACCAAACTTCTGTTAATCCTAATCCGGCGGCGCCTCAAGTAGATGCACAGCCAGCGCCGGTGATCAAACCGGTTTCCGTGAAAGAGCTACGGGAACATAAATACGAACAAGCGGCTACTCCACCTGCTCCGATCGCTTTGGGTGCAAAAGCCAATAATCAACTTTCTTGGCAGGAATCCGCCGATTTGCAAGCCTCTGCTTCCGAAGACACCAAATAGTCGGGTAAGAGTGTCATTTCCGCGAAGGCGCATGAGCGTTAACTTAAGGACTCCAGACTACTATTCCCTCCCCTTTCAAAGGGGAGGGTTAGGGTGGGGATGATTTCTAATTAACCTACACTACCCGGCGATTCATAGTAGCCCTACTAGGAGTTGATTCCCCTGCGACCGGTTCATTACTGCCGCGGCCTTGAGTGGCAATCCGCCGTGGGTCAATTCCAGTATTAAAAAGATAAGAGCTGACTACGCTGGCATAACTTTGTGATAATTCCAATTGCGCCTTATGACTGAAGACTTGATCAGTGTAGCCGGTTACCCGGATCACTGAATTGGGATAATGGTCCGCAAAATTTTTGACAAATATAGCCATGTGCTGCAAGTTTTTTTGCTGACCTTCTGCAACCGAAGTGGTCATTGGTTCAAAATATTGATCAGTGGGAATAACCATCGTCAACCGGTCGCCTTGTTGAATGACCTGAATCCCGGCAGTCTCGATTTGCGAAACTTGATGCTGAATCAGTGGCGATTTCTTAACTACCACTGGGGCCGGAGGCGGGGTCGGCGGCGCGGAAGCGCAACCACTGAGCAAAGCTAATACGCTTATCAACAAACAAGGTTTTTTTATCATAATTAATTACTCCAAAACAGTACAATTCCCAGCTCTATTATAATTTTCCTAGAAAAATCTTCCCTGATGAGGGATCGCAAGGGAGAGAAGAGCCGAGCGATCTCTCCCTTGATTGCGGAGACCTGGCTTTGCCAGGGCTTCGCATCGAAACCAGGCAGCAATTCTCGCGCAGCGGGAATTGCTGCCCAGTTTACAGAACTTTCATAACAAGATACATTATAAAGCATGAAAACTTCAAGAATTGTCTGTCTGTTAACCGGATTTCTATTCCTTAGTTTTATGAGTGCGGGTCAAGCTGGTTTTTGGTCATCAGCGCCGCCCGCCCCTGGTCGGATTGCCTTATTATTGCCTTTACGAGGTGTATACGCCGAGTCCGGGCAAGCGATTCGCGACGGCTTTTTGGCAGTTTATTACCAATCTTTAGCAGATGACGCCGCTGCGCCGACCATCCGGATAGTGGATACCGGCAGCGGCGATATTGTTTCTTTATATCATCAAGCGATTGCGCAGGGCGCAAATGTAGTGGTAGGCCCCTTAAGCAAAGAAGAAGGAATGCAGCTGGTACAAGCGGGTTCCTCCGCGTCCCCACTGTGGTTTTGAAT
>CAVOOI010000025.1:0-15903 GCA_963697455.1 uncultured Pseudomonadota bacterium | reverse complement strand
GTTGCCTTGCAAGTTACTGGCTGGCCGATTTACGTATGCCGTGCGCGGCGATCCATAATCCGCATAATGTGGGCCATAGCAATAATAAAATACCTATTGGTTTATCGAAGCGCATTAAGCGCCAGTATTCCCGGATTTTGCTCATATTTTGAGATTATACGGGAGCAGGGGTTATGCGCAAAGCGCTTTATGAGGGTGGTGGGGTGTCGTTGCTGTCAACCACTACCACTTTGGTGCCAATGGTAGTGAATTCTTCGTTCAACCATTGGGCATCTTCGATGTATAAACGGACACAGCCATGGCTGGCGTTGTAGCCGGGAACCGCCGGCGAGCCATGCAGGGCATAGCCTTGGTAAAAGAACATACAATAGGGCATAGGGGCGCCGCCTTTGGTATCAACCGGGAATGTTGAGGAAAAGCAGTCGGCATCCCTTTTACGGTGACCTGATACATCCCCGGCGGGGTTGTGCAGGATTCTTGGATATCCTTGCAAAAATCCTTGCCTCCGGAAACGGGCCCCCAGCGGAGCAATTGGCCGTTCTGGTCATAAGCTGCAAAAGCCAATTTAGATAAATCAACTAAAACCAGTTTCCGATTGGAGGTATTCATTTGGGCTGGGAATGGCGATAGGTCTAGGATGTCTAGATTAGTTAAATCTTTTGGCACTAGCACCCAAGAGCGGCCCGAAAGGGGCAAATTGGTGCGATTCAGGCGCATGACAATATCTCGTTGGCGAGGGTCCGGCCAGCGCTTTTCCCAGGTATCGCCTTTTTTAACCTTAGGGCACGAAAATTGCTGGTAGGTACACAATTCTTTGCCATAGTAAGCTTGGGCCGCAGACAACCTGAAAACCGAGGCTGCTAGAATAATACACGATACGTATAAAATACCCTTTTCCATGTGATCTCCCTTCTATTCTTTATTCATTGATAATTTTCTGTACAGTCTTAATTATATACCAAGTTTGAAGGTTTTTAAGCTTTTCTCATCCTCGCCCCCTGCCTCTTGACGGGTGCATCGGGAAAGAATTAATATTCTCTTAAGGCTGATGCGCTATTATGGAGCTCTTTGTGACTATTCAGTGATGGGGCTTTTGCTTCAGGATGGAGACAAAAAATAATTACCCCATCGAGAACCGAACAGTCATGCTTCGTTAGTTGGAGGCTGAAAATTATGCTTGATTCCATGTTTGTGGAAACGATGTCGCGAGCAATTAGCGACTACCGCCAAATATTAAAAAAATATCTCACCCCCGCGCAGCGCGCGAGTAAGATAGCCGAATTGCGGCTAAAAGATCATACTATTTTTGATGATGAGCCCACTCTTTATCAAGTAGTACACGATATTTTACGCGATATAGAAAAAAATATTCGCGTGCCCAATGAAGGATATTATTCTTATTACGGCATCGTGCGATTTGCTAAATTTCTCCGTGAATATATAGACAATTACACACTGGAAGGTAAGGTAGTGATACACAAGGCGCAAAGAGCCTCTAATTTACTGATTAAAGTCATTCAACTATTATCAGGCGAAGAGTTGACCGATGGGGTTTCTCAGGAAGTCATTTCCGCTCATCCGTTGTTGATAGAATTAAGTTCGAAAGAACAGCTAGGGGGTTGTAACAATAAAATAACCAGGCTAAGCGGAAAAAGAATAAACCGGCTTTTCGAGGGATCATAGAAGATTTTCCGTGGCCGTCTTTAATGAAACTCTTGCGGTAGCGGCATAGTGTCCACGCTGGCTGCTCATCCCTTTCCGATTTTTATGCGAGGGATGCCACGTGGGGAACTTTGTCCTTGAACTCCTGGCCGGTTTACAGCGCCAGAAAATCAGTTAAATGCGAATGTTGTGCTATTATTGCGTATGAGTTTTCTGGAACTGAACAGAGGCATTGCCCCGTGCCGAATTTAAAAAATTATTAGGCGGTTTTACATCCTTGGCATGAAAGGATTGTCGAAGGATTGCAACAGTTGGGTGATTCTTTAAGTCAGCATCGCTCTTTGTGCAGCTCTTTGTAACATGATGAAACGGATATAGCGAATCAATTTGAACAGCAAATGCTGGCGCAAGCGATCACATCCGTTAAAAAATCAAAGCGAAATTGTCAGCAACAATTGATCGACGCTAGTCATAATTTAGCTACCTATTATAAGCTGATGCGAATTCATACCGATGATACACTTAAGCAAAGTACGTCAGAAATATTACGCTTGTTTTTTGTGGATTGTGACGATCTGCAAATAACCGCAACCCTAAATCAGGCATTAAACGCTGCTCATATTGACGATGGCGGATTTACCCAGCTTTCATTAGTCTAAGAGATATGCTAGTGGCTACTACCCAAATTCGGGTGCGCTGATTTCATACGAAAAACATTCCACACGGCTTCAGGCTTCGTTTCAAAAAGCAAAGCGCATTAGTGTGTTTTTGCTTGCCATAATTGCATTGATATTGATAACACTTAATAAATGCGAATGCGATACTATGTGTGCTGGTTAAAGCCGATGAGCAGATAAGGCTAGGATCGTAGGGCCGTGAAGTGTCACCGAAGGGACGTTTAACGCAGCAGCTAAATGACAGAGGCCGGTGTCACTGCAAATAGCGCCTGCCGCCCCTTGCAAAATTCGAGCTTGTTCTGATAGGGAGCAAAACGGTAAAACTCGTGCATTCGCATAGCCGTCGCTGATTCTTTCCGCCCGGGTCTTTTCCGCTTGATTTCCCCAAGGTAATAACACATGAAAGCCCTCGCTTTGCGCCAGTTCAATTAATCGCCGCCAATAATTTTCCGGCCACATCTTCGACGACCAACTGGCGTTGTGCACAAACATTAAATACGGTTTAGGTAAATCAAATTTCAATGCAGGGAAGGGGTAATCCCGGATATTATAATCAGGCGGACTTTGGGGGCAGTGGTAATCCAAGGCATTCGCCAATAATAACCGCAAGCGCTGAATAGCATGCCAATCTTTGGGGACGTGATAGCTTTTTTGATAGGCTAATGAAGCCGCCCATTCGCTGGCGCAGCATCGATCTATACCACGGCGTGGCCCACGGCTGAGCAAAGTGACTATGGCGCTTTTCATCGAAGATTGACCGTCGATAACCAGATCATATTTTTCTTCGCGAAGAGATTTTAAAAACTGAGTGATTTCGCCATCCTTAACCGATTTGCGAAAGTTCTTGCGCCAATACCGGTGTCGGGTGGGGATGATTTTTTTAACGGCTGGATGCCACAGCCCCACTTCGGAAAAATTTTTATCGATCACCCAATCAAAGGTTATGCCAGGAATGGCGCGAGAAGCGTCAGTAAGCGCTGGCAATGCACTAATTAGATCAAGGTTAAGAATAAAATGCGCATGAATTAATGGTTCTCTTTAGTTGTAGAGCGGAGGCCTAAGCGCCACAGCTCCAGGTTTTTTTGAAAGCTACTTTTAGCGTTCAATTTTGCAAATAGTAAACCGGTTTTACCATCCCGAAAACCTTGGCGTAAAACGTAAGTGCGAAAAAAAATCCACACGGCGTTTAATCCCGCTTTCAGGGGATTGGAGCGCCGTCCTTTGGCAAAACGCAGCTGTGCGGAAAATAATGCATATTTTTCCATTTGCGCGGCCCAAGCTGTCTTGGTCCTGGACGAGTTATGGAGCAAGCGTTGCTGTAACAAGCCAATTTTGCCTTCACAAATCACTTTTTCGTGGATAAAATCTTCAGTGAATTTTCCAGCATCGCGCTTAAAAAGGCGCAGTACTTTATCCCTGGCCGCATCGCCGTATCGTTGAAAATGTCCACAAAACGTATTTGAGCGCGGTATATAAAATCCTTGAAAATCATGACTGCGAATAGCTTGTTGGATTTCAGCCTGAAGTAGGGGGCGAATCCATTCATCCGCATCAAGCAATAAAATCCAATCACCCTGCGCCAGCTTGAGCGCTCGATTTTTTTGCGCCCCGTACCCAGGCCAGTCTACCGAATAAACATTTTCAGTATATTGACGGCAAATTGCCACGGTTTGATCAGTGCTCCCAGAATCTAGAACGATAATTTCATCTATCCAGGAGGCGATCGAGCGTAAGCACCGGCCAATCTTCTTGGCTTCGTTTTTGGTAATGATAATGGCGCTTAACGAGGTCATCCTCTGATTTTAAGTTAAATGCATAAAAAGATCAATCAATGCCGCTGGCAGCGCAATGCCATTAAGTTAAGAACCCGTCATTGCTTCGCTAGGCGCTCGCAATGACGCGTAATCTGCGGCGCCTTGACAGTGACATAGTAAACTCATAGAATTTCTAAACTAAATTTATATTAAATGTGACTAAACATTATTAAAGGGACGGAATATGAAGCAGCCCACCCAAGAGCAAAAAGCTCTTGAGCAATACGCCACCCTCGCCCAGCGCAAAATCTTAAGCAGTCAAGCGGATTTAGGGCTAAAAGATCAAGCTATGCCCGAAATGTTATCCTGGTGCCGGGAGCAACAAAATATTGTTGTGCTCCAAAGTTTGCACCATTCTAACCAGCGAACCCACTTCCCGGTTGGTGCAGGAAAGTAAAATCGTTATGCATAATAAAGGATTGGTCCCCGGCCTGGTTTTTCCTGCCACCAGCGACTTAAAAAAATACTACTAGAAAACGCTGAAGAGCGCCGCCAGCAAGACTCTAATCAGGAAGGTGCACTGGAAGTCAGTACTCAGCAACAACGGTTGCGGTTATTGGTTAAAGGCGCACTGGATATGGAGGCCACCGATATCCACATGGAAGTCCGTGCGGAAGTAGCGCGAATCCGGTTTCGTAAGCATGGTGAATTATTTTTACATGCGGAATGGCTGCCAAAGCTTGCCCGTGAAGTGGCTTCAGTAGCGTTTAATAAAGAAACCGATCATAACATCACCCACTTTAATCCCCTGGTTCCGCAAAATGCCTCTATGCCCGTTGATGATTGATGATAGAGAAGTGCGTCTGCGTTTGGCCAGTTCCCGGCGCATGCCGGTTTTGATGTGGTGATGCGAATTCTCACCACCGCTGAACGTGAAGTGCCTACGCTGGAACAACTCGGTTATGGGCCTGAACAAGTCGCAATGTTAAAACGCGCTTTGCACATGCCTTACGGCGCCGTCGTGCTGGCGGGGCCGACCGGCTCAGGTAAAACCACCACCTTGGCCGCGTGCATGCAGTTAGTAGAAGAGTTCCGCAAACTCTATTCGATTGAAGATCCAGTAGAAAAAGTGGTGACCAGTGTCGCCCAGTGCCGGTGAACACCGAACACTATGACCGCAGTTTTGCCAATATGGCGCGCACGGTATTACGCATGGACCCGGACGTGCTGGTATTAGGTGAAATGCGCGATGAAGACACTGCCGGCGTCATGGTGCGGGCGGCCATCACTGGACACTTGGTGTTCTCTACCGTCCACGCCAATAGTGCGCCCGGCATCGTCACCCGCTTGGCGGATTTAGGAGTTTCATCGGAATTGCTGGCTAGTCCGGATTTATTAGTTTGTTTAATTTGCCAGCGGTTAGCGCCGTTATTGTGCACCTATTGCATGATTCCGCTAGAACAATCCGAACGGCATCGGCCAAATTTTGATCGGTGGCGCGAACCTTTTGGCGACCACTGGGGCATGGTGAAAGCGCGTGGCCGCGATTGCGCGAAATGCCACGGGTTGGGTATTGCCGCCCGTACCGTGGTAGCGGAAATGATTTGGGTGGATGAAATGGGCCGTCAATATATTCACGAGAACAATATTGTCAAATGGAAAAGATATTTAAAAGAAACCGGCTGGCTCAACTATCACGATCAGCTTCTCGGTTTGGTTAAGCGCGGTTTGGTTGACCCTATAGATGCAGAAGCGCTAGCCGGGGAGTTTAGCTAATGGATACCCAAGGCCTCTTAAAAGAATTACAGTGGGAGCCGCTCCGGCTGCGCTGGCAACATCTGCAATTTGGTCGTAAATATCAACAAGCTTTTTTAGAAGACCTCGCGGCTTTAATTGAAGACGGCGTGCCCGCGAGTCAATCCATCGATGTCATTATCAGTGTTTCAGGCGGAATTACTAAAAAAGTGGCTGAATCAATTTCCGTCAGCCTTGCCAAAGGTCAGAGCTTGGCAGACGGCATGCAATATTGGTTTTCGCATGCGATAGTGGAGATGATTCGAGTCGGCGAAACCAATGGTGCGTTACCGGAAACTTTGCGCGCAGCGTCCACCACTTACACCCAATACGCCAGCACCTTAAACGCATTTCTCACTTCAGTGCTGTATCCTCTCAGCGTAGTCGTTCTCGCGTTAGGAATCACTGTATTCATTAAAAATTCAGTGCTGCAAAGCTTTTTGGATATTAAACCGCTGGATGGTTGGCCGCAAGTTGGCAGGTCGTTGTATCACATCGGCGCAATCATTCAAGCTGCCTGGTGGCTGATATTGCTCACCGTAGTATTTTTAATTTTAATTATTAACAATATTCTAAAAAACGTTACCGGTGAGATCCGCCGGTGGATCGATGATATTCCTTTGCTGTCTTTGTACCGGGCCTCAGTAGCGGCCCGGTTTATGGAAACGCTAGGATTGTTAGTGGCTAACGGCGTAGTCGTCAGACAGGCGCTCAGCACCATGCAGTATGACGCTTCGCCTTATTTATCTTGGCATTTATTGCAAATGGAGTACCATCTTAGCGGTGGTCAAGAAAATATGGGCGATGTTTTAGATACCAATTTGATTAGCCGCAGCGATTTAATGCGGTTGCGAGTGGTTGCCAAAGGCAAAGGTTTTGATCAGGCCTTAATCAGTTTAGGCCGTCCGGCGCGATTGCGCACCGCGAAAAGAATTGATCGAACCGGTAAAATTATCGGTGGATTATTCCTAGTCGGAGGTGCAGTCATTGCGATGACGATTGTATTCGGCATATATACCGTAGGAAGTTCTTTAGCTTTTTAGGTTGTGCATTGAAAAAAAAGTGTGATAAGCTTTGTCATCAGAAATTATTATTAACAGGGAGCAAATATGAAAAAATTCGCAGGTCAATTAAGGCAAGCAGGCATTTCTTTGTTGGAAGTATTGCTGTCTTTGGCGATTATTTCAATCATTTTAGTCATGGCTATGCAGTATTTTACCACAGCCGGAAATAACCAAAAATTAAATATGGTGCGAACTTTTATCGGCGCCGATATGGCGGCGATTCTGAAGGTTACGGTATTAATAACAGCGGTGATTACGCTGGCCTGACGTGGGATAGCTTGGTCAGCGGCGGTTATTTAAGCAATGATACGAAAAGTTTAAGTTGCAAAGCTGATGGCACCGGTTGCTCCCAGGTTACTCCTTGGGGTAAAGATGTATCTCTAATTCCGCCTGGCACAACTGGTGGTCCAGTCACCTTAACGGTTGATTTACCCAGCGCCGCCTTATGTCAAAATTTGGTTCAAAGTTATGGGGCGCAATTTGTAAGTTGTGATGATGCTGGCACAGCAACCGTTAACGTTAGTGGTTCTGCTTAAGGAACTCATTTGCTTAAGGACAAAGGTTTTTCCTTATTAGAGGTGTTGCTGGTTTTAGTATGCGCAGCCGCGATTATTTCGTGGTCTGTGCGTCGCTATCAACAGCAACAACGCCGCAGCGTTGCTATTCAAGCCCAGGCCGATATCAAGTCTCTCCAAAGAGCTTTGGATAGTTATTTTCATGAACAGGGTTGCGACAGCAAAGGAGAGTTTAAGCTGTCAGCGTTGGAAGTGCCCTGTCAAACTTTGCAGCAAAGTGGCGATAATGTGGTGTGCAGTCGACCGCCCCTGATCACTGAATATTCAGCTAGATTAATAAAAACCAATGAATCCACCACCGACACCCAGCCTAAACCAATTTATCAATTAGAAATTCAAGCCACCATGTCGCCTTCTTTAACGCCTGACGAAATTATCTGGTATCAACAGGAATTGCAGGCGAAATCAGGGAATTTCCGGCATATCCTGGTTTGGGATAGTTTACCCACCAATACTTACGTCCAGCTCGGCGATAAATCTTGGATTCTAAACGGCGCAGGCTCATTTTTCCGCGCAATTGAAAACGGCCGCGGCGCAACCGGAGTAGTCCTCTCCGAATACTCAGGTTCTTACTGCGCGAATTGAACAAGCCGCTTCATGAAAACCAGGTAACGTCCACTTAACAAATCTTTTACTTGCCAATTTGGAAATGCTTGTGATAAATTGATGCTCGAATAAGTTGTTAATCAATATGGAACTCTTCAGATGATAGGATTGCACGTTAGCAAAAATAAACGCAAGCAAAACGGATATACACTTATTGAGTTACTGCTGGTTTTAACTGTGCTCGCGCTCCTCGCTTCGCTGGCGGTGAAAACCTATCGCGATAAAGCGTTGTCAGACCGCATTAATATTGCGGCACTCAATATTCAACACGTTTTAGAATCGGGAATGTCGTATAACGTCGCTAACACTGGGATGTGGCCGGAAAAAAACTTCAATCCCTGCAATAGCGGCAGCGCCGTTAAAGATCAAACCTTTGTCAATAATTATCTGCCTAACGAAAGCAACCAAAGTAATTTCGGCAATCCGTTATGCTGGAACGGTGACGATCCTAATGACAGCTCAAAGGTACAGCAGGGCAAGCGCTTTTGGGTGGCCCTTAATGTGGGCAGCGACCAAGCCGCTACAAATATTGCGCAACGGATTGCGGCGCGTTTGCCTAACGCCATCATTACCAGCACGCCTGATGTTGAAACCACTGCCGCCCCTTCGAATACCTGCACCGCAGGACAGGCTTGTTATGTCAAAGCCGTAGTCTCCGTGCCTTCCGCGACTACCGATAACAACAATAAACTCACCATCAGCGCCCTGGGATATTGTGACCCCAATGTGGGACAAGTTTCGCAACCGGGCTCCGGAGTGGGCGCCTCTTGTACGCGAACCACTCTGGGAGTGCAATTCGGCAGCATTGTCGATTCCGGTTTGAAGGACTTGGATTCTTTAGGCCAGTACCAGATTACTTTTCAGTGTAAACCGAATGAAACTCCCAAATTATATGTAAATCCCGATTTCTTAAGAGAAGCCCGCTATTCAAGCAGTAACCAGGGTGTAGATAGCGCATATCAACTATCCGGCGCCACTGAAGCGGGCTCCGCCGATTCAGAAAATAAGCCGACCGTATGTAAAACGAAGCAAGATGGCAGTGTTACTTGTACCGTAACCCTCAAGGCGACTTATGATGCGCAATCCGGATACGCTGCTTCTGACGTAGGTTGCACGAACCCGATGCTGGCTAATACAGGCGGCACTATTTGTAACTGTCCGGTTATTAACGCTAAGGGTGATCATCAATGCCCGGATACAGCAGGCGGAATTGGCGCCTCCTATGTGGCGGCCTGCGCCGCACCATCCGCTGCCGGTTTAGCAGAAAATAATAAAAATATTTGGTAATTGAATTTAAATTTTAAACATTAACTCAATGAGGTAAAATTATGGACCGTGAACGTTCAGGTGAATCGAATAACCCGCCCGCAGATAGTAAAACTCCTCTTTTAGGTAATCAAAAACGAAATACAGGGAAACAAAATAAAGGGTTTGATATAGATGAAGCCACAAATCTAGATGAGCAAGACCTATTCAGTCACAGAGGTCAAAGTTCGCAAACTCGCACTCCGTTTCCATTGGCGAAATTCCCACCAGTAGATGAACAGGAGCAAGACGATGCAGAAGGAAAAAACATTAGACAACCGAAAAGGACAGAGTCTGAAGAAAAAAAAGAATGTATCCGCAGCGGAAAAACGTTCTATTAAAGAGATGAAATATGAAGAGGATGAACAGCCCCCAGAGCTAGGTTTCTGGGTACCTGCTCCAACTAAAGGAGACGGTCATTGCGGAATCCATGCGATGTTCGGTAGGCTCGACGACGAAACTGGCGAATACACCTGTACCAGTGCTGAAGTTAAATTCATTAGAAACGGGTTAAAAGTTGCAATTGAAGGTGTCGTCGATTTAAAAGCAGATGATCCCAATCCAATATTACCCTTAGTGCAAGCAGCAATCCGTGAGTTAATTATGTCAGCACATGATAATCCACGCGGTCAGTTGGGTCAGCACGCGGAGGCTTTGCTATTGGAATACGATGATTATCTGCTTAATAGTCAAGACCTCGATCAGACTGTATGGGAGGGCTTCGCAAATCTTCTACGAGCAGATAAAGATGTTTTAAAATTTATTAGTAATTATGGCGGCAATGGCGAACAAAATTTCCGTACCCAATTTTATACTGCTTACAATTTAAAAGATCTTCCAACTGATGAGAAATCCTCATTATCTCAGCTTATGCAAAAAAGTGGTTTGGATGTAGCCTTCAAAAATCATAAGCAATTATATGCTGATCAGTTTAAATGGAATATTACGCCGGAACTCATTAGAGAATACGCCACTTTTATAAGTGGTGATGTATCATTTCTTCCTGTGAATTACATATGTTGGCGTATATTAATGATGTCACACTGATATATTATCCTGCTCCACGCGCCGAGCCTGAACCCATTAATCCCGGTCGTAATTCTACAGTGCACGTGCAGTTTGACGGCATAAATCATTTTGTCCGGCTTTATAATCCGGTCCAGATATCACAGCAAGAATTAAATTTCTTTCATCAGGAGAATGATGACGAGGAAGCGACCAGAAACCAAGGGGAACAAAAAGGCTGGAGTCTTAGCCAAGCCGCTCAATCCCTCTATCATTGGTGGAATGATACTTTACCTGAAGTTACCCCTAAAGCTGGGAAAATTCCTCCTGAACCGCCCAAAGCAAAATTGAATGGTTTGGATTTAGAGGCAGGATTAAATAATCTGGATAACGATCTATTGTTTCTCGATTCTTTAGCTACTGAAAACGATCGGGTTATTCAGCAGATAGCGCCGCCACCAGCAGATGAAAACAAACCTACCGGATGTTGCGCAAGACTTTGGGTTTATATGGCGAGTTGCGGTTCGCGGGTTAAAGAAAATTCACCCCGTTGGAATTATCAGGTGACCGGGCTGGCTGCAATCAGTTTGGGTGTGCTCTACAGTATCTTAAAAAAGCAAGATATAAACGGAGTGATATTAGGGAGTAATGTCCCCACCAATAACTCGATATTATATGATACTACTGCAGAAATGTGGAAGTGGCTTAAAGTTTATATCCCGATGCTGAGTACCTCTGTGAGTACAGGAGTGAGCACATTGACCAGCTATATGGTTTATAGATTGGTGCTCGCTAATATAAAAATACTGAGTGACATTGTGGCCGAGTCGCGCGCTCGTATTTTTGCGCTTGAAACAACTCAAAATAACGCAATTATTCCCACGCTGAAGGATATACGTGATTTGGTGGCGATAGTAGTCGCAGAGAACCGTCAGCACAGGCTAGAAATCGAACACCTTCATCAACGAATTGATCAATTGCAACTTGGAGCGCCTGCTCACAAGCCTGATGAACAAAGTGGAGAGACTAAATTGAAAGGGAAAGGACTAGGTCTCGAAACCGATGCTAAAGCGATATTACTAGCAAATACGATGAGAGGAAGAACTAAGAAAACTAGTGAAACAGTTAAAACAACTATGCTAACTCGTCACACAAAAATTGCAGATCAGAAGAAAGCGAGCGAAATGGAGACAAAAAAACGTTTACTGCGAAGAATCGTGTAGACCCAGAAAAGCTTGCTGAACTAAAAGCTGTAAGACAAGCACAAGTGAAAGAAGAAGAGGAGCAAGCAAAGCAAAGAATATTTGCCCGACCCAGCCAGAGAAAGCTGCTTAACTCAAACACTCCTTCTGTGCAAGGAGGCCGTGGCCCAAGTTCCTTGCCTCCTCCAGCTCCCTATAGCGTTAAACTAGTGACACAACCCGTCATTAATAGAGGAGCGTCTAAGCCGCCTTCATCATCATCATCTTCTTCTTCTTTTTCAACGTCAACGGCATAATGAGAATAGGGCATTTCGATGGGGATGAGTATTTTTGACTTCCGGATTTTATTCCGGAAGTATTTTGTTTGAAAACCAGGAGAATATCGTGAAAAGATTTAATCAAGGAAACCAGGAAGACACTAAAAATCAAACCAACGGACAATTTGGGCATGATGTATCTAAAGAGCGCCTAGAGCTTCAGAAATCCCACCCACTTTTATTTGATGAAATAACTCGTCAAGAATCAATTTTGCAAGCTAAGGACAAAGAGAACCGATATTCTCTTTGTGAAGCAATAGATAGTACGATCCGCTTAGGAGACAAAGGAAAATATGGAGTTGGTTCATACATTCAATTTAAAGAGAAGATTAAAGCTTGGCTTGTAAGTAGTCAGGATTCCGATTTAAAGCCTGGTCCTGAGCAGAAGAAGATATTGGAGAAATTAAAGCAACGAGTCCAACTCGATGATTCGAATTTTCGAACAGCGGATCGCGACTGGCGAACTGCCGCACAGGGAGATTTAAGCGAAGATCAGCAATTTACCGGGCTCGCGTTTGAAGAAATTTGTTCTATAATAGATCGTACTTTAAAAACTAACTCTATTGTAATCCCTAAAACTAAAGCTCTCTCGCCGCCACCCCGGAAAGTGCTTCCCCCAAAGCTTCCGGCGGCCCCTATAGTTAGAAAGCAGCAATCATTGACTGAGGCTTATGCGAGACAAGATGCGCGGGAAAAACTAGATAAAGCCGCTACTCTAAATACTCGCATCCTGCCTGTTAAAATGGATGAAGTGTCGAGGGAGTTAGCCGCACTGTTTAATAGTTATTTGGGGGATTCAAAGCCCTATTTGCTCGCACCATTATTTGAAGCTTATGATTCTAAAGAGGGCGAATTTCAAGACCGTCGTGATTCACTGGATGTTCTAGTCCAGGGTTTGAATAAAGTTAACCGCAAACATTTATTTAACATGTTATTAAATTCCCGCATTAAATGGCAAGACCGGGATCGTGTCGAGCGGGCGTTGATGCTTGCTAATCCGAAGATCATGATCGATCAATTAAAGAAGGATTATTTAAATGATAATGTAACCTTCAAGAGGTTCCAACCCATCATCAATTATCTCCTAATTTATCAAAAAGAGTTTTTTAAGAATGAGAATTTTCGTGGTTTAGAATTAACTTTTATAGGTTTTGTGCCGCTATTTCATAGTGATTGGACAATTAATGCAACAGCAGCCGTTATTTTTTTCTGATTACAAGGCTTCCCCTCCTAATGTTGCCTGCGCCATTCTCGATCAGCTCAAGCCTGGAGATTGCCGCAATGCGTTAGCGTATTTATTAAATAAAGGTAAGGGGTTGTCCTGGGTAGCAGCATGGTGTCGTCCTACTGATCGACAAAAAGTCCAAAATCAAGTTTTGGTTAATCAATTACTGGCGCAACTGCTCATTAATCCAGGTAAAAAGACTAAAGTGTCAGACTTAGAACACAGTATCAAAGCCGTCAACCAAATATTTGCCTTGGGTAAAGATCGTGAAGTTCAACACCAAGTGATTACGGGCGTGTTGGACGTGATTAAGCTAAAACGCCAGCCGAATTAAAACCATCTCCCGGATCGACTCCGGGATCCAGCAATATGCAGGCTAAATTAGAGGAAGACAAAAGCAGTTCATCATCATCTTCTTCTTCAAGTTCAAGCTTAAGCATTTTCTCAGGTTCAAGCACATCAGATCCATTTGACACTTCGCTGTCAGAGGATATCCCGCCACCTCCGCCTTTTACATATCCATCCGTTGATTCCTCATCAAACGGTAGTGTATGGTCATCATCTTCATCTTCTTCAAGCTCAAGCGTTGATTCAACTTTTTTTACAGCGCATTTTCAGGGTCCCATTCCTAAGTTGAATTCGACTATATCGAATTCGTCTCTTAGTTTTACTTTTGGTATGACTTCAAGCAGTTTCGCTCTACCATTGGTTACTTCGTCATCCTCAACCTCTTCTTCTTCTTCGAGTTCATCCTTTTTCCTTATTGCATATGCACCTGTGCAGGTCTCTGAAGGCATTACGAATAAGGCCAAGAACGCAGACATGTCCAAATCGATACAAAATTAGCGCTGATTTATACGCATTTAGCGTTATTGATCCTGCAACATTGGGAGCAATTTAACTCACAACCAGGGGTGTTCGATAATTTAAATGATTATTTCCTGGAGATTATTCGGCGAGGTGAGGATCATCGTTTCTGGTTTATTCGCGCAGTAACGAATGCCCAATGGGCCAGCCCGTACCAAGTCATTTGCAAAAGTGAATTACTAAAAATGTTTTCGGTGCAGTTGTCTATATATTACGGCCAAACTGTCATTGAATTTATGCGTGAAAGCTTAAGTTTAGACGATGATTTTGTTGCCGATGCCAACCAATGTCTATTATTAGACGCGCTTACTGAAGAATTCGCTGAAAATAAAGTTAACGCTGGTAAAGCAGTTGCCTTCCTCAAAGATCAAGATAAAGAAACATTAGGAGAAACTTCAAAAACACAAACGGAAGTAGAGGAAGATAAAACGGACAAGGAACTTGATTTTAAACAAGTCAGAAAGAAAATAAACGAAATGACTGAGCGCTTCGAAACTAGCGGGGATTCTGATGCAATAGTTGAGCTCCCTGAGGAAGAAGCTAGCGAAACTTTTAGAGAAACCGCAAAGGCACGATTAAAAACGGCAATGGCATTTAAACAAGCCTTGTGCAGCTTGCCTGAAGAAGGACTAGATGAAACGAAAATAGCGGTTGAATTGCAGCAGGCGCAACAAAGTCAAGTGTTAGCTGATAGCTGGACGTTGAGAAATACCTTGCCGATCCCAGTGTTGCTAAGATTAATGTTTGCATCTTTGCCGCATTCATTATTCGGATTGCATGGTTTAGACCAAACGAAAAAACTGCGATATACTTTAATCGCTGCCATTATCAATAGCTGCCGCCAACAGCTAGGGTTAGATAAATTAACTTTAGCAGAGCCTACACTGCAAGAAGCCCAATTCGCTTTTTTTAGCGCGGTGCAATACCATCCCCAGCTTTCAAATATAGAAAAAAAGGATTCCAACGGTTCGTAACAGAATTTCTGACCGGTGAAAATTATAGCGGAATTATTTTAGGTAATTCATCCGCCACATTGTTGGCTCAGTACAAATCATTTGTACCGGATCATAAAACTCTTAAGCCGCGCACTTTTTTTAAGTATTCATTTTCTCAAATCAATGCAGGCAGCGTTTTACAGTGAATGGACATTTCAAAGAACCCGCTTTGGAAGATCTCCAGATATATTTTATTGAAAGCGTACTGCTCAATGATGATCATATTGACGATAGCCATAAAATTGCGTTTATAGACGGTTTGAGAACAACAGAAATAAATACCTTGAAGACACTTATTAATAAGCATCGAAATGAACGATTAGGAACTGTGCAGAGCCGTCTTGAGCAATCTACAAGGATTTTGGATTATATAAATAGTTCACAGTTTATAAAAGCCTCAGACGCCAGCTTGAGTACAAGCGAATCAACTGCAGAATTAATCAAGCAGGTAGGAAGTGAGTTTAAGACTACGCCTGCAGGAAAAAAGAAAAATAAAGAGGACGAGCTTGAGGCGCCGGATGATATGTTCGAGGATGTGGATGAAAATGAAATCCTATCAACTCGGAGTAATATAGTGGAATGGGATGAAGTTAACGATGCAAATGCAACTCCCAATGTAAAAGATATCAAAGAAAATAAATATGATACAACTGCCCCTCACCATCCGATAGAGGCTGTGCAAAATTTTCAAGGAGCTACGCTAAATCATCAGTTAAATGTGATATATACGTTATACACTCCGAGTGACCCAGAAGAATCTGCACCAATAGCGCTGATGGAGGAATCCCAAAAAAACAAAATCAACCAACAAATATGCAAAGATCTTAGTAGAGTAGGTACTCCTCCGATGCTCAC
>CAVOOI010000024.1:0-124182 GCA_963697455.1 uncultured Pseudomonadota bacterium | reverse complement strand
GGCAGCGTTTAGCGGAATCATTTAATCGGCGATGCAATTAGCGGAGGGATTGGCAAGTATTGCATTCATGGATTCTAAGGCTGGCGAAGAACACAAGTTTTTTCCGCACGCTATGCTTGCCCGGAATGCGGATATAAATTTAGAAGAACTGGAACCGAGATTGTTTTCTTTTAATAATCCCACAGGCGCCTGTCCGGATTGCGATGGCTTAGGGGTCAGACAATATTTCGATCCGGGAAAAATTGTGCATAATGCGGAACTCAGTTTGGCCAACGGCGCAATCCGGGGCTGGGACCGACGGCATTTACATTATTTTCATCTGCTGCGAGCGCTAGCACGTCATTATCATTTTGATATTGAAACGCCCTACCTTCATTTGCCAAAACGCATTCAAGAGGCTATTTTACACGGCAGTCAAGAGGAGTCGATCACATTTGATTATCTTTCCGCCACTAAAAAAATAGTGCAACGGACTCATCCGTTTGAAGGAGTAATTCCCATCATGCAAAGGCGTTATCAGGAATCCGACTCGGAAACCGTGCGTGAAGAATTAGCTAAATATTTGAGTGTCAGTGAATGTCATTACCTGTCAAGGCGCACGTCTTCGCTTGGAGGCGAGAAACGTATTTATTGAAGGAAAAAGTTTGCCGGAATATTACGATGATGTCAATCAGTCAAAGTTTGCAATTCTTTTCACACATTCAATTATCAGGGAGTCGCGGCGAGATCGCTTCCAAGATTTTTAAAGAAATGAATGCTCGTTTACAATTTTTAGTGGATGTGG
Organism: uncultured Pseudomonadota bacterium; assembly: GCA_963697455.1. Classification (GTDB taxonomy): domain Bacteria; phylum Pseudomonadota; class Gammaproteobacteria; order Coxiellales; family Coxiellaceae; genus JAFEDN01. The sequence goes on along the minus strand of CAVOOI010000024.1, from coordinate 123,398 downwards.
GGCTGGAATATTTAACGTTGAATCGTAACGCTGACACTTTATCTGGCGGCGAAGCGCAACGTATTCGTTTGGCCAGCCAAATTGGTTCAGGATTAGTGGGCGTCATGTATATTTTAGATGAACCTTCGATTGGATTACATCAACGCGATAACGCCAGATTGCTAAAAACGCTGCTGAAATTGCGGGATTTAGGTAATACTTTGATTGTGGTGGAACATGATGAAGAAGCCATTCTCACGGCGGATTATGTGGTGGATATGGGACCCGGCGCAGGTGTACATGGCGGACAGTCGTTGCCGAAGGGACGCCGGAACAAATCAAAAAAAATAACGCTTCTTTAACTGGTGATTATTTATCGGGACGCAACAATTGCAGTTCCTAAACAACGCATTGCCAATACTGTAAAAAAATGATCAGTATTTCTGGAGCAACTTGCAATAATTTAAAAAACATTGACGTGAGTATTCCGGTTGGTTTAATGACGTGTATCACTGGAGTTTCCGGTTCTGGAAAATCCAGTTTAATCAACGATACTTTGTTTCCCTATTCCTTTACAATTTAAATGGCGCAATCGCGGATTTTATTGGCCCCTTTCGGGAAATTATCGGGATTGGAATATTTAGATAAAGTGGTGGATATTGATCAAAGTCCCATTGGAAGAACACCTCGTTCCAATCCTGCCACTTATACTGGATTATTTACGCCCATTCGTGACTTTTTGCGATGACGCCGGAAGCCCGCTCGCCGGTTATCAACCCGGACGTTTCAGTTTTAATGTCAAAGGCGGGCGTTGTGAAGCCTGCGAAGGCGATGGTTTGATTAAAGTCGAAATGCATTTTTTAGCAGATATTTATGTCACTTGTGATGTTTGCAAAGGTAAACGCTATAATCGTGAAACTTTAGAAATCAAATATAAAGGAAAAATATTGATGAAGTTATCGGATGACGGTAGAAGACGCGCAGTCGTTTTTTGATGCGATACCGGCCGTTGCCATAAAATTACAAACTTTGATGGAAGTGGGATTGGGTTATATTTCGTTGGGACAAAGCGCCACCACGCTCTCTGGTGGTGAAGCACAACAGAATTAAACTATCGCGCGAATTATCTCGTCGCGACACCGGTCAAACTTTATATATTTTAGACGAACCCACCACCGGCTTACATTTCCACGATATTGTGCAATTGCTGGCGGTATTAATGCGATCTTACGCTACGCGCGGCAACACCATTGTCGTCATCGAACATAATTTAGACGTGGTCAAAGTGGCCGATTGGGTCATCGATCTGGGTCCCGAAGGCGGCAGCGAGCGGCGGACAAATCATCGCCACTGGCACGCCCGAAACGATCGCCAAAAATAAATATTCCTATACGGGACAATTCTTAAAGCCTTTACTACAAAAATAATTGCTTTATTTCCGGAAGGGCTTTGGAGTCTCATTGTCAATTTGCGAGAAATTGCTCTTGACGGCGTCACTATCGCCGATTATCATCATATTCGGCAACAAAGTTGCCGATTTTAACTATAATCTTAAGCATCCCTCAGATGGTTACACTAAAGGCTCAAATAAACTTTGCAAATCTTTTTCGCTCAACGGTAATTTACTGGCGGTGGGATTGGAAAATAAACCCTCCATTAACGCGCGCTTGTTTTGCTGCATTTGCAGGATTTTTTCTTCGACCGTGCCTTTCGCCACCAGCTTATAAACAAAGACCGTTTTGCTTTGGCCGATTCGATGAGCGCGGTCGGTGGCCTGATTTTCAACCGCCGGATCCACCACGGGTCATAATGGATCACAGTATCGGCAGCAGTGAGATTCAGTCCCGTACCGCCCGCTTTCAGGCTGATTAAAAATAATGGCGCTTCGTTCTGCTGGAAACGCCGCACCGGTGTTGCCCGGTCTTTGGTTTGGCCGGTGAGGATCAGGTACGGAATACCGCGCTGATTCAGCTCATTTTCTATCAACGCCAGCATGCCGGTAAATTGAGAAAACAGTAAAATGCGCCGCCCTTCTTCCAGCAATTCCGGCAATAAGGTCATCAGTAATTCCAGTTTCGCCGAAGCCGCCTGCTGTTGCCGGGTTGTCTTCATTTTCAATAGCCGGGGATCGCAGCATACCTGCCGTAATTTCAGCAACGCATCCAGAATAATAATATGACTGCGCGCCAATCCCAGTCGGCGATTTCCCGCCGTAATTTTTCCTGCATTGTCATTCGGATAGTTTCATACAGATCGCGTTGTGCACCACTGAGTTCAACGTGACGAACCATTTCTACTTTATCCGGTAATTCTCGCACCACTTTGTCTTTGGTGCGCCGCAATAAAAATGGCGCGATGCGGCGCGCCAGGTGCTGGCGGCGTTCAGTATTTTGTTCTTTTTCAATCGGCTTGCGGAACAGGCGTTGAAATTGTTTGGCGTCGCCCAATAATCCGGGCATCATAAAATGAAACAGCGACCATAGCTCGCCTAAATGATTCTCTAACGGCGTACCGGTTAAACACAGGCGATGATTGGCGCGGATTTGCTGCACGATCTGCGTCGCCAGGCTTTTGGCGTTTTTAATAAACTGCGCTTCGTCCAGGATCAGCAGATGAAAATCCTGCTTTAATAACTGCTCTTTATCGCGAATCAGCAGGGGATAGGTGGTTAATACCAGATCGGATTGCGCCATCTGCTCAAACTGGTTTTTTCGTTCCGCGCCGTGCAACACCAGCACCTTCAGTTCTGGTGCAAACTGTTCCGCTTCACAGCGCCAGTTAAACATCAGACTGGTCGGCGCGATCACCAGGCTGGGATTTTTCATGCGGCCACTGACTTTTTCAACTGTCAGGTGCGCCAGCGCCTGCACGGTTTTTCCCAGCCCCATATCATCGGCTAAAATGCCGCCCCATTCGTATTCGCGCAGAAATTGCAGCCAGTTTAACCCTTCCTGTTGATAGGGGCGCAACTCGCCCTGAAATTCCGGCGGAGCCTTGACCGGCACAATACCCTTAAAATCAGCGATTTTAGCCGCCTGTCGCCGCAGGCGCTCGCCGCCAAACCAGCGTAATTGCGCCGAATCCATTGCTGCTTCCAGTTCCAGCAAGCGCAGAGCCTGTAGATTCGATAAACGCAGCCGTTGCTCATCGGTCAGGCTGTCGCTGTCGTATAGCTCGATCAGAATATTTAAAATATGCCGCACACGATCTACCGGTAGTGCGAGAAAGCGGCCATCGGCCAAACGGACTGGAATCGGCGCGGATGCATTCAGCAATGCGATGCTATTTCCACCTGATTGCTGAATTAGTTGTTGCAGGATGGGCAGCAGATTGATTTTTTCGCCGTTAAGGATAATGCCCAGTTCCAGTGAAAACCACTCGTAACCGCGGTCTTCTTCAATATCGGAATACCAGTCTTCGAGGGGAGCGTCGATCACCCGATACGGATAATCGTCGGTGATTTCAATCTCCCAGCCCTGTGCGCGCAAACGCGGCAACGCCTCCAGGCTGAACTTCAGGGGATCCCGACGGTCATGACCGACTAAAAAATATTGGCTGTAGGCTGAATTTAAACGAGCTAAATCCGGGTGCTGATTAATGGGGAGAAGATCATGGTCAATGAGTTTATTGAAAGCCTGCCCTTCGCGTAGTTTATCGCGAATCAATGGCGTTAACTGTTGATTCTCTATTTGATGCAGGGTGTCGCCGGGATTTTCCCAGGCGACCGTCTGGCGGCGATAACGAAAACTGAGCGCCGCCAGCGGTTGAGTCGCTGAGACCGGTTGCCAATGATTTTTGTAATCGCCCGGCAGCTGAATGGCTTTTGGAAACAGGTGTAGGCAGGGTGTAGGCTTGACCTTCTCCGGCGCGGTGGTAATGAATGTTTTAGGTTGCACCATCGGTGACAACGGTGCTTGCGCTTGCCACCAGTCGGCGACAGCTTTTGCCTGCGTTGGTGGTATTTTCGGAGCGGACAGGAGTAATCGGGCGACCTGCGGATCCAGTCCGGTTTCCAGTAATCCCAATTGCGACTGATTTTTATCGACATACCAGAGCTGATCTAGCAACACAATATGGTCGCAGCCTTCGGGCTGGATCAGGCGCACGGTTTGGCAGCCGGACTCATCGGATTGCCAGTCAAACCGGGCGGTTTTGGCGGGCGCTAAACGGAGTGGCGGGAGCGCGGCCGACAGCCAGTGACAGCGTTTGGTCGCCAGTATCGCTGTCAATAATTTTTCGCCGTAGTTTTTTTGGAGTGGAAACGTGTCGGCATAATAAATGGTTTGACGGGCGTGCCGCCTCGCGGTTTCTAATTGCACCAGCAGTTCCTGATCCGCGGGATACAGATGTCTTTGAGAAGAATCAGCGGTTGGACTGAATTTTCTGGGGGTTCCCAATGCTCCGGATTTTAATCGTTTGATCAGACATAACTCAACACTCAATTCCGTGGGATCGTAAGCCGCCGTTTTGAGCATATAATATAAACTATAAGACTCATCCACCGTCAACGGATTTTTTCCCTGAGCGATAGTTCGATCAAGCCGTTGTAGCCACTGAGCAATGGAAGAATCCAAAGCAGGTTGTGGCGGAGGTGGCGCTTTGGGTGTGTTGACAGTCACTTTGTGCGAATCATGGAGGGCCGCGAGCAGTGTGGCGATGATGTGTTTACAATGGGTCGCGAGAGGACAGGAGCAGGTATCGCGCATCGTCAATTTCTGCTGAGAACCCTTGATCTGTATGTGAACTCGGTAAGGTTGCGAACGGCTGCCCTGAACCAGCGCCATAATCGTGTTACCCCTGCGGTCAGTATTGACGGCTAACTGCTGCACACGTTTCTGGAGATAATAGTCATTGCCCCGATGATAATGAGCGGTAGAAAAATGCGCTTTTAAGGCTTGTGGCGTGAGCAATGTAAGCAACATGGGAGGATTATATCAAAAATTAACAATTTGCGACAAAAACTGGGGTCATTAGAAGTTCCTGCCTGATTATTGATTAGCTGAAAATAGAGGATTAATTTTAGTCAAATTAGTGGATTAAAAATCAGTTAGTCTGAGTACATTTGACAATGCAGAAGAAAATTGTTCAAAAAATCCCTGCCGGAATTTTGCCGGAATCAAGGGGCCATAAGGGGTCACGATTTAGTGATTTTATAGTAAAATATACAAAGTTGTGAAGGGCATCCAAATTAAAAAAATAAATTAAAAAACAAATAGTTACGTAACTATTTTTGGGCTAAAACCGAAAACCCTATCACGGGGTCTTCTGTCTTTTAATCCGTTGGTCGCGAGTTCGAATCTCGCCCGGCCCAAAAAATAAAATTAGAATAATCAAAAACTTATCTAGACTTCTTTCTAATTTTTCAACTGTTCAATAATTTGCCATAGGGACTTTTGCAGGACACGACTTTGCATTTTTTTTTGATACGCCTCCACATTTTAAATTTATTTCATTTAAAATTAATCACTTATAAAACTCTTCAATCGAAAAATAAGGAGGATTATCGGATTTTTAATCCGTTGATTCTAATTTTTAGAAATATTTTTATAATCAACGTGTTATAAATTATAAATCAAAATTATTTGCATGAATTTTTAATAAAAAAACTTGCGAAAGTAGAAAAAATAAGCTATAAATTAAGTATGCACACCCATAGTTATCAAAAATTAGCAGTTCATCTTAAGACAGGCCGGGTGTATCGGCGTGAAGCGATGAATGCTTTCTCTAAAGCAGTCGATCGCGATTTGGCTACTCTGACTGACCAAGGTGTATTGAAGAAAATAGCGGCGGGCATCTATTATAAGCCAGCTTCTTCCCGTTTTGGAGTATTACCACCGAATGATGAAGAGTTAATCCAATGCTTTTTACGGGATGATGTATTTTTGGTGTTTTCCTGGAATCAGTATAATGCATTGGGCTTAGGGCTAACCCAACTCTATAATCGTTTAGTCGTTTATAACCACAAAAGGCATGGTATATTTAAGTTGGGAAATAAAACTTTTGATTTTCGTCGCCCAGCACGTGGATTTCCGAACGAAGTCACACCTGAGTTCTTATTGGTAGATTTAGTCAATAATATGGGTGAACTGGCAGAGGATGAAGATTTCGTTAAATCTCAAGTAATGCGTAATATCCATAAATTTAATCGTCAGAAAATAAACCAATATGTTAAAGAATATGGAAAAGTAGCCACCAAAAATTTTTTCAAGGGGATTGATTATTAAAAAAATATTCTTGCATGAATTACCGGATGTGAAGGATTTATTCGAGGTCATAGCGAATGAACGGCAAATATTGCCTGTGTTAGTTGAAAAAGATTATTGGATAATGCATTGCTTATGGGGATTGCAGCAACAAGGATTTCAATTTGCGTTAAAAGGTGGAACCTCTCTATCTAAAGGTTTTAATATTATTGAGCGTTTCAGTGAAGATATTGATATTCAAGTTTATCCAAATGCTGAAGATAATTTACCAATCGGAAAAAATCAAGATAAACCTAAACACATTGAAAGCCGTCGAAAATTTTTTGATACCATTGCTGATTTATTAATTATTCCAGAGATTAAATTTTGCCGTGATTATAGTTTTGATGATAATAAAAAAATGCGCAATGCAGGAATCCGCGGGGAATATCCTTCATCTCTGAGTAGTACGTCAGTATTAAAAGAGGGGATCATATTTGAATTGGGCTTTGATAATGTGACTCCTAATTTACCTTGTGATATAACCTCATGGGCTTTTGAAAAGGCATTTTCCCTCAGTTTGTCCATTGTGGATAATCGTGCAAAGCAAGTTTTGTGTTATTGTCCCGAATACACATTCGTTGAAAAATTACAAACTATTTCTACTAAATATCGTTTGCAACAAGAGCAGCAATCAATGCCAGTTAATTTTTTACGTCATTATTATGATGTTTACAAATTACTAGAAAATAAAAGGGTATTAGATTTTATCGGCAGTGAGGAATATTTTAACTATAAAATAGAGAGATTTCGCTCCAAAGATGAAATTAATTTGAGTAAAAATTCAGCTTTTTCTATTCCTGATATGAGCATAAGAAATTTATACGCCAAAGAATTTCAATCTAAGTCTGCATTGTATATTGGTGACCAGCCAAAATTTTTTAATATTGTAGAGCGAATTAATCGTTATTTGATCAAAATGTAAAAACTACTGGAATTATAATGAAAAATAGACATGATTTTTCAGAAAAAATCAAGCTAGAGTTAGCAAAGCGTGCTGGATGGCGTTGTTCTTTTCCCTGTTGTGGTGTATCAACCGCAGGCCCGAAAGAGGGGGATCCTGAGAAAGGACAATGTATAGGAGTCGCTTCACATATATGTGCAGCTTCTCCTGGAGGACCTAGATATGATCTGGAAATGAATAAAGAAGAACGTTGTTCTATTAATAATGGAATTTGGATGTGTCGTAATCATGGAACACAAATAGATAACGACGATAAAAACTATTCTAAGACACAATTACTAGAATGGAAGAAAATTGCTGAAGAGACTGCTCATGCTAATATGGGAAAAATTAATGATAATTTATTAACCCTGCCCTCTCTTTTAGAAGCGCTGGCATTTCTAAAAGAGTCTATTCTCAATTACAGAGCCCCTTTTTTTGATAAAGATTGGGAAAAACATTTCCAGAAAATAGTTGAGAACCATCGTAGAACTATAGAACAAATTATTAAATATGATCCTCTTGAAAAACAATATATTAGAAAAACTTATAATGAAGAAATTTACAACAAGGTTATTTTGACAATAGATCGGGCACACCACGTATTAAAGGTAAATGATTATAATATATCAAAACTTACCATCGATCGACAAAAAATTATTTGTTCTGCCGCTGCAACCGTGGTATTAGGCGGAGGAGCTGATGAAGCTACTCTTGACGAATTTTCTGTATTAATAGAGAATTGTTTTTCGAATATTACGAATAAGTTAGGGATAATTTGACCAGCGGACAACGGTGTCAGATGCCAAGATAAGCTGCAACTAGGCTTTTTACTAGCGGGCAACCTGATTTATTTTAAAATTAACCAGTAAATATTACTGATAAATCATCAAGTTAATGAATCGTTAGGTGTTTGATTTAGTGAAATTCTTGCCTTTTAATCCGTTGGTCGCGAGTTCGAATCTCGCCCGGCCCAAAAAATAATATCTAATAATGCCTCTTCCCCATTCCCGGGGGGACATTTAAGGCTCTTTCCCAAATTAGGGGGCGCTTTAATGAAGTACTCATATCGATTTACCACGTCCTGAGTGATTCCAATATTTAGGATAAAGAAGGATTAGATGTTTCGCCAAGTGGATTTAAAATAAAGTGTTGGATTGATTCTTTAACATTCAGAATTATAAGTTCTCTATTCAAATAAGGGAAGAGCGTATTTGGAAACATTTTCAAATAATTAACAGCTTTGCAAATTTGTGGATCTTCAGTATCCAATATTAAAACAACTTGCTGTATTATAGTACTATGAAAATTCAATTCAAATTTTTTGATAATTTTTTCTTCGTTTAGGTGAGCATAAGGTTGAAATACAGAAGAGTATAAAATTAGTAAATTTATTTGTCTATGGATTACATCTGAATTTCTCTCTAAAACCAATTTTTCTAGAGGTATTTTATCAGCAGATTCAATAATATTAATCACTTGTATTTTGCTACTGGCTTTAACGGTTATGCATTTAGGTGCTAATGTGTCCTCAAAATGAATAACTTCAGATTTAGAATCATTAATCAGTATATCAATATTTTTTTCGGACCAATCATTGAAAGAACATTGTTTTCTGAAGCGTACGGTATCTGCTAGTATTGTAGCAAAATTTGGGCATATATTTTCACAGAGTGAAAATGTGATTTCTCTTACTTTTAATTGAGATAAATTTAATTTTTCAGTAAAGTTACACTTTTCAAAGTGAATGCTAGTAAAATAAACGCTGGATTTTTCCTCCCTATTAACTATAATCTGATTGATATCATTTTGATTCAAAATTTTATTTTCAATAGTAAGTGTATGTTCTATTTCATTTATTTCGCCACTCTTAACAGATTGTGAAAAAATATTTTTTTTACTTTCAAAATAATCTTGATAAGTTTTATTAGTAACAACTCCCATCAATATTTTAGAAAAATCTTGCAAGGTTTTTTTCAATAAATCGCTATCAACAGTTAATATAGGAAACGGATATGCCTTTTTAAATTCTTCTAATTGTTCTATTTTTGGAGTTTTTAGAGAAGAAAGTAAATCTAATAAATGATCGGCATTAATTGCTTGAACGAATTGGTTTTCATTTTCAATGAAAATAAAAAATTTAAAATTTCTTTCAAAAAATTTCTGAAATAAAAAGTGCATACAATTGTGGGTTTCGTACAAACTAGCAGATGTATAAAGTAATTCTTGGGGGATAGAGGTAATGATTATAGTTTGTGGTTGGCGTTTCTGAGCTAATAAGCTAGTCTTAAAAAAATCAGTGATACCGCTTAACTGACGTTCATGAATAAGTTCTCCTTCAGGGCCAGGACCATAAGTAGTACTATTATCAAAGGAAAATCTGTAAAAAGGATACATTAGTTTTTCTAATTCTTTAGAAAATTGTGGATAACAAAACTGTAATAATGGATTTTCAGGTAATGTTTGGAAAGAACTAGATGATGACAACTCAGAAGATTTAATCTCTTTGTATTCACTACGTTGACGCGAAGGAGATGAATCCAGAATAATTTGCTGACCATCACGAAACTTCATTACTACAAAAGCATGACCTTCTTCGGTAATAATACCGTTCTCGCAACATATTCCCGATACTAAATATAATGAAACAGAAAATTCAGTTAGAATTTTGGATAACAGATTCAATAATATAATTCCACTTTCCACACAAACGGCTTCAGATTTTTTAATACACCAAGAAACTACGGCTGCTAAATTTTTATGATAGGCTTCTTCGAGCTCATAACGCGATTGTGGATTATTACGATCTAAATAAAAAAAGCTATTAGCCAGTTTTAGTGCAAGATTTTGAGCAAAAAATACTATTTCATTAATATTAGTCGTATCCTCAGGAATTTCATTGAGATATTCTTGTATTTCTGTAGGTAATTCAAAATCGTTAATGAGTGATTTACTGTTCTGAACTTTAGAAGTCTCAAACTTGGAATCTGAATTTAGATCACCTTTGATAACTTGATATCGGAAAGGTTTTGCAAATGGTTTCTCATCCTCACCGTCTATGAAAGCGTAAAATTTTCCTGCCTGCCATTCGATTTTAACATTTTTTTCGTGGGTTATTGGATAAAAACCTAAGGGAACTAGAAGTTCAATAGCATTCCCATCATGTTTTAATGGTGCTTTCAAAATGAAGGTTTTAGATTCTAAGGGGGACTTTGGTTTTTGGGCAGGGAAAAAATGTCTAGGCATAATCTCTTTTTCCATTAGACCATTTTTTAGAACCGGTATTCCATCATGCAGGGTATAACACTCCAAAGGAATATTAAATGATTCATCGCTACTGCAAGTTGCTATTTCGGCAGAGTTACTAGTTAAAAATGATCCACCTGAGGGGATATACTTTTTTTTAGGTGGTGGAAGCATTGTCTTCTTTGAAAAAAGACTGAATAGCTTCGATGGTACTTTGGATTGTTTTGATTCAGTGTCTTGTATTTTTAATAATTTAGAAATTTTTTCAACTAAAGGTGAAGTTGCTGACGCACCTTCTTTAGCTGCTGATGAGAGTTTAAAGGGTGAAGTTAAAGGAGATATCCAACTGGTCAATTGGGTTGATAATACAGACTCTTTTTCCATCCATGCGGCAATTTTTCCTAACATTTTCAAATAAGGAAAACAATCGGGCGCTTTTTCACAGAAGAATTTTATCCTTCGCCAATGAATAGGTTGCTTGGCTAATTGATAGACTGTAGCCCAACGGATACAGAGTAAGACCATACTGGTTGCTATATTATGACCTAAATTTCGGTAATTTTGCGTGAGTTCTGTAAAAATATCATTTTGCTCTTTATACAAGTGATCGAAATTTCCAATTTCAATTTGGTAATAAGCTATAAAATTGAGAGGGTGTAAATCAGCCAAGAACATAATCAATATCTGATCTGTTTTTGGATAAAGATGAAGCATGGCCGCTAATGCTTGTAATGATTGTAATAAATTAGTTACAGTATCTTGTTTGATCCCCATTGCAGTCGCAATTTGAAAATGCAAACTATGCAGCAGAATTAACTGACGCCGTTTTTGATAATCTTCTGCATTAGGGCTAATTGGTAAAGCAGGTAATTTTATCTTACCTGCCATAATATCAATATTTCCATAAACTTGATCGCTAGTTTCTACACTCACCATCAAGCGATCTGAACCAATTAATTTAAGAAAATCTAAATTTTTTTCTTTGCTTTCAGTAGTAGTTAAAATGCCTTCTGACCCTGGATTCTCCGCTTGCAATAAACCAAAAACCATTGCACAAGCTAAATGGATATGCATGCCAGCCTGATAATGTTTAATCGCATTGATTAAACCGCGAATACTGGCATGAGAGCCAGCGAGTTGATAAGCTTCCAATAATGTTTCTTGAATTTCTTGAGGAACTTTATATAAATTTAATAATTCTTCAGGAGACGGATTGTTAACTTTCTTAATTTTGACACGCGATAAGAATGGTTCAGATAGTTTTTGACGTTCATTAAAGTCATTCGCTGTCATGATAAGGCCAAACCCAGGATGGGCGTCGCTATCACCTGTTAAAGCAGCGTTTAATGCACCCTCAATCACTTCAGTTGGTAATAAGTTGATTTCATGGATAATTACCATCCAACCATTTTTTTTGGCTTTTTCAATAAATGCTAACAAATCACCTTGAGATCCTGCAGTCCATTCAAAAAAATTCTCACCATAACGATAACCAAATTTCTGAGTCATGTATTTTGTTAAGAATGATTTGCCGGCATTAGTGTCGCCGATGATCAATAAAGCACTTTTCCCAGGTATAATTCGTTTATGTATATTTTCATAAAAAGCATGAGTTTGTAAATAATCAGCAACGCTATACATGAGTTGGCGGCTGCTTTCGATATTCCACAATTCTTTATTTTCGCTTAATAGATCATCTACCCATATTTTGGTAAATGGTGAAGAATCATTATTAATATCAGCAAACAAAACATTTATCCAATGATTGAAAGGTTCTAGTTTTGAATAAGATAATTGGGGCGATACTACTTCTAGAATTGCTTTTCTCAAAGAAGCTCTATAATTAATAGATAGAGCAGGTTTTTCGCTAATTTTTACTTCCGGTATATAATCCCAGCTGGCCATTCGAGCAATGATGGCTAACAGATCGCGAGGGTCTAATTGAAGCCCAGGTTGTAATTTTTCGATTTGTTGAGTTAAATTCATGAGTAAATCAGCAATTTCTTCAACTTTATTATCATTAAAATAATTTTTTAAATTGGGTACAATCACTTCGTTGCGAATTTGTTCAGAAGTTAATGGCGAAAATTTTACTGTGGGCGCCATCGATTTTAAGACTGAGTGTTCATGTCTCCCCACAGTTTGTTGAGTTGCATTCATCAGTCCAAGCAGGCAATGTTTATCATTCAATCTAATCACTTCACCATCAGGTAAAATCATATGTCCTGGAGTAGTGATGATTGATTGTAACCATAATAGTACTTCTGGTTTTGCTAAGTTAATTTCATCGAATGCTAAAATTCGATATCGATAATTATCTGAGGCATTAGGTTGTGCCCAATCATGAATCAATTTTTTTAACTGATTGAAACTGGTAGAGGGAGTTAATGTATATTTAAAAACGTGAGCAAACCCTTCTTTAACCATACGAGTTAATGAAAACGACTTACCACTGGCTTTAGGGCCTTCCGCTAAAACGAGAGGATGTCCATCAATAAACGCTTGTTTAATACCATGATAGCCTTCGTATTTTTTTTTCGATGGAGGAATTGGTTTGTATTCAATCTCTAATCTTGGCAGATGGGTTAGCCAGGGATATTGGTTAAGAAACAGAGGGTCCAGCAATAAAATGATTTCTCCCTGGGTTTTAAAAAGTTCGATAATATTGCCGTTAAATTCAGCTAGGCTAGATTCATTAAAAAGGTTCGGAAATTTTCGCAATAGAGTCTCACCTGTAATAACAACCCGATTTCCTTTTTTAACCAGTTCTAATAATTGGCCATTCTTAGACTGAAGTTTGGAATCGTAATCTATAATCAGATTGTGATTAGTATCATTTGCGGTATTCAAAATTATAGTTTCTTCATCTTTTACGCTTATGCTTGCCATCCATTGTTCTTCTTGCTTAACTAACCATAATTTTACCCAAGGAGTGTTTCTGGTCGATTTTGAGTAAACAGGAAAAGAATTATCTAAATTAGTATCGACAAATAAATTTTTCCAAGGCTCAGGAATAAAAACAGAGTTTACTACTGATATACTTTCAATTTTTTTATGATGGATTAAATAATGCCAAGATTCTGGAGATAGAATATCAATCACTAAAAAATGGATATTTTTCTGCTGCTGATCAAAAAATTCAAAATAACCGCCTTTCTTTATGCGCCATGAATATTTATCTTCATCGGTGTTTTTTTTACTGTAAACTAATTTTCCCAACTTAGAAATCGTTGATTCGTTGAGATAAAAAACGTCACCTTTTTTTCGTAATTCCCCGATTTGTTCAGGAGTTACTTTTTGTAATTTTTTGCTTTGAGTTTGTTTTTTTAATTCTTGTAAGGTTAAAGGTGGATCTATAAAAAATTTTACTCGGGTGAAGTCATAAGTAATACCGTCAATTTTAAAAGGAATAGGATTAAAATGCCATTCACGAAAAAATTGCTCTACTTCTTGATCAGTGATATTAAGATTCTTTAAACGGATCTGTAAAACTCCAGAGTTGGACGTCATTTGCTGAGCTAATTTAGAAATCCTTAAGTTGAATCTACCATTTTCATCCATCATCCGTTTATGAAGCCAATTTCGGAGTTTATCTGCGGAACGATTGCGACAGTCTAACTCCACAGTCAATAATTTTTCATTAAATTCACTGTTAGGGGTAAAAACTGGAAAAGGAGCTAAAGTAAAATCTTCAGGAACTATGCGGATTTGTTCAAATCGATCGCGAAAAGTAGGCGTGATTGAGCTCAGATTTAAACTATTGCTATTTTTTTCTAGAAAAGCAATAATTTTTAAATTGGAAGATAGCGCTTCCATTTTATCTTCATTAAAGTTTGGTAAAGGCTGTCCTTCGAGAATGCCGTTTAATTGTTCTAGAGTAGCACTTTTAGAGGCATCAGGATTCCAAATGATGAGTAATCCACCTTCGATTAAGCATTTTTTTAATTGGCCGAGCGTTAATTGTAGTTTTCCCGTGCTGATATCCAAGGAGCTGGAAACCATAAGTCTGGTCATGTCCTGAGGGATAGCAGCATCTAAAATACAAACTTCACGTTTTTCTTCGGCAGCTTTTTGCATTAATAAATTTGTCAAACCTGAGCGATGCGCAATATCACAAAAGACACAAGCAGTTTTGGTCCACAAAATTTGCTCGATTGCAGCGCTTGGTTCGCTAGGAAGCGATGTGTATAATTCAATTTGTGACTTAAGAATCGAAGTTTTACTCATAATTTCTCAATTATTGTGTACATTTTGTACATATGGCTTGATTAATGCTATGCATATATTATCTATTATAAAGCTTAATGAATTATTAAAACCCGTTGGCTGCGGGTCAAAAATCTCTGTAAAGTACAAAAAATCATAAAATGCTCCTATCCCGAGGAAAAGAAGGAGTTTTACAGAAAAATAGAAGAGAGATTTTTCAATCTGTACGTCTTGATTTGGGATGAAAGAGTAATTCCTGAAGCCAATCTAAGCCATATCGAAATAAAGCGTATTGAGGGCGTTGACTGTCGTGATATTGGTTGACTGGGATGGACGTTTAAGGCTCGCCATTCACCCCTTAATAAATGGCCAGCCATGATCAAAGTACCACAACTCATCTGCGGGCTCCCCCTATACCTTAATTTTATTATTTATTTTGTGGTTGACTAAGCCGCCTTTCTTTATACATCAGCAACTTTTTGTTTTTTTCTGCTTCAGGTGGTTTGTTTTTCGGAGCAGTCGTAATCGATAAAGTCACCAGAGAACTAATTGTGGATGTATCAATTTTCGGCAAGGGTAATATAGGCACTTGACAATATAAGGACCACCATCTATCTACTATCAAGCCGACCATTAATTGGTTTTCATATTTTACAATTTTTTCCTTCATATTAGGAATTTTTTGTAAATGTTGGTAATATGCTTCACATGTTGCTAAATCTTTTACAGTAGTCAAAGCGATCTTTTCTTTGCTGTTGTTAGTGTGGGTCCTCCAATGGTCCTTTTTTTCATCTGGAGAAGGCAGTAATATATTTAACCACACTCTTATAGTTTCACTAATATTAAAACTATTTATAAATTCATTCGCTATTATTCCTTTACTAGTGGAACTTTGAATTACATTTTTTTGATCTGGAGCTGCGAAAAAGAATGATACATCCTCAGGATTTTTCTCTAGTGTTTCTTTAATCAATTTGCGAGGGACTTTATATCCTAAGGGATCACTCTTTATACTAAAATATTCTCCCTCTTCTAAGCTGTGAAAAATGTCCTGGAATGCAAGGTATTCAATCTGCCAACGGGGTAGAGAAAGACAGGAAAAATCAGACTCTGCATTTATGGTTGATCGTACGACTATTTGGCAATAGTTGAATGTATATTGATCAGAAGCAATAGCTTGTCCGTTTTTACCAAACAACTGCATTGGTTTTTTGAGATTCCCATTCTGATCAAGAAATTCAGATGGAGGTGAATAATGCCAAAGTAACTGTTGGCCTGGCAAAATATCCTCGTTCACTTCAAGAAAATATACAGGTAAGCCATTATAATACCCACCCACTAATTGCAAATTTGATGTGGCTATTGTTTCTAAGACATTGGGATTTTTAAAAATAAAAAAAGTTTCCAGCTGTTTTTTGGTAAATCCATGGTTAGAGAGATCGCATAGACCACCATATCCATATCGAGTTGGATCAACTAAAGCAATACACTTATTTAATTTATTAGGCACCGCCAAAGCATGAGAGTTATTTTTGAGCCCATTTAAACTGAAATCTAAGATGCCACTGTATAGTAAAAGTGAACCTTTTTTTAACACTTGGCCAGGGCGCACAAAGAGCCCCCATCTTATGTCATTATCTATTTTACAGATTGCAATTTTGCTATAAAAAACTTGTGCCAATTTTAGAAAATCTTGAGAAGTAAATGTAAGGGGCTGATCTTTATAATCACTTACCAGCTTATCGAATTCTTTTAATTCTGATGTTTTGCCAATGAGTCCGTCATGCCATTTTCGCTTGAATTTTTCTTCCCACACTTGCGCAGATAATATATTTTTTACTTCAATTTTTCCATCGAGTGTAGGGGGCTTGTCACTGATTGGCAAGCCATTTGGGAACGATGAAGAAGGTAAAATTTCATAAAACCCATCTGGGAGTGGTAGATTTGTAGAAGATTTAGCTTTTTCCGTTTGTTTCATTTTTTTCACCTATTACATTCTTATATCTCATTGAATCTTACACGATTAAATTAAAAATGTCCACGATCGGTTGTCCGCCGGCAGCCCCGACGCCGTCAGTCGTTTTAACATCGGCTTAGTAATCGGCGTGGGCATGACATTGGCACTTTATGCTGCTAGCGAAAACCCTATCATTTTCCAAAGGTGGAGGTGGTTTCAAATTTGCTTGACTCTTTCTCTATTTTTATCCTTTGCCGAAAAGGGTACCAATAAGCGCTGAGGCGGTAATAACTAACCTTTGATAGGATGCTTAAAGCGGTTGAATTATCATCGACAGCCATGCCCCGATTTTTGAGCAAGTCCAATTGCAATTTTTAAACATAATGCTCGCAAAGCCATACGAAAAAAAAACCGCCAAGGTTACGCGTAGAGTTTTCTCCATAGGCGTGGCGGTTGTGTCACCTATTATTGTAGTTGGTTGGGGTTGTACAAATCAATAGGTGGGTTAATTGAAAATTGGCACAAAATATAATTGTTCAAAAAATTCCTGCCGGAATTTTGCCTGAATCAAGGGGCATAAGGGGTCAAATTAAAGCCCACTCCGGCTTCCGTAAGCATTTGAATTTGTCCATTGAAACGCTATTTATGCTAATATAAGCTTTCGCGAATTTACATGGGTGCAGCGATTAGGCTATTTATTTAATTTTATAGAACATCCTCAATTAAGCAAAACATAGGAAAAAGCGGTTGAAGGCAAACGATTACAACCTTGTTTCCTGGAGCCTCATGCGGCACATTGCAAGGAAAGAAAAGATAAAAAATGGAATGTTTGGGTTAACGTTGATAAAGATTAAACCCATTATTTGGTGAGCCGCAATGGAAATTAAAGGAAGGACGGGCGACTTTATTTTATAAATTTATTCCTGAGGGTGTCGAGGGTGTTAAAGCGAAACTGAAGCTAGATCTGGAACCTATGTTGTAATAGAAGGATAATATATGAAATTTGAGCTAAAAACTGTAAAAAATGTGGTGGCTTTATACCAAATACTGACTTCCTTAAGAGACCCGCAAACTCAATCTAAAGAGGAGAAATATCTTTCAACACCGGATAGCTTAAGTTTAACTTTAGAGGAAAAAGGTTTTTTAGATTTTTTCTCTAATTTGCCGTTTACCGCGCATCATTCCACTCCCGCAATTGACTTACCCGAAATTCGTGAGTCAGGGGCGCTGATGAGCCCCAAAGAGCGTGAATCAAAGGACGAACTGGTTCACAATTCGCATACTGGCGGAGGATCTGCTCGTCAAAATTCTGTTTATTGTACATTGGGCGTCGATGGAAAGTTTATTTCGCCTGGTTTTATTGGTGACGATAAACATAAAGTAACGTTTACTCTCCCACTGAAATGTTCCGACCAAAAAAGCCAGGAAAATTCCTGCTTTCAGCAAGTGGTTTCTGCGTTATCCATCAGTAATCACGACTTCTGGTTTTACCGTGAAGCCAGAACGGATCCCACTAAAATCAACGATGTCACCCGTCACATTCAATTTACCAGGACAGATAAATTTTATATCTATCATAATCAAAAAACCGGGGAAATCTGGCAACGAAAAGTCGCCCGCCAACAAGAAATTTTTTATGTCCAAAATGATTTCGCTGAAATTTCTCATGTATTAGGCTTACAATTTTTAATTGAACTTTATAATTTTAAAAGCGGTTTTTACGAAAAAATATTAAAAAATCCGCATCAGCATCGTTCAACTATCATTAGAGTATTTCAACAACTATTTCCCTCAGAAATATACCCGGAAATTCAGATAAAAGGGAAGATACCGCTGGATACATTTCCTGGGTTAACCATTCATTTTCCTGACAAGCGAATTGACCAACTGATTGCTATTGCTGATACGTTAGAGGAATCAAATTTTTCAGAAATTTTACCCTCAATTAATGAATCTTTGCCCTTAGACGCCTCGATTATGTCCCAATACCCTTACGCAAAAAATTTAGTCACTCTGGCAACGTACAGAGGCCAAGCCGATATTGTACTGCGCTTAGCCCAGTTGGGAGCAAGACTCCAGGTAATCAGCCTCAATAATCCACATAATATATTAACAATATCTCTGGAAAATTATCATCTTGCCGAAAATTATCCTTGGCTGCACCAGTGCTTAGTTGGATTTTCTCAGCAAACCATGCCTGAAGTGACACAACAATTTGATTTAAGTAGAATGATTGAATTTGATCATCCGGCTATTGCCGTCCTTTTAGTATTGTGCTGGCCAAACCCAAATGATCTGCAAAAAATCGTTAAATCTAAGGCTATTATTCTTGAATATTTAACTGCGCAAATTAAAATATATGATCCTTGGGTAGGATTGATCTCCTCAACTTATAATTACATCTACAAGAAGATCGAAAAAAAGAAAATCTGTTTCCCTTGCTCAATTGGTTATTGGAACAACAATGCGATATCAACTTGCCGGGGAAATCTACGAGCAAATCTCTCTGGAAACTCGCCAAAGAAAACAAGGACAGCACCACTAAAGAATGGGCAGAAAAAAAGGGTGCTATTCCTGCCATTGACGAAAAGCTGACATTAACCACTGGCAATAGGGCGGTAGGTGGCGTTATTTTTACTAAATATGAGGGTGAAATGAGGGTCTTACTCGTGGAGAAACCGCATTACTGGTGTGGTCCAGGTGGATTGGTTGAGCCTGATGAAAACACTTTCGCAGCCCTCCTTCGGGAAATTAAAGAAGAAACCTTATTAGATCTATCCGAAGTCAAAGTTTGAATCAACTTCATGTTACCGCTTCAGGTTGAGACAGATGGTTATCTGCGGGAATTACATTATCTCAAATTGCATGCTACTGAATTACCGTGGGTAAAAGCAGAGGACGACGTGGCCGATGCTCATGGGTGCGTATCAATGATTTAGATTTTAATGCCTTTCCGGTTTTATATAACGGCAAGCCCATTTTAACGAGTAATTCTACTGGTACAAGCGAAGACCTCAGGTACTCCCCGAGGAAAGTAGCATAGAAACTGCTTCATATTATGAAAGTAAATACGGTCAAAAGGAATTCGTCGAGAAGCTATTTTAGGAGACTACAAATGATTAATTATGCCATTCCTAAAAGGTATTATGCTGGCCGAAACGAAATCTATTTCTATTGCTGCTCATCGTGGTGATAAAATGATGTTAGAAAAATTATTGATGGTAAGCAACAGTAAACTTAATAAAGTTGATTCAGAGTATACTATTTTACTGGAAGCTTATCGTTTTCGACGAGATTTCTCTTTATACTTAATCGAGCACTACCAGTCTGAATGGCGAACGGTAGAGCCATCATTTATTAACGCTATCTTATTGCGATTAGATTTTCCATTTGTTGAATATTTGATTGCGCGTCAGGAAAAATTATCCAGCACCTTTTTTAATCATTGCATCACTCAATTTATTACTTTTGAGAATCTGAATTTATTGAAATTATTATTGCTTTTCTACCCTGATCAGTCTGCTCGGCAATTCGGCCAGGAAGATAATTTAATTTTGGCTGCCCAGGTTTCTTCCCGGTATTTGAATTTCTATTTGTTAATGGCCACGCAAAAATCTCCAAAAATTTATTAAATAAGCTGAAACTAATGAAAATAGTAAAAGATGGGCCGCAGGCTCGTTCTTTAAATTGCCCCTCAATGTTCTTTCTACCCATAGAAAAGTCATCCAGTATTTATTCAGTAATGGAATTTATAGATAAATTATTAATAGGCCCATTAAAAAAGCCGGAAAGCGAAATCAAGTCCTATCAAATACGATTCCATCCCTCTCCCCCAGTAGCTCGATGCCAACGACTCAAAACCAGCCAACTCTGACGCCGCAATTTAAGAATGATGTTTCATAAAAGTGCCATTGGGGGTCAGGCTTGGCATATTGACACTTTTTTCAAAAAATAAGAACAAAAGTGTCAATATGCCAAGCCTGACCCCAATGATGACTTTTAATCAACAATCAGATTCGCTATGCAGCTAGTCTGACACCGTTGTTTTTTCAATATGCCACACACACTTTCTTACTAGGAGTTAGATCATTCTTAATAGTATCATAGAGTTTATCCTCATCCGATTGATCTACTCCAGTAAATTGGAAAACTAAAGAGATGGCGTTTTTGTAGGAAAGCTGACTCTCATGGTGGGACTTGGGTATATTTTGTAAAGGGCTACGGTTATTCTTTTTAGAAAAAAGTCCAATACAAAACGACTCTCTGACTTCGCGATTGTATTGCTTAATTTCTTCAATTAATAAGGGAGTAATAGATTTACCTACAAAGCGGTTGAGAGGTTGAGAATCAGCAAGATTTTCACTAAGATCAGCGTATTCGTAAATTATTTGTAGCAGTACTATTGGAGTCAAGGGGTAATTAGGGGAACTAAAGCTGGTAAAAATAGCTGATCTGATTGGAAGGGCAATATATTGGTGTATTTTAATATATAAATTACTCAACGCCAAGTTTTGAGGATCCGGAGATGTTGCTTTACGAAGCGCTATCTGAGTCTGTAAATCTAACCAAGGGATATTTGAATAATCAAGGTAAGGGTGTCGTGATCGAGGGTCAAAACCGTGGGCAAAAAAAGTGGAGAGTAATTTCTCGGAAATTGAGGAGGAAAATAATTCGGAGATCGGAATAAGGAAAGATATGGCACTAATATTACCTCTTAATCGTGAAGGAGATTCAGGTACAACTACTACTTTATTGATGTCAGCTTTTTGTTCTTCAATAAGGAATAATATCAAATCAATATTTGTATTAAGGAGTGCTTGTGTTAAAAGGCGAGCGGTGTCTTCTATATAACCGTTAGCTAAAAAAAAGGTAACTATTTCTATTTGATTTTGTACTATTCTCTTTAGTTCATCTTGAAGAATTGATAAAAATCCTTTCGTGATTATCTTTGTTTCTGTAGGTAAATCAGCACAGTGTGCTTCTATTTTTTTACTATAAATTCATTCGAGTTTTTTAGAAGAGAATAAAAATCTCCTTTTATCTTACCCAAACTCGTGTTAAAGCTTACTTTCTGTTCGAAAATTTTATCTAAGGCATTCCTAATTAGTGAACTTGTGGATGAAAAGTGTTTCTCCAGTACTGCTTTCGATCTCTTATAAAATATGTTGTCTATATTATCGGGAATAGAAAAGCTCAGAAGGGTTTCATTGGTTTTTGTAAAAAACTTTTTAATATTGTAAATTTCGGCTAATTTTTTTACTGCAGTAAAGTCGCTATTCTTTAAAGCTTCTTTTAGTTCCGATGTAGCATCGTAAGTTAAAGTTTTTAATTCTTTGGTTCCATCGGATTTCATTTTTTCCTCCAATCAATTATCTAATTTTTTCTCAAACTTGTCTCAACTATGGGATTGAGCTTAAAAATGCACTTATAGTGTGCATGATTGGATTACGAATCGCAAGGTATTATGTGAGTATGATCTTACTCATTTAGGTTCAAATTTTTCTGTGTTTTCGGAAGGTTTAATTCAGCTAGATTTTAATTTCGGAAATACACTACGATTCGATAGCCAGCTGATACGTATTATTTTGTTGTTGCTCTACAGCACAAGGAGGCTTGCATTTAACATATATTGTAGGATTATTTCCTACCTGAATTGGAAATGAATATTTACCAACATATGGTAATAAGCACATTTGGGTGTTTGGAGGATTAATTGTTATCTTGAATGTTTGTTCACCACCTGGTTCCAATTTCCGCTGGGTTCCTGTTTGCACCGTCCAGTTACCACAGACTATTTTTGGGTCAGTTACATATGCATTTGAACTTCTGTTTACTATATTAATTACTATATCGGTACTGGTAGCATAGCTTAAATCGGCTATACCGAGTAAAATTGGGCAGATCACAAAAAATAAAAGACTTCTTTTCATAAAAAATTCCTCTAATAATACTTAATTATAGTATAGGTTTTAGATAGTAGCATATCCTTTCTTTTTGCTGAAAGAATGAGGTCTTCCCCAAATCCGGGAGCGTTTTTAAAGCCACCTCAATCAAAAAATGTAATTCTCGGGTAATTTTGTGCACAAACTAATAGATGCACTCGTATTAGAAATACCGCCGAATAAAGCATATCGACGAGAGTGTGATTCAAGGTGGTCAACTGCGAAAATTTGACCAAATTCCACTGCATAACTCATCGCGGTTTTATGATAGTCATCAGTGAGTTCCACATTTGCGTTAGCGTGTAACAATTCATCCATAATCCGGAAATAATCTCGTGAAGCCGCAATCATTAAAGCTGAACTATGTTTGAGATCATCGGTCTGGTTGACATCAACTCCCATCGCCAACAATTGTTGAACCAAGATCAAATTATTATCGCTAGCCGCCTTAACTAATAAGGGCAAACCTTGCCATTGCAATTTAACCAGCAACCCACATATTTTCGAACCCTGAGTGTCTTGCGCATAACTCAAGGCAGTTTTACCAGAAGAATTCACCAACAAAGGATTTGCCCCAGCATCTACCAATAACTTAACTATTGGTTCAAAACCTAAATTAACCGCTAACATCAATGCTGTATTACCCTCTTGATCTATTTGATCAACGTTTATCTTACATTTAATAATTAACCGTTTCACTAAATTAACATCATTCTGAGTGACGGCCCAGATCAATATCGGTGAGCGACACCAACCATTAAAGATGGCAATAGCTTTAGTGTTTTTGGTTTCGGCGGCAAAATCTAAAGCATTTTTTCCCCAACGTTCTCTGATACAAGGATCGGCGCCGGCGTTCAGCAAAATTTGCAATAAAGGGGTTTGATTTTTTAAAACAGCATAACTCACTGCGGTAAAACCATAATCATCTGTGAAATTTAAATCGATTCCTTTGGCTGACAATAATAATAGAACTATTTCTTCAAAACCTAACTCAACCGCCGTCATTAGGGCAGTCGCACCGAGAGAACAATCCTTTTGATTAACATCTACATGGTGGTCAATTAACTGCTTCACCAAATCTATATCGTTCTCAGTGACTGCCCAGATCAATATGGGTGAGCGATCCCACTTACTAGCGATCAGGATGGCAATGGCGTCGTTATTTTTGCTTTCGGCGGCATGATGTAGAGCATTTTTTTTCTGATTATCTGTAATCCACGGATTACCACCTGACTCGATCAAAGTGTTTAATAAAGGCATTGTTGTGTTATTAACAACAGCATACATAATCCCGGTAAAACCGTAACTATCTCTTTCATTGACATTATTTTTATTTGAATTTATTGATAATTCTAATAACTTCACAACTACTGAATCTATGTTTTGATTGGCAAAATAAGGCACTGTTTGATCCACTATAGTTTCTAATCTGGTTATTATTAAAGAGTTAACGTATTGGTAAAATAGATTAGGATTATTTTCAGAGGAATAGATTTCCTGTAAACTCTCCAACTGAAGTTTCGTTAGTAATTTTGATGCCGTTTTCAATAAATCAGGTAAATTTTTATTCCAAATTAGCGTAGAAATGACAGCAGGATGTAACAGGGTTTCTAAATAACCAGAATCTAGAACATTAGGAATTAAATTTATAATAAGTTCAAAGGGAGTGTGGTTTTCAATTGTTTGGCTCCAGTTAATTTTATGCAGAGTTGAAAGTGGTAATTTTAATAATATCTGATAAAATTCTTTCCAATCTGGATAGAAATCTACTATTAATCTAGCAATTCTTGCATTTTTGGCCAAACCATCCCAATTAACGTACTTAGGATTTGCTTTTAATTCCAACAATAATTTTGTTTTTTTTAATTGTTCTTCGCCGGAGGATTGCATAGTCAATTGCAGGAGTGGTTGCCCATGATCATCAGTATGATCAAAAGAAATTTTTGATTCTAGTAAAGATTTTACTAATTCGCTGCTAATGGTAGGCTCACGAGCAGCAACAACTAAAGCGCCGGGACTTTGATTTCTAAAACAATCAGGCGATCTATCCTTAACAGCTGTTAATAGCATAGTTAAAAAATTATGTATTAAAGAAATAGGTAAAGTTGTTTTGGCCAAATTTTCAATAAGCTTTGATAAATCTTTTAAATTTGGATCCGCTTTTAATTCTAACAATAATTGGACTTTTTTTAATTGTTCTTCGCCAGAAGATTGCATCGCCAATTGCAGAAGAGTTTGACCATCTTTATCATTATGATTAGGAGAAATTTTTGATTCTAGTAAAGATCTTACTAATTCACTGCTAATGGTAGGCTCACGAGTAGCAACAACTAAAGCGCCGGGACTTTGATTTCTAAAAAAATCAGGTGATTTATTCTTAACATTTGTTAACAGGATAGTTAAAAATTTATATATTAAAGAACCAGGTAAGGTTGTTTTTGTCATATATTCAATGAGCTTTGATAAATCTGTTAAGATATCGGGTTTCTGATTTTTGTCTAATTGAAGATCTTGGACTATTCTTCCAGTACAAAGGTATTCGACCATTTTTGGCATGGCTTCGTTGACCATTCTTTTGGTTTCTTTTTCATCAACTGAAAAAATGGGTCTAGGAGATGCACGAAGTAGTTTCAGAAATTTAAAAATTCGAGAAGTACTGTATAAAACAAATTTTTCTACATCATAATCTTTGGAAGGAACTATATAACCATTGCAAATGTAATCCCCACTCAATTTTAGCCTAAATACCCAAAAATCAATTAACTGCTGGACTTGTGCGAAAGATTCCTCTATGAGAACAGGGCTCAAATACTCGTTTAATGATTTCCAAAGTGTGTCAAAATTCCAACATCGTGGAAGATCTAACATATGACTGGTGTTTGCGAGTTGAAACACCCATAGTTCAAAACTAGGAGGCTCTTTCAGAAGTTTTTCTAAGTAATTCGGGTTGCCAATATTTTCCAAAACTCGGTTAAAAATAGCTAATATTTCTTTGTCAATTCCAAATTTAATATCCTGTTCTATTTTTATTATTAACTGGTTAAATCTGATTACAGCTTTTCCTCTATATTTTTTATATTTTTTGGAATCTTCAGAATGAGGAACTTCACTTTCTCTTCCTATAGAAATTGAAATTATCAGTAGATAAAGCCAAGTAAATAGCTGTACAGAATTTGCCATTTTGCCTAATGCTAATGTTTCTTCTTGATTCAATATTTGAAAGCAAAATTCACGGAAATCTTTATTTTTAGCCCGAGCTGCAAAAAAGTCCAAAACAGAAAGCAGTCCTTCTGGCTGACGTACAGCATGCAGGATGTCATGGTTTGTCTTATAAACCCGTAAATTCGGGTAGCTTGGATGCGATAATTCTAAATTCAATTCATGAGGATCTGCATAGGGTTTATTAAAAATATTTTCCTTTAGGTATAAAATACAATATCTTATAACCTTTTCTAGTGGCCGATTAACAGGATTGAATCTTTTCTCAGACATATTAAAATTAGCTTCAAAAAAAATAAAATTTTCTATTTTATCCAATTTCTGATACACTACGGGGGTGTCTGGAGGTGCTAAAATTTCAGATTCATTTGGTAATTTAGAATATTTACCAATAAATAGTGAGGGATTATTTTTACTATAAATCAAATAATAATCTATATCAGAGGTATATCTAAAATTACTAAAACCGGGGAATTTAGAAAGACGACTAAAGCTAAGAAAAGCTGGATCTTTGTCAAAAGAGTTCTGGAATTTTAATGCAAGAGGAGCTTCCCCTTGATACCCAACATATCGATATGACTCAGTAGATGAGGTTTCAGTTTCTGACATTTCAGGATCTAAGTCATGCGTATGATTTAGAGCAACAAACAATATAATTGTAGAAACAATATACTCAATCGTTGACATCTTTAATACATGGATAGTGTCATCCGTAATATTAAAGTAATTCTCTAATAATTTTTTAATCTGATTTAATAGGTCAAAAAATTGGGGACCCTTGTTAATTACTTCAGAAAGTTTATCTTGATATTTTCTAATTAAAACTTTATTATGCAACGGTAGTAAGTTTTCCATACAAAATTCTTTATCGAGTTGCGAGAAATATATTTCTGGAAATTCAAACGTTGACATAATGATGACAATAAAAATTTCTAGAGGTTTTCTCCGGTCTTCTAGTTCAGAATAATTTATTTCATTCAGATTTGTTTTAATAATTTCAGTAAATTGACACCTTGAATAGGAATCGTATTGTAAATCTTCATATCGGAGCATCTTATTCATTTCGGTGCCATTTACTGAATAAAAATATTTAGCATAATCGAAAGCGGGATGTTTTTGGTTAGATTCTGGTTTTTCTGGGATAATAAAATTTTTAATATCATCAGCTCCATCTTTAATGTCATCAGCATTTTTAATGTAATCTAAATATCGATCTAAAATATCTTTATTGATGGATAAGTTTTTAAAATTATCAGGTTCAAATAAAGATTCAAAAGAAATGATTTCTTCTGTATCTGTTGATGAATAAAAAATGATTGTACCATTATCTTTGTCAAAATGATGCGACTTTTTTAATTTTGGGTTAGTTAAATATTCTAATAATTTTTGAATCTCATTATGGCTATTATCATTAGATAAGAATTTATTTATTTTTCTAGGTGGTAGTTTTAATCGAAATGACTCTACCGGTTTTTCATCATGCAGATTTAATCCTTGTGATAAAATAATAAATGAAAGGATGTCGCCGATAGCCAAATCGGAAAGCTGATAATAACTTCCATTGCTAGATTCTTTTCTTAAGTCA
Source organism: uncultured Pseudomonadota bacterium (assembly GCA_963697455.1). Taxonomy (GTDB): domain Bacteria; phylum Pseudomonadota; class Gammaproteobacteria; order Coxiellales; family Coxiellaceae; genus JAFEDN01. The sequence goes on along the minus strand of CAVOOI010000024.1, from coordinate 96,079 downwards.
AATGAATTTCTTTCTTGGATTGCCTTTATTCTTGATAAATTATCCGGTTGAGTACAATAATAAGCAGCCGAATTATAGGCTTTGTTTTCAAAATTAAAATCAGTTTCTCTGATTAACCAATAGTGTTGAATATATTCAATATAATGGTTTAAATCATTTTCTGATATTTTGAGATGTTTTAGATTATCAGCGGAAAATAATCCAATCAATGAAGTGGATTCTTTAGATTCATCCACGAGTGTAGGAAATGTAATGGTCAGTTTTTTATCATCTACGACGTGATTTTTCCTTAACCTCGGATTTAATAAATGGGAGACTATTTTTTCAGATAATTTCATCCTTTCATCCTTTTTTCCTTTCTCTAAATTAAACTAAATTTTTTTCGTAGTGTAACATGCAGAAACTAAAATTGCCAGATTTCTTCAAAAAACGAGGGTGGTCACATTAAGAAATTACTTTTTGCCATGCTGGAACCATTTTTTTAAGGCCACTATTGCCCAAATCCCTTCTACGATTCCAAAAGGCCAAGCTCCTTGCAGAAAGCCATAAATTGATCCCAATCCGCATGCGACACTGAATCCAAAAATAAACCAATGATTACGATTTTCAAGTGTGTAAAAAACCAACATAAGAGTGACTGCGCATAAGCCAAATAACGACAGTAAAGACATTTAATTGTTACCTTTTGGGTATAAGATTAACCCTATTATAAATTATTTGTATTACTATCCAGTATGCTTTTGAAATCAGCCTTTTTGCGAATTTCATGTTTGAATGCATTGCTCTTACCGCCGGACAATCGTCCCTGATTGATAGCCAGCTAAGCTAACGTATAAAACCTATCATCCACAAATTCCACATCTTCTTCGGTATTTGAGATAGATTCAGTGCTTTTATTTTTAACTGGAAAAGTTGCAGTTTCAGAAGTATCAGAAGTATCAAGGGGATATTTCTCTAAAAGCTTAGAATAAGGTTCATAATACCAGAACATGGCACTATTCTTTCTAGAATCTTCATAAAATTTTATAAATGAATCAGGCCAAAGATGAACATTTTTATGGAAAAACTTGCATGTCGCACTTTCTTTATTTGAATTGCCCTTAAGGCCGTTCTGTTGAAGTAGTACTGCAAGATCTTTGTAATCTAATTGGATATTTTTGCTCGAATCAAAACTATCAGCAACCTTTAGCAACGAAGTGCGCTTCTGCTGTGCAGAAAAACCATCTGTTCTAAAAAATTCAAGCGTGCTTTCTGGCTTAGAATAATTTTCAGCAAGCCGCCTAATTTTTTTTTGCATCAAAGCTTTCTTCTCCTCAGGCGTTTTAGGCGTTGACTGTACTTCTAGATATTCTCTTTTTCCATTGATTTCCTTCCATATCCCATAATAACACTTCACCTTTTCAGCATATTCTACTTGTTGATCTTTGGATTCATTCTCGCTATTTTTCATATAAACCCCCATTGAAATATATTATATATTCAAAAAAACCTGTCTTTTAAACGTAACACTAAAAAATTAAGGTTTTCTTAAAAAGCAAAAAAATTAACAAAAATATTGTGCTGGACTTTGGCCCTTTGAATTTTTATCCAGGTTCTGCGGAAGGGCCGGCTGGTTCGCGATTAGCAAAAATCGTTTGTTTCTTCTCGAGCATGGAGAGACAAATTCTACCAGTATATTTTAATGGTGGATGCTTTTTTCATGGTCATAAGTTTGAATCGCAAAGGTTCAATATTGCCCTAAACTCTGGGATTTTTACTTATATCAGCAGTTAATGTATAATAATAATGTAGAATATCATCACAGTTACCAGGAAAACATCATGAAAGAGCAAGGCCGACCGGCCATTATCGAGGCAGCAGCGCGAGCGGATATTGAGCGAGTGACTAAATTACTCGGTGAGGGATTGGTAAAACAATTGCTTTGCTGTCTTCTGCTGGCGCAAAAAGCAGTGACTGTGACCGATACGGAAGGCAGCACGGCTTTGTTCTATGCGGCCCGTGCGGGATGTTTGCCGATTATGCAACTATTACTTGAAGCTAAAGCCAAGGTTGATCATAGGAATAATTATGGGTTTACCCCATTACATTGGGCGGCACAACACGGCAAAGAAGCTGCTGTTGAGCTATTAGTTGAACACAAAGCCAGAGTGAATGCTACGCCCTGTGATCATCTGGCTGTAGAGGATGGCGCACAGAGAAAGACGCCTTTATTTCTGGCTGCGTCAAGGTCACCAAAAAAAGGTGGCCCGGCGGTTGGTGTGGTTAAAATTTTATTAAAAGCCAAGGCGGACCCCGCGATTCGTCCCGATAAACAGGTGGCGCCCATTCATTTTTTTGCGCAGTCATTAAGTGAGTACCAACCGATAGTGATGGCATTATTGTTAGCGGGTGCAAAATTAGATTTAAAACTTCCTATGGACAATCCGCTGGAGCGGCAGTCACTCAATGAAATATATTTTGAAGCCAGATCTAACATGACTCTGTTTAAGTATAAAACCGCTATCCCTATCTTGCAAAATAAAGGTATTCCGACACCTGTCGCTGACTTGGTGGTTAAATACGCAGCCTCTTTTAGAGAAGCCGAAGCCTATCAGGATGATGCGCATTATGAGTTGTTATCACCTTCACTTCAGTAGTCAGTCATTATAAAATTAAACATTGCGGAGGACAGCAACCAGGGCTTTTTCCTGTTCCTGGGTTTTTATTTTTGGAATCATAAAGCAGGGTAGCCTTTGCCGAATCACTGAGAGAGGCTTCAGGCTGCCCTCTTTTTTTGCTGATTTTCCGCGCAAATTCCTGTGGAGACATAAATTGAGTCGCATCAACGGCAATGATTGTGTTAGCGGTTTCTTCAGGGGTGATAGATTTTTTTGAAAGGGCATATTGTCCATTGCCATTATCCTCTATTTGAATAGGTTTTGACTCGGTATTTCGTGTTGCTGGTTTAATAATGATGGGATTATTTTTTGAAAAAATAATTACATCGCAGCGCTGAACCCGCGCCAGGGCTTTGTAGACTCTTATAGACCAATCATCACCGCCCTCTTCAGCCTGGTGATCAAGCATATCCGTCGCTAACAGCTTTATTAAATCATCGATTTTCTTGCTGGTTGTTGCTGGAGTAATTATCTTGAAAAAATTTGTCGCAGATTGGTTTTTATCGTCTTTTTCCTCTTCTTCTCCTAAGCCTTCTTCTTGTTCAGCTCCACCCCATTGATATAATTTTTCCGTCATTTGGCTCAAATCCATTAAGATCTCTCTTTCTAATATTTCTTTTTCGTTCTTCTGGGTTATTTTATTCAGTAATATTTTTTGCTCCAGCGGATTGAAAGAGGCTTCATCGTAAGAAGGCACTTCAACTCGATTGAGATTTGTTTGTGAACTGGGATTTTTTGCCAGGGCTTCTTTAAACTCAGTTATCAGTATAGGTACGCGACTATAGTGTTGACTAAATTCATCCGCTGTCTTAGAAAAAATATGAATCGTTCTAATGTCTTCTTTCAGTATATGCTGAATAAATTTTTGGTAGAAAACTTGCTCTCGCGCATGATAGAGATACAGCTCAACGCGGTTACTTTTTAGTTCTGCCAGTACAGCGACAACGGCTATACAGCTTTTAAAACTCTTGGAAAAAAGCAGACCCTGTTCTACCATTTTCCATTCATTTGGTTGAATTTCAATTTTTGGTTCAGCTTCTGCCTCTTTGACTCTGGATATTTCAGGCGCTTGAGTATAATAACAGGTTAATTTGTGATCTCGGCTCATTGCTTTTTTCCTGTGGATGATTAGTTTAGATAGCTAAAGTGGTCTATGCTACTCTTTGACCATAGTAAACAATAATACTTAAAATAATATTAAAATGTCTATAGCGTTTACAGCGTAACTGCTTAAAGCTGTCGTTGATTCAAAACAATATCTAACCCAATTTCATCATCATCTTCCTCTGCTCCATTCCCACCCATAACAAATGGCTTTAAACCTTTTGGCAAGGGAAACAGAGTTGCCCAGGAGTTAATTTGCTTGTAATCCTCTATAATTTGATATGAAGTTTCAGGCTCTATTTTGGTAGAAATCTCCTGGTTAAGTTTAAGTTCATTTCGCTTTTCCCAAATAGGAAGAACGGCTGCTCGATTTTTAACATACTCATCAAGGGATGAAGAAATCCATCTCTCTACATATTGATCACCTTTTTCACCACTCTCGACCATAACGATTGGCGACACAGTTTTTGAATCTTTATCCTTAGGTGCTACAAAGTAGCCTTCCTCTGTAATTTGATATGAATTTTGAGCATTCATCCTAGAAATCACACGCTTAACTTCAGGTTCACTTTGGTCTAAAGATAGCATGTTACCATGCTCAGCATGCCATTTAAAATCATGACCTTTCGCATCTTTAAGTTCGGGATTAGCGCCATTTTGGATTAAGTATTCTGCAATTTCTGAATATCCATTCTGAGCACATACATGTAACGGAGTGAGACCTTCGTTATCACTCAGATTAAGGGCAGCCCCAGCTTTCATTAAAATTTTTACAGCTTTTAATAATAATTCAACAGGTTTATACAGAAATCCACATTTCAGTAATTTTACTAATTGTGGTTGTCCCAACCCATTAATTGAATTAGGATTAGCTTTTGCGTTAATTAATTCCTGAATTATCGTTATATTGTTTCCTTTATTAATACATAAGCCCAAAGCAGTATTTGAATGTCTACCACCAGTAGTCAAATGGGGCAATGCATCAGCTTGTAACAAGGCGATAACCAAATCTAATCGATTATACATTGCTGCTAAATGTAAAGGAGTCAGTCGATCTTCACCCCAATTGCTTCCCTTACAAAAAACATCTGTTTTAGCGCCTTTTGCTAACAATAATTTAAACATTGGTAAACTGATGTCTCTTCCATGACTAAAATCTTCATGTAATATGGTGTATTGGTGGTATGAGTCTGCATAGTTGACATCAGCACCCTGATCAATTAACCATGTAGCAAAATCAAGGTCATTGCAACAAACCGCCGCCCATAATGGTCGGTTTGGAATCACATCAATGAACTGAGGATAACTTGTTACGAAAGCTTGCAAAGGCTTAATATCTTTGTCGTCAATAGCTGAACAGTAGTGTTTTTCAAAAAGTTTTAGATCTTCTGGACTTGCGATAACGGGTTTATTTTTTGAATTTTTCATATCTTTAACTTGTAGTACCTTTGATTTTAAACATTGTTTTATTTTATATAATACCTAATTCCTCTTGCAATCGTATCAAAATACACAATTCTTGTCAATGGAGGTGTGTCACCGCTTATTCGGAATTAACGGTCATATGTTCCTGATTTTTCGTGAATTCAAGTGAATGTTAGTCATCTGCTCTAAATCGTTTCCAAGCTCAAAAACTGATATTATACTGCCTATGTGCTAAGAGAAATGAGTTTTGGAGCTATGATTGAAAAAACTGACACAGTTCAGTGGATTGATTTGACACTGTCTCCCGGCGGGCGTCTGTATTTGGAAGAGCATCCTGATTCTGCTGTGGAAAGTCCTGGGTCCACTGGGGTCATTGAGAAAATTCGCGCTTTATTTGCTAATGATGCCGCGCATGGTTTGCTGCATCTGGGATTTGGGTTTTTTAACGAAACGCTGCCGCCCGGTATCGCTTTCTGGCGGCAGTTTTCCCAGTGTTTACTGAATGCCGTTTGTCAGCAGGCGCGTACTGGAGATGATCGCGGCGATGCCTGGCGCCAGATTTTGTCGCCAACAGCCGAATTACAGACCTTACTCGATCAAGCGCCGTTTATGCGCGGTGGTGAATATTTAAATCTGGAGCGGTTGGGTCAATGGTGGCAAACACTGCTTCAGCAATTGATTCGTGAAGTGACTGAATTTGAAAACCCCACACTGTCCGCATATTTGGAAACACATTACCCAGCATGGCACAAAGTCGGGCGCGTCTGCTTTCATTTAGCCGAAAATAAATCCGATCCGCAGCGCCCGTTCGCATTTATGGCAACTTATACCGCGCGTTTGTCGAAGGAAGCCACGTTACAGCATTGGCCATTAAGCCGCGCTTTGCAGGAATATGCTGGCGAATCTCGGCGAGCGCAGTTGCTGGCGTTATTATTACCGATTCAGAAAGCCGCGGAGCACTGCGGGTTTTTAAAAAAACTACTAGATTCACAGGCGCTGTTTCATCCGCTGGCCTGGGATAGTGGTGAAGCCTTCCAATTTTTGCAAGCAACGCCATGGATGGAAACGGCGGGGATTGTGGTGCGGGTTCCCAACTGGTGGAATCCTAAAAAACCGCCATATCCACAGCTGCAGATTAAAATCGGCGAGAAAAATCCCAGCGCTTTGGGGCTGGACGCATTGCTGGATTTTAGCGCGGATATGGTATTGCCCAACGGTGAACGGCTTACCGAATTGGAATTGAAAAATCTGTTAAATACTCCGGGTGGTTTCGTTCAGGTCAAGGGACAGTGGGTGGCTGTGGACCCGGAGAAATTAAACGCGGTCTTGGCGCACTGGAAAAAATTGGAACGACAAACGCAACGAGAAGGGCTCAGTTGGGCCGAAGGCATCCGCTGGCTGGCCGGCGCACAATCTGCTTCGGCCAGTGCCGAATCAGCGGTGTTAACGGAATATTCGCGTGTCATTGAAGGAGTATGGTTACATGCGGCGCTGGCGGATCTGCGCCAGCCGCAAAACAGCGATCACGCTTTACAAACTGTTCTGCAGACACGTCTTCAGGCAGTCCTGCGCCCGTATCAACAGACGGGAGTGCAATGGTTGTGGCGATTATACCAGTTACGTTTAGGCGGTTGTCTGGCTGACGACATGGGATTGGGAAAAACCCTGCAGATATTGGCGTTATTGCTGCTCATCAAGCACGGTCGCTCATCTATACCGCCGCAAAAAAAACCGCATCTGTTGATAGTGCCGGCATCGCTGTTGGGAAACTGGCAAGCGGAAATGGCGCGATTTACGCCGGATTTACGTGTGGTTATCGCACATGCGTCCGCGCCAAAAAAGTCTGCGATAAAAGCAGAAAAGCAACGCCGCGAAGACCCGCCGGATTTACAGCAGACGGATGTGGTGATGACGACTTATGGCACGGTGTTGCGTTTGCCCTGGCTGACCAGCGTGGAATGGGACACCGTGATTCTGGATGAAGCGCAAAGCATCAAGAATCCCGCCGCGCGGCAAACGCAGGCGATTAAAGCGTTATCAGCGTCGGTACGCCTGATTTTGACGGGTACACCGATTGAAAATAGATTGACGGATTTGTGGTCGCTGTTTGATTTCGCTGCTCCCGGTTTACTCGGCGGTTATCGCGCGTTCGCAAATTATGCCAAAAAACCAGATTTTCACGCGACCGTGCGCCGGCTGGTGAGTCCTTACATTTTACGCCGTTTAAAAACCGATAAGAGTGTAATTGCTGATTTGCCGGATAAAACCGAAATCACCGCGTATTGCGCGTTGAGTAAACCACAGATAGCTGCTTATCAGCAGGCCGTGGAGGAATTAACCCGGCGGCTTAATCAGACAGATTTAGATGGCGTTGCCCGGCGCGGTTTGGTATTAGCATCTCTGCTGCGTTTAAAGCAAATCTGCAACCATCCCAGTCAATGGCTGGGGCATGGCGAATATGAGTCCGCCGCCAGTGGTAAATTTTTGCGATTGCAGGAGCTTGCCGCGACCATCGCTGCCAAACAGGAAAAAGTGCTGATTTTTACCCAATTTCGAGAAATTATCCCGGCCCTGCATGATTGCCTGGCCCGCGTGTTTCAGCGCGATGGTTTGACGCTGCACGGGCAAACGGCGATTAAACAACGTGCGCAGCTCGTAGAAACTTTTCAGCAGGAATCGGGCCCGCCTTTTTTTGTGTTATCGCTAAAAGCAGGTGGCACGGGGCTCAATTTAACCGCGGCGGCACACGTCATTCATTTTGATCGCTGGTGGAATCCTGCGGTGGAAAACCAGGCGACGGACCGCGCATATCGTATCGGCCAGAAAAAAAATGTGCTGGTGCATAAATTTATTTGTTCAGGAACGATCGAAGAAAAAATTGATGCGCTGATCCGCACGAAAAAAGCTTTGGCAGATGATTTGCTGTCGGCCAGTGACGAATTCAATCTGACCACGTTGAGCAATAAAGAATTGTTAGATATGATCTCATTAGATATCCATCAAGTATTAGGAGAATAATCATGGGATGGGACCGATACAGCGATTTTCCGCCTTATGTGCCGGTGGCCAAACGTCGCGCGGCAGCGGCGCGCAAGGTCGCACGATTAAAAAAACAAGGGCGTGAAGTTAAGCCCGTGCATATCGAAGGTCGAACGATTGCGAAATCGTTTTGGGGTAAAGCGTGGTGCGATAATCTGGAATCTTACAGCGATTTTGAAAGCCGGTTACCGAGAGGGCGGACTTACGTGCGCAATGGCTCGGTGATTGATCTGCAGCTCCAGCCGGGTGGGATTGAGGCGTTGGTCAGCGGTTCCGATATCTACCGAGTGAACATCAGTATTACGGGATTGCCGAAGGCCCGTTGGAAAAATTTGGTGAATGACTGCGCGGGCCAATTTGATTCCATGATTGAATTATTGCAAGGCCGATTTTCCAAACCAGTGATGACGACGATGACCCGTCCGGAAAAAGGATTGTTTCCGCACCCTAAAGAAATTAGTATTCGCTGTTCATGCCCGGATTACGCGGGTTTATGCAAGCACGCCGCAGCGGTTTTATATGGCGTGGGTGCTCGTCTCGACGAAGCGCCGGAGTTGCTGTTTCTACTGCGCCAGGTGAATCGTGACGATCTTATTGTCAAAGCAGGCAAACGCCTGTCACAATCACCGTCATCATTGCCCGAAGCTAAAACGCTAGAAAACACAGATTTATCCGCATTATTTGGAATCGCTTTAGACGAGAAAGAACCCTCAAAGACTAGCGCTCGGGCTGATCCAACGCGCAGACCAAAAAAATCTGCCGCACGTCTTCAGCTTGAAAAATCACGGGATGAAACTAAAAAAAAGAAAAAATGAGACGTGACACTAGAGTCTGTTGACAATTGTCATTGCGAGCGTTAGCGAAGCAATCCATTGCTTCACTTGCGTTCGCAATGACGGTAAGCCCTTAATGGCTTTGGCCTTGGTTATCAGGAACCGTTCGGACCGAAGAGCCATTAGAATTGGTAATGGTTTTACTGCCATCCGGATTAGTTTGAACTGATGAACCATCGACATTGGTTACAATTTGCGTGCCGTCCCGCAATGTTTTAACAGAAGAGCCATTCGCATTTGTAATAATTTTTGTTCCATCTGGACTCGTTTTTACTGAAGAGCCATCAGTATTGGTTATGAGTTCTGTACCATCTGGTGAAGTTTTGACAGAAGAACCATTGGCATTGGTAATGATTTTTGTACCATCTGACATTTTTTTGACAGAAGATCCATCAGGATTTGTAATGATGACTGTGGCGGAATTACTTTGATTAGTTGTCGCTTGATTTTCAGCAGCAAATAGATCGCTACTGAAGAGTGCGCCTGTTAAAATTAAAGCTGTCAGGCTGACCGACAGGTTGGTTTTTTTCATATTCTAATCTCCACTCAATACGTTAAAAAAAACAAAATTTTTGCAAGTCAAATAAATTTCATCACAACAATGAGATACTATTTCCAAAAAGTCTATTTATTGATTATAGCTATAATTTATTTTAAATCAAATCTGACCCGAATCGTGAAAAATATCTTTAATCTGTTCCAAAATTGCATAGATTTTTTTCACAATTCGAGAATTGACCCTACAGTCTCTTAAAAACCTTGATGTTACCGAGTGAGATTGATATATTGCCGTTATGATACACATTTTGGTCTTTGCGTAATGATTGAGATCATCACCTACCTAGCTTTATTCGGAATTGTCGTGATTATTGGGCAATTGTTGGATCGATTGGCTATTCCAGTGTCTTTGCTTTTGGTTGTAGTAGGCATGTTGCTGAGTCTAATCCCTGGTTTTTCTTTGATTACCCTGAATCCCAATTTAGTTTTGAATATCTTTCTGCCTATGTTGGTTTATCAAATCAGTGCCTTTGCATCGTGGAAGGATTTTAAAAAAAATTTCCGGCCTATCAGTCTGCTGTCGGTGGGGCATGTTATTTTTATCACCGTTTTAGTGGCGTTTATTCTGAACAGGCTTATTCCGCAACTGGGTTGGCCGTTGGCTTTTGTGATTGGCGCCATTATTTCACCGCCGGATGATGTGGCAATTGTTGCTATCGCGGAAAAAATTAGGATGCCGGATAAAGTGATCACGATTTTGGAAGGCGAGGGCATGTTGAATGATGCCACAGCACTGATATTGTTCCGGTTTGCTTTAGCGGCGGTCATAACCCATCAGTTTTACGTGCTCCATGCGGCGGCGGCCTTTATTTTGGTTGTGGTTGGAGAAACTGTTTATGGGCTTATTTTAGGCTATATTCTCGGGGAATTAAGACTTAAAATTACCAATCCCTCCTTGCATGTCATTGCTTCATTGCTAACGCCATTTTTAGCCTACTTGCCTGCCGAAATGCTTGGCGGCTGTGGGGTGATTGCCACGGTAGCGACGGGTTTTGTTATCGGTAATACCTATGCCACTCGGTTCACACCGGAATTTAGATTGGTTGGCCGCGCGATGTGGCCTGCCATCACCTTTGCCATTCAAAGTCTGTTATTTCTTTTAGTGGGCTTGGATATGTTGCCGATTATGAAAAGAATTTCAGTGATACCGTTGTCGCCGCTGCTATTATATATTGGTTCAGTGCTTGCGGTGTTGATTATTGGTCGTTTTATTTATGTATATATTTCAGCTTATATCCCAGGCATTTTATTCTCATCAATTCGTAAAAATGAACCTAAGCTTATATGGCAAAATGTGTTTTTGGTGGCGTGGGCCGGGATGCGTGGTAGCATTTCATTGGCTGCCGCTCTTTCGGTGCCATTATTACCGGCGCTGACGAATGGAGTAAACCCAAGAGATTTACTCCTATTTTTGGTGTATGGCGTGATTGTAGTCACCCTGTTGCTACAAGGTTTGGCTTTGCCTTGGCTAGTGAAAATACTGGGCATAGAAAAATTTGCAAAACGTGAACAATATTCTGAGCATATTACGGAACTTAAAGCTAGAAAGAAAATGATTAAGGCAGTTCTAGAATGGCTTTCTGATTACAAAGATCAGGTTAAAGATAAACAACAGTTGTTGGAGGAAGTCAAATTTTGTATCCAATGGTATAAAATCCTTAAATTAAAGCTCGAAACTAGAATTAAGAGTCACGATCTCAACTTGCCTCATGATGAAAAAACCGAACTCGAAGAAGAAACATTTCTTTCATTAAGGCTAAGATTGATTGAGGTGGAAAAAACCGAATTATTTCGATTATGGCGTACAGAGAGAATTAACCTTGCTGTTCGCAATAAACTTTTGGACCGGCTCGATCATCTCGCCACACATCTGGCGGAGTGACTTTAGCTTTGGAAAAAGGCGAGCAAATCTGTATTTACTTGTTCTTTGTGAGTTGAGCAAAGGCCGTGAGGGGCTCCCGGGTAAATTTTGAGTTGACCGTTCTTTACTAGCTTCACCGCAAGCACAGAGGCATCTTGGTAAGGTACAATCTGATCATCATCACCCTGAATGAATAGAGTAGGGATATCCATTTTCTTCAGGTCTTCGGTGAAGTCAGTTTCTGAAAACTGTTTGATGCATTCATAAAAGCCTTTAAAACCACAAAGCATCGATTGCAACCAGAAAGATTCGCGTAAGCCTTCTGATACTTTAGAGCTTGGTCTGTTAGCGCCGTAGAACGGCATCGCAATGTCTTTGCAAAATTGCGCGCGGTCAGCAAGCGTTTTGGCGCGCAAGTCATCAAAAACTTCAAGGGTAAGCCTGCAGGGTTCTTGGCGGATTTCAGCATGACGGGTGGCACTGCGCTAATGAGGACTGCTTTAGCTACACGCTTGGAGCCGTGTCGGCCAATATAGCGAGCAACTTCACCGCCACCGGTGGAGTGGCCAACATGGATCACATCTTTTAAATCAAGTGCTTTAACAAGAGCGGCAAGGTCATCCGCATAAGTGTCCATGTCATTACCGTTTGATGGCTGAGATGAACGGCCATGTCCCCGGCGATCATGAGCGATGCAGCGATAGCCGTGGGAACTGAGGAATAACATCTGATCCTCCCAGGCATCTGCACTGAGTGGCCAGCCATGGCTAAATACGATGGGCTGTCCTGTTCCCCAGTCTTTAAAATAGATATCAATGCTGTTGGAATTTTCCTTTCCAACGCTAATATAACCCATATATGATTCCTTGCTTGCGTTGCTCGTTTTTGAACGACTTTAATACTATTATTATAGTGCAAAGCATTGATTTTGCATCCAAGGAGGTATTATGCAAGGAATTAAAGGTCAGCGTGCAATCAAGAAAATTTGGAAGAGCGAACCCACCATTGAGGGCGCTGGGGTTCATCTTAAGCGTGCATTTGGATTTCATGAATTACCGCTGCTGGATCCTTTTTTATTACTGGATGATTTTCGCTCGGAAAATCCTGCAGATTATAAGGCTGGATTTCCTTGGCATCCGCATCGTGGCATAGAAACGATAACTTATGTGCTGGATGGAGATGTTGAACACGGCGACAGCATGGGTAATAAAGGTGATATTTCAGCGGGTGATGTGCAGTGGATGACTGCCGGCAGCGGCATTATTCATCAAGAAATGCCCAAAGGAAATCGCAAGGGAGAGATGTTAGGATTTCAATTATGGGCCAATCTCCCGGCACATTCAAAAATGATGGAGCCACGTTATCGCGGAATAAAACGCAATGAAATTCCACTGGTAGCTACTGAGGACGGGGCTTCGATTCGAATTATCTGCGGGACTGTAAATGGAACTCAAGGTCCAGTGCAAGGTATTGTAACCGATCCTGAATATTTAGATGTGACGCTGCCTGCGGGTAAATCATTTATGCATTTAGTCAAAGAAAAACATAACGTTTTTGCTTATGTTATTGATGGTGAAGCTTACTTCGATCTGGCGCGAACTCCTTTTTCACACGATGCAGCCGGTGTTAATTATTTTGATATGAACCCGCCTTGCCCATGCAAAGATGGTACTCTTGTGCTTTATGAAATGGGTGGCGCCAATATCACAGTGACCACTGACAAACATTCCGTTCGATTTTTGCTGGTGTCAGGAAAACCGCTCAATGAGCCCGTAGCCTGGTATGGCCCGATCGTGATGAATACCCACGCAGAACTTCGAAAAGCATTTCAAGAATATCAAGACGGAACATTTATATCCCGCAAGTCGCGAGCGTGAGCTCGCGGCCTTGCTTGGATGTATTACATTTCAAACCTACTAGAAAAATCTAATGGCTGTGGCAGTTGTCTTTGCTCACTTCTTTTTGCAAACATGCCGGAACGTCTTAATTCAGAGATGCTTATACCAGAATTTGGAATACGTGTCGGCGAACTATTACCTAATGGTTGGTATGCAAATCGGAATCCTGTAAAAGTGACAGGGACCGCTCTAGTTGAATAGAAAGTTAAGTTCTCCCGCCGTCTTCCTATTACTGGATCTAGGGAAATTTCAGTGGCGGGTCCCCAGTCTCGATAACTTTCACAAACCACGCTTTGTAATCCAGCATAACTATGGTGTCTATAAGAAGTAACCAAGTATGGTTGATCAGGATCTCTGACATTTAATGAAATTTTCGGCGACGCATACTCATCTTCTAGATATTGAATTTGATCATTGAAAGGCTCAATTTCAGTTGTTAAACAATAAACATCCGCACCATAAAGGTATTGATGGAATATCTTATTCATGATGGATGCATTTAATTCATTTGATTTTCCTGTTGGAACTAAAATTTTCATCTGCTCTTCACTGGATTCTCCTTCTGCTCTATTTACAAATAAACAAAAAGTGACTGTGGCTTTTTTGGGTTGAATTGATGCATATTGCGGAATGCCAGGCCACGTTAATGGCGGACTAAGATTACCGAATGTAGCTTCTCTACATGAAATTTTGAGTACGCCAGGAATATCAATCTCCAAATCTTTATATTGTCTTGGAGTTGATGAGTTAAAAATTATAGTACAAGCTTCTCTGCCAATGCTAAACTTAGCCTCTCGTTCTTTATGTCTTAGATCAAAATCACGCTTCGTTAAACCAGTCTTGCGTTTGTCTTTTTCTCCCTCTTGGTATTGTTTTGACTCAAACATATCCCAACTAAGATCCATTTCCTTTCCCTTTAACTCTGCATATACATCTAATTTATGAGTGTCATAGGATCTTGAAAATTCTACTAGCTTAGTATTTTCTTTTATTTTTTCTTTGGCTATTTCAAACTGTTCATTAATTAGATTTTTGGCTAACTCAAATTGCTTATTAATTTGGTCTCTTGAAAGGTCTGCCTTCATAAATTCTGTTCTTCTTTCAGTTTCCAATTTTGCCATTACTTCTAAGTGTTTTTGTTTTATATCCTTTATTGCGCGAGCCTCTCTCATTATATTTGGTATTAGATCTATGGTTTTTTCTACAATGTCACTAAACCCGCCCAGTGCTCCTAATATAGGAATATTTTTTAATGGTTTAAATTTTTTCATAATGCCTCCTTTTTTATTAGATTTTAAGCGTGAAAAAATTTTTCTGTTTTCACCGCTTAACCCTAAATACCTATCTAAAACCATATCGCCATTTTAAAAAAATAGATATCCGTATAAATACTATTTGAAATAAATAAAATTTTTGATTATGATCAAACTAATCGAGACATTTTAGGATGGTTTGTGTTTGCTGCCCAATAAAAAACCAAGGAGCAATCATGGAAAATTCAAACCGTATCAATTTTACGCCTCGCGAAATCGATTGTATAAATTGCTTGAAGCAAGGCAAAACCGCGCAAGATATTTCATTGATCTTAGGCATATCTAAAAGAACTGTAGAATCTTATACTGAACGGCTGAAAGAAAAATTAGCTTGTAGCAATATGTTTCAATTGGGGTACACTCTTAGTATTATATATGAGCACGAACAAAAGGACATTTAAGCAGTGGATGTTAACTTTAAACAGCTTTTCATGGCTGGACTGTACGTGTCTACTATTAGCTTGCGGCAATATATTCCAATTGGGATAAACTCTTAGTATTATAACTAGGCAATACTAAGGAAATTTTTATGAAGCAGTTTTCGATTTTCAGTTCTAAGGAGGCGCCATGAACGCCTTTTTACCACGGGAAGGAGTGGTGCGTGACGGCGTATATCACTTCCCGGTGCGGGTTTACTATGAAGACACTGATGCGCTCGGACTGGTCTATTACGCCAACTATTTTAAATTTGCCGAACGTGCGCGCACGGAGATGCTGCGGCAGCTTGGTGTTGAGCAAGAAGCGCTGCGCACGGCAACTGGCTTTGCCTTCGTAGTTCGCCGCTGCACTGCCGATTTCAATCAAGCGGCCCGTCTCGATGATGATCTGGTTGTGGCGACACGGCTTGCTTCACTCGGTGGCGCTTCGGTTGAATTCGATCAAGAAATACAGCGCGCAGGGATTATGTTGGTGCACCTTACCATACAAATTGCTTGCATCGGCCGCGATGGCCGCCCGCATCGCTTGTCATCCGAACTCCGTAGGGCCTTTAATAAAATAAATCTGTTATCCGGAGTTTCTGGATAAACGGTTACTTTATGCTACGGTGCTTGTTTTCTACCTTAAGCTGAGTTTAAATATAAGCGTCCGGGGCAGGTGCTGAAACACCAACCTCGGACTGACCACCGTCAACATCTGGATGTTAACAATGGCTAATGATAGCTTATACGATTTGTCCTCTTTTTTAAACCGCTGGTTCTGGCGGATTGAACTTCCATTAAAAAAAAGCGCCTCACTGCATATTTTACATGCGGTTAGATGCTGCCTGTATGTGTTTCCCCAAGTCAGGCTCAATGGACGGGTTCGATTGCGGCCATTGATTGGTAGTAATAAGAAGTTCGGCGAACCATCATGGGTGATCCTTAGTACATGCGCCAGTGCAGCATGCGACCAGGATCCCCGGCCCATGCTCACTGGCGAGGTGGTTTTCCCACTAAAGCCAATCCATATTCAGTATTATGAGTTCTTTTACTCCATTATCAATAAACTTAAAAATGCGGTAATAAGAAACATTGTTCCGGCAAGAAACAGAGTAATGTGCATTGCCGATATATAATTTTTAGCCATGACCGCGATTGTCCCAAAAACAGCGACTCCGATAAGACTGCCAACTTGATTCCCAGTATTTAAAACCGCTGCTGCAATTCCGGCGCGTGGTTGTGCAACGGAATGGATGGCGGCGAAGGTCATCGCAGGTGTTGTAAAGGACACACCCAAACCAATGGCTAAGAACGGAATCATAATCCATATGTAACTGGGTGTTGTCTGTTCTAATGTCAAGAGCGCATAAAATCCAATTGCGGCGATTAAAAGGCCAGTAAAAATGATTTTGGCTGAGCCGATTTTGGAGTTCAATTTACCGCCAAGATAAGAGCCGAAAAGAGCTAATCCAGGTAATGGGAGAATAGCGAGGCCAGTCATAAAAACTGAGTAATGTCTTAAATTTTGGAAATAGAACGGTATCATGAAGAGCTCACCGTAAAATGCTAAATTCAAAATCATCGCCGCAATCAGAGCCATTGCAGTCACTCTATTACGAAAGAGGTCTAAAGGTAGCATAGGGTAACTTGTTCGGCTTTCAACAATTAAAAAAATCACCAATGAGAGTGCGCTGATGATAAAGCAAGCTATAATAATGGGACTGTTCCAGCCATAAGTGCTGGCCTCAATTAATCCATACGCTAGTAGCAAGATAGTGACAAAACCAGTAATCTGGCCTAAAAAATCGAACTTTATGCGACGTAGATTATTTTTTTCTATATCGTCAATGCTCTTTGAGATAAGGAAAAAACCGGCTAAGCCTATTAGTATATTAATAAGAAATATTACTCGCCAAGAAAATACGCTCGTCAACAAGCCGCCTAAGAAAGGACCGGATGCACATGCAACTCCACCTAATGCTGCCCAGATCCCAATAGCATGCGCTCTTTGCTTGGCTTCTGAATAAAGCCCGGTAATTAACGCCAGGGAGGAGGGTAATAGCAACGCACCTGCTGCACCTTGCAGCAATCTAAAAAAAATCAACACGCTGATTGACTGAGAAAGTCCACACCCTAATGAAGTTAAGACGAATGCAAGCAAACCAATTTGGAAAATTTTTTTCGCGCCGAAAATATCACTGAGTGAACCGATCAGCAATAATAATCCTGCAAAAGTTAACGTATAGCCAGCTACTATCCACTGTAGCTTCGACAAGGTGGTATGAAAATAATAAGCAATAGTGGGCAAAGCGACATTGACGATGGTGACATCTAAAATGACCATAAAAAAGCCCATGCATAATGCAGAGAAGGCTAATTTTCTGCGGTGGCTGTTCATTGCGACGCTTCTAACTTTAAAAGATAGGCTTTTTTCTCTGTGCCTCCGGCAAAACCTACTAAGTGGCCATTACTGCCAATAACACGATGACAAGGAACAATGATGGGAATTGGATTGAGTCCATTGGCCATACCAACGGCTCTAGCCTTATTTTTATTGCCAATTTTTTCAGCTTGTTCGCCATAAGAAATGGTTGATGAGTAGGGTATTTTGAGTAATTCATTCCAGGCTTGAATTTGAAAGTCTGTGCCACACATTATCAGAGGTAAATCGAATTGTTTTCTCTGGCCTTGAAAATATTCGGTCAGCTGTTGCTGAGTGCGTACGATTGTTATCTCGTTTTCAGATCGCGTGAGGCCGTTAATCATTTTCTCATACTGCGAATTTTTGCGGGGATTATCCCATAAAATGGCATGAAGTCCTGCGGATGAAGTAATAATAGCTAATTCCCCAACGGGTGAATTTATTTTGTTATAGGAAATGGTTTTGGGTAAGAATCGAATTTGTTTTATTGCTTGCATACTTTATTCTCCAATTGTAGATTCCAAAGCAGAATCGCTCCGTAGGCTCGCCAAGGCGTCCATTTTTCAGGATGCAATTGTAGCTGGGATATTTTCTTTTTAAGTTCTAAATCAGTTTCTGGAAATCCATTCGGGTTTCGAAGGGCGCGCATCGCAATATATTCCACTGTCCATGCGCCAATTCCTTTTATGGAGAGAAGTTTTTGGCAAGTATCTGCAAAATCTGCCGTGCCGTCGAGAACAATCTTTTTATTAACGATCTCTTTGGCCAAAATTTTTAAAGATTCAATTTTCGATTTGGTTAATCCAATCTGGGTTAAATCCGCAGTAAGGATATTTTCTGGTGTTGGAAAAAATTGTTCGAGGTGGAGGGATTCATCAAAAGTTTGTTTTTCGCCGCAAATTTCCACAATTCTGCTCAGTATGGTTCGTGCCGCTTTGACGCTGATTTTTTGGCCCACCACAGCGCGGACGGCGAGTTCGAAGCCATCCCAGCATCCGGGAATTCTCAAGCCTTTATACTGAGTTAAGTAGGGGCTGAGTTTTTTATCTTCCTTGAGACAGTTTTCGATAGCCATAGGGTCGGCATCCAAATCGAAAATATTTTTTAGCCGGGCTACAAATTCCATGATATTTGAGCTTTTGTTTACCTTGAATTCGATTTCTATGGTGTTATTCAGACTATGTTTTGCTTTAAACCATCCGCGTACATCACCATAATTAAAGAGACGTTGATAAGAATTATCTTCAATGAATTCCAGCTTGGGAATGGCGCGATTACTAAAAAAATGCATCAGATCATTCCATGCGTAAGGCGGACGATAGCTCAATTGTAATCGGAGTAGACCGTTTGAGCACGGTTCTCTCCTAAAAGAGCTTGGAGTTTTTTGAAACCTTATTTTAAATGCGTCATTAAAACGTCGAATGGATTGGAATCCTGAGCTAAAAGCAATTTCTGTTATGGAGAGTGATGATTTATCGAGTAGGTTTCTGGCGATATCCAGTTTCTTGGACATTAAAATGGATTGCGGACTAGCGCCCACTTGTTTCTGAAAGAGTTCGCGAAGCCAGCGTTCGCCAATGCCTAATTTTGTAGCTAAGTCATGGATCGACAATTCTTCAAGCGCAAAGCAATCCATCATGCGAATAGCTCGCTGGATGGTTGCCGATGTGCCGATCCAAGCTGCCGAGCCAGGCGCCGTTTCAGGCCGGCAACGTAAGCAGGGCCTATAACCGGCTTCCTCAGCTTGGGCAGAATGAATAAAGAACTCTAAATTTTTCAATTGAGCCTTGCGGGCTGGACAGATCGGCCGGCAATAAATCATGGTCGATTTCACGGCGACGAAGAATTTACCATCAAAACGCGGATCACGGGCTAAATGGGCGCGATAAAATTCTTGCGGGTCATAATTCAGTTTCATAGAGGAAGGATATCAGTTCCCCGACCACCAGACTAGCCAAAATCGGAAGTCGATGTCAGATCAGTATCAAGCTAATGAATTCTAAGGCCGGACATTAAGCAGGGCCATCTTCTCTAGCGCCAGCCGGCATCAGCGATCTTTTTTTCGTGGCTAAACACAATTTGAGACATAAGTTGGGGAGTTTTCTGTCGATTGAATTTTAAGATCCTTTGGATCAGCCGACGGTTTACCCACAACAAGAGGGGTGGCTTTTTTGAGAAAAGTGGCTGAAAGAGGAGTGCGGGTATCAATAAAATGGATTGTTCCATTTTTAGTTATATGAATGGATTGATTTTTTTCTCTGGCTTGAGTGATCGCAATGTTTTTTATCTTTTGAATAATTAAGTTAATTTGTTCCTGTGCTACGAGGCTTGCAGAGGCCTCTTTTGAATCTCTGATGCTAACCATGCCCATTAGAGGAGTCTTTCCTTCCTCATTTGAGAGGAATGGATCAGCTCCTAAATCAAACAAACACAAAATCGTAGCCAGCCGCGCCAGCAGATTCGTGCTATGTTGAGTACACAAATTAACTGGGGTATTTCCTTTCGAATCCTGTTTATTAATTGATATTTTTGGAGAGTGTTCGCCCAAATACCTGGCCGCTTCAACGCAACCATTCAGTGCCGCCCAATGTAAAGGTGTACGTTTCGTATCGCTACCACAATCACTGAGATTAACAGTATTTGCACTGTGAATTTTCTTTATTTCGTCAACATTATTTTTTGCCGCGGCAGTAATTAAAGCATTAAAACTTTGTTTCATATTCTTTTCTTAATCCTGTCTTAATAATCATTGGTTAGAATTGACCCAACAGCTCGAAAGCTTGGAAACCAAATGAAAAACAACATACAGACAGCTATTAGCATAGCATGCGAGACCAAAGAAAAGCAAGACAGTTCTCTCGAAGAAATCGTGAAGTCAGGCGTAAAAAGGGATAACCATAAGCTTCATTTCCCGATTGATTTGATGTACGTAGAATTAAAATCAACTAAAAATGGTGCGTTTTTTTATAATGGTAAACGCATCAAAATTTTACGATTAGGATTTGGGCGGGGACCTAATGTTGTCCAAAGCATGAAAAAAGCTCGAAGTTACTTTATCTACCTGCTTTTTACAGATAATAGCAGGCAGGCAATCTTTGATGTTGATGGGGCTGAACTGCATCACCTATTGAAAGACAATATAACCGAGTTTAAGTGTGCAGGGGAAATCGTCGCTTTTGCGGGTAGAGTAGAACCAAGTATTGATTGGCAAAAACAGAGCGTGAAAGATTCTTATAAAGCAGTTACCTCTACGTTTTACGAAATGGTTAGGGAAAGAATTGTCCGGTGTTTCCTTGAAATAATGTCCAAAGAGTCAGCACCCTTGTTTATTGGTGACCTCGCGTGTGGTGAAGGTAGATTAGCGCCGCTTCTAGATGGCAGGCTAGCCGATAATCTACATAATGAGGTTTCATATTTTGGTTTTGATTTGAATAAAGAAAATATTTTGGTCTGTAATGAACATAAAATTGCTGAATTCAAATCTTGTCAGTTTATACTAGGAAATCTTTTAGATACGGATGCTATTCTAAAAAATGAAATATCCAAATTTAAGGGACAAAAAATTATCACCATAGCTGTCTTTTCCGGTTGCTTAACCCGCAACGTTCTGCCAAATGCATTTGATGCATTAACTGCATTGCAAGGAGCAGCTAAAAATAATCTTAAATATTTAATCTTTTCAGGTTATGAAGAGCTCACCATAAATGATTTTATACTCAGAAAGTTGGGTTATAGAAATACCTGGCATCCAGAAAAACATGGACAGTTTTTCTTGTTCAAGCGACTATCGAATAAAGCGATATTAAATGGAAAACTAAAAAAGTTAAAAGAGCAAGGTATATTAGATCTTTCGCTTTCGCATAAACCCGAATATTTTATAGCTAAGTTACAACGCTATCTTAAAGATGGTATCACCATAGATTTATCTTTTTGTTCGGTGTCTGACGAATTGAAATTCTGGGTGAAATATATACTTGAGCACATGGATATAAAAATAATTATTTGGCATTCTTGTAAAGAATTTATTGCATATTTACAGGATAATTTCGGAATTTTTAGTAAGGAAAATTTTAGAAATATCCATATTAAACTGATTAGTGATGATGTTTATTTAATGGCCCCTAGAAATTTTTTCACTACTGTTCAAACCGAAAATCCATTTGTCAAAAAAACTCTATCTTTTATGGAGGAAAAAGTAGAGTATCCAAAAAGATCTCATCCTGAGGTTCCTGATCTAGAAGAAGCCGTATCTGAACGTATTATGATTAATATCCCTTTAACCAAAGAGAGTGGCTTGGATTATTTGAATTTAGTTATTAAAAACAACCATCTGTTTCAATGTGACCTTAAGGATGTTTCCGGTAGTCAAATTTTCAATTTTATAAAATTATATAAAATTGCAGAAGGATTTGATTTTAAGGAAGAAAAATATGATCCGCCGATTGGTCGCATGCGCAAAAGATTGGATGACGTATTTGAAAATCTAAGTAAATTAAGTGATTTAGTTGAAATTAATTTATTATTTGATGATACCTTTAAAGAGGTATATTATTTCAAATTAATAAAAACTTTATCGAATGATATTTATAGATTTCCTCTTTATGAGAAAGATAGAATAATTTTTGAAAAATTAGTTATTCCATGTCGATTATTTATAGAAAATGAGAGAATATCTAGTTCTGATTGTCGTAAATCTTATTTATTAATTTCATATATACATCATAACTTAATTCTTATTGATACATTAAATCGAAATATAATCGATCTCAGAGATACCCCAGGGAATTCTATACCTAAAGAATTCTTTAATTTTTTAAACACAAATTTATCAAGATTGATACTTGAATTAACTGTTATGGTAGCAACGAAAGATTTTCTCATTGTACATGCTTATCCAGATATAGTGGATTATCCCGGTATTACCAATCTAATCCGAATTTGTAAGCAAGCTGGTAAATTAGACGCTTTGATCATTGAGGCTTTCAAAAATGTATATTCACTCGAAGTCGAGAATTTCAAGGAAAAAATATTAGTCGCTTATTCGTCATTGATGATTGATGGAGTTCCTGCTAAAGAAGTAGACATGAGAATTGAAAAATTATCAGAAGAAAGTGAAACAATAAAATCAAATTTGCAGGCTGAGGTTTATAATCTAACAACTTATATGCTAGATGAATTAACAGAAATCGAGCCTGTAGTAGACTTAACATTATCCGACTCTAAGGCCGATGATCATTCAGCAAGTGATTCGCCAAGGACTAGGTCTGTAATAGCCATAACATCATACGATCCCGAAGCGGGTGAGTTCCCCATATTGCCTGGTGAAGAAGATGTTGAAAGTAGCGGAATTCCTTTAGAAAGTAATTCATCAAGTTCATCATCTTCAGGGATAAATTTATCTATAAGCTTTTTGCCGCAATTAAACTTTGTCTCATCCTCATTTTCCTCGTCTTCCTCTTCCTCGTCTTCTACATCCGCAGCGCCCGATGGTCAATCAAAATTAAACTATAACAGTAATTCCCTCTAATTGACGAGTCTAATTCACTACCGTAGATAAAGCAGGCGAGAGCGGTGTAACGCGTTCCCTAAAGTGTCGGCAAATTTTACTTGCGTGACTATAAATCGGTCCGCGCCCTGATTTAGTGGTGGCTTATCCCAAGGGGTGCTAATACTTAAAATCCCATTATGAGATCTATAATTTGACTTTTTCTTTCCAGTCCGGTTTTCCTTTTAACGCTATTTAGGTATTGCTCAACGGTCCTGGGAGACAGTTGCAGTACCTTGGCGATCTCTTTAAGAGTGCGGCCCCGCGCGAGCCATTGAGTAACTTCCATCTCTCTTTTAGAGAGCGTCAACAAGGGTTTATGCTGATTAATTAAGCGATCCGGTGGTGTTGATATGAGTTTTGCTCTCGAAAGATTAGATTGCATTGTATTAGGTATGATAAGCCGGTTGTTATCTGTTTTTTGAATAAGGGATTCGGCTTTATCTTTAAAATAGGATTTAAATTTCTCTAGCATATTCATATTGTTTAAATAAAAATTATAAATCGCTAAATTATTTTCTTGGGAAGCGAACCAAAAAGAATCATAATAGTTATCGAATTTTTCAAATAAATAAATAGGACAATGAATGTTAAATAAAATTTTATAGTTGTAAAGAGCTTCGTCGAATTTGTCATTTAAATCTGGAAAACTAAAATAATAAAACTGTTTTTTAATTAATTTTTCATCAATTTTCGGAGTAACCAGATAATTCTTGATATTTAGGTGAAATTTAGGTAAATCCGGATTGCTAATTAAGAGCTGTGAATAACCATTGTTAAACATCCTAAACCAACAAAAGTAAGCGATGGGCGAATTTTCAAAAAGAGGTTTACAAATATCAGTGATATCTGTTGTTGAAGTCAGCGAAAAATGATTTTCAGGAAGTACAATCTTATTCATTTTATTTTCATTAATATCAAAATTTAAATAAAAAGACTATCAAATCGTATACGATAAATCAAGAATTTTTTGGGCCATTGCTGATACCGTGATTTTAACGGTGTTTTTTCAAGGGGGGTTTAGTTTAACCTCATGAAAGGCTTTGATAGAATAAATTTTCATTAAAATTAGGGATGAACAAAATGAGGGAGATATATAATTTTATGGTTTCTCTATATGGAAGCTCATCAAAAGATGATCTAGAAATGGATGAGACATCTATTGGTTTATTAAAAAAAGATGATAAGTATGATAAAAATGAGAAAAAATCAATTACAAGGGAGTTTAAGCAGCAGAAGTGGCAGTACTACTCCCATTCTTTACGGCCAGATTCTTTAGACGAAAATGGTCATTATATCAGTCAAGGTCGAGCAGAAATACCGCCAGGCGATGGTGTAAATCGGCTTCAGTTATTGCCAAATACGGTATATAAGATCGTCCAATCGTTCAGTCATCCTGATGATAATGTGCAACTGCAGGCCACGTCTACTGCAAACTTTGGCAAAGATCCTCAGCTTGTACTGTTCCGGCATGCTCGAGAACGTGCCTATGAAGCAGCAGAGTTGTGTGTGCCTGTATGTGCGGATAGGGATAGCATATGCTGTTTAGATATCGAAATTTGTCTTCCTGAGGAATATAAATCTGGTAGTAACGGAATGGAAAGCGCCATTTATCGCAATATTCGAATTGATTTAGCTAATCCTCGAGATGTTTGTAGGGAGGCTGAGACTCAAATACTTTCTCAGGATGAACGCGACTTCTCTGAAATTTCTTGTTCATTAATGAAAACTATATTTTGTCTACCCATACTTTGTACGTTCTGTTCTCCTTGTATTGGATTGCAGTTTTGTTTACGTTGTTGTGGAGCATTTTTAGGTTCAGTAGAAGACTGTAAATCAATAGTAAAAGCAAGACCGATAAAAAATCAAAGAAATAAAAACAGAATTAAAAATGAGAGTCCCACTAATATTTTTATTTCCACATTTAAAGAAAGAAAGCCATGGGAGCCATCTGCTCAAGTGATGAGTGATGATTCAATTTTAATAACAAGTTCTGCTTCAATGCATAATCAATCATCATGGTTACGCAGCTATATGCAATATCCTGGGATGGAAAATATGCACATTCAAAACTATGAAGCTAAGAAGTATGAATTTGGAAGCGGTGGTCATCCAAAAGATTTACGAAAAGCAATATACTGGTATAAACGAGCAGCTACTAACGGTCATGTGGATGCTCAGATTCTGATGGGTCTTTGGTGCGAAGGAGGCAAGAATGGGCTAATAAGAGATCCGCTCAAAGCGATTTACTGGTATCAGCTTGCTGCAATACAAGGGAATAAAAATGCTCAAAAAGAATTAAGACGATTAAAATTGTCAAGGGGGTCAGATATTTCTTCGTCATCTCGATTGTTGAGTTCATTCCGCGGATATTCAAGACTGCCCACTACAAATCTGAAAAAAACTATAGGAGGTCTCGGAGTAAAATGAAAAATTATAAAAAAAGCGCCTCATTAAGAAAATTCATGGTGCATAGAAAATTTGCCAAAAAAGGAACTGTTCAACCAAAAATGTTAAAATCACGATATTTATTGAATAGTGAATCAAAATTTTCAGTAGAAAGTCAGTTATTAATTTATATTCGATTTATTTCAATATTGTTAAATGGGTTATCAAAGGACTTCTTAGCAAAATCAGTTATATTATCGCAAGTGAAAGCAGTTTCTGCAAAAAAACAGATTTATTGCTATTTTTCAACTCTAGCAGGAGGTAAATATGTCATGCAATCAGATTGGATGCTTTCCTGCTACGGATTTAATAGGATTTTACCGTTATGTAATGCGACTATAGAAAGTACGGGCGTGATTTCGAAATTGGTCATAGATCTTTGCGCAGATGATAAAATTATGGCGCTCAATGATAGTATTATATTTAATATAAGTTTAGATGAGGATTTGCAATGTGTGGTTGATAGATGGTGCGCTCCGGGCGTACCTTTTGCACTTGGGACCCGAGGGACACTTATATTGCTAGGTGTTTTATCGGGTATTTGTCTCTGTATATATAGTATTGAAAGATTGAGAGATGGAGGTTGTAAGATAGCGGTATCAAACTTAGGGCGGTATATTTCTGGAAATAGGCAAAGATTCTATCCAGTGAATAATCAAATAGTTCAACGAGATCAAAAGCGAATAGAAGAAGATGAAAACTTGGATTATCCGTTCGTTTAGCAAGAGACAATGGCTGATGGCGTAACGAATTGTAAGGCTAGGCATGGAGTAAAGTGGCGCTAATTTTTTGGTTTTATAAAATGGTATGTGATAGAATAAATTTTCATTAAAAGGAGGGATGAACAAAATGAGGGAGATATATAATTTTATGGTTTCTCTATATGGAAGCTCATCAAAAGATGATCTAGAAATGGATGAGACATCTATTGGTTTATTAAAAAAAGATGATAAGTATGATAAAAATGAGAAAAAATCAATTACAAGGGAGTTTAAGCAGCAGAAATGGCAGTACTCCTATCATTCTTTGCGTCCAGATTCTTTAGACGCAAATGGCCATTATATCAGTCAAGGTAGAGCAGAAATATCGCCAGGCGATGGTGTAAATCTTCTCAGGGCATTACCAAATAACTTGTTTGAGATCATCACGTCATTCAACCATCCTGATGACAATGTGCAGTTGGCGGCTACTTCTACTCAAAACTATGGTAAGGATCCTCAGCTGGTATCGTTTCGGCATACTCGAGAACATGCGCATGAAGCCGCACAGTTGTGTGTGCCGGTATCCGTGAGGAATGGTTGGTGCCCTTCTTATCACTCTTTATGGGGGGAAATTAATTATTGTCCAGATATCGAAATTTGTCTTCCTGATGAGAGTATATTTGAAGTAGATATGCGAAGAAGCGAGATGAATGCCATTTTTTATCGCAATATTCGCATTGACTTAGCTCATCCTCGAGATATGTGTAGAGAGGCTGATGCTGAAATATTTTCTCAACATCCAAATTATTATCAAATTTCTTGTTCATTAATAAGAACCTTATTGTGTCTGCCCATGCTTTGTACTTTCTGTTCTCCTTGTATTGCGATGCAGTGTTGTTTACGTTGTTGTGGTGCTATGTTAGGTTCAATAGAAGATTGTAAATCAAAAGGCAGGGATAGACACATAAAAGATCGGAGAAATCAAGATCGAATTAATCAAGATGTAAGTAGTAATATAGCTATTGAGAGATTCAGACGAAGAATACCGAGCGAGCCAACAGTTCAAATTATGAGTGACAATCCAAGTTCATTACCAAATTCTGTGTACGGCTATAATCAATACTCTAGTCTACGCAGCTATATGCAATATCCAGGAATAAAAAATAATATTATCCAAAATCATATAGCGGAGAGGTATAAGCTTGGGAAAAATGGTTTCCCAAAAGATAGACGAAAAGCAGTACACTGGTATAAACAGGCAGCTACTAACGGTCATGAACAGGCGCAGATTCTGCTGGGTTTTTGGTGCGAAAATGGAAAAGATGGTTTGATAAGAGATCCGCTGAAAGCGATTTATTGGTATCAGCTTGCTGCACTACAAGGAAGTAAAGATGCTCAAAAAAGATTAGGACGATTAATAAAAAAAAATCAGCGTGAATCAAAGTTATCTGCGAATTCAACTATTCCTTCGCCGCTTGGATTATTGAGACCATCCTCCAATAATCCAAGTGCACTTGCTAAAAATATAAGTAAAACTACAGATAGTTTGGGGATGAAATGAAAAATTATAAAAAAAACGCCTCTTTAAGAAAATTTATGGTTCATCGGAAATTTGCAAAAAAGGGCATTGTTTACCCAAAAATATCAAAAGCACGACGCTTATTGTATAGTGAATCCAGACTATTAGAAAAAAATCGTTTCTTAATGTGTATTCAGTTTATTTCAATGTTACTAAATAGTTTATCAAAAGAGTTCTTAACCAAAACAATTATATTATCTCAAATAGCGACTGTTGATGCGGAATATGTGACTTATTGTTATTTTTCAACTCTAGCGGGAGGTAAATATGCACTCCAATCTTCATTTTATATACTTAATTGCCCCAAATTTGATAACGATTTACTGCTATGTAATGCGACTAAACAAAGTCCGGGTGTGATTTCCAAGTGGGTAACAGATATTTGTCAAGATGCTAAAATTATGGCGCTCAATGAAAGTCTTATATTTAATATCAGTTTAGACATGGATTTGCAATGCGTAGTTGCTAGTTGGTGTTCACCTCATTATTTATTTAGTACCAGGGAATCGCTAGGCATTTTATTAGGTGTTTGTCTCTGTCTATATAGCTGTAAAAAAGTTTTAGATGGAGGTTGTAAGATAGCTGCATCAAACTTAGGGAGATATATTTGTGGCAACAGACAAAGATTTTATCCATTGAATAATCAAGTAGTTCATAGGGAACAGAAGCGCTCAACAGCGGCGAATGACTGGCGTAACGAACCGTAAGGTGGTATGGATTATTATTATAAGATAGATTATCCAAGAAGGGTTACAATGACATCTCGCTTATGAGGTCTCCATCGATGTTCCCAAAGGAAAATGCCTTGCCAAATGCCTAAAGCGAGCGAATGATCAACGATGGGAATAGAAACTGCAGTTTGGGTGAGTGCGCTACGTACATGTGCTGACATATCGTCCTGTCCTTCGGCAACGTGCTCAAAAATAGCGTCGCCGTCAGGCACTAAGCGAGTCATAAAATTTTCTAAATCTTTTAAAACTGTAGGGTCTGCATTTTCAGAAATAATAATCGAAGCGCTGGTGTGAGGAATGTAAATGTGACAGAGTCCTGCGGCAACATCTGCGACTTTAACAATAGTTTGAATTTGCTTGTTAAGAGAATAGAATCCTCTGCCTTGAGTAGAAATTTTAAATTTTTTTGGTTGAGTCATGTTAAATCTTTTAGAGTTTGATGCAGATTGGTGTCAGCAAATTTAAAATTTAGCGCCAGTAATTTAGATGGTTTTACGGCAACGCCTTCCAATAATAATTCGCTGCCCATTTGCCCAAACATGCATTTTATGACAAAAGCAGGTAAGGTAAGCAGGCGAGGGCGGTGTAACACATTGGCTAAAGTGTCGGCAAATTCTACTTGCGTGACTACTTCGGGCGCGACGATATTAATCGGCCCATTGATATCCTGTCTATTCAATATAAAATCGATTGCTCGCACCACATCTAATAAACTGACCCAGGTAAAAGGTTGCTGACCTGAGCCAATCTTAGCCCCTAATCCTAGCTTGAATGAAGGGAGTAGTTTTTTTAACGCGCCTCCCTGAGAGCCCAAGACCACTGCAAACCGGGTGTTGACCACGCGCGCGCCCCGGTCACGAGCAGGCCAAGTGGCCATTTCCCAAGCCCTGGCGACTTTAGCTAAAAAATGGGGAGCTTGATTAAAGTTAATCGGAGAATCATCATCGTAAAATTTTTTCTGAAATTCACTGGGCTGAATAAAATCATAAACGCCAATCGCGCTGGCGTTCAATAATGTGGGAGCAGAAGCGCCTAATTGCGCGCAAAAATTACTGATAAGTTGCGTGGGAGGAATTCGGCTATCCAAAATCTCATGCTGACGGGCTAAATTCCATCGTTGGTCGCCGACACCGGCCCCATTTAAATTAATAATAGCGTTGACCGCTTTGATATGCTCCAGATTGAGTTGATCCCAGGTTAGGATTTGCACCATTCTTCCAAAAATTCGTTGCACTTTTTCGGGGCTGCGGCTCAATACTATAATCTGGTGATGATTGGCTAAAAGATGATGGACCAAGGCTTGGCCGATAAAACCTGTGCCTCCAGCAACTAAAATGATCATGAAATTTGCCTATTTGACGCTAAACCCATGCTGTTGGTTGCGGCGATAATCAGAAATTTTGCCATATAATCCTTGCTTATGAATTGCTGTATATGTGAATATAGACTAAAATAGTGAAAAACCCAAGGAGAAATTATTATGTTAAAATGGGCGGTTATATTTTTTATTATTTCTATTGTTGCTGGATTATTGGGATTTACTGGTGTAGCTGGGGCAGCGGCTGTTATTGCTAAAATTCTTTTCGGAATATTTTTATTTTTATTCATATTAGTGGTTATAGGGATCTTATTCATTTTTAAAAAATAGCACCCAGACTGCATTTGCAGGTGGGTATGAATATTTAGTCCGGTGAATAATTATTTTTTTCGGAGATCTTTTTCAAAATGCATATAGTCCTTTGCTGGGCCTTTGAAATCACCACCCCACTTCCAACCATGCTTAATAAAAATTTGATACACCTGATCTCCTCGTACTATCATGCCTGGGATAGGTTTAGTGCGATCCAGATAAGGCTTTCCTTCTATTCCTTCTAAAGGTAGTACTACATTATATCGAATATAAGGATTAATTAAGGTATTAATGTCAATAGCGTAGCCGTAACTATGCAGAGAATATCGATTTGGATGTTCTCTCTTAGCTCGACAGTAGTATGCTGAGGTATCGTTGGTAGCTACAGCCGTATTGAATGGTATCGGTTCCATGCGCTCAATAGGGAATCGTTGTTGATAAATTTCATGAAAAATATCGACCACTTCTGGAGCCAGCCGCTTATTAATAATCAAAAATCCAATGTGTTGTTGATGATCCATTCCCCAATAGGATAGTTTTACATAAGCCAAGTCTTGTAATGATACCGGACACCCGGGATGCCAGATATATTTTCTCATTAATTTTTGGACATTAGACGGGATGGCTGTAATCTTATACTCAAAATCAGCAGAGGATAATTTACTGTTTGCGATAGCAGTAAGCGGCATTGTCACTAGGATGCCCACTAATGACAGCAATAAAATAATGCGGCGAAATATCAAACTTAACATTGAGGGACTCCTTCCCATGTCAAACCAAGCTAAAAATATAGTTTATTGTAGGAAATTAAGCAAGATGTGAAAGCGGCGGGTCATAGGTTTTGAGCCTCTTGGTCGCGGTGAGGCAATAATGTGACAGCAGCATTGCGCTAGTGATGGAAGAACCATCGCATCGCTATCTATTAGATTCGTGAGCTAATGGAACTATGTTGTAAAGTATCAAGATAGTCCGCCATTTCATGAATCCATTCTTTTTGCCTTGAATTTAAATTCTGCTTTTCCCAGCTCTGAT
The DNA here is from genome assembly GCA_963697455.1 of uncultured Pseudomonadota bacterium. Taxonomy (GTDB): domain Bacteria; phylum Pseudomonadota; class Gammaproteobacteria; order Coxiellales; family Coxiellaceae; genus JAFEDN01. The sequence continues at coordinate 64,884 of CAVOOI010000024.1, read as the reverse complement.
AGAGCACCTGATACATTTTAATTGCTTCTTGAAATTGTTTTAAGCTCATTTCGTTGATCTCATCTATATGATTCAATTTTTCTTTCAGTAAATCAACAACAACCGGGATCATGCAGATGGAAGATTGCCATTCTTGTAAGGCTGCTATAGAATGTGCAAACTTTTGATTTGATTGACTCATATTTCACCTCTTGATTTTATCTTAGCATTATGAGCATTTTAAATTTTTTAATTTTAAGAAGATGCTAGATTTACTAGATGGCATTTGTAGTCTATTACCGGTATAATAGTTAAAATGAAAAATTACGAGTGGATTTTATTCGATGCTGACGATACTTTATTCCATTTTGATGCTTTTAGTGGCTTAAAACTGATGTTTTTCCGTTTCGGTATTGGGTTTACCAAACCGGATTACCAAGAATATCAGATGATGAATAAAAATTTATGGATAAACTATCAGAATGGGCATATCTCTGCGCAACAATTGCAACACCAGCGTTTCCAAACTTGGGCCGATAAACTCCAAGTTTCCCCTCAGGACTTAAATAGTGCTTTTCTAGCAGCTATGGCTGAAATATGCATTCCGGTAACCGGGGCGGTGAGCTTATTAAACGCTTTGCAAGGTCGAGCAAAATTAGGCATTATTACCAATGGTTTTACTGAGTTACAACAGGTTCGGCTTGAGCGTACTGGATTGAAAGATCATTTTGATTTACTGGTTATCTCAGAGCAAGTTGGGTTTACTAAACCTCATCGAGGTATTTTTGATCATGCTCTGTCTCTCATGGGTAATCCACCCGGTGAGCGAGTCTTAATGGTAGGTGACAATCCAGAATCTGATATTCTTGGCGCAATGAACGCAGGATTACATTCTTGCTGGTTTAATAAAGAGATGAAGCCTGCTATAGCCGGTATTACACCTGATTATCAGGTTTCTTCCTTGCTGGAACTAGAAAAATTATTGCTGAATTCAGCAGAATTATAATGGGAGGTTAGGATGAATACACGGATAGATTACTATAAAGCTGCTCCTGAAGCGGTTAAAGCGATGCTTGAGCTTGAAAAATTTGTCGAGAGTTGTGGCTTAGATAAATCTTTGTTGAATTTGATTAAGCTGCGTGCTTCACAAATTAATGGTTGTGCGTACTGCGCTGATCTGCATGTTGCCGACGCAATAAAAGCAGGCGAGTCTCAGCGTCGACTCCACGCGGTGGCGCTATGGCATGACACTCCTTTTTTTACCCCACGCGAACGAGCGGCTTTAGCGTGGACTGAGGCAGTTACTTTGTTGGCCACTACTCACGCGCCAGATAATGTTTACGAAGAAGTCAAAAAAAATTTTAATGACAAAGAAATAGTGGATTTAACAATGGCTGTTGTCACGATTAATTCTTGGAATAGACTTTCGGTAAGTTTTCGTAAGCAACCTATTTAACCCTGGGAGGGGTTAAAATCAATTTTATCCCTTATCGGGGTTAAATTTAAATATATCCTTGAGAGGGGTTAAAGTTAATACTAATATGTTAGACTAGCTTGGTCTTAAGATAACTTATGGAAGATTTTTATCATGAATTCTATTATCAAAAAAGCGGTTTTTCCGGTAGCGGGCCTTGGGACTCGTTTTTTACCGGTGACTAAAGCCACGCCTAAAGAAATGCTGCCTATCGTGGATAAGCCGCTGATCCAATATGCCGTAGAAGAAGCTATTGCCGCGGGGATTAAAGAATTAATTTTTATCACCAGTTCCAGCAAGCGCGCAATTGAGGATCACTTTGATTCTAATTATGAGCTGGAAGCGAAATTAGAGCAGAGAGGGCAGACCGAACTGCTCAAAATCGTCCAAGATATTCTCCCCGCAGGGGTGAGCTGCGTGTATGTTCGCCAACCGAAAACTCTGGGATTAGGTCATGCGGTTTTGTGTGCTAAAAACCTAGTTTGTAATGAGCCATTTGCAGTACTTTTGGCAGACGATTTAATTCAGGAAGGATCACATGGCTGTTTGAGCGAAATGATGCTCATGTTCACCGAGACTCAAGCTAATGTAATCGCTTTGGAGAGTATTCCGCATGCTCATACTAAAAAATATGGCATTGTCGGTTTCGATAGCCCTAGGGCTGAGAAGCTACATCGCATTTCCAGAATCGTCGAAAAACCTGATCCGGAAAAAGCGCCGTCTAATTTGGCGGTGGTTGGTCGCTATATTTTAAGACCTTCAATTTTTCCCGCATTGGAAGAAACAATGCCGGATGCGAATGGTGAAATCCAATTGACGGATGGTATTTCACGGCTGTTAACCGCAGAAGCTTTCTATGGTTACTATCTGACCGGAACGCGCTACGATTGTGGCAGCAAGCTGGGTTATTTAAAGGCCACAGTTAATTATGCGTTACACCATCCGGAGTTAGCGGAAGCGTTTAAAGCCTATTTACGCGATGTCTAAACTATATACCATTGGCCATTCAACTCACACCATTCACGAATTTCTGGCTATGCTGTATGCATATGAGATCAAGCATCTGGTGGATGTGCGGACTATTCCAAAATCACGACACGTTCCCTGGTTTAATGAAAATAAATTGCGTACGACATTGAATAAACAAAATATTGCTTATACTCATTTAGCTGAGCTGGGAGGATTACGTAAAACCCACAAAGATTCTATTAATCAAGGCTGGCGCAATGCCAGTTTTCGCGGGTTTGCGGATTATATGCAAACCCCAGAATTTTATTTAGCGCTTAAAAAATTAAATCAATTGATAAAGCTAAATAAAAAAGTAGCGATTATGTGCGCTGAAGCAGTGCCTTGGCGGTGTCACCGCTCACTGATTGCGGATGCAGAAATAGTTCGTGGTATAACTGTGTTAGACATTATGAGTGTAACTTCTCTGCATACGCATCAATTAACGCCATTTGCTGTAGTTGATCGGGAAACCAGACCCATTAAAGTCTATTATTCTTAAAATAAAATTTTTAAGCCTCAGCACATTTTTTCTTTAAGGTTGCGGTTAACTGATCGAAAGATTTAGCGAACTTGTCTACGCCTTCGTCTTCAAGTTGTTGAGTGACTTTATCCAAATTGATACCCAATTTAGGCAGTTGCTCGAAAACTTGATGAGCGTTAGCGATATTGGATGCTAAATCAAGTTTCGGTTTGCCGTGATCACGGTAGGCATCTAAAGTTTCCATCGGTACGGTATTGACAGTGTCTGGGCCGATTAGTGCTTCAACATACATGACATCACTGTAAGCAGGGTTCTTGGTACTGGTGCTGGCCCATAATAGTCTTTGCACCTGGGCGCCTTTTGCAGCTAGTTTTTTGAAACGTGCGCTCTGGATGAGTTCATTGAAGATTTGATAGGCTATTTTGGCAGAAGCAATAGCGACCTGACCTTGCAATTTTTTCTGCGCGTTTTTTTCCAAGATAGGATCTACTAATACATCAATTCGACTCAAGAAGAAGCTGGCCACTGAAGCGATATGTTTGAGCGGCTCTCCTTTTGCGGCGCGCGCTTCCAAACCAGCCAGATAAGCTTCAGCCACTTTTTGATAGCGTGGCACTCCAAACAGTAAAGTGACATTGACATTAATGCCTTCACTGATCAATTGAGTAATGGCGGGTAATCCTTCCAGCGTGCCGGGCACTTTGATGAGCACATTCGGGCGATTGAGCGCTTTCCATAAGCGGCGGGCTTCGATAATAGTGCCTTCAGTATCGTGGGCTAGATGTGGATTCACTTCTAAACTGACATAACCATCTTCGCCTTGAGTCTCGTCATAAAGATCGCGAAATTTATCAGCGGCATCGCCTACGTCTCGCTGAGTGAGCGTTTCATAAATCGCGTTAATATCTTTGCCTGCCTTCGTCATTTTCTGAATATCTTTATCATAGTCATTACTTTCAGCAATGGCTTTTTCAAAAATGGAAGGATTCGAAGTCATTCCTCGCAGACTATCTTTTTCAATTAATTCCCGGAGTTTACCGCTGCTGATCAATTCACGATTTATAAAATCAAGCCAGATAGATTGACCAAGCGCAGTTAATTTATTTAAAGGGTTTTTAGTATTCATTAAGATCTCCTCTTATTTTTTTTCAATAATGCTAAGGCGCGTTTGCAGACGTTGTCCACGGAAAATCCATAATGCTCCATTACAATCGGGCCAGGGGCAGAAGCGCCGAATTTTTCCACGCTGATGATGTCGCCTTGCGCACCGGCATATCGTTCCCAGCCTTGTGATACACCGGCCTCAACCACCAGCCGCCGAAAAATTGCCGGAGGTAATACCGAATCGCGATACTTTTGTGATTGGGCCTCGAATAATTCCCAACTGGGCATGGAAACAATTCGCACTGCAATTTTTCGTTGTTGTAATTTTTGTTGTGCTGCCACAATCAAACTGACTTCCGATCCGCTGGCGATTAAAATAATATCAGGTTGTTTTCCCTTTGCCGCATCCGCTAAGATATAAGCGCCACGGCGAAGATTTTTCGCCGATTCAAATTGTTTACGGTCCAAGGTTGGTACCGCCTGCCGTGTAAGAACCAGCGCGACAGGCCGATCTCGGGTCGCAATGGCGGTTTGCCACGCCTCTGCAGTCTCATTGGCATCGGCGGGTCTGATGACCACTAACCTCGGCACTGCTCGTAGGCTTGCCAGTTGCTCCACCGCTTGATGGGTGGGGCCATCTTCTCCCACCGCTAGGCTATCATGGGTAAAAACATAAATAACTTGTTGCTGCATCAATGCGGCAAGCCGCATCGGCGGGCGCATATAGTCGGAAAAAATTAAAAAGGTGGCCGTGAATGGAATAATGCCGCCAAAACTGGCTAAGCCGTTCGAAATTGCGCCCATGGCGTGTTCGCGGACGCCGTAATATAAATTGCGGCCCGCATAATTCCAGCCGCCGTCTACCGAGCCTTGCAAATCACCTTGAGCTGTTTCCGGACTTTGAAAATTGCCAAAATTAACCAGTTCAGTTTTAGTAGAAGGATTTAAATCTGCAGATCCGCCAATGAAGCCAGGAAGAGCGGGATTAATGGCCTGCATCACTTTTCCTGATGCATCACGAGTCGCCATGCCTTTTGGGTCTGCTGGAAATTCTGGGATTTCGGCATCCCAGTTTTTAGGTAATTCTTTATGAATAAACTGACGAAGCTCTTCCGCCAACTCAGGATATTTTTTTTTGTAAGCTGCAAACCGTTCATTCCAAGTTTTTTCTGCTTTCCGGCCATTGGCAATAGCTTTGCGAAACTGCTGCTTTGCTGCGGGCGGAATATAAAATGCGGGTTTTTCCGGCCAGCCTAAACATTCTTTGGTTAATTTAACTTCTTCAACTCCCAGCGGAGAGCCGTGGGCTTCAAAGGTGTCTTGTTTGTGAGGCGATCCATAACCCAAATGGGTTTTGATTAAAATGATTGAAGGCCGTCCGGTTTCTTGACGCGCCGCTTCGATAGCCCGTTCTATGGCTTCTAAGTCATTACCCTCTTCTAGCATTTGGGTGTGCCAGCCATAGGCGTCAAATCGCTGCTGACAATTTTCAGTGAAGGCCAGATGGGTTGCGGCCGAAAGGGTCATGTGGTTATCGTCATACAAATAAATTAACTTTCCCAGCTTTAAGTGGCCTGCCAACGAGGCGGCTTCAGAGGCGACGCCTTCCATTAAGTCTCCATCGCTCACTAAGGCATAAGTAAAGTGATCTATCAGATTAAAATCTGGCCGGTTATAGCGTGCGGCTAAATAAGCTTCTGCTATCGCCATGCCGACACCATTGGCAAACCCTTGGCCTAATGGGCCGGTGGTGACTTCCACTCCCGGGGTGAGTTCGCTTTCCGGGTGACCAGGGGTGATGCTATCCCATTGCCGGAATTGTTTAATTTGTTCCAGCGGCACTGCATAGCCGGTGAGATGTAATAAGCTATACAGCAGTGCGGAGCCATGACCTGCGGAGAGTACGAAACGGTCCCGGTCATACCATTGAGGATTGGCCGGATTATGTTTCAGAAAACGCGTCCACAACACATAAGTCATCGGTGCGGCGCCCAATGGTAAACCAGGATGGCCGCTATTGGCTTTTTGGACGGCGTCGATAGACAACGTCCGCAGGGTGTTTACACAGAGTTCGTCAAGAGTTTGCGTTTTCATTTTTTTTCCCATTCAGTGTGGAATACCCCGGGTAGGTCAATACGTTGATAAGTGTGCGCGCCAAAAAAATCACGCTGGGCCTGGATAAGATTGGCTGGCAGCCAACTACTGCGATAAGCATCGAAATAACTGAGCGAGGCCATTAAACCGGGGATGGGCACGCCCAAAGTGGCTGCCTGGCAGACGATTTGGCGCAGCGACTCCTGGTGCTTGCTCAGTTTGCGGGATAGGCCGGGATCGAGCAGTAAACTGGGCAAATCTTTTTTTGCACGAAATCCCGCGCGGAAATCTTCCAGCAACGCGGCGCGAATAATACAGCCGCCACGCCAGATTCGGGATATCGCTTCCAGATCGAGGTGGTAGTGGTATTCTTCTGAAGCTGCAGATAATAGCGCCATCCCTTGAGCGTAGACGATGACTACTCCAGTAAAAAAAGCGCTGCGGAGCTGGGTGAGAATAGTATCGCGATCACCACTAAAACGCGGCAAGGAAAGTGGATAGGTTGTACTGGCCTGGTCACGTTCTTTGGTGAATCCTGATAAGTCACGCATGGCGACCGCTACGTCGATCGAAGGTGTGGGGGCCTGTAATTCCAGTGCACTTTGTGAAGTCCATTGGCCAGTGCCTTTTTGTTTGGCTACGGCTAAGATCTCATCGATCAGCTCTTTGCCGGTTTTTTCATCGATTTTTTCAAAAATCTGGCTGGTGATTTCCAATAGATAACTGCTCAATTCTCCACTATTCCATTCGCTATACACAGCTTGTAACTGTTTATTGGTTAAGCCCAACCCTCGCTTCATCAAATCATACGTTTCGGAAATGAGCTGCATTATTCCGTATTCGATGCCGTTATGGACCATTTTCACAAAATGACCGGATGATCCCGGCCCAAGATAGGCCACACACGGTTCATTGTTCACTTTAGCTGCAATAGCTTCCAACACCGGCTGAACTCGCTGATACGCTGCTTGCGGGCCGCCCGGCATGATACTCGGGCCGTGGCGCGCACCTTCTTCGCCCCCCGACACTCCGACGCCTAGAAATTGAATGTCTTGCGCAGCCAGGTTACGGGCGCGAGTGTCTGTATCTTTGAAATATGAATTGCCGGCGTCGATAATGAGATCTCCGGGCTGCAGATGCGGCAATAGATCTTTGATGACTGAATCAACCGGAGCGCCCGCCGGCACCAGTAATATGATCGCCCGAGGCCGGCGCAGCCATTGGACAAATTCCTGGATGTCATTGGTGGCGTGAACGTCGCGCTTCTGGGATTCGTGACGTAAACTGTCGGCCTTGCTGGCATCATTGTCATAGCCTGCTACCGTAAATTTGTGATCAGCCATATTGAGCAATAAGTTTCGGCCCATGACCCCGAGTCCAACCATGCCTATTTCACATTGAGGTTTATTTGTCATGCTTTTTTCCTTCCAGTCATATATTTCTGGATGAGTCTATTGGTTGAGCTATCATGTTTCAGCTCAGTGTTACTCTCTATTTCTTGAATGATGCGTACTGCGAGCTGTTTACCGAGTTCAACGCCCCACTGGTCAAACGAATCAATCTGCCATACCGTGCCCTGAGTAAAAACGCTGTGTTCGTAAAGAGCAACCAGCTTGCCCAACGCCGCTGGCGTGAGACGGTCCAGCAGTAAGGTGCTGGATGGCCGGTTGCCCTCAAAGGTGCGGTGCGGGACCAGCCACGCCGGAGTACCCTCGGCTTGAACTTCTGATGCGCTTTTACCAAAAGCCAAAGCTTCTGCCTGGGCAAATACATTAGCCAGCAGTATGTCATGGTGGCGCCCTAGCGGAGTGAGTTCTTGCATAAATGCGATAAAATCGCAGGGGATGAGTTTAGTGCCTTGATGGAGCAGTTGGTAAAAGGAATGCTGTCCATTTGTACCGGGCTCACCCCAATAAATAGGCGAGGTTTGATAATCCACGACCGCTCCATCCAGGGTGACATGTTTGCCATTGCTTTCCATGGTCAATTGTTGCAGATAAGCAGGGAAGCGTTTCAGATATTGTTCGTAGGGGAGTACCGCCACCGTTTGGGCGTCAAAAAAATTGTTGTACCAGATGGCGAGTAATCCCATCAATACCGGCAGGTTACGTTCAAAAGGAGCGGTGCGAAAATGTTCATCCATTTGATGGAAGCCATCCAGCATGGCATGGAAATGGCTGGGGCCGATGGCGATCATCGTCGATAGACCAATGGCTGAGTCCATTGAATAACGTCCGCCAACCCAATCCCAAAATTCAAACATGTTGGCGGTGTCGATGCCAAACTTGGCTACCTGCTCGGCGTTAGTGGAGACTGCGACGAAATGCTTGGCTACTGCAGCAGGATCTTTCAGCTTCTTCAGCGCCCAATCGCGAGCGGTGTGGGCATTGGTGATAGTTTCGAGAGTGGTGAAGGTTTTCGATGAAATAATGAATAATGTCTCTTCAGCATCGAGATCGAGAGTGGCTTCGGCGAAATCAGTACCGTCAATATTCGAAACGAAGCGGAAGGTGAGGTCGCGTTGGCTATAATGTCGTAAAGCCTCGTATGCCATTACGGGGCCCAGGTCTGACCCACCAATTCCAATATTAACGATATTGCGGATAGGTTTGCCCGTGTGGCCTTTCCATTGACCGCTGCGAATCCGATTGGCGAAGGCCGCCATTTTGTCGAGTACGGCATGCACTTCCGGCACAACATCCACTCCATCAGTGAAGAGTGCTTGCCCTTTGGGGGCGCGCAGCGCTACATGTAAAACCGCTCGTTTTTCAGTGATATTGATTTTTTCTCCGTTAAACATGGCGTCAATGCGAGCCCGCAGGCCGGATTCTTTTGCTAATTGCAATAATAGCTGGATAGTTTCATCAGTAATTCGATGTTTGGAATAATCAAAGTAAATGCCTAGCGCTTCGATTGCAAATCGTTCACCCCGCTGCGAATCTTCTGCAAATAGTGAGCGTAAATGCTTATCACGAATTTTATGATAATGCGCTGACAGTGCCTGCCACGCGGCAAGTTTAGTAACATTCATAACCAACCTCCCGTAAATCCTGCACGCCGTAAACCGCCGGCGATATACGGACAGCTTCGCATCAATTCCCATAATAAGCCAGTACGGTAGTTTTCTATCATCAACATGATTGGCCCTTCGTTTAGTCCGTAATGCCAAGGGGATAACCAACCGCATGGATGACATTTATCGGGATGGGTTTGATTAAAAGTCGCCCGGAAACCATAGCCATGGCCCTCACGTAATTTAAGTTTGTAAATATAGTGGTCGATTACCGGCAGCACAATCTCTGGCGCGAATGGTAATGAGGTGATCGCGGCCCATGGCGCAACCGTGCCGTCATCGGGGCCGAATGGCACTCCGCGTCCCACATAGTCATAGAATTGGCGTTGGATGCCGTGGATTTTGCGCGTGTCAGGCCCAGGGCCATCGCTGGCGGTTATTCCCCAGCAGCATCTGCCATAGCCTACGAATTTGAGGGGATTGTGGATGGCGTACTGTTGTTGGACATAGGTCGCACGCCGGCTGTTCTCAAAGTAATCGATACCTTTATCGCGCATGTAAGCATCCTGGATTTTGCGGAAATCAATCCAGACATGGGAGAGTTGATGGGTGAATAACGGCCCGGCATAAGCATATTCATAATCGTAGCAGTTGGTCCACACATAGGTAGAAGCCCATGCTGAATAGCTGCTTTCAGGAATGGGATAAGACTGTGATCCCAGGGCCAGCATGTACAATAATAAAGCTTCATCATAGCCTTCCCAGCGAAATGGCAGAAATCCGATTTCCGGTTTCCAGCCATGGGTTAACGTTTTGCCCTCATTGAGTGCCCATTTCCAATCGACGCGTTGATACAGCGCATCGGCGAGGGCGCGGATTTCTTTTTCGTTGGCAGTGTTGGCGTCAAAATATCTAGCTGCCGTCAACATGCCGGCCAGCAAAAAAGCGGAGTCTACAGTGGATAACTCGGATTGCCAGGCGCGCCGGCCAGTGTCCATATCGAGAAAGTGATAATAAAAACCTTTATAACCGGTAGCGTCGGGTTCAGGCCCATGTGGACTGTTCCAGAAAAAGCGTAACGTAGTCAGAATGTACTTTACCGCGTTGGCCCGGGTTATAAATCCGCGCTCTACCGCGACTGGAACAGTGGTTAAGCCAAGGCCGGTAGCGGCAATACTGGCAGGCCAAATGGGCGCAGTCTTATCTTTTATCAGGCCATTGGCTGGGTTCACCTCATGAGTGAAGTATTTGAATATTTCGCATTGTAGCGTTTGGAGTTCAGCGTCAATGCTTAATTTTTTACCGCCCATGAATTTTCCTCGCTAATCTAATCCCAATTTAGCCAATTGCTCGCGTGTTGACTGATAGTCAAGATGGCAAATGCTTTTAATTCCCAAGCCTTCTGCAACCGAGACGAACATAGGTCTGTCTTCAATATAAATTATTTGGCGAATGGGGGTCTGGGATATATCCACGGCCATTCGAAATATGTCCACATCCGGTTTGCGAAAATGCACGAAGCAGGAAGAAATAAAAAAATCTACAAAACTCCTGAGCTTAAATTTTTTAATTCGATATTCATTGATTTCATTGGCTTCGTTACTGACGACAGCAATTTTCAGATTATGGCGCTGTTTGAGCTGACAAACTAGCTCAATCATCTGCGGAAAAGGTTTGGATTGGCTAAACATAAATTCCTGGAATTGGCTGCGGGTGAACGCGCGGTTTTCATAGAATACTACGCGGTTCAGATATTCTTTCAAATTAATCTTGCCTAGTTCATAGGTATCAAAGGTGAGTTTATGCCGTTCGTTCATGTCATTGAAATCAAGGTTGAATGTTTTAGCCGCGCGTTTTCTGGCGTCATTATCCCAGCCATTAGTGAGTAAAACCCCACCGATGTCGACGAATAACGTCTGTATTTTTTTCATATTTTTTTTATCTCATTATCGATGATAGTTTGCGCTTCTTGCATAATTTGTTGCAGATGTTCTGTTCCTTGAAAACTCTCTGCGTAAATCTTATAAATATTTTCTGTTCCAGACGGGCGCGCTGCAAACCAGCCGTTTTGAGCGATTACTTTTAAACCACCAATCGCCGCCTGGTTTCCCGGGGCTTGAGTCAGTATAGACTGAATGGGTTCGCCCGCCAGTTCCGTCTGCTGAATTTGCTGCGGTGAAAGTTTTTTCAGTAATTCTTTCTGTGGCGCTGTTGCCGGCGTATCCATACGTTCGTAAGCGGATACACCCAATTGGAGTTCGAGGTCATGGTATAGCTCACCCGGATCACGGCCCATGCGTGCTGTGATCTCCGCCGCCAGTAAAGCCGGGACGATGCCATCCTTGTCTGTAGTCCAAACTTTGCCGTCGAGCCGGAGAAAGGATGCTCCCGCGCTTTCTTCTCCGCCGAAACCTAAGGAGCCGTCCACCAAGCCATCTACAAACCATTTGAAACCCACCGGTACTTCGTAGAGTTTCCGGCCTAGCTTTGCCGTGACCCGATCGATCATCTGGCTGCTGACTACGGTTTTACCAACGGCTGCCACTTGACTCCACTGTGGCCGATGCTGAAACAGATAGAAAATAGCGACAGCCAGATAATGGTTGGGCGGAATCAGCCCGGCGCTGGGGGTGACGATGCCGTGCCGGTCATGGTCGGTATCACAGGCAAAGGTGATATCGAAACTATCCTTTTGCGCAATTAATTTTTCCATAGCATAAGGAGAAGAGGGGTCCATGCGAATTTGTCCGTCCCAATCGACGGTCATAAAGCGAAAGGTGGGATCAACTGTTTTGTTGACAATGGTGAGATTAAATCCATAGCGCTCAGCAATCGGGGTCCAGTAGTGGATTCCGGCGCCGCCAAGCGGGTCTACACCCATGCGCAGCTTCATGCCCCGCAGCGCCTCCATATCAATAACATTGGCAAGATCATCCACATACGCATTGAGATAGCCATGTTGATGGGTGGTAGCTGCCCGCAGTGCTCGCTCAAAAGGAATTCTTTTCACCCCCTGCAGCCGATTTTCAAGCAGTTCGTTGGCTTTGGCTTCAATCCATTGCGTAATGTTCAGATCAGCAGGTCCGCCATGCGGAGGATTATATTTGAAACCACCATCCGCAGGGGGATTGTGGGAAGGAGTGATCACGATTCCATCCGCCAGCCCGGAGCTGCGGCCACGGTTATAACTCAGTATTGCATGAGAAATCACGGGCGTGGGGGTGTAATCGCCGTCCTGGGCGAGCATGACCTCCACTCCGTTGGCGGCCAATACCTCCAGCGCGCTGGCAAATGCCGGTTCTGCCAGAGCATGGGTATCTATACCGAGAAATAACGGGCCATTGATATTGTGCTGCGCGCGGTACAGGGCGATTGCCTGACTGATCGCCAGAATATGCCACTCATTAAACGTTTTCTCGAATGAAGAACCTCGATGGCCCGAAGTGCCAAAAGCGACGCGCTGAGCTTTTATTGCAGGATCAGGTACTTGCGAGTAGTAAGCGGTGATTAGTTTGGGTATATTGACCAATATTGCTGACGGGGCGGGTTTTCCGGCCAACGGGCTTATTTTTCTTCCTGGAGCTTGAGGCTGAATCATACGACCATCCATAAAATCTTCTATATTGTAGTATTATGAATGATAGGAGAAAGCTGACTAATTTTCACTACCGTAGTTTGTTATTCTCGCAAAGGTGCATAGGCGTTAACTTAAGGATTTTCGTCCTAGAGATTATTGAGAAGTTGTTGTTAAATAATCCTATAATTCAAAGAGCATGGAGATAATATGAAAAAACCGGATAATTTTGTCGATTCAGGAAGTTGCCAGCCAAAACCTGCGAATCCTTGTGTTTTAGTGATTTTTGGAATCACCGGCGATTTGACCAAGCGCCTGCTGTATCCCGCTATTTGCAATTTAGGCAGGAAAAAATTACTGGATGAGAATTTTTGTATTGTTGGAGTGGCTATGGATAACCTAACCACTCAATCTTTCCGGACCCAATTGACCGAAGATGTCGAACAATTTGTGACTGATCCGGTTGCCAAAGAATTTGGCCTCACGCTCATCAATCGTATTTATTACATCTCGGGAGCCTTTACCGATGATAAAACTTTTATTGAATTAAAAAATAAACTAGAAGAACTCCAAACCGAGAAAGCCAGTAAAAATTATTTATTTTATTTTGCAGCTCCTCCGGAATTTATAACCACGATCGCCTCAGGATTGAATAAAGCAAAATTGCTCTCTGAAAAAGAGAAGGGTTGTTTTCGGCGGATCGTAGTTGAAAAACCGTTTGGACATGATCTCGCTTCAGCGAAAAAATTAAATCGCAAATTACTAGCGATGGTCGAAGAGCAACAAATATTTCGCATCGATCATTATTTAGGAAAAGAAACCGTGCAAAACTTGCTCGCGTTTAGATTTTCAAATGGTATTTTCGAACCGATCTGGAATCGCCGCTATATCGACAATGTTCAAATTACGGTAGCGGAGACTTTAGGCGTGGAATTACGCGGTGGCTATTATGAACATGCAGGTGCTTTGCGGGATATGGTTTCTAGTCATCTCCTGCAAATGCTCAGTTTAATTACCATGGAACCTCCGGTAACATTTTCAGGCGATTACATTCAAAACGAAAAGTCCAAGGCTCTGCGCGCCGTGCAAATTTATACTCAAGAGGAAGTATTGCATCAGGCCGTGCGTGGTCAATATGGGGCTGGTAAAATTAATTCGGTGAACGTTCCCAGTTATCGTGCAGAAAAAAACGTGAATCCACATTCTGCTGTAGAAACTTTTGTAGCGTTAAAAATGTTATTGAATAATTGGCGTTGGTTACACGTTCCATTTTATTTGCGGACTGGCAAACGTATGCAGGCTCGTTCATCCGAAATAGTGATCCAGTTTAAATCAGAGCCTGCCATTTTGTATGATAATTATGGAAAAAATGTATTGCCCAATTTATTGCGCATAAAAATTCAACCCGACGAAGGGATTTCGCTGCGTTTTAACGCTAAAATCCCGGGCCAAACCTTGCGATTAGGTCAGGTGAATATGAGTTTTAAGTATTCTGATTACTTTGGAATTGAGCCGCAAACTGGTTACGAAACGGTTTTATATGATTGCATGAATGGTGATCATACCTTGTTCGAGCGTGCGGAAATGGTAGAAACCGCTTGGGCAATATTGCAGCCCGTTTTAGAGGTCTGGGGTGCTTTATCTCCGCATGATTTTCCCAACTATGCCGCAGGAAGTTGGGGACCAAAAGCAGCGGATGAATTATTAAAACAGGATGGAAGAGTATGGATTCTGTAGTTAAAAATAAAATTATTATATTTTCTAGTTCACAAGATTTATTCAAAACCGCAGTTGAAGATTTTGTACGGCTTGCCATCGCCGCAGTGACTGAAAAAGGTGAATTTACGGTAGTGCTTTCTGGAGGAAATACCGCTAAACTTTTTTTTAATGCTTTTGTGGAAGATGAAACTAAGCAACGCATTCCATGGCCACAGATAAAATTTTTCTTTGGGGATGAACGTTATGTACCTGCTGATGATCCGGAAAGTAATTATCATTCAGCTCAAGAACTTTTATTTTCGAAAGTTGCAGTGCCGGCGGAGAATATTTATCGAATTCCTACTGAATTCAGCGATCCAAAGGCCAGCGCCGAAGCTTATGAAAAAACGATCCGGGAATTTCCGCAGTTTGATTTGGTGTATCTGGGACTGGGTGATGATGGTCATACCGCATCGCTTATGCCTTACAGTGACGTGGTGAAGGCTTGTCCCGAAAGTGGAGCTCAGGATAAAAATAGCCGGTGGGTGGAGTCACTGTGGGTGCCGCACCTGAAAATGTATCGCATTACTCTCACGCCGTGCGCGATTAACCGCAGTGCTGGTGTTTGTTTTATGGTGACGGGAGTCAGCAAAGCTCCGGCAGTGGCGCAAACTTTAGAGGGGCCGGTTGATCCACAGCGATATCCCGCGCAGCTGATTCAGTGTGCTGAAGAAAAAGTTATTTGGTATCTCGATCAAGCCGCGGCCGAGAAATTGAATTTTCCGCGCGAGGCAAGCGTATAGGCGTCGACTTGCATTTCGGATTGCATTCCCCCTTTTTTAAAGGGAGGAAAGGTTTTTAAAAAGGACGATCGAAAATGGACTATAAAACTATAATTGCTAAAATTCAGCAGCGTTTTAAATCGAAAAGTAATCAATCAGTTGAATATGTTTTAGCGGATTCTCCCTTGCCTGCAGAGTTATTTAGCGAAGACCAGATGGAGCGGCATGGTAGTGTATTAGCGCAGTCCCATTCGTTGACTCAAAAGCGGGTAGAGGGTGTTTTACTAAAACGCTTGGCGAAGAGTAAAGAAACATTAATTAAAGCCCATGCGATCTTGACCGACGCCGCTGCCGCAAGTCAGCACATTACACCGGCAGGTGAATGGTTGCTCGACAATTTTTATTTGATCGAAGAGCAGATCCGGATTATTAAACGCCATCTGCCGAAAGGGTACGAAAAAGGTTTGCCGCAGCTTATGGGTGGTATTTTGCAGGGGAGCTATCCACGAGTTTACGATATTGCGCTGCAAATCATCGAGCATGGGGATGGGCGTTGGGACCTGACTAATCTAAGCCGTTTTGTTAGCGCCTATCAAAGAGTGACCAACCTGACTCTCGGTGAATTATGGGCGATCCCGATCATGCTCAGATTAGCGCTGATTGAAAATTTAAGCCGGGTCAGTACCCAGGTTATCTCCAATTGGAGAGGCCACAATCTCGCCGACAGTTGGGCGGACCGCATGATTGAAATTGCGGGGTCCGATCCTAAAAAGCTGGTTTTGGTGATCGCTGACATGGTGCGTTCTGAGCCGCCCATGACCAGTGCGTTTGTAGCTGGCTTAACCCGGCGTTTACAAAGCGCGGCACTGCCACTGCCGCTCACTTGGATTGAGCAGAAATTGGCAGAAGAAGGCCTGACGATTGAACAGTTAGTGTTGGCGGAAAACACCCAGCAAGCGGCGAATCAAGTGACCGTCAGCAACAATATTTCCAGCTTACGGCGTTTAAGTGAAGTAGATTGGCGAGAATTTGTTGAAACCATGAGCAAGGTTGAACAAACTCTGGCTAAAGATCCGGGCGCTACGTATAGCGATATGGATTTTACCACTCGCGACCGTTACCGCCATGTAGTGGAACGGGTGGCGCGGGCCAGTCGGCGGACAGAGTTAGAAGTGGCGGCAACCGCGGTGCGGTTAGCCACTTTAAGCGACAATATTGATGATGGAAGGCGCCGTCATGTCGGCTTCTATTTGATCGATGCAGGCCTGATCCAATTGCAACAAGCATTGGGAGTGCGGTCGCCTTTTTGGGGAAAACTGTGGGTTTGGAACCAGAAGCTGGTCTTCTTTAATTATTTTGGGCTGATCCTGCTGATAACAGCTGGTATAACCGGCGGTTTATTATTTAAAGCCGGTCAAAGCGGTTTAAGTGCGGGATGGATGGTGTTATTGGGCATAGTGATTGCGCTGTGCGCCAGTCAAGTAGCGGTAACCCTGGTAAATTGGGCAGTGTCATGGCTAGTGACACCGCAACCGCTGCCGAGAATGGATTTTACTAACGGAATTCCATCCCAGTGGCGTACTTTGATAGCCGTACCGGCAATGTTAAGCAGTGTAGCCGAAATTGAATCACTGATTGAAGCGCTAGAGGTACGTTTTCTGGGGAATCGTGATTCTCACCTGCATTTCGTACTCCTAACTGATTTCAACGATGCTCTGCAAGAACACATGCCGGAGGACGAGGCGCTGATAGCCTTAGCGCAGGAGCGAATCACCGAATTAAATAAACTGTATCCGCGTGAAAATGAGGATATCTTTTTCTTGATGCATCGTCCGCGGCGCTGGAATGCGGGAGAGCAGAGATGGATGGGTTATGAACGCAAACGCGGGAAGCTGAGTGATCTGAATGCTCTGCTGCGAGATCAGGCGCAAGGAAATTTTTCGTGCATTGTTGGGCGTACCGAAGTGCTCTCGACTGTCAAATATGTGATTACGCTAGATAGTGATACTCAGTTGCCACGAGAGTCCGCGCGGCAATATATCGGGGCTATGGCGCATCCTTTGAATCGCCCCTGCTATGATGCCGTTAAGCAGCGAATAACCGCGGGATACGGTATTTTGCAACCGCGGATTGCGGAGGCCCTGGCTAACGCTGGCCCAACCCGTTATATATGGTTATGCGGCGGTGAGCTGGGTATTGATCCCTATACCCGGACAGTTTCCAGTGTCTATCAGGATTTATTCCATGAAGGTTCATTTACGGGGAAAGGCATCTATGATGTCGATTTATTTAAACAAGTCCTGGAAGAGCGGTTCCCTGAAAATCTGATCCTCAGTCATGATTTGCTGGAAGGCTGTTATCTTCGTTCCGGTTTTTTGAGCGATGTGCCGTTATATGAAAACTCACCCGGTAGTTATCTGTCTGACGTCAAACGCCGGGAACGCTGGATTCGGGGTGATTGGCAGATTATTGGCTGGTTATTGCCCTCCAATCCGCTCTCGCTCCTATCCAAATGGAAAATATTTGATAATTTACGCCGCAGCCTGGTTTCCGCGTCATTGTTAGTACTATTAATTTTGGGTTGGACGGTATTGCCTGCGAGCTATTTTTGGTTTGACGTCATTCTTGCGCTGCTGCTGTTACCAGGCATTGTCACAACTGCGGTGGAGTTGGCCCGTAAACCTGACGACCGGCTGTTCAGCCAGCACATAATAGATATTATGCAGGTAATGCAGCGGCGTCTCTATCAGTTGGTTTTATACCTAGCCTGTTTGCCGCACGAGGCTTGGTACAGCCTGAGCGCTATTGTTCGCACTTGCTGGAGGCTGCTGATTTCTCACCGCCATCTCCTGGAGTGGACACCATCAAGCCAAGTTGATCATCGTTTTCACAATAAACCCCTGGAATGGGTTATCAGTATGTGGGTGGGCCCGGCCGCGGCAGTGGCCATGGCTGTAGTTTTGATATTAGAGCATAGATTTGGCTCTTTGCTACTCAGTGCGCTGTTGCTAGTACTATGGTTTGTCTCACCCCTGCTGGCGCGATGGGTGAGCCGACCTTTCCAGCGTAAAGAAGCTAAACTTGACGTTAATCAAATCCGCTTTTTACATATAATGGCGCGCAAGACTTGGGAATTTTTCGATACTTTCATCACAGCAAGATCACTGGCTGCCTCCCGACAACTACCAGGAAGGCCCTGTGGAAGTCCTATGCCATCGCACTTCTCCCACTAACATAGGCTTGGCGTTGCTAGCCAATTTGACGGCCTACGACTTTGGTTATCTCAATATTGAGCAGGTGCTGCGCCGCACTGACAATACTTTGCAGACCATGCTGAACCTTGAACGCTATCGCGGTCATTTTTATAACTGGTACGATACGATCACTCTGCAGGCTTTACAGCCACGCTATGTTTCCACCGTGGATGGAGGCAATCTGGCGGGCCACTTGCTGACGCTGCGGCAAGGTTTATTGGGTTTTTTAGAGGACCCGGTGTTGACGGTCAGGTACCTTGACGGATTAGAAGATACGCTCGATGTGTTACTGGAAACAATTCCTGAGCCCCAGCCCGCCATGTTTACGCACTTCCGGCAATTATTACGCGAGGCCCGTGCATCGTTTACCACTTGGCCCGGCGCTTTAAGCGCTTGTGAGATTTTGTGTGAAGCTGCGGAAAATATGGCAGGGACTCTGCTGCACGAGTGGCCGCAAAAATTATTGTTACAGTGTCATGTTTTACGAGATGAAATAAAATTATTTACTGAGGCTTCGCCGACGCTGGCGGCTAATGTCACATTGCGTGATATTGCAGGGCTATCTGAGAGTGCAGGAAGCCAGCAAGCGCGGGAGCGAATTGCTTTAGCTGAAAGTTTGGCTGAGCAGGCTTTTAAATTAGCGCAAATGGACGTGAGCTTTCTCTATAACGGCGCCAATCGCTTAATGACCATCGGCTTTAATGTCGAGAAACAGCAGCGTGACCAAAGCGATTACGATTTACTGTCTTCCGAAGCCCGGTTAGCCAGCTTTGTGGCCATCGCCCAAGGTCAAGTCCCTCAAGAGAGCTGGTTTGCATTGGGCCGGGTGCAAGTGATGAGCAGCCGCGGACAGCCAGTGATGATGTCCTGGAGCGGCTCAATGTTCGAGTATTTGATGCCGTTATTGGTGATGCCTACTTATCCGGGTACGTTGCTGGATCAAGTATATCAATCTGCGGTGAGCCGTCACATTGAATATGGCAAGCAGCGGGGTGTGCCTGGGGCGTTTCTGAATCTGGTTTTCATGCCGTCGACACTCAGTCTCTTTATCAGTATCGCGCATTCGGCGTACCCGAGTTAGGATTCAAGCGCGGTTTAGGGGAAGATTTAGTCATCGCGCCATATGCTACAGTGATGGCGTTGATGGTAGCTCCCGAAGCGGCCTGTCTTAATTTACAGCGATTAGCGGCAGAAGGAGTAGTAGGGCGGTTTGGATTTTACGAGGCGATTGATTTCACCCCGTCACGTCTCCCGCGCAATCGCTCACACATGTTGGTACGCTCATTTATGGTGCACCACCAAGGTATGAGCCTATTAGCTTTCTCTTATTTGTTGCACGACCAACCGATGCAACGGCGTTTCGCCGCGGACCCATTATTCCAGGCGACACTTCTGTTGTTGCAAGAGCGCATTCCTAAACCCGTCGCTACTTATTTTCAAAAACCAAAGGCTTCAAGAGCGCTCTCTGCGCCAAGCCATCCTGAAGCATCGAGCCGGGTATTTCATAGTCCCCACACCCGCACGCCGCAGGTCCAGCTGTTGTCCAATGGACGTTACTACGTCATGCTCACCCAGGCAGGAGGCGGCTACAGCCGTTGGAAAGATATTGCGATAACCCGGTGGCGTGAAGACAGCACTTGTGACAACTGGGGCTTGTTTGGTTATGTGCGTGACGTGAAAACCGGAGCTTTCTGGTCAACCTGTTATCAACCTACTGCCCGCTCCACGAAGCACTTTAAAACGGTATTTTCGGAAGCACATGCGGAATTTAGCCGCAGAGACTTTGAAATGGATATTTATACTGAGGTAGTCGTATCGCCGGAAGATGATATCGAGTTGCGCCGCTCACGTATTCACAACAATTCTAAAAGCCGGCGCACTATCGAATTTACCAGTTATGCAGAAGTGGTATTGGCCCCGCAGGCAGATGATCAGGCGCAACCGGCGTTCAGCAATTTATTTATTGAAACCGAACTGCTGCCACAACAACAGACCATTTTGGCGACGCGACGCCCCCGCAGTGAGCAGCAAACCGCACCTGGATGTGTCACCGGCTCAACGTATACAGCGAAAAACCTTATCAATTGTCTTATGAAACCAATCGGACTAATTTTCTGGGCCGTGGCGGCAATGTGGCTGCGCCAAAGGCGATGATGATCCACAGGTGATTTGACCAACACCTCCGGTACAGTGTTAGACCCTATCGTCGCTATCCGTTGTCGAGTGACTATGGAACCCGGCGCTATCATTACCCTTGATTTGATCACGGGTGTGACGGATAACCGTGAGCATTGTATTGCTTTGGTAGAAAAATATCACGACCGTCACTTAGCGGACCGTATCTTCGGCCTGACCTGGACTCATAGTCAGGTGCTGTTGCATCAATTGGATATTTCCGAGGGAGAGGCGCAGGTTTATGGCCGGCTGGCAGGCGCTATTCTCTACACTAGCAGCACGCGCCGAGCTGAACCGGGCATTCTTGCCAGTAACCGGTATGGACAGTCGAAACTATGGGGCTATTCCATTTCCGGCGACTTACCCATTGTGCTGCTGGAAATTGCGGACGCGGCTAATATAGAAATAGTTCGTCAGCTAGTCCAGGCCCAGGCTTATTGGCGGCGGAAGGGGTTGGCGGTGGATGTGGTCATCCTCAATGAGGAAGCGGTCGGTTACCGGCAAACTTTGCAGGACCAAGTCATGGGCTTGATCAACACGCGAGCAACGACAGACCATCAGCCCGGCGGTATCTTCGTGCGGGTTGCCGAACAAATGCCACCGGAAGACCGGATACTGTTACAAACCGTAGCCCGTATAGTACTTTCGGATAAGCGAGGTACTTTAAAAGAGCAACTTAGCCGCCGCCGCGAGACTCCTCTGGTGATGCCACAGCTGCACGTCTCTCAGCAACGGTATTATCCCACGGGGGAAAAGCTACCCCTGCCAAAAGATCTGCATTTCTTTAATGGCTTAGGTGGGTTTGCGCCCGGCGGTGATGAATACGTCATTCATTTAGAAGAAGGTCAATCAACTCCTGCGCCCTGGGCTAACGTCCTAGCTAATCCGAATTTTGGCGCTTTAGTCACCGAAAGCGGCCAGGGTTATACCTGGACTGAAAACGCGCATGAATTCCGATTGACGCCGTGGGACAATGATCCAGTCCAGGATTCAGCCGGCGAGGCATTTTATCTGCGGGATGAGGAGACCGGCCACTTTTGGTCGGCGGCGGCATTACCATGCCGAGGCCGCGGTGATTACCTAACCCGGCACGGTTTTGGTTACAGTGTGTTCGAGCATAATGAAGATGGGATCTATTCGGAACTGCTAATGTATGTCGCTCTGGACGCTTCAGTTAAATTTATAGTACTGAAAACGCGCAATGATTCCCGGCGCGCCCGCCGTTTATCTGCTACTGGATATGTAGAGTGGGTATTGGGCGATCTGCGATCTAAGCATGCTCCGCAAGTGATGACCGGGCTGTTCCGCACGGGCGCATTGTGGGCGCAAAATCATTACAACACCGAGTTTGGTACGCGCACGGCGTTTTTCGACGCAGCCACTTCAAGAGTCGGGTTGAACTCACGGACTGTGACCGGCAGCCGGGCTGAATTTTTAGGCCGCAACCGGTCCCGGCAGCGTCCTGCCGCGTTGGAACGTGTCCGCTTGTCTGGGCGGGTAGGGGCCGGGCTAGATCCTTGCGCAGCTATTCAGTTGGGATTTGACTTGGCGCCAGGTCAATCACGCGAGATTATTTTTATCCTTGGTGCGGGCCAAAATCCGCATGATGCCGAACTATTAGTTCAACGCTATCGTGGATCGGCAGCCGCGGCAGATGCCTTACTCGCTGTCCGTCAATATTGGCGCAGCACTTTAGGAGTGGTGCGGGTGTCTACGCCTGATCCCGCAGTGGATATGCTGGCGAATGGTTGGTTACTGTACCAGGTGCTGGCCAGCCGGGTATGGGGGCGTAGCGGTTACTATCAATCGGGTGGGGCGTTTGGGTTTCGCGATCAGTTGCAGGATGTGATGTCTCTGGTCCATGCCAGGCCTGAGCAATTACGGTCGCAATTATTATTGTGTGCTTCACGCCAATTCGTTGAAGGCGATGTGCAACATTGGTGGCATCCGCCGCAGGGCCGTGGGGTACGCACGCGTTGCTCGGATGATTACTTATGGCTGCCGTTCGCGATTTGCCGTTATATAGAAGCTACCGGCGATCTCGCAGTGCTGGATGAACAGGTTGCGTTTTTACAGGGCCGGCCTTTGAAAGCAGATGAAGAGTCATATTATGACTTGCCGCAGATTGCGAGCGAACAGGCCACTTTATATCAGCATGGCGTGCGCGCGGTGTTGTATGGTTTGCGATTCGGCGAACATGGATTGCCCCTGATGGGTTCGGGCGATTGGAATGACGGTATGAACCTAGTCGGCGCCCAAGGTCGCGGCGAAAGTATTTGGCTGGGCTTCTTTCTGTATACCGTGCTCAAGCGTTTCGCATTGCTGGCGCGCCGCTATGGGGATGCTGAATTTGCTGAGCGCTGCGATACGGAAAATGCGCAGTTAAAACAAAACTTGGAGAAGAACGGTTGGGATGGCGAGTGGTATCGCCGGGCCTATTTTGACGATGGCACACCCTTAGGTTCGTCCAGTAATTCGGAATGTCGAATCGATGCTATTGCCCAGAGTTGGTCGGTGCTCTCCGGCGCTGGCGAGCCAGAGCGGGCGAAGCAAGCCATGGCTGCGTTAAACCAGCATTTGGTACGGCCACGTGATAAGCTGATTACGCTGCTTGATCCTCCTTTCAATACTTCGGACCTCAATCCGGGTTATATCAAAGGTTACGTCCCCGGGATCCGGGAAAACGGCGGGCAGTATACCCATGCCGCCATCTGGTCGGTGATGGCTTTTGTCGAATTAGGCGAACACGAACTGGCCTGGCAGTTGTTTAATATGATTAATCCCATCAATCATGGGCGCACCGCCGCGGCCATCAAAACTTATCAAATCGAACCTTATGTGGTTGCCGGAGACGTTTACAGCGTAGCCCCCCACACCGGTTGCGGCGGCTGGAGCTGGTACACCGGCTCCGCGGGCTGGATGTATCGCTTGATTATAGAATCTTTACTGGGTCTGCAATTGGAAGAGGGCAAACAACTGCGCCTAACCCCGCGCCTACCTGCGGATTGGGAAAGTTTCACCCTAGATTATCGTTACAAAGAAACGACCTACCGCATCACAATCAGTCGCGGTGCAGCGGCAGAACACACGCTCGATGGCGCAATTCTGGATAGCGATGTTATTCCCCTGACAGATGACCGCCAGCCTCATCAGGTGAATTGGTCGATTCTTTAGCGCCTTAGCCCGCCCTTCTCGCTACGGCGCTAACTGCAGAGTCTATGATCATTGTTATTGTTAAAAAAATATTGGAGAATGTGCTAGAGAATTAAGAGGCGATAAAATATATGAGTAGAAAAAACAGATCCAAGAATTTTGAAAATAAACACCTTAACTCCCCCTCCGTATACCAGTTAGCGGATATTAAGATATTGCTCGCCCGTCATGATACGTTGACCAGGCAACTGTTAATGCCTGTTTCGACCGGCATGACCATGTTATTACCTGGGGTATTAAGCCTGTTGATGACGCCAGGAGGTTTATTTCATAAATTTTATATTTATTTATCAGCCGCATATGACGCCAGCGATTTTTATGTCAGGTTACCGGATGGAGACTCCTCAGTAGCTTTACCGTCGAGCGTGGATAATCGTGCCTTACAACCGGTAGAGGATTTATTGCCCTTCAAACGAACGGGGCATCAGGAAATGCTGATAAAGTTGTTAGAACAATTTCATGAGATTCTTTCAAAGCTCCTTGTCATACAAGTGCTCCAATCTATAGGCTATGTAGGCCCTCGAAAAGAGGTGACTGAATTACTCAGATTGGAAGCAGATATTCTGGAAAACCAGAGATTGTATGTGCTTGACATCCAACCCCCACGGGTTGTTCGTGTGTCTGTTTCCCAGGCTCAAAAAGATCAAGCTAAAGAAAGATTTATTAAGGCGCTAGTTCAACTGAATAATCGCGCCTTGTCTCCGGTTATTGATCAGACTTTTGAATTTAAAAAATTTGAGTCTCGCGTAGGGGGGAAAGTTGTTCATCGGCATTATACCACCTATATTGAACGGGAATGGCTTGAAAAAAATTTCCATGAACTGGCTGATTTACTCGCAAAAATTTATTATCGTTTAGCTGACGAAGTGAATTCACCCGAAGTAAGGCGTCTGGCTCAACTTACAATATTCGAAAGCATGATCGCGCAGGACTTTACTTCCCCGCATTTAATTCTATTTTCAATTCTGGGTAGCCTGCTGGTGAATAACTTGGTTATTTATCCTACCCTAAAATGGGTCTACCAAAAAAACGATAGCAACAAAGCGATTACTCATTTCAATAAAGAATATTTATCCAGTGAACGCGCCGACAAACTCATTGATTTGTTGCGTGCAAAAAATACCAGAATGCAGAAGAATGTTTCCTGGGTTTATAAATTCTTGTACACAGCTATTCCCAGCGTGGTGACAGTTAAAGCGTTATATGATTATTATTATTACGAGAGCCTGTCTCCAGGATTTTTGAGCGCCGGCCTTTGGGCGGTGGGTTCTTCGCTTTATGACGGATATACTATGGCCAGGACCCACTATCACCAGAGAGGTTTAGATAAAGAAATTAAACTGATCGCTCAAAATTTAGATACGGCGGTTGCTTGTACCAATCAAACATGGCAAACCTTTTTTGGTAAAAACTATTCAGATTGTTATTTTGAATATGTAGGCAAAGAATATGATTTCATATCCGCAAGCCAAGTGAATAAAATTGTCCAGGATATTCTTCGTGATAATAAGTTAAGTATTTTATCTTGGGGAAAATACAGTCATACCATCGCTCTTCAACCACTGGATGCCAAGATTGCGTTAAAAATTAATGCGCAGATTAGAAATTATCTGGAGATTTTTTTAAAAATACATCAATTAAAAAAACAGATTGAAGAATGTTTTCGTCCAGAAAATGTTGTGGAAATGAGGGTAAGAGATACGCAAAGATTACCGCAGATAAAATTTTTGGTGAATTGTTCACAAATCCAGAATTTTGATTTAAGCGGTTTTCAGGCTTTATTTAATCGATGTGTCATTGAAAAGACTGGCGATTATCTCATCATTACTGGCAATACTCCCAGCGAGAGTTGCCAATTTTCAAAGCGAGAAAAATTCATTTATAACAAGCCCTCAGCTTCGCAGTCAAAAAGTGGCGATAAAGAATCTAAAAAATTCGTGAAATCAGAGGATGAAAAACCAAAATCTGAAAAAAATAAAAAGGGCAGTAGTATTCCTAATTTGGATCAGTTTATAGACGATAAATTGGGTGAAGAAAAAAGAGTCAGAATTGAGTGGTCTAAAACGTTGGTCTATGATAGCAAGCGACAGGGCGCCATTAAGCCCATTGATCATCCTATTCTAGGTAAAAACCACTTTATAATTTTTAATATTCCCGAGCACTGCTTTCCAACTCCACAGATTTATGAATTTTCTAAAGGAAAAGTGGAAGAGGCGCATTTGGCTAAAAGCAATAAAAAGGAGCAGGGGCTCCAGTTTCGAGAGGGGTCGGCAGTAGATCAAACAGTCCCTGGTAACAAAACTTTTGACCATCTCATGCGTGCAAAATTGTTAGGCCGTAATGGTAAAGGAGATATTCGCCTGTTTGCTAAGCCCCATACCGTGGGTAGCGGCGCTAACAAAAAATTTTTACATGAGTTTGTGTCCGCCGAAATTCATGCCCATTAGGAGCCATTGGCCAATCGAAAAACCCACCCTGAAAGCAGCACAAGTACTCACTCGCAGTAGGGAAGCTCGCTCTCAGATACCCTGCGCAGAAAGCCCCAGCCAATAGGTTAGCGCCTAGAGGACAAGTTGGGTTCCTGCTCTGTTGTCTATTATATGAAACAAAATGTTGACTAAAGAGAACTTCGTCTATATAATGAAACTAAAGTATCAAATAGTAGACACTATTATTTGAGTGACTGAACCAATGTTCTCAATTAGCTAAGAGGAAATGATATGAAAGAATATAAACAAAATGTAATCAATTTTAACCAATTACACAGATTAACTTTGGTTGGCATTGATAGTTATTTAAAAGAGGGTTTTTTCGCCACGCTAGCCAAGAGTATAAGCCCATCTGCGGACGGATCTGAAGAAGGCTTTTATCACGGAGGCACAGGAAAAAAAAGAGCAGAAAAATTGGCTATGTATTTAAATAAAGTGGGTGATAATAATCCAGTGGCATTATTATTCTTGTTATTAGCTGTATTTAGAGATCCAAAGGAGAAAGGATGCTCAAGCATGCTAGTTAGCTGCATCGCTAGGCAGTTGATTAAAGGTAGTCCAAGCCTTCGTACATTAAGTTCCGAAGTTTTTTCACCGCAAGCGATTAGTGAAATTTCAGAAGATAAAAATAATTTTACGGAGAGACATGGTGACTATAGTTATACTTATTTTGAGAAACGCAAAGGCGTTCGAGCTTTATTGCTGCAGGCGATTAATCAACCTGAATTCAAATCCAGCTTATCAAGTATACAGGCAGGTCTTCAATATAATAACCACTATTCTGGATAATTCTAAAAAAACCATACGTATAGAGGTATTACCTTTCCCACCCGCCATTGAAACGTGCTACGTGAAAATTGGCGTCAGGACAGCATTAGCCAGCAGGTTGCCTGACGATATATTGGATAAGATAAGTTTCTTTCTTTCCAGGCGTGATCTGAACTGTCGTCTTATGGTTAATCGTGCGGCCTTTTGTCGTTCACAGGCAGAGTTAGCAAGAATAACTACTCGCATGGGACATTAATACTGAGACCTTGAAGCCATTGGCCATTGGTGTCATGGCCATGGCCATTGGTGTCAGATCCGATATGGATAACAAAAATTCCTATTAATTCAATTGACTAATTTTTAAAAAAGTTATGTCAGATGCAAAAAATTACGTGGCTAGTTTTTTATGCTAAAATTTATGAAAAGTCGGATTTGACATAACTTTTTTTCTTGCTTAGTCCCTTATTTTAATGTTCTTTTTAAATTTGGCGTTGGCTCTGACACCGTCATTTGCAGAACAACATTGTGGTGTCACATCCTGGGCTGGAACTTATCCCGGGATCTGACCCTTATTTATGCAGTTTCAACAGGGAGTTACCGTGTTCAAAAATATGCTACTATTCATATATGAAACCTATAATTCTTAAAAAGTCGCTTGCATTAAAACAGTTGGCAAAGCACTATGTTTGGTGGAATACGCCGGAATGGGCAATAGCACATGCTGATATTTTGATAGCAAATGTAATGAACTTAGGTAATTGGGATGATATTCAGGCGCTCAGAAAGGAAGTAGGAGACGAAATATTAAAAATAGTTTTGCGACAGCCTCCTGCAGGTTACTTTACTTACCGTTCTTGGGATTATTGGCATGTTAAATTTGATATAACCCCCATTCCTTCATTACCAACCAGAAAATTGTGATATGAAATTACATCTTATGATCGCGCAAGATAATCAATTAAAAATTGCCTCTTTACGGGATTTATTCGCGACTAAACTAAATACTATCCAACAGCGAGCGGAATGCAAAGACTATCTTGATATTGATGCATTAATACAATCTGGACTGAGCTTAGAAGAAGGCTTAGGATGTGCAGTTGCCGTGTATGGCAAACAATTTGACCCTGCTACATCATTACGAGCGCTATGTTCTTACCGTGACGGCGATTTAAATGAATTAGATACCGAAATTAAAATTCGGTTATCTGCTGCAGCACGCTTAATCGAAACAATCAAAAAGATCGATCCAATTCAAGAATAAGCCCCATATTAATACTATTAGCAATGCACCTGGGGGTAGGCCCTAGCGTTCTAATACTTTCTGAGCAATAATAGGTTCGTCCCACACCAGTAAAAGGAAAATAAATCATAGTGAAAGGATTTCAACCGTGAGTCGTGGCACTTTATTTGATTCTCTTGCGTTGGATTGGAAAAAGACGCAAACCGAATGTTTACAAGTTTGCCGGCATGCGCTTGATGTCGGTGATCGGGATGTTTTCCAAACGGCCTTTAGTGAAATATTTCGAAAATACGGCAAAACAGTTTCTTTATCCGAATGGGCGTCTTTCTTTAAAAACATTCATGCCCTCTGTGAACCACATTTAGCGGTGCAACCATCGAATCCCGTTGCCATAACTCAAGTTGACAGTCAGCCCAGATTGCAATTGGCTTGGTTCAACGCGGCTTACCACCCGTGACGCCCTTTCGATGGCGCATGATCCATGGTAAAAACTTAGCTGAATTTGAAAGCAAAATCGCCGCTCTAACCCAGGAAATGAAAATCTCAGCTGATTCTACGTTAACGCATCATTACTTACTTTATTGGAAAGATAGTCAACAGATTCATTTTTGCTATCTGAATGATCAGGGCCGCCGGCATGACTGGGATGAGCGCACTTTATTAGCCGAATCGGCAAAATTGAATGGCAGTGATCCTTTGGTTGCCAATGCGCTACGAATCGTTAGCTTACAAGACGATTTAAAAGAAAATCATCCGGCATTAAGCCCAGAGTTAATGGCTAGCTTGTTTACCCTGTTAAAACAAAAACGCTATCTGTTCATTCCTTTCGAAGGAAAATCCCCTCTGCCGACCGAGCGGCGCATTATTCGCCAAATTAATTCGCAAGAAACTATTTATTATGGAGAATGGTTTCTTACTCCTGCCGGTACAGCATCTAGCTCATTGCCAGGGCGATGGACTGCTGTCTATCCCTTTCTCACCGGAGAGATTAAGGAGTCACAAGGCGAAGGGTGGGTGCAACTGGATCGCGCGCAACATGCCGAACTTTGGTTGCTGCTCGAGGAGCAGGATCTTCAACAACGCCGACAGCGCAGTTATGCGGCAGTTTGCGCTTTATATGCGGCTATCGACAAACAGCTTTCCACAGATGAGTTCTCCACCGCGCTGGTGAGCACCTGGCATCTCACTACCGCGGAAAGCGCAGCCGCGCAGCAGCGTTGGTTTTATTCTGCTTTGGGAGCGCATTCTGTTCATCAACCACCTACCGCAATCACTTCTGGCTGCCTGGCGTTAGCCACTTTAGAACAGGATGTTAAAACCAGTGAATCTACCCAGTTAGCCCCTTGTCGCCATTTATTGGATCAATGGACGCTGACCATGCTGCGCCAAATATACAGTTTACTATTACCCGTTTGTCAGTCTCGTTTTTCCGACACTCTGTCGCCATGGCGACTCAAAACTAAAAGTCTGAGTTACGCTGATTTTGAAAAGTCCGTCACTGCTTTAATCATTTTGGATCAACAATTATTGTGGGCTGATCCAAGCGCCGTGCAGCAGATTTATGCAGAATTTAATCGACTCTGCGCTCAGAAACAAAGTGATTTGCTCAGTCAATTGCATCGCTTAACGCATGAAACCAAATCTACATCTGCAGATCACCAGCTGTTACAAAATTGGCGGCAGATTTGGCAGAAATTACTGCAGCAATGGCGGCAGTGCGGTTATCATTCACAGGTCAGTTTGTGGAAAGATGTTTTGCAGAAAAAATCCAAGACTCAGGAATCCTGGTTGAAAATTATGGAACCGGAAAATTCCGCTTTAACTTTATTACAAAGCGGCTTAGAAACGCTGACTTCTACTCATGCTGCTGCAAAAATTCCCGATACCTGGGAGCAAGCTCATTTGGAATGGCGGCGAATTCTGCAGAATTATGCTGGTCACGGACAAAAGACGGCCTTTTATCATGCCAAAAATCAGTATCAAGCTCGGCTGGAGAGCTATCAAGTCTTTTTAATCAGTTACTGCCAACTTCACAGCGATTATCAACCCTGGTTGCAGTGGTGTGAGCAGCGGTTAGCGGAAATCAAAACCGTGACGCCGGTGACCTTCGCTTCTCAATTAACTCCACCGGCAACTTGGCCCTGGCAAACGATTCGTGCAAAGTTTCAGTCTGAAAAATCTTCTGATTCTGAAAAGACACTGATTGCAGTCCTAAATAATTTATGGCTTTTTTTGCAAAATTTTTTGGGAGAACCGCCTTGTGATTATGAGGTCATGGTCATGAAATCAATTTCACGGCCTGATCAATGGCGTGTTCATTTGTTAGTGGCGCAGAATGAGAAGATTACCCAGCCTTATTTCCTGGTTTTGGCCCAGGTATTTACTTTGTATCACGCTTTATTGCCGCTTCATCACCAGTGGACAATAAAATGCTACACGCCTCAGCAGTTGGGGGGCGTCTATTGTCCCGCACTTCCGGAAAGCGAAGACTTAGAATTGGCGGATCCGCAAACCTTTTTACCAGTCTTATATTTTGCGAACTCCAAAAATACCCAGCCTAGAAAATTATGTGAAGCCTATGTGATTCATTTGCACCAGCGGTTGCAAGAAGTCGCTCAACAAGCGGAAATTCGCGAGAATAAAATTCGCAACCAGCATCACGCGCTGACCACTCAGCCGTTAGTCAAAACTGAAGGGCCCTTCAGTGATGCTAAATATGCATTGGAGCAGCGCCAACAAGCGCATCGCAAAATTGATCGCCTCAAGAATTATGTCCGCGACCGTTATGCGCCGTTGATCGATTTGATGGTTTATTTTGCGGTAGAGAAACCGGAATGGATTACTGCCTGCTTGCAAAAGATTAGTGTGGAATTAACTCAGCAAGATGAAAAAAAAGCGTCATCTGTGCAACCGTCGTTATATTTACTGCTTTATCGTCATCTCCCTCGAATCTGGAAGCCGCGATTTATTCAACAATTAGAACAGTATTGGAAAACGCCGTCTTTGCTGCAAACCCAATGTTTACGGCAATTGCGCCATGATCCGGATGACAGCGGCTGGCGTTATCGAATGCAAGCAGAAACCGAACGCTGGCAAACGGCGTTTCATACTCTGCTGAGCAAAGAAGAAAAAACGACTAGCAGTGATTTGGCGCCGGTGATGATCCAATTTATTGAAAATGGCGAACTCCAACAAGCGCGCTTATGTTCGGAAGCCGTAGAACAACTTTTGGATTTTAAATCATCACGCAAAGACCCATGGCGACCCAAAGATTCTAAGGTTAGCGGACGGCATCAGGTGTATAAAGTGAGCGTAACTGATCGAGATGGCCTCAAAAGAAATTTCTGGTTTAAACTAGATCCCGAACAACCCGGCACTGAATATCTGGTGCAACAAATTGACTGGCGGTTAGGCGTCTTTGGCACAGCGCTACAACAGTTGGTAAAAATAACCATCGGTGATCAACCGGGAATTCCGGTCTTGGTAAGTGAGGATGTGGCCGGTGTCAATCTTTCTGAAATATTAGCCCATCAGTCGTACCAATTGGCAAACATATCTCCTCTCTCGTTCGTTAGCACTCTGATACGAGTCATAGTGATTAATCCAGAAGATGACAAATACAACGATTATTTTTAGTAACCGATCCAAACAATCCGGGTTATTATCTTCTGGTCCGTATTGATAACGATCGTGCTTTTATCGCCCTCGATCAAGAGGGTAATGGCTGGTTTTCTGCACGGCAACTGAATATCAAAACTTTTATTTTTTGTCTGGATCAAATGACTTTGTCTTGGCAAGAGTTGATAAAAAAAGATCCGCGCTTAGCGGAATTTCAGCAAAACTTACAAAATTTAGTGCCACGAAGATGCTTTCAAGACATATTGCGTGAACTGTCTGACTTACACGATCAATGGTGTCTGCTGTTTACTAAACAAGAAGTGATAGATGCGGCGCAAAAAGGTCTTAAACAAGGCGACATTTCTTTGCCAGTGATGATGGTATTGCCGGACTGTGAAAAAGCCTTGTTGGAACGGCTATATTTGGTTCAACAAGCGTTGCGAAATCCAGATATCAGTGGCCGATCGTTACTCGAACATGTCCAACCGGGTTTGGCTGAATATTATCAACATCTGTTTAAACCGAGTCTTACACCACTGCAACGGTTTGAAGCTGGGCCGGGATTGCTTTATCAACGGGATGAAAAGGGCATTTGCGCACGACTTTGTCGGGCGTGCTTTCCTTATCGCAGCAATTAAATCTCAGTATAATTTTGAAACTGAACAGTGATCCACGTCGGCAAAAAACTTTGATGGAAGATCTGGTTCAACAAATCCGGCTGAAATTACAATATAGCGCCGTTCAAGCTTTTGGTGGCACAGAAGTATGTTATAAAGAAAAAATACTTCAAATTAAGCAAGGTTTATTAACGACTGCCAGTACAGAAGAGGATAAAGCAACTACTTCATTTATCTCTGCTTACCGAGTTACGACTGAGTCTGAAGCTGAGCATCGACGCCGACAAGCCCAATTACAGTTTCAAGCTTTACTTATTAGTGATCGTTCTAAATTACTATATCAGATCAACCATGTGTTGTTTGCCGTTCATCCTCATCGTAATTCACGCCGAATCGCCGCTAGGGCGATTATAGAAATGTTGACTCATACCCCCCTTGATCGTTTGTCATTAAGTAATTTCAATGAAGTACTGACTGAGAATTTGCTCATCAAAATATTAAGTGCTTCAGGTCGACAGTTGTATTATTTAAATATCAGCCACTGTCTATCACTGACTGAGCGGATAATCCACGTAATAGAAGCTAAATGTTTACAATTGCGAACCTTACGGGCTAACCATATGCGCTGGGAAGTTGTGACCATCCAAGGTTTGCTGAATATGAAACGCCTGGATTTAAGCCATGCTCAGCGATTACGAACCATTACCCTGATTGAGCTTCCGCGATTAGAGTCATTGTTTGTAAATGATTGTTCGAAACTGACCTCTTTGGTAGATGAATATTCCAACTTAATTCAGAGAACTTCAATAACCTTTCAGTTAAAACAAATTAATCTGGCTCGTTGTACTGCTTTAACTGAGATGAAGTTAGTTGCCGTAGATGAAATTAAATCTTATTTCAACAAATGTAACCCTCAAGGATTGATAGATTGGCTTGAATGGCAAGATCCAAAAGGAGAGACCTCTCCATCTCCTCTATTTAAACTGGCTAAAATTGCCTTGGATCAAAAGGCAGGAGTATTAGATTTTTCAAAGATTGAATTAAATACAAGTAATTTTCAATTGCTCTGCCGTCTGATAAAAATGAATATACCATTTAAAAAAATCATTTTATCTAAATTAAATTATTCTCCAATTGCTCCATCTCGATTCCCTCGATTTGATTTTAAATCTTCAAATCACAAAAATTCGGATAAAAGTAACAATCAAGATGAAGATTATGATTATCGTTTTCAATTCTTATTGGTAGGCCGTTGCCGTGTAGGTAAATCATCAATTTTACGACGATATGTGGATGATACATATGACTCTAACTTTTATCCAAGCATAGGAATCGATTTTAAAATTAAAAAAAATCGATTAGATGAAGAAAAGTGTAAATTGCGAATATGGGATACCCCTGGATTGGAAATGTTTCGGTGGATTACAAAGCATTATTATAAAGGTGCTCATGTAATTATTTTTTGCTGGGATGGGAATGGTGATTATGAGGAAAGTAGAAATAACGTGGAGTTTTATATTGAGGATGTCGAAAGATATGGTGATGAAAATTATGTGAAAATATTGGCACATACCAAGTGTGATACAGAAAATTCGACAGAAGATTACTGTGAAAAAGTAAAAAAATATGCTGAAATAAAAGGATTTGCTTATTTCAAATGTTCTGCCAAAAAAAATTTTGGCCTCCACGAAATGTTCGAATATGCCTGTCGTGAAGTGATAAAGTTTCCGAATACCATACGAGAAAGAATGATAATGAAGAAGATAAATGAAATAATTTCAATGCTTTTTGATGCATTAAAGTTAAACAAAACTCTAAAATATTTGGACTTAAATGAAATTCCTTTAACAGAACATATTAAAAAAAAATTAATTGAAATGTTAAAAATTAATCATTCACTAGTATCAATTAATTTTTATCGGAATAAAAATACTGATTCTTTGATGAAAGAAATAAACACACTTTTATCTCACAATAAAAAATT
Source organism: uncultured Pseudomonadota bacterium (assembly GCA_963697455.1). Taxonomy (GTDB): domain Bacteria; phylum Pseudomonadota; class Gammaproteobacteria; order Coxiellales; family Coxiellaceae; genus JAFEDN01. The sequence continues at coordinate 30,319 of CAVOOI010000024.1, read as the reverse complement.
TAATCAAGAAACTAAATTACAATATGAGTTATCTACTACCATTATTAATTCTCAATTTGTCAGTTCCAGAAAAAACTCTATAAGAGAGATTTACTCTATTGCTCCTATCATGGATACCTCCCACTTCTCAGATTTTAAATTAGAACAGGAAAATAAATCATTTATACCGCTTGAACGACCACCTATATTAGAAGAACCTTTGATGATAGATTCAATTTCTTCTGAAAAGATCCAGGACATGAAAAGTTCTTCGGTTCAGGACGCCTCATTTTTATCACTCGCTACTTCTTTTATCGAAATAAAGACTTTGGATTCTAAAAGTTTTTGCCGAGCCGTAGCGTGCATGCCAGATACGCCTATAGATAGTCCCATCCAACCTTACCGGCAATATCTCTATCAACTGAGAGACCGGTTTATGCATTCAGACTCAACTGCAATGCAAGAAATGAATGAGTTTTTGCGATATTGGTGTTTAATTTCACAGTATCAACAGCGTCTAATTAATCCCATTTCTGAAGACGTCTTAGCGCAAGAAATCATTCAATCTCACCTAGCTTTAAAAGAATACCACGATTTATTGCTGCAAACGCTGGAATTTGGGATTAAAGCGGCCATGCTCGGAGTCACCGGACGTTTAAAAATGACCGGCTCCGCTGATTCATTGATTAGCGGCGCTGGTACTGTTTTAGGCGTGATACCGATGATTGGTAATTCATTGCAATCTCTTACATCTGGTCTTGCGCTAGCTAATCAAATCAAGATGTTACATACGGATCATTTCATCAATCAATTATTTTTAGGCGCTCGTGATGTGGAAGACAAAATAGCGCAACTAGCCATGCAAATGACATTGTCGATTCGTTCAGAACTGCTGGAAAACAAACCCACCCCAGCCCGCCGTGAAGTATTAGAAAAAAGTAGCGTCATTAACTACTATCATCGCGCCAAAGCTTTCTTTAGTCAGCAAAAAGTCAAATGGGTAAACTGGCAATCGCTTAACCCAGCGCAACAACTCGCACTCTGGGACGCTGATTATTTATTAAGTCAAATCCCTGCAATGGTCAAGACCTCGCGATATCGTGAAACCACTGCCTGCGTCAGCGCTTTTTTAGCCATTTTAATGCGTGACCCACAATTTAAATTTGATCGTCAAATTATATCTGAACCACAAAAATCTCGAACATCATCAACATTTAGTCAAAAGCGATATTCTGAATATATTTATAAACGACAAATTTGTCTGCAAGAATTGAAGGCCACTGCCCAACAGCCTCTAACAGAAAAACCCCAGTGGCAAAATCTATTCGACTGCCTAGGAAGATTAGAAGTAGCCAATCTCGAATGCCTAGCCTGCCAAAAAGAAGACGAATCCCCGGAAGATCTTTCATCCTTATTAGCCCAATGGTTTGATCAACTATTACCATCTTCTTCAACTGAACCACGCCTGAGTGAACTGGTAGAAAGTGGTTATGCTCTACTATCCCCATCACCAACAATGACATCACCGCCGTCAAAACTAACACCTACTCTTGTCTCACTTGGATAGACACTTATTGTTCGCCAGGAAGACGAAATACCGCTCAGTTATCCACTGACAGATAACTGCCAGTCAGGCAGGTAAATTGGCAAATTATTACATCACTAAACAACCTGGGCACAGGGGGGGTGTTGAAGCCACTGGTTTTGGCCGTCGAGGGGAGTGAATGCCGTTTTGAATCAGTAGTGGCGAAATTGGCTTAGCTTCGACTGGGGGCTTAGGCGGCAGATAAGCTTGGTAAGTCGGATTACTATAACAGTCTTTCCCCAGCAAGGCTTCAGGAGTTTGTTCAGGATGAAGCATTTTCTGCCAATCCCAAGCTGTTTGTCCGAAGTTATTTTTTTTAATAAATAAATCGGGACGCAATGAAAATATTATTTCGAAACAGGAACGCAAGTACGGATCTCCTCTTAAGCCGGAAAAAACATGGTGGGCTACATTTTTACCGCCCCCATCTGGATAGTCTAATAATGCCGGATTAACATCAAAAATAGCTTTTATCAATTCTGGCTTTTTAATTAACATATAATCATGGCCAGGTAGGAACCAATGGCCTAAAGACATTTTTATACGAATATGGTAAATAAACTCTGCGAAACGTAAAAACAGTTCTAATCCTTTTGCATTATTTTGTTGTCCGCATAAATAGAGTGGGTGGTGCTTATTTTCTAAAAGTTGATCGTCGGAATAGCATTTCCCTGCACCTATTCGCAGTAAAAAAGCTAATAATTCATTCAGATGATTATGAGCACATTTGCTTATAATATATTTTAGTTGGTCTTGATTATTAGATGGGGGCCATGTTAGAGCAGGCTTTTCATCTTTAACAGTAGTCATTAATCCTTTGAGAAACAAGTCTCGTGACTCTTGGGATAACTCACTGATCAAATCCAACTCTTTATTTACAGTAATATTTTTTAGGAGGTTATCCAAATTAAACAGAACTTCGATTTTATGGTTTTGAAGGAAAACCTTGAGGTAAGCTTGCCAAAGTCCGCGAAATAAGGCTTCATTGTCCGCTGTTTCGAGGGTACGCATTGAACACTCCTTATACTTATAATTGATACAGTTTTTGAATTATAACGCAATTGCAGCTTGTCTGCAAAAGGGCGGTAGTGTGCGTCATCCCGCGACTTGATCGCGGGATCCAGAGTACTGACAAATTCTTGAACGCTGTGGTCAAGCCCGTGGTATGACTAAGCGAATGCTCAAATTGAGTTTGTAGAAGATTGAGTCGGAGCGGCAGTCATATTTAAAATATAATCTAAGCGTTCTGCAAAATCTGCAGAACCTTTGAATTTATTATTTGCACAATAACTCATTGACAAAATCTCAACGCAGCTCCGAAACCCTCTTAGCGCTGAAGTATCTGTCGCATTGCAGCAGCCAAATAATCCCCATCTACTGGTTGTAGGGAAAAATATTTGTTTAGTGCTGTTATCCTTCCACTCCACAATCTTAGCAAGACTTTCTTTAAATTCATGAATACTTTGTTTATCTCGAAAAGTTGATTCCAAAGTTTGCAATTCTCTGGTATTGCCATGTTGTTTTCGGCACTGACTCAGCGCTTGATGGACAAGAGTTTCCAAAACCCCTTTTTTCCACTCACGGTTTGGAGTAGTGGTGCTGGTACTAGTGGTTTGGTTATGAGACGTGCTTGCTTTGGAATCATTGTCTAATGAACTTTTTTGCAAACATTCTTTGTAAACATGCTTTAACAACCAGCGAGCAGGCTCTTCTTTACCTCCAGAATTTTCATATTTTCTACACGCCTCAATTAATTGAGCATTTCCTTCGACAATTTCATTAGCGTGTCCCGAAAAATTCATTACCGGAATATTTTTAAATGATTCCAAAAGCGGTTGTAAATGCAGGCGAAACATCACAGCATTAAAGATCTGGTTAAAGCTCATACCTTCTAACTGTTTTTGCGAATACTCCAAGCCTAATCGCTGCATGAGAACATTGCGCAGAGAATTTTCTTCATGGCCACTGCGAGACAAACCGCCAATTATTGAATAATCATTGCGATTGGTCAAAGTCCCGTATTTAATAAAAAATGCTAGAGTAGTAGCTCTTTGACTTACCATTGATGATGGAGTTTTGTCAGGATTTCTTTTTAAAACTGCTCTTAATTCAGTTAAGCGCGCAGCATCTCCTCCAGAAGCCTTTAAATCGTCTAATAATGAATCAATAAATTTATTTACTGGCTCTCGCAAATCTGGAGCTTGTTTTGACGAGGAGGAAGCTCCTGGGCCATGCTTATTATCCGTTCCAATATTATCTAATTTATTAGCTAGATTTATGCGAGAAGGAGTCACCGCTGGCAAAATCTGACAGTATAAACAATGTAATTCCTTTTCTTTCAATTTGTGGCGTACGGCTAATAGATCCACGACTTGGATAAACTCGTTGAGATTGCCTTTTTTCAACTCTTGGGAAACCTTATTGATAGTACTGTTTTTAAGGCCATAGTGTCTTAAAACGCCGCTGAGCAACATAAATTTGCTTCGGCGATGCAGCTTTAGGCTATCTAAGTTTAATCCCTGGGCTATGGTGACTTGAGGTTGTTCTAATTGACGATAAGTATCAAGCAAGGTATGTATATCATATTCCTTGAATGCCTTTAATTTTTTATAACATTGAAAAACTGTTCTCTGCGCGTCAAAAATTGCTTTTGCTAGACCTTTAAGATCTGAGCGAGGTTGGTCATAAAAAATTCGATCGAGAATTATAATCATTCCCATTGATAACCGTGGAGAGAGTTCATTGATTAACTGTGCAAAAAATATTAATTCTTTTTCTTTATCGCCCAGGTTACAAGAAAGAATAGGACTCAGTTTATTGCGGAAATACTGAAATCGAATTAAAACTTCTGGCTGGATTTTCAAAATTAATTTCTCTAAGCTCTCCGCAACTCTAATTTCGAGGGGTAAAGGTACATTCTCCTCTGCTTTCTTTTCATTTGATGGGGCTTCATCTGGTCTATATGCAACCGAAAAATTCTCCTCTTCTTCTTCTGGGTTTTTACGTGATACTTTTAATTGTGCCTCAATTTCTGATGCCTTTTTCGCCTTTTCTTTTTCTTCATCTATCTTTTTAAGAGCCTTTTGGTCCTCAAAAGCTTTTTGTTTATTTAATTGTTCTATATTTTTTGGATTACTGCCAATGAACGCAACCAAAAGATTAGAAAACCGAGCTTGTTGCGACCAGCTCATTTCCTGGCCAACGTAATGATTATAAAATCTGTTTACCATCCCGTTTAAATCATTTTTTGGAATGTTACGTGATTGAAGATATTCGATCGCACGCAGATCGTTTTCGAAATTAGAATATGAAGTAGAAAAACATCTCCCATGAGAGTCACCTAAACAATCAAAAGCATACAAATGAAGCTGACGATCAAATTCTTTTGAATTAGGATTTGGGATCCATTGTAAATGTGTTAAATTGGGGGTAATTGCACTTAAAGCTATAGGTGGTAATTTATGAGAGAGTAGGCCGGTCACTTCAGTGCTCAGACCAGTACCTGAAGGACTAGCTTCCATTGTTACTGACAGGCCCATATTAAAATTATAAAACCTATTATTAAATTGACTTGGGTTATTCATATCTATTAAGTTTAAGTTATCAGTAAATACTGCTTCTAAGCAATTTTTTTCCTGATTAAAGCGGATAATATTACTTTGTCCAACATTAGAAGATGGAAGAATGCTATATCGATCATTCTTTCTAGCTAATTCGACGTCAAGAGACTGGCGCAATACATCATGCCCATTTTTATAAGCGGTTAGTACCCAAGAAACAATTGCATCTTTCCCAGCTTTCTCAACAAATTCTTTAGGCAAATCTTCAATAAATTTCATCAGGGCAGCCCAGCAAGTATTAGGATCTTTAATCATTCCATTGCCTCCGTTTGGAACGGATAAAGACTTATTTGTTTTATTGCTTATCAGAAAAATTTGCTCGCCAAGCCAGTTTGGCCTTATCAAATCTTTAAAGCCATCACTCTCTGGAGTCCTAGTTTTTGGGTCACTCACATCGGAACCAAAAAGTCTTATACTTTCTTGCTTTAAATTTTCACTTTCGTGAGCGCTTGATAAGTTTTTTTTCGATGTTGTCAAGTATTGAAAAGTTTGTTGAAAAGTATCTTTAAATTGCCATAATTGATGAAAATCATACCAATCTTTTTTGGGCAAACCGGTACGTAAAAATTCATAAGCTCCGCTTATCATATCACACTGATATTGATTTAGGAGATTATGACTATCAGAAAAATGACTCATGATATCAGTAATTGATTCTGGTGTAATATTATTGGCAAGGTAATAGCCACATCCAACTAAAAATTTCACTACCCAATCTTTTTTGTCAGATGCCATATTGAATGAATTAGATAATTCATTTATCTTTTTAGAATCAACATATTCATGGAAATTTTTAGGAGTAATTTTTTCACCATTTGTATCATTAATAAACCCCATGGCTTGTAGTAATGGAAAAAAATTAACAAGCAATTCCAAGTTTTCTTGAAGTTCCAGTATTTGTTTATGCTCATTATCTGATAGGAATAAATTTAGTTTTTCTAATAAATTAATGGGTGGAGGACCTTTAATTTCCTTTTCTTCCTCCGGTTCTGTCGATTTGGTTTCCGATAATGCCTGTGTGGATATAGATATGGAACTTGTTATTTCTGAGGAGAATTTTTTATATTCACCAACATCATTAGGCAAAGCTTTGGCTAATATTTCACTAGCTCTAGTAATAATGGAGGTTTTTTCAGCACTAAGTGGTGGATGTAGTTTGTCAGCAGACTCTGAGATGGCTGCAATAGAGGTTGGAATCCGCTCTTTAGCTAAATAGTAATGACAACCTTGAATAAAATTTTTAAATTCTTTCGGGTCTTTTTCAGAATTTTTCATCAGCGTAGCTAAATCGTTTAATTTTTGCAAATCAAGAACGCAAAGATGAAAGTCTTCTGGAGTAATTTCTGTTAGATAAGTTTTACGTAGAATTCCTAATTCTTGAAGCAATGGAAATAATGCCTCAAGCATTTTCCAATGCGGCCTCATGGTATTGATCAGTCTTTTCTTCCGAGCTGCAATTATGCCTCTAGCTTCAGTCCCAAAAGCTTTATTCTCTTCACTTAATTTAGCTAAACACGAAAGAGCCTCTATCCAATTTAAAGGTTGTTTATGCTCGATACTGGGTTTTTTTCCATAAGTTAATCTAATATTTGTTTCGAAGAAATCGCTAAGATATACTAAAGGTCTAACGGTTATAAATAAGTTTAAATCGCTCTGCAAAGTGTTAAGCGCTTTTAAAGAAGCTCTAGTTAGAGGTTTCTGGCTATTCTGGCTACGTTCAACCAAAACTCTTGTCAACCTGGAAGTGTCAGCTTCAATCTCAGCAGCAGGTGTAAGAGGATAGCGATCAGTAGCGGGCCGATCATATAAGTATGCTAAACCTGAAGGTAAAGTATCAATCGGACCTAAACCTTCTATTGGTTGATCATGATCATTAATTAATTTATTAAATTCCACTATATCCCAGGCAAGCCTTGAAAAAAAATCTTCATCAGCCTCAGCTTTGGTTTCTATAGGGCCAATTAATTTCTCTGGATTATCTGCAGTTGCACCATTAAAAATTCTTTGAATGAGTTTGGACATATGAACTGGCGTACTTAAATCGTCGGCATCATCTAATGATAATTTATTATAAAAAGAAGTTAAAAGAGCCATCACTAATTTATCAAGTGAATTATTGAGTTCTATTTCTGGATATATTTCTTTAAATGCATCAACTATATCAGGATGAATAGTGCCTTCTTGGCCACAAATGGCATAAGCGGTTTGTCGTATCCAACTTAGTAAATCACTCAGTTCTCTTTTGTCTTTGGGTATCTGTAAATATGGAGCAAGCGGACTGCCCGATGCCGCCCAGTCTACCGAATCGATAGCTCTAGAAATATTTTGATAACCCCCGTCCTCTTGACCCTGAATGCCGCCCCCAGCTCTGGTTCCTTTAGTCTCATTCCCTTTATTATCTTTTAGATTAGCAATTAGGAAGCCTCTAGCTTGGATTACCTGTTGCGGCGTCAACGGACGATATTTCATATTTTTTCTCTGATATTTGTATGTTTTTCAGCTATTTAAGCTTTTTTGAATACAGTTTGATAAGCCTTTTCTAGCTATCGTGTTAGATATTATAAAGGTTAATTCTTAAACTAATCTTAACCGCAACTATGTTTAATTTATTCAATTCGCGATAAAGAAGCGCAGTTATGTAAGCTGGCGGTTTCGTGGTTGCTTATCGGAGTTATCACACGGGAACCTAGCGGGCTCAGGTTTACTGGATCTAAATTCACTCTATATCAGATTATGCGATAAGAAATAATGACTTGGCTATACTGTAAAATAGCTCACGCGCTAAGAAAAAAGGCGGTATATACCGCCTTTTTGGGTGAACAGATGGACTATTGATTGGGAGCAGCGCCAGGAGCCACTGGACCTGAAGGATTTGGATTGCTCGGACTCGGCATATTCGAATTATTAGGGTTGGTAGTATTATTAGGATTCGCAGGATTTGCCGGATTACGTGGGGGGTTGCCAGGTCTGTAAAGGTTATTGGGGTTATTCGGATTGCTAGGATTATTCGGATTACCAGGAGTATTGGGATTGGCTGGGTTGTTAGTACTATTGGGGTTATCAGGATTATTAGGATCGTTCGGATCATTTGAATAAGCAGGATTATTTCCATTGTCAGGGGAAGTGGGTTGGTTAACATCGGCATAAGCCGCTTGGCTAACCAGCACAGAGACAGCTATTGCAGAAAGTAATTGACAATATTTTTTCATTTAAAGACTCCTTTTTAAATAAACTATGAGTTTTCTACTCATTTCTAGCCCTAACCGAATTGAGCTATGAGGATTATATATATCCTTCCCTTAATATTCCAGCCTAACTTTACCCGCTTTTTGCCCCATTTGAGTTAATTCGTGGTGGTTACGTTTAATCGTCTCTTAATATTATTTATATATAATATATATTTTCGAGGTTTCATAAGAAAAAAGCAGATGAAAAAAATTAATATTACCCACATTAAGCAATTGCATGATAATCCTATTAGTGAAATGACTCCTTCTGAAACAGAAAAAGTGGCATTTTCTCAATTTAATGTCGCAAAAGCTATACTTAAGAAGTATAAGCCACAAGAGACTATTATTTTATTAGAAGGAGAGGTTGAGGACCTTCTTCAAGAAACTCAGCGTTCTGAGTGGGTCATAAAAGAAGAAGCCTCCCGAATAAAACAGATATTCCCTTCTGGATTGCCCGATCAATTTTCAAGTCTAACGTCACTCCAAAAAGAAACTCTAGTTAAAATAGATAGTACAAAAATTTTATACTATCTTGGAGAAATTACTGATATCTATAAAACAGCTAATAAGAACGAACAAAAAGAAAGCGTTCGTTGTGTTCAAAAAATGCAACATTTGAATATTGAATATAAAGATGACTTCTCACATCTCAATTGGCATCCTAGGATGCAGGCAGAAGCTGTTTACGCAAGGAATCAACGTTACTACGATTATATGTGGTGCGTGTGGAAGCCACGCGAGTGGCTAGCAATTCGTTATGCAAAGGAGGCGGCTATAAAAACAAATAAATCAGAGGTCTTAATAATTTTTGGTGGGGTTCATAATTTTAATGAATGTATCGATCTAATGAAGGATCCTGACATTAGTTTATCTAGCGCCATTGAGACAACACCAGAAGAACCTCCATCTTTAATGGATTGGTACCTAGCACGTATACCTATGACCATTTCCGGTATCCGCCCTTTAGATGACATCATTATGGGTAGCTGTATCGTATATTTTATCCAAGCAAAACTGACCACACTATCGGAAATAATTGAGATATATAATAACAATCGATCCGCTATTACACTCATGAGACTTCCAAACTTTATCGAAGCTATTGAGGAAAAACTAATTAGCGTAAAGCAAGTAGTAGGCTTGACCAAGGAACAAATTGAGTCACTAATAGAAGAAAAAAGAATCAAAAATACAAAAGATCAAATAGTGAAATTATTTGAAAACTATGACGTCTTTGGCTGGAGGAATCATCGAGCTAGGAGCAGAGCAGTTACTGATGAAATAAAAAAAGCTAAAGATCATAAAGAAGTTGGATCAATTCTTGATGCGCAACTTGGTGTATTTGAGGGTGGGTTTCACCCTGGTTTTTTACGTACGGATGCATTTACACAACGCTGGGTTCTCCCATTGGCTTTAAGAAATAAGCGGAAGGGGGAATACCATCGAACCGTACAAGAAGCTGTAGAACTGCTCAAAACTCCGACAAATTCATGAATTGGCCTCTCCGCTAAAAATTTTTAAGTTTGGCCCGATTGTCGTGGACTAATTTACAGGCAATAACATTAAGTATATGATGGTCGTCAGGATTTATTTTTAACTAGGAGGATTATATGCGTACTAAAACCCTATCTTTATGTTTACTATTATCTTTACCCGCGGCTTGTTTATCCGCCATGGCGGCGCCTGTCGTGAGTAATACTGCCCCGGCCACGCAAACCACCCAAGCCACAACAACCGTCACTACCACCACCACAACCACTCCAACGCTAGTGCTAAAAGAGGGTCAGGTGGTTGAGATTCTAAATTCAGTCAACACCAACGAAATCAATGCCGCCAAGCTAGCTTTAAAGAAAACCTCAAACCCTGACGTCAAAGAATTTGCTCATACCATGCAAGCGGATCATTCACTTAACCTGGCAGCCACTAAAAAACTAGCGGGTCAACTTAACCTTGTTCCTGAGGCTTCTGCTAAAGCAACTTCTATACAAGCCAAAGGGAAAGCTGGACTCCAAAAATTAGCGTCGCTTTCTGGCAAAGAATTTGATACTGCCTATGCTATGGCGATGGTGCATGGTCATAAAGAGGCTTTGAAGATTATTGACACCAAGCTGTTAACGAATGCTAAAAATCCGCGGCTCGCCAATTTTCTAAAAGTCACGCGAGCTACTGTTACGCATCATCTACAGATGGCCGAAGCGCTTCAAAAGAAGTTAGCTGCAAAGTAATAACTCTATAAAAGATAAACGAGGAGTATGTTCTGTGCTCCTCGTTATTTCTTCACTTACAAAATTCATAAATCTTCAGTAACCCAGCACAATTAGTCGAGCATTCTTTTACTTGAAAGTAGTCCATATGCTGCCATTTTTTTTCGTAACGTGCCGCGACTCATTTTTAATAACCGAGCCGTAGTTGTCTGATTTTGGCCGGCATACCGTAAAACACTTTCCAGCAGAGCGAGTTCTATTTCAGCCATTACCTGCGCATATAAATTCGTGGGCGTACTTTCTAGCTGCAGAAAATATTTGCGTATAAATTCACGGACTGGTTCGCGCAACGGTTGTGAAGAGTAAGTGTTGGCAAGTTTAGCATTTTGAGTTATTGCTGTGTTCACCACCACTTTAGATGCTATATTGCTCATATTGAAATCCCCATTTAAAAATTAGTCAATAGGACGACGTCATAGTGCATTTCATCCGCAGCTACTTTTTTAAAAATAATGCGGCGGGGACAGTGTTATTATAATCTAAACATCATCTCTAAACCAGCCTCATGTTGCATCGTACAAGAGTCAAAATTGACATTTATTATAATTACCTATAAGATATTTAGCATTAAAAGCGTTGGAAATGTACGGGGATTAGCAAATGGACGAATCTACATATGGAAATTTAGAGTTAGCTAAAAAGCTAATTTACTCTGTTGATCTAAATTCAAGCATTGAAAGATTAATTAAAGTCCATAAATGGAAGAAAAAACAAGCAATAGCAGCGTCACATCAATACCGTAACTATCTTTTTTTGAAAATGAAATACGGCGCGAATCATGTCTTACCACCGTCTTATGACATGGACGAATTTTGGCATGCTCACATCTTACATACTCAAGAATATTGTGATTTCTGTGATCAAGTATTTGGCGGTTATTTGCATCATCATCCTCACCACGGTAAAGATTACAGCATTACTGATGCAGAACTTGAACAAGCTTTTGAAAACCAAACTCAAAAGTTGTATCGCCTTGAGTTTGGTGAAGACATCATAGCCATAAAACCGCTACCCTTCAGAGTAATTATTAAGCGATTTATTGGTTTTTTTAAAATAAATATAAAAACTTCTACTTCCACTGCTTCAAATATGGGACACTAGAAGAAATAATTTATATATGAATTAAAGTTAATTAAGAAAAGCGAGAAAAAATTATGTTATTAGGAATATGGGCCCTATCAATGGGACTTTTAATTTTGGTTATCTATAAATAGTGATTTTGGCTTAGTTGACGCAAGCTGAAAAAGAAGGCTCATATATTTTATGAGTTAGGTTTTAAAGTAAATGGGGAAAAGCGATGAAAAAGCTATTCAGATTTTTAAATAAAGCAAGATCTGCTCAGTGTTTCTAGAACTACATGTGTGATTTACACTTATTTTAGTGAAATGGAGGAAGGTAATGAAAAAATTGTTTAAATTTTTGAGAAAAGCAAGATTTGCTTCATGTATATAAAATAGTCGAAAATATGTTCGATATTAATGAGATTTTTAAGTTTACGATCTACAAGTAATTAAATTTTTAAAGATTTTAGCTTAGTTAATAAGCTGAAAAGGAGGCTCATATTGTTTTTATGAGTCGGGTAATTTAAGTAACGGAGAAAAGCAATGAAAAAGCTATTCAAATTTTTGAAGAAAGCAAGATCCGCTAATTGTTTTTAAATTCAGCAAGCCGTATTTTATAAATACGGCTTGTTTTATTTCAATTTTTGTATTTGTTTTTGATCTTCTTCTATTGATTTATGAGCTAGACTAAAAATTTCCCTTTGATAGCTAAGTGCTTTGTCGTCAATAACCCCTTTATATTTGCAAACATCTTTAATGCTTGCATCAAATTGGATTAAACTTCTACCTTTATTCATAACGTTTTCATCAAAAACATAAGGCACAACAGCAAAAGCATCTGCAATTTTTTGCCATGCAGCTTGTCTCATTGCATCTTGTCGTTCTTGAGAATATGGATGACCATATCGACAATTTCGTATAATATCTGCGTAAACAGACCGTAAACTGCTTATGGCCTGCGATCCTGACTCTATTATTTTTTTCTTCTCAGTGATGTCTTCTCGAATTATATCAATTCGATGTTGATTAGCTGCTCTCTCACTAGTAGCTTTTTCGGTTTCAATACTTCCATAGAAAAATAGATAAAGGCCAGCAATAGCCAGAATAGTGGCAAAAATCTTCCACCAAAGTTCTGATTTTAAATGGCGTCTCTCATGCTCTTTTTCTTCAGCGCGTTTCTGCCGCTCATATTCGCGGTCTTCAAGCTGGACTTTCCTTTGAAATTCCATTTCTTCTTTATGGAATTTTTCGAAATGCTTAAAACATGCGGATTCGGTCGTTTGGCGTGCGCGTTCTACTGATTCAAAAAGCTGTTTTTCAGAGATGGTTGTCGGTTTTTCATCTTTATTTTCTATTGGTTTATCTTTAGAATTCATTACTTAACCCCTCTATATGCTTCTCTCTATTACTTTTTACTTTAATTATATGCTATTTGACTGAAAAATGTACATAAAATATGAGCTTTTTGGTCGTATTTTAGTTAAGAATCAATCATTTAGATTAAATCTTATTGTTTTTACAAATTTTAGCTTGCCCTATATATGATGTCTAATATTTAAACAAAATTTGATCAAATTTAATATAGGAAATTAATGTTAAATAGCGTAGGAAATAGATGAGTAAAAAAGGGCGCTTTATTGCACCACATATTCGGTAGATCCTTTTAACAACTACCATATTCCTTGCGAATTGAAAAAGCATGAGGCACAATTGTTTGGTAAAAAACAATAATCGTTTCTTATGGCTGACGAAAGGGAGACGATGAATAAATCAGTCTCTCTTAGATTTCGAATTTGATCCCATTAATAATTTCTCGGTAAAAGGAAGTATGGCCAACCAGTTTACTAATCTTCAAGAACCCAAAATTGCCAAAAAAACTTTTTGGGACCTTGTTAAATGGCGGTTTACCCGCATATCGCCACAATGGCCGAAATGGGTGGACGTTCCTCCATACACCCCACTCGAAGAAACAGTCACCGGCAATAAATTGACGGTTAGTTTTATCAACCACGCCACAGTATTGATTCAGCTCGCTGGTTTAAATATTCTAACCGACCCAATATGGTCGGAACGTTGCAGCCCTTTTTCCTGGATAGGCCCTAAGCGCGTCCACGCTCCGGGCATTCCCTTTGATGAATTGCCGCCGATTGATATTTCTTTAGTTAGCCACGACCATTATGATCACATGGACATTGCAACCTTACGACGGCTGCATGAACGATTTCAACCAGTAATTTACAGTGGTTCGCAGGTGGGCGCATATTTACATCAGCGAAATAAAAATTTTAATACCCAAGATTTATACTGGTGGCAAACCATACCTATCAACCCAGAAGTCTCTTTGACCTTTGTGCCTGCGCAACACTGGTCCAGCAGAGGACCATTACACATTAATCAAACTTTATGGGGCGGTTTCATTATCCGTACTCCGCTACAAACGGTTTATTTTTCAGGTGATACAGGATTTAGCGCGCATTTTAAACAAATAGGCGAAATGTTTCCCGATATCACTTTGGCCATATTACCTATCGGCGCTTACGAACCAAGGTGGTTTATGCGGCATGTCCATATTAATCCAGAAGAAGCCGTATTAGCCCATCTCAGTTTAAAAACCCGCTATAGTTTAGGCGTTCATTTCAATACGTTTGAATTGTCCGATGAAAAATATAATCAGCCCGTGGATGATTTACAGATTGCCCTGCAAAAATACGGTGTCGATTCCCGTGATTTTTTAACATTACTTCCCGGTCAATCATGGCAAATTACCCATGACGCCGCGGTGTAAATGACTGCTGGTCAACCATTCACAATCACACCACCATTGGGATGTAGAATTTGTCCGGTCATATAAGAAGATAAATCAGAAGCCAAGAATAAAAATGCCGGAGCTATTTCTTCGGGCTGGCCCATTCTGCCCATGGGAACATTTTTACCGAATTTCTTTAATTTTTCAGTATCAAAAGTGGCGGGAATTAATGGAGTCCAAATTGGCCCGGGGGCGACGCCATTAACTCGAATACCTTTTTTGGCTAAGTTCATTGATAAGGAACGAGTTAACGCGACAATTGCGCCTTTAGTTGCAGAGTAATCCAGTAAATGCTCACTGCCTTTATAAGCAGTTACCGAAGTGGTATTAATAATGGTGCTGCCTTTTTTAAAAAAGGGTAGTACCGCTTTAATCATGTAAAAATGTGAAAAGACATTAACACTAAATGTTTTCAATAATTGCTGATACGAGATATCTAAAATTGTTTTTTTAGGGAACTGGACTCCGGCATTATTTATTAAAATATCTATTTGATGAAAAGTTGCGATCGTTTTTTTAACGACTGCTTGACAAAAAGATTCTTGACTAACGTCGCCAGCGATAATGACACAACGTTTACCAATTTTTTCTATCGCTTGTTTGGTTTTTTTGGCATCTTTATCTTCATTAAGATAAACAATGACGATATCCGCTCCTTCTTTAGCAAATAGAATTGCCACAGCACGGCCTATTCCACTATCACCCCCAGTAATAATCGCGACTTTACCTTCTAACTTTTGGCTAGCAATATAATTTTGATCAGTGGTTTTTGGTTTGGGTTCCATTTTATACTGTTTGCCGGGTTGTTTTGGTTGCTTTTTAGCTGCACGGTTAGCTTTAGCGGCAAGTTTGCCATGGTCTGATCGCATAAGTTGAGCCCTTAATTTGGTTTATGAATAAATATAGGTACTTATGACCAGATTTTCCACAGGATCAGTGAATGTTTAGCGGAATATGCAACAAACCGCACCGATCAAACAGATTCCGGCGGCGAAATAAATAGAGTATTCAATTAAGGATGGTTTTTATTCTTGATTAAATCACGGATTTCAGTTAACAGGACTTCTTGAGTAGAAAGTTGGGGCGTGGTTTTGCCTATTTTGAGGCTGGTCAGCAATTTAACCAGCAGAAAGACCACTAGGGCAATGATGATGAAATCAATCACGCTTTGTAAGAAAGCGCCCCATTTAATAACGGCTTGACCAATATTAGCTGTTTTGCCGGCGATATTAACGCCTCCGAGCACCGCGCCAATTAGGGGCATGATAATGCCATCGACTAACGAGGAGACAATTTTACTAAAAGCCAATCCAATAATAAATGCAACCGCTAAATCGATTACGTTGCCACGCATAATAAAAGCTTTAAAATCCTTGAAGGCGCTCATGAAAACCCCACATAATGATTCATATATGAATATTATAGCTTATTTTTAACTCAGCGCTTGAAAGACATGAGATATAATGAGAGAATAATCTGAAGGATGTAACAGGATTATAGTCTCATGGAAGAGAGCTTGATTCAATATCAGGATGTTTTGGATTGTCTCAGTGCTGAATTAAGGCGGCCGTTGTGTTGCCTCAGCTTGGTTGCCGGAGAAGAGCATAAAATTTCTCTGGCGACTGGGTATGATCTGATTGTAGCCCATGATAAAAGCTTAGTTAAAAATTCGGCGTTAATTCGCGCATTAGCCAAAACAAGTTTAATTTGTCTAATCAGCATAACGGATGATCAAGACGTCTGTTTTCTCTTTGATGCTTTTGTCTATATTGAAAAAATCCATGACCAATCTAACGTTTACTTTTGTAGCAATACTTATTGGTATGCTAAAGGCGAAATGTGCGCCTTTGAAGCATGGGGCGCTCCTGGTGATTTTGTGCCGGCGCAAAAAAATTCATTAGCAAGCAAACAAACCCGCCGCTATTTTTTTACTAAAAATAAATTTTTAAAGCGTTATCAAGGCCAGATTTTAGAAGCACAAAAAGCAGAATTAGAAAACGAAGTGATGTTTCTGACTAAATATTCTGGGATATTTAAATCATTTCCAAAAATTTTGCAATATAGTTTGAGCGAAACTGAAAACTGGTCACTACGTGAAAGAATACAAGGCCGGTCTTTAACTGAAATGATTCAGCAAAAAATATCTTACGATCCTTACCAAGTGATTGCGGATGTTCTGAATCAATTAGCTAAGCTTGAACATTATGGCCTCTATCAAACTGATTTGCGAACTTGGAATGTTATCCTTGCAGAGAGTGGTGATGCGCTGTTAGTGGATTATGGCGCCATTAAAAGTTCCGTTAATGATGTAAACGCTAGAAACACGGTTTTTTTTATATTTATCATGTTTTGTTATCAAGTGATTTATCAAATAGTCGATGAAACGCTTATATTTAACCCTGCTTACTTTAATTTGAATAACTATCCCCGGCAATATCGCGCCTGGTTGCAAAGTATCCTCTCAGTTCCGGTTAGTAATTGGAGTTTCAGATTATTTGCTCACTACTTTAATTCACCTGTGACGTCAGTCAGCCGAGAATATAGAGATGACTTGCGGATCTGGTTGGATCAGGCCCAGTTGCGGTTTCATTACTATAGCTTGTTCCCTCCGGTGAAGCGGACATGGTACCGGAATCTATACAGGCTAAAAGAAATGTTGCATTTAAACCCTAAGACTTTAAGAGTCAGGTATTTCGAAAGACGTTTTTTTAAGTATTTCGAGAGCCATTTTACCCAGAAACACTCTGCGATATTAGCCTATGATCAACGCTTTCCCCCTAGAACGCCGGAATTGCTGCGAGAATTGCCCTAAGACAGTAGTAATATTTAAACAGCTGTGTTATACTTGCGCCAGCAGGTTAAGAAATTCTAGCAACCTTGATTCCTGCGCCATCGAATTTATATTCACGCTTTAAACCACAGGATCATTATGCAAGATTTCTTGAATATCGGTTTACCCGATAAATTGTTAGTTTCTTTAAACCGCATGCAATACGCCATTCCCACCCCTATTCAAGTGCAGGCTATTCCTTTAGCTTTGGCAGGAAGGGACATTTTAGGGTCTGCTCAAACCGGCACTGGTAAAACCGCTGCTTTTGGCATTCCGTTAGTAGCTCAGCTCATGAATTCCGAATCTGGTCAGGCTTTAGTGCTGACTCCCACCCGGGAGCTGGCCACTCAGATCATGGAAGTCATGCGTCAAATGATCGGCCCTCGCAGTCAAATTACCTCGGCGTTATTGATCGGGGGTGAACCAATGGGGCCACAGTTCAGGCAGCTCAATAGTAACCCTAGGCTAATCGTCGGGACTCCTGGACGAATCAATGATCACTTAAACCGGGGTAGCTTAAAATTACAGCAAACCCAGTTCTTAGTGTTGGATGAAACCGACCGCATGTTAGATATGGGTTTTGGGATTCAATTAGATGAGATAATGAAATACTTACCGAATAAGCGTCAAACCTTAATGTTTTCAGCTACTTTGCCGCATCAAATTGTGCAAAAGTCGCAAAAATATTTACGCAATCCGGAGAGAATTTCTGTCGGCCCGCAGGATACGCCTACTATAAAAATCACACAAAAGACTATGTACATTAGCGATACGGAAAAATATCCTAATTTGCTGCAAGAGTTAGATCAACGTCAAGGAACCGTAATCGTATTTGTAAACACTAAACGTGGAGCTGACCGTTTAGCTGACAAACTTGCCCGCGATGGCCATGAGGTCGATGCAATTCATGGAGATTTAAGGCAACGGCAGCGTGACCATGTCATCAAGTCGTTTCGAAATAAGCATTATCGGATCATGGTGGCCACCGATGTAGCCGCTCGTGGTTTGGATATTCCCCATATAGAACATGTCATTAACTATGATGTTCCTCAAAACCCTCAGGATTATGTGCA
Organism: uncultured Pseudomonadota bacterium; assembly: GCA_963697455.1. Taxonomy (GTDB): domain Bacteria; phylum Pseudomonadota; class Gammaproteobacteria; order Coxiellales; family Coxiellaceae; genus JAFEDN01. The sequence continues at coordinate 11,871 of CAVOOI010000024.1, read as the reverse complement.
TCGTGTGGGTAGAACTGCCCGTGGTGGACGTGAAGGAAGTGCAATCTCTTTCGTTATTCCTAAAGAACGTGGCAAATGGCAAGCGATTGATAATCTTATTAATCCTGGCAATGCCGACAAATCGTCAGCACCGCCACGCTCGTCTCAGCGCCGCAGTTTCTCTTTTAAAGGCCCTAGAAGAAATAATCGCAGGACCAGCGCCAGATAATGAGGTTTCGTGGTCATGTGAAAAACATCGTTATAGATGCGGCTCCCATGCCCACGATGGCAATCCAGATAAATATCTTTGATAGAAGACCATTAGTGTGCTTGCCCATTATTTTTTTATTTTTTGCAATCAAGGCAATCACCACCAGTAAAGGAACGGCGACAATACCATTGATTACCGCTGAATAAACCAAAGCCTTGAAGGGATTTACCCCGAAAAAATTAAGGGATACACCTAGCATAGTGGCTAAGATAATGACGCCATAGAACTGGGGTGCTCTTTTTAATTTTAAATTGAGGCCTGTTTTCCAGCCCAATGCTTCTCCTAATGTGTATGCAGCAGATCCGGCTAGGACGGGCACTGAAAGTAGTCCCAAGCCGATAATACCCACCGCGAAAATAATTCGGGCGAATAAACCAGCGTTGGGAAAGGTGTGAACCAAGGGTTCCAAAGCTTTAGCTGCATCGGCGGCAGTTTTAATATCGGTAATTCCATGTTTGTGTAAAATAGTTGCAGTGACTACAATTATTGACCAAGTGCCAATTTCTGAAAAAATCATGCCAATTGTATTATCAAAGCGAATATTAAGCAGAAATTTACTGTTTTTTTTGAGTGTTTGTTTTAAGGGCAGATTTTTTCCCCGTTTTTCTTCCACAACTTGAGCCGTTTCCCAAAAAAATAAATATGGAGAAATAGTGGTCCCTAACACGGCGGTGACAATAAATAAAAATTGAAAATTAAGCTCAATATGCGGTAAAAAAGTTGCCTTAAAAATAGTAGCCCAAGGTTGTTTAACCAAAAAAATAGTGATGGGATAAGCAAAAAGTGAAACACATAACCATTTTAGAATTTTAGAATAAAGTTTATAAGAGAAAAAAATTTCCATGCCAAGTATGAAAACGGCAAAAAAGAGAATCAGGACTAAAAAGTGAATAGGGAAGATAAGGCGAGCTGCTTCTGCCATACTACCAATATCCGCACCAATGTTAATTGTATTAGCAATGAGAATTAACAGTGCTATAGGATACAATAATTTTTTACTATAATGTTCTTTAACAATAGTTGCGATGCCGCTACCCGTCACTGCTCCGATGCGTGCACATATTTCTTGAACTGCAATCAATAGGGGGAGCATATAGAGGGCGAGCCATAATTGGCTATATCCGAATTGGGCGCCGGTCTGAGAATAGGTGGCAATCCCGGATGGGTCGTCGTCAGCTGCTCCGGTGGTTATGCCAGGTCCTAGTTTACGAAAAAAATTTTTAAACAGATTCATTCATTGCACATATGTAAATAAAAAATCTGCCAGTGATAGTCACTGGCAGATTCAAAATAATGGATTTGCAAAATTTTACGGGGCGGTAGAAGAATTACTTGGCTGACTAGGGGTTATGGTTACGGTGCTTGGGGTAGTACTATTTTGATTCTCGATGCTACGATTTTTTTGGATCATTTCGATTCTTTGACGTATATTATGCATATCGCGACGATATTTTACGGTATAATATACAGTATCGATTATGTTTAGGATAGCTAAAATAATCAGGATAACCCCGATGGTTTGAGCGAACCCAGTTCCGCAGCACTTTCCGCTCCGATGGCAGGTTTTATGAACTTCGGTCCCAACTGTCGTTCCAGCCAAATTCGGTCTAACTTCTCTAACGTCTTCCCGATGGCACGATCCACAGGCTTTCTTATGAACGGCCCAGCTGATTAATAACGTGCCTAAGGCAATTACGATAAATTCAAGTGAAAAAGCTATATTGTAAAAAAACATACGACCTCCATTAGAAAATTAAGTGACACATAAAATATAGCAGACGCACTCTATAGATGCTAATTTTTATAAGTAAGATAAGGAATAAAATATACCAAATGGTCGTGAATTTTTTCATTCTCTGTTGAACAGCGAGCGAAGCTGCTGTTTGGCGCGATTTAAAATTATTTTTTGTTGTTGATTTAAGGTCTTTCCGGCGCGATTAATATAAAAATTTAACATGGACATTGCAGACTGGAAAGGAGTGCCTTTGCGGTTAGTACTTTTCAAGGCTGATCTTTTTAAGGATGCGGCAATTTTTCGTGGATCTTTCCATGTGAAAACTTTATTTTCAAGATTTAGGGCATGACTATGCTCAGTGACCTGTTGCGACCATTTTTTCGGTTTTGTCATATCGATAATTCTAGTATGGTTTGGAAAACCCCGCGAATGATGCTCCCTAGAAAGTGGATTGCATTCTGATTCGCGGTCGGTATAATAAACAAAATGTTGTTCAACTTATCCCCGCAAAAATTAATTAATGGCTTTAAAACCGCATTGGCTTGTTTAATTGGATATTTATTGTATTTGTTCTCACCTTTGCCGCAAGCTCAATGGATTTTGATTACTATTTTAGTGGTGATGAGCGCTCAAACGAGCGTGGGTAGTTTATTTATAAAAGCAAAATATCGCTTTTTAGGCACGGTTTGCGGAGCCCTAGCCGCTATCTTGATTATTTTTATCTGTGGTCAAAACCACATTGCCTTAGGCGTCGCATTATTCGTGATGTTCATGATATTTACTTATATTGCCAGTAGCCCAGGCGATGTAAGTTATATGGGCACGCTTGGATCTGTTACCATCGCCACTATTATTTTAAATTCCGGGGCCAGTATCATGGTGGCCGGAGAGCGATTTACCGAAATTGTTTTAGGAATCTGCGTTGCTTTTTTAGTTTCATATTTTATATTTCCAATTCGCTCCCATACCCTTTTTGTTAAAAATCTATCTACGGCATTACATTATTTGCATGAGTATTTTGAGCATTGCTTTCAAGACCCGGTTGAAAATGATCAGGAGCTCCTTCTGGATGTGGATGAGAAAATGTTCGGGATTTTTGCTCAGCAGCGCCGCTTAATTTATGAGACTGGTTGGGAGTTTGGTAAATCAAGGAAAGATAAAAGTATCTTCAAACAAATATTTAACGTCGAGCGCAGGATTTATCGAGCCATTAATCTAATGTATTATAGTTTGCATGCCACACCGGAAAGCCGGCGAATTATTCAATCTTTGCAAGGATTTGAAAAACTGAGACTAAAAATTTCTGATTTTTTAGAACAATTATCTCATCTAGTAAAAACCGGCTCCATGCAAGAAATAGAATTTTTAATCGCTGATTTAACTAATGAGATGGAGAATGACTTTAAACAAAGCTTGCACGCCCAGGATTATGTAAATGCCGTCAATACTCATACTTTTTTCTTTGGAGCTAAATTTATTCTGCGTGAATTAAAAGTTTTAACTGAATCTGTTGGCAAGATCAGTTATCTACGCAAATAATTATTTTTTCTGTAGTGAAATGACTTCTACGATAACTTGATCATGAAAAGGAAATGAAATGTAATGCAACATTTGCCGCGCCAATTTTTTTAATAAAAAAGTTGGCAGCCATGGGTAGTCTATCAGGCTTAATGCCCAGCCGCCGTGCTCAGCAAAATCTTGCGCTTCCTGGGGTGTATTAAAAACAATTTGAGTTTTTAATTGCTGATATTGGAGAATTTGAAAACCACTTTGGGAGGCTTTTAATTCTATTTCCGCAAAATTTTTCGGAACTAGAGTGGCCCGTAATGTTTTCTTCATCCAAAAATAAAGCAATTTTTTCCATGGATTTAGTCCAGTGCGAGTTTGCTCGACCTGCTCTTGGACTCTGGGAAAAGCCTCACGCGTAGTAGTGAGTAATATAAAGCTGCCGGTTTCTTTAAGTAAATAATGAGCCTGCTTCAACAGCATTGGCAAGCCTACATAGGCGCAAACAAAGCCGGCAAGTACTAAATCAAATTGTGCCGGAGGAAGGCGCTGGTTAATGTCATTAATGCTGGCTTGCATGATACTTATTCTAGGAATCCGCTCTTTTACTAACTTTAACATATCCGCTGAAACGTCGACCGCAACCAAGGAGGCATGAGGGTTCAGCTCATGGATCAATTCTAAAAACCGGCCGTCACCACTGCCGAGATCCAGAACTTGTACCGGCCTTTGAGAGAATAAACAGGTATTTTGCAGTTGTTCCGTGGCGGCAAGCAGCGCCGAAGAATTAATTTGGAAATAATCAATCTTAGAGTAATATTTAGCAATTTTATCGTACAAATCGCTAAGTGTCATATCGCATCATCCTTAAAACTATCGCTAAGCGTTTTGTAACCTTAAATCGCGGGGTTGTCAAGGAATAATATTATGGGTTAGCATTAGCCTTCTTTATTTTAAACTTAGGAGTTTTTATGAAAAAATTATACAAAGGACTGGTAGTCTGTTTGATGTTAATGGTGTCGACCGTCATTTTCGGCAATACTTTAACCACAGAGGCGCAAGTCCATAAAATCTATTACCAATGGACTCATGCTATTGAAGCAGCTAAAGGTAATCCACAGCCGGTGGTGGCTTTATACGCGCCTAAAGCAATTTTACTCGCGACTTTATCGCCATTGCCATTAACGACGACCTCAGAACTGAACGCTTATTTCACTAAACTCACCAGTAATAAAAACCTGACAGTTGAAACTAAACAAATTTTAACCCAAATCTATCCGCACATCGCCATCAACAGTGGAGTTTATATTTTTCATTTTATCGATAAAAACAATCAACCCGTCTCTTTGAAAGCTCGCTTTAGCTTTGTTTATCATGAATCTCACGGACAATGGTTAATCGTCAATCATCATTCTTCCGTTATGCCTACATGATCATGAAAAAATTCTATTATTAAAGCCAGCAATGCGAAACCTGTGGGCAGCACCAGAGCCCACAGGCCAAATATATCCTCGGCGATTGCGCCCAAACCACAACCGATAATAAAACCAACAATCGCTGGCCAAGTATATTTGGCGCGATTGCGCGCCTTGGCAACTTCGCTGGAGTCACGTCCAAGCCATGCTTCTCCCAAGTCCATTACCAAGTGCGTGACATTAGTGGTCATAACCGCTGTCGCTGGCGCTCCTTGCAGTGATAACAGCACCAGGGCATTTTGTACGGCCATTGCCGCGACGCCGAGCATGCCTGCCAAAACTGCAGTTCCTGCATTGGGGTCTAGGTGTGATCCTGAACTGACACATAAGATAAGAAAGCCTAATAGCAGCAGAAATTGTAATAAAAGCAAAGGGCGTAAGGAGCCGCGGCCAATGGTGTCTAAGCCATACACCAATAATCGGACTAAGCCCAGAGTGAGAATAAAGATGGGAACTGACAATATTAATGCTATAGGCGCTTTTCCCACATTCACTATGCGGACGGCGAGAATCACTAAATTTCCAGTGATATGTGAGATAAATAAGCCGTTTAATCCCAGAAAACTAATGACATCTCCGCTTCCGGCCACTATGCTGAGAATACTGGGAAGCCATTTTCCAGCAAAAGAGCTTTCACAATTCGTAGGTAAGGGCATATTCTGGTTCTGCAATAGGAGATACATTAATCTTGGGTCGCCGGTCTTGAGGAAAGTCGCCAAACCATAATTCAATTTGAGCGCGCACCACGTCGGTTAAAGAATTCAGTTCAAAATAACGCTGTCTTAGCCAAAGAGCGCCGTTTTCGCGATTACTGACTGATTGATAGATAAGCGTTAGTGCGTCCGAACTCCCCAAAGCTTCCGCATATTTTGTCAAGTGATCGCAGGTCTTTAAGATATCTTCGAAAAGTGGAATTTGAGTTCGTTGTGCAGGATCGATAATCAGCGCTTCAAACCCATATCTAGCTGCGCGGAATCGATTAATCGAATAAGTTAAATAAATTTCAGGTGATAATTCCGGACGATGTTCTAATAAATAATAAGTTAGCATTTGAGCATAAGCCGCCAACTCAGCTGCTTTATTGATGGTGAGCGGGGTATCTGAGATACGGATTTCAATAGTGCCATATTCTGGTTTGGGACGGATATCCCAATAAAAATCTTTCATAGTCTTAACAATAGCTAACTCATGCATTTTTGTAAAATAGTTTTCAAATTCAGCCCAGGTGAATAACCAGGGTGGCATGCCGCTGAGTGGAAAAGCACTGATGCCGGTTAAGCGCGAGCAATCAAACGCCGTATCAACACTTTGATAGAAAGGAGATGAAGCTGACATTGCGATAAAATGTGGCAAATATCGCGCGAAAGCATGGCAAAGATACATCGCAGTATCGCCATCAGCGCAGGCAATATGAATATGCTGACCAAACACAGTGAATTGTTTAGCTAAATAACCATATTGTTCAAATAAATTGGAAAAACGTCCGGAAGGATAGATCCGTTGGTCACTCCATTTTTGAAAAGGATGAGTCCCGCCCCCGCAAATACCAATATTAGATTGCAATGCTTGTTCAGCTAGAGTATTTCGCAAGCTCTTTAATTCTTGAAGTAGTGGATTATAACCATGATGGATAGAAGAGTTGATCTCAATCATGGATTGGGTAATTTCTGGTTTAATTTCTCCGGTGAATGAAATTTCAGATAAGCGTCTTACAAAATCCAAGGACTCCATCGCTAGATTGTAGTTTTCCAAATCGATTAGTTGTAATTCAAGTTCAACTCCGATAGTGATGTGATTATTATGTTTAAAGGGCAATTCTATACTCATAATATTTCTCCTTCTGGAATGTGCCCTGGAGCTTCGCCTGCTGTTAATAATGCAAATTGCATAGCCACCGGGCCTAATAAAGTTAGAATAGCTAACGCACCACCAATAATAGCCGATAATGAATTACCTAAATTGGGGTTTAAATCATTTAGCATATACGACATGCCAATAGCCACCCCAGCCATCGGCATTAACGCCAACGACAACGAAAAATTTTGTTGTCTGGTTAAGCGGCTAGATTTAGCAAATAAATAAATACCCGCAAATTTTGCCAAGGATCTTATCAAAATAAAAGTGATAATAATGCCAGCTTCTTGCCATAAACTGTGGAGACGTAGCGAAATTCCGGTTAACACAAATAATAGAATTAAAAATATCCGCGCTAATCCACCAAAATCAATTTCGCTTAAAACATGTTGAGAATCAAAGTTGCGGGCGGCGACTCCAAAAATAAACAACGTCAACATGGTAGAAAGATGCATTAAACGTGCTAAGCCTATCGCAAGTATGGTTGAGCCAATAAATAATATAAATTGGCTGTTGGAATTTTTGCCGGTTAAACGCGCCACGCCTTTAGTCAGTATCAAAATACATGCAGCGGTCACCACGGCGCCGGATAATTGATAAACAATATGGAATAACAGAGTGATTTTAGAAATACTGCCTGGCTCAGCCATTGGCAAAATTAGGGTAAATAAGACCAGGCCGTATAAATTATTAAGACTGGTGAGTATCCGTGCGCGTCGAGTAACCGGGCCTTTAGCGGATAAATCAAAAGCGACTAGCATGCCTACTGCTGGTGATGTGACTACAGCGATAGTTGCCGCTAAGGCGGCAATCAGCCAGGGTTGGCCGATAAGCAGAAAGGATGTTAAAATTAGCCCAAAAGTTAAAGTAGATTCCACCAGCGATATCGATAATAATCCGGGATCATGGCGTAACCATTTAAAATCTAAGCGCCGCCCCAAGTCAAATAAAATTAATCCTAAAGAAATGTCGACAAATATCCGGGTTTGATCAAGCATTGGTTGATTAACCACATTAAAACCGCCGGGGCCGATCAGAAAACCAACGATGATATATCCGAAAATTCTGGTTAAAAATCTACTCTTTCGAGCCAGCTCGCCGCCGATAAGACCTAATAGCAGCAAAAGTCCAAAAATAAGTGAGGCATTGATATGAAATGGCAGTCTAGTTAAATAGTGCATATAATGAATTCTCCGTCGATTAAAAGTGCTGCAGATGAAGAACATGATGACAATTGCGCAGACGAGAGGTTAGAGTTATTCATTGAAGAAGTTTTAGACATAATACCTCCTTCTAAATAAATATTAATTTATTTAATATTGAATGATTCTAAAGTTATATTGAAAAAAAGTCAAGGCTATTGAAATTGACAGTTTTTTCAGCCATTCTTGCCGAATGCGGCGAAAAGACCGATATTCCGGTGGAGGTGTTTATGTCTACTAAAATATTGACTCGATGTGATTGGGTTAACGATGATCCATTATATATTCATTATCATGATTATGAATGGGGAGTGCCAATTTTCGATGATCGCTTACTATTTGAATTTCTGGTTTTGGAAGGTATGCAAGCAGGCTTAAGTTGGCTGACTATTTTAAAGAAGCGCGACAATTATCGCGGTGTGTTTGATAATTTTAATGCTAAAAAAATTGTGCAATATGACGATAAAAAAGTAGCTAAATTACTCGCTGACGAGGGCATTATTCGCAACCGGTTAAAAATAAATGCCGTTATTGCTAATGCAGCCGCATATTTGCAAGTTCAAAAAGAATGGGGAAGTTTTGCGGCTTATATTTGGCATTTCGTGAACGGCAAATCGATCAAAAATCATTGGAAAAACCGGGAAAAAGTCCCAGCTACCAGCGTTATTTCAGATAAGCTTGCGAAAGATTTAAAAAATCGTGGATTTAAATTTGTTGGCAGTACTATTTGCTATGCTTTCATGCAAGCCGTCGGTATGGTTAATGATCATACGGTAAATTGTTTTCGTTATAATGAGGTCACTGCCTGACTCCAGCGAAACCAGATATTCGCGAAATTTGCACAAAAGGTTTTTTTAATGAATGCACTAAATTTTTTATGATCCGTATGTAACGCTAACTAGAGCGGCGAATTTTGCTAATGCATGGGGTAGTCAGTTTGTCGTAAAGGTACTAAGGGGCATATTAACTCTGACAGTGGGCTTGGCGAATGGCCTCCACCGGCATCCCGCTTATCCTGCTCCAAAATGGGGGTTGAAGTTTTAACGCGTTCCCTAATTCGATTATTTTGCCAGCGTTGGCAAAATAATAATCTGATTCATTTCCCGATTTTTTACAAGAGCTTATAGCAGGATTGATGGTTTGTTCAAAACGACGCCACTGACCATGTCATAAAATATTAATGTTAAATATTCGTAATTCGCGATTCGCGAATTACGAATATTTATGCTATACTATTTTAGTAGAACTATTAGGAGTCCATCTTATGCTTAAACCCCAAGATATAGTGATACTTTTAAAAATATTGTCCACTATGACCATATTAAAGGGAGATCTCGATGAGGTATTATCCCAGGGTAAACTGGCTACTTATTTATGTATGAGTGCATCTGAAGTACACGCAGGGATTAAGCGCTTAGTTTTGGCAGGATTATTAGGGCCGGTTGTTAAGAACAATAAGACAATACTTTTGCCGATAAAAGCAGCTTGCGAGGAATGTTTTATCTCGGCGGTAAAATATTTTTTTCCAGCTCAGCTTGGGGCCTATACCCGAGGGATTGCCACCAGCTATGCTGCCCCGGTATTTGAAAAACATATTTTAATAGGAGAAGATCCTATTCCAGTATGGCCGGACGCAGAGGGCGATCGGCGCGGGTTAGCTTTAGAGCCGCTTTATCGCTCCGTTCCCCGTTCGCTGACCCAATTTCCAGACCCGCTGTTTTATGAGTTACTAGTGTTAATCGATGCGATACGCTCAGGGCGAGTACGGGAGCGTAATATTGCTATTAAATTGTTAAAGGAGAGATTGCATGAACAATAGGAGCGCTCGAGCAACGTCTAATTTAGCCATGTTAGAGATGGTGGCGAGAAAATTAGGTGGACTGAATGATGAAGTGGTGTATTTAGGTGGTTGTACGACAGCATTATTTATTAATGACCCGCTATCACTGGATGTTCGGTCTACCACAGATGTGGATTGCATTATTGATATCATGTCATTGAGGCAATATCATCAATTCGAAAACAAATTGAGTGAAATAGGATTTAAAAAATCCATGGAAGACAGTGTGATTTGTCGTTGGCATCATGACGATATCATTTTGGATGTCATGCCTACTAATGAAAAAATATTAGGCTTTGGAAACCGTTGGTATAAAGAAGCCATAGACTATGCGCAGGTTCATCAGATTGCTGATGACTTGGCTATAAAGTCAGTTAACACACCTTATTTTTTAGCGACAAAAATAGAAGCATTTAAAACAAGAGGGAATAACGATTTTCTAGGCAGTCATGATTTTGAAGATATTATTACGATCATTGGCGGTAGAGTCGAGATTGCTGATGAAGTGGCGCTGGCCAGTGATGAATTAAAATTGCATTTAAGGCAAATTTTTGAGAAAATGTTAAAAAATGATCAATTTGAACTTGCGTTGCCTGGACATTTGCGTGATGGTCCGGTTACGATGCAGCGGGTTCAAATAGTGAAAGATCGCTTTAGAAAAATTATAGAAATAACTAATGGATAGCATCCATGAAATTAATATGGTTAACGGATATTCATCTTAATTTTCTCGATGATCACGAGCGTAGAAAATTTTATCAAGATCTCGCGGTCCTCGACATCGACATGCCAGAGGTCGACGGGCTCACCGCGGCGGCGGAGCTGCACGAACAGCTTCCCGCGTGCCGGGTCCTCATCCTGACCGTGCTCGTAATGTCGGGGCAGTCTGCGCCAGGCGCTCGCCGCGCACGTGTCGGGCTTCCTGGTCAAGGACACCCCGTCAGAGCAGCTCATCGACGTGGTGCGCAGGGTCGCGGCGGGAGAGCGGGTGATCGATCCGAAGCTGGCGCTCGCGACGCTTGAGACGAAAGAAAGCCCGCTGTCGGAGCGTGAGGCCGACGTCCTGCGGCGGTTCGCGGCTGGCGCCGAGCCGGCCGAGATCGCGGCGGAGCTGTTCCTGTCCTACGGCACGGTGCGCAACTACCTGTCCTCCGGCGGGCGATGAAGGTCGGCTGGCCTACTGGTTCTTCCACGCGGTGCGGATCGCCGAGGGAGGCCGGCTGTGAAGCGGCGATGTGCAGATTGCACGCCGCGCTAATGCGATCCGCCGGCCGGACGGTGCGTTCCGCGCTACCGCTGTCGCCCCGGCGGGCCGAGACTGCTGCCATGAACGACGAGGCCGCGGAACCGGGCGCTGTCATCCGGGTGCTGGTGGCGGAGGACACGCGCATTCTCCGCGAGACCCTGGTCACGCTGTTTTCCCTGGAGGACGGCATCGAGGTGGTCGCCCAGGTGGCGGCCGGCACCGGCATCGTCCCGGCCGCGATCGAGCATCGTCCCGACGTCGCGCTGCTGGACATCGGCATGCCCGGCGCGGACGGCCTTTCCGCCGCGGCGGAGCGTCCCGCGGCTGCCGGACTGCAGCGTGGTCGTGCTGACCGCCCTCGAGACGCCGGATCACCGGCGCCGGGCGGCCGCCGCGGGCGTTTCCGGGTTCTTGCTCAAGGGCGTCCCTGCGGCGACGCTGATTGACGCGGTGCGCTCGGTTGCCCGGCAAGCGGGATCTCGGCGACCAGGCTGAACGCGCCGCCATCTCGTCCGGCAATCAGGCGGCCTCCCGCGGCTTCCACGCGCGCGGCGAGGTTGCCCAGGCCGCTGCCGGTGCGGCCTGCGCGGCCAGCGGCGCGCTCCCGGCGTCGTTGCTGCCGTCGTTGCTGATCAGCAGCCGCAGCAGCCCGTCGCCCGCGGTCATCTCGAGCACGCAGCAGCTGGCGCTGCTGTGCTTGAGGACGTTTGTCACCGCCTCCCTGACCACGGGAAGAAGACCCAGGTCGCCGGGCCAGATGCCC
>CAVOOI010000023.1:0-34396 GCA_963697455.1 uncultured Pseudomonadota bacterium | reverse complement strand
GACCTCATATTTTAATTGAAATGGCGCTTCAAAATCCTCAATTGCCATCCCCAAAATTAAGCATACAATCATTTGTTGCAAAAAATTTACAGCAATTAGCCGAAGTTGAACAGATTTCATGTGTTTCTGCGATTGAAATTGCCGCCGATAAATTAAGCGCTATTGCTTGGCGTATTCCAGATAGAATCCGCGGAGAATTGTATGATGATCCTGCTATAGTCCGGCATATTCATGATCTTTCCATGTTAGAGCCAATAGTTACTGGTGAATATTCCTTTATTGAATTGGCTAAAAGCGCAATGCAAAAAGATAACCGACGTTCAAGAAAGAATAAAAATTTTTCCGAAATGACAATTCAGGAAAAATTTAGTCAAATGTTTGATGTTATCGATAATGATAATGAATATATCAAAGAGTATAATCGCTTTGTCAAAAACGTTTCATATGCCCCGCAAGAGTTAATTCCTGATTTTTTTACTGCAATCGGAGCAGTTCGTAGACTTGTAAATCATGTTTTAACTCGCGAATTTATGAGGAATGAACTGGAATATGCTGAGCAATTTTGAAAATAATGGAGAAAACAATATGGCGAGTCCCAAAAGCATTGGCAAGAATTTGAACAAGAAAAAAATATATTTGTCATCTTTTTTATTCATGATTTATTTTTTTAATATTGCATATGCTAGTGTTTCTGATGTTGTTGATTTTTCCAGAGGAGATGGATTGTTAACGATATGTAAGGAAAACTTAGATAAAACTGATTACACGCATATATTTGAGGCAGGAATATGTCTTGGCTACATACGAGCAGTAAGTGATGTTTATGAGAAAATTATTGTTCAAAATTCGAATATTAATTCTTTATGTTATTTTATGAGATATCAATATAGAACTAATGATCAAATAATTAGAGTTATAGTTAAATATCTTGAAGATAATCCGCAATTACTAGATAATGATTCTATTGATCTAATTCAATCAGCAATTAAAAAAGCATTTCCTGTTCCAAAGCAATGCGAAAAAACAGCCATTAAACCAACTCAAACTCAGCAGCGTTAATACTTCTTGACTATTGCTTGTTGCTGCTTTAGTTAAGGCCGGTTGCGATGGAATTGGGAATATTTTATCCCGGAGCTGAATGCCAGCATGTTTGTGATTCCTGGCGAATATTCCAAAAATGGACTTGAGCGGTTAGTGGTGTTAAACGAGATTGCTCAGCAAGTAATTGTTGAGGTGCGAGGCCAACACCCAGTTTCTGTGTTTACTGGCTTAAGTGGTCAAACGCGCAGCAAATGAATAACTGGGCATGGAAAAAGGCGAGGCAAGATTGAGTTTGCCAGTCCGAATCCATTGACCTCAAGCACACGTTTGGATGCTGTTTACGCGCTGCCCAAGTGAGTATGGAAGGCAAGATTTGTTGGGGCAGAAGTCAACCCGCATTACCCCACGCACTACAGTGCGGCGGAAGTGCGAGATTTGATCACGGCGGCGAATAAAGTTTGCTACCGTCGAGAAAGCGCACCAACATTGACTCTGATTAATACGCAAGCGGCGTTGAAATCTTCAACGTCTATTTGAGTATGAGTCGCAAGGTTAATTCGCCGATTTCTACACGTTCCGGCAAATTTCCGGCAGGCCAAAATTGTCGAAATAAAGAGCAGACAATAACGTATTGATTTGGTTTGATTTATTTGGCTTCCCGGGACAGATTTGAACTACCAACCAAGTGTTTAACCGTCTGTCGACGGTGGTCCATTTTGTTGGCAACCAATTGCTTGCATTATTCATTGTTAATGATAATATTGTATTTTGATTTATATTTTCGGCAACTCGCCGCAAGGGGCAGTAGAGGTGTTATTTTTGGGGAGTGCTGTCCAAGAAACTACCAAAGGATTAAACAAATGAAATCAGAAATCATCCGACAGCTTAAGAATCAATTTGAAATACTCAGTCAACGCATCCCCGATACCGACGTTGAATTTTGGTTTGCCCGTGACCTTATGGAACCGCTGGGTTATGTTCGTTGGGAGAACTTTCAGACCGCGATCCAAAGAGCAATAGAATCTTGCGGATCAACAGGTTATGAACCGGGGGATCATTTTCGTGGCGTCACGAAAATGATCCCCCTGGGCAAGGGCGCAGAACGTTTGATTGAAGATTTTATGCTGACTCGTTACGCGTGCTACTTGATCGCTCAGAATGGCGATCCACGGAAAGAGCCTGTTGCCTTTGCGCAGAGCTATTTTGCTATCCAGACTCATAAGCAGGAGCTGATTGAGGATCGGATGCGTCTGCAAGCCCGGCTGGAAGCTCGTGAGAAATTGAAAGAATCTGAGAAAACTCTTTCTCAAAATATTTATGAACGTGGTGTTGATGACGCAGGTTTTGGGAGGATTCGCTCAAAGGGCGACACAGCTCTGTTCGGCGGTTATACAACTCAGGTCATGAAAGAAAAGTATGGCATAACCAAAACTCGTCCACTGGCGGACTTTCTACCAACACTAATCATTGCGGCAAAAAATCTAGCCACGGAAATGACCAACCATAATGTGCTGCAGGATAATTTATGCGGCGAAACAGCCATCACTGGTGAGCATGTTCAGAATAATCAGAGCGTTCGGAAAATGTTGGGACAGCGTGGAATCAAGCCGGAAAATCTGCCGCCGGGAGAAGACATCACAAAGTTGGAGCGAAGATTCAAAGCGGATGAAAGAAAACTGGAAAAGCAATCTGGAAAGCTGATTACACTGAAGGATGAAGTCTAATTTTTGATGGGAATGGTTAAAATTTATTTGAGAACATTTACAATAATTCGAGATGGATAAATAATGAATGTCGATAAATTCCTAAGGATGCGAAATGAACGAATTTAGGGAAAAACTATGAATATTTTACAAATGTTTGAAGTAGCTGCGATGATTGGAAAAATTGGAAATTTTTTTGACCAAGAAGTGCATGCAGAGGATTTTTGGGAGCTTCCAGCCCATTATTATGAGCTTTTATCTCCCGAAGAACGACGAGAAAAATGGTTTATCATTGACCCAGAAAAATTAAATCAGGCAATAAAAATGGATTCTCAGATATTAATTCTCTCAGAACAACAGAAAGATTCATTGCTGTCAGCATTTCAGATTCTAAAGAATTATACCAAAAATCTTCCAGAAAACGCCCACTTTAAAGAAAGGATGTTAGCAGCAAAATCACAATTTCCACCTGTATTTTTTACTGCAGGTGAAGAAGAGACGCAACGGTCACCCGAAGGGAGAGTGATTCCTTTTATACGAAAAGTATCTAAACCGGAACAAACTTAGGAGTCGCCTTTATTTTCCTGCAGATTCTAGATCATTCCTAGCTTGCCTATATCTTATTACATATTTGAAAATTTTGTTAAATAGCAAAACCGGTAGAACGATGTTGAATTTTGGTTTGCCCGTGATCTTATGGAGCCACTGGGTTATGGCTGGGAGCAATGGAATCTTGCGAATCAACAGGTTATAATTGAAGATTTTATGGTACGCGTTACGCTTGCTACTTTTGGCATCAAGAGAGAGAAAATGCCTGGAAACAAAATGAAAAAAAAGTTAGTGATTGGAACACCACTGAGTCCGTCTGGCACAAAGGTAATGCTGCTTGGGAGTGGTGAGCTTGGCAAAGAAGTGATTATTGCCTTGCAGCGGCTCGGGATTGAGACTATTGCGGTTGACCGTTATGAAAATGCGCCGGGCCAGCAAGTCGCTCACCGGGCGCATGTGATTAATATGGCAGACGGTCAGCAACTTCGCCAAGTGATTGAGCTGGAAAAACCCGATTTAATCGTGCCGGAAATCGAGGCGATCGCAACGGATACCTTGATGGAGCTGGAAGAAGAAGGTTGGCAGGTTATCCCAACAGCACGAGCCACTCGTCTTACTATGGATCGAGAAGGTATTAGACGATTAGCCGCTGAGGAATTAGCGCTGCCGACCTCCCCCTATCAATTTGCTGAAAGTTTGGAAGAAGTTAAGGCGGCTACCCATAAAATTGGCTTGCCATGCATTATTAAACCGGTGATGTCTTCATCGGGAAAGGGCCAATCCAGAATTGATAATGAAGAGCAGATGGCAACGGCTTGGAATTACGCCATCAGCGCCGGTCGTGTCAATTCAGGCAAAGTCATAGTTGAAGGTGTCATCCAATTTGACTATGAAATTACGGTGTTAACTGTGCGCGCTCTGGATAAAACGGATGAAATTAACACCTATTTCTGCGAACCCATTGGTCATCGACAAGTTCATGGTGATTACGTCGAAAGCTGGCAACCGCAAGTGATGACCAATGCCGCTAAAGAAAAAGCCCAGGAAATCGCTAGAAAGATAACGGACAGTCTTGGCGGACTTGGAATCTTTGGTGTCGAGTTATTTATTAAAGGTGATGAAGTCTATTTTAGCGAAGTCAGTCCTCGGCCACACGATACCGGCATGGTAACCATGTGTACTCAATCCCAGAATGAGTTTGAGCTTCATGCTAGAGCGATTCTGGGTTTGCCGGTAGATGTCAGCAATCGTTCACCAGGAGCAAGCGCCGTTATTTATGGTTTGATAGCGGAAAAAGGCGTTGCTTTTATTGGCGTAGATGAAGCGCTTCAGGTTCCCAATAGCGACATTCGGCTCTTTGGCAAGCCGGAATCGGTTTTGCCGCATCGGCGAATGGGCGTTGCCTTAGCAATTGGCAGAGATACTGACGAAGCACGAGCAAGGGCAAAGCTTGCGGCCAGTAAAGTCAAAGTCGTCAAGAGTCTTTAATTTCCATATGAAATCGATGTAAAAAGCGATGAACGAGGGGCGCCAAAATTGTGCCGACAATCACAATAAAAGTGAGTCCGCTGAATAGGGCATAACATCCGGCAAATATTTTTCCAGCTCGCGTTTGCAGCGGGCCAAAAGGGCCCATACCGGATAAAATCATCGCGGCATTGGAAAAAGCATCTACGAAAGACATTTTTTCAAATCGATGATACCCATAAATACCGATAGCCAATGCTACCAGGAGAATCAATAATCCAACCAGCATGCTCTTGAGCATTCGTTTTAAAAATAATCGATAGGGCAGTAAATTATGACTTCGCTTTTCAAACATCCTTGTCTCCATGCTGTTTAATATCCTAGTATATTAGGCATATTGAATAATATCCTTTTTATTCGGGCGGCGATCCAGAGAGATTTTCTTAGTCGGTTGAAACAGACTTAGAATTTTATCCGGATTGCCGCTTACCACACTCCAAGAGGTTTGAGCGGCTAGCAAATTAATTTGTGTTGCTGTTAGCTGAGTGTCCAAAGTACTATAGTGCGGAAAGTTGAAGTAATGACTTGGGTCATGGTTAAAAATTTGCTCACGCACTGAAACCGCTAACTGCTCATACCAATCGTTAATAAAATTATTATATATCCATAATACTGTCATTTTTTTCCCGGCTTTAATTCCAAACCAAACATTTTCTACGGTGACGAGGCTTTGCAAATAGTTGGCAGCGTGCTGATTTGCGCCAGGATGATATAGGTTACCACTAGCTTGCCAGAGACCTTGTAACAGCTCTGCGAATGCTTCGCTGGCAAATATTTGATTATTTTTCATTAGCGGACTAGTTGGGTGAGAGTCTGTGCTATAGAGTTGATATCCTAATTTATCTTGATAGGGTTGATAGCCGAAAAGTGGGGGAATTTGTTCATCTACTAGAATACAGGTGTGGGGGATTTCTCGGCCAAGGTGATTGATAATGCCATATTCAGTTGATGTGAGCGGTGTGGAAGAATTAATAAATGAAATAATATTATCAATATCCTCATATAGTAATAATCCGCTAATCCCGGTATTTTCTAGATTACCACCGTCAGCAAAAGCATTATCTAGGGTATCGGCCAAAGGGTCGGTATTGTTTACTGACCAATAATGATATTGCGGAATAATGGCAGCTAATTTTCCCAGCGCGCTGTGAAAAATTTTGGGTCAATATCGGCTTTTATAAGTTGCTCATTGGCAATTTCAAATTCTTGATGCGAGAGGATGTCTAATCTATTTATAAGATTATATATTATTTTGCCATGCTCAATAGGGATACTTTTCAAAAGATGTTGCCAGCGATCTGAATGAAATTTATCTTTGACGTCATCAAAAAAATGTTTAAGATTGCCATTCCAGATTACGGCTATCTTTTCTAAATATTCTGCAAAAAAGCTACTGCTGACTCCGGCGGCATCCGTCAAAGAGAATTGACGAAGTTGTGATATGGTTGCGTTCTGATGATCAATCGTTTGCAAATTAGAATTAAAACCAAAAGAACTGACACCACCACCGCCGACAACCTGTTGATTTACGTCCTTTGCATCCTCTGGATTACTGAATACACCTGCAAAGAACGGAGTAATTTGCACTGGAACTAAAGATTTTTTGAATTGATCCGTCACATCGACGAACATGGCGGCATTGCAAATAAAATAAGGTCTACACACCTTAGTTTGTTCGGCCGCTACCAGATGAGCAGTTTTATCAGCCAGTGCAGGGTTAGCATTAACAATTTTTTCTAAACTGTGCTGGTCGAAAGAAAAAAAACTATCGGGTAGACCTTCGGTTTGTGAATGTAAGTCATAAAATTTCAAAATATGAATACCAATTAAGGTTTGCCAAACCATCGTAGGTGTTAGGCCGGCAATAATGAGCATAACCGCTTGTAAAGCTAAATCCTTGGCTGAAAAATTAACTGTGCACCGCGATCCAAGATTTTGTTCGCTGAGCTGTTGTAGATTTTCAACCGTGTATGCAGATGGTTCTTGATAAATACCTAAAAGATCATCATCGGTAAAGTCTTTATTCAAATACAGGTAAGGTATTCCCAGCCAAGATCCTCCTGAGACGGTGGAGATTGCTTTGATTTGTCCTAGCAGGCTTCCTTGAGCATTATTGAGTGCCTTTAGGCCTCTGAGCTGTCCCATTCCGGCTACCATCGAACGCGATGAACCTCCGGATATCGCAATACCTACATTGCCGGGGGTGGTTTCAGGAGGACGATCGATGAACTGTTGGACTTTTAGTGGGGTCAAAGTGTTAGTTGGTAAAATCTTAACTACTAAAGCACTCGGATCGTGTTTTGAAAGAGGACTTATGACTTGAATACGATTGACTTTTAACATAAAAAACTCCTTTTTTTATGTGTAAACAAACTGAAAAGTATTTAAACTTAATTTAAACCAGCCAATTGATTTTAATAATCAAAACCAGCTTTGATCGAAATTAATAATAAAAACCCGAGTTTTTTACGTCTTTATCTTATCAAAAATCTGGAGTGAAAGCAATGGGGAGCTTAAGCCCCCCATCACTAGTTAGGTTATTTTGCACCAAATACTTGTGCGGATCGTTTTTTCAATTCACGAGTTGAAACATCTTCAATATGAGTCGAGATATGCCATTGGTGACCGTATTGATCTTCCAAACAACCACATCTATCCCCATAAAACATATTTTCTACGGGTCTGGTCAGTTTTGCCCCAGCGGCAACGGCGCGGTCTACCACTTTATCGACGTTCTTCACATATACATGAAAACTGACTGGAGAACCATTATGCGCTTTTGGGCTTAGCGCATTGTATTCACGGCATTCATCTGCCAGCATGACTTTAGAATCTCCAATTTTTAGTTCAGCATGGCCAATCTTCCCATCAGGACGTTCAATCTTCATGCCTAATTTGGCTCCAAAAGCTTTTTTGTAAAATTCAATCGCATTAGTAGCCCCGTCAACGATCAAATAAGGTGTGACAGTATGATATCCCTTAGGAATTGCCAACACTTTTTTCTTAGCTGAACTGCGAGCAGTTACTTTTTTACCAAGCTTCTTTTTGGCAAGTTTTTTGGTAGGGGTCGCTTTTTTCGCTTTAGTGGCGCCCTTCAACTTGGCAGCATTTTTTAATTTTGCAGCAGTTTTAGGTTTCGCTTTCGCCGCAGTTTTAGATTTTGCAGCAGTCTTTGATTTTTTTGGCATAGATTGTCCTTTTAAAATTGTTAACAAGGAGCGGAGTATAAAGCATTCCTATAAACATTAAAATACCTATCCGTTGATTTAAGTAGATTTTGACAAAACTCTGGGCAGGATGTAATAATCGTCAGCTGATTTCTGCTTGATTTTCCGCTACTAAGTCTATGGAGTAGACATGTGGATTGTACGAATTGCGCTCACCAGACCCTACACATTTATTGTATTAGCGCTTTTACTCTTAATATTAGGGCCTTTAACCATTTTACGAACGCCGAAGGATATTTTTCCAAATATTAATATTCCGGTTGTCAGTGTGGTATGGAGCTATACTGGATTACTTCCTGCAGAAATGGCTGGGCGGATTACCAGCAATTTTGAACGAGCCCTGACTACCACTGTTAATGACATCGAACATATTGAATCGCAGTCACTGACCGGTGTCAGCGTCGTTAAAATATTTTTCCATCCTTCTGTGCAAATAGCGACGGCTTTAAGCCAGGTTACCGCCATTTCCCAAACCATGCTTAGAAATTTACCTCCTGGAACTTTGCCGCCACTCATCTTAAGTTACAATGCTTCCAGTGTTCCGATTATCCAGCTAGTGCTTTCCAGCCCTAAATTATCTGAGCAAGAACTCAATGATTTAGGGAATAATTTTATCCGCACTCAGTTAGCTGTGGTTCAAGGAGCGGCATTACCTTATCCTTATGGTGGAAAGGTGCGGCAGGTTCAAGTAGATCTTAACCCTCAAGCAATGCAGGCTTATGGTGTATCTGCGCAAGACGTCAATGCTGCTATAGATAATCAAAATCTGATCCTGCCAGCCGGAACCGAAAAAATTGGTCTGTATGAGTATTTTATTAAACTCAATGGCAGTCCCATTGTTCTAAATGATTTAAATGACTTACCGATTAAAACTCAGCAAGGAGCGGTGTTGTATGTGCATGATGTGGCGCATGTACTCAATGGCTCACCTCCGCAAACCAATATAGTCAATTTCAATGGAACACGCGCTGTATTAATGACTATTCAAAAAGTCAGTGGAGCTTCTACGTTGGATATCATTAATCAGGTTAAGGGTATTCTGCCAAAACTGTTAGAAAGTTTGCCTCCTGAATTAAATTTAAAAGTGTTCGGTGATCAATCGATTTTTGTTAAGGCAGCCATTAATGATGTAGTAAAGGAGGGGGTGATTGCGGCCATACTCACCGGGGTGATGATTTTATTATTCGTTGGGAGCTGGCGCAGTACATTGATTATCACAGTTTCAATTCCACTGGCTATTCTAGCTTCGATTATTACTTTTTCAGCTTTAGGGAACACGCTGAATATAATGACCTTGGGAGGGTTGGCGCTAGCTGTGGGTATTCTGGTTGACGATGCCACCGTGGCAATTGAAAATATTAATTGGAATTTAGATCAAGGCAAGGAAGTAGAGACGGCCATTCTCGATGGGGCGCGTCAAATTGCTGTTCCCGCTTTAGTATCAACGCTTTGTATTTGTATTGTTTTCATTCCAATGTTTTTTTTAGGCGGGGTTGCTCATTATTTATTTGTGCCTCTTGCCGAATCGGTTATATTTGCCATGCTTGCTTCTTATATATTGTCCAGAACATTAGTGGCAACGCTTGCGAAATATTTGTTGTTTAAGCGGGCCTCCTCTGCGGCAGCAGGAAGTAATCGTGAAAAAGTTAAACCAAATTTATTTGCGCGCTTACAACATGGATTTGACCGGCGCTTTCAACGATTCAGAACCAGTTATCATGATTTACTGGAGATCATTCTGCTTGGACAAAGAAAGGTTTTTATTATTGGATTTATAATAGTAATAGCCGTTTCACTCATTATCTTATTGCCCTGGTTAGGTTCCGATTTTTTCCCGAGCGTGGATTCAGGGCAGATTAAATTGCATTTACAGGCCCCTACGGGTATGCGGGTCGAAGAAACCGCAAAAGTGAGTGGCCAGGTCAGTAAAGTCATTCGCCAAGTGATCCCAGCCAAAGAACTGGATACTATCGTCGAGAATGTTGGTTTGCCGGTCAGCGGAATCAATCTGTCATATAGTAATTCAGGGACCGTGGGGCCTTCTAATGCTGATATTCTAATTTCGTTACAAGAAAAGCATCATGCGACTGCCGATTATGTGCGAAAACTCAGGATAATGTTACCGGAAAAATTTCCTGGAGTGTCTTTCTCGTTTTTGCCAGCGGATATGGTGGGTCAAATTCTGAATTTCGGGTTACCTGCTCCAATCGATTTACAAGTGGTTGGATTTAAAACCGAGCTTAACCGCCAATATGCGGCTTTACTTCTAGACAAGGTTAAACACATTCCTGGAGTGGTGGATGCGCATATCCATCAGAGTTATAATTACCCGCAGTTAAATATCGATGTGGACCGAAGTCTAGCTAAAGAGCTGGGACTAACTCAATTTGATGTTGCTTCTAATATGCTGATTTCGTTGTCTGGCAGTTTCCAAACTTCACCCACATTTTGGCTGGACACTAAAAATGGAGTTTCATATCCCATCGTCGTTCAAACCCCGCAATACCGGCTGGATTCTGTGCAGGCTTTAAAAAATATTCCTCTAACCAGCATCAGCAATCCACTGCAAATCTTAGGCGCACTATCTACCGTCAAACGCAGTTATAGTTCCGTGGTGGAATCGCATTATAATGTGCAACCGGTTATCGATATTTTTGCATCGGTACAGGATCGCGATCTAGGTGGAGTGGGGCGTGATATTAATAAAATGTTAAGTAAGACTTCTAAGGATTTGCCCAAAGGCTCAACGGTGATTTCCCGGGGGCAAATGCTGACCCAAATAACTGCTTTTAGAGGTTTATATTTTGGTTTAATATTCGCAATTATATTAATTTATTTTTTAATTGTAGTGAATTTCCAATCCTGGGTAGATCCGTTTATTATAATCACCGCGCTGCCGGCTAGTATCGCGGGAATTGCTTGGATGTTGTTTTTAACTCACACCACCGTGAGCGTCCCGGCGTTAACGGGAGCAATCATGTGCATGGGGTTGGGCACGGCCAATAGTATTCTGTTGGTTAGTTTTGCCCGCGATAATATGCGAGAAGGAAAAAATGCGCTAGCGGCAACGCTTGCAGCCGGTTATACCCGGTTACGCCCAGTGCTGATGACGGCTTTGGCTATGATCATCGGCATGCTCCCCATGGCGCTGGGTTTAGGAGCTGGCGGCGAGCAGAACGCACCCTTAGGCAGAGCGGTTATTGGCGGCTTAATTTTTGCGACAGTGGCGACATTATTTTTTGTCCCGGTTGTGTTTTGTTCCATTCACTCCCGGAGTAAAAATTTATGAGAGAATCTCCTAAAAAATCTTCGAAAAAAATTTTTCATCGAGTTATTATCGTCATTTTTATTATGTTAATCATTGCCGTCCTTGGCATAGGTTATCGGGTAGTGACATTTAGAAAATTACGTACGGCAACGGACCAACAAGCGGTACTCAACGTGGCGGTCATTCAAGCTGCAGCAGGCCCAACGAATCAAGAAATTGTATTGCCAGGAAATGTCACCGCCTGGCATGACGCTACTATCTTTGCCCGCGTGAATGGTTATGTTATTAAATGGATGGTTGACATCGGCGCACATGTAAAGGAGGGTGATTTGCTCGCGTTAATTTCCGCGCCTGAGGTTGATGCGCAATTGCGTCAAACCCAAGCCGATCTTATTACTGCTGAAGCTAATTATAACTTAGCGCATACGACTGCGGTGCGCTGGGAAAATTTATTAAAAACCGATTCAGTTTCAAAACAAGAAACCGACGAAAAAGTCAGCGCCGAGCAAGCAACTGCGGCGATTGTCGCCTCGACTCAAGCCAATCTGGAGCGTTTGCGCGATTTGGTCAGCTTTGAACGGGTGACTGCGCCTTTTGACGGCGTGATTATGTCGCGCACTACTGATATTGGCAGATTGATTAATGCGGGTAGCGGGACAGTGCCGCTATTTCGGATAGTGCAAGCCAATCGTTTACGGGTTTACATCAGTGTACCGGAATATTATTCTTCGAGTATTGTGCCAAATCTAACGATTCAACTTTATTTTACCGAGCATCCAGGTAAGAGTTATACCGCAAAATTATTAGATACCGCAAAATCGATTGACGTTGCCACGCGAACCTTGCTGACGCAATTTGAAGTGGATAATTCTAATGATGAGTTATTGGCAGGAAGCTACACCCGAAGCGCATTTAACCTTGCCGGCGGATAAAAATTATGTGATTTTACCGGTAAATACCCTGATTTTTCGCGCCAAAGGCATGCAAGTAGCCACGATTGATGGTGATAGTAAAGCGCTGCTCAAACCCATTATTATTGGCCATGACTTTGGTGATAAGGTGGAAGTAGTTGCTGGGCTTAGTCCAGGAGAATCCGTTATTATCAATCCGCCCGATTCAATTTTCTCCGGGCAAAATGTTCGAATCGTCTCATCTGAAGCTAACGCTGGATCAAAGCCTGCGGCAAAGGACGCGAAAAACAAATGAAAACCTGGGTTATTTTGTTCGGTATGATCGCGTTGTCTGGCTGTTCCTTTGCACCAGAATATCAGCGGCCACCCATGTATATCCCCAATTCTTATAAAGAAACCGGCAAGTGGTTACACGCCAAGCCCAGCAGTGCGGCGCTGGATCGCGGCCCATGGTGGGAAATGTATGGTGATCCGGTACTAAATGAACTGGAACAAAAAGTAGTTTGCGGCAATCAAAATTTGCAGCTAGCGCTAGCGCGTTATGAAGAAGCGCGAGCAATATTAGCAGAGCAACGCGCTGCGCTGTTTCCCAGTGTGCTCGGTGTTTTTAATCTGAATCGCCAGGGAACTTCAAAAAATACAGCGAATCATCCTATAGTGAGGACATATACTGATATTCTTGCTTTCCGCTAATGTGACTTATGAACTGGATGTATGGGGACGGGTGCGCAATGCAGTGGCTTCCGCAAGCAGCCTTGCCCATGCCAGTGCTGCCGATCTTGCCGCCATTGATTTAAGCTTGCATGCAGAACTCGCCAATGATTATTTTGCATTACGCGGAGATGACGCTGCGCAACGTATTTTAGATAAAACGGTGGTGGTATATGCGAAAGCGCTTTATTCTCACTCGCAATCGTTTTAAAGGTGGGGCAGTTCCGATTAGTGATTGGGAGTTAGCGGAAAATCAATTGTATACCGCGCGAACTTTGGCTGCGGATAACCGCTTAAAGCGCGCGCAATTAGAGCACGCGATTGCGGTGCTGATTGGTCAGCCGCCGGTTACATTTTCATTACCTGCAGCAGTTCATAAAACTAATTGGGTGACTATTGTTCCGCCTTTGCCTTCGATCCTATTAGAGCGCAGGCCTGATATAGCCGAGGCTGAATTGAAAGTTCAGGCGGCTAATTTTAATATCGGTGTTGCCAGAGCAGCGTTTTTTCCAGCATTTAATTTATCTGCGGCTATTGGCTTTGAAAGCCAAATGTTTAGTAATTTATTAAAAGCTTCCAGCTTAGTTTGGGCGTTAGGGCCAACCACGGCATCCGCGTTATTGAATAATGGCAGTATGCCGCTGGTCACCCAAACTATATTCGATGGCGGTAAATTAATTGCGCTAACCGGGCAAGCCTGGGCACAATATTTTGAAGCGGTGGCAAATTATCGGCAAACCGTGCTGACGGCATATCAAGAAGTTGAAGATAGTTTGGTTGCTTTACGTCAACTTGATCAAGAATATCAAACCCAAACCCTCGCGACTTTTGCGGAAAATCGCGCATTAAATCAGGCAATATATCGCTATAAAGGCGGTTTAACTACTTACCTTGACACCGTAATAATCCAGAATCCCGCGCTCCAGGCCCAGTTATCAATAATTGATATTCTTACCCGGCGTCATCTTGCCAGCGTGCAATTGATTAAAGCTTTAGGGGGTGGATACAATCCCTGGTCACCAGGAGTACCTGGGTAAAAGCGGCCCTTGAACGCTGGAGCTTGCGGTTTTAACTATAAACTGTAATCGAAGATTTTCTTTAACTTGAGGAATGCTTCAATATTTGTCTATTTAATGTTATTTGCTGATCTTTCGGCAATAAGATACTGGTAATTGCGACAATAGCCGTTACCATAAGGTTGAGGTGGGTTGTCAAATTGATTGCTTGGGATGGATTTCTCGAGCTGTGGGAATGCAAAAGTTTTAAATTAAAGTCAATGATTTTACGATAGTCTCTGAAATCAGAGGTTTTACCCCTGGCCTTTTGGAATTCAAGCAAAGCCTCAAAACAAGCCACTAATAATTCCGGGTAAGGATGATTTTGCTCTTTGGCAATCACTACCAGATCATTGCTGTCAAAGTTAACGTAGGTAAAATACACCCGATTTACGAGTGGGCCAGATAATTTTTTTCTGCCACCATCGTATTTAGAAGAATTTCCAGTTCCAAAAACCATGAAATTGACGTTGACAGATTGTTCAGGCCAGTCTTCAATTTTATGATATTGTAATTGGTCCTTGCCGGTCATCACCAAATCAAAAACCAAATTCAATAGTTCTTCCAGAGCAGGATGCATAGCATTAATTTCATCGAAGAGGATAATACCGCCTTCTGGCATGACTTTCTTAATTAATGCTTCTGCATCCTGACTCATATTCACTTTATAAAATCGATATCTTGGGGGTACCCGCTTAGCTTCTGGAGAAGCGCCGTCGACGAAACCCCATGATTTTAAACAGGCTTCAATCAAGGTGCTTTTGCCCCAACCGGGTTCTCCCTCTACAACAAAACCGGGAAGAAAACAGGTAGTGCCTTTGCCAATTCGATCGCGAGTATCAAATGCTTCAAAAATTTCCCGGGCGAGTTTTAAGGCGCTTGGCGGTAAATTTAACCCGGATTTACGAAGAAATTGTTCTTCCTTCGGGTATGTCAATGGTTCAAAATTCGATGGTTCTACAGTGATCCCTGCCGTCTCACACAAGGTATCCTTTAACTGTTTATGTTGATTCGGGTCAGTCAGAAATCCTGAGAACCGGCGATAACAGGCGCCCACGGTCATGGCTTTTAATTTAGGCAAATTAGTGGAGGGAGTACGTTGGAGGCGAAGATTCAATGATGCCATTGCATCTTGTATATTGCGCGGGGAAAATTCTAAATGCGGCGACAAATTTTGCTGTAACCACTGATAGCCGGCCAATAATATGGCCCCGATGGGCTGAGCTAAATAGGGTGGCAAGTCTAGATTGGGGAATATAATGCGCTGTAATATAAATTCCGGTGAAAATGGTTTAAAAAAAAGAGTGTCCAGAAAGTCAGGAAGCGGATATCGATGAATGCTATTGGCAAAATTGCCGGTGATAACCACTTTATCATAGTCAGAGAATGCATAAGAATCATGTTCAGGTTGCCACACGAGATTGCCATGATAAAGATTAAAAATTAAACCTAAAAAATCCTTCGGTCTTAAATTAGGTTCATCTAATTGCAAAAATCGAAAAGTAGGGGTTTTTGATTCATGGTCCGATTTAGCTTCAGCCAAAAAGGTGGGGATAGCTTTCTGCCCTAAATAGATTTTGACGCGATAGCCTTGTGCTTCCAGAAATTTTTTGAGTTCCTTTAACATATGACTTTTGCCTGCGCCGGGAGGTCCCATTAAAGTGATAGCGTGTTTTCTTTTTAGGATAGAGTTTACTTTCATCAATGAATTTTCCGCGGGGGCTTTTATTTCTGGTCCATGAGGTTCTGGCTCATGGGACCATGCGTAATATTGCCGAAAAGCGAAAGCAGATAATTGTGCAAAACTGATCTCCTTTCGAAAAATGCCAGTCACGGCTTGCCAACTGTTTACTTGCAAGATTTCAGCTAAAATTTGCGGAGAATACGCGGATAAAGTTTGCCAAATTTTAAAATCAGGCATTTTTTCATCAAAAGTTTGGATGGTTTTGTCATCAACAGGGCCATCGGAACCCTCTTGCTGCGGCAAACAAAATAACAATTTGGCGAGCACTTGCCGGTAAGCAACCAGTTCTGAACCGGTTGCTTGGGTTATGGCATTGATTAGAGGTTCAATTTGTGACCATGAAGCAGCACTAATATTTTCAAGTAGCGCTGCGCATAGAGTGATGCTCATGGTAACTTGCTGGTCTTGGATTAAATTAACAAAACAGGCTAAACGTTGCCAATTCGTACCTGAGATAAATTCTTTTAATAATAATTGATAATCCGAAAAATTAAACTCCTGCCATTCCCGACAGCATAAATGAAATAACGAATCTGAATACTGGTCGTCTTTATAAACAATTAAAATTAATCGGCCTTCTTTTATCGGAATATATTCACCATTTAACCAAAGGTAACGGCCATGAAGAATGGTCTTTAACTGATAGAATAGCTCCAAACTCAAAGCTGATTTGCTCAGCGCCACTAGAACAACTTCTCCTCCATCAATGAGGGTTTTGGCGACACTTTGTACCGTTCTACTAAAATGGGGAATTTCTCCAGATATTCCCATGGTCATTTTATATTGATCAATGATCTCGTTTGGAATAATTTCGCCGTTAAGAAAAACAATTTGACTGTCTTTACCAATTTTACCTTTTTGTTTTGCAGCGAGTAACGCCGACAACGGTTGATTCGTTTCAATAATGTGATAATGAGTAGGAATTTCTAGTGTAGATTTCTGTTCAAATGGCTTTTTTATCGATATAGCCATTTTGGCTTTAAGTTTTCCTGCCTGGTATAACGGGAGCAGAGCACCCCAAAATCGTTGCCATTCTTGTTCGAGAGGTTTGAAAGTGACTTCAATCAATAAAGTACTATTTTCATCGGCTTCTAAAATAGATCTGCCTGCAGTGCTAACAATGATATTCTCTTTCATAATGATTGAAGGCAGGAAATCTTTCATTGATTCTTTATCGAAAACTATTTCAGTAATAGGACGACCTTCAGACCATGCAGATATTGAATCTGCATCTTGCAATAGTGGTAGCCAATCAGGACGCTGGCGTCGAAAATCATATTGATACAATTGAAAACCTTCATGAGGAGCTAACCAATTTAAAGTATATTGTTGGTTATTATACCAATAACACTTAAGCGCAAACAGTTTCATCCAAAAATGTTTTAATCCATTATAATCCTCTTTTTCTCGACTCGGATTTTGCAAAACCACACTAGCAGCACCTTCTTTATTTTCGGAAGCTGCAATTAATGGTCCATTTATTGAAAAGATTTTGCCGTTTTCATCAATTTGTAATCTTCCGATCAATTTGGATTCCCAATAGGGGTCTCCCTCCAGCGGGGCAATGGATTTGCCAGTGACGGTTTTATTATCATCATGCAAATAGGTGCATAAATTATCATAATTGATTATTTTTGATAATTTTTGCAATTCACCCAGTATTTTTCCAGGTATGGGTACTTGCTCACAACGACCGGTAAAGTCTTTTTCAGTTACTATAGTGTTATCTGTTTCTGTCATCATGGAAATTGGGATAAACCGCTTTAGGTTTAAATCGCCGAGCTTAGGCTTGCTGTCCAAGATACTTTGCACTGCTATTCTCTCTTCCTTGATCAGACTCCAATTGATCAGGATTATAATAATTGAATCCTTGGCAACCGCAATAGGGAGTTGGCCAGGTTGTTCATGGAAATATTCGCCTTGTTTAGTGACTTCATTGTTATGGAGTAGGCCTAACAATTCTGTAGACGAAGTAACGTAATTTAAATAATAATTTGAATATTTACGTTGCAGATATTCAGAAAACCCTAATAATAAACCATAAGGGATGCCTGGCTCATGATAGGTCAATAAAGGGTTAGGAGTACGCATTAGATTACCAAGGTACTCATCCAGTGTTTTGCAGGTAAAAGCCCAGTGCGTTAAAGGTGAGAATTGAGCGCTGGCCTCCTCTATAGTTTTTTGCACCTTCATTTCAGTCGTTATAACCGGAGTTTTTTTACCAAAGAGGCTACCCAATAATCGGGCTTCAATGGTTAAAATTTCTGCTTTTTTATCTTTTTCTTCCTTATCTTTATTTTTTTTGAGCGTTTCAGTGACCTTTTTAAGATGATCAGATAACTTTAATATGGGTTGGACTTTTCTTTCTATTTGCGGTTCTTTTGCTTCTTCACTTTGCTTTTGTGGGAGCGTTCCAGTGATCTTTGAGGGTTTTTCGGGTAGTATTAAAGGTTTAATTTCATATTGGCCTCTTATCCCATGTAGATAAGGGTATAGTTTGACTTGCCAGCTATAATTTTTATCTGGATAAATCATCACGGGGACTAAATGATTGTCACTTTTAATCAGTAACCAATGGATTGGCTTATGCATTTTTAATGCCGCTACTTGCATTGCAAAGGCTTGGCCACTGTGTCGGCAGGCGCCACGTTGCCTGATATAAAAATTTGAAAGAACATTGAGACCAGGTGGTAATAAATAATCCATAAAATCTGAAAAATTTTCTGGGTTGGTTTCCTGCGCAGTAAAGCCGCGGATTGAGTTTCCTTTTTTATCTGTACTACAATAGATAGAAATCAATTCCCCCAACTCGGGCATTGAGAGGTGGCGATCGTTTAACATTACCTTTATTTTTTGCCAAAACCTGCTAAAATTGGGATAACGCTTTGAAAGCGCAGACAAAGGATTATTGGCTAAACTTTCTAAGGTTTTAAAGTATTGATCAATCTCATCGGTAGTTTGTTTGCCGAATTGAGCGTCGGAATATTTGAATGGTGATGGAGGTAGGCTCACAGCAATATAATAAAAATCAATGGAAGTCTGATTTATTTCAGAAATTTTTTCCTCATCCATAATTATTTGGATTAATAACTGACGGGTAGGAATGGTCCGTTTAAATTTAAATTCTAAACTTGGATTCGAGCAGGAAAACATAATAATTTCATCAAACAAACTACGGCCAGGTAAAATCATTTTGCCTAACCCTAATCCTGCAGAAGAATCGCCACTTAAATCCAGTTTAATTTTAGCGAGATAAAATTTTGAATCAGGCAATTGTGGTTTACATTGATCAACTACTTTTTTCAACAGAGTTTGATTAAATTCATTAAAAAAGCCCGGCGATGGTTCAATGACTAATTTCTCAAGGCCGGTAATTTGAATTCCAAATTTTAATTCATCGCCTTCAGTATATACTGTATTAAAAACTTTTAAACAATTATAAGAAAGATTAAAGCCACCTTTTTCATCGATATACCATTGATCACGTTGGCACACCTTGCCATCATCTTCACCCGTATCTAAATCAAGAGGCAGTGTTGATTTTTTAATGAGTTTTTGTGAACTGATCGTCGGAAATAGATGTTTGAGTAACTCGATTTCAAACTCAAAAGTAGTTAATTTGTTATTTCGAAAAAATAACCCATTTTTATAACTAGGTACTACATATATATTTTGATTGCTTGAAATAAAAACAGGTTGGTCAAATGCATTTGAAATAGTAATAGGATCCAAATTTCTATAGACATTATTTCTTAAATTTAGTTTTAGTAATTTTGATAGTTTGAATTCTGAAAAATCAATAGTGAGTCCTTCTAATGTTAAATATACTAAAGAGTAATCATTCAACAAGGACAGATTTAGAAGAGGATAATCATCAAATTGAAATTTTATAGTTAGATCCAGTTTCATTGGACTTTGACGTATTGCGGGTGCGGAAAACAAAGATAAATTTTGGGTATTAATCAAGGTTAATTTTAATAATTTTAGGTTTAGAAAATTCCCCAGGGTTTTTTCCAGCATAATCAAGAATCGTTCATCGTTAATTTCCAAACCTAATATAGATAGATTGGTTAATGATTCCAATGTAGAGAAATCTTTTTCATCTTGAACGACTAAAATCAAAGATTTTAACTTGGGAATATTCTGAAGTAATTTTAATAGATCCTCTCTTGGCAATAGGGTTGAAATAGAACGGTCAAAATGTTTGATTCCTGGAAGGTGAAAACTATTAATAATTCTGTCCAGCAGTACCTTATCTCCAGATTGCGCAAGATAACTCTGGCAGAATTCTAACGATAACATTCCGGGATCAAAGTGCAGACTTTTTAAGAATCCTGAATCTATAGTACCGACTCGTTTCTGATAGGGTATAGAATTTTTTAATAGGGTTCTAACTTGAAGGAAATCTAGTAATATATAGGCGTTGATGTCCAATACTTTGGATAGTTGATCCTTGATTTTTTCTTCGCTAGCGCAGGCCGAAGTATAGCCAATTGAATTTAGAAACGAATGAAGATCATTTAAGCCCTGGATATTTTCGGTTTGGATTTCGCAGTATTGACTACCAGTCCAGGCATGTAGCTTCAACCCTAATTGCAATAAAACTTCATAAAAGTAATGGATTGTCTCCGACAAATGCTCAGGAGGCAAAAGCAATTGCCAATCTAATAATAAGAAGTTTTTATATTCTTTTTCTTCTAGGTATTTTATTTGTACTCGCAATGGCTTATTTTCAAATAAGTTTTTAGGTTCTAGAATTCCCAGCGGACCAGTAGTGGGGATTTGTTTTTTTATAATTTGGTTCTTGACATAACTGATGCCAAGCAGATAATTAGAAAAATGAAAATGGTAGGAATACACATAGGCATTGATGGCCAGTTGTTTACTAATAGCTAGGTCTAATGGACTCGGATTTGGCCATTGATTGCAAACGCTTTTAAATTCATAACCTTCCCATCTGGAATTTTCTGTAATAACTTTCAATTTCTTATTTTTTTTTAATATCTCTAGTAAAAATTTTTTGCTGTTTTCATTTAGTCTCCCAAAATCTAATAGCATTTTATCCATTGTTCGGTTATTTTTCAAAGCGGAAAATAAGGCGATTGCACCTTTTTCACTTAGATTATTGGTTCTTAAATCCAAAATTGATATTTTTTCGTTATGTCTAATCAACTTGGCTATTTCGTTAAAGCCTTGATCACCTATACTATTTTTGCTTAGGTTGAGAGATGATATTGTATCAGGTAGCGCTTTTGAAATAAGCGTAATATCGTCATCATGAAGGTCATTATCAGCTAAGGACAGAAGCTGTATTGTTCCATTGTGTCTTAGTCCCTTCATATAATAGGGAACTTGTTGGCTGCTGATTTTAAGACTTAATTGGAAAGTAATTCGTTGGTTATCTTCAAGCGCCTTCTGGAGTATTTCACCAGGGTAAGCTCGGACATCAAGATCTCGTTTTTGCGCAATCATGGCAGCCAGGGCTTGTGCTTTATCGTTATCCGATTTTTGATCTTTTATTTCGCTATGCATTTTTATGTCTCATGGGCTTAAATTTTCGTAAATATAGCAAATATCAAACTCAAATGAAACATGCGAATATAACTCTTGATTTTGAGGTTGGGTGGTGGTAAACTCGGGTTTTAACTCAGTAATTTAACGGGGGAATAATGATCCGGTGTAACCAGAAAATTAGTGCGAACTATATTAGTAGTGTGAATCATTATGCCTTCCTAGCGATTTCTTCTTTTCTGTTAGTAAACCTGCGACTGCAAAGTCTAAATTAATATCCTCTTGGTTCACCCTGGGTGAATCTTCTTTAAATTAAAAAATAACTATTATTCGAGGTATTTATGCAATTTAAGCGTGATATTGGTTTGTGGGGTTTGTCATTGGTTGGTATCGGCAGCATTATTGGCTCTGGTTGGTTATTCGGGCCATTATATGCGGCGCAAATCGCGGGGCCGGCTGCGATTGTCTCTTGGATCCTCGGCGGTATGCTCATGATTCTTATCGCTCTCACTTTTGCAGAATTAGGCAGTGCTTTCCCAATTGCTGGGAGCATGGTGCAAATTGCTCAATATAGTCATGGCCCGTTGGTTAGTTTTATAGTGGGTTGGATGGTGTGGATTTCCAGTGTCGCAGTCGCGCCGGTCGAAACCATGGCGATCATGCAATACGCCGGAAATTATATTCCTGGATTAGTGACTAAAGTAAATAATGCCACTGTGTTAACCAGTATGGGCATTTTTGTCAGCGCTGTGGTAATGCTATTTATGTGCGGGCTTAATTATTACGGCGCTAAGTTCTTCAGTATTTCCAATATCGTCATTACGATGATTAAATTAATTATGCCTGTAGTTACCGCAGTTTTATTAATTAGCATTGATTTCCATACCGCTAATTTTCATTCCGTCAATAACGGTGGGTTTGCGCCTTACGGATGGCACGGTATTTTGGCAGCCTTGCCATTGGGCGGGGTGGTTTATTCTTTGATCGGTGCTAATAATATTTTGCAACTTGCTGGAGAAACTAAAAATCCACAGCGGAATATTCCGCTGGCGTTAATTGGCGCGATTGCTTTTTGCGCAGCAATATATGCATTTGTGCAGTTCGCGTTTATCGGGAGCGTCAGCTCAAATTATTTTGCAGCCGGTTGGAATAAGCTACATTTTGTCGGCGATAGTGGCCCGTTTGCAGGGATTTTAACGGCATTGGGTTTGGGATGGTTTGTGATTATCCTCTACGCCGATGCAATTATTTCCCCCTTCGGCACGGCTTTTATTTTTATTGGCGCTACCGCGCGGGTTAATTATGGATTGAGTAAAATTGGATTTTTTCCTAAATTTTTGGAAAAATTGACTAAGCGCGGTGTGCCGGTGCGGGCTATCGCCGTGAACTATGTGGTCGGACTCATATTATTTTTGCCGTTTCCAGGTTGGCAAAGTTTAGTGGGCTTTGTAATTTCGTGTTTTATTCTCTCATATATCATTGGCCCGATTGCGTTAGCCGCACTTCGAAAAATACATCCCAATCATCAACGGCCGTTTCGTCTACCCTGTGCGAATGTCATGGCGCTCTCGGCATTTTATGTATGTAACTTATTAGTATTTTGGACCGGCTGGCATACCGTTTATCGAATGATGATTGCGATGCTGATTGGTGTAGTATTTTTTATTTTTCATTGCTATCGCGAAAAAAATAATATTTGGGCTAAACAATGGCGGGTTTCTTGGTGGATTATACCTTATTTAGTGGGTATGATGGTGATATCTTACTGTGGCACATTTGGCAATGGTGCGGGATATTTACCATTTGGAATAGACTTTGGAGTTATCGCAATCTTCACCGTAATTATCTTTATCATTGCGGTCAAATATAGCGAAATTTCGGAAAACTCGCTTGGCTTACAGTCATTGACAAATTAATTGTTTGGAGCGTACGAATATGGATAAAGATGCTGCTATTTTATTTACTCCCTTTAATTTAGGCGGTCGTTTGCTACGAAACCGAATTGTGATGGCCCCGTTAACTCGCGATCGAGCTACGCCAGGAACGGATGTGCCTCGTGCGCTAAATGCGGAATATTATGCTCAGCGGGCGGATGCGGGATTAATCGTCTCTGAAGCTACGCAAATTTCTCCTACCGGTAAAGGCTATGCCTGGACGCCGGGAATTTATTCCCCTGAACAGGTAGATGGGTGGAAGCTGGTTACGGATGCCGTGCATGCAAAAGGCGGCGCTATTTATTTGCAAATTTGGCATGTAGGCCGCATCTCTCATCCCTCTCTGCAACCTGGTGGCATCTTGCCGGTAGCGCCGTCCGCGATTGCGCCCAGAAAACAACGGACTTTTATTGAAAGTGGGACCATGGTAGAGATAGGCGAACCGCGGGCTTTAGAGTTAGCAGAAATTCCTGGCATTATTGCAGATTACCGGCAAGCTACTCGTAACGCGATGCAAGCGGGATTTGACGGAGTTGAAATTCATGCTGCGAATGGTTACCTTATTCATCAATTTCTAGCTGATAATACCAATCACCGCACTGACGAATATGGCGGTTCTATTGCCAATCGACTGCGTTTTGCGTTGGAGGTGACTGAAGCAGTGGTGGGTGAAATCGGAGCTAATCGCACGGCAATTCGTCTATCTCCAGTCAGCCCTGCAAATGATATTGCTGATACCGCTCCCGCCGCGGTTTTTTTTCCGCTCGTGCGCGAGTTGAATAAATTAAAATTGGCTTATATTCATGTGGTGGAAGGCGCCACCGGCGGGCCAAGAGAGTTTCATGGTTTTGATTTTCACGCCTTGCGGAAAGAATTTGACGGACCGTGGATGGTCAATAACGGTTACACTCGTGAAATGGCGATTGAAGCCATTGCCAGCGGTTATGCTGATTTGGTTGCGTTTGGGAAACCTTATATTGCTAACCCTGATTTAGTCGAGCGTTTTAAAAGCAATGCCTCTTTGAACCAACCAGATTCAGCTACTTTCTATGGTGGAGATGCAAAAGGTTATACGGACTACCCCAGGCTACGATAGACCTATGGTGAATTTTCGAATGAAAGATTCAAAAAACAGCAAGGAATGGCTAAAAGCATTTGAATTTGGTTTTTTAATCCTATTTTCGTGCACTGTCCATGCAAACACGATTGATTCAAAATGTGGGCAGCAGTGGCAAACTGGAACTCTTACTGTTTATAATAATTCCGATCATATTGATGATAATGGCCAACTTCCTGACTATCGCCAGGTCACTCCAAAATTCCGCAAAAATGTACCCATAGCTGCTGTGCATGAAAAATTTTGGCAGTCATACCAATATCATTACCTTCAAATTCAATGGAAAGGTAAGATAATAAACATGCAAATCTGGGACTTGTGTAGTGATAAGGATTGCAATAATTGTTGTACTCGTAATGCTAGTCACTTTAGTCAACCTGGATTTTTAATCGACGTGGAGCTACTCACTGCCAAACGATTATTAAGTAATAAATTAACCGAGAAAAATGCGAGGGTTAAGGTACAATATCGTATTTGCCAACCTTTTGATCCCAAGCCAATTGCAAAGTTGTATGGTTTAAGCAAATAATAAGAGGTGTTGACAAAGCTGACATATATCGTCAAAATGATCTTTCATGTTACAAAAGGAATTTTTCATGAATTCATGCTTGAAAGTGATTATCTTCTTGGGGATATTTTCTTTTACTGTTGCTGGTTTTGCAAATTCCAGTTCCAAAACGGATCAAGAAAAGGTCGAAGAGCAGAAACAAAAGACTTTAGAAAAAGCTCAGAAACTCACCGAAAAAAATCACTTTAATCAGGCCATGCTTATTTATCAAGATTATTTGAGACATTATCCCAATGATAAAGATGCGTGGATTTCTTATATAGAGATGGAAGACTCCCGCACAGATTACAATGAGGCGCTGCGCTTACTCCGTCAATACTGCTTAAAATTTGGGCCTGATAAATTGTATTGGTCTAGAGAGGCCAGGGTATTGTCTGATGCAAATTTTTATCAAAGTTCTGAAGCTATTAACCATCATTTATTAGCCCAGTACCCCAAAGATGATGAAATATTAGGCACTCATATTTTAAATCTGAGTCAGACTTATGATAGGAGCAACACTTTAGACGAACTCGACACAGCCAATAAATATATACCCAAATCTGATGAACTACGGGATATAGGCAAGCAAGTGAGGGATCCCTTAAAAACAATCGTCAGCTTTCAGCCTGATTTTCTATGGCAGAATAGTACCGTTACGGTGACTACTTTGCCTTTGATTGTGGATTATTATGTGACTCCCACTACTCGATTTTATACCAAACTGTTATTTGAAGAACTCACTGCAAGCCTAAACAGCGGAAATCAGACCATAGAAAACACCGGCAATATCAATGATTACAGTTTTCTAACGGGATTTAGGCAAATTGTGACCCCGCAATTGGAAGTAGGCGCTTTAGGGGGCGCTTTGAAGGTTCAGGATATAAACGGTGTAGAAGGTAAGGAAACAGGGATATACCAGTTTGATGCTAATTTTCTTCCCAATCAGTATATGAAAATCAATGCACTCGTTATGCATGATCTCTTTCGACCTTACTTTCGCTCCTCTTCGCCTTTAGCCGTTTCATTAGGCATCACCGAAACTGCTGGGCAAATTGATTCTCAAATCCATCCTTTTATTGATACCCATATAGAACTACTCGGTAGAACTGGCTCACTTTCAGATACGAACAATTATTGGGATGTACAATTCGAACCCAAAAAACGTGTATTTACTTATGATAACCTTTATGTAGAGCTAGGAATCTTCACTGAATGGCTGTCTTATCGAAAAGATTTATCACAAAATGGTTACTATAGTCCTACTTTGTATCAAGATTATGAGCTCGCTACCAATCTGGTCCTTCAAGCGAATTCTAATGCTACCTATAGTGTGAGGGTGGGTGGAGGCGCCTTAAAAGACAATACTTTCTCTAATTTTGTTCCGGGTGTAGATGTGAATGCTGCGGCGGACTTCGCTATTTTAGATAGTACTTGGCAATTAACTCCTGCCTATGAATTTATTTACCAAAATACGCCACAACAACCTTATGTGGAACATGAATTCACACTGGCAATCACGAAAAGATTCTAGATGATTACGAATTACTGACGTGATGTTTTACTGTCCCTTTGCGCACAGGACGGCCCCACCAAACTTCTTTGCCTTTTATGGCGTCGCGTATTGTTTTAAAGACTATATAATAAACTAACTGTCTATAACAAAATCTCTGTAGGAATAACCACCATAGTAACGATTTCTTTTGATGACCATCTAATACAATGGCAATATAACTTGCTACGAAATCAAATATTTGATAAAGACCATACGATACGACTACTACAATTAAATTTTGATTAAACTCTACCAGTGGATGGTAAAACCAATCAAGAAATAAACCCAAAAGACTCAGTATTAAATAGAGATCCATAATAGGTGCAACTAGCTGGATAAATAATTGGATAAAAATGTTAGGTATTGCAATAAAACCTAATGTACCATATTTTGGGTTAAAAAAAGCATTAATATGTTTCTTGGCAACCTGTAATGTTCCAAACATCCATCGATAACGTTGTCTAATGAGGCCTCTGACTGTATCTGGAGCTTCAGTAACGACCAACGCATCTGGCGCCAAACCTATTATATACCCCAATTTTCTTACCTTAATAGTTAAATCAAAATCTTCGGTGACCGTATCATAAGTAAAACCACCTGCTTCTAGGATAACATTTCGCCGCCAGGCCCCAATCGCTCCCGGAACCACAGTAACTGCATTCAACAATTTAAAAGCGCGGCGTTCTAAATTTTGAGTAGAAGTATATTCAAGAGCCTGCCACTTCGTCAGTATATTAATTTGATTTCCTACATGTAAATTTCCTGCAACCGCAGCCACATTTGCTTGATTAAAAGGTTGTAATAATTTTTCAATAGCATCTTCTGCACATAAAGAATCGGCGTCAAAACATATGATAATATCGCTTTGGGATAAAGCAACTGCCTTATTTAAAGCAGTTGCTTTTCCTGAATTGGGCTGACTGAGAATTTTTATCTGTGGATTTTGTGAAAAATTATCATTAAGCATCTTTAAAGTATTGTCTGTTGACCCATCATCAATGACCATAATTTCAAATTTTTCAGGGCGCCTAGTTTTAAGCAATGAGTTTATCATCGGCACAATGCTTTTTTCTTCATTATAAGCAGAGACAATCACCGTAACTGAAAAATGATCAACCGGCAGGTTTGGGTTTGTATCAAAATATTTTTGATAAAGACTTAAAACCGTAATGGTAAAAAATCGAAGGATACCTAATATAATAGTTATAAAAAATAATACTCGTACTAATTTGTCAATTTGACCGAAAACATAAAAGGAAATATTATTCATGATATTTTCTAATGACGGTGTAATTTTTGTGGTTTGGGCTATAGGATTGGTTTTTAATAAATTAGAAATAGTTACAAATTGAAACCCAAGTTTCTTGAGTTTATCGATAATGATCGGTAATGCAGCTATGGTTTGATCTCTAGTCATTCCACCTCCATCGTGCATGATAATGATATTATCTTGATCATCATGAATTTGTGACAATACATTATGAACAATGTTATTAACCCCTGGCAGGGTCCAATCAAGTGAATCTACATCTAAGCCAATAATTAAATAGCCTTTGTCTGATATTAGAGTGAGTGGTATAGCTTCCTTGTAAGTTTTAGGGCTACCATCAACTCCATAAGGTGGCCTAAATAAATAGGTGGTTTTGCCAATGGCAGTCTCAAACATGCGCGTGGTACCATTCATTTCCAATTTTAATTGGATATGTGAAATTCTGCTGATATCAGGATGAGTAAAAGAATGATTACCAATATCATGACCTTCTTGTAGTTCGCGTTGTATCAGTATATTGTTTTTATTACCATTATTGCCAATAATAAAAAAAGTTGCTGGAGTTTTAGTTTTCTTTAAGATATCCAGAATTTTAGGAGTAGCAACTGGATTGGGACCATCATCAAAGGTCAAAGCAACTCGCTTTTGTGCATGAGAAATAGGAAAGTTAATAATAGAATATGAACTAGGATAGCTATCATAACTTTGATTTGCAATCATCCCAATTTTCTCATCAAATATTATCTTTCTTTTCCCTAATTTTATATTTTTAGTTACTTTTATGATGTTGGACTCTTCACCAATCTTGGTGACAAACTGATGAGTATCGATGGTGGTTAAACTCTGGGCGGCGCGATTATCTAAATTGGTATTATCAAATATATTCCAAATGCTCGGATCTTCTTTCCCCAAAGTAATCGCATAGCCATAAGGATGGAGGGGTTGCGCTATAGCCATCTCATTAAATGCAGTTGTCGCATCTAAGTACCAAACATGATGTAGGGTCTTCTCCTCATCCAAGTAATCAAAGGTTGGATTAAAAACATTTGGCACAAACGTAATTGTTGCGTGAGCTAACTGAGCAAGTTGCATGACATCAACATAAGAAATTTTTTGTGGCATTGTTGAACCTTCATACCAGTCGTAACCTATATCACCTAATGCAATAATCATTTTATTAGCAGGAATGCTGGTGGTTATCTCATATAAATTAGCAAGATATGCATTTAGGTCAGAAATTGGGGCTGGATTAGCCGTTGGTAAATCGTTAAATGCTAACAAAATAATTCGGTCGACAGTATTAGATAAAGTTTTATAATAAGGAAAATTAGCGGCTATCATGGGTACAGTTACCATTACTGATAGATTATTTGCATGAAAACGCTCGGTTAAGTTGGTTATGAAAGAAATCATTTTTTCGGGTTCGATTATATTTAATAGAGAGAAATCAAGTACTACCCCATTAATTTTTTTGGTTTGAACATAGTTTAGTAAGTTTCCAATGAGGTTTTCTTGTAACTCTTCATTATTTAATATATTTTTTATTTGGTCTTTGTTTTCGTTACTATCACTTAAGCTCACCAATATTTTCATTTGCGGCTTGTGACTTCGTATATATTCAAGCATGTTCCGAGTTAGATAAGGGTCTGCTTCAGAAATGGAAGCATTATTTTTTTCAATAGAAAGCCAATTTCCTATAACCATATCAAGCTTATCTAAGTGAGAACGCGCTAACTCATTACTGATACTTTCACTATTAATAAATCCGATATAATTAACTTTACTATTCCCATTATCTTTTATTGGAATTGTCGGAATATTATTAAAGATATTTCCAGGTAACTGGCCTATTGAATTATAGTTTGGGGCAACATAAGTTAATGATGGTTCCTTAAAATTCACAGTATTTATTAATGTTGGTGTCCTAAAGATAGAAATGAGAGAACCACCAATGCAGGAAACTAATAAAAACAACAAGACAAAGAAAATAGTTTTAACCCAAAACCATCGCCGAGCAGATGGATCAAAAAATATTGGTTTATCTTTAGTATCCATACCCATTCTATTTCTCATCCAAAATTAAAACTCGACTCCCATAAATAATAGGAGGAATAGTTTAAAAAATCAAGTAACATTCACCACAAATAGGTTATTGTCATTCCCGCAAATGGGAGCTGAAGCTGTTAGGCGGTGCATTTTGATCCATTTGGGCGTTTCGGATTAAATTTTTATAGTTAAGATATCAGCCCATTGAGTAGTATAGCAAGGACTTTTTTGTCTGGATTGGGTTTGCCATTTCTGATTAGTACCTTGAGCAGCGATAAAAATAGATTTCCGGCCCATTCGATCTTGGATATGATCTAGAGTGTGCATTAATATATCTTTTTTCTCCTGTTGATTAGTTTTGATGAATAAATCATATTGTTGATTTTTACTCGCGATAAGATCGGTGAGCATCACACCCATTTTTTTATAATGAAGCTGGGGCAGGTAAATTTTTTTCAAATAACGTTTGGCAGCTTGAATAATAAAACTGGTATCGGCGGTAGGTTCGGCAAAACTGCAAAGTATTCCATTATTATAAAATTTTTCTGCTGTAAATGGATTTGTTTGCAAAAACACATAAATCCCTTGGGCTTTAGATTCTTGCTTGCGAAGCCTTTGACAGGCAATGGCCACGAACTGGCTGAGGGCTTCTTCTAAATCTTCAATTCGAGTTAAGGTGGAACTGAATGAGCGTGAAGAAATTATATTTTTTTTAGGTTTGCAGGTTTCGAGGTTTAAACAAGAAATCCCTCTTAGTTCCAAAATAGTCCGCTGTACGGTGACCCCGAAGTGTTCTCGAATCCAAGCATCAGAACTATCGCGTAGTTGTTGAGCATGAGTAATATTTAATTTAGCGAGTCTTTTTGCTATTCGACTCCCGATTCCCCAAATTTTGGAAACTTCCAATTGCATCAGTATGCTATCTTGCTGGGCAGAGTTTCTCAAATCAAATATTCCACTAGTAGTCTGACGCTTTGCAACCAGATTAGCTGCTTTAGCTAAAGTTTTGCTAGTGCCGATACCGATCGAGACCGGGATTCCCGTCCACATTTTTATGTTTTGGCGAATCGTCTCGCAAAGATTCATTATATTCAGTTCATCTGATGATTCAAAGCGTAAAAATGCTTCATCGATTGAATAGACTTCTACGTTGTCGCAAAATTTTCGTAATAAACTCATCACTCTTTGAGAGAAGTCTCCATACAATTCATAATTTGATGAGAAAACCGCGACTTTATGTGTTTCACAGAATGATCGGTACTGAAAGTAAGGGGCGCCCATGGGAATGCCTAAATCTTTAGCTTGGTTGGATCGGGCAATGACACAACCGTCGTTATTAGATAATACCACTACCGGACGATTTTCTAATTTTGGGTTAAACACCCGCTGACAAGAGGCATAGAAATTATTGCAATCTACTAATAAAAATACAGCCATCGCAGTTGCTCATTAAATTGAATGGATTATATTAGTCACTACTCCCCAAATATAAATTCCATTTTCTGGATTAACTAGTATAGGCGGAAATTCAGGGTTCTCTGGCATTAGATAAACTGTTTTCTTTTGAATACGAAGCCGTTTGACAGTCATGCCGCCTTCCACTACGGCGACTACTATTTTACCGTGGATGGGTTCAATGCTGCGGTCGACAATTAAAATGTCTTTATCGCGGATGCCGGCGTCGATCATCGAATCTCCGGATACACGCACAAAAAAAGTGGCGGCGGGATGTTTAATTAAAAGCTCATTTAAATCTAAAGTTTTTTCGATGTAATCTTCAGCAGGTGAAGGAAAGCCAGCGGATACGTTGCTAATGTACAGAGGCAAAGAAATGGATTGGATTACTGCGGGAGTTAAGTACATATTTTTTCTCTTATTCGATTTTGTTATTGAGTTATCTTAACGCCCTGAGCTAGATTTGTCACTATCGAGGCTATAGCCATCCCCATAATGATGGGAACGGCTGTATAAAAATCCGTGGATAAAATATATAGATTTATTCAATATTTTGAAATTGACCGTAAATAATGCATCAAGATCCTATTTTATAATGTGCTATAATTATACAAGGTATAATTTTATTAGGAGATAATAATGCACGGATCTAAAGGTAAATATACTGAAAAACAAAAACGTCAAGCAGAGGAAATTGCTAAAAGCTATCGTGCAAAACGCGTTCCTGCTCGGGAAGCCAAACGGCGGGCGTGGGCCACGGTTAATAAAGAGACTGGCGGGGGCCAAAAAAGCGGCTCAGGACTCGGCAAAAGCAAAAATGAATTAAAGGCACGCAGAAGCAGCGTTGCTAAGAGCGCCGCCTCTACTCGTAAGGGACATCCCTTGAAACGCTCAACCCGGACTACCACTCGGAAGCGCGCAACTACAGCTTCACGGGGAAAAACCGCAAAAAAATCGACTGCTAAAAAGAGTTCCGCCCGGCGGTCAACTGCTTCTGCCAAAAAAGGCACAACTCGCCGATCGGCAACTGCCAAAAAAACTAAGGGTCGTTCTACTTCGTCTCGTAAAACCAGCTCACAAAAAAGAAAATAGAAAAATCTCGCACGATTCCTGCTGCTCTCCCTTGCGAACCCATCGCACGCAAGGGGGATTTCCTTTGAGGATTTTAACCTTGAGAGAGCATCTGCGAGCTAGTTACTTTTTCTTCCGGTAAGGTAGATTTTACTTTTTCCACATTCGCTTTGGCTGTAATAAGTGATTGGGATAGCAGAGAGCTAACCGCCGGTTTGAACCAAGTAGAGATTGATTTATCTTCCTGGAAAGCGCTTTCTACTTTAGAAAAAATTTCGGGAACGAAGCGGACAAAATACTTAGCAAATTCTATTTCGAAATTATTATCTCTGTGCACCACCAGTGGGCATCCTTGCTGATCTTTTTGTTGAGTAAATGAATTGATATGGTTTCTTATAGTGTAAAGAATAATTAAGGCTTTAAAAAAATTATTTTCCGTAGCTAAATTTTTAGTTTCGGCAAAAACTTGTTCTAAGACCTGGTGATAATGTTGATAATCCCCCGTAAATTGTTCTTTTTCTACTGCTGTACGTTTTAAATGATCAGACAATGCTTTCCAAGTAATCAAACTTGTTCCGACATTAGAATACGGCGCTCTAAATTTCATATGTATTTTACCTTTTTCTTTATGATTTTTAATAGTTTAATATTTTAGTATTAAAATAATATTAAGGAGAATAAGGTAGATAAAAACTGA
Organism: uncultured Pseudomonadota bacterium; assembly: GCA_963697455.1. Taxonomy (GTDB): domain Bacteria; phylum Pseudomonadota; class Gammaproteobacteria; order Coxiellales; family Coxiellaceae; genus JAFEDN01. Next base: position 1,457 of record CAVOOI010000023.1, on the reverse strand, counting down.
CATTTAAGTCGAAATGTATTTTTCGTATTTATAAGTAAAATACCCCGGGCTGACGCCCCAATGCAATGCCATTAAGTTAAGGACTCTAGAGTACTATTCCCTCCCCTTTCCAAGGGGAGGGTTAGGGTGGGGATGGTTTAGGGAAGGAATAATAGGTTCAGTTTCTTAACTTAATGGTATTGGGCTGGGCGCGGTTTGCTGGAAGTTTAATATTGGTTTAATAAATATTGGTTATATTAGATTAACACTCGATAAAGATAAAAAAATGAAAATTGTCAAAACAACTATAGGATTGCCTTTTCAATCATTTGCAGAAGCGCGGGATATTACTCAGCACATAAATGATAGAATTCAACAAGATGAAATATTAGATCCAGGCGCATTCTAGTCCCAAGTGCGACAGTCGTTTTTATGTTGTTGAATAAACAGCTCATTTGGCGTTTTAAATCCCAAACATTTTCTTGGGAGCCGGTTCATTTTCTCAGCTAACAGATTAAGCTCTTCTTGGGTGACCTTGTCAATTTCAGCGTCTTTGGGTAAGTAGCGCCTTAACCGGCCATTCATATTTTCGTTACTTCCTTTCTGCCAGGGCGAATGGGCTTGACAGTAGTACACTTTACATTCGTTTTGATGCTCCAGGTGTGGGTAATCTGCAAACTCACAGCCCTGGTCAAAGGTAAGCGTTTTAAGCATTTTTTTAGGGAGGCTTTCGAATTTATTTTTTATGTTATTCATAATCCCACGCGAATATTTACGATTGTTTTTTATTAAATAAACCATTCTGGATTTTCGCTCAACTAAAGTCGTGACTGTTTTTTCCTTGGTTCCTTTAAATTCTATGGAGTCGCCCTCCCAATGACCAAATCGTTTTCGAGTGTTAATTTCTGCGGGTCTTTGTGTAATCAAACGAATTGCACCATATCGGCAACGCTGCTGTGTTTTTCGACTATACCGTTTGCGGCGCTTAGGTTTTTTATTAGCTAAATAGTGATAAAGGTTTTCATGGTGGGATCTATAAATATGCTGATAAATAGTTTCATGGCAAGCGTAATAATTTATCTTTTGAAATCTCATTCGCCCCGAAATTTGTTCTGGACTCCAGCCTTTTTTGAGGCCTCTGATCACGTACTCATGTAAGGCAGGGTCTTTTTCCAGTTTTCGCCGTCGTCCCTGCCACGTTCTCGTGTCGGCTTTTTGCTGGGCAAGGCCGGGTAGATAACCTTCTGGCTCCTGATTTCGATGCAACTCCCGATAAAGAGTGGATCGGTTTCTGGATAATTTTTGGGCTATTTCGGTCACAGACAAGCCCATTTCCAGAAAAACATACAAGCGTTGTCGATCTGTGATCGACAATTGGGTATACTTTCCCATGCGGCAGTTCTCCTTGCTACTATTCAGATTTTTCTAAGAACATGAATATATAGCATTTTTAGAACTGTCGCACTTCTAATTAGAAT
>CAVOOI010000022.1:0-17644 GCA_963697455.1 uncultured Pseudomonadota bacterium | reverse complement strand
GCGCATTCTAGTCCCAAGTGCGACAGTCGTTTTTATGTTGTTGAATAAACAGCTCATTTGGCGTTTTAAATCCCAAACATTTTCTTGGGAGCCGGTTCATTTTCTCAGCTAACAGATTAAGCTCTTCTTGGGTGACCTTGTCAATTTCAGCGTCTTTGGGTAAGTAGCGCCTTAACCGGCCATTCATATTTTCGTTACTTCCTTTCTGCCAGGGCGAATGGGCTTGACAGTAGTACACTTTACATTCGTTTTGATGCTCCAGGTGTGGGTAATCTGCAAACTCACAGCCCTGGTCAAAGGTAAGCGTTTTAAGCATTTTTTTAGGGAGGCTTTCGAATTTATTTTTTATGTTATTCATAATCCCACGCGAATATTTACGATTGTTTTTTATTAAATAAACCATTCTGGATTTTCGCTCAACTAAAGTCGTGACTGTTTTTTCCTTGGTTCCTTTAAATTCTATGGAGTCGCCCTCCCAATGACCAAATCGTTTTCGAGTGTTAATTTCTGCGGGTCTTTGTGTAATCAAACGAATTGCACCATATCGGCAACGCTGCTGTGTTTTTCGACTATACCGTTTGCGGCGCTTAGGTTTTTTATTAGCTAAATAGTGATAAAGGTTTTCATGGTGGGATCTATAAATATGCTGATAAATAGTTTCATGGCAAGCGTAATAATTTATCTTTTGAAATCTCATTCGCCCCGAAATTTGTTCTGGACTCCAGCCTTTTTTGAGGCCTCTGATCACGTACTCATGTAAGGCAGGGTCTTTTTCCAGTTTTCGCCGTCGTCCCTGCCACGTTCTCGTGTCGGCTTTTTGCTGGGCAAGGCCGGGTAGATAACCTTCTGGCTCCTGATTTCGATGCAACTCCCGATAAAGAGTGGATCGGTTTCTGGATAATTTTTGGGCTATTTCGGTCACAGACAAGCCCATTTCCAGAAAAACATACAAGCGTTGTCGATCTGTGATCGACAATTGGGTATACTTTCCCATGCGGCAGTTCTCCTTGCTACTATTCAGATTTTTCTAAGAACATGAATATATAGCATTTTTAGAACTGTCGCACTTCTAATTAGAATTCGCCGAACTGTTCAAAAACTTACCGTAGGGACTTTTGCAGGACATCTTTTCAAATCTGCCCTGGGATTGACGCAGAAATTCTGGGGTCTTTCCCACTTTAGGGGGCAATTTAACCAAAACGGATGCCGAATAAACCACCATCTTCTGTTGCATCTGTCAGTCGAGTGCTAAGAACATAATGGTTAAGGTCAAAATCAACTTCTTTCTCTTTATATGCATCGTCCTCATTCATTGTTACTATATATTGAAATCCCAATTCTTTCGCCATTTCACTACCAACACGTAAAGCACTAATTACTTGGCGGCCATCTACCCCATCGAATAAGTGGCTATCATGGACAAGAAATCCCGGTCCTATTCCTCGTTTTGCGCATAAGCGCATAAGCATCATATCAAAACAAAAGATTTGAATGTTTTTAATTCCTTTGCTTCTTGAGCCCTGCATTGGGAATGAAAATGAAGGGCCATTTATAGTTTCAAGTATATTCATGCTCCCTGCAGATTCATAAAGTCGTTTAGATGTGTCCTCAAATGCTAAAATTGCTTCAGAAAGTTGTTCTTTTTGTTCAGTAAAACTACGTTTTAATCTAAGCAATAATTGATTACGTTCAATTTCTAATTCGCTTTTACCGCCTTCTAATTTTTCTGCAGATTCAAACCGCTGACGTATTAGAGCTACTTTAGATTCAAGGCGTGTGACTTCTTTTTGTAGCAGAGTAAATTGATCTAATGCTCCATGGCTTTGGAGAATTGCCATTATTTCAGTACGCCGCTTTTCATATTGAAGCTTTTGTTTGTCACGCAGCTGTATACGCATCTTTGCTTCTTCAAGTTCGCTAGCTAAGTAATCTTTTCTATTTCGGATCACTGATTCATGAAAAACTTTTAAGTTTTCAAAACGTTTTATAACTAGCTCTGGAAAAATAATTCCGGCTTCTTTATAAATAGCATTTAGATCCTCCAAATTTGGTGGGGTCTCAGACACTAAAGAACGTTCAATATCATTGATTGAATTGATATCAATAGAATTTTCATTACCTAGTTCATTAAATTTTTTCGTTAAATCATTCAATTCAGATTCGAGTTCTCGATACATGGGAAGTACCTGAAAACTACCTAGTTCTTCTGAGAGTTTTTTCAGTTGAGATTCTTCAATTGTGAGTTTAGTTCTCAAGTCAGCAGTTTTACCAATGATATCGCTAAACATACCATCCGCTTCTGCTTTTGTAATTTTAGCTAGAATTTTTTCTTTATCTCTTATTACTTGCCAATCCCGAGCGATTTGCCAGTCTAAACCGAGCAAGAACATAAGTGATATTTGCATATCGTCTATTTGCTGTTGGTTTGCTGATTTTTCCGGTTTAACAAATGCTTCACTTGCTTGACGGCGAACAAAATATGAAAAAAGAGATCTAAAAGTAGGAGGATGATATCCGCTTTTCTTTAAAGAGCTGAGTCCAAACATCTCTTCACCCAAAGTCTCGATCCATTTAGCCTGACTGGTTTGAGTTGAGTTATCCGTTATTAGGTTAATTTTTGATTTATTCCCTCCACTTCTCTCGACACTAATATTGGTTTTTTTTAGATCGAATTCCATTCCGAAAGAATAGTCAACGAGTTCTTTAGTACGAAAAATAGAATTAGGTTCAGCATCTGCGCCAGTAAGGAAGTTAATAGTTTCAATGAGGCTTGATTTGCCTGCTCGATTTCTTGTTTGTTTCCGAGTTGAGGTAATAGTTTTTTCTGCTAGCAATACATTTAATCCTTGCTTAAAGTCAGATAAGTTTTTAAAAGTTGGTAGCGTGCTATAAATACGATGAATCAAGATTGTCTCCTGGAAATTAGACCATCTACCACGTCAATAGCTTCGAATAAGTAGAGGAGATCAAGAGAAAGTACGAACCAGTCATAACCCATTCGAGGCAAGGATTGTTTACTAGGCATATCATCTTTATTTAAAGTAGCCCATAAAGCGGAAACCGTTTTAGGATGAGACAAGAGTTTAAGGATACGACAACCTATGGTGAGAAGGGCTCTATCATAAGGAAGATGTTTAGATGGAAGAATCATGATGTTATCCCTGTTTTAGCATCTTTAAAAATTTCACATTTATCAAAAAAATAAGCAAGAATAGTCAGTACTGCTAGTTTGTGGGCGGGCGTATTGTTATTGTTTCCTCCCACCCAAAGTTCCAGCGCGCTAAAAATCTCATCTGGAAGAAGGATTGGTATAGCGCCAGTTAGTTCAATATATTTTTTTTTGAAAGCCGTTGCTATTTGCTCACCGTATAAAGGATCTCTCCAGTTATTAAAAAATTGGTTAACAAGAAATGATTTTTGCATGCCAGCTCGCAGAAAGGCAGAAACTGCTGGAGAAAGGAGGTTAGCTTCAATCTTACCCTGGGAAACTTCTTTGACATCGTTTGGTATTGGTGTCAGTGCATGGATAGTTATATGCTTCAGAACTACAGCGATGTCCTCAAAGCTTAAATGGTTAGCTACAGAAGTAGTAAGGGGAGGACCAAACCAAGATTCTAAAGCAGTTAGATTTAATTTTTGAAATATTTTTAGTAATTCTTCGTAACCCCAATGCCCAATTCTTAAATGAGTATTATTGTTTTTAAGTTTTAACAACTCGTGAATTATATCGGGAGATAGCCGTCCGTCATATGCATTATGGACAAATATCCATTCTCCAAAATATTTTTCCCAATGTCCTATAGCGCCTGAAAAGTCATCATTAATTTTTGTAATCGCTTTTTCCGCGCTCATTTCATTAGGGGCGTAAGTTTGAAATAAAATACGTGCAGAGGATAAATACCCATCATTTTTTCGGTCTCCAATTTTTCCCCACGGTCTACAAGCTATAAAATCATTAGGGTAGGCTTTGAACATTAATGTCTCAAAAAAATGCTGAAAAGAATCTCCTTTAGACTTTAAAAAGGCGATTTGAAAATCTTTTTCGTAAGCAAGCTGTACTAGACGATCCATTATCATCCCTTTAACGGAGCGTAAAATTCTAAAATTATACTACACAGTGGCCTATAAATATATGCTATACCATTTTATTTACCTTAATCAGCTAAGTTGTTCTCTGATAATAGTAATTAGGATCTCGAATCAATCAAAATTACTACTGATGAAGTAAGTTTCTATTCGCATTTTTAGTATAATATAATCAATTTGAGAAATAAACGCTTTTATCCTATCGGCACAAAGGTTTTAATGCAAGAATGCTTTGATAAAAATGAAAAGGCTTCTAATATTCTGAACAGCTAAAGTAATTTGATTCATACCAGTAATCATCGGTTTCGCTCCAAATGGCAGTTAACCAAAATTGAAGAAATTATCGCGTGAAAATTGAACAAAGTATATTTTTAATATTGATTCTCTAATCACTCCAGCAACTCCCAATGGTCAGTTTTCTTTGAATACCAGCACGTTTCATTTTACACCGAATAAGGCCCCCAATAATTATAGCTAAAATCAGTTAAAGGTGCATTTATAGGTGCGCTATGTACTCTATTTTGCACCTTTATTAGACTGAATCAATTGTCCCATTGGATATTGTCGGTGGATGGGAGCGATAAATAAGCATCCGTCCCTATCGTCTTAAAAACGATCTCTGGCTATTCCGGCAAGATCGCCGCGCCAGTTTGAGGAATGCTGGATAGCTTAGCGAGAGCCCTCTCAAACTTCGGAGTGGAATAACTGCACTTGGAAGATTATATTGGCAAAGAGCATATTGCGGGATCATGGGCATAACTTTTTTAAAATGTAAGCAATTAAATTTAAAATGATTTTTAATTCACCCAGCATTGACACTCTAATTTTTGCGAAGAATCCGTCCACATATCCACAGGATTTTTTAAACTGATTTGTGGGTTATTACCCCGCTATTTTTTCAACAACGTGAGACTGATCGTAGGGAATATTTTGGCGAATTATTCTATTTTCTATCATAATTTTTTCTCCTTTGGGAGTTAAAGACCAGAAAAGCGCCATTTTATTATCTACAGTTTGAGAGTATTCAATTTTTACTAGACCGTATGCCTTCAATTGAATAGCAATTGTCTTAAAATCTTGCTCATTTATATGTATTTCAAATATGTCGCTCATGGTACTAAATTCTTTTAAGAAACGGCTAAATTTATTTTCTATTAGTTGGTCATTAGGATATCCAATTAAAAAGGGTGCTATTGAAGAAAATATTTTTCTCCAGGAAATTTTAACTTCTTTATGATAAGTTTGAGAACGAGGATGGCTAAAAGAGCAGTGTATTATGAAATCAGAATCAAAATCGGCTATGTTCTCTATTTTATATTTTTTATTTAAATCCAATTCAGTAACGGTTTTCCGTAGTTGCATATTTTCTTTTCTGAGTTGATTGATCTCTGCCAAAATAGATTCGCTGGCCACTTTGTCCGCTCTAACCCAGCCAGTTGCAGGATAGGTTTTAATGGTTTTCGACATGCTTAACGATACCAACCCTGGCAATTCTTGAGCATTTTTCCAAAATTTTACCAACCGTCCAGTTTTTACTTTGTCTATAAAATCAGTCAAACGTTTTTTTAAGTCGGGATCTTGTTCGGACTTATTAGAAGGAATAATGCCTGGTTCTCCATGGATTAATGCTACAATTTTTAAACCTTTTTGCACGGCATAATCAAATTCTTTCTCTGTATAACTAATACCTTCCGGTGTGGTTGAGCCGTATCTGCCTCCTATAATTAATAAATAATAGTCACAGTCGTCTATCACCTTTTGTATGAATGCCCATTGTTCCTCATCAACGGCGGGAAAGAGTTCCATTCCCGCTGGAATACAATCCATTTCCATTAAAGTTTGAATAACCAATGTTCGTTCATCCTTAAGATCTGCATAAGTTGAACTCACGAAAATCTGGTATCTTTTATCCATTGAATAGTTCTCCTGAGGAATGAGGGTTATTTTGGGATCAATTGCAAGCGAATACGCAAGAATTTTATTAATTCTCAAGCTCTAGCATCTTCTTGTTTAATTTTAGCCCTTACAGCGCTTTTTATAAATTCATTAATAGATATACCATACATTGCAGCGTATAGAGCAGCTTCTTTGTGTAGTTCTGGACCAATCCTAACATTAAGAGAACCCTTTAAAGGTTTCATAGGTTCTCGATTGAGCTGCTTACAGGTATCTAAATAATCATTGACCGCTTTTTTGAATTCGTTTTCTAAAGTTGCTATTGCTGAGGCTTCATAAGTCACTAAATCGGTAATATGTAATAGCTTGCCATGAAGAATTTTATCTTCAGCATCCACCTCAATAGAACCTAAAAAGCCTTTATAACGAAAAATGTTCATATCAATCCCGCTTTTGTTTTAAAAGTGATCATATTAATTTCTTATGCGATGGCTGACCAGATCTTCTCTCATAGGCATTCATCTTTCACTTGGGAGCTGTGAACATCCATGTTATGTTAGTTGTATGATGCCATTTTTCTTTTGATGGAAAAATTTTACTCTTGAACTGTTACCTTGTATTTCCTGAAACCCCAAACCTTTGAGCAGCCGCCTGAACTCATCCCAGGTAAAATCCTTGGGACGAGATTTGAAACGTGCTATCAATTTATCCATTTGAGCCATAGCTAAATATATTATGTTCGCCTCAAAAAAGCAACTGTTTTTTGGTTGCTAATTTGTCAGTGGGAGATTTGCAGGACACAACTAGGACTTACTAGGCTCAACTAGGCTTTTTACCAGCGGGCAACCGAAATTGTTTTAAAATTAACCAAAAATATCTTTATTATTCAGTAAGTTAAAGAACAATTGATTTTTCGTTCGGTCGCCGGTAGGCTTTGTAATCAGCCGGTCGTCTGTTCGATTGGGATTCGCCAGCTTTTGCCGAACACGAGGAGCAGGCCTGGCTCAATCAGCTCAATTTACAGTCAATCTCGTTAGGACAAGGTAAGCGCGTTATTGGCCGGGGCGGACATTATTATCCTAAATATCAAATATCGATGTATGATTAACCAATAAGTGCTTGAACCTAGTCTGTTTTGTATGATATGAGGAACTAAAGAATGAGAAAAAGCAATATTTTAATGGGTGTTACCGGCGGAATAGCGGCTTATAAAACGGCTGATCTAATTCGTCTTCTACACGAACAATGCAATGTAGTACAAATAGTCATGACTGATCATGCCAAGCAATTTATTACGCCACTGACTCTGCAAACATTATCTGGACGGCCGGTTTACTCGGATTTGTTTGATGCTCATTTTGAAAATGAGATTGGCCATATTCAGTTAGCCCGATGGGCTGATACGATTTTGGTGGCTCCTGCGAGCGCTAATTTTATCGCACGATTAGCGCATGGTCTGGCCGATGATTTGCTGACTACACTTTGCTTGGCTACTACATCACCTGTGATTTTGGCGCCAGCGATGAATAAAGCCATGTGGGAAAATAGAGTCACCATCGACAATGTCGCTCTTCTGAAAAAACGGGGGATTAATTTTATCGGCCCTACAGCAGGTGAGCAGGCGTGCGGTGAGTTCGGTATGGGACGAATGGCCGAACCCGAGGCAATTGCAGCAGAGCTCAATAATTTTTTTAGTTTCCCAATCTTTGCCGGAAAAAAAATACTGGTTACTGCGGGGCCAACTCAAGAGTTCATTGATCCAGTACGGTATATTTCCACACGCAGTTCTGGAATCATGGGCTATGCCATCGCCGAGGCTTTTGCCAATTTAGGCGCAAAGGTTTATTTGATTAGTGGTCCCACTATGCTCACTTGCCCGCCAAGTGTTCATAAAATAGCAATCACCTCCGCCGAGGAAATGCATCATGCGGCACTGCAGCAGTTACCAGTGGATATCTTTGTCGGCGCAGCCGCGGTTTCGGACTACCGAGTTGAATCACCCTCTTTCATCAAACTAAAGCGAGGCGTTGATGAATATTCCCTGAAATTAGTTAAAAACCCTGATATTTTACTGGCCGTTAAGAATTCATCTCCAACACCATTCATGGTTGGATTTGCAGCCGAAACCAATGATCACTTGCGTCATGCCAATGACAAATTGCAAAACAAAGGTGTGGATATGCTCTTATTAAATGCCGTTGAAAATGCACAGGGATTTGGTGAAGTGTCTAGTCGCATGACTGTTTTAACCGCTTCTGGGGAAATATTAGATTGGCCGGAATTAACCAAACCGGTCATTGCTAAACGATTAGTGAAATTAATTGCCCAAAAGCTTGGCTTAGCTGAAGGTCTTGCCCATTGTTCTCTATCAGAACATGATTAATGCCATCAGGCGGCTCAAACAATTCACTGATTTTTTGCGCATACTCTACTGTTATTCCATTATGGCGTTTTTGAATTCGTTCATTGCAAATGTGGTTTGCAGCTTTAACCCATATAAATTGCAAATCAGGAAATTCTTTTAAAAGATCTAATCTATTCTTATTTCGATACATTGCCTGAGAGATTACGGTTGGGACGTTCTGTGTTTTGTAAAAAAATTTTATGTTCTCCTTTAAAATTTCCATATATGTATCAATAATTTCTACAGACATTTGTTTTCCTAATCGAATGCAATCTTTCATGTCATCAGTGATTATTTGATCTGCATCAAAATGCAACCAATTATACTGATTCTGCAAATAATCACCGACATAATTTTTGCCGGAACCCGATTTGCCAAATAAAATATATATTTTCATTTTCTTCCAACAATACTATTAAAATATCGTGATGAGCAAGTTTTTGTTGTTTAAATCATATGTATAGTTTCCTGATTTAAAATCAGAAATTAATAAAATATGTATATTTGGTAATCATAACTCGTTTCCGAGTATGCATCCATTATTGTAAAATGACAATGGAAACTTAACGGGTCTCTCTCTTGCGCAAAAACAATTTATATTTTAATATTCGCCTGTATATTTAAACAGCGACCGGCTTCTTATGCGGCGTTGATTGTAAATCATAAATTTTTACATTGAGCAATGAGGACTTGATCATGCGACAAGTACCTAAATTTAAGCTATTTACGGTTATCATGAGTTCTGAGCTTGGCAACAATATGCTTGCTCCTCTTCTGACTTTTATCTTTTTTGCGGCAAATAGCCCCCTGTTTTCGCAACCGGTTAGTATGGCTAAACGCAGCATACTGTTTGGTTTGTGCTTGAGTTTATATAAAATCGGGGGGGTTATCGGCTATACAATTATTACCGCTTTGTCCGATCATTTTGGGCGGAAACTAGCCCTCAATTGTACTTTATCGGGTTTATTGATTGTAGCGAGTTTTGGCGCCGTTGCCTTATGTATTCATAGTCCAACCCTATTTATCAGCGGATTTCTATTAATTGGGTTGTTGAACACCAATCCGGCAACCGGGCCGGCGATTGCTGGTGATATCAGCAATAATCAAAACCGGTTTGCTAATATGGCCACTATTCAATGCGTTATCTCATTGGGTGCATGCTTAGGTCCGGTGATTGGCGGACAACTTGCCAATCACGCCTGGTTAGTGCAAATAACTTATGTGACTCCATTTTTCATCGCAGCGGTTATTGCAGTGATCGGTTTGATTATTATTAAATATTGCTCGGAAACTTTACTGCAGAAGCCTGAGCAGATGACAATATCCTTGAAACAAATGGCAAAAGGGTATTGGGATTTGCTCAAGAGTAAACACATTGTCTGGATGTTCTTTCTGCTGATTTTATGTCAAATCAGTTGGAGTAGTTATTATGAATTTATACCGCCGACGCTCAAAAATATTTTTCATTTTTCGCCGTCCATGGTCGGACTGTTTGTTGGTTCAATCGCTTTTTGGCTGATCATCGCCACCGGTGTGATTATTCGAGTTTTGCTGCGATTTTTTAATTATCAACAATTAATATGGCTGTCCATCAGTGCGGTAGCTTGTGGCACTTTATTAAGTTTATTGGTCAGCGAAAATCCGCTGAGCGATTGGAGCCGCTATTTGCTATGGTTAACTCCTATTCCAACTGCAATGGGAGATGTCATATTTTTTAGTTTATTTACCGGTTTTCTGTCGCAATTGGTTCCTTCCAATCAACAGGGCAAAGCAATGGGATTAACCCGCACCATCGCCACGCTAGTATGGTCATTTACCGCGATGTTAGGCGGATGTTTATTGGCTTGGCATCCTAATGGTGCTTTATTTTTCGCACCGGTTGGAGCTTTGGCGTTATTGTTAGTATTTGGTTTTGCTGCTCAACCGTTTCGTTTTATTAAAAGCGTGGTTTAGTCATAGAAATCGGTTCTAGCCCACATGATCCTAGGAAAAAATATTTTTTAGCTAAAAATAGAGTGGACGAAAGGTTCTACAATGGCGGCTTATGAAGTTCATGGGGCTATGACTAATGATTGCCGCCTCAAATTAGTTCGATGATCGATTTCCTAGCTCATAATTTCAGTATTTTAATAAAAAATTATTGAATTCCGATAATAATTTGATTTAAAATATGAGTACTTTTGTAAGTTGACCGTTGGAATATAAACCGGAATAATCCCAGAGGCGGGGTAGATGAGTTTTCAGAATCAATAATAAATAATTTGGAGTAAAAAATGATGTTAAACGCAATTAAAATATGGAATATCACTTTTTTGTGGCTATTCTTACTATTTTTATTTGTTTTCGCTAATGAGGCATTAGCTAATAAATCAAATTTATCAACTGTTCTGTTAACGCAGGGCTACCAAGAAGTGCCTATCCGGTTAGTGCAAAATGGCAAGTCTGCTGTGTCTTTTTCCCCTTCTGTGGAATGCATTTTTACTGATAACAGTAAAGGACTGTTTTCGTTAGATACCGGTGCAACAGATACGGTGGTTGATGAAAAAATTTCCTTAACCAATCAATTCAAACCTTACGTCCTTGCGGGAAAAAAGTTATCTACTGGTGCAGATGGCGTACTGCATGAGCCCAAAAGCGTCGTTATTCCAGTTATGAAACTTTCTAATTTTGTTGCGGTTAATACTGTAGCATTAGTTCAGGATTTGACATTTATGGAGGCTGAATTTAGTCAACCAGTTGCTGGATTGATGGGGATGAGTTTTCTGCGCCAATATCATACTATTATTGACGTATCAGGCCATCATCTTTATTTTTTGGCGAAAGATAAAAATTTAACGCAACCGAATAATGATTATCAACCCTGGTTATCTACAGCAGGATATCAAAAAATTAGTCTAGAAAGTGCTCCCTCAGGGCATGTCACTATTATAGGTAAAGTTAACAATCAGCCCATACGTTTCTTACTGGATACTGGAGTACCTAAAACAATCCTTTCAGCAGATTACGCCAAGAAGTTGGGTCTAAAAGTATTTAACGAACAAGTCGGCAAAGGTGGTGGAGGTGGTAACGTTAATTTTGCTTATGCCAAGGTCAATAAAATTTCAATCGCTTCGCTTGCTGGTTCTCCTCAAGAAGTCATGGTGATGGATTTAAAGAATGTTAAGCTCGGGACGCCTATCGAGGGAATCGTAGGTTATGATTGGCTTTTGGCTCACCGAGCAGTGGTAGACATTACCAGCAATATGCTTTTTGCCAAGCCTTAGTCAGGCAAGAAGCAGTATAGAAGAATTATATAACGGTTTAAACAGGAACGACTTGTGTAGATTTTTTTAAGTAGAAGTGTCTGCCGCGAATACTTGAATTTTTATTGATCATGTGACACTATCCTACACAATGTTTTACTCAGGAGAAAGTATCATAATGAAACCATGGAAAAATTTTATCGCGGGTTGCGCCGCAGGTAATGCACTGGAACTGTATGATTATATCATTTATGGTTTTTTTGCCAGTACGATAGCAGGTTTATTTTTTCCGGCACATGATAAGTATACTTCCCTGATGCTTGCGTTTGTGCTATTCGGCACCGGCTCGCTGGTAAGGCCGTTTAGCGCCCTTATTTTTGGTTATATCGGCGATAAATTGGGTAGAAAAACCTCTCTGGTTTGCGCGGTGGGTATTATGGCCATTTCAACCTTTAGTATAGGCTTATTACCCACTTATTCGCACATGGGAGTCATAGCCACTGTATTGCTCGCCCTCTGTAGAATTTGTCAGGGCTTATCCATCACCAGCGAGGAGATGGGAGCTGCCTTATTTTTAATGGAAAATGCACCAGATAACAAAAAAGGCTTTGCGGGAAGCATTGTGCTTAGCGCCGGTAACTTCGGTCTGCTATTAGGGTCGATGGTTGCTACGATTATTTTTTTGACTTTCCACGGCGACAGCTTGCTCACTTGGGGATGGCGGCTGCCATTTTTATTAGGAGGAGCCATCGGTTTTGTTATTTTAGCCATCAGAATTAAACAGCCGGAATCTTATGAATTCGAAAAGGCTGTGGAAAATCATCATCTTTCCCCCAACCCTCTCGTGGAGTTATTTCAAGGAAATTTACCCTCACTCATCAGAATAACGTTATTATTTTGTTTAATGGGCATTGGAATTTATCTTCTTGCGGTCTTTATTCCGAACACATTAAGTACTCATGTGCTGGGCATATCACAGCAAACCATCATGTTGGTGTGTTCAGTGGGTTTTATTGTCACTTTTTGCGTAAGCCTCGGTGTTGGTAAATTAACTGATAAAATAAATCCTTCAATTTTCTTTTCCGCGGCCTGTATAGGATTTATGACGCTTGGCTATCCGCTGTTTTGGCTGATTTCCAGCGCCTCATTCATGGCAGTTATTATTAGCTATATGACGTTTTCCATTTTAATTGGTGTAATCACCGGTTCGGTAATCCTACTGGCGATGCGGCCCTTTCCTGTCAAGGTGCGGTTTTCAGGCAGTTGTCTTGCATTCAACTTGAGTATGAGTTTATTTGGCGGCACTGCACCTGCTTCTGCACTTTATCTGACTAAAATCACTCATTCTAACAATGCTCCCGCGCTTTTGCTGATCATTGCAGCGGGAATTAGTTTAATCGCTTTACTCACTGAGAAAAGGCGTGAGTTGGCATATTCTTCTTTAATTACTTTGCAAAAATCCTAGTGCTACTGCACTCATCATCCGAACAGCAACGGGTAAAATGTTATCATTAAAGTCATAATGACTATTATGCTCCTCACTTTCAATGCTGGCGCCAGTGCCAATAAAGAAAAAGCAACCGGGCGCCTTTTCTAAAAAATAAGCAAAATCTTCTGATACCATCAGTGGATTAGGTAAGTGTATTAATGAATCTGCGCCGAAATTCTTTCGCGCTATCTCAGCAACTAACTCAGTTTCTTTGATCGTGTTAATGGTAGGGGTCAGTATTTGTATAAATTCAATTTCAACACGGGCGCCAAAACCAGTCGCGATATGATTTACCAAATGAGTCATTTCTTTTACTAAAAACTCGCGCTGTGAAGCTGTAATCGTGCGCATAGAACCTTTTAGAAGGGCATCGTCAGGAATGATATTTTCTTTTGTTCCGGCGTCAAATTGGGCAATGGTAATGACCGCGTTATCCGTTGCGGCTATCCGCCTGCTGATAAGGGATTGCAGTGCAACGACAAGGTGAGAGCCGATTAATATCGGATCGATACAGAGTTGAGGTAATGATGCATGTCCTCCTTTTCCGTGGATAGTTATTTTGAAAGAATCTACACCCGCCAAAATGGTTCCTGGCTTAGTCGCAATTTGCCCGACGACTCCTGGAGCGTTATGATATCCAAAAACAGCATCTACTTGATTTAAAGCGCCATCGGCGATCATTGCCTGAGCGCCTGCACCAATTTCTTCAGCCGGTTGAAAGAGTAATTTTACTTTCCCTTTAAAAGAATCACGTAATTTATTTAATACAGCCGCCACTCCTAATAAAGTGGCAGTATGACCATCATGACCGCAGGCATGCATGACCTCTTTATTTTGTGAGGCATAAGGTTTGCCAGTTTTTTCGAGCATGGGCAAAGCATCCATATCCGCCCGCAAGGCAACTGTTTTTCCTGACTTGCCAGAATCAATCACCACCAAAACCCCGGTCTTTCCTATTTCGGTTTGGATGTCTGTGATGCCGTACGTTTGCAATTGTTTTACAATTAAATTCGCTGTTTGATGTTCTTTAAAGGATAATTCCGGATTACGATGAATTTGTTGGCGTATCTTAATTAACTCCGGTATTAAATCAGATACCAAGCTGGGATTAACTAACATTTTGATCGGTGACCTCGCTTTAATTTCTGCGTACTACTTAATTCTCTTGTGATCCTATCACATTGTTTCAATAGTTGGAAGATTTTAGTGTGTAGGTCGCGAAATTCAAAGGGGTTCACTGTCCCTCGCGCTGAGCGCCATCGCAGTGGCATTTAAAACGGCAGCAATTCGTACTGCGGATTGAATGCTTTCTCTGCTCATCTCGGCTTTTAAAAGTTCACGAACATGTGCTTCCATACACATTCCGCAACCATTTAAAGCTGATACGGCTAGACAAGCTAATTCAAAATCAGCTTTATGAATACCTGGATTGCCAATAATATTCATGCGTAATTTTGCAGGCATGCTCGCAAAATTTTTGTCATTTACCAAGTGAATAAATCGATAATAGACATTGTTCATAGCCATAATAGTGGATGCGGCTTTCGCTGCTTTGCGTTCTTCTGCAGACAAAAAAGTAGCGCTCTCGGCAATTATAGCTGAAATAAGTTCAATATTTTTTGTTGCATAGGCACAAGCTAATCCGATCAAATAGATTTGGTTTTTATTCAGATTCAAAGCTCCTTCATCGGTTAATACTGCAGCCAGATTCAGTTTAATGTCTTTCAATTCCTCGCCTAATTTACTTTTTATTTGTTCAATATTCATTTGATTATCTCCGTTAGAGTACGTTCACCTTTTTGCCAGTTGCAGGGACATAATTCATCTGTTTGTAAAGCGTCTACAATTCTTAAAACTTCTTTGGGATTTCTACCACGTTGAGATTGTTGACCATAACAAAACGAATCATATTGTCAGGATCAACAATAAAAGTGGCCCGCATCGCTACTCCCGAATATTTTTCCAGGATACCCAATTTTGTCGAAAGCTCACGATTAAGATCTGAAAACAGAGGAAACGGTAAATTACGCAATTCATTCTTTTGTTGCTTCCACGCTAAATGGACGTACTCTGAATCTGTGCTGATTCCTAAGATTTTGGTATCTCTATCCGTAAATTCTTGCGTTAGATTCCCAAATTCGGTAATTTCAGTAGGACAAACAAAAGTAAAGTCTTTAGGCCAGAAAAAATAAACCGCCCATTTTTTCTGATAGTCCTGTTGACTGATTTCTAAAAAAACATTCTGCGGATCACTCGAAATAACCGCTGTACCTTTAAACTCAGGAAACGAATTACCAATAGTTAACATCAATTTTCTCCTATTTAATTAACGAATAAACCCAATTTAGAGGATTTTTGCGTATAACTAAAATCAATTGATACTATAGTAATAATAGATTTAATCTATCGATTAAATTAAAATGTCATCTGCAAGCCGTTTGCCTCAATGTGATAATATCGTCATATCTACTTTAATTTCTTTGTGTGTAGATGTCATGGGAAGCTTAAGCCGTACCTTGGTTGAAACCTATAAAGATCATCCGCACGGGCCTATCTTTCAAATTGAAATACATTATCAGCATGCCTTGGCATTTTTATACGCTGGGAAAATCAACAGCGACAATTTTTATTCGGCCTTAAATAAGGTCATACAATCCGAAGCAAAAGAACCGGAGGCTTTAAGCATCGAAATGAATTTTATCGACGTGCTTTCCAATGGCGGCCATAGTATACCGCCCAAAAGTTAACCCAATAAAAAAGTGTAATTCTTGTGTAATCGAGCCAAGAAATTTATAGATAAATAAAGGTATATAGAGGTATAATAGAAATGCTGCACCCAAAAGCATATGAAGCCTAAATAAGTGGTCGTATGGCTTGGGTCGGACTTATTAGTGATTTGTCCAAATTTCACCGATCTTTGGTCGAAAATGTCATGAGCACTAAACTATAGGCTTTATTTAAACTAATCGGGTCTTTGACCCAACTGTAACAATAACTCGTCAGAGTAAACCCAATGAAAATAGCTTTAGAAACAAAACGCCTCGTTCTTAAATTCTTGGACTCATCAGAACTTGCAAACTTAATTGCATTGCGCTCCGACCCAGATGTCATGAAGTACATTGGCGATGGTTCAATACACATTGAAGAAAAGGTGAGAAGCTTTCTACTCAATGTCGCAATCCCCTACCAGGAAAAACACGGCATGGGGTTTTTCGCTGTTTTTGAAAAAGAATCCGGTCATTTTATCGGTCAAGCTGGCCTATTTCATATGGGATTTTATGATAAACAACCCGATATCGAGTTAGCTTATCGCTTACACAAGCAGTACTGGGGCAACGGTTATGCGACTGAATTAGCAAAAGCACTGATACACTGGGGCTTTGAGCGTTTAAAGATTTCTAAAATAGTTGCGGGGGCTGAACCTGAAAATATAGCTTCTCAAAAAGTGTTAATAAAAGCCGGCTTTGATTGCAAAGATCTACAAAAGTGGTGGAATGGTAGAGAAATTTTTTATTATGAAATTTATAAAAATGACTCCATCAAATTAGTTTCTTACGATAAGCAGAATTCCGCTATGGATCTAGAGTTAAAGCAACTTCAAGATCCTGGTGATGGCTGATTTAGAATTGGTTGAAAACTTTTTTAATTCGGTAAAAAATTCATTTTTGCGTGCTGAGGAACGTATTCTTTTTGGGTTCGGTAAGCTTGTTGTGGAGCTTGGGTATTTGAGGGTATTTGTAAGTCAGCAAACCTTCCTTAGGAGGTAATAATGAAACGCCTTATTATTTTATTGTTTGCGGCACTCTTTATGAATGCTGGTTACACCTCTTACGGTACCCCGATCATGCCGGTTGATAATCTTGGAGTATTAAAAGAATTTTCGGAGAAATATAACAATGGTGTTAAAAGCATAAAAATCAAAGGCGTGGAATCACTAAGAATTGAATCAAAATGGAACGAAACCTATAAACCTCACTTAGTGAGTGGTTCGCCTTACGCGCCTAATTATAATTTCAGAGCTTTTTTACTCTACCAGGCAGATATCAACAATGACGGCCAACCGGAGTGGGTGCTGGTATATTCTTGTGAAGGCAGCATGTGCACTAGCGGCATCGCTGGCGTGTATCAAAGTAAAGATCAGCAATTACAAGCTATTCATTTTGATGAGGTGATTGCTTCTAATTTTAATTTGGATATGTCCAAATGGTATCTTTATTTAAATGCTTCATCTTTTAGTCAGTATAAAGGGAAAATATTAATGAATTTTTACAATTCACGACCGGCGCAAGTATGCAGTTATTTATGGCAAAATAATAAAGTAACCCTTGTGCATGGCAACCAGAGCTATTGTATTCATTAAGAACAAAACAAGTTAGCGCTTATAGGGCTAAGACGATGAAGCTAACCACCTATGATCCGGGCAAACCGATTCTTTAAGTGCTTAATTTTACAGGAAAATAAAAACCACCTCCCGCTTTACTTAGAATTTACCCCTGGTCTGGAACCTTTTGGCTCTGATTTCCCGTT
>CAVOOI010000021.1:0-49929 GCA_963697455.1 uncultured Pseudomonadota bacterium | reverse complement strand
CTATTTTTGGCTGTTCTTTTAAATATTTTTGCTCGGCTTGTTTTTTAATTATCTGTAAATTTTCGATAGATTGGTAATGTAAAAGCGGGCCGCTATATTGATTATAGGAAACAGTTCTTTTCCATTGAAATTTTAAGTAAATAAGTTCAAAGGTCAGAGCGCTTATACCGGCTAAAATCGCTTTTATAATAAAATCAAGGTTAGGATAGGATTGATTGATTAAATCTGAAAAATCCGCCGCTGCTGGATTGAGAAAAAAGCTGTTGGCTATCTCTTCGGAATAACTGTAGAAACTCATTTGCGAAGAAGAAGTCAGCTGCGTAGATGGAGTGAATAAATTATATAAAAGCTAAAAATCTGTTGCACACTAGATGTATCGAAAGGATTAATTCTGATGCAACGATCTAAGAGCGCGGCTAAAAGCAAACAGAAAATGGGTTTGATTTCCAGAGATTAAATCCGAAAACCGCCAGGGCATCTTATAGAGTGTATCAATACCCATTAGTTTGTTTTCTCGACACAAATCAGGAAATCTAAAAGAGCGCAATTTATAGTAATTGCCTAAAATATTTGTCCTTTCTTGTAATGACTTCATTGCGAGCCAAGGCCGTAAAAGCTGGGCCAAATAAGTACTCAAAAGATTAAAAGGCGGAATTTGCAACGCTCCATAAAATGTAAAAAGCAGCAAAGCGGATACTACCGAACCGTACCAATGATTTATAGATTTTTTTTCAAGTATACTGTTATTAAGCCCGATAATTTCGCGGCACAGACGAATGCGGCTTTGCCGCTCTTTAATTTCTTGCTGTTCTTTTTTTCTATTTCGCATATTTCATCCTCAATATTATACATGGTTATCCATTTGCGTTTCTGGGCAATCATCTACAAATACTACCGCCCGACGCAACCTAAATCAAACATATCCAATTTTTGAATTGCTGAGGGCTGGCCAATCCGGAAAGTATTTTTTGTTGCTTTCCTGTAAAAATGACGGTAAAATTTACGGCTTATATGTCAATTTGACCATAGAAAGAAAAATATGAATTTTATTAGACAGTTGTAGAAGCCAACCCGCTCATTTTTCCTCTGCATAGACTTTATACCCATCAGATTATCGGCGTTTGACATTTGCGCCTCGTCATAATAAGGTAACGGCTTTCCTTTTTAGGGTATTTTATGCTGGAAACCAATAGGCAATTTGAAATATTGGCCGATTTAGGCGAGCGTTTGATGGCGCTTCGGGGGTATCTTTGACTATGAAGGCAAGTTGCAGCGCCTAAGTATGGTGCGTGCAGAATTGGAAAACCCCGATATCTGGAAAAATCCCACCCAAGCTCAGGAATTAGGCCGCGAGCGTGCGCAGCTGGAGGCTACCATCGAGTCGTATGCTCGATTAGAAAAAGCCCATCAAGAGAATCTCGAACTATTAGAAATCGCTAAAGCTGAAGGGGATGAAGAAGTCTTCCAATTAGTAGTGGATGAAGTAGAAAAGCTAACAGACGGAGTTGAAAATCTCGAATTCAAGCGGATGTTCTCCCATCCAATGGATCCCAATAACGCCTTTTTAGATATTAATTCAGGGTCGGGTGGCACTGAAGCGCAGGATTGGGCGGAAATGTTATTGCGCATGTATCTGCGCTGGTGCGACCGGCGCGGTTTTAAAACCACGATTATAGAATTATCGCCTGGCGAAGTTGCCGGTGTTAAGAGCGCCACGGTACATGTTGAAGGGGAATACGTGTTTGGCTGGTTACGCACTGAAACTGGTGTGCACCGTTTGGTGAGAAAATCACCGTTTGATTCGGGGAATCGCCGCCATACTTCTTTTGCTTCAGTATTTGTTTCACCAGAAATTTCCGATGATATCCAGATAGAAATTAATCCTGCCGATATTCGCACGGATACTTATCGAGCCAGCGGCGCCGGTGGCCAGCACGTCAATAAAACCGATTCCGCGATTCGTTTGACGCACATGCCGACCGGCATTGTCGTACAATGTCAAAGCGATCGTTCTCAGCATAAAAACCGCTCCTCGGCCATGAAGCAATTAAAAGCAAAATTATATGAAATGGAGGAGCAAAAGAAAAAAGCGCAATTACAAATATTAGAAGAAGGTAAATCAGCCAATAGCTGGGGCAGTCAGATTCGTTCTTACGTTCTGGATGCGGCACGGATTAAAGATTTGCGTACCTCAGTCGAAACTTCTGATACACAGTCTGTTTTAGATGGCGATCTCGATCAATTTATCGAAGCCAGCTTAAAACAGGGAGTTTAATCAATTATTTCTGAATTTAAAGGGGATTAATCGTGATCGATGTAGAATCAAATGAACAAATTGCGCAGCGCAAAGCCAAATTACAAGCTTTGCGCAGCCAAGGCATGGCGTACCCCAATGATTTTCAGCGCGATGCGTTAGCGGGGGAATTACAGGAACGCTTTAGTGATGAAAGCGAAGAAAATCTAGCTAAAAAACCCGTGCGGGTAAAATTGGCTGGGCGCATTATGACGCGGCGGTTAATGGGTAAAGCCAGTTTTGTTAATCTCCAGGATATGTCTGGGCGGATTCAACTCTATATTGCCCGCGATTTGTTACCTGAAGGCGTTTACACTGATTTTAAGACTTGGGATTTAGGAGATATTATCGGAATCAGCGGTACAGTCTTTAGAACTCAAACTCGTGAATTATCTATTAAAGTCGATGAGTTAAGATTATTGTCTAAATCTTTACGCCCGTTACCGGATAAGTTTCATGGTTTAACGGATCAAGAACAACGATTCCGGCAACGGTATTTAGATTTATTAGTCAACGAATCCTCAAGGCGCATTTTTCAAATTCGCTCACAAATTGTCAGTGAAATGCGTAATTTTTTAGATGCGCACGGTTTTATGGAAGTGGAAACTCCCATGATGCAGCCTCAACCTGGCGGCGCCGCCGCCAAGCCGTTTATCACCCATCATAATGCGATGGATATGGAACTCTATTTACGCATTGCGCCTGAACTGTATTTAAAGCGTTTAGTAGTGGGTGGCTTTGAAAAAGTTTATGAAATTAACCGTAATTTCCGCAATGAAGGTATTTCAACCCGGCATAATCCTGAATTTACAATGCTGGAATTTTACCAGGCTTATATAGACTACACGGCGCTGATGGATTTTACCGAGAAAATGTTGCGTCATCTTGCTGAAAAAGTATTGGGAACTTTAGAAATCACCTACCAAGGTCTGGCGGTCGATTTAAGTCTGCCGTTTAAACGGATGACGATGAAAGCAGCTATTTTGCATTATTGTCCGCAAATTACTGAGATTCAATTAGAAGATGAAAAACTAGCCCGTGAGTTGGCCCGCAAATATAATGCCGGTGTTCCAGACAGTGCGGGACTCGGTAAATTGCAAAGTATGTTATTTGAAGAGCTGGTTGAAGAAAAACTGGTGCAGCCGGTTTTTATCACTGAATACCCTGCTGAAGTGTCGCCGCTCGCCCGGGCAAATGATCAGAATCCGTTTATTACCGATCGCTTTGAGTTGTATATTGCCGGAAGAGAGCTTGCCAACGGTTTTTCAGAGTTAAATGATCCCGAAGATCAAGCCCGGCGGTTTCAGCAACAGGTGCAAGCGCGCGCTGAAGGGGATGAAGAAGCGATGTCGTATGATGCCGACTATATCACGGCTTTAGAATATGGCTTGCCGCCGACGGCGGGAGAGGGGATTGGCATTGACCGCTTAGTCATGTTATTAACTGATAGCGCCTCGATCCGCGAGGTGATTTTGTTTCCTTTGCTGCGTTCCGCGCAATAGCCGGAATTTTGTCATGGTCTCCCCCTTTGAAAACACCCAAAGGGTGCAGGCGTGGGATTAAGGGGGATTTTTTTAAAAAGATTTTAGATAAATCCCCCCTCGCTCCCCTTTTTCAAAGGGGGGAATTGGATAGAGGCTATAGAAACTGCTTGATGGTTTGAGTTGAATATGGGAGCGGAGAGCGCTCGGTCTTGGATCACCGCCAATGAGAGATAACCGTCTTGCAGATCAACGCTCACTGCTGCGATATGACCGATTGTTTCATTTTGCCCGTCAAATAGAGGGTCGCCGACTTGGGGCCTAGTTTCGCCACTGCTGTGGATGGTTTGCAAGTGCCGTTTCAACTGTCCTAGATGTTGAGTGCGCGCCACCACTTCTTGTCCAACATAGCACCCCTTAGTGAAACTAACCCCGCCGAGCTTCTCTAAATCAATCATTTGTGGAATGAAGAGAGCCTGAGTACTGGGCTGAACAAAGACCAGATGATTTAAAATCCTCAGCCGCTCTAAGCTGGAAAAATCTATTAAAGTGGCGGGTTGGGCCAGGGCCTGATGAATCGAAGCTATAGATGCCGAAGGCCCAATGAACCAGTGTAAATAGCATTCCGGAGACTGGGGATATGCTAACTGGCTATGGATAAAATCAGTGCCTGGCAAAGAGGGTAAAGCTGAAGCCGAATAATTAAGTGCGGTCCAGTCAGATAGCTGGTGCAATGTCACCTTGGAAAATACGGCAAATTTTTGTAAATGCTGCTGGGCCGCGGCGGCCATATTTTTCGGTAAAAATACGATAAAAGTGTCTTGCCAGCGGCCGATCCAGCCATTAAACAACATCCGCCCCTTATGATCACAACAAGCGCCTAAAATCGCTTGGCCCGATTGCAGAGTGCGAACATCACAAGTGAATTGTCCTTGAAGAAATTGAGCGGCTTGCCCCCCGGTAATTTCCAGCGCCATGAAATCAGGAATAGTCGTAAGCAGATGATTGGTCATGCTTTATTGTAACATGAGCCTATAAAAAATGGTGATTAATTTATGCGTATTTAAGATTTTTTTAATAATTCGCGAGTAAACTTCATCTCAAGTATAAAAACCATAATTGGAGAGAATTAAGTTATGAAAGAAATAGAATTAAATGACTTAAGTGAAAAATATAAACAAAAAATTGCTGATGCATGTATTCAGCGTGCTGACCGTTACAGTAGAAAGGCGGCGGACGCTAAAAATTCAGTAACAGGTTTATTGAGCTTTATGCAGAAAGATAAATCCGTACCTATCCAGAAATTAGCGCAGGCGTATATTAACCTTTGGACGGAGATAATAAGCAGGGAAAATGCAGAGGTGCTCACTTCGCCAGACATAAACGCTTTATGCTCGGAACCACAGCATATTGAATTTTTAAAGAAGGCACTTCATTTGTTACCAGCAAAACAAAAGGCAGCAGTAGAACATGCTATAAACCAGCAGCCGGCGAAAAATGAATTGTATAATGTTGTAGGTTGCTAATTGCGGAGAGCGGGCGCAAATAACTTGCTTTAAAAGATTATCGAAGCTCTATATACTGATGTTATGAAAAAAATAAGAGAATCGTGGCAGCCCGCTCAATCCACTTTAGCCTGGATCGTCTGGTCGGTTTCTGCCGTATTTCTATTATTTCAATTTTTTCTGCAACTTTCTTCCGCGGATATCGTTGGCGGTTTAATGGATAGTTTCTCGCTATCCGCTTTAGGCGCCAGCGTCCTGGCCAGCACTTATTATTACATTTATGTTACTTTGCAGGCCCCGGCGGGAATTCTGATTGATCGATTCGGCCCGCGCCGGTTACTGACTATGGGCGCATTAATTTGCTCGTTAGGGTGCTGGGTATTTGCGACTGCGCAGCCATTAGCGCTAGCAGTGGTGGGACGTTTATTAATGGGCGGGGGAGCGGCTTTTGCGTTTGTCGGCTCTTTAAGCCTTATTTCGCGCTGGTTCCCAATCAGCCGTTTCGCAGTGATGGTAGCAGTGGCAGAAACGATTGGAATGTGTGGCGCTCTGTTTGGCGGCACTTTGCTGGCGCATTTGGTGCTCCATTTTGGCTGGCGGGCTTCACTGCAAGGGGCGGCGGTTTTAGGCGCGGTGATCGCCTTGCTGTTGTGGTTGATTGTGCGTGATGCTCCTCCGGGTTCGGTACCCGTACCTCTGCCGCGAACTAATTTTTGGCAGGATATTAAAACTCTCACCAATAATAAAATCGTCTGGATTAATGGCCTTTATTCAGGGCTGATGTTTTCAGTACAAACGGTGTTTATCGCTTTGTGGGGAGTGCAATTTTTGCAGACTGCGCATCATATTTCATTAACGATGGCGGCGTTTATCTGCAATCTAGTGTTTATTGGGGTTTGCATCGGGGGGCCGGTATTGGCCTGGGTAGACAGTCATTTCGCTTGGCGTCGGCAGATTACCTTGTTTAGTTCATTGGCGTCCCTGGTATTAATCAGCGCTGTTATTTACATTCCGCAACTGCCGCTTTGGGCGGTTGGGGTTTTGATGCTCTTATTAGGCTTTATGGGCAGTGCTTATGTATTGACGTTTGTGATCGCGAATGAATTAGCGCCAGGGCACATGCGTTCCACCAGCGTGGGTTTTGTGAATATGATGTCGGTGGGTAGCGCGCCGTTATTACAGCCATTGGCGGGTTTTTTGCTGGTGTTGTCGAGCCATCATGGGACGCATTATACGGTGTCTGAATACCAAATCGCGTTAAGTATTTTGCCGATTGGTTTGTTGATTGCAGCCTTTCTGTCCCGGCACTTGCCATTATTTTCGCCTGGAAAATAGTAACCGTTTTTCAAAGGCTTAGATAAGAGCAACCCTCCTCGAATTTTGGGTTATGGAACTCAGTGGTTTCTTGCTCTTTTTTCGATTTGAAAATCTTGGTTAGTGATTGCATTAATAGCGTGATTGTTGGAGGACCCTCCGTATTGACTGAAGGAGAGCTTGAAGATGAGCAACTGGATGACGATGAGCTGGATGTGGAGCTTGAAGATACGCTAGAAACTATAGGTTTATAGCTTATTTTACCAGAAATTTCCGCAACAAGTTGCTGACAACTTGTTGCGGTAACTGAATCTTTGTCAAGGCTATAGATCCACGCTGCCGCGTCTTCGCCGGTGATGAGTTCTGATAAAAAAGCTAATCTAATTACCTTTTTAAGGTTTAGGATCTGTCTAATTTCACAAGGAATAAAAGATTCAATCTTACGCAAGAGCATAACTTGAGTCCTCCCAGTTTCGATTATTGCTCCAGACGTTTTGAAAAGAGTAATTTCTTTTTCATTAAAGTAATCTAATTCTATTGCTACTTTACACAAAACATCGTCAAAACCAATAGATATTTCGGAGCCCGCTAGATTAATTTTAGCAATTATCTGGTCTTTTATAGTGATATAATCAGCAATATGTTTATCTAGATGCGTATTAATATCACTTTTCTGATCTTCTAAAGACTTGATGGGGTCAAATGGTATTGAAATCTCCAAAAGTTTAGCAACTTTAATGAGTTGAATGTATTTATTTCGGATGAAAAACGCTGATTCTAAACGGTTAAATAAGCTCTGTACAGAAAATAATAGTTTTTTCTGCAGCCCATGATTTTCATCTGCTTTTGGTTGTTCTGTAACCTCGAAGCTTACCAATCGCAATGTAAGTGCTATACGCAATAGAGATTGATCATTAATATCAACTGATTTTTTGATGTCATTAACTAATTTCGTCATCATTATGAAGTAAATAGATCTATTTTTTATAAAATGATGGTAAATTTTATCAATGTCGGCTTCATCAGCTTTAAATTCACCTACTTTTAATATGTTTCCTACTCTAATTAGAGTGACTAGATCTGCATTATCGTTGTTAGGCTCCTGCCTACTGAGGAGGTCAAATTTTTTGAGTTCAGCAGTGAGTCCCTTATGCTCATTTTTGCCACTGAAGAGATCAAATTCTTTGAGGTTGGAAATAAGTTCCTTATGTTTTTTAACGGTAAACTTCGGAGTTAATTTTTCACATACTGTAATGAGTCTTACTATCACTGCAAATTTAATTGCATCAGGATCTCCAAGTATTTTTTTTAAGTAACCATGTTTAATCAGTGCTAACCAGACATGAAGTTGTTGTTTGAAGTGTCTTAAGGAAAAATCAGTTACCCAAATTTTAGATTTAATAAGACCATTGATCTCTTGATAACTTTTGGTTAATAATTTTGTACCCCTATCTCGTAAATGTTCTTTATTAGTAAAGATTTGTTGGACTGGAAGGGTCACTGAATTTAAAAAATCCATACTGCGATTGCTTAAAGAATCACAAACCAAAAATATAACTTTAGTCTCAAATTTGATCATTAATAAAGTTATCCAATAATTCTCTGTGAAAATATAAAAAATAAAATTGATTAATTTTTCATGCTGGGAAAGATCAGATAATGCAACAAGCTTATAGAACATGTTCAATTGTTCGATGGTATCAAAATCGGATGAGATTTGATAAGTTCCATTCTTTTTGATAACAGGAACGATGCCTGGATAAAGTTGATGAATCGCATAAATTTCATCGAAAAATTTTTTAAATTTAGGATGATGAATCATTTTGCGCATAGTGATGGGAGAAACATCTTTATCGGTTTGTTTTATCTTCGACGCTATATTGGCTGCTATGAGTGAAGCCATCTTAAATATTGGCGTGGCAGGCTGTTTTTCTTCTGACGGGTAAGGGGTATTTTTTAATATAGATATTGCCAATTTTAAGTATTTATTTCTTAAGCGTTCATTCAAAGATAAGAGTAAAAAACCATTTGTAAAAGTATGGGGTCCACAAGTGCTGGTTCTAACGCCTTGATCTTGTACGATTAATCTTCCTATTGGTTTTGCCTCAAGGTTTTCAATGATGGTTTCTATCAGACTGAGTGGTTTTGTATAGTCTAAAATAATAGATAACAGTTCCAGTGGCATTGATTCAAAATGTTTTCTGAGATTGGACTCAACTTCTGTAAAATAATAACTGGATTGATCTAGCCAATTCAATCTAGGCTTGATATCAAGATCCCCTAAGGATAAGAGGTTCTCTTCCTGGAAAGGTTGAGGCATCATACTCAGAAGTTCAGAAAGTTTATTTCGTAGTAAAGGATTTTCAGTTGTCGTGTAAGCCAATTGCAGTGAATTGATAAGACGAGAGATGGTTAATTGGTAATTGGTGTTTTTTTTTAGATCTGGTACATGGTGCAGTATAATACTGCCGAGTAACTCATTTTGAGTGTCTAAATCTGGAATTTTATTTAATGCTAATAAAACATGAGGGGAAGGAAAAGCGCCTTTTTGTAAAAGCAAAATAAGTAGATCTTTTGTTTTAGATAATTCTAATGATTTATCTACGTATTTGGATAGAACCGTTTCCAATGGGTTCAAAGTATCTGGATAAGAATTAGAATTTTCCACATGAAAATTCTGGAGAACCTTTTCTGGCCCGTCCAATAATGCTTTAATTAAGTCAAATGGTTCTTCAAACGTTTTTAATATATAATTAAGCAATCTTATATTGCTTCTATGAGCATAAATAGGATTACGATCATAATTAGGATCTTGAAGACATTGACTTCCCAATGCTTTAATTAACTTTATTCCAGTCACGGAATCTTGTTGAAGAGCCTCAGGAGAAAGGGCAATCAATTGATGTCTCATTAAAAGATTAATTAATCCAGTGGCGTATTTTTCATCTTTGTTTGAATATTCAAAAGCTTTATTGGTTATGTAGATACGCTCCATGGTTTCTGATTTACTTTTTAGTTCGACAACTTTTTCTAAAGTATCGACAGGAAGTTTCATATCCATTAGATTAAGCAGTAAGTCGTCGAGTCCTTTATAAGTTCCTGTGCAAGACCAATTAGCAGATACCTGATGTTCCGAGGTCCAGTCCCGACACAATTTGTTCTTGGGTCCATTTTTTAGTAGTAGAGCAGTAATCGGAGAGCCTAGCTCTAACAAAAAGAAAGTAATTTTATCGAGTTCTGCTGATGATGTTGAGACATGGCAATCACTAATTAAAAATTCCAGAAGCGTAGGATTAGCAGTCCAGCCAGAGTCATAACTATGAATGTAATTGACCAGTGTCTTTTGAGATTCCTTATCCTCAGGAAACAATTGAATAAATTTCTCAAAGGTTAAATCTTCTTCCATTATCAATTTGCAAAGGCGATTAAAATCATCTTTGGGTAAATATGGCTTATCTTTTATTTCTTTCATGATATTTGCTGCCTTCAATTTCAATTTTATGGATTTTCTATACTTAAACTTAATTGGGCACACTTAGATGCCGATAAAGGCCGATGCGCAGGATATGAGCCAGGAAGCCATTCACGCTGTTTTCAGCGTGAATGACTAATTAGTCGCTGTCTTTTTCTTTGATCTTGGACTTTCTTTCGCGGATTCGGGCTTTGCGGCCTTCTAAATCGCGTAAATAGTAGAGTTTAGCCCGGCGTACGTGGCCGCGGCGTTTAACTTCGATACTTTCAATCATTGGACTGTAAATAGGAAATACGCGCTCAACGCCTTCGCCATGCGAAATTTTGCGCACGGTAACGGCTGAATTGGAGCCGCGGTTGCGGATAGCAATCACCATGCCTTCAAACGCTTGCACGCGCTCGCGGTCGCCTTCTTTCACTTTTACTTGAACTATAACGGTGTCGCCTGGGGCGAAATCCGCCACTTTTTTACCCTGAATGCGTTCAGCTTCAAGTGTTTGGATTATTTTGTTTTGCATTACCTTTAAACCTCATTTGAAATGATCTCATCGAGGAGCTGTTGTTGCTCTCGATTAAGAATCGCTATTTTTAACAGATCTGGACGGTTTTGCCAAGTGTTTTTTAAAGATTGTTGCAAACGCCAGCGGGCAATAGCCCGGTGGTCCCCCTCGCGCAGTACATTTGGTACGCTCATGCCGTCAATTTCAACCGGTCTGGTGTAGTGGGGGTGATCGAGTAATCCGTGGCTAAAAGACTCTTGAACTGCGGATTCGGCATCGCCTAAAGCGCCGGGCAATAAGCGGGTGATTGCGTCTATCAACAGCATGGCAGGCAATTCACCCCCGCTAACGACGTAATCTCCGACCGACCAGCTTTCATCCACCTGGCTATCAATTAGGCGCTGATCAATGCCTTCATAGCGTCCTAGCAGCAGAATGATTTCTGAGCGCTGCGCCAGTTCCGCCATATCCGCTTGTTTAAGCGGCCTGCCCTGCGGAGATAGGTATAGGACCCGGGCTTGCGGGCTTAGCTGAGTTTTGGCTGCGTGGATGGCGTCACGCAGGGGGGCAACCTTCATCACCATGCCCGGCCCACCGCCGTAAGGGCGATCATCTACGGTATGGTGAGGGTCGGAGGTAAAATCGCGGGGATTCCAAAAATGTAATTGTAATAATTTATTTTCCAGGGCGCGGCCAACTATCCCATGCTGTAAGGCTTGGAACATCTCTGAAAATAAAGTAATGATGTGAATTTGCATATTTTAAAAATCGGCATCCCACATCACTTGCAGGATTTTTTTGGAGAGGTCCACGTTAATAATCACTGCAGCGGTATAAGGTAGCAGGCGTTTGCGTTCGCCGTTGACGACCAGGACATCGTTGGAGCCGGTGGCGAATAAAGAATCGACTACTCCGAAGTCGACGCCATCTTGATTAATCACTTTAAGGCCAATCAAGTCAGTCCAATAATATTCCTGTTCTGTTAGGGGTGGTAATTGCTCGCGTTCAATGGCGATAGGATCGTTGGCGTATAATTTTGCTGCTTCAGGGGTGTCGCATCCGGCAATCTTGGCCAGGATATTGTTTCCTTGAAGCTTGGTATGGGTTACGTTGATTAGGCCCCATTGGGTTTGATGCTGAATTTGCCAGGGGAGGTACTGCAGAATATTTTCGGCAGGATCAGTTAACGAATGGACTTTTAGCCAGCCTTTAATGCCGTAACTATGACCGAATTGCCCTACAATAATTCTCATGAGGATCGTGTGGTTATAGAGAGGATCCCGCGCTTAAGCCGCGGGATATCAAGCTAATATTAAGTCTTGTCAGAGGCTTCAGCTTCTTTCACAGCCTTTTTACGCGGTTTTTTCACTGGGTATTCGCCAGTTAGACCAAATTGGGTGAATTCTTTGATGACATGGGCTACACGGGGTGAAGGTTGTGCGCCTTGGCTGATCCAGTATTGAATTCGTTCTTTATTTAACTCAATTTTTGTAGACTTGCCTCTGGCGATAGAGTCGTAAAAGCCTACACGTTCAATAAAACGGCCATCGCGCGGTTTGCGTTGGTCCGCAACAACCACATGATAAAAGGGAACTTTTTTTGTCCCAGCCCGGGACAAGCGAATCACTACCATAGTGTGTGTACCTCATCAAAGCGTCATTAAAAAGATCGCCATTGTATACCAACCTTTTCGGCAAAGCAAACACCCAGACCCCACCTTATGAAAAGTAAGTATTTTTTTTCAGCTTGGTTTTTTAAGAATACTATAATATTTGTAATGTATTCTCATAAATGAGCGGTAAAGAGCAGTAAAGAAAGTGGGGGTAGAGAGAGATGTCCAAAAATATAAAAAAACCAATATTTCAAGATGTGAATGAAGATGATATAGAGACTCAAGATAGTCCTCAGTACATGGTACAGTTGGATAGTGCTTATAAAGAATTGATTGATCGTTGGAAAAAATTCAGGGCATATGAGGAGGACAATGAAGGTTTCAAGGATATCAATTATCAAACATCTTTCAGCGAAAAGAGACTTTTGGGGAGTTTGAAGCGATATAAATCAGAAAGGCAAACAAAAGGTC
Organism: uncultured Pseudomonadota bacterium; assembly: GCA_963697455.1. Taxonomy (GTDB): domain Bacteria; phylum Pseudomonadota; class Gammaproteobacteria; order Coxiellales; family Coxiellaceae; genus JAFEDN01. Next base: position 37,282 of record CAVOOI010000021.1, on the reverse strand, counting down.
AGTATTTGAATTGGTATGGAAGGTTTTTAGGCTTTCCTAGCGATACTAAATTAGGAGCTGTAGATAAATTAATAGACTTCTTGGAAGGAAGAAGGCCAGTTGAAAAATTTAAACAAAATGAAGTTAAGGCTCTGTTTGAGGAAAATTTTATAGGGAAAAGTAATTTAGCTAAACATATTGAACTAGACCTAGAATTAGTTAATGAAATATTAAATCAGGTTGGAATTGATAGTGGACTCCCAAATCTTTCGCCAACCATATAGTGTTTTATACCGCGTCGGTAAGAAAATTTAAAACTTATCCTGCCATTCCGGCGGCAATTGGCCTTGCATCTGCTGTAGGCGCTTGGCCATTTTGTTGCCTTGGAATTTTTTCAAGGTTTTCTCCATTTGAGCAAATTGCTTGAGGAATTTAGCAATATCCTGCGGGGTAGTGCCGGAGCCTTTGGCTAGACGTTGTTTGCGTGAACCGGAATTGCCGACCAGGGCTGGAAATAACCGCTCTTTTTCGGTCATCGAACGGATAATCGCTTCCATCTTTACGAATAGCTTATCGTCCATCAATGCCGCAGCTTTGGCGGGAAGTTGCCCCATCATTGGCAATTTGCTCATCATCGCCTGCATCCCGCCCATTTTTTTCATTTGTTCGAGTTGATTCAGAAAATCATTGAAGTCAAATCGCTGCCCCTTTTGCAGTTTTTTCGCCATTTTAACGGCTTGATCTTTATCAATCTTCTCCTGGGCTTCTTCGACTAAACTGACTATATCACCCATCCCTAAGATACGTGCGGCGACCCGTTCCGGATGGAAAGGCGCTAAGGCGTCAATTTTTTCGCCGGTGCCGAGAAATTTGATGGGTTTGCCGGTGATGATTCGCATTGATAACGCTGCGCCGCCGCGTGCGTCACCGTCGCTTTTAGTTAAGATCACACCGGTCAGGGGCAAGGTGTCGTTGAATGCTTTGGCTACATTAGCCGCATCTTGGCCAGTCATGCTATCCACCACCAATAAAATTTCCGTGGGGACCACCGCTGCGCTCATTTTGGAAATTTCAGTCATGAGCGCTTCATCAATATGCAAGCGGCCAGCAGTATCGATGATCAGCACATCCACAAATTGCTTCTTAGCTTGTTCTACTGCGCGAAGCGCAATATCGACGGGCGAGTCCTGCGTGGTACTGGGAAAAAGATGAGCGCCTACCTGCTTAGCTAAGGTGGCTAATTGTTCGATTGCCGCGGGCCGGTAAACGTCAGCCGAAGTGAGCATGACGGATTTTTTCTTGACGGTTTGCAGCCACCGCGCCAGTTTAGCGGCAGAGGTGGTTTTACCTGAACCTTGCAATCCGGCCATAAGTAATACAATCGGACTAGGGGCATTTAAGTTAATTTCACTTTGCGCATCCCCGAGGAGATGGGTTAACTCATCCTGCACTAATTTGATCAGCGTTTCGCCGGGTTGGGTTTTGCCGATGGTGGCTTCCCCAATGACTTTTTGCCGAACATCGCCAATAAATTGTTCGATGGCTGGCAAAGCCACGTCTGCTTCAATTAAAGCCTTACGAATTTGTTCCAGGGTTTCCTGGATATTGCTTTCAGATAAGCGATTTAGCCCCCGTAAATTTTTTACGGCTTGAGACAATCTCTCACTTAATTGATTGAACATAGTTATTTAACTCTAAATGTAATAAATAGCCATTAATGATGTCAGAAAAAAATATTTACCCACCCCGCCATATTTTTAGGAGTCGCCAAGAAGTTGCGGATAGATCGCATGCCGGGTCCTGTCCACTGCGCCTTTTCCGTGCTCGCTTCGCTGCGCGCGCAAAAGGCTCCGCGGCCACCCGGTTAGCTGGCGCCTTGGCGACTCCTAAAAATATGGCTCTGCAAATACGTTCATTGACGAAAGTAATATCAATTATAGAGATTAGTCCATGCTTTCGAATAACGATGCATTTGCTAGTTAATATTTCCCGCCGCCGCCAAGCGCGCTAGCTAACGGGTGGCGGCGGAGTCCTTTTGCACGCGCAGCGCAGCGAGCATGTAAAAGGACGCAGCCGACAGGACCCGATATGCGGTCTATCCGCAACGAGCTTGGCGGCGGCGGGAAATATTAACGATTTATGGGTAAAAATTTTTATCGTATATTACTCGATTTCATCAATCTTGTCTAAAACAAAAGGTTTGTCAACTTAAGTGCACTTATTGGGTAAACTGAAATTTTATACCGTATTGTTTTCAGCCCTTAGCTCTTGTATGATCTTCAGTGTGGCTACCTCGCTCGCTATTAGTATATTTTTTCACAATATGTTGGATTATAGTAATCCAACATCTCGTTCATCCATAATGTTTGGTCATGCTCATATTCAGCTTCATGTATGGCTTTGTATGCTAACCGTGCTGGTTTTAATGGTAGCTGGATTATTAGCATTGCTATTGGCTTTACAAGAGCGGATGTTAAAAAGTAAGCGCTTCAGTACTTGGGTGCAAAAGTTGCCGCCGTTGGAAACTATGGAATCTCGCCTTTTTTTAGTAAACCGCTGCGGATTTATTTTATTGACAGGGGTACTAGTCACCAGCTTCTATTTTTATCACACGTTGCTTTGGCAATCGTCTTTATTGCTTTCAAAAACGTTATTGGCCGTAACCGCCTGGTTAATTTTTCTTACGCTACTGCTTGGCCGGCAATGGCGCGGATGGCGCGGAGCGCAAGCGATCAATTCCACTTTGTGTGGAGTTGTGCTGCTAATTTTGATTTACCTATCTAGTCAGATTGAGTTGATATGACCATAGGATATATTCTGTTAATTGTAGTCCTGGTTTGTTTAATCATCCTATCGGCATTTTTTTCCGCCAGTGAGACCGGAGTGATGTCTTTGAATCGTTACCGGTTGCGCCATGCCGCACGTGAAGGCGATTTCAGAGCTAAACGCGTATTGAATTTATTAGCGCGTCCAGATCGCTTGTTAGGCGTGGTTTTAATCGGCAATACTTTCGCCAATATATTTGCTTCCGCTATAGCCACCATTATTGCAGGACGTTATTTTGGAGAAGTGGGTATATTGATCGTAACAGGTATTCTAACGCTGGTAATTTTAATTTTTGCCGAAAGCGCTCCAAAAACGTTAGCCGCGTTATATCCTGAAAAAGTGGCGCTGCCTGCATCGGCAGTGTTAAAAGTGTTATTAATCATTTTTTATCCTTTAGTATGGGTAGTCAATATCATCGGCAATGGTTTACTACGTCTTTTTGGTGCGCAGTTAAACGTCTCCAGGCATGAATCGCTGAGTATCGATGAATTAAGAACTTTGCTGGATGACACTAAAGGCAAGATTTCCAATAACTATAAAAAAATGTTACTGAGGATTTTAGATTTGGAGCAGGTCACAATTGAAGAAATCATGGTTCCTCGCGGTGAGATTTTTGCTATTGATTTAAATGATAGTTGGGAAGAAATTTTAGCCCGTTTATTTGAGTGCCCCCATTCATTTGTGCCTTTGTATCAGGATGATATAAACAACGCTCAAGGCATGCTGAACTTACGCCAGGTATTGATTGCCTTGCAGCATAAAAGCTTGGATAAGGCAGAATTGATTAAATTGGCCGAAGAAATTTATTTTGCACCTCAGGAAGCGACCGCTAATCAACAATTGCTGAATTTCCGCGATCAGGGACAGACCGTCGGACTAGTCGTGGACGAATATGGTGATATTCAAGGCTTGATTACTTTACAAAATATAATAGATGAAATAGTGGGAGAATTTACTAAAGACGTTCAATCTAGCCGTTTAGTCATTCCTCAAAAAGACGGAAGTTATTTAATCGACGGCAGCGCTGACATTCGTGATCTCAACGAGACCAAGGAATGGAAATTACCAACCGATGGCCCCAGAACTATCAGTGGATTAATAATCGAGTACCTGGAAACGATTCCCATTGCGGGAATTTGCGCGCGAATTGGTGGTTATCCTATAGAAGTCATTAGAGTAGGACATACCACTATTAAACTAATCAGAATTTGGCCTGAATTATATGCAGAACCATTACCACCGAATCCGGCTTGAAGCATTTACCTTATTTGAACTATTAATAGTGATGAGTATTGGATTAATTCTATTGTTGGCGGGAGTTCCTGCTTATCAACATTTACTAGCTCGTAGCAGAACCGCCAATACTGTCAATCACATTATAGCCGCCATTCACGCCGCCCGTAACGAGGCTATTGCTCAAAATCAAATAGTCGCATTTTGCGGCAGTCAGGACGGAATGCATTGTGATGGACAGTGGCAAGCCGGTCAGATGATGATACTTGATCAAACCCAGCAAATATTGCGAGTATATGCCGGGATACCGGCGGGTGACCGGCTTTGGTGGCAAAGTAGCTTAGGTTACAATAATGTCCTAAAATTAGCTCCGACCGGTTTTACGGAAGGGCAGCGAGGTAGTTTTTATTATTGTCCTAGGTATAATTCAGCTCAATACGGGGCAAAAATTATCGTAGCCGACAGTGGTCGTGTGCGAGTTGAGACCGAGAGTCAAGAATTACAAACTGCCTGTGGCAATGTTTCAATTGGAGAAAAGAATGCGAATTATTTTATTAGGTCCTCCGGGCGCAGGTAAAGGTACTCAAGCGCAATTCTTGAGTCAATATTTTCATATACCTCAAATTTCCACTGGTGATATGTTGCGGGCTGCCGTAAAAGCACAAACTCCGCTCGGCTTAGCAGCCAAGTCGATCATGGAGCAGGGGCAGTTGGTCTCGGATGAAGTTATTATTAGCTTAGTCAAAGAACGGATTGCGCAACCTGATTGTCAAACTGGTTTTTTATTAGATGGCTTTCCGCGCACTTTAGCGCAGGCGGAAGCACTAAAACAGCAAAAAATTCCATTGGATTTTGTGGTCGAGCTGCAAATTGATGATAACGCAATTGTTGAGCGTATGAGTGGGCGGCTAATTCATCCCGGTTCCGGCAGAGTTTATAACCGGCTGTATCATCCTCCCAAGGTTGCGGGCCAGGATGACTTGACCGGCGAGCCACTCATCCAACGTAAAGATGACCAAGAACAAACCGTGCGCGAACGCCTCACAGTTTATCACCAACAGACTAAACCTTTGATTGATTACTATCAGAAATGGATGCAGAGCGGTGATCCTGCGGCGCCAAAATTTTATCAAATATCGGCAGATGATCCGGTAGAAGTAGTGCGCGATAAGCTTCTATCTATTCTAACCGTCAGCCATTCTTCAGCGGCGCCTAACATGATTACTTTAAATCAGCAGAATTTCGATGAGATAGTCACTCAGCATAAGTTAGTGCTTATTGATTTTTGGGCGAAATGGTGTGTGCCCTGCCGTTCTTTTGGGAAAGTGATTGAACAAGTTGCTCCGCGCTACCCGGAAGTCATATTTGCCAATGTGGATATTGATAAGAATAAAGGATTAGCCGAAGAATTTGCGGTAAAATCAGTGCCGTCGGTAATGATCATCCGCGATAAAACTGTAGTATACGCCGGGTCCGGTTCTTTAAGTGTAGGCAATCTGGTGGAGTTGCTGGACCAAGCCAAAAGTCTTAAGACATAAAAAAAGCCACATTTTTTTAAAAATATGGCTTTTGATATAGCAGCTTTATGCTTTTTTGAGTGCTGCTTTACGGCGGCGAGCAGGAGCCCGACGAGCTGAAGTTGCACTCGTTAAGTTTGTAGCGGCTTCGTGATGAGCAGCGGTTGTGCTAAGAGATTTTCTCGCTGAGGTTTTACGACGGCGTGAAAGATTTCTAGCAGCGCTTTTCTTTGAAGCTAGACTGCGCCACTTGGATCGTGAAGATCTGCCAGCAGCTTTTTTAGCTATTGACTTTCTATGGGTGGTTGAGCGTGAAGCCGATTTCCGCGAAGAAGCTGATTTGGTTTTTCCGCGAGAGCCAGTTGCAGCTTTGGCAACAGATTTTCTTTTGGAAGTTTTTCTTTTAGCTTTCCTTACGCCAGTTTTTGCAGCTTTAGCAAGCCCTTTAGCGAGTCCAGTTTTATGACCAGCTTTTTTAGCTTCTGCAATTTTTTTCTTTGCTTCAGCCTTGGCTTTTTTTACCGAGCTACGCAACAATTTGCGAACCTTTAATAATTCTTTTTGCAAACGCGCCACTTGTGCATTCTTTACAGGACGACGAGCACGTTTCTTTTTGGTTGTTCCTACGGACATTAGCATTTCTCCTAAGTTTAGTTTAAAGAAATCAAATCTTCTTTCATGAAGATATTGATAATTCTACAACAAATAATCATAAAATCAAGGTTTAAGAGTAAAAAAATTGATATTTTTGCTGTTTTTTACACTTTTTATATAAAAAACCTCAATTTGACCCTAGGTTTGAGGCAAAAAAATCCGAAAATTTTCATTTTTTCTCAAAATCATTTTCGCTTCGGCTTGCTGCTAAACCTTGTTGATGATGAATTATTTGAAAATCCAAAAACCAAATCATCCGCTTTGACTATATTTGAATGTGGCTTTGAGCGAAGTTTCCAAGTACGCCCAAGCATGTTAAAATTACCAATAGTTGGAGGAGCAATGTCTATTATCATTCTTTTTATATGTTTAATTTTGCAACGTATGCTGGCGTTTAACTATGGTTCTTATCAAATAAATTGGCTGCAAGCTTATTTCCGTTGGGTAATCGCCAAGGTGGAATATGTGACCCAGGGACATTCCATAATCGGGATAATTATTTTATTAATGCCGGTACTGATCGTATTTAATTTATTTTTTACCCTGATTTATCATTTGGGAGGAGTTTATGTTTACGCCATTTTTAATTTTATCCTGGTATGGTTGTGCATTGATGGCCGTGATCTGATTAAAACATTTGCCGATTTGCCACCAATGGAGCTTTTTGTACTGAGTTATGAACGGGTTTTTGCAGTGATATTCTGGTTTGTAGTATTTGGCCCGGCTGGCTTGATTTTATATACTTCGGTTATCAGTTTACGTAATTGCTTGCAGGCAGAAGGTCATCAATCTTTACTATTTTATGTTCTAAAATTAAAAGCCATATTAGACTGGGCGCCGGTTCGTTTATTAGGTTTAAGTTATGCTGTAGTCGGACATTATTCTTCTGTTTCTAAAGTATGGGCTGTGCATTGGCAGGGTGGTTTGCAAAGTGATGCAGAACTGACGATTGAATTTGGCAGTGCAGCTTTAGGAGTCAACAAAAGTGCATTAAACGCCATGCAACCAGAAGTCGTACAAATCATCGATCGAGCACTTATATTTTGGTTAATTACAATCAGCTTACTCACTCTTGCTTTCTGGCTAGGATAATCCACTGCAAGGCTAAACCATATTTTCAGCAAAGTTTTTTCCCCACACTTCGTTTTCTGCATGCCGCGATCAAGTCGCGGGATGACGGATGGCACTTTCGTCAATGAACGCATTTGCAGAGTAAATATTGTTTAACCCGCACAGGCACGAAGAAGGAGTATAAAGCGGAGAGCTTATCCGTCGCGCGCAGTGGAGCCGTTGCAAAGAGGTGGTACTCTGCTTATCCGTACCGGCGCAATGAGCACGGCGGATAAGCTCGCAGCTTTGTACTCCGGCGAATCACTGCGATTTCTGGGCGGGTTAAGCAATATTTACGAGGGTGTGGTCAATGGTGGGATGGGAGGATGGGAGAGGATTATTGCTTTGCGGGCTTAAATCAAGGAAAATAAGGCTTTTGAAGAGGAACGAGATTTATGCATGATTTAATCAATTCAGCTGAAGATGTAGATCCAATAGAAACAAAAGAATGGTTGGATGCATTAGCCTCGGTGATTAAACATGAAGGCCGCGAACGCGCTCAATTTTTGCTAAGCCAACTGACTGCTAAAGCGCAGCAGACTGGAGTAGCGACTGCAACCGGCTTCTCAACTCCTTATATCAATACTATTTCTTCTGCGACTGAAACGGAATTGCCTGATGATGGCGAACTATTAGAAAAGTTAACCAATATCATGCGCTGGAATGCCATTGCCTTGGTTTTGAAAACCGGTAAAAAATATCCGGAAGTGGGTGGGCATTTAGCCAGTTATGCCTCGATGGCCACTTTACTTGAAGTTGGATTACAATTTTTTTTCCATGCGCCTAACCCAGCGCACGGCGGTGATTTAATTTTCTATCAAGGCCATGCGTCACCAGGAATTTATGCGCGCGCTTTTCTAGAAGGGCGTTTGGAAGCCGAACACCTAGATCATTTTCGACAAGAAGCTTTTAATAAAAAAAGCGTATCCTCTTATCCGCATCCATGGTTAATGCCGAAATTTTGGCAATTTCCGACAGTATCCATGGGGCTTGGGCCGCTGATGGCCATTTACCAGGCGCGGTTTTTAAAATATATGCATAACCGTAAATTATGCGACACTCAGGGCCGTAAAGTGTGGGCTTTTTGCGGAGATGGTGAAATGGGCGAGCCGGAATCTTTAGGCGCGATTAATATTGCGGGCCGGGAAAAACTGGATAATCTAATTTTTGTGATTAACTGCAACCTGCAAAGGTTAGATGGCCCGGTATGGGGAAATGGCCAAATTATTCAAGAATACGAAAGCGTATTTTTGGGAGCCGGATGGAACGTGATTAAGGTTATTTGGGGAAGTGGTTGGGACCCATTATTTGCTAAAGATAAAAACGGCATTCTCAAAAAACGCATCAGTGAACTAGTTGACGGTGAATATCAAAATTTTAGCGCCAAAGACGGCGCTTATTTGCGTGAGAAGTTTTTTGGTAAATATCCGGACTTATTAGAGCTAGTGGCTGATATGAGCGATGCTGACTTAAAAGCATTGGCCGACGGGGGCCATGATCCTAAAAAAGTTTATGCTGCTTATGCTGCCGCCACTCGACATACCGGCCAACCAACGGTGATTTTAGCCAAAACTGTTAAGGGCTATGGATTAGGCGCTGCCGGAGAGGGATTAAACATAGCGCATAATACTAAAAAAATGGCTGATGAAGCGCTATTGGCATTTCGCGACCGGTTTAAATTACCGATAAAAGATGAGCAAGCCCTACATTTGGAATATTACCAGCCTGGAAAAGACAGCCCGGAAATTCAATATTTACAAGCGCAGCGCAAAAAATTAGGTGGGCCGTTGCCGGCTCGTCACGTTGAATCTACGCCAATGAAAGTTCCGGAGTTAAGTGCTTTTCAATCGCAATTTGAAGGCACTGCCGATCGTGAAATTTCGACTACCATGGCCTATGGACGTATTTTAGGTATCTTATTAAAAGACGAAAATATTAAAGAGCGCATCGTGCCTATTCTTGCCGATGAAACGCGAACCTTTGGTTTAGAAGGTTTATTCCGCCAAATCGGTATTTATTCTCCCTGTGAGCAAAAATATCAACCGGAAGATAAACATTTATTGATGTATTACCGCGAAGACACCACCGGTCAGTTATTACAGGAAGGAATCAGTGAGGCCGGCGCGATGTCGAGTTGGATTGCGGCGGGAACTTCTTATATGACCAACCGTGTCCCGATGATTCCATTTTATATTTATTATTCTATGTTTGGATATCAACGTTTCGGTGATTTAGTATGGGCGGCGGCAGATAGCCGGGCACGCGGTTTCATCCTTGGCGGGACGGCGGGCCGTACTACCTTGGCGGGTGAAGGTTTGCAGCATCAAGATGGTCATAATTTATTAATGTTTAGCTTTGTGCCGAATTGCGTTTCCTACGACCCGACTTTTAATTATGAACTTGCGGTGATTATCCAAGATGGCTTGCGTCGAATGGTGCAGGAAGAGCAAGATGTGTTTTATTACATCACTTTGATGAATGAGAATTATACGCACCCGTCTATGCCAAAAAAGGTGGAAAGCGGAATTATCAAAGGCATGTATTTATTTAAAAATACCCTAGTAAAAGCCAAAAAACGCGTGCGCTTATTAGGTTCTGGAACTATTTTTCGTGAAGTGTTGGCAGCCGCTGACATTTTGGCGAAGGAATACGAGGTTGGTGCAGAAGTTTATAGCGTAACCAGTTTCAATGAATTGCGCCGTGATATTATCGCAGTGGAACGTCAGAACCGGTTATCACCCAAAAGCGCGCCTAAACAAACTTACGTGGAGCAATGTTTAGGTGACAATTCGACGCCGATAATTGCGGCGACTGATTATATTCGCTTATTCGCCGATCAAATTCGCCCAGTGATATCGGCGCCGTATATTGTTTTAGGAACCGATGGATTTGGCCGCAGTGATACCCGCAAGGCGTTGCGTGATTTTTTTGAAGTTGACGCGAAGATGATCGTGTACACGGCATTAAAAGCCTTGGCTGATCAGGGGGAATTTAAAGCGGCGGATTTACCTGGAGTCATTAAAAAATTGGGCATTGACCCTAATCGTCCGTTACCCACCACGGTATAAATCTTTAAGGAGGTTTTGTGAGTTTAGAAAAAATATTAATTCCAGACATCGGCGGCGCTAAAAATGTAGACGTCATTGAAGTACTGGTAAAAATCGGCGATAAAATCGCTAAAGACGCTTCACTGATTACTTTGGAAGGTGATAAAGCGACCATGGAAGTACCCTCCACGGTGAGTGGCACTATCAAGAAAGTGGCTGTCAAAGTCGGAGACAAGGTTTCCGAAGGCAGTTTGATTGTCGAGATTGAAACTGAGAAAGCGGGCCAAGCGTCTGCGGAGCCGGCTAAGGAAAATACCGAAAAAGCTAAGAAAACTGCGGAACCGGCTAAGGAAAATGCCGAAAAAACTAAGAAAACTGCGGAACCAACTAAAGAAGCTGCAGCAACAGACCAGAAGCCTGCTGCTAAACCGGCTCCTGAAGCTGAAGACCGGGATGAAGCAGAGGATGAATCTGAAGACTCTCATGCAGGCCCCGGCGTTCGCCGTTTAGCACGTGAATTCGGCCTGGAATTGTCACAGATCCAAGGTTCAGGCGCAAAAAATCGCGTATTGAAGGATGATCTACAGCGGTATGTAAAACAACACTTGCAATCTTCCGCAGGTAAAAGCGCAGGTCTGGCAATCCCGCCCGCGCCGGATGTCGACTTTAGAAAATTTGGTTTAATTGAATCTAAATTGCTATCGAAAATCCAAAAAATTTCTGGAGCTGCATTGCATCGCAACTGGGTGAGTATTCCCCATGTCACTCAATTCGGCGAAGCGGATATTACCGAATTGGAAGCGTTTCGTCAGCAACAAAAAGCAGTGATCGATGGCCGCGAAACTAAACTGACTCCGCTGGTATTTGTGATGAAAGCGGTGGTTGCGGCGTTAAAGGAGTTTCCGCATTTTAATGCTTCGCTGTCGCCTGACGGCCAGAGCCTGATCCTTAAAAAATATTTTCATATCGGCGTGGCGGTGGACACACCTAACGGCTTAGTAGTGCCGGTAATTCGTGATGTCGATCAAAAAAGTTTATCCGCTCTCGCGGCGGAACTGGCGCAATTTAGTAAAAAGGCCCGGGAAATCGGTTTGGGATTAGCCGACATGCAAGGCGGTTGCTTCACCATTTCCAGTTTGGGCGGGATTGGCGGCACTGCTTTTACGCCAATTATTAATGCGCCAGAAGTGGCTATTTTAGGCGTTTCGCGTACGCAAACCAAGCCGTTTTATGCAGAAGCCACTGGTGAATGGCTGCCGCGTTTAATGTTGCCGTTATCTTTATCTTATGATCACCGCGTAATTGACGGTGCAGATGCGGCGCGGTTTACGATGTATCTTATCAGCCGTCTCTCAGATATTAGAACCTTACTTTTGTAAATTGGAGAAAAGAATCATGGCAACTGAAAAATTAACAACTGAAGTGGTGGTATTAGGCAGTGGTCCTGGCGGTTATTCGGCAGCATTTCGCGCAGCCGATTTAGGAAAAAAAGTGATCTTAATCGAGCGCTACGAAACTCTCGGCGGTGTTTGCTTAAATGTGGGTTGTATTCCTTCGAAGGCCTTATTACACGCAGCTAAAGTTATTGATGACGCGGCGGAAATGAGTGAATTTGGAGTCAGTTTTGCGAAACCGGCGATTGACCCTAAAAAATTGCGCGGCTGGAAAGAGAGCGTGGTTAAAAAACTCACCGGCGGATTGAAAATGATGGCCAAACAGCGCCAGGTTGAAATTGTCACTGGCGAAGGTCAGTTTAGCGGGCCTAACGAAATCGTGGTGACCAATGGTCAAACTAAACGTACCATTCAATTCGAACAGGCGATTATCGCTGCGGGTTCGTTACCGGTTAAATTACCGTTTATTCCTGATGATCCTCGCGTAGTCACTTCAACCGGCGCTTTGGAATTAGAAGGGACGAACGAGGAATGGCTGATTTTAGGCGGTGGGATTATCGGTTTGGAAATGGCCACAGTTTATAATGCTTTAGGCGCTAAAATTAGCGTAGTAGAAATGATGCCGCAATTAATTCCAGGTGCGGATGCCGATATCGTTCAGCCCTTGCATAAGCGCATTGCCAAACGTTATGCCAATATTATGCTGAAAACCCGGGTCACGAAAGTGGAAGCCAAAAAAGACGGATTATGGGTGACTTTCGAAGGCGAGTCGGCGCCGAAAACCAATCCGCAACGTTTCGATCGTATCCTAGTGGCGGTAGGCCGGAAACCGAATGGCAAATTAATCGGTGCTGACAAAGCGGGCGTCAAGGTGGATGATCGCGGTTTTATTGCAGTCGATAAACAAATGCGTACCAACGTGCCGCATATCTACGCTATAGGCGATATTGTTTGCAACCCCATGTTGGCGCATAAAGCGTCAGCGGAAGGGAGAGTCGCCGCTGAAGTCATCGCCGGGAAAAAACATTTCTTTGATCCTAAGTGCATTCCTTCAGTAGCCTATACTGACCCGGAAATAGCCTGGGCAGGCGTCACTGAAACTCAAGCGAAAGAACAGGGAATAACCTATAAAACGGCAGTATTTCCCTGGATGGCTTCAGGTAGAGCCTTATCATTAAATCGTAGTGAAGGTCTTACCAAACTAATCTTTAACGAAAAAGGCCGAGTCATTGGCGCGGGTATAGTGGGGGTTAGCGCTGGAGATTTAATTTCAGAATTGGCTTTAGCGATTGAAATGGGGTGCGATGCTGAGGACATAGCATTGACAATTCACCCGCATCCAACTTTATCGGAATCAGTGATGATGGCTGCGGAAATATTCGAAGGAACGATCACGGATTTATATCTTCCTAAAAAGAAATAAACTGCTTAGGAAAATATGATATAGCCACAAGGATGTGGTTTTAACGTTTAACAATTAAAAAAGGAAAATAATATGCGTAGTTATAGAAATATCAGGACATTTGCAGAAAAAACCCTATTAGCTCTAGTATATGTGGGTTTTAGTGGCATAATCCAGCAAGGTGAGGATTCTCTGGATTCGCCTACTTATATGTTTAGTTCAACTATGACAACCTTTGCCTTAGGAGCACTGTTTGTTACTTCACTGTTAACAGCTTTGGATAAGCCGGAATCAAAGGCGGAATCAAAGCAAGTCCAACAGTCGGATCAAGAGCCGGATCAAGAGCTGGATCAACAGCTGGATCAGCAGCCGGATCAAAAATTAGATATTGCAAAATCGGTACGAGTGAATGCAGGGGTAAAAACGGCAATAGTGCTTTATGCGAGTTCAATCGAAACCTTAAAGACCTTAGTGAGTTCCGAAAACGAGCAGTATATACTCTATCCGGCTTTTGGCGTATTTACGGCTATACTAGGCCATCGAGCAATGGCCGCTTTTAAAGAACATAAAATTGTAGATGGGATTGCTTTAAGCGTAATGTCAGGTTCTACTGCAACGGCGACCTACTTCATCACCCAAGGTGATAGTAAAGGTGTAACCATTGCTTTGTTATTTGGCGCCGGCAGCTCTGCTGTTCTAGCAATTAATGAAGCTAAGAGGCAACTCTGGGCGCAGCCTGCAGTAAATAGTAATTATAGACAACTTGACGTATGAAGCTAAACAGCCTGCCAACCTTGATGTTTTGAGGGGATGACAGGCTGCACTTTCGAATTTAGACGCATTTGCCAGTTAATATTTCCCGCCGCCGCCAAGCGCGCTAGCTAACGGGTGGCGGCGGAGTCCTTTTGCACGCGCAGCGCAGCGAGCATGTAAAAGGACGCAGCCGACAGGACCCGACATGCGGTCTATCCGCAACGGGCTTGGCGGCGGCGGGAAATATTAACGATGTGTGGATAAAAATTTTAATGATTTCTTAAGGATGGGGCGGTATACTATTGCAATGACTAGATTCACAGCCCAACTTGCTCGCCCCCCGGCCTTTTGGCAAGCTAATGATATATATAGACTTTTTAAGAAAAATGTAGCGGCTTCGTATAGTCGTGAAGAAGGCATAGCCCATGCTTTTATGGGAATATTGCTGGTCATGTCGGTAGTGGGTTTTTTGCTTAACGCCATCGTATTCAAATTCACCTCGACTATCAGTTCATTGCAGATGCTGTTCTTGATTCCTCTGTGGATGGTCTGGTGGTTGATCGGTCATATTCACCGGCCTAACTGGCCGCGGTTTGGTTTATTAGCGGCAACCTTCGCTAACATTGGGATTTGTACGATCATTTTCTTGATCAATTGGTCAGCCGTGCTCAGTACCCCGTTCGTGATAATCGATTATCATTTGGTCCAATGGGACCATTGGCTGGGATTTGACGTCACTGCTTTTATGGCCTGGGTGCATCAATTTCCAGGTTTATCTAAGGTGTTCTGGTTTTCTTATAATACGTGGGAATATCAAGTTCTGCTCACACCATTGCTTTTGGCCTTATTGAAAAAGTCTAAAGAAGTGAACCGCTATTTTATTGCCAGCGCTATTTGTTTGATAATTTGTAACCTAATTTATTACTTTTTCCCGACCATTGCTCCGGCGGGAGTTTTGCATAGCCCTTATTTTATCTCACAGGAATATAATTTAGTCACCCGATTTTATGAAGTACATCAGCACTTGCCGATTTCCAATTTTGATGGCGGCATGGTTTCTTTTCCTTCCGGTCATGTGATATATGCTTTATTAGTTTTGGCGGCATGGCGGAAAATTAAAGTGGTTTTTTACCCTTTGCTGGTGCTGAATTTCTTCTTGATTATCGCAACCATGGCCATAGGCGCTCATTATCTGGTCGACGTGATCGCCAGCTTTATCATAGTGACGCTTACTCTAGCGGGTATGCACTATTTTCTGGACAGAAGGCCAGCCAGTCTTTTGCGGTCAAAAACTCTTGCGCTAAAAGGTGCTCAGAACTATTAGACTTGGTTTGCCACTGGTAATGCCAATTTGCCTGAGGCGGCAGAGAGACCAAAATAGATTCCGTACGCCCTCCGCTTTGAATACCGAATAACGTTCCGCGATCATATAATAAATTAAACTCTACATACCGTCCCCGGCGATAGCATTGAAATTCGCGTTGAGCGGGGGAGTAGGGCGTGGCTTTACGCCGCTGGACAATGGGTAAATAACCGGTTAAAAAATGATCGCCGACGCTTTGCAACAGTGCAAAGCATTTGGCGAATTCCCATCTTTTGAAATCATCGAAGAATAACCCACCAATTCCCCGGGCTTCTTGTCGGTGCGGTAAATAAAAATACTCGTCACAGGCTCGTTTGAATTGTGGATAAATATCCGCGCCAAATGGCTCACAAGCCTGCGCAGCGTTGCGATGCCAGTGCTGGCAATCTTCCACGTAACCATAGTAGGGTGTTAAATCAAAGCCGCCGCCGAACCACCACACCGGCTCAGCGGATGACTGTTCAGCAATAAAAAACCGGATATTCAGATGAACGGTGGGGATATGCGGATTGAGAGGATGGATAACCACGGACACGCCTAATGCTTGAAATTGGGCGCCGGCCAATTCCGGGTTGCGAGCGGTCGCCGCCGGAGGGAGTTGGTGGCCGAAAATATGCGAAAAATTCACCGCACCTTTTTCAAAGACAGCTCCGCCGGTGATCACCCGCGTTTGGCCGCCCCCGCCTTGGGCATGTTCCCAGATATCTTCCTGAAATTCAGCCAGGCCGTCTACAGCTTCGAGGCTATGGCAAATAGATTCTTGTAAGCCCAACAAATAGGCTTTTATAGCAGAGATTTTAGATTCAGAATGTTTCATAAGTAAATGATAAATAATCAGGTTATTGAGCCTATAAACGCCGTTCTTATCTACAGGGCAAGTAATTACAGCATTTATAAGGCTCGGGCGCAACACCACACTTCAATGGTTTTAATGCCTTGCTGTTGTAGCATTCCGCTGAGGACACGAACTGTTTGGCCGGTGGTCATAACATCGTCCACAATAGCCACATGGTTAAAGGGTATATTTTGCTGTAAATCAAAAGCAGCCGCGATATTCCGGCGGCGGGCGGACGCAGATAACCGGCTTTGCGGCAAAGTATTGGTGCGGCGGTAGCAGGAGTCGAACAGTAAAGGTATGTTGAAAGTCTTGCTCAACGGCCTGGCAATTTCCAGGGCTTGATTAAAACCACGCTGCCGGATTCGTTGGCTATGTAACGGCACAGGAATAATACATTCGGGTAACGGCCGCCGGCCTTGGCGAATAGCTTCAGCCAGCAGCTGGCTTAATAACCGGGTATGAATCAATCTTTGATGAAATTTTAATTGAACGATAAGCGTAGAAATGGGTGCTTCATAGCGGAATGGAGTGATGCAGTGGATGAAGGCCGGCGGTTTAGCGAGACAACTGCCGCAGCGGTCGCCGGTTTCAAGGGGCAATCCGCATTGCCCACAAGCCCGGAGATTCCAAGGTAAATTTTGGTAACAGTCTGCGCACAGCAACTGTTGGCAGGGCGGCTTTTTAGCACACAAATAGCAAGGCTGTGGAAATAACCAATCAGCGCACCGCGATAATATTGAATTGAGTTTAAGCATGAAATAGTTTAGAGATTATTTACCTTTAACTTCAATACCGTAATTCCGGCTATTCTTTCGAATTTAGACGCATTTATCAGTTAATATTTCCCGCCGCCGCCAAGCGCGCTAGCTAACGGGTGGCGGCGGAGTCCTTTTGCACGCGCAGCGCAGCGAGCATGTAAAAGGACGCAGTCGACAGGACCCGAAATGCGGTCTATCCGCAACGGGCTTGGCGGTGGCGGGAAATATTAACGGTGTATGGGTGAGCGGAGGCCTCGCATGGTTGCGGTTTGTGGTAAAATAATCAAATGAATAAGAAACCAATGTCACTGCTAAATCGGCGAACCGTCATTGCCGGTTTTAACAAAGCGGCTCGCAGTTATAGTCATGCGGCAGTTTGGCAGCGTGAAATTGCCGACCGGTTAATGGACCGCTTGGAGTGGGTACGGCTTGAACCCCAAGTCATTATCGATATTGGCGCCAGGACTGGATATACCACCCAACTACTCACCCAGCGTTATCCGCGTGCGCAGATCATTGCCACCGACTGGGCGGAAAATTTATTACAACAGGTAATCCCTAGCGAGCCTAATGTACTCAGAATTTGTGCCGAACCTGAAAAATTGCCGATTCCATCCCAAAGTGTTGATTTAATTATCGCTAACCTGGTGTGGCACTGGGTGGATGAGCGGGCGCAGTGTTTGCAAGAATGGCGGCGGTTATTAAAACCGGGTGGGTTGGTATTATTCACCACCTGCGGGCCTGACACCCTGTACGAATTGAGGGCCAGCTTTGCCGCCGTCGATACTCAAGCACATGTGCATTTATTTCTAGATATGCATGATATTGGCGACGCGTTGATGGCCGCCCAGTTTGTTGATCCGGTAATGCAAGCGGAGCATATTCATTTTACTTATTCCTCTCTTGCCGGTTTGTGGCGAGATTTACGTCAGAGTGGCGTGGCGAACGCACTCGATACTCGCCGCCGCAGCCTCACTGGCAAAACCCGTTGGCAACTCATGCTGGCGGAATATGAAAAATTTTTCTCTCCAGAACACGGTTGGCCGGCCACGATGGAAGTCATTTATGGCTTAGGCTGGGCGGGAGAGCCGCCAGGTAGTTCTCAGGATGATCGGGGTGAAGTGGTTATTCCCATTGAGCGGATCCGAAGGAGGCAAACATGAGTAAAATCCATAAAAGTGCAGAGAAGTGGCGGGCGCAATTAACACCGGAGCAGTACCGGATAACCCGTGAAAAAGGCACCGAAAGGGCATTTACCGGTGAATACGCGGAAAATTTTGAAGAGGGTATTTATCACTGTATCTGTTGCGGACAGGCCCTATTTGCGAGTACTCATAAATACGATGCGGGATGCGGCTGGCCTAGCTTCGCGCAAGCAGTAGATAGTGACGCCGTGGCTACGCAGCCTGACAGTTCTGCAGGAATGATGCGGACTGAAGTACTTTGTCAACGCTGTGATGCGCATTTAGGTCACGTATTTGACGACGGCCCCGCGCCTACCGGGCAGCGGTTTTGCATTAACTCAGTAGCTCTTAAATTGCGCCGCAAACAAAAGTGACGACGATTCCTTCCCCCTTTTTCCAAAGGGGGAGACTTCTAATTTAGACGACTTCGCTGATTTTTTTCTTTCTTGCAGAATAATGGCGTTCACGGCGATCCACATCAATATACCGGTCAGTGATCATGCTGGAACTATGGCCGGCGTCATCACGCACGTGCTCGCGGGGGCGGTGTTTAACGTCATCAGAAATCCCGGTATGCCGCAACCAATGGACGGTAGCTTCCATTAATGATTCTGCCTCTTCCGGGAAATTATCCTGATATAATTGAGCGATAGCTTCATCAAAACACCCTTGCACAATTCTACGAATGTGATTGATGCTGGCTAAAGGGTCTTTACCATTTTTTTTAGGGAGCAACGGTGAATGATCATTAGGCGAAGGCAATAAAGTCAATCCGAGAAATTTACGCCAGCGTTTTAGGGCCGCCAGCATCGTATCGCTAACAGCAATCTGCCGTTCTTTGTTACCTTTACCCACAGTGGTTAACCACCAATTGCCCTCGCTGTCGCGCTGGAAGTCGTGCATAGCTGGGGCCCAGCGCGGGGATGCGCCTAATTCTGAAATCCGCAAATATAGGGAGTAAAGCGCGGACATGATAAACAGAGTGCGTTCATGCCTCTCCGGCTCGCGCGCAGCCATTTTATGAGCGGTTTCAATCACCACCTGCCATTGCAAATCTGATAATCTGCGAACCTTGCTTTCTCCTTGATGGCGAACTATAAATTGACTTTTTTGACGGATTAATGCCACCGGATTGGAGGAAATATATTCCGCTTGCATCAGATAATTAAAAAAAGTGCTTAAAATTGCGAATATTTCTTTGATAGCGCCATTAGACAATTTAAAAGATTCAATTTCCGACTGAGCACCTAAGCGCCGTCTTGATTTAGAAATCGTCACCACAAATGGACGCCAATCGGGATTAGGGATCCGCACTCCTGACGTTAGTACAAATCGCGGAACTTTTATCGTGCCAATCCAGCTAGGCGGCGGTTGATGGCAGAATTTGATGAATGCTTCAATATCACTCCGATTCAAGTTTTTCAAAGTTTTATTGGCTTCTAAATAGCTCCATTGCAAGAGCCGCTCAATTTCACGCCGATAGGAGTTAAACGTACCTTTGCTGCCGCGGTAACATTTTAAAAAATCACAGGCATGGACCACATCATCCGCATGAATTCCCAGATAGAAAGAAAGATCAATTTTGGCGGCATCTATATATTCAAGACTGTCGAACAAGGCTAATGGTAATTGTTTTGTACTCATTTTTTTAGTTTGAATTAGCTGCGATGAAATTGCAAGCGATTGCTAAAAACCCAAAGTAGGTTATTCCCCTAAGAATTTACCAATCGTATTCAGAGCTTTAATATTGTTACAGAATATTTTTAGAATAGATAAAAGCGGAATAGCGATTAACGCGCCGGCAACTCCCCACATCCATCCGCCAAAAATCACTCCGACAAAAATGATCACTGGATGGAGAGATAAACTTTTACTTAAAACCAGCGGAACAATAAAATTTCCGGTAATTGAAGTGATTATAAAAAAACTCAAAGGCGCTAAAATAATATGAATCGGGCTATTAAACACGAATAGTGCGGTGATAGCGCAAAATATTGTACCTATGGTCACGCCGATATAAGGAATAAACTCCAGGACTCCCGCGAGCACTCCCCAGAAAATGGGGCTCGGCATTTGGATAAGATACATAGCCAGCGCGATAACTATAGCTAATCCTATACCGGTTATAGTTTTGGTGAGCAGGAATCTAGTGATTTCATTTTTGATTTCATCAGCGATAAAAGCCGCTTCCTTCTTTTCTTTAAAAGATGGTAAGATTTCCATGGTTTTTTTTAGAAAAAAGTCACCGGAAGCTAACAGAAAATAAAGAATAAAAAATATTACCCCGAGTTCAACAAAAAATTCTCCAGTTGAAGCAAAAACCGTATTAAACGGCCCGAAATCTGAACTTTTTACTGAAACCTCCGGCGTGGTTTCTCCTGATGTCGTTTTCTTTGCAGTTTGTTCAATTTGCTCGCGTATATTAAAAAACCCTTTAATTGATTTTTCAATAGGCCTGGTCAATATTTCTATTTTGGTAGAGACCTGAGAAAATTTTTGCGGGCCTTGGGCCAGCCATTCATTCGCGGGGCCGGAAAGACTATAAAAACCATAACCAATGGCGCTTAGGAAAACCAAAATAACTAACAAAGCGCTAATGGGTTCGGGAATATGGAGTCTTCTCAACGTACGGACTAATGGGGCTAACAGAAAATTTAATAAAATAGCTACTACAATAGGCAAAAATATGCTTCGCGCAAAATATAGGGTATAGAAGCAGGCTAAAATAAATAAACCCGTTATCGCGGTCGAACCTTTGCCATTGGGAGCAGCGACATTCACTATTAATCCTTTAAATGAATCAATTTCCAGGTTTTCCCCATCTCTTTGCAAAAAATGGGGAAAAATTAGATTATATTGCGAAGATTAAACGCTCGGAGGGCCTCTTCGCATCAATGAAAATATGAGTGAGATTATAAATAGAATTAAAAAGATGAAGAAAATAATCTTGGCAATACCTGCAGCTGCGACGGCAATGCCCGTAAAGCCAAATACCGCAGCGATAATGGCAATAATTAAAAATATGATTACCCAACCTAACATAAAAACCTCCTTTAAAAAACCTGTAAACATGCTTACTTAAATGTAGCAGTCTATTTTTTTTTTGTCAATTTGACAGGGCGGGGTTGATATCCTAGATTTAATTTACTGTTTTAGCATTTTTGCTAAATTTTTAGGAAAAGCACTTTTTAAGTGTTATTTATTTTAGTTTAATAATTGGAGATAACTATGGAAATCAGATGCCTAAATCCTCAAGATGATAGACAACGTCCAGGCCGCGACGAACAACGCGATCAACAACGCAAAGCGAAAAGCCAAGGCCAAGGCCAAGACCGTGATCGCGAAGTACAACGGGATCGCAATCCTAACCAACCCCAAAGTGGTGGCCATGAAGGCGGTCAAAGACCAGGCCAGCCTCATCAGAAAGGGGATCAAGGACAAAATCCAAATCGCCGTCCGTAATTCCGTTTAAATAGCTAAGGCTGTACTTATTATTTTTGTTTAAGTATAGCCTTTGCTATATCTGTTATCCTGCCTATATTCGATCTTTTTCTCCCGCTCAAGAACCCTGTGCTATAATTAAATCAATGTGATAAAATTTACTAGGGAGACATTATGAAAAAAGTAATAACATTAATGGTGGGATTTGTCGCCGCTTCAGGTTTCGTGCTTTCTGGCTGTACTCCGGGAAATAATGTCCCGGGTTCGACGGCTGCTGGCGCTGTTGCCGGGGGTCTAGCCGGAGGTTTACTATTTAAGGGTAGCCCTGCCGGTATTATCGGTGGCGCCTTAATCGGTGGTATTATCGGTAACGCGGTTGGCAATCAAATGGACGCCCGTGACCGTGCCTATATGGAAAATGCTATTATCGTAACGCCGATTGACCAAACCGTAGTATGGACTAATGAAGATACAGGGGTTACTTATCGGGTTACGCCTACTAGAAGCTATTACTCTAGTGGTAATAATTACTGCCGCGAGTACACTTCTCGAGTTTACATAAACGGACATTGGCAAACCGCCTATGGGCGCGCTTGCAAAGCTCCGGATGGTTCATGGAGAATCGTGAGTTAATGCAACAGATTGATCATTATATATGGTAGCGGCGTCGTTTCCTCAAGTAAGGATGCGGCGCTTGCGCCATTCCGCAAATTTACGTGCTTTAGTTCGTGAACATCGGCTTTCAGTCGATAACTTAGTTCTTCCGCTTTTTATCAAAGAAGGCCAGGGGATTAAAAATCCAATTAATTCTTTAGCGGGCCACTATCAATTTAGTCTTGATCGATTACCTGATGAGATTCGGCAAATTGTTGATTTAAACATTCCAGCGGTGATTTTGTTCGGCATCCCGTTACATAAAGATGCTACAGGCTCATCTGCTTTATCCGCTAACGGAATTATTCAATCGGCTATCGCTGTGATCAAACAGCATGCCCCAGAATTAATTGTTATATCCGATCTTTGTTTTTGCGAATATACCGACCATGGTCATTGCGGGATAATTGCCTCACATCATCAGGGAGAAGTCATTGTCGATAATGACGCTACCTTAACTTTATTGGCTGAACAAGCGGTTAGTCATGCGCGGGCCGGGGCAGATATTATTGCACCCAGCGGCATGATGGACGGAATGGTTCAGGCGATACGGCGGGGTTTGGATCAGCATGGGTTTTTGCAAACGCCTATTTTGAGTTATGCCGTAAAATACGCTTCAGCATTTTATGGCCCTTTTCGAGAAGCTGCTGGAAGCGGGACGCCTCAGCACGGAGGCCGCCAGACTTATCAAATGGACCCTGCCAATGCGCAGGCCGGTTTGCGAGAAGCCGAGTTGGACGTCTTGGAAGGCGCGGATATGCTGATGGTTAAACCCGCGCATACTTATTTAGATATGATTTTCCGGGTGAAGCAGCGCTTCCCGGATTTGCCGTTAGGTGCTTATCATGTTAGCGGCGAATATGCGATGATCAAGGCCGCCGCCGCTCAAGGCTGGATAGACGAAGACCGGGCTATGTTAGAAGCGTTAATCGCAATCAAACGAGCCGGTGCTGATTTTATCATCACTTATTATGCCAAAAGCTTCGCCAGCAATTCTCGCTGAAGCGAGAATTGCTTCCTGGTTTGGATGCTGCGCCTCGGCGGAGCCGAAGCTTGCAATGAAAGGGGAGATCGCTCCGCTCTTCTCCCCCTTGCGATCCCCCATCGGGATAGGACATTCTGAAGCCGTTTTTTTGTACAAAAAAAGTTATGTTAATTCTATTAGTTAAGATATAATGCTGTCCAATTCTAAAAATTGGAGAGCATGTGTGATTAAAAATATTTTTATCGGTGCAGATGGCGGTGGGACTAAAACCAAACTGATCGTTGAAGACGAGGCCGGTTTGTTGTTAGGCCAGGCGCGCAGCGGTCCGGCTAATATTCGCAATTCAGTTGAGCAAGCATGGGCGTCAATTGATGCGGGTGTAAAAGAAGCGTTAAATCAGGCTGGAATTGATCCAAACGATAAAAATTATCATTTTCATATCGGCTTAGGTTTAGCGGGGACAGAAGATCCTGTCGCTTCGCAAACATTTTTATCGAGACCTCATTTCTATACTAATTTAATACTAGATTCAGATGCTTACGCAGCTTGCTTAGGTGTACATGATTGCGCTGACGGCGCGATTATTATTATCGGGACCGGCGTAGTAGGCTATGAGGTCTATCAGGGCCAGCGGTATGTGGTCGGGGGCTGGGGATTCCCGCAGGGAGATACCGGAGGTGGAGCATGGCTGGGCTTAGAGGCAGTGCGCTTAACTTTTAACAGTATGGATGGCCGGGTCCCAGAAACCCCGCTCCTAAAAGCTATTTTCTCTTATTTCGATAATGATGCTGGTAAAATTATTTCTTGGTCTACGAAGGCCCGTCCTGTAGATTTTGCTTCTTTAGCGCCCATCGTTATTGAACATATTCAACGTGAAGATCCCCATGCAATCGAATTGATTGAGCGTGCCGCCCAGGAAATTGATGAAATTGCTGGGGCATTAGAACGGCGTCTTCCGGCGGGACATGAGCAACTGCCATGTTGCTTATTGGGCGGCGTTGCTCCATTCGTACAGCCGCGAGTGGGTGAATCATTGAGAAATCGTTTAGTGCCACGCAAACATGACGCCACTAAAGGGGCGATTTACATGGTGCGCCGCAAAGTATTAGGCGAAGGTAAAATAGCGTAGATGCTATAACGAGTCAAATTTTCTATGCAGGAATTGGCGTCAGTATTACAGACTTTATTACAGACTATTCAAGATAATATTGCACTGCTATTTGGTATTGCATTGACGCTGTGGATTTTATTATTGATTAATAAATTGTTAGGCTACCGGCTTAATAATTTAGGAATTGTTCCGCGTACCGGACATGGTTTAATCGGAATTATTTTTTCGCCGGTCCTGCATGGCAATGCCACGCATCTATTTTTTAATATCATCCCGTTATTAGCGTTATCCTGTTTTATATTGGTGGGCGGTCAGGCTTTATTTTGGCGAGTAACCGTAACCATAGTATTATTATCAGGAATATTAATTTGGTTATTTGGGCGCCGGGCCATCCATATCGGGGCAAGCGCTCTGGTGACAGGCTACTGGGGATATTTATTGATTAACGCGTACCATCAGCCGAGTTTAATGGCGATAGTGCTAGCCGCCATCTGCGCATATTATTTTGGCGGCATATTTTTCGGCTTGTTTCCAAGTGAAGAAAAAGTTTCTTGGGAAGGACATTTATTTGGATGCATTGCGGGAATTGCTACCAATTATATATTTCCAATGCCAATAGGATAAAATATTATGAGACAAACGGATTGGTCAATTTCGGGAATGACTGCTTACACAGAGCAAGGGGAGGTGCAGGCGGCCACGATACGGATTCATCAGCAAATTATTCAAGAAGTTTCTCAGCAGAAACCCGCGCATTTTTCAAAGCAGTGTTTAAAATTTCCGGCTAATTATCATTTGCTGCCAGGCCGGATTGATATGCATATTCATGGAGCGCATGGAGCGGATGTGATGGACGCCAGCCCCGCAGCTCTGAATCAGATCCGCAAAGCCTTGGCTGCGGAAGGGGTGACTGGATTTTTGGCGACGACGATGACCGAGTCAGCAGATAAAATCGAACAAGCCCTGCGGAATATCGATTATTATAAAAAAAATCAGCCCAATGACGTTTTAGGCGCTGAAATTTTGGGTGTACATTTAGAAGGCCCCTTTATTTCACCACGGCAGGTTGGTGCACAGCGCGGTGAATTTATTTTACCGCCGCAAACCGCCTTATTTGATCATTGGCAGACTTGCGCCGGCGGGAATATTAAATTGGTTACAATCGCACCTGAGTTACCAGGAGGTATCGAATTTATCCGCCATCTATTCAGCCATAATGTCATAGCTTCAATTGGACACACCGATGCTGACTTCGCTACTACTGAATTAGCCATTGCCGCAGGCGCGCGTCATGCTACGCATTTATTTAACGCGATGCGCGGCTTCCATCATCGTGAACCGGGGTGTATCGGCGCTATTTTGCTGGATCAGCGGGTGTTGGCTGAATTGATAGTTGATGGACATCATTGCCATCCGGCAGCATTGCAATTAGCTTTACGGATGAAAGGCGTTGCCGGTTTGGTGCTGGTAACAGACGCCATGCGCGCTAAATGTTGTGACAGCACAGGCCAATTTGATTTAGGTGGACAATCGGTGGTAATCCAGGAAGGCGCGGCGCGATTAAAAAATGGAACCTTGGCGGGCAGCGTGCTTACCCTGGCTCAGGCAGTGAAAAACATGTTACGGTTTACGGACTGCCGATTGGCTGACTTGATTAATTTAACTAGTACTAACCCTGCTAAAGCATTGAGGATGGATGCCCATAAAGGCAGCATAACTTCCGGCAAAGATGCTGATTTAATAGTCTTGGATGAAAACTTGGAAGTAGTGTTAACTGTCTCAAGAGGATCAATAACTTATTCCGCTTAGGATTAGGACAAAAAATTGGTTATTATGGGGTATTTTAGTTTCCTCAAAGGAGCTAGAAGAGAAATCAGTTATTTCCGTTTTGGAAATAACTGCTAAAGACAATAAAACATATTCAGAAGGGTTATACGCCAATTTATAGAGGGAGTGAAATGAATCAAGACCAAAAATTAGAAATTATGGATAATAAAGATACCAAGCCGTCCGCCAGCCTTAAGGAAATTTCCATAGCCGTTAAAGGGATTCTTGATGAATTTGAAAAGGAATGTAAAATATTTGCGAAAGTAAGAAAACAATATCAGGGAGATTTTGTAAGTGAAGAAGTTTATCTGGCGGAAATGATCCAGTCCTTCGGCAATTATTTAATGCAGTTGCCTGATGTGGAAGATATCAAATCTCATCAAAAAAAATTTGATACTTATGCTTCTATATTAGCTATTACTATAGACTGTGATTTTTGCTATTTTAATTCTGATGAAAAAGCTAAGAAGATAATGGAGGATTGTGATGACCATCATCCCGTGCATGTTATTACTTTTTTCTTTCAATTTATTCCAAATGCTGAAAAATATTTAAAGAAACTAATTTATTGGAATTACGGATTTATTTGGCTTAAATCATCCTCAAAAATAATTCCTTTCTGGTTTATTTTTTCTAGTAGTATGAATTTTTGTATGATGAGCACTTTTTTTAGTGAGAATCTGTTTAAAGATACCTATACTCCAATTCAATTAGCCGTTATGATGGGTAATTTAAAACTGATTTCTTTATTTGATCAATACTGTGATCTGGGCGAGGACGAGGACGAGGATGAGATATTTGTTTCAGATTTCTATGGTTCCATTGAATTAGCCTTCTCTTTAGCAAGACTAAATTGTATCGATTATTTATTAACTAAGAGCTGGGATAGATTGCAAGTCGTTAATTGCATTACTATCGTTTTTATTTTAATGAATGAGCAAGACTCAGAAATATCTATTGAAAAAAATAAAATTATTTTTGAATTAATTGAAAAATTAAAATTGTTAAAAATGATAGATGATGAAGATGTCATTATTGATTATATACGGCCATTTCTTAGTGTGGAAAAAACATTTTTTGCGTCCGAAAAATATGCTAAGCATCAGTTGTCTTTAAGCCTATTATGTAAACAATTTAAATCTAGTCAAGCCTCTTTATTTGATGAGATTCAAAAATGTTACACATTATCAATTTTAACCATTTTGTTCGAAACAAAAAGTCAAGAAGATATCATTAATTTTATTAATATAAATAAAATTAAAATGGAGCCAGCCTATCTAAAGGCTATATTGGTAAATTGTTCCCAATTTTATAACCTTCCATTGTTACAAAAAAGAATAGAAGAAGAACTCACTATACAGGAAATTAGAGAAAATTATTTCCAACTGATTCCCAATCTGATGGGGTCAAATTTGGAAGCTAAATTACTTTGCATTACTTTAGATATAGTCCGAAAAAAATGTCAATTAACTTTACCTAAATGGTTGATTCGGTTAAGTGATATAAAATGTACTGAAAACCATTCGGCTTTGTCTCGTATTCTAAATTTAGAAAATTATTCAGAATTTTTTGCAAGTGAAGATATAAAACCAAACAAACTATTACCAAATTTCTTTAAGTTATTAGATAAAATAAAACAGAATTTTATAATTCATCGTCAAGATTTATTAATTTTTTCTAAGTTTGTAGCCTGTCTATTTTTACGGTTAACCCACGACCAGCATGAAATGGTTGAAAAACAGCAGTTGATGGCTGATCTTCAAAATGCCATGGATAAATATTTCTTTATTTTGAAAGATTTGATCTTTGATAATTGGAATGGATTGGATAATATTGGTGAGGTTGAAGATAAAATTATACTGGGGTTGGTCTTAACTTTTGGAAAAAAATTACAGTTTATTGAATATGGAATTCTAAATAAAAAAATTTTTGGCTTTAATTTGTTTTCTATTGACGCTACTTTGAATGAGAGTCTATTAATCAAAATACTCTCAGACGAGAGCTTGCAAAACATTTTTTTACTTTGCTTGGATTCTTTAAAAAAACAGATTTCTCAATATGTTAATTACTTAAATGAACAAAATAAGTTACGGCAGGAAAGTAAAACGTTGTCTAATTTTATAATTTTTGCGCAAAATTCATTATGGAAAACTATTGAAGAAGTATATCAATTTCATGCCAAGTTTCCAAGTAAGGATCAATATGAATTTGCGGTGCGTCGGGCAGGAGAATTAAACCGTTCGCTCAGGGAATTGCTATATTCCATACACCATGAAGGAACTCATCAGGTTAAGGTCCATAAAGCAGCGGCAGAAAGCTTCGAATTTTTAGAAAATAAATATGCTAAAGAAATAAAAAATGAATCGGATATTTTAAATACAATTGTCGAATTTATTCGATCGGAATCAGATAAGCATGATGAGAAAAAAGATTGCTATAGGAAAATGCCGTCGATAGAGTTTGTTACTAATTTAGTTAAAACCGAATCTCCAACCTATCTATATTTGGCCAAAATGGTCACGTTAAAAGCCAACTTTTCTATGAGTTTTTTGCACGGCCTTTGTTTGCTATGGTTGGCAGTTAATGACCCGAGCCAATATCTAACCAATTTTTCTGAATTACATGGAGAAAATAAATCAACCGAAGCAGCAAAAGATATGGTTAGATTGACGTTTTTTGATTATATGGTAGATCTTCATCTAATTTGCAATTCAGGAATGTTTAACAAGGTAACTAACTGGTTTGCTTTATATATTACCGGGATTATCAGTAGTGAGATAACGTTAGAAAATGGCAAAGCTTCTATTCCCGTACATGCGCAAGCTATTGCGTACAAACAGCTATTAGAAATAAAGTCTAGTAATATCAGTCAATTCGCCCGGTTAATCAATTTACTCCTGGCGACTGAGGATCTTTCACTCATCTGGGATATGATCCTACCTCAAGTTAGCAATACCATATTTGAAATATATGATGATTTGAATCCTCAAGAAAAATTGAAATTAAAGAAATCTTTAGAAGAAACCAAGCCAGAATGGATTGATTTTGATTTGCAGAAACTCTTAAGCTTATCTAAGGACTTGCTAAGTATAGAGATAGATGTTCCCCAGGATGGCAATTGTTTGTTTTGGTCGGCAATGCTGGCCTTTTTGTTAGTGGTAGTTAATTCATCTGAATTTGGACTATCTTATCAGCTGGTTTTTGGTGATGACAAGGATAGTAAAAAAATAGAAAAAATGTTATCTATTTATGATCTTAATAATTCGACCTTTATTCCATTGCTATTATTATTTCGTCAACGGGTCATTAAAAAAGTGATTGAATTACTAAAATCAGATGTCAATTGGTTAGAGGAATATAAGGGTGCAACTGGCTATGAAGATAAGATGTCTGTAGATGGAGCTTGGGCAGGGACCCGTGAGTTGTTAGGAATTGCTCATTTGCTTAAAACCAAAGTATTTTGTTATGTACAGGGGAGGGTGGATAAATATGGTGAAGAATATCGACAATCTACTCCCATTCATTTAGTGGTAACCCAGATAGAAGGGCAGGGAGAACATTTCAAGTTTAAACTGCCCAATGAAACTTGGCAAAAAATACAAACTAACCGCCAGGCGCTTGAACAAAAAACTGAATTACTGAAGTCTCACCCACTAGCCTTGCCTAGTGATCATTGCCAACAGCGTTCATTTTTTTTCAATGAAAGTTATTTCGCATCAGATAAAAGCCAGAAAAGTCAGCAAGCTTATTTTTTTCATATTAATAAATATATGTTTGAGAAATTGATGTTTGATTATTTATTTGTGTTTCAAGAATTAAGAGTTCACCAGGTTTCTGACCCTGATTTTGGGTTTCCGTATGACTTAACTGGAGAACAAAGATTTTCTTTCTTTATAGAAATGTTAAAAATGATTAAAGTCCGCTTTCATCATATCAAACTTCATCATAAAAATCGAGATGATGGTTATGATGTAAATGTATCCCGGTCTTCTTTTTTGTTATTGCGGAATTTTCCTTTATTGCATTCTCTTGAGAAGATTAAATACAATATTAACATTAACAATTTTTTTCTTAGTAGTAAAATTGAGTCATTGTTGATGAGATTTCAAAAATTAAAAGAGGTTATTTTAAACAATGCTAATCTTGATGATCAAAAAACATTAAATACTGTAATCGGAATAATTGAAAGTATCGATCCACCCTATAAACAAACTTTGTTGAATATATGTATGCGTATTAACGGTAAATCAGTAGTAATTTTTATGGATAAGGAACCTCCAGTCGTTCGACATATGAATTTTATATAGCTAGGGAGTCAATTAATTTGGCTGTCTCTGTGTTTTTTTCCCAAGAAACAAAAGGCTTTGATTTATCACCAAACAACCCGTAGCAAAATTTATCCGCAGCCTCCTTTTGGCTCGTTTCTTCCTTACTTTCGCAAGGTTCATCGATCTTCTGAAGTTTATCAATATTCCCCTGAATTGTATCGAGCCTCTCCTGAAGTTTACTGATCTTTTCCTGACTAATCGCACTCTTATGATCCTTCAGCCAACTCACAAGTTCCTTATCGGCCGCTTTCCTGCTCAATAAGCTGAGAAATATCCACTTTACCGTTCTTTAGCCAAACCGAAAATGCCATTCTATTAATTTCCTCATCATCTACCTTTAGAATCATCAAGGATTTGGTGAGTGCATCATCGATGATATCAGCGCTTTTTGAAGTTGGTTCGCTCAAAACTTGGAGGAAGAAGCGAAATGATTTTTTACAGACCGGATTTTCAGATGTCCTTCCCTTCTTGGAATGGTGGGTTTCTTCTTTGTGGCGCAGCTCATCTCCTAAGATCAGCAAATCCTGCGTAGAAAAGTCAGATAAATCTCCAATTTTATCTAACAGATCGAGACATAAAAACCGGTAATCCTTTTGGTTGTTGTTGGTTTTTTTTTCTTCGTCCTTCGGCAGTTTCCTGTTGATCATGGAATAATATAATTTAGCCAGCAAGATCTGTAATGAATTCAATACTTGCTCTTTTCCTGGAGGACAAGCGCTCAAAGCTTTTTCAGTGAGTTCGCATAGAAACAAACAGTTCTCAGAGATTAGCTGAGATCTCGGAAATTTTTCAGTTTGCAGATGAGAATTGACCCGTTCTTTCAGAAAATGGAGGTATTGAGTTGCATCTTGTTTAACTTTTTCTTCTATAGTTGAAAGGAGGGAGAGTTGAGCTCTCAATTCTTTAATTATAAAATCCTTAGATTCTGCTGGCAGTTTATTATTATTCTGCAGGCTGCTAATGAGTTTGTCTTGTATTCCTAATAACCGTTTAGGATGTACCCCCTGAATTAGCCTAATCATGGTTGATTGATGTGATGCTGGCCCACATCTAAAAAATGGCTCGATAAACCTTGCTCTTAGGTTGGGGTGCTCGAAAAGTTGACTAGCACTCAGTTTTTCTAAGAGCGCTTGAATTAGATCGCCGCAGATTTTACCGGTTTCTCTGTTTTTTTCGTCAAGGGGGGGAACTGGAATTTGGAAAAAATTAAGTAAGTGCTCCATGCTCAGCTTTTTGATTAAAATCGACCTTGTTCTTCCTGAAGGTTTTTCCTCATATTTCCCATATAAAAAATAATATAACCCTAGTTTACAATTATTGTGACCGGTATCGAAGGAACCGAAAAAAAAACTTTGGTCTAGTTTAAAAAGGTTAGCTAATTGCGTGGGGCTGCATGCCTCTATTAATGTTTTGATTTTTGAGATCTGAGAGTGGTTGATCTTGGGGGAATTTTTTAGATTCCACGCCCGCTTATCCTCATCCTCATGGTAATCGCGATGGAGATCCACATCATAATAGCGAAAATTGCCTATTCTATGATCATATTCATACACAAGGGATGACCACTGGAATTTAGATCTATTCTCAAGAGTATCAAAATTATAAGTAGCGAGAATTCTCAAGTTCTCAAGACTATCATCTACAAAAATATATCCTGCCACGGTTTTTCTTGTATAAAGGTTAAAAAGCCTTTCTGTGAGTTCTGTCTCTCGCTTTGTTTTTTCGCCTTCTTTACACTTTTCTAACTCATTAAAGTATTTCTCGACGACTTTTTCATCAATGTAGTGTATCTCACCATTCTTTCTCTCATTAAGGAGGTCAAAGCCTCGCATACTACACCTTACTTCATTCATGTAACTACTTCGCATTCTATCCCCTAATCTTTAATCACCAGCCTAATAACCCTATATTGTACATATTTTATCTAATTTGTCCAGAGCTTATACCTTTTGCGCTTGCGTTGGCCTTATTTTTTTGGTAAACTCGGGAAATTACGAATATATTATGCTAAGAGGTTTGGTCTGAAATTTAGGGGTGTTTGTGATGAGAATTAAAAATCTGATTGTTGCGTCGCTGATATTGGCGGTAGCTTTGGCTTTGGCGTCTTGTTCTGGGAAAAAGCAGTCCACCGGGGCGGCCCATTCTAACATTATTAATGTTGATTTAGGCTCTGATGTGGCAACCCTAGATCCACAAATGGTCGAGGATATTCAAAGCGCCAGAGTGGCTTATGATTTATTCGAAGGGTTGACCTCTGAAGATCAGCATAATCACCCAGTTCCGGGTCTGGCTGAAAAATGGGAGATGTCCCCGGACGGAAAAACCTACACTTTTTACCTACGTCCTAACCTCAAATTTTCCGACGGTTCGCCGATTACCGCTGCCGATGTGATCTATAGCTACCAGCGATTAGCTGACCCCAAGACCGGCTCCCCATATAATTTCCTGGTGGCTAATATAGTGAATGGTCAAGCGATTTTGGATGGTAAATTACCTCCTTCCCAACTCGGTATAAAGGCGGTGAATGACACTACTGTGCAAATCAATTTAGCAAATCCTGATCCTGCGTTTTTGGGCATTGCCGCGCAGCCGGATTTAACCATAGTCTCGCAAGCGAATGTCAACAAATTTGGATCCGCATGGACCGACCCGAAAAATATGGTCAGTTCGGGCGCTTATAAATTAGATGAACGGGTTGTACAGGGTTATATACTGGCCAGTAAAAATCCCTATTATTACGACACTAACAATGTTGCGATTGAAAAAGTTAAGTACTTTCCGATTGTGGATGCCAATGCTTCATTAAGCCAATATAAAACCGGTAGTATCGACACTACTTTCTTACTACCGGTTGATCAATATAAGACAATCAAAGCGCAAATGCCTGATCAAGAGCACACCGTGCTGCAGGAAGCCATGGAATATTACGATTTCAATATGATTTCGCCCAAATTTAAGGACAATCTGAAATTACGCAAGGCATTATCCATGGCGGTAGATCGCGATGCCTTAGTCAAAGAAGTATTGGGTCAAGATCAAAAACCATTATATGCCTTTGCTACTTCCACCATTGAAGGAGGTAAGTATGCTGGATTGGATTATGAATGGGCAAGCTGGCCGCGAGATAAGCAAATTGCAGAAGCCCAGAAACTTTTTAAAGAGGCTGGCTACGGGCCCACTCATCCACTGCAAATCGATATCACTTACAATACTCAGGATATTAACAAAAAAACTTCACTGGCGCTTGCTGCAATGTGGCAACAAGTCTTTGGCCCTGAAAGTATTAAAGTGGTCAGCGACAATCAGGAATGGAAAACTTTTTTACAATCCCGGCATAAGGGCAGCTATGATATTGCTCGTGATGGATGGGTAGCTGATTATGATTCTGTGGACAGCTATACCACATTATTTCAATGTGGAGGCAGTGAAAATGATGCGCATAGTTGCACTAAGGGTTATAACGATCTGCTCAAACAGGCGCAAGCCACCCTTGATCCGGCGCTGCGGGTTAAATTAATCCGTCAAGCGTTAACACTGGTAATGAATAGTTACTCGGAAATTCCATTATATCAGCGAACCTATTATCGTTTGGTGAGTCCACGAGTTAAGAATTACGTTATTGATGATAATCACTTGGATCACGTTAGGACTAAATGGTTTTCTTTCTAATTAGGTGAATCCATGTTGAAATTTGTTGTTAAACGCGCCTTGGTGTCGATTCCCACTTTGTTGGCGATTATTACTTTAGTATTTTTTCTAGTGCATCTAACTCCCGGGAATCCTTTTGACAGTGACCGGGCGTTATCGCCGGAAGCACTAAAATCATTGATGGCGCAGTATCATCTGAATTTACCGCTTTGGCAGCAATATCTGCTGTATTTAAAAGATTTAGTTCATGGCAGCTTCGGTATTTCCATGAAATATCTGGGACAACCGATTAACAGTCTATTATTTCCGGAGAATATGGGCGGGTTTTGGGTTACTTTACGTTTAAGTCTTTATACCATCATCATCATAGTGCCGGCGGGAATTATTTGCGGCGCTTATGCTGGATTTTATAAAAACTCATGGTTTGATCAGGGTGTGGTGTCCAGCAACATTGTTCTCACCGCCATTCCAACCATGGTGACTGGCCCGTTATTTGTGTTGATTTTCGCAGTCACCTTCCGCATGTTTCCAGCCGGCGGTTGGGGAGATGGCGATTTTGCGCACCTGTGTTTACCGGTATTGGTATTAGCGCTGGCATACATCCCCAGTATTGCCTTTGTAACTCGTGGCGGCATTATTGAGGTGTTGAACTCCAATTATATTCGCACGGCGCACGCCAAAGGTCTGCCTACCCATAAAATCTTATTTAAACACGCCATCCGGCCAACGTTATTACCGGTGGTTTCATTACTCGGTCCAATGTTTGCCGGAATTTTGGTCGGCGCCGTGGTGACTGAGCAAGTATTTACTTTACCGGGATTAGGTTTATTGACTACCAATGCCGCTACTAATCGCGATTACAATATGATTATGGCGATCACCATTTTAGGAAGCACTTTAACGATTATCTTTAATTTTATAGTTGATTTAATGTATATGTTGCTAGATCCAAAAATTAAACAGTAAAGAAAATAATGATATTGATGAAAACTAAAAATCTACATTTAGATGCCCCTAAAACGCGAGGCTTTTGGTCAAACGCATTTAAACGTTTGTCACGAAATAAACTGGCAATGGCTAGTGCGATGGTTATCATCATTCTAGCAATTCTATGTATTGTTGAGCCGATGTTCAGTCATGTCGCTTATGATAAAACCGATTGGAGCGGCATTCTGCAGCCGCCGAATAGCCAACATTGGTTTGGCACGGATAATTTAGGGCGGGATTTATGGGTTCGTTGCTTTATAGGCGGACGCATTACCTTTGAAATCGCTTTTGCCGCGGCTTTTGTCGTATTATTAATCGGCGTTTTTTACGGCGCAATTTCCGGTTATATCGGCGGCAAAGTAGACAGCATCATGATGCGAATTGTCGATGTATTATATGGAATTCCTTTTTTATTTTTTTGTATTTTGCTGATCACGTTGTTTGGCAATAGTTTGGCGTTATCATTCGTGGCCATTGGGGCGATCTCTTGGCTGGATATGTCGCGCATTGTGCGTGGCCAAACGCTCAGTATCAAACATAAAGAATACGTTGA
Source organism: uncultured Pseudomonadota bacterium (assembly GCA_963697455.1). Lineage (GTDB taxonomy): Bacteria > Pseudomonadota > Gammaproteobacteria > Coxiellales > Coxiellaceae > JAFEDN01. Next base: position 1,690 of record CAVOOI010000021.1, on the reverse strand, counting down.
GGCGGCGCTGATCACCAGCGTAAGCAATTTCAAAATTATTACTCGACATGTGATACCCAATTTATTGAGCGTGGTTATTGTTTATGCAGCGTTGACGATACCGAATATGATTGTACTATCAGCCGTGCTCAGTTTTTTTGGTTTGGGCGTGACCGAACCAATGACCTCTTGGGGATTGCTGATTGCAGATGGCGCTCAAAATATGCAAGCCTGGTGGCTGTTATTATTTCCGGCAGGATTAATGATTTTTACGTTAATAGCTTTCGCTTTTCTAGCCAATGGATTGCGTGATGCGTTAGATCCACGCTAGTTGAGAAACCAATGACTCAAAAAATGACACCATTATTAGAAGTTCGAGACTTGACCATTGAATTCAAAGTTCAAGATGGTTTGGTGAAAGCCGTCAATGGCTTATCATTTAAAGTCTATGATGGCGAAGTAGTGGGTATCGTTGGTGAGTCCGGTTCTGGGAAAAGTCAAACGATGCTGGCGATTATGGGGTTATTGGCCAGCAATAGTAAAATTAGCGGTTCGATAAAATTTAGAGGCCAAGAATTAATTGGCTTAAGTTCTTCTAAGCTCAATAAGATCCGCGGCAACCAGATTGCCATGATTTTTCAAGATCCGATGACATCACTTAATCCCTATTTAAAAATCAGTGCGCAGATGACCGAAGTCTTGATGCTGCATAAAAAAATCAACTATAAACAGGCGCTGATTCAGTCGATCGAAATGCTTGAGCACGTTAAAATTCCAGACGCCAAGCAACGCATCCATTGTTATCCGCATGAATTTTCCGGTGGGATGCGCCAGCGGGTCATGATCGCTATGTCATTGCTGAATAAGCCCAAATTATTGATCGCTGATGAACCGACTACCGCTTTAGATGTAACCGTGCAAGCGCAAATCTTGGAGTTGTTAAAAGATCTTAAACAAGAATTGAATATGTCAATTATTTTTGTGACTCACGATATGGGAGTGGTAGCTAATATTTGTGATCATGTGAATGTGATGTATGCAGGTTGGTTAATGGAAACAGCTGGGATTTTGCAATTATTTACTAAACCATGTCACCCTTATACTCAGGCTTTGCTGGCGACGATTCCTAGTCTGGATCATGATGTTGATCGGTTAAAAACGATTCCTGGAGAGCCGCCCAATTTATTACATTTACCCAAAGGCTGTCCGTTTCAAGATAGATGACTCAAGAAGCTTTATTTCAAAATGCAGTGACATTAGATTTCATTTGGTAAAAAATCGCTTTGTGTCATGTCATGAAATGTACTCTTAACATAGAAATACATAATACTGAAAAAAATTCGAAATAAATAATTTGAAAAGTTCACCTTTAAAAGAAAGGCTGGATTATTGAGTCCACCAAGTCGTTCATGAAGTGGATGGTATTGATTTGATGTTTTTGAAGGAGAACGATAGGCATTGTGGGTGAATCGGGTTGCGGGAAATCTTCGTTAGTGTGGGCCTGATGTGGTTTGAATCATATTACTTCAGGCAGGGTTATATTTGATGGCCGGATTGATTTAGCAAAGGCCAGCGCCAAACAATGGCAAGAAGTTCATCAACAGCTACAATTTGTTTTTCAAGATCCGATTGCGGCAATGAATCCGCGGACTACGATTGCTGAAATTATTGCCGAACCGTTAATTACCTTTTATCCGCAGATGGCGAAAAA
>CAVOOI010000020.1:0-9427 GCA_963697455.1 uncultured Pseudomonadota bacterium | reverse complement strand
AGCAAATTGTTAGAACAAGCCAAACTCAAGTTGATAGTCATCAGTTAAATTATTTAGAAAAATTAATATCTAATCCAGCACATTCATTGCAGATTGTTATGGACGCATTGACGAATAACATTTTTAGTAAGATATTTATTCAAGGTTTTTCTGGGGTAATGTGGTTTTTATTTGCATTATCATGTGTGTCCCTACTAAGTGTTGTTACATGGAAAATCGTTAGCCGTAAATTTAATAACCGTAAAGAGGATTTCCTTCATGATTAAAATAAAAGCGATTATGCCCATTAGTTCAGATAACATTAATGAGCCCACGAAATCAGATTTACTAAAATTAAATTTACCTGATGTGGAGTTTGATGTGGTCAATTTAAAAAAAGGGCCGCCATTATTTATTGATGGACGGATAGATGATCATCTCATTACAGAAGAATTGATTGAAATTGCAAAGGAAGCTGAGAAAGAAGGTTTTCATGGCGTTTATATCAGTTGTTTTTATGATCCAGGTGTAGAAGCGATTAGAGAAGCAATCAAGATACCTGTATTTGGTGCCATGGCTCCATCACTTGCGACAGCTCAGCTTATTAGTCAAAAATATGCATTGGTGACTGTCGTTGAAAAAGCTAAAACGATTTTCATTTCTTTAATTCGATCATTAAATTTAGAATCAAATGTCTCTGGCATTTATGTTACAGAGATTCCTTTTGAAAACCTATTTAATCATGATGTATTATTAGCTGCATTAACAGACTGTTGTATTCAAGCCATTAAAGATGGAGCGCAAGCGATTATTTTAGGATGTACTGGCATGGTTGGTTTAACCGAAACATTAGACAAAGCCTTGCGTGCAAAAAATATTTCTATTCCTCTCATTGATGGAACGACTGCCCCTATTATGCAGCTTTATGCGCTTTGCAAACAGTCACTGTCGCATAGTCCGTTAAATTATCCTGAACAAGTGGGTAAGCTGACCAAGGGATTGAAATCTTACGAATAACCGAAGGTTAATATCGATGGCAAAACTAAATTATCTTTTTCAAATGATGCAGCTATATTCCCAAGAAACACCCGATAAAGTTGCACTTATTTGTAATAATAAAGAAGTCACCTATCGTCAGTTAATATGAAACTAGCCGTTCCTTAGCAATACAGTTTGCGAAACAACTTGCGCCAAATTCAACCGTTGTATTACATTTACCAAATTCGCTACAGCTTGTTTATGCTTATCTCGGTTGTTTCGCTGCTGGTTTGATTGTCGTACCAATGAGTATTAAACTTAAATCCTCAGAAATTAATTATATTCTGGAACAAACTAAGCCTGCTTATTTTATTTCTCACTATCATAATTTAGCTGAATTGCAAGCAATTGATTTCCATAATGACTATTTGAAAAAATTATTTATCGTTAACGACGTTCAGCAAGCTGAATATAAATTGGCTACTGTTACTCAACCATTCGAAGAATTATTAATTAATAGCAGTGAAAATTTCTTCTTACCAACACCTATGACTGAAGCAGCAGTATTTTTTACATCTGGATCAACGGGTGCACCTAAAGGTGTTGTGCATTCTCACTCTTCGTTATTCGCCATGGCAGACAATATTGCCTACTGCGCCGATCTTACCCATGTAGATAAATTCTATGTATCTGAGGCCATGACCAATGCAAGTGGTTTTACTCACGTAATGTCTGCGCTATGCAAAGGTGCAACTGCAATTTTAGCTGGTGAAATAAATAATGTGTCTAATTTTTCTAAAGACCTACGTTTTTATCAACCGACTATTTTAGCAATTATGGGGAAAGCCAATTTTGAAATTGTAAATGATCCTTCCATCACAGCGGCTGATTTTCAAAGCGTTAGAGTGAATATAACAGGCGGTGATAAAATCACTCTGTCTTTGCTTAAAAAATTTAAAGAAAAAACCAATGTCAGCCTTCGCCAAGGATATGGGATGAGCGAAGTGTTATGTATTACTATGAATAAAAGTCCCTATCCAAACAAACTTGGGTCAATTGGAACTGCGACAAAAGATGTCACCATTTTTTTAATGGATAAAAATCACCAAGTTGTGCCTACCGGTCAAGTAGGCGAAGTTCTAGTTTCTGGACCAAATGTGATGATGAAATATTGGAATGACATGCCGCTTACTCAAAAGAAGCCACGATAGTATCAGGGCTGCGGTTATCATTTTTAATGGCAATAATAAAACGACTTTTACGCTCGCGTAACGTCAATAAATTAGCTCTTTTGTCTTGGCTAAAGACAATAAGATCGGCCTCCCAATGCCCGAAATCCAAGCGCTTATTAATACTTTCAGCCCTTTCATGAATAAGCACTCGATTGGGAATTAAACTACGTTTATTAGGGCGCCTGCCTATTTTTGGATAGCGTCGTTTACGTTTATCACGTAGGTATTTATATAGCTCGTCTTTGATGCCATCCTTGCTATAGATATATTGGTAAATCGTTTCATGCGATACCCAGGTTTTACCAAGATCAAGTTTAGAACGCCCTGCAATTTGCTCAGGTGACCAACCTTCTTTTAAACGCTCAACGATATGTTTCTGTAGAGGTCCATGCCGTTGGATTTTAGTGTGATGATGAATCCATTGTCTTCTTTGGGTTCTTTCGTGTGCTATCAAAATATTATATCCAAACTCAGAATCATGATTACGTTTGAGCTCACGGCAGATAGTGGAACGATTAAAGCCAAGTAGTTTAGCTATTTGAGCCTGATTCAAACCTTTTACCTTTAAATGTCCTATCAATGTTCTATCTGTGATGGTAAGCCTTCTATATTTTCTAGCCATGTAAAGTTGCTCACTGAAAAAGTGGGTATTATATAGCCTGTTGCATTAGATTCTAGAACTTTCCGCCATTTAAATGGTAAGGCAAGCAAATACACTCGCAGTTTCAAACCCATGGCTATTGTTCAACAATGGAAACTACTCTGCGATAAAAGCACAGCAATGAAAATAGAACGCAATATAAAAAATTTATCACGCATTCAGAAAAAAAAATTGATTACCTCTCCTGCATTGCTTTTTGAATTCTGCAAAACCATCCTGAGGCAACACAATCTTAAGAAAAATATAAAATGTTGCTACTTGGAATGAAGATACAGTAATCTGTGGTCCTTGGTCTAATGTGAAGTCTTGAAACGCTTAACAAAGATGCGAGACTTTACTCACACATTGATAAATCAGAAAATATGAGAAAAAAACAATGACTAAATGTGTTGTCATTACTGGCGCAAGTTCAGGTATTGGACAAGCACTAGCCATTAGTTTTATTAAGTCAGGCTATAATGTTCTAGCTATTGGCCGAAATGAAGGTTATTTACAAAAAATTGAATTGTTCGCTAAAAATGGTAATTTAACTACAACCATTGTTGATTTATGCGAAGAAAATGCTATTGATGAAATAGCAAAAAATAGAATTCTTCAAAATGGCGTACGATAGGTAATTCATTGTGCAGCCGTAACTGAACCACATAAGCCGTTAATGAGCGTATCGCGAGCCGAATTAAAAAAAATTATTGATGTGAATGCAATGGCACCAATATTTTTAACTCAAAAATTAGCATCTTATTTTGATGAAATGACACGCGTGTTATTTATAGGCTCTGATTACGTTGGTATAGACAAAAAACTACGGCCCCATATTTTCTCGGCCGTACGGCATATCAAAGTCTGCACTAAGAGTGGCTGTCGAATATTTTAGACATGAATCTGATAAAGCACTCATTGGATATTTAAATCCAGGATCAACAGATACATTTATGTACAAATCAATGATGGTTGCACTCAACCAGCGGGGTATCTTTAATAATACAGGCCAGCCAACCCACCCAAAAAATGTTGCGGAGTTTATCCAAGCGGTGCTAGAAAAAACTTCCAACCAAGATTACAAAACCATAGATTGGGATTTTCGGAATATTACGCATCATCAAAAAATTACGACACCTGAAAAAAAGTTAAGTCTACATATTCAGGCGAAGTTATCATCATCTTCGAGTATTTCAATACACTTTGGGTGGAAAGGTGTCGATTATTTTTATTACTTGTGCGTATCTTGAGGCTGCTGTCGATAAAATAGTACTGGGTGTTACTCCAAAAATGTGAGCCAAATAAATTTTCTTGACAGACTACCTACCAACTAGTAGAGTTCTTCTTATGAAAACTTCGGATAAAAAAAATGAAATACTGGATTGTGCGCAAGCCTTAATTCAAACGCGCGGGTATAATGGCTTTAGTTATGCGGATATTTCAAACATCGTCGGTATTCGTAAGGCGAGCATTCATCACCATTTCCCAACTAAAGTGGATTTGGCTGTTGCTGTTGTTGAGCGCTACAGGAACGATTTTAATGCCCGTTTGTTAAATATTAATACTCAAAAAAATTGGATGAGTAAAATCAGGCTGTATGCCGAATTATATCAAGAAGTTTTGGGTGAAGATAAATTGTGTCTTTGTGGAATGTTAGCCTCTGATATGGAAACCTTGCCAGATGAAGTAAAAAAGGCAGTTCGTGGCTTTCTTTCTGATAATGCAGATTGGTTAACTAAGGTATTGCTTAGTAATTATCCCAAAATTTCAAAAAAACGTTTGATTAATATAGCTTGGCAAATAATAAATTTACTTCAAGGCGGAATCATGATGGCGCGTATCTTACAAGATCACAGGATTTTTTCAGCAAGCAGCGAGGAAATGATGTCTCAATTGAAACATCTTTCCTAATATTTTAGTCAACTACGCTAAAATAAGAAAATGTCATTCGAATAGGTAACGTTGTTATTTATTTTTTTTAACTAACAAAACTACCAACTAGTTGGTAGTGAACTGGAGATGAAGATGTATAGAACTAAAGAAACCAAAACAACATTAATCATTGGCGGGAGCAGTGGGATTGGACTTGAAGTTGCAAAGCTTTCCTTGCAACAAGGTAAGCGCGTCATTATTGTTAGTCGGGAAGAAAATAAATTATCCGAAGCTGTTTTATTATTAAAAGAGCAAGGAAATATTCAAGGTTTTAGCCATGACATTACCCAGCCTGCACAATTAGGTGCTTTAGTTAAGGTGCTTGAAAATCAAACTATTCACGAATTGGTAAATGCCGCGGGAGTATTTAAGCCCAAGTCCTTTCTCGAGCATAATTTTTCTGATTATGAAGCGTATAACGACCTCACTAAAGCTTTATTTTTTGTAACACAATACGTAGTTAAAAATAACATGCTTAAGCGCGGAGGAGTCATTGTAAACATTGGCTCAATGTGGGCGAAGCAAGCTATTAAAGCCACACCTTCATCAGCCTATTCCATTGCAAAAGCAGGCCTGCATGCACTCACGCAACATTTAGCAATGGAATTGGCTGAATATAATATCCGGGTGAATGCCGTATCTCCTGCCGTGGTGGAAACCCCTATTTATAATTCCTTTATTCCAAAAGAAAAAATACGCGAAACCTTAAACAGTTTTGATGCTTTTCATCCTCTTGGTCGAGTAGGCCAAACTATAGATGTAGCTAAAGTGATTTGTTTTCTTCTTTCAGAAGAGGCGTCCTGGGTAACTGGAGCTATTTGGGATGTTGATGGTGGAGTAATGGCTGGACGCAATTAAATAATTAAGTAAATAAGTTGAGTATATAAAATGAATACAATCCGAAAATTTTCTGACGTTATCAATCTCATTGAGCAACAAAGAAAAGCAATGCTTGAAACCAATCCTTTTTTTAAAACTATCACCGATGAGACATTCAGTGTTGAACAACGAATGCTTTTTGTACCCTATATGTTATTTTTTTCATGTGGTGGACCTGACGTTATTACTTTATTAATGAAAAGTGACAAAAACCCCAATGATTTGAATTTTATCGAAAAAAAGGTTAATGCTTTTATTAATGAGGACAATTTCCATTACAATTTTTATCTGAAAGATCTGGAAACCCTAGGCTTTACCATAGAAAAATTTGGTTCCGTCAATGCAGTCATTCGCCACGTTTTTTCAGAAGAGTCTATACCTGTACGAAAGCTTGTTTATAGTTTGAGCCATTATAGCCGTCAACATCTAGACCCTCTAATTCGGCTCACGCTTTGTGAATTAATTGAGGCAGGTTTGTTTGATCTGTTTGTTACCATCTACAAAAAAATTATCAAAATTGAGAATTCGCCTTTTGCGCATTTGCATTACTTCGGTGATACCCACGTTAATCTTGAAATGAATCATACCGTAACATCCTGGTTTTCAGGTAATGAGTCCGATCTTGCAAAAATCGAAATACCTTCATATTCTGGACATTTTCTAGCACAGGCCGTGGAAGAAATTATGCATAATTTCAATGAGATGTACTTGGCGTTTCATACAATTATTTTAAATGGAGAAAGCATTTTTCCTGAGAAATATAATATTACTAATTTGCCGCCCATTCATCAAATAACCAATAATTTATATTGCCCCACGATTGATAAAAAAAAATCCATTTTGCAAGAATATCTCTTTGCCATGAAGCATCATAAAGTATTCAAAATGATAGATTCGATTGAAAAACTAGGGGTTTTTATGCAATGGCATATATTTGCTGTCTGGGATTTTATGTCTCTTATTAAAAGACTACAAAGGGAACTCACCGGATTATCACTTCCCTGGATGCCTCCTGAAAATGCAAACGTAGCCAGATTGATTAATGAAATCGTTTTGAGTGAAGAAACAGATATCCTGCCCAATGGATCGCATTGCAGTCATTTTGAGTTATATCTTGATGCTATGAAAGAAATCAAAGTATCAACTATCTGGATTGATAACTTTATTAATCAACTTAAAAATGGTGTTGAAGTGCATGAAGCATTAGCCGGACTACCTTTGCCTGAAGCAATAAAAGATTTTGTTAACGCCACATTAGCCACGGCTTTTGAAGGAAACATACTGGATGTATTAGGTAGTTTTTTTTATGGGCGAGAAGATTCCATACCAAAAATGTTTCAAAATTTGTTTAATCGCTTAAGCGCAGAAGCGCTGCATACACCTATGTTTGTTTATTATTTGCAAAGACATATTCAGTTGGATGCAGACAGCCATGGGCCTGCCTTGCAAACAATAATCGATGAACTTACGAAAAATGATTCGAAAAAAATAACCAGAATTCTTGATTCTGCCATACATGCCGTACAGCAAAGAATAAAACTTTGGGATGCTCTTGCAAATACGCTACAAACAGAAAAATTATCCTGTGTTTTTGAGAAGCAATAAAATGAGCGTTGCTTTTCAATTGGCGAAATATGTAATCCATACATTTCAAAAGGACTTGCCTGAAAAAATTAAAGAAATAGGCATTCAAGCGATAGTTGACCAGTATGGCTTGCAAATTGCCAGTAGCGAATTCCCTTCCAGTAAAACACTGTATAGAGCTGAAAAAACCACAATAAATCCAGGGGGCATAATAGCATTGCACGATATGGTGATTTGGTTTCCCCCGTGCATGCTGCATTTATCAATGTAATATATTCATTGAGGGTAAAAGATATTTTCAATGTTTCAACTGTAATAGTTCCAGCGGACTTGATCTAAAATCGGTTGTAACAATGTTCATAACGGGAGACCCTAGAAATTCGTAGTCCTGTTAACTTTCAAATTTCAGCCGCAAATAAAGTAAGGTTCATTCGCAATTAATGTGGGTCATATTTTAGGTCTATCTTGTTTAGCAATTTTTCAAAAAACAATTTCATAACAGGCCTCTTAAATTAAATAGGAGCGCATTATATCTAAAGATTAAATTCGTGAATAATTTATATTTTTTAACCCAATCTTTTGTTATCATTCATCTAAAATCACCAAGGATTAAAATGAAAATTGCCTATTTGAAAGATTATCAAGAATACATGACTGCCCTTGGCAAGTGGTCTTTTGAAACTTGGTCAAAATATAATCCTCAAGCAACGAGAAAAAATCAAATTGAAAAATTTAAGACACATTGTCATGTTGACACATTACCACTGACATTAATTGCGTTGAATAAAAATGACGAGCTGATTGGAATGTGCTCACTGAGAAATTCAGAAGGGATCAGACCAGAACTCACCCCTTGGCTTGGCTCGCTCTATGTGAGACCCACTCACCGAAAACAACAGGTAGGGGAAAAACTGATTGAAGCAATAAAAAATATAGCTAAAAATATGGGTTTTAATCATCTTTACTTGCTTACTTTTGAAACGGCATTGCTAACATATTACCAAAAGCTGGGTTGGGAATTAATGGGACAAGACTCGCTCAATGATTATCCCGTTTCTATCATGGAAATAACTTCACACAAAAAACCTATTGCGAAACCGGATGGTAGACAAGAATAGTCATGCACAGTACCCCTGTTCTATCAACGGATTTAAATATCTTTGCCTGAATTTAGTTCTATTTTTTAAAGAAAACAATTCTAAACCTGAAGGAATCGGTGAATATCTTTCTGCCTTATCTAACTCTCAATCAATTGTGCAAATAAAAATTTAAAGGTTTTTATGAAATATATTTTACGTGATAATGAATACCAACTTTTAATAGGATATCAGGAGAAAAGTGAATATAGGCATTCTTTTAATGATTTAGCAAAAAATGTTTTTGGTATCTCATTTGAGGGCTGGTACAAAGCTGGATACTGGAACAAAAAATATATTCCTTATACTCTTTTCGATGGAAATAAAGCTGTAGCCAACGCATCTGTAAATATTATGGATTTTAACAGTATCGGTGAACGTAAACGTTATATCCAAGTTGGTACAGTAATGACAGACGAAAATTATAGAAATAAAGGTCTGAGTAGATTTTTGATGAAAAGAATTTTAGATGATTGGAATCATCAGTGTGAATTTATTTATCTTTACGCTAATTCAACAGTATTAGACTTTTATCCTAAACTTGGTTTTAACCATGTTAAAGAATATGAGTATTTTAAAAAAATAAAAAAAATTTCGACAAGTCAATTTGAAAAATTAAATATGAATGTACAAGCAAATCGAGATAAACTTTATGATTACCTAAAAAACACTAAAGTTTTCAGCAAACTCTCCATGCAAGAAAATGCCGATCTTGTGATATTTTATTGCATCACTTTTTTAAAAGACTGCGTCTATTTTTTAAAATCGTTAGATGTCATTGCTATCGCTAAGATTAATAATAATCAGATACATTTACTGGATGTTTTTAGTAAAGTTGAAATTGATTTAAACGATATCATAGATTCATTATGCCATATAAATACTGACTCAGTTTTGCTTGGGTTTACACCTAAAGATGTCACGTCTTACGAAGTTAGACAAGTTGATGAAGTGTTAAAAGACGAAGTATTGTTTATTCAAAATGGGAAGACGGCATTATTTGATAATCATAAAATAATGTTCCCATTACTATCTCATGCTTAGCCAAATCCACAGATATTATTGGT
>CAVOOI010000019.1:0-23260 GCA_963697455.1 uncultured Pseudomonadota bacterium | reverse complement strand
TCAAAATTTGGAGCACTGATCATGCAAAAACAAAAACTATTGTCTTTTATTTCAGGCTTCTGCTTAATATTGGGGGTTCAACAGGTATTCGCGGCAGAAGTTCCTCCCCCGGTTTGCTGCTGCTTTCGCAAGTCCTCAGTAATTGACACAATCGAAAGGGTATAGCCATATTCGAAAAAATAGAGTTTGAGGATGGCGTTTATAAGGTGGATATGGTCAGCGAGTTTGGCAAAGAAATTGATCTCGAAAGTCAATCCCGCAAACGGAGACATACAATCCACTAAAAAAAAGCACCACTCATCGTAACCCTCATCTGTTGTCAGTTTCCCCTTTGGAAGCGGACAGAAAGTGGAGGCTGCCGGTTATCACGCCGTTTATAAAATCGAATTAAAAGAGACATAAATATGAAGTTGATGCTTTAGACGCTAAAAATCATAAAACCGAACTCAGCGTCAATGGTAAAAGCGGCAAAGTCAGTAAAAAGTGGTTTTAAACTAATGCAGAGTTAAAATGACTGAAAATCTTTTATCGATTGCAGAGCCTGAATCGCCAGTCCGAGAGGGACACGCTATAAAATTTGTCCTCTTACTCGGACTGGTGAGCCTATTCTCGGACATGGTCTATGAAGGAGCCGCAGTATCATAGGCCCTTATCTATCTCTGCTGAGCTAAGCGGAGCCGCAGTGGGGTTTATCGCGGGTGGTGGTGAATGGTGGGTCTACTCTTTTGCTGGCTGGTCACTGGATATTTAATCGATCGAAACGCAAAGTATTGGCTATTTGCTTTTTTGGGTTACTCGGGTAACTCACTTACCATACCCTTGCTGGCTTTTGTGGGATCCTGGCCTATGGCGGCGGCCTTGGATGCTTGTAAAGAAAAGGCAAGGCTGTGCGTACTCCTGCACGGGATGCGGTGATTTCCTATGCGGGAAGCAAATTGGCATGGGCAAGGGTTTTGGTCTTCATCGATCCTTGGATCAAGTGGGAGCGATGATAGGGGCCGCTGATTGCGGCAGCCGTTTTGTATTACCAGGGAGGCTATCGCTTTACCTTTATACTGCTGGCTTTACCTGCTATCATGACGTTAGCCATTTTATGGCTGGCGCAAAGGTTATATCCTCGACCTCAAGAATTAGAAATCAACACTCCAAAATTACATCCGGAATCGCTGACGCCTATCTTCTGGATATATTTAGGAGGATCCGCTTTAGTGGCGGCAGGATATGCTGATTTCCCCTTGATTGCCTTTCACTTTGAAAAATCCCAGATCATGTCCTCTGTTTGGATACCCCTTTCCTATGTACTATCCATGGGTGTTGGTGCGGTCAGTTCATTAGTATTGGGGCGGTTCTATGATCGCAGTGGCTGTTGGGTTTTAATGTGGGTGATTCCGTTATCTGCCTGATCTGTCTTGCTTTTTGGGTTATCATCTTATCACTGGACTCATTGGCATGATGTTATGGGGGTTAGGGATGGGGGCAGCGAAAATCTATTATTAAAGCCATGGTAGGCACATTAGTTCCCAGGGATAAACGCGCTTCCGCTTATGGATTATTTAATACTGTTTACGGAATCGCCTGGTTTTTGGGGAGTGTGTGCATGGGAATACTCTATGATATTTCTTTACCTATGTTGGTTGTATCTCGTTGGTATTACAGTTGAGTGCGATGATTTTTATTGTCATCGTTCAAAGAAAATTAAAGCAATCTGTGTTGAATTAAATTTCAGAAGTTAAATTAAACTATGTCAAAAATAAATAGTTCATGTGAAATGCTGAGTCCTTGGGTGAAGATGGCCTATTGGCTCAACAGACACCCTAAATGTAAAAAAGTGGTTCTTTTATGTTTTTTATTTTACAAAATAGGAAAATTGCTGCTCTGGATGTTGCAATTGATCGGTAAGCGAAATCGACGATTTCAAAGCTGCTCTGAATATATAAAAAACCGTTGTCATCAACACCAGGAAAGCTTGGATTTCATCCAAATGTGGTTTAATAATCCCTTAGCAATGGAGCCGTTGCCCCAAGTTCAAAATATTTGGCCTGGGAAATGGCGTCACATTGTGACAGTCATCAGTCTGGTGTTATTGTCGAGCTTGGTGCAGGCACGGGCGCTGTTACGGCAGCGTTACTCCAGTTAGGTATCAAGGGCATAACAGTTAATTTTATTAGACTTTTCCCCTTTTTAGTGAATCAATTACGTCAAAGATTCCCCCAGGTTCAAGTGGTTCAAGGGGATGCCGTGGAATTAATTGCTTTATTAAAAGAAGAACAGCGAACTATCAATACTTTTGTGTCCAGTTTACCGCTGCGGACACTACCGTATTCGATGACCTCAACAATCCTTCGGCAGATCGTTGCACTACTGGCTTCTCAAGGAAAATATATCCAATTTACTTATAGTTTACGGAAAACGAATTTTGCTGATTTAATTCAGTGTCGTTTGATAGCTTCTAAAAGAGTTTGGCGCAATTTTCCGCCCGCCAGAGTGGAAGTATGGGAAAAGCTATGAGGCTATGGGGTTATCCGATAAAAAATTCTTATTTTTTTGAGGGAAATTGATATGCGATTATTGTTAATAGAAGACGAACCTAAAACCATCGCCTATTTGAAAAAAGGATTGACCGAGAGTGGTTTTGTCGTTGATGTGGCAGACAACGGCGAAGAGGGATTATTTCTGCACAGAATATCAGTACGATTTAATTATCCTCGATGTGATGCTGCCCAAAATGGATGGATGGTCTGTGATGATTCATCTGCGCCGTAAGGGAAATAAAACCCCCGTTTTGTTTTTGACCGCTAAAGATGCCGTTCAGGAAAGAGTGAAAGGACTGGAATTAGGCGCGGATGATTATCTCATCAAACCCTTTGCCTTTTCGGAATTGGTGGCGGCGAATTCGCACCCTGCTTCGGCGAGGACAAGCGTCCCAAATGGAAAAATTGACGATGGCCGATTTAGAAATGGATCCCGTCCATCATAAAGCCACCCGAAGCGGTCAACGGTTAGACCTGACGCCGAAAGAATTTGCTTTATTGTTGTTGTTTTTGCGTCGCAAAGGACAAGTGATTTCCCGAACAATTATTGCCGAGCAAGTGTGGGATATTAATTTTGATAGTGATACCAACGTGATTGATGTCATGGTACGTCGGTTACGGCAAAAAGTAGATGACCCTTTTGAAAAAAAATTAATTCACACCATACGCGGCGTAGGTTATAGGCTGGATGAAACGGATGTGGATTAAAAAATTTCATCGTTGGTCGATTACTTCTCAGTTAGCCTGGATTTATACGCTCTCCTCTTTTATTATTTTGGCGTTAACCGTATTGGCTATTTATTGGATTTTTACGACTCGATTAGAAAATGAGAATAATCAATTTTTGCAAAATAAAGTCTTTATTTTACAAAAATTATTGCACGCCAAGCCAGCGACGGTGGCCAATTTGACTCAAGAGGTGGTGGTTGAACCTCCGATCTATCATTATTATGCTCGTGTTCTCGATGCAACGGGCAATATCATTATTGAAACACCGGGAATGCAAAAAGTTGCACCCGTTGGTATTTTCCCGCCTATTTCGCGCATAGAGAATCAAATACAGATTCGTTATTGGAAATCACACCAAAAAAAGAGTGATCATCAAAAACATTTTCTGTTAGTCAACGCAGGAACTAAAACTTATCCTGCTGGGGAATCTCAACCTTTTATCCAAATCGCTATGGATATCTCTGCACAAAGAGAAATGATTGAGAGCTACCAGCGTGATATGGGCATTGTACTATTGATCGGCATCCTGGGTTCCGCCGCTGTCGTGGTTTTTGTGACTCGAAAAGGGTTGCGGCCTCTGGCAGATATTACCCGTTCCACTCAACGTATTTCGATTTCTCAGTTAAAAGAAAGATTGAATCCTGCTGATTGGCCACGAGAGCTGGCTCAATTGGCGATTGCGTTTAATCTCATGATGGATCGTATTGAGGAAGGTTATATTCGCTTATCTCAATTTTCAGGTGATTTAGCCCACGAACTGCGTACACCGATTACCAATCTGCGTGGAGAGGCTGAAGTGGCTTTGTCCAGGTCACGCTCCAATGAAGAGTATCGTAAAGTCTTGGAATCCAGTTTGGAAGAATTTGAAAAGCTATCGCGAATGATAAAAAATTTATTGTTCTTAGCCCGCGCGGAGGATCCACACAGGGTTATCCATCTTTCGCCCATAGATATTGATGCCGTTTTTGAGGATATTCGCGATTTTTACAGCCCCTCAGCCGAAGAAAAAGGAGTCAACCTTGAATGTGAAAATTATGGTTTCAGCTTATCTGCCGATCGTCAATTACTCGGACAAATGCTGAGTAATTTGGTGGCGAACGCCTTACAATATACGCCCGCTGGCGGTACCGTGAAACTCTCTGCTCAAAAAACGGTAGAAAATCAAATTCAGATTGCAGTTTCTGATACGGGTCAGGGGATTCCTGAAGAGCATATTTCGCGAATATTTGATCGGTTTTATCGTGTTGATACGGCTCGCTCTCAACAAACCGGCGGGACTGGTTTGGGATTGGCTATTGTTAAGTCCATTATGGATCTTCACAAGGGGCAAGTAAAAATCGAAAGCCAGTTAGGTCATGGGACAACCATTTTTTTAATATTTCCTTTTGGATAAAAATATGAGTCAGGATTTTGAAATAATAATTTTCATTAATTTTTAATCGGTTGTTTGTAAACGGAGGTTGCGATGTACTTTTTGGATACGGGATGTGTTCACTTAGCACAGAGTGATCACGCTATTGTGTCAATATAAGGAGTTAAATGTTATGACTAAAGCCACTTCAGGACTGGATATTTCTCAAATATTCAGAAAAATGATTAGAAAAACTTTTGTATCAACCGTTTTTATAGCAGTAATCAGCGATATTGCGGGTAGTTTAATTTCGTTGATTTCATCAGAGGAAAACGATACCGAGACGGTTAATTTGAGTCCCGCCTTATATGTGGGTCTGTTCTTCACGGCTGCTGTATTGGCTACTGCTGAAAGCTATGAAAAAGAAAAATTCAACGGCCCCGTGATAGAAGGCTATGACTCGGATTCAGATTCAGACAGTGATGAAGAAGAGAAGAATGATGAGGAAAACCCCCCTCGAAAAGAAAAAAATAAAGAGACCAAGCAAGCTGTCATCCGGAAAGAATTTAAAAACGACAGAATGACCGTGTTCAAAAGTCATTTATTGGAAGGTTCTTTTTTGACATTTTCGGGCATTTTAGTCGCAGGGGATGATTTTTTTACTTATTCGGCGATTAAATCCTGGTTTAAGGGACTCATTTATACCAACGATATTAATTCTCTAGTTTCGATTAATTGGTATGAAATCCTTTTATTGTCTGCGCTAGTCTTGAGTTTGGATTTTCCTTATGAAGCGAGTAATGAAATACGAGCAGTTTCAAAATATATTAAAAAATCGATATTGGGAAAAGAAGAGAATTTACTGATAGACCGGATGCTAAAACCATTTGCAAATTCTCTCGGAATTAAATGGATCAGAAACTGCGGCAGCTTGTTATTTTCGTTAAAACGCGCTTTCGGATTTTTATTAAATATTCCTCCCCAGGCTATCGTTGAACTCTACAAAAATAAAACCCATTTCGGACTATTCGTTGCAGGTGGATCTATTTTTTTATTGCCTATCAGCGTTTTTGGTTTTATGCAAATGTATCTGTTTGAAGGCGCTTCCAGCGAAAAAAATCTACGACTGATTATGAATAAGAATTTGCCTTTAAAGACAGAAATAAAAGAAGAAAAAAGCAAATGGCCAATGACTGCGGTGAAAATACTCAAGTACGGCATGTATACCCAAGCGCCTATGTATGGGTTCAATGCGGCGAAATCTCCTGTTATCCTGCTGCGATATTTATTGAAAAATCACTCCACAGAAACACAAATCCTGGCGATAGCGCCCATTGCGGTCTTCCAGTTTGTTTTTAATTCGCTGGGCGCTCAGTTATCAGAAGTTCAGGAAGCCATCAGTAAACTAAAAAAAATGGAGAAGACCTCTGTTCATGGCCGTGCAGAGACTGAGCGATCCTCATTCATAGAAACGTGTTGTTTTTGTTTCTTCACGCTTCCTGGGCAGCGCAAAGATGCAATCAATAATACTCCATTGTTGCAAGAGGGAGGAGGAGTAACAGTACCTAGACCTTTTAATGCTAGCGTGAATGATTAGCTGACCTACTTACCATGGTGATGAGCCTGACTTTGCTGATAGGATACACTTGGCTTATCCTGAACAGGGCATTCTACTTGGGGGTAGAGCAGCAATTGTATTAATGGTAGGAAGACTACCAATTTCATTCTCAAATTCTAATAAAAGTATAAATTAAGCAAATAAGAGAGTTGTTAGATTGGGTTTACGAGGGAGCTTTATGGGCTTGTTATTGTTTTTATTTAGTGTGAGGTGGTGTATTATTCTACCCCGTAGAGCATCTTCCTTTTTAAGACATTTTAAATGTGAAAAGGTAATTTCTCCAATTGGTTTTATTGTGGCGAGGTGTAGTCTGGGTGTAAACGTGCCAAGAAAAATATAGAAATTTATGGCAATTAGTAGGAAAATATAGAAAATCGAAAACCCGAAAATAGCTTTAAATATAAATAGATAGACAAATATAGGCAAGAATAGGAAACCCGATACGAGATCTCTTAATCAGCGGGTCGCTGGTTCGATCCCAGCACGGCCCATTTAAAATCAAAGACTTACGGGCCTTTCCCATAAACGGGGGCACTTTTACCTCGAACATAATACTTTAACCCTTAATCGATAATTTTCAAAATTTCTGAAGCCATATGCACGACGCTGAATCAATTTCATCTTTCGATGGAAGCCTTCAGTGATCCCATTATTTTTGGTAAACCGCCACATCCGAACGACTTCGTCGCGCCAGGAATAGAGGGTTTTGCCGAGAGTTTGTAAATGTTTAAAGCCACTTTCTTTAAGATTTTTAATGTATTCCAGGAAAGTGGGAATGAGTTGTTTGCATTGCCAGGCTTGTCGATGCTTTTGCATTAAGAGCTGATGGAGATCTTGTTTAAAGGCATAGACAGCGGCAACGGCGGGTTGCTGCTCAAAGTATTGATCTCTTCTTTGCAGTTGCCGCTCGGTTAAATTCTCGGGATTAGCGCGTAGAGCCCCTAATAAGCCGCGCTGGGACTTTATGTTGCTGTCGATTGTCTGGTAGGTCTGCAAACACATTTGGTTAACCAATCGGATGACATGGAAGCGATCAGCGACGATTAAAGCATTAGGGAAGTATTGTCGCACTAAGCTGCGATAAGAAGTGCTTAAGTCAATGCAAACGACTTTTACTTTTTCCTTGCCGCCGAGTTGATGGAGGTAGTCTTTGAGTCCCGCAGCGGATTTGGCGGGAGCGACATCAAAGACTTTATGTTTGCGCAGATCGCAGAAGGTGGTGATGTAGCCATGTTTTTTACAGAAGGAGTGTTCATCAATGCCGAGGATAGCGGGACAAAAGCGCATGTCGAGTTCGGCATTTTCACGCTGATAAATGGCATGATACCAGCGTTCAATGGTGGCTTTACCGCATTGTAAGTTATGGGCTAAATCTTTTTGAGAAATGCCTTGAGTGTGTAATTGGAAGACCTGGTTTCGGATTTTTTCGGTGGCGCGTTGGCAGCGCCCGATGCCGGGAAACTGCTGATTAAAATAGCGTTGGCAGGGCCGACAATAGAATTTATAGGCTTTAAACCGTAGCCAACTTTGTCGCAGTCCGATGAGCTCATGACGGACTTGGCGGATATAGCTGTGCTTTTTCAAGCGCTTGTTGCCACAGTGAGGGCATTGAGCTTGTCGGCGATAATTCACTTCAATGATTATCGGGTTAAACCCGGTGATTTTTTTGATGGCAAAGCCAGGTAAATTTAGTATAAAATTGCTCACGGGCATTTTAATCTCCTTTTTACTGAACAAATCAAGGTGTTAGGTTAACCTAACTTCGATTAAAATGCCCCCTTAAATGGGGTAGAGCCAAGATTTTGATTAATCGTTTGCACTGCTTAGCCTTGCGATGTTTAAACATTAAAAGTCGATGCAGTTTTTGTTTAAAAGCATAAACGGCAGCGATAGCGGGTTGATGTCTAAAATACTGATCCCGCTTTAGCACTTGGTGTGGTTTTAAGTTGTCAGGATTAGTGCGTAATGCGTTTAAGATACCGCGTTGGTATTTGATTTGTGGATCGATAGATTGATAAGTTTGCATAGACATTTGATTAATTAATCGAATGACATGAAAGCGATCGGCAACGATCATGGCATTCGGAAAATATTGTCGGACGATGTTGCGATAGGAAGAGCTTAAATCGATGCAGACGACTTTTACGCGTTCTTTACCGGGTAAATTATTTAAATAGCCTGAGAGATCTGCAGATGATTTGCCTGGCACGACATCGAAGATAGTATGTTTAGCGAGGTCACAAAAGGTCGTGGCGTAACCTTTCTTTTTGCTAAAAGAATGTTCGTCTAGGCCAAGGACTTTAGGACATTGTTTTTGAAGGGTCTCTTGGTTTTCTAAGAGATAATGTTGATGGAACCACCGTTCGACAGTGGCTTTGCCGAGCCTAAAATTGTGAGAGAGTGTTTGTCCCGAGATGCCTTGAGCATGCTGATGAAAGATTTGAGTTTGTATCGCTTACTTGCCTGTTGGTGTTTCCCGATGCCGGGGAACTGCTGGTTAAAATATCGGTGACAAGGTTGGATAAAATTTATAAGCTTTAAAGCGCAAGATCATGGGTCGATGGCCGATGGACTCATGTTTAACGTTGCGGATAAAGCTGCTTTATTACGAAGTTGTTTGCCCTGACAAAAGGCGCAGCGCGGCTTGCGTCGAAAATGGACATCGAGGATTAATGGCAGATAGCCTCAGACTTTTTTGATGGTAAAGCCAGGTAAATTTAGGATACAATCTTTGTGGGGCATATTTAATCTCCTTTTTATTGAACAAATCAAGGTGTTAGGTTAGCCTAAATTCCATTACATGCCCCCTTAAATGGGTAGAGCCAGAAACTTCTTAATTGACTAAAGATATAATTAAAGGAAATTTTTTATGCGAAAAATAGTTGTTAGATATATTTTTCATACGGTTACGATCCTTCTTTGGGGTGCAATTGCGCTGATTATATGTTTTCAGGGATTGGATAAATTTATTAGTGTATTTTTCTCTGGTTTTGCAACTCTTATATCTGCATGGGCTCTTTTAGCCATTTATTACTTTCAAAAATGGGATAACAAAAGCAGCACCGCTCAAATCTTACTGAATGAAATTAGAACAGCAGAAAGAACGTTGAATGAGCTTAAAAGAAATGGCCAAATTGATAATTTAAATAAGATACTTCCTGTCAACAGCTGGGTAAAATACCAACATGAATTTGTAAACGATTTAGACGAAGATGAATTTAACTTGATAAATAATTTTTATAATAATTGTTCTATTCTTAATGAAAGTATAGAGCGTATAAAGGGTTGTGTAATTATGTCGAATGATGAAAAAATAAAATTAACACAACAAATGTTACTTAAACTGGCTGAACTACATAAAGAGGATTCGGATAGAAGCAAATTCGAAGGCGAAAGAAATAAAATTTTCGAGTTATTTTCTAAAGATGGTTCAAGCTTTTGCTCCCGATTTAGAAAGAAATAAAATCCAACATTATCTTCCATCAAATTCAATTTATTACTACCTCTTCTTGTGGTAATAAATTGAAAAAAATTGCTCGTGTGAAGTGAAAGTAAGGAGGGACTAGAGGGTCACCCACTAGTCCCCGGTCGTCAAGGATAAAGTCGATAAAGAGCATGAAAAATTGATAATTTTTCATGCTATTGTGTGAAACGCGTTCTTATTTTTATTTGTAGCTAAAAAAACAGTACCATATTCGATATTTTTAAAACTCAATCAATCTTTTAATAATTTTTTCTTCAGTTCATTCGCCAATGTAGAAACAGCCGGTAACTTGTCTTTGTATATTTCAGGTAATTGACGGGTTAACATATAGTTAGCTATTCCCATGGGTTTGTTGCTGCCTTTTAGGGCATAATCTACCTCAAAACGATCATGATGACTGCAAAGAATGATTCCAATAGATGGATTTTCGTGAGGTTCTTTCACGAAATCATCTAACAAATTTAAATAAAAGTTCATTTTTCCTGCATATTCTGGTTTAAATTCTCCTACCTTCAATTCCACAGCGACCAACGTTTGTAAGCGGTGATTAAAAAATAATAGATCAATAAAGTAATCTTTGTTATTGGCGCGTATTGCGTATTGATTGCCAATGAAACTAAATCCATATCCCAACTCCAACATCACTTTCTTTATCTTTTCGATAATTTTTGCTTCCATTTCAGCTTCTAAAATAGGAGGTTGTAAGCCAAGCATATCAAGCATGTAAATACTTTTCATAGTCTCTTCTGCTTGCTCTGCTAAATGTTTAGGTAAAGCATGTTCAAAATTGTGATGTTTTTCCAATTGATACCGTTGGAACAATCCTGAGGCAATCTGATCGTTCAAGGTATTGCGGGTGCAGCCGGTTTTAATAGCCATTTTTATATAAAATTCGCGTTCCTCCTTGGTTTTGACTTTATTAATAATCAAGATGTTATGTCCCCAAGGAATTTCTGGCAACAAGCTGTTGCAGTTTTTGGTCATCTTTGTATTCAAGATAAAATTGGCGGGTCAGCCACAAATTCCTAGCCGAAAATCCTTGCGTATTGGGAAAGCTATCATTTAAATCTTTAGCAAGTTGTTCAACGATGGCTTTACCCCAACTGTGTAATTCTTGACGCTTCATAATATTTTCACCCATCCACCAGTAAAACTCAGTGAGGTGGCGGTTCGCGGATCTTGTTATTTGAATACCAGAAGTGATTACTTTGGATTTCACTTCCTGTAAGAAATTCGAGACCACGGGGTCAGGCCTGAAAAATTGACAAAAAACATCTCTTTTAAACCCACTTGAGGCCGATAAGCAGCTCTTAGATTCTAAAGAAAATGAAATTTATTTAGGAATAGCGCGACACCTCGCAGTCTATTTAAAGAAGTAGTGTCATTTTTTTCAGGCCTGACCCTGAGAGATTCCAGCGGCATTGTCACAAACTGTGATAATAATATCCATTCGGGGCGCGTCAATGTTCGCGAATTCATCCCAACTTTTACTGCGCAAACTTTCGAATGGATAATCATTAATTTTTATTAACTTAATAGACAGGGGATGCACACTTCCAACAGGATGGCTTCCCGCACTGAAAGCGCGAAAACGCCCTTTCCCCAATGTATTTAATAGCGCTTCAGCCATAATACTGCGGGCTGAATTGCCGGTGCAAAGAAACAATACATTATAAATTTTATTGCTCATGAGCAACTCTTGGATGCGGGCGCACAACACGCGCTTGATTGGGTTTTGTTTTTGAAAGTATTTTCGTTAAAAGTGGGAATGCCGTCCAGCGTATGAAAAGACTCCCAGGCAATGCCTTGTGGGTCAATCGTCCAATATTTATCCGACTTAGCATAACAGCAGGTGGTATCTACTTGCTCTTCGATGGGTAATGCGGCTCGCTCTAACCGTTGATTCATTTCTTCTAACTCGGCATTCGACTCGACCTGAAATCCTAGATGATCTAAACCAAATCGTTGACCATGCTGCGAAATAGCAAAATTCACGCGAGGATTTTCCAGCATCCACTTTGCGTAATCCGATTTAGTCAGCGTCGGCTCAGAGGCAAATAACGCCGTATAAAATTTAATACTGTCAGCCAAATTAATGACGCTGATATGTATATGCATTCGTTTCATGATGGATCCTCTTTGTCGGTGGAGCATTGAGTAGAACAATCTGTTAGACAGGCTTTGCCTGAACAACAATTTTCAGTCAAAAAAGCGAGTAAGCCATTGATGGTTGAGAAATTAGCAGAGTAAAAAATAAAACGTCCTTGTTGATGGGGGATGATTAAGTCAGCGTGTGTCAATTCCTTCAAGTGAAAAGATAGTGAAGACGCGGGCATACCTAATTCCTCCGCGATCTTACCAGCCGGCAAGCCTTCGGGACCTATCTTAACCAGGTGACGAAAGATCGCTAAACGCGATTCCTGGGCTAGTGCGGTAAGAGCTAGTATGATTGATTTAGTTTCCATATTTCCATTATAATAGAAATATAGAAATTGTCAACTGCTTTGACACGATGACCTGACTATTGTGTGGTGACAGTTGATCATACTGGTGGGGCTTTCATCGCTGATTGGCGATGGGAGACCACGGGGTCAGGCCTGAAAAATTGACAAAAAAATCTCTTTTAAACCCCTGAGTGACGTGATGGTGGCAGCGCTTTAATTGAACAATGGTTAAAAAATAAGGATACAGTGCTTTTTCTCGTTGTGTGGGAGCAACTCAATAACCCCCAGTTTAAACCCCTCGAATTCGAGGGAATTAAAAATACAGCAGGGAGTAACAGCTTCTTCCTGTCCGCCAATGAAGAGGGTCAGGCCTGAAAAACTGACAAAAAAATCTTGTTGCTATCCCTATTGATATCAATGCTTCTCAATATCCATATTTTTATATGGAAGAGGTGACTAAAATCAGGCGTTTTTTTCAATTAAGCGGTAGAAGATAACATGTTCTCCTTCTCTAAAACGTGGATAATTTTCGTGGATTTAATTACAGCAATGAAATCTATTTAAAAAATAGTGCCATTTTTTCAGGCCTGCCCCTCTTTATGCAAAAAGGGTGGCATAATGACCATTATCCATTACGCTAATCAATGAAGGCAATCCCGGTCGTTTATTTTTCCATCTGGTATGGTGGTATGACAGAAAAGTTCAACTAAAGTATAACCCATGTCCTTTAGGTTTATTGTTGCGCCCTTTAAATTAGCGTAAGAAAAATTAACTTTCCCCCTTGTTCTGTCTGATATGGCAATCTCAGTTAGGACGGCATGCTCTAAATTAGCATGGGAAAAATTAGCAGCACTAAAATCACCCGCTAATTCCGCATTGCTAAGATTGGCATAAGAAAAGTTAGCATGACGGAAATCAGCACCTAGACCTCCCATGGTTTTTTCACTCGCTTTCGCAGAATTCATATTAGCTGATGAAAAATTTGCAAATCCTGCTGTCACCAGCTGCAGGTCACTTCCAGATAAATTTGCGTGATCCAAGTGGGCGCCGCGCAACTCCACCCCTCGCCATTTTACCTTAGTTAAATCGGCATAATAAAAGTAAGCACGGCTAAAATTGGCTCGTCTTACGCAGGTGTCCCCGTTTGAAAAATTGCTATTCATTAAATTCGCATGCGCAAGTCTTGCGTATCGTAAGTCACAAAAAGATTCTTTCCAGCAATGATCATTTTTCATCAGCTGTGTAGGCTGGTAATTAGCCAGATTCGCATAATTTAAATAACATCCGACACAGACACAGGTCGATTTAAATGTTGCAAGCGGATTAGCCGAAGCCGCATGAGTAATGCTTGTCGGAAGCTCAGCCCCGGTTAAGATTTCAACTACACGTGCTACCCATTGACCGTCATTGCGTATTAATGTATTGGTTCGACCATATAGAGTAGTAGAATGATGAGAACAGTTTAGATAAACATCCAAGGCGGCATTGCAATTGATCTTAAAATACTGAGTATTAATATTATGAGTTTTTATTTGATTGTCGGCTAAAAGAGCTCCAAATGGTATTTTGGTATGCAAGACGCCATCAGTCACTTGAGCAGGTAAAGCTGCAAAATTCATACTGATAACACCTAGTTCGACAGTAGTCGCTTCACCTGCTTTGTCTGCTGCTAAAGCATCATCACGACCTCGATTATTATCGACAATCATAATAATGGCGCGCGTATAGGTTTTTTGCTTTGGATTATAATGAGCATAGAGGGGAGTGCGCACTTTGGGGGTACGGTGATAATGTTTTGCAATACCTAAGGTCATCAATTGTTGGGTTAAAAGAAAATCATAAGGCGCAGATAGGTCAGCTTTGTTAACATAAGTCAAACTAATCAGGGATTGCTGAATAAATCCTTTTTGATTATGGTAAAGGGGGCGGGATCCCCAAATAATTCCTTCTTGTTTAAAAAACTGCAATAATGGTGCTAATGCAATATCATTCCAATTTGCCAGTTGGGCCAAAGCAGGAGTCAGGGTAAAAAAATAGAAAAATACTAAGATCCCAATAAAAATTTTTTTAGCGGATTTCATTAAAATATTTATCGCAGTATAATATTTCATTTAAAACATCTATTTTTCAAGGGATTTAATTATTTTATTCACATCTTCTTCAATAGAAATAGACTCTATGATTAGCGTAGCGACTTCTTCAAATAAGCTATCACGTTCAAGGTGCTGTTTGTCTAAAAATGCTTTGCGATCAACAATTGGGAGTAGTGGAGATCGGCTATCTGGCCATCGTTCAATTTATACCGGCGTTGAGACTTTTAAATAAACAACAAACTCTGAGGATAACAATTTTCTATTCTTTTCTGTGGCGGTTACAGCTTCTTCCATTATTAGCATAACATGCTCTTTGACGATATAATGAGATATTATTTCAGCTTCAAATTGATGAAATGCTTCTTCACCCTGTTTTCCAAAAATTTCACTTAAACTGCGCCCAATGTAACGCTCTAAACCAGGGTTGGCATCGATATACTGCCAACCCAGTTTTTTAGCTAAAGCTTCACCTCGTAATGATTTACCTGCACCCGTGTGTCCGACGATGAAAATACGTTTAGGTTTGGTCATGTTTATATAGTCCCTCAGCAATCAATTTTAGAATGAACTATGAACTACATTATATAAATTGAAGTACAGTAACAAAAACAATCATTCTTAAGTGGACGATTTTAGAGAAGGCACGAAAGCGTGTCAAGGGATGAAGAGGGTCAGGCCTGAAAAATTGACAAAAAAATCTCTTTTAAACCCACTTGAGGCCGATAACGGCTCTTAGATTCTAAAGAAAATGAAATTTATTTAGGAATAGCGCGACACTTCGCAGTCTATTTAAAGAAGTAGTGTCATTTTTTCAGGCCTGACCCTGACCCTATTGAGGATTGAAAAATTCCTGTATTGCTATCTGTGCGTTATGGATGTTTTATATTAACTCCTTTCTTTAAATAGGGAGCAGGAGTTTGGCTAGAAAACCAAGAATTCATTATATTGGAGCAATTTACCATGTTATGTTACGTGGCAATAATCGGAAAAATATATTTTTTTCAGATTCAGATCGCTACTATTTATATTCATTACTAGAAGAAGGCATCATTCGATTTAACTATAAAATTCATGCATTTTGCTTGATGACGAATCATATTCATTTGATTATTGAAGTGGGAGAAATGACTTTATCAAAGATAGTTCAAAATATTGCATTTCGATATACTCAACGGATCAATAAAAGAAAGAAACGTGTCGGTCATTTATTTCAGGGAAGATATAAAGCAAAACTGGTTGAAAATGAGCGATACTTTTTAGAATTAGGTCGTTATATCCATTTAAACCCATTTGATGCCAAGATCGTAGAAAATTCTGTCGATTACCCTTGGAGTAGTTTTAGAGATTACTTGGGAAAAACAACCACTAAGTGGTTGACTACGGAAAAAACATTCGATGTTTTGCATTCTCAATTTCTGGAAAATAATATCACTTATGAAAAATTTGTTTCAACCGGGATAAATCCAGAAAAACCATGTTTAGGCTTTACTTCAACTGGCGATATCCAAATATTAGATCAGATCATTTTAGAGATAAATTCCAAAAGATCACCAGAATTTGTTGAAAAATTACATCTCAATGAAGTTATGGAGGCAATCGCAAGGTTCTTAGGTATCCAAATGTCACCGTTAAAAGAATTATCCCGAGGTCATTCTTACGCACATGCCCGAGGATATATCGCTCTCTTTGCCCAGAGATTTACCGATACTTCATTGAAAGAGCTTGCTCTAATATTTCGTGTAGATTCAAGCACATTATCTAAAGCTATTGTCAGATTGCAAAAAAAGCGACTTTTAGATTCTAAAGAAAATGAAATTTATTTAGAAATAGAGCGATACCTCACAGCCAATTTAAAGAAATAATGTCATTTTTTCAGGCCTGACCCCTTTGGATGCAGGTTATCTTATGATATGATAAAATGCGTCCTGTCAAACAGGAGGTTGTGTTTTTATTAGGACATTTTGTATAATACGTAATATTCTTAAATTGAGGAAACGACTTATGAGTCTTAAAAAATATATTGTAGGCATTTCAATGATCTTAGCTTCAGCAACTGCATTTGCTAAACCCAATGCAATAACGGTTGATGGATCCTTACTTAATTATTTCCCTGCCGCACCCACTATAAGTGGGATGATGTTGGTGAAGGATTCTACTGATCTGGCTAATATAACTATGACAGAAGCAAATGTGGTCATTCCACCTACTAATGGCGATCGAGTTGGTGCTTATATTGCCCTAGGATCTGCTGGAATACAGTACTCTATAGTAGTCAGTAATTTGAACAACGATGTCATGGTGCGGTTGTTAGATTCGAATTCTGGTAGCGCATGCTATTGGTATTTCCACCCAAAGAACCCAGTACCGGAATTAGACAGCAGCCAGAGCACACCAGGAATATGTGCGCTATCCGGCATGTATGACTTCATAATGCAGACAAAAACAAATAAACAGTAAATTGCCTAATTCGCGCCAGTTAGGGGTTCCCCTTAAATGGCGCGAAGACCAAACTACAATAGTAGGCTCTTCCCCGAACGGGGGGCACTTTTAACACCGCCACAGAGTACTTTTCTGAAGACATAGGCACGTCTTTGAATCAGTTTCATCTTGCGATGAAAGCCTTCAGTAATGCCATTGTTCTTAGAATCGCCACATACGGACGATTTCGTCGCGCCACGCCCATAAGGTTTTGCCCTAAAGTATGGAGATAAGTGAAGCTGCTTTCTTTGAGTTGCTGTACGTAATCTAAGAGCCTGTTCAAAGTCTTTTTAATTTGATAAATTTAAGCATCGTAAATTTTAAAAGGAAGCAGAAAATAAGCAAGAATGATCAAATATTGCTAGTAATAAGTAGGTATTCTTACTCTTGTAATTTAAGCAATGACTGAAAGTGAATTGAAATATGAATTATCATCATCGGCTGAGAAAAGTTATTGAATTCATCGGGCAGCATCTCGATGAAGAAATTTTGCTTGAAAGATTAAGTGATGTGTTCTGTGTATCTAAATTTCATTTTCACCGCTTATTTACAGCATTTACTGGATTGTCTTTACAACAATATATTAGATGGTTACGCTTAAAACGTGCTGCTCATCAACTTATTGTCGATAAAGATCAGTCCATAATTAACATTGCAATCAATGCAGGCTTTGAATCCCATGAAGCATTTTCGCGCGCTTTTAAGAAAGCATGTGGCTATAGCCCAAACCAGTATAGACATGGCTCTAGTTGGTCTCACTGGGAACAACCGCCTTATTGTTTGCCAAAACAAGGTGAGGGCAATATGAAAGTGGATATTAAACAGTTTGATAAAATACGATTAGCAGTTATAGAGCATCGAGGCGACCCAAAATTGATGGCCAAAAGTGTTGATAAGCTAGTATCGTGGGCAAAAGCCCAATCAATAAATCTTAAACCAAAACCAGGAGATGCATTTGCTATTGCGTATGATGATCCTAAAGTAACGCCAGCAGCTGAATTTCGTGAGGACTTGGGCATAAAAATCCCAGAAAACCTAAAACTCGAGGGAGATGTTATTGAAAAATACTTACCATCAGGTCGTTACGCGACAGTAATGCATAAAGGCCCTCGTGAAAATAATATTGCTGATTCAGTTTATTATCTTTATCGTGAATGGCTGCCAAAATCAGGCGAACAATTAGGCGATTTTCCATGTATTTTTGCTTATTACAATTTTCCACATGAGGTAGCAGAAACAGAGCTATTAACAGAATGTAGGCTCTTACTAAAGTAATTTTCTGGCATTTGTGTGGATAGCTAAGCTAGCTTAGCTATCCACAATTTGGTGTGTTTAATTATAATATACTCAAAGCGAATGGCTGTTCAAATTTTTTTGAGTAATAACACTAAAAATGCAAGCACAACCATCTGTAAACTCGTATTCATTTTCCTTTCACAATTTTTCCACAATCGCCTACATTTTTCTAACCAGCCAAAGGAACGCTCGACAATCCAACGTTGTGGAATTACAACAAATTTATGCAATTCACTTCGTTTTGCAACTTCTTAGGTATCCAAATGTCACCATTAAAAGAATTATCCCGAGGTCATTCTTACGCACATGCCCGAGGATATATCTCTCTCTTTGCCCAGAGATTTACCGATACTTCATTGAAAGAGCTTGCTCTAATATTTCGCGTAGATTCAAGCACATTATCTAAAGCTATTGTCAGATTGCAAAAAAAGCGACTTTTAGATTCTAAAGAAAATGAAATTTATTTAGAAATAGAGCGATACCTCACAGCCAATTTAAAGAAATAATGTCATTTTTTCAGGCCTGACCCCTTTGGTTCTGTAAATATTCTTGCAATTTTTCGGTGAGTAGCAGAAAATATATCCCGTCAAGTGCATTATGTCCTCATAGACTTAATGTTGCTCCAGGTCAAATATGGAATCAATACCGGAGAGAAATGGAAAAAGTCGAAAGTTGAGTGTAATTTTAGTGTAAATGTGCCAAGAAATTAATAGATAACCCTAGAAGAATTAGGGGTCTTGAGATGGAGAAACCTGTATGCATGCAAATCCGGCGGAAAGCATCGATGACCTTATTGTTGCTACTAAAATTTTGGTGAATGAGCGGGTCATCGATGGTTTTGGTCATGTTTCTGTCCGCGACCCAAGCCGATCCGACCGCTATTTCATGACTCGCGATAACCTTGGAGGGACTGATAAAGAGAACTACATTGTTGAGTTGGATTTAGACAGTAACCCCTGCAAGCCCGATGGAGCAAGTCCGTCGCTGGAACGCTTCATTCATGGCGAAATTTATCGAGCGCGGCCTGATGTCAATGCCATTGTTCATACGCATTCCCCTGCCTTAATCCCTTTTGGCGTTAGCAAAACACCGTTACAGCCGCTTTATCATATGTGTGGATTTTTGGCTGGGGGTGTTCCAGTATTTGATATACAGCATAAACATGGCATGACGAACATGCTGGTTCAGAGCGGCGAACTAGGTCGCTCACTGGCTTCGTCGCTCGGTAAAAGCGCTGTGGTACTCATGCGTGGTCACGGCGCTACGATCGTCGGTAGCTCGATCAAGGAAGCCGTATTTCGCGCAGTCTATGTAACAATCAATGCTCATCTCCAGCCAATCGCGATGCAGCTTGGAGAGCCGAAATTCCTGGATCATGAAGAGGCGGTTAAGACTGATGAGCTTCACTATGCCGTCTTGAATCGTCCTTGGGACTTCTGGATAAGTAGGCTTTAACCGCGCTGGTTTTAAAGAAATAAAGAGGGTCAAGCCTGTGACTTGTCACTTTTAAAGTTGGAAGTTACAGGGCTGACCCTAATGGCCAGAAACGCAAATTTAAGTGGTAGTACGTAAAGCATAGGCATGTTAAAATGGATGCACTTATTGGCTCATTTCCCAGGGGGCGAGGTGAAGGTTTAAGCTGGAGCTGGCATGAAAAATCGGGCACACGGGTACAGGGAAACGACATTGCAATCGTCGCTCGCCATGAGCAAGATTACATCTCGCTTGGGGAAGGGCTGTATGCAAAAACCATGAGGAAATCAGCAATGTTATGCAGTCAACTTTCACAAAATAGTGCGAGCTCTAATTTCAACCTTATTTGTCTTTGTGCTTTCATCTGTCTAATCTGCTTCTGGAGTGTACAAGCTGAAGCCTCTCCACTTAATCCGCTGCAGACCATAGTGGTACTTCCCAAGGACGTCAAATGGACCTCATCAAGCAGTGAACCAAAGCACAGCGTAGAAATGGCGACGCTGTATGGCGACCTACACCAGGCAGGTCCTTACTGCGTTTTGGTAAAATGGTATCCGGGATACATGAGTGCCCCGCACAGTTACGCGACTGATCGCTTGAGTATCGTAGTATCTGGCACATGGTGCGTTAACAGCGGCAAGGATTTTGATCCAAAGCATTGCGTTCAGGTGCCAACTGGCGGGTTTGTCGAGCGCGTTGCTCATACGCCGCATTATGACGGTGTGAAAAAGGACGCGAAGGAGCCGGCTATTATCGCGATCTTTGGAATAGGCCCTGTCGATTTTAAACTGGTAGACTCAACAAAACCCAGTTGGCGTAAACTTTAAAATAAAGAGGGTCAAGCCTGTGACTTGTCACTTTTAAAGTTGCAAGTTACAGGACTGACCCCATTATTATTTACAACGGTTAATTCATAATGTAAAAAAAATTTTGGGTGCTAATGCCTTCATAGGGAAGGTAGGTGTCACAAGCAGATATAGGCGTTTTTGCAGGCCCCCAATATCCTCCCACCTTACAAACATTTTTTAAAATCAAATGTAGATTATTGGCATATTCACAAACTACTGTCCCGCCCTGAGCATCAGTTCCATAAACATTTCCAATCATCCCTGGATTTTTGGGATCTCCATCACAAAGAGTCCAGGGCGCCCATGAACCGGCTTCAATTTGCGGCTCGGCAGGGCACGGATAAGAATAAGGATCATTACAACTTTCGGCAGCCGCCTGTAACATTGTTGAAAACAAGATCATGGAAATCGAGACCATAAATCTATTTGGAAATTGTTTAATCATATTTTACCTTTGAAGCTAAAATTGAGAATAAGTGGCAATCAATAATAATACAAAGTCTCACCCATTAGCCACCGTCTATCAATCCTTAATGTCTTTATTTAGAAATAGAGCGACAGCTTACAGCCAATTTAAAGAAGTAATGTCATTTTTTCAGGCCTGACCCCCATGATGGACATCGGCATCGGGTAAATCGCCAAGCGAGTCATCGACTGTTACAACGAGGCCGCCTTTCAGCAGACTAATAGCAGAAGGTGTTACATTTAAAGTTTCAGCAGCAATTAAAGGCTTTAAAATGGCAACTTGATATCACTGAGAACAAGCCTAATAATAACAGGGAAAATTTATTGATAAAACCCTCTTAGGTATTGAATATGCGAATCACCCATTTTTTAATCGCCATACTCCTAAATATTGTGGAAGAAATTGAAGAGATAAAACTTGGCTCATGGCTACGGAGATGAAATCATTTAGAAAAATTATCCATGTTGATATGGATTGCTTTTACGCGGCTGTTGAAGAGCGTGATCAACCCGAATATCGAGATAAACCATTAGCGGTGGGCGGTTCCGCAGATCGGCGTGGAGTGCTCTGTACCTGTAATTATGCCGCGCGTAAGTTTGGACTTCATGCAGCCATGCCGACCAGGCGTGCTTTCGAGTCCTTGCATCGGGCAACCCGGCTGTCCTCACGCTGGCCGAGGCCGACGCCGAACTGCAACGGCTGAATCTTCTCAAGCGAAACCACGCCGACGAACAATACTTAGCCCGACAGGCGCCTGCGCGACCTGCCCGACGCCATCGATCAGCTGTCGCAACGCCTGTCGAGCCTCACTTCCGACATGAAAACCGCGACGGCTCATGCTGACGATCCCATCCTCATCGGCAACCGGAGCGTCGGCTACGACGAGGTAACGGCGCACTCGGGCCACGTTTGGACGCCCTGCCGCAATATGCCCGCCAGTGCCAGCGCGCCCCGCTGGGCGTCTATCGCGGCCTTCGCTTCGGCCTCACGGTCGATCCGCAATACGCCCCCGAGCTGTACCTCGAAGGAGCGATAACGCGCCGCTCGCCGCTCTCGCGCGAGCACCACGGCCCGCGCGCCGTCTTAACGGCCTGGAACACCTGGCCGGCGGTTTCGGCCCGGAATGCGAACGCGTGCGTCAAGACATGGCGATCGCCAATCCCAGCTCCGCGACTACAAGGCCCGTCTCGGCGTGCTCTTCCCGCATGAGGCTTACGTGTCCGAATTGACCGGTCTTGCGCGACCAGCTCAAGGGGTCTCTCGCGGCTGGCCCAGTGCAGGGCGGAAGGCCCGCCGAGGGTTGCCGAACTTGCCGACCGGATCAAAGCCCTCGAGGCCGCACACACCATTGAAGCCGCGCCGTGACCACCGGAAATCGCCGAGTTCCGCCGAAGAGCTGGTGACGCCCGGATACGACGCCGTACGGAAGCTAATATCGACCTCAGACCAGGGCAACGACTACGACGCAGCTGAACGGCTTCAGGAATACCCCTAACGCCGAATCCACGGCCTGAGTAATTCCAGAAGGTAATAAGCCTGCGGCGGATGCTTCGCAGGGCGAGGAATAACCCAAAGTTTGTTAATCGAACCAGATGCGATTTATCAGGAACGCGGTGCAAGAGGTCGGTGACAGACGCACAGTCAACACCGGATTCCGAGCCGGTGCCGTTCGATAACGCCGGCCGACGTGCCATTCCTATGCGTGGGATGAATCAACGAGAAATGGTAAATATGCTCTTTTACAGACCCAACAAGTAGAAATTAGGTGGACTGAGTTTTGATGCGCCCTGTGGAATCGGCCCAACCAAAATACTTGAATAATCCGTCAGGAATACGCTTGACATTGCACGGTCGGCAATTGACCATACAGTTCGTTCACCTGCCGTATGCGAGCCTTGAGGCCAACCACCCCTAGCTATGGGCCCGGGTGACTTTGTCTCTCCGAAGCTTTTTTTGTATCTTGGCGGCGGCTGTTTGAACCGTTGGGATTCTCTGGCCCGTGGGCACCGGTTGCAAAGAGGCAATTACCATGACATTCCGTGGACCGCGTTCTCGAGTGCTTTTGACGGTCATGGCGTTGGGCCTATTCGGCCTTGCCGACCCGCCCCCGGCCCGTGCGAGTTTCATTTTCGCTGTCTCGGCGGACACGACGGCGATCGCGGGAGAGAACGGGTCTTTCGACCTTCAGTTGAACCCCGGCGGTATAGGGACCTTGCCAGTAACCGCCACCATCACGCAGTTCTCCACCGACGGCACGGGTTTGAGCCTCAACACGACGGACGGCGACGTATCCGGGACTTTGTCCCCTGGTCCGTTGACCATCAACAACACGCAAGCCGCTCAACGACCTGCTGGAGAACATCACCTTCGGCACCGACATCTCGTTCACGCTGACCTTGTCAGGTGCCGGCTTAACGTCCCCCAACCCGAATCTCCCTGGGACCAGCTT
>CAVOOI010000018.1:0-4967 GCA_963697455.1 uncultured Pseudomonadota bacterium | reverse complement strand
GGACTTATCGTCAGGCTAAGCAAGTGCTTCTTTATGGTTCACCTGAGCTGATTAAAGCGATGGATTTAGGATTAGCAGTTTCAACTGCGGTTGCATTGCTTCATTATTCACATGAAGAACAACGAAATATTTTAAAAATGAGCAGCAAAGAAATTGCTAATTATGCCAAAGAATCAGGTTGTGTGACTCAATCTTTAAAATTATAGCATGGTTTTCTCTGGAATTTTACAATTTATTTTTTTTAATCCACTAGATTTTAAATTGTAAACGGTCTTTAAACTGATATGTATCATTTCCGAGATTTCTTCATACGTTTTGCCCCGGCCAATTAATGTTAACACTTGGTACTCTCTATCCGTTAGTGGTATCTCTTGATTGTTTTTATTTTTTTCACGGAAGTTTAATAATTCCCAGGCTATATCCGGTTGTAAATAATGGCCGCCATTATGAACGGTTTTTATTGCTTCTATTAAAGGATAATGAGAGCGTTTTGTCAAAATTCCTTTAGCTGAAGTGCCGATTAGTCGATTTAATGTAGACAATTCGCTGTAATTTATTAAAAATAATGTTTTTATTTTTGGGAAATGCTGTTGTATAAAGTCACATACTTGTATTCCCGTAGTATCCGGCAATGCCAAATCTAGCAAGACAATGTCCGGCTGCTTTTGACGAATAAGATACTGTCCTTGCACGCCATTGCCGGCTTCCCCAACAATGATAATTTTCTCATCTATCAGGTTTTTTTTTAAACCAGCACGAAAAATTTGGCTTTCATCAATCAATATAATTTTAATTGTCACTGTTTTCTCCTGGTGAATTATTTTTATCGAGAACATTAGTTTCTAATGATGACTGCTGCAAAGACGTTGCGCCTAACTTCATAATTTGCCGAATAGGCAAGGTACGATAGGACAGGGAGCAAAATTCCCCGCCTTGCTTAAATACTAAAGAAGCCTGAACTGCATCACCTATTAAAACAGGGTCTTGTTGTAGTGCGTAGCCAGAAGCGGCATTGGTGGTCTCAACAATGCCTGCAAGTTGTCTGGGGTATTCCATTCTTGGATGATTGACATGGCACTGATAAAGTCTTTCGAATTCTCGCTGCTGGAATATAAGTTCCCGCTCCTGTAACCCACATAACCGAATCCAACCACCCATGTCATCAATTACTGAGTGGATAATTGAATCATCAAAAATGACTGTTTTTGAAGCGCCTACTTTACGTATGGCTTTAATTACTTTAGTCCATGCCAGCAATGATTTCTCGCTATTTTTGCCGTTTAAAGCAGCTACAATTTCCCCCGGTTTTGGCATGAATTTATGACCTTCAGGGCTGACACAATAAGCTAAAATCGCCTTTTCTATGGATGCTATGGGATAAGCACGTAAAAATCGCCAATAATTTTCAAGATCCTGGGTAGAGATATCGGTAACAAAAGTCTGTGCTAATCCTGCCATGAGTTCCGCGAAGCGTTTTTTATCGATTGCTTCCATTGCTTACATCTCCGTCTGCTGTTCATTTAGCCAGGTTTGGGCGGCGCTGGCATTGCCATTCAATCTTTGTTCGGCTTTACCGGGTCGTGGGGGATTGACCGCATTATGAATAAATCGGTCGATTTGATCAGCGGATTTGAAGATGACTTGAATGGAGTCATAACGCTCACCTTTTTCATTTTGACCTATGTTGTGCGGCGTGCGAGCGCAACCATCAATAGCCTGGCATAATTCCGCTACATCGTAGCCCATTTCTAACGCTTCGCGTATACAGCGTAGGCGGATTTTATCTAATTTGGCTTGTGGATGATTCATTGTCGTTTGCCAGTGCGAAAAAATTTTCAGCAAAAGTTTTTCCTTTCCACATCCTTCCTGTTCCTTTATATTTCCTCTTCCATATTCCATTCCTTTCCCCTCGTGCCGATTTAAGGAGAAAAAAGCGTCTTCAAGTTCGCGAGCCTCGCGCGTGGTGCACGCGTGATTTGGTGGCAAATATGATTTTCCCGAAATTGAAATATGTGAGTTTTGATTTATTTCAATATCACCTATTTTTTTCCGAAGGATTGGCACATTTTTCTGAGCCTGCGCTTTCTATAATATTTGGAATATCGCTCGCAGGTTCTTTGTTATTGATATATTGATGCTTAGTCCATGTTGGGATATAACCATATAAAATACCTTTGACTTCATAAGGGACAATAAAACCACT
The DNA here is from genome assembly GCA_963697455.1 of uncultured Pseudomonadota bacterium. GTDB lineage: Bacteria > Pseudomonadota > Gammaproteobacteria > Coxiellales > Coxiellaceae > JAFEDN01. The sequence continues at coordinate 2,764 of CAVOOI010000018.1, read as the reverse complement.
TTCAGCCAACGCATCGAGAATCTTCGGCATATTAATGTCATCATAAGGCAAAATATCTAGCTTTAACCGGCGCGGCTGCCAACGAAATCGACCTTCCCGGTCACAGCAAGTAAACAAGCCAACGAAAACTAACCGCAAGGGTAGATGATAGCGTTCTTCCGCTTCAAATAACCCTTCGTGCTTAAATAATTCCGGCTTAACCGTTCTAATTCTGCTCATTAAAATTCTCCTTAATATAAGTGACCATTTCTGGATGACTTAAGCTTAGAAGCCATCGTTGTTTTTTGTGTGAATAACATGCTATTTTGGCGGCAACAGATATTGCTAATCCGTTGTCCATGGCCTGAATCAGCTCATAGCAACCTCTCTGTAAAACTTGCTTAGCTTGACGGTAGGCCCATTCACTGTTTAGTTGAAATAATTTGGCTACATTTTTGGCCGTCCTTTCCTGGACTTCGTTTGAGTTCAAACGAAGTGACAGGTCATTGCGCTGACCTTGGCGGTTACCCAGTTGTTTTTCATGTTCAATCGCTTCAAAAACTCGCTGACTTAACGACTTTTGAATATTTTTTATAGATTGATTAGTTGAAGATGCACCTTCTTCAATTCTCCGCTTGATTTTCTCGTCAATCTTTCCCATGAAATAATGCCACTTAACTGCGCCGTGACTGGCAATCTCTATTCTTAGCGCATCTAATAGATTAATTTTGTTGGCATGGTTACGCATATACATTATTTTTCCATGCTTAATACCCGAGCGAAGCCTTAATTCTTTCAAGCTGCCAAAGTATTTAATAGCCAATGTAAATCCGTAACTACGATCCATGCTCCCTTTTTTCTCTCCATTTTATTGAGCTAATAAACTCAAGAGAGAAAATTGATGTTAATAGAAAAAGAGGTCAAATTTTTGACTTCTTTTTAGAGTAGTATTTCATTCACTGGAATCTATTAATGAGAAAAATTTTTATGAAAAAATATGATAATTTTCAGTTAAAAAAACTGACTGAAGTTAATCCTGCTAATTTTGATAAGACAACATCAGACGCCGTCATGAGTTGCTCCAACATCTTGTTAATTCCAGGTATCGTGCGATTGCGAGACGCGCCTTATTATTTAGGTATGAACAAAACTTTTTTTCGCGATGCCGTGCAACCTTACTTAACGAGAATCCCCATTGATAAAAAGGGCATTGGATTTTCTCGTATAGAGTTAGATTGTTGGATTGCTTATACACAAGCGACCATAGGCCAACCACCCAAAAAAACACCTCCTTGGGAAGATATTAACCAGCCACTGCAAGCATTCTCAACAACTCAGCATAGCAAGCAACGCAAAAAATTAATCGTTAAGAAAAGGCAGCTGCCAAAAAAACCAACTGCTGCTGATCTTGAAGAATTGGTTAAAAAAACGATTTCATCAGATGGCCATCATTAACAAGCTCAAATAATAATCAATAAAGACTCGTTGATTGAATTTCGACGGGAGGTTGTCTATTATGGACAGACTAGTGGGCAACCTCACACATTTTTGAGGAGGTTGCTATGAGAAAAAGTAAAACGAAGCGTAAGGCCCCATCCGGTCTTTTCAAGCGTAATGGAATATGGCGTATTGATAAGCGGATTTTCGGCCAGCGCATTCAGGAAAGCTGTCAAACCGGCGATCTGGAAGAGGCTCAACGGTTTTTTGTCCACAAGCTGGAAGAGGTCAGAAATGCTAAAATTTATGGCGTTAGACCGAAACGGATTTTTCGCGAAGCGGCAATGAAATTCCTCACGGAAAATCAGCATAAACGCTCGCGGAGTATAGATGCTTGGACAGTAAAAATCCTGGACCCTTTTATCGGTGATTTGCCTTTGGAATCTGTCCATATCGGCACATTACAACCTTTTATTGAAAAGCGGCGGGAAGATAAAGTCAGCCCCCGCACCATCAATCATGGGTTGCAAGTGACGAGACGAATTCTGAAGCTGGCGGCCACGGAGTGGATGGATGAGAATGGACTCACCTGGCTGCTTCACGCACCCGCCATTAAATTGCTGGATGAAAGACCAGGCAAGCGTAAGCCTTACCCATTAAGTTGGGAAGAGCAGGATCGGCTGTTTGCTGAACTACCACTGCATTTAAGGCGTATGGCTTTATTTGCCGTGAATGCTGGCTGTCGAGATAGGGAAATTTGCCAACTGCGGTGGGAGTGGGAAGTCCGCATTCCTGAACTAGGTAATATTTCGGTATTTATCATACCGGGAACCTGGGTCAAGAATGGTGATGATCGGCTGGTCGTGTTGAACGATCAGGCAAGAGAGATCATTGAAAAAGTGAGGGGAATAGATCCTACCTATGTCTTCATTTATCAAGGCAAACCACTTCATCACATGAATAATTCAGCCTGGAAGAAAGCACGTGTTCGTGTTGGATTAAATCATGTGAGAGTTCACGACTTAAGACATACCTTTGGCAGACGCCTGCGTTCTGCTGGGGTGAGTTTTGAGTTTCAGCAGGATTTGTTGGGTCATCGTTCGATCAGGATCACCGCGCATTATTGTGCGGCGGAGGTCGGTGATTTATTGACGGCGGTCAATAAAATTTGCTGCCCAGACCGGCGTTCCAGCACTCCTATTTTGGCAGCGCTGAAAAAGGAAAGCAGGATTACTGCTCCCGCACAAGCGCAAGCTTAAAGGGAAAAGTGAAACGATGTCCTGCAAAAGTCCCTATGGTAAATTTTTGAGCATTCGGAAAATCGTGTAAGTGTTTGATATATTGTTGG